>NZ_JANZNR010000039.1 GCF_025153525.1 Psychroserpens sp. SPM9 | reverse complement strand
CAGCACCATCAGGAGTGTCATTATCTACTCGTGCCCAAATCACCTGTGGGTTCACTAAGTTTTCATATAAAAATGGTAATGGGTTTACGCCTAATTCGGCATCCATCTCACTGGCATAATAACTTACGCTATAATTTGCCGGATCCTGACCATCTAAAACAAAATCATTCTGTGTCGCTAAATCAAACTGAGCACTGTTATTTGTCGGATCATTATCATCATCCATCTGATCATCACAAATCTCATATACAATCGCTTCCAGATCACTATTTGCCTCTGCCGCCTCTTGAACCTCTACATTAAAACTAGGCGTGCTTATCGAACAACCAGTGTCGTTATTTGTTATGGCCACAAAAATCTGTTGTGGGTTACTCGTGTTGGTATATGGGCTTACTAAAGCGTTCATTAAATCATCGGCGTCTTGTTGGCTGGCATGATAGCTTACTGTAAATAACGTTGGATCCTGACCATTTAGTACTTCAGCATCCTTTGTGCTTAAATCAAAAGCATAAGCACCATCATTATTTAACTCACAAGCGATAAAATCACTCACCGCAACAACCTCTGGTAATGGGTTAACGATAAGCGTGAAGTCTACCACTGTAAAACAACCGGTAATATCATTAGTCACACGTACATAAATCACCTGTGGTGTGCTTGTATTGG
>NZ_JANZNR010000038.1 GCF_025153525.1 Psychroserpens sp. SPM9 | reverse complement strand
CCAATACAAGCACACCACAGGTGATTTATGTACGTGTGACTAATGATATTACCGGTTGTTTTACAGTGGTAGACTTCACGCTTATCGTTAACCCATTACCAGAGGTTGTTGCGGTGAGTGATTTTATAGCTTGTGAGTTAAATAATGATGGCGCTTATGCTTTTGATTTAAGCACAAAGGATGCTGAAGTACTAAATGGTCAGGATTCAACGTTATTTACAGTAAGCTATCATGCCAGCCAACAAGACGCCGATGATTTAATGAACGCCTTAGTAAGTCCATATACCAACACGAGTAACCCACAACAGATTTTTGTGGCCATAACAAATAACGACACTGGTTGTTCGATAAGCACACCTAGTTTTAATGTAGAGGTTCAAGAGGCGGCAGAGGCTAATAGTGATATGGAAGCGATTGTATATGAGATTTGTGATGATCAGATGGATGATGATAATGATCCGACAAATAATAGTGCTCAGTTTGATTTAGCGACACAGAATGATTTTGTTTTAGATGGTCAGGATCCGGCAAATTATAGTGTAAGTTATTATGCCAGTGAGATGGATGCCGAATTAGGCGTAAACCCATTACCATTTTTATATGAAAACTTAGTGAACCCACAGGTGATTTGGGCACGAGTAGATAATGACACTCCTGATGGTGCTG
>NZ_JANZNR010000037.1 GCF_025153525.1 Psychroserpens sp. SPM9 | reverse complement strand
TTTGTCATTTACGATATTCAGTACTTTATATGTCGAAGCTCCAATTTCAATTAAAGTACTTCCTTCGTCGATGTCCAAACTATGCCTAAATTCAGCTGATTTTTCTTTATTAAAAGTCCAGCGATAAATTCCGTCAATTTTTGGTGCGCTTTCCGTTGTTCTTGTCAAAACTAAATTCCGATTCTTAAGAACTCCATTTTCCCAACCAGAAACATCCCAAACTCCATCAAAACTCATTACCAAAGAATCAGCAACGTTTTCACGTTTTTTCTTTAACTCAACAAACTTGTGTTCGAATATTTTGTTTTCTAAACTATCATAATCAATTCCATCCCATTCACAGTTTCCGATAATTTTTATTTCCTTTCCGTTGGTTTTTATATCGTAGTAGTCGATTGAAGAAGAATTGAAAGAACAAGTATCTTTTATCGATTCAGCCTTTTTAATAAATCTGGTTATTAATATTAAGTCAGATTTTCCAATTTCGGTTGTCCAAGTTGAGTCAGTTCCAGAACCATAATAATAAAACGGGCTTTTTTTAATTGCTTTTATTTTTTCTCCACTTTTAATAATTTCCATTGAGTAAAATTCGATTCTTTCATCTCCAGTTCGATAAAGAATTTCAATGTCTGAAAAGTCATTAAATTCCGCTTTGTCAATTTTGTCAGAATTGCAAGAAGTTAGAATTAGAAGTAAGATTATTAAATGGTTTCTCATTTTTTCTCAAATGACACACAAC
>NZ_JANZNR010000036.1 GCF_025153525.1 Psychroserpens sp. SPM9 | reverse complement strand
TGAAATTGGTAATGTAGCATCATGAGTGACTGTCACTGTGCCTCCACAATTATCCGTTGCTGTTGGTGCGGTTAAACTGGTTACTTCACATTCCGCGGTGATATCTGATAAGTTAACAGCATCTGGTGTTGGTACTGTCACATCATCAATAATTACATTTTGAGTTTGTGTGGATGTGTTGCCGTTGCCATCATCGTAAGTCCAAGTCACAATCGTTGTTGTCCCTTCTCCTGAAATTGGTAATGTAGCATCATGAGTGATTGTCACTGTACCGCCACAATTATCCGTCGCTGTTGGTGCAGTTAAACTCGTTACTTCACATTCCGCAGTGATATCTGATAAACTAACTGCATCTGGTATTGGTGCTGTTACATCATCAATAATTACATTTTGAGTTTGTGTGGATGTGTTGCCGTTGCCGTCATCGTAAGTCCAGGTCACAACCGTTGTTGTCCCTTCTCCTGAAATGGGCAGCGTCGCATCATGAGTGACTGTCACTGTACCGCCACAATTATCCGTCGCTGTTGGTGCGGTTAAACTTGTTACTTCACATTCCGCTGTGATATCTGATAAACTAACAGCATCTGGTGTTGGTGCTGTCACATCATCAATAATTACATTTTGAGTTTGTGTGGATGTGTTGCCGTTGCCATCATCGTAAGTCCAGGTCACAATCGTTGTTGTCCCTTCTCCTGAAATTGGTAATGTAGCATCATGAGTGACTGTCACTGTGCCTCCACAATTATCCGT
>NZ_JANZNR010000035.1 GCF_025153525.1 Psychroserpens sp. SPM9 | reverse complement strand
TGTTCATCTTAACCAAAATGTAAAATACTGTTCCTACAAAAAGAACAAACAAAATTTAGAATATTTGACCTTTTAATTGACGAAAAATGAACCAAAAAAAGGTCAACCTATTTCAGTATAATACAAACAGTATTCTGAAAATGGGAAATCGGAACATAGAAACATTATTTAAAATACTTTGGATTGGACTAATTCTGTTTACAATCTATATTTTTAGCTGGTTGACATTTGTTGATTTAACCTTTGGTAATTTATTAAAGGAAAAATACGGATTTTGGAATTTACTCTTGCCGAATATCTTCACAATTGGACTTTTAATTTTCTATACAAAAGAACTCTTAATTGGATATAAACCGAAATCAAAAAAACGGAATTTAAAATCATTGTTGATTTTTTTAGCGTTAATAACAATATTAACTTTTGTTCAAATCCCTCAATTTGAATTATTATTTGAGGACTTGAAATCGGAATATAGGCAAATCATAATATCTCTGATTATTGTTCTAACCTCGTATGTTGGAATAATAACTAATAGAATTTTAAAAATAATAGAACTGAAAAATAAAAATCGGAAAAAAATAACTGCACACAACAACGTGTATAATTAATAGTGTTTAAAGATGGTTCAGGAAATTCTGCCGAATTTCCTCACTCTTCGTTCTTTTTTGCTAACTTAGTTCTCTAACACTACTAACCATACACGAACACGTTACCCAACATTTGAAGAATCGTACTTTCCTGAAATAGGTTGACTAAAAATTAAACCTTTTAGCAACATACCTAATGAAAGACAAAAAACAACACTGCCGAAAAAATTCCTACAAAAAAGTAGGTTTCGATTTAAAACTTTTAATCA
>NZ_JANZNR010000034.1 GCF_025153525.1 Psychroserpens sp. SPM9 | reverse complement strand
TTGTGTGTTTTCCGGTTGTAAGTTCGTCTAAAATTTTCAGTTTAAAAGGTTCTGAATACCGTCTAATTATTTTGTCATTTTTGTACATAATGTTTAAAATTATGTAGCCTATATTCAGGACGGGTCATAATTAATGCCAACGTGTACGTGTATGGTTAGTTGCGTACAAGTACGCTGTTATTCTTTGCTAAGCAATATAGTGAATTGTGAGAAAAAATCCTGAGCTTAGCCAGCAATCTGCAATTAATTATACACGTTGTTAGGTGTAGTTTTTTTCAATTGAGTTGTTCTATTCTATTTTCTATTAAAAGTCTAAACTTTTTTAATTCGGTTGGAAGGTTTTCCATTTCGACTTCATAATCATCAATTGTAATTGCTTTCTTGAGATTTCCATCAAATATTTCCACTATTAATTTATCCTCGTTCTTATTTCCAGTAGTATAAAATCCGTTTAGATTTTTATTTAGTACGTCATTTGGCACTTGGTTAATTAAATCTTTTGCAAGTTCAAATTTTTCTTGTGACATTAATTCACCTACGAACGTATATCCATTTCTAGTATGTCTTTTATTGTGCCATAATTCTCTTTTATCAACTAATAATTCCGTTCGAGTTAGTTTGTAAATTTCATAAGTGCCATAGTTGTCACTGAAGAATCTTCCAAAAATAAGATATTCTAAACCTTCAAGATTAGGTTTCTGTGTGTTTTTAAAAATTCTATTTAACCACTTAAACATATTCAGAATTTGTTCAATTGTCAGGATTTGTGTATTATACTGAAATAGGTTGACCTTTTTTTGGTTCATTTTTCGTCAATTAAAAGGTCAAATATTCTAAATTTTGTTTGTTCTTTTTGTAGGAACAGTATTTTACATTTTGGTTAAGATGAACAAA
>NZ_JANZNR010000033.1 GCF_025153525.1 Psychroserpens sp. SPM9 | reverse complement strand
AATGCAATTAATTTATACAATGAAATAAGATTACATTTATCTTTAGACTATAAAACACCAAATATGGTATACTTAAAAACAGCTTAAATCAATTTTTAACCTGTAGCCATATTTCAGGACTAGACATACCTGAATGAAAAACTTACTCTTCATATTAATATTAGTTTTTAGTCATACAATGACAAGTCAAACTAGTGAATCCGAAAAAATATTTTGGGATTTAATTGATTATAAACTCTATCCTGAAAAGTTTTCAGATGTTGGTTATCTAAAAAAAGTTGATTTCGGAATGTTATCATATCATTTAGCGAACTTTGAGAAAGATTCTATATTGACTTACTATCAGTATAAAAATAAAAAAACTGATAGCATAACACTAACTAAAAACGAAAAGGAGTTTTTAATCTCTGAATTAAAATCATCGGAAAATTACACTTGGAATTTAGCAAACGCAAAAAAACTTATTTTAGTTGAAGAAAATTCCGAATTGGAATTTCTAAAAGCAGATAAAAACCGAGAACTTAAAATAATATCGAAACCGATTTTTATAAGAAACGGAAAAGTTACTTGCGTCTTTAGTGTTCATCTATGTTGTGGACATATTTATGGTTATGTGAGTCTTTCACTTTATAAAAAGATAAACGGAAAATGGGAAAGATGGATTCCATTATCTGAAGGAAATTTTTGATAAAAGTACTACAGCCAACAACGTGTATAATTAATTGCGTTTTGCTGGCTAAGGGCAGGATTTTTTCTCACAATTTACTATATTGCTTAACAAAGAATAACAGCATACTTGTACGCAACTAACCATACACATACACGTTATATACAATGCCTCCGAATCACTCAAACGGAGAGATTATTCATTCTTAATTTTAGTAATTCACACTCAATCTCGAAAGTTTTTTCACTCAATTCTAGAATCACTCAAATCTAT
>NZ_JANZNR010000032.1 GCF_025153525.1 Psychroserpens sp. SPM9 | reverse complement strand
AGTTTCAGAGTCGAGTGAAAACCCTTTGAGATTGAGTGTGAATTACTAAATTAAGATTGAATGATCTCTCCGTATGAGTGATTCGGAGGCATTGTATATAACGTGTATGTGTATGGTTAGTTGCGTGCAAGCACGCTGTTATTCTTTGCTAAGCAATATAGTGAATTGTGAGAAAAAATCCTGCGCTTAGCCAGCAATTCGCAATTAAATATACACGTTGTTAGCTAACGTTATTTCTTCTTATTTATTCTTAGATTTATTAATAAAGAAACAGAGAATAAAAAAACAAATATTAAAATTCCGATCAGCATTGTATAAATCCACAGTATTTCATTTCCGTAATCTGGGTAAATCAGATGCATTATAGAGTCGGAGAAACAGAATAGGAGAGAGCAACATATGAATAATACAATCAAATGAATTATTATAATTTTTCTTTTAGATGTATTCATATTCCTTATTCACAATTATTTGAATTCTGACGATTGTTGAATCCATTCCAAAATTCATCTAGATTTTCAAAGTTTGGGTCTTCACTTAATGGATATAAAATAACCGTATCTTTATTTTCAATAACATACATTTCGATTTTATTCATTCCGACATAGCTTATTTCTGCTTTCCATTTATCTCTCCATTCTCCAAACGATTCAAAGTAAAGAGTATCATTCTTAATATCAATTTTTCGCCATTCAGTAAGTTTGACCCATTCACTTTTAGATGCGACCCTCATCGAATCTTGTTTAAAATATACTTCTGTATATTCTCCCATGCTACATGAGTAATAATTTCCACTAATATTTTGGTCAGTTTGACAACCAAAAAATAATGAAGAAATCGAAATGACTATCCAGCGATTGAGTTTTGTATTATACTGAAATAGGTTGACCTTTTTTTGGTTCATTTTTCGTCAATTAAAAGGTCAAATATTCTAAATTTTGTTTGTTCTTTTTGTAGGAACAGTATTTTACATTTTGGTTAAGATGAACA
>NZ_JANZNR010000031.1 GCF_025153525.1 Psychroserpens sp. SPM9 | reverse complement strand
GCTCTATTCAATAACTTAACGCAACAAATCTAAAATTATAGATTTGTTATAATGGAAGTAAAAAAGCATAGACGACTTACCCTAAAGGAAAGAATCCAAATTGAGACTCTTTTAAACGAAAATAGATCCAAAGCTTATATCGCTAAACAGCTAAAAAGATCAAGATCTACAATCACCAGAGAAGTAAACAAATTAGTCGATAATACCAATGATAAATACGATGCTCATTTATCACATTGGTGTGCTAAAGATGATTACTTAAACAAAAGAAATTTAGATAAAATTAGTACTTATAAACCTCTAAAACATTTTGTCTACAAAGGACTCTTGTCAGAGTGGACTCCAGAACAAATATCCGGAAGAATCAAAGAGCTTTATCCCAATGACCCTATAATGTTTATTTCTCATGAAGCAATCTACAAACACATTTACACAAGACCACAAGCAAGTTTAAACAAAAAACTAATCAAACTACTTGTACGTAAAAAAACTAGACGTAGACCGCCTAAAAAAAGACGTGGTACTGGTAGCAAAATAATCAACCAAGTCAGTATTGACAACAGACCTAAACATATTGAAGACAGAATTGAAATTGGGCATTGGGAAGGTGATTTAATCATCGGGAAGAATCACAAAAGTGCCATAGGAACCATTGTAGAACGAAAAGCTAGATATACAATCATTATAAAACTAAACTCTAAAAAAGCGGATGAAGTTGCTAAAATGTTTTCTAAAAAACTAAATCAATTAAACAGCATTTTTAAAAAATCTATGACTTACGACAACGGAATTGAAATGGCCAGGCACGAAAAAATAACGCAAAATACAGGCATGAAAATTTTCTTTGCACATCCCTACTCTTCCTGGGAAAGAGGAACTAACGAAAACACAAATGGGCTCATTAGACGATACCTTCCAAAAGGAACAGACTTTAATCAAATTGATGAAAAATTACTCATGAAAATTCAAGAAAAACTTAACAATAGACCTCGAAAAATAATTGGGTATAAAACGCCTCAAGAAATTATGGATTCTGAACTAAAAAATGTAGCTTAGTATCAACTAAAAAAAAGCAACGTTTGTTGCGTTAGAACCTTGAATGCAGCA
>NZ_JANZNR010000030.1 GCF_025153525.1 Psychroserpens sp. SPM9 | reverse complement strand
TGACCCGTCCTGAATATAGGCTACATAATTTTAAACATTATGTACAAAAATGACAAAATAATTAGACGGTATTCAGAACCTTTTAAACTGAAAATTTTAGACGAACTTACAACCGGAAAACACACAAAGAGCGAACTATGCAAACTCTACTCTATTGCACCAACAACCGTTAACGAGTGGATTAAAAAGTATAATCGTAAAGACTTAATGAACACCAGAGTAAAAGTGGAAACTAAAGACGAAATATCTAGAATCAAAGCACTTCAAAAAGAAATTGAACAGCTTAAAAAACTACTGCTTAAAAAGGATCTCGATGCATTGGTATTGGATTCTTACCTAGAAGTAGCAGCTGAAGATCTAGGTTACAAATCTGTTGATGAATTAAAAAAAAAGCTAAGTATAAAGCCTTAATCAAAGCCAAAGAGAAATCTAAGGGATTTGCTTCTTTAACAACTATAACACATTGTTTTGGACTTAAACGTGATGCTTATTACAAGTATAAAGATAGAGCTGACAAACGTTTAAAAATCGAACAACAGATTATTGAAATAGTACACAAAAGACGCAGATTCCTTCCTAGAGAAGGTGTACGCAAACTCAAAGTATCACTAGATAATGAGTTTTCCAAAGCCAATCTTAAAGTCGGTAGAGATACTTTGTTCAATATCCTTAGAAAACACAAAATGCTAACACTTAGAAAGAAATACAGTAGTAGAACCACCAACTCATACCATCGTTTTTATAAGTACAACAATATTATAAAAGATCTGGAAGTGAATAGACCAAACCAAGTTTGGGTGTCAGATATAACCTATATCAGAACCGTAAAAGGGTTTTGTTATCTAGCCCTCATTACTGACATGTATTCTCGTAAAATCGTTGGTTATGACATAAGCGATAGCCTAGAACTAAAAGGCTGTCTTAGAGCTCTTAATAAGGCTTTAAATAAAGTGAAGAGTATTAAACAACTTATTCATCATTCTGACAGAGGCATACAATATTGTAGCAATCAATACACACAAATTCTTAAGAGAAAAAAGATTGGAATCAGCATGACTGAAGAAAATCATTGCTACGAAAATGCAATGGCTGAGCGTGTAAACGGTATCTTAAAAGACGAGTTCTATCTCGATCAGACCTTTACTGACGTGACTCACGCTAAAAGAGCAACAAAAAATGCAATTAATTTATACAATGAAATAAGATTACATTTATCTTTAGACTATAAAACACCAAATATGGTATACTTAAAAACAGCTTAAATCAATTTTTAACCTGTAGCCATATTTCAGGACTAGACAT
>NZ_JANZNR010000002.1 GCF_025153525.1 Psychroserpens sp. SPM9 | reverse complement strand
TTGGGTTTAAGTTCCAGTTGGCTGGTGTGGCCCAATCTATTTCGTCACAGTCGTCGTATTGACCAACATTATTTAAAATCTCACTAACGCTATGTCTTCCAAGTTGTTGCGACATTAGTTTGTCTTGTTTTAACTCTAAACGAGCCTGAGGAAGATCGGTGATTGCACGATTGCTATAAAATTGAACTAAATCATCAATTAAAACGGTATAGCTAATCCCTTGATTTGATATGGCTTCTAACTCATTTTCACTGAGTTCTATTTGTAATTTATTATCTACAAATATGGCACCACAAGTCATGTCAATACCACTGTAATCTAAAATTTCGATTACAGAATCATCTATATTATTAATAGTAACTCTTTTGTAAATATCTTGTGAAAACAAGTGTTGTACGACGAACAACAGTAGTAGTGAGCAGGTAATTTTTCTCATTTGGCAGAGATTTAATTTAATTTATAGGCTGCTAATATATTACTTTATTTGTAGTTTACTCCATAAAATGCAAAAAAAACCGATGAAATGCATTACAGAATTTTAACACATGCTATATGTTTCTGATTTTCAATAATATAGAAAAGCGTATATATAATAACAGATTATAAGAAGTATAAGGTGATCACTCTGTTATCAATAAGGCACATAAAAAAAGTCCAGACATGACATCTGGACTTTGAATTTAAAAAAGTTATAACTATACGATTAGTCTTTCAAGAATCGCTTAGTTTTAGTTTTATCTCCAATAGATAATTGAAGCATATACATTCCACTTTCTAAACTTGAAACATCAATAGCATCAGTAAATGTACCTTTAAGTACAATTTGTCCTAACATGTTTGTAACTTGATAATGCTGAGCTTCAAGTCCTAATAATGATACATTAAGTGTTTCTTTAACAGGATTTGGAAACAACTTAAGTTGATTGATAGTCGTTTCACTTGAAGTTGTTGTATAGCCAAAGTCATTCGTTGCTCCACCAACACAGAAGCTAGTCGTTTCAGAACTGGTAAAAGAACCTCCACTAGCTAGTACGGTTCCGCCATCGGTTAATGCATAAGATCCGTTTCCGTAAGAACAACAAATTCCATCACCATAAGTATCATTTATCACTAGTGAATAACAACCTGCTGGCAAATCAACATCAATATTTAAAGTTGAACCGTCAGGTTGAGAACCATAAGTTCCTCCTGAGGCAACAGTAGAATTACTATCGTCTAAAATAGTCCAAGATGTTTCTTCCGGATAGTTATCAAATACAAAGGTTAACGTTACAGTTGTATCTCCTCCAGAGCTTCCACTTGAAGTAAGGCTTACAGCATCAACAGCCATATCACCTTGCCAAGTCGTTCCAGTAATTCCGTTGAATCTCAATTGAACTGAGCTTCCTGTATAAGCTGACAAATCAACGACCGCTTTTTGCCAAGAATTACCTTGGTTACCAGAAGCACTCCAAACTGAAGTCCAGTTGTTTCCGTTATCACTACTAGCTTCTAAGCTTAAACTTCCCATAGATGATGCACCATACATATGGTAATCGAATGAGAACGTTGCTTGCGTTTCGGCACTTAAATCATAACAAGGCGAATTTAAAATAGCGCGCTTTGTAGAATAATTAGGTGACGATGACTCCATATATATATAATAAGAACCCGCTGATGCACTTGAAGGTCCTGTATTACTTGAAGGTGTTGTTCCAGATCGTAACGTCCAGTTAAAATCATCTCCCGAACCTTGAGACCAAGCCCCTAGAGTATTTTCAAATCCTTCAGTATAAGGAAATGAAGAGACGCCACCTGAGCATCCTCCAGTTGAAGGTTGTGTTACGATAACTGTTCTTGTACGTTGTGTTGCATTATTACCTGCAGCATCACTTACGTTATAGTATCTGGTATAAGTACCAGCAGAATTGGTATTAACCGTTCCTGTAATAACGATACTTGAGGTTAAATCACCATCAACGTTATCAGTTGCCGTCGCTCCTAACTCATTATATGTGTCTCCTACTTCAAGGTTTATCGTTGAAGCACCATTTAATGTAATCACAGGTGCAGTGGTATCTGCGGGCTGAGTTACAATTACAGTTCTGGTCACTTGAGTCGCATTATTTCCTGCGGCATCACTCACATTATAGGTGACGACATAAGTTCCGGCGCTATTCGTATTTACAGTATCACCACCAATGACAATACTCGACGTTAAGTTTCCATCGATATTATCTGTTGCAGTAGCTCCTAATTCATTATAAGTGTCTCCGACTTCAAGATTGATGGTTGAAGCTCCGTTTAAGGTGATAACTGGTGCTGTTGTATCTGGAGTTCCGCCTCCTAAATTTACTGTATAATCTTCAACTTCTCCATACGTAAAGCTTTCACATGCTGTTGGAATTGCATTGTACTTCATTGAAACTCGCATTCTCGTATTACCAATGTATGTTCCTGACGGAATTACAAAACTTCCACTTACGGATGCATTTTGTGTAGCCGCTTGTGTCCAAACTTGTTCTCCAGAATCTGTGAAATCACCATCATGGTTATAATCAATCCAAACCGAATAGCCTTCAGCATAAGTAGTGCCTGTCCAAGTTGGCGTTACTGTTATTGAATAACTCTGACCTTGAGTAAGATTCGTTGAAAGGTTTGTAAAATCTGAATAAAATTGAGCTCCTGATGCATTATCAATACTA
Organism: Psychroserpens sp. SPM9; assembly: GCF_025153525.1. Classification (GTDB taxonomy): domain Bacteria; phylum Bacteroidota; class Bacteroidia; order Flavobacteriales; family Flavobacteriaceae; genus Psychroserpens. Next base: position 587,383 of record NZ_JANZNR010000002.1, on the reverse strand, counting down.
CCTAATTGTACACGACTTATATATTCGTCATTTACATTTGTACTTGCGGAAGCACAATAGTTGAGTTGGACTTCAGTCGTTGTAAAGCTGACTGAACTGGAGTATGATGACGTTGAACTATCTGGACATTCACTTCGTACTTGAACTTCATAAGTTGTCTCAGGAGTTAAACCTGTTAAAGACGTTGTTGTTCCAGAAACAGAAGCGGTTATCCATGATGAGCTTCCAACCTGGCGATATCTGAAATCGTAAGACGCTCCAGCCACAACATCCCATGATACCGTTGCAGTTGACGACCCAAAGCCATCAATTGACACACCTGCAGGAGTTGTTGCATTACAAACAATTGGCGTTCCAGATAAACCTGTAACAATCAACGAGTAGTTTTGGCTTCCACCAGTTAAAGTGCCTTTGTGTGTAATTGTAATTGTATAGGTTCCTGAAGCATTTGCGACATCTACTCTTTCATAAGGATCTTTATTATTATCTCCTTGACCATTAGTTGTAACTCCGGTTAATCTCCAAGGTGTATAGGTTGTTCCGCCTTTTGTTACTCTAATATCTAAATCATTGACTAAAACAGCATTGTTTGAATTGGCTGTAGTTGTAGCAGTTCCCGCTCTGTCTGTCCAAGAAATTGAAGCATATAAATCGTTAATCCCATCAGAATCTACTGTAATTTGGTAAGATTGACCATTAGATAAAGTCAATTCTTCAATTTTAGATTCGTTTCCATTATTGGTGATTGCTTCTGCTGCACGTTTGGTATTCATTAATCCCCAACCATAAATTGCATCAGGTCCATTAGTCCCTGCATCGTCTGCGGTATGAAGCGCTAATCCTTTTAAAGTTGCGGCTCTCATATAGTTACCATTGACGTTATTGGCATGTTGTTGAAGTAATAATAAGGATCCAGCGACATTAGGCGAAGCCATTGAAGTTCCTGTAATACTATTATAAGCCGTATTACTAGATTCGTAAGTTGAATATACTGAAGTCCCGTTACCTGTGATATCAGGCTTAATTCTATAATCATCTGTTGGACCTTCACTACTACTACTGTTAATAGTCACACTAATTAAATTTCCATTAGCATCTATGTTGGCGTCCTGCGCATTCGCAACAACCATATTGTTTTTAGATGTGGCATGGCCAGAAAGTTTATCATAAGAAGCATTCCCATCTAGAGGCGCTCCATTAGCCGAATTATCAGAACCATCATTTCCAGCTGCAACTACCATTAAAAAATAAGGTGCATTGTACATGATTTCATCCCAATCTCTTGATTCTGTGATATAGCCTCCAAAATAATAATCAGGTAACCATGGTTGACCTGTATTTGGGTTTCTAGCTGCAAAACCATAAGAATGATTTGAAATTAACATCCCATTTCCTGATGCTGATGTTGCTTCGGAGGTATCATTATTCCAATCATAACCTACAGCACTTGCTTGTGGTGCCATTCCTTTTGCATTAGCGACTACACCTGAAGCAATTATAGTTCCCGTGACGTGCGCTGAATGATAATGTAAAGCGGTTGTACCATCGCCAATAGAAAACCTATTATTACCGCCTGGTCCATCATATTCTTGATGTGTGGTTCGTGCTAAACCACCATCCCAAACGTGGGCGGTCATATTCTGACCATCTAAATTGAGTCCTAAAGAACCTCCAGAGTTTAAGTGATTTGCTCTAGTAGACCTTGCTGCACTAACATTAAATGTTCTATAATATATGGGCTTGCCATCCGAAGTTACTTTTTGGAGTTCCATATAGTAATCTTCATTTTTAATAATTAAAGGCCAACCATTTTGTATTGCTAATAGGTTAGCTCTAACCTTTTCAGCTTTGGCTTCCTGCTCTAGTCTTTTGCTTAAATCTTGGATAGCTTGTTGATCATAACGGCTAATAATTTGTTCTTTTTGAGGACTGGTTTGTGAATATGCTGTTAGAACTGACAACATGAACACCATTAAATAAACACCATTTAAATAGTTTTTTTTCATACTAATTAGTAAAATTTTAAGTTATTTGTCTTTAAAAATTAGCTGAAAGTATTAAAATTTTGTTAATAACAAAATTTAACTATAACGTTTTCGTTGAAGTGCACGAATAAAAAAAAAGCTTACGGTTTTTCCGTAAATTGAGAACAGAAAATGACTACATTTACCTATGCAAAACTCAAAATTGCTCGCTATAAAAAACCTTTCAATTTCTTTTTCTTCAGAAGGTGTAGAAAATGAAATCATTCACAATATTTCTTATCATTTATATCCAAATGAGATTCTTGGTATTGTTGGTGAATCAGGTTCTGGAAAATCAGTATCGTCTTTAGCTATTTTAGGATTACTTCCGAAGGGTATTTCAAAAATCTCTCAAGGCGCGATAGAGTTTAATCAACACGATTTAACAACATTAAACTCTAAGCAGTTTCAGAAGATACGCGGAAATGAGATTGCCATGATATTTCAAGAACCCATGAGTTCTTTAAATCCGTCAATGACCTGCGGAAAACAAGTCTTAGAAATTTTGCTTCAGCATACAACACTATCTAAAACCGAAGCTAAAGCAGAAACATTAGCACTTTTTGAAAATGTAAAACTTCCATCTCCCGAACGTGTTTACAGTGCGTATCCTCATGAGATTTCTGGCGGACAAAAACAACGGGTGATGATTGCGATGGCTATTGCTTGCCAACCTAAAGTATTAATTGCTGATGAACCCACAACGGCCCTAGATGTTACTGTACAAAAAGATATTATTCTACTTTTAAAACAGCTGCAAAAAGACAAGCAAATGAGTATTATATTTATTTCACATGACTTGTCATTGGTATCAGAAATTGCAGATCGCATTATGGTGATGTATAAAGGTACTATTGTTGAACAAGGTGATGTTACTCAAATTTTTAAATCTCCAAAACACACTTATACAAAGGCGCTAATTAACTCTAGACCTTCAATGGACCGAAGGTTAAAGCAATTGCCAACAATAAACGACTATATAAATAATACAGCTAATTCTGAACTTATAACTTCAGAAGAACGAGCTCAAATTCAGAAAAAAATATATGCACAAGACCCCCTTTTAGAGGTGATTGATCTTGAAAAAGAGTTTTTATCAACCTCTGGATGGTGGTCTAAACCTGAATCATTTAAAGCTGTTGATAGGGTGTCGTTCAAATTATACAAAGGCGAAACCTTGGGTTTAGTTGGTGAATCTGGCTGCGGAAAATCAACACTTTCTAATGCTATTCTGCAACTTAATAAAGCGACTTCGGGAACTATTCTTTATAACGGAAGAGATATTACAAAACTCTCCAAATCTGAAGAACGAAAACTTAGAAAAGACATTCAGATTATATTTCAAGATCCTTATGCGTCGTTAAATCCAAGGCTCACAGTTGGTAAAGCCATTATGGAGCCTATGAAAGTTCACGGCATTGGGGACTCTGAAGCAGATAGAAAGCTGAAAGTCTTAGAATTGCTTTTAAAAGTAGGACTCGATGAGAGTTATTTTAATCGTTATCCGCATGAATTTTCTGGCGGACAACGTCAGCGCATAGGAATCGCCAGAGCTATTGCGCTTGAACCGCAACTTATTATTTGTGACGAATCGGTTTCTGCTTTGGATATTTCGGTTCAAGCTCAAGTCTTGAATCTTCTTAATGAATTGAAAGCTAACTTTGGGTTTACCTATATATTTATCTCACATGATTTAGCCGTTGTTAAATACATGTCAGACCAACTTGTGGTTATGAATAAAGGTAAAATTGAAGAAATGGGAGATGCCGATTTAATTTACAGCAATCCAGAAAAGGCATACACTAAAAAACTTATTCATGCTATTCCAAAAGGATTATAGCATGAATATTTTTTTAGTTAGGGTTAAGATATTTTTGAGCAATCTTAATGTGTTTTGAAAACCAGTGACTAACTTGTTTTCGGTACTTGTAGGTTTAGGTAGATTTGGGGCAAAAAAGTTCATTTCGATTAAAAGTTTACGATAGATTTGGGGCAAAATCAATTCGTAAGTGTTTTTAGTAAATTTGGTTAATTAGGTTATTTCGATTTGGTTTTGCTAATATGAAACTTATTTTTAAAAAATCAGTTAAATGACATAATAAATCGATGAAATACATAATATTTTAACATTTAACTTAATTTTAATAGATTTTTCTTACAAATATTTCGAAATTAAATCTTTCTTTGACATAAAAAAAGCCACTCAAATGAGTGGCATATACTATTATATGTTGTGCTCTGTTATAAATCCATTTCAGGAATATCCCCTTCAATAATTAAAGCACCATCGGTAGCATTCTTAATTTCATCAACCGAGACACCTGGAGCACGTTCCAAAAGTTTAAATCCTTGGCTGGTTACTTCTAAAACAGCCAAATTGGTGACCACTTTTTTTACACAGCCAACTCCGGTTAAAGGCAGAGAGCATTGTTTCAATAACTTCGAAGCACCTGCTCTATTGGTATGCATCATGGCTACAATTATATTTTCGGCACTTGCTACTAAATCCATAGCACCTCCCATACCTTTTACCATTTTCCCAGGAATTTTCCAATTGGCAATATCACCGTTTTCGGCAACTTCCATAGCGCCAAGAATAGTTAAATCGACATGCTGACCTCGAATCATAGAAAAACTAGTAGCCGAATCAAAAAAACTGGCGCCTGGTAAGGTAGTAATGGTTTGTTTTCCTGCGTTTATAATATCGGCATCCTCTTCACCTTCAAAAGGAAATGGTCCCATACCTAAAACACCATTTTCACTTTGAAACTCCACCTCAATATCATCACGCACATAATTAGCAACTAAGGTTGGAATTCCGATACCGAGATTCACATAGTAACCATCTTGAACTTCTTTTGCGATGCGTTTTGCAATTCCGTTTTTATCTAACATAATTAATTTCTTTGTCTTACTGTTCGTTGTTCGATTCGCTTTTCGTACTGTGCTCCTTGAAATATACGCTTAACAAAAATCCCAGGAATATGAATTTGATTTGGATCGAGTGTGCCAACTGGTACTAACTCTTCAACCTCAGCAACTGTAATTTTTGCAGCGCCACACATATTGGGATTAAAGTTACGAGCCGTTCCTTTAAAAATAAGGTTTCCGGCTTCGTCACCTTTCCAGGCTTTTACAAAAGCAAAATCGGCTTTAAACGCATATTCTAAAACGTACATTTTACCATCAAATTCTCTGGTTTCTTTTCCTTCGGCGACTTCTGTTCCATAACCAGCAGGCGTATAAACTGCCGGAAAACCTGCTTGTGCTGCTCTGCAACGTTCGGCAAGAGTCCCTTGTGGAATCAATTCAACTTCGAGTTCACCAGATAACATTTGGCGTTCAAACTCATCATTTTCACCAACATAAGAGGAGGTCATTTTGTCAATTTGTTTGCCTTGTAATAATAAGCCTAAACCAAAATCGTCTACACCTGCATTGTTGGAGATACATTTAAGTCCTTTGGTTCCTAAACGCACTAATTCTGCTATCGAATTTTCAGGTATTCCAGAGAGTCCAAAACCACCAAACATAAAGGTCATATTATCTTTGACACCTTTTAAAGCGTCTTGAACATTAGCTACTTTTTTACTAATCATTTGTTATTAATTTACACATGGAAAATTACGAAATAAAAAAGCCATTCAAAAATGAATGGCTCAAATATATTATTATAAAATAGAGGCTTTAAAAATCCAATACACCATCTAATTCATCAGAAGGATCGGTACCTTCTTCGCCATTACCTTTCCAGTAATAGCTATATCTTGAGGGTAAGATAAAAATAACAATTTAATGTACATTTACCATTTTCTGTTTTCTTTTATTTTATCTCCAATTTTATTTAATTCATCTTCAGTAACAATTTTACCTTTCGGAAGTTTCTTTAATTTAAGGTTTTCTTTCTTAAATTTGATATTTTCAACTACATAAACAAATTTATCATCTTGCAATTCTAAAATAAGTCCAGGAAGCCCACAAAAACCTTTGGGTCCAAATCTATAGTTTATCTCTGGTGTGTAATAGGCTATAATTTTTTTATTAAAAGAACCTAGCGAGTTTTTTATCAAATAATTGGTCTCTGCCTTATAACACAAATATCCACTAATAGTCTTGGTTTCTTTTGTTAAAATCCAGTTTAATTTTTTAATACTGGTTTCCATAATCAATTTTTCTCCATAGGCTGTAAAATACCTTTTCGTCTTATTCTTTAATAAATTTGAATGATAAACATCATTACTACCTATCATAATTTGCGCCATTCTAAAATTTTCAGAATTTGCATCATTTGCCAGTTTGGTATTGGAAAAAAAATAAGATTCAGTTTTTGATGCATTTAAAACCATTTTAATAGATTTTATAAGTTCAAAAGACTCTTTCATAGACTCAATTACACTATCAGGAATATCTTTGACTTCATTAATTTTCTGCAATTCCAATGTAATAATCTTGTAATCAACTTCTATGTGTTGAGAATACACGTAATTAGTGAATAAAAAAGTTATTAAAAGATAAACAAATTTGTTCATGAGTTTTTATTTATTTTATTAGCCTTGTATAGCCGCATGATACTTATCAACCTGATTAACACAAGCATCATACCTATTATTTCCTATCTCATATGCTCTTGCTTGTGAAAAACCTAAGAAAAGTGCAAGATTTTCATAAGACTGAGCTAAACCCATACATTCTTCGCATGTTGTTGGGCTATCTGGGTCAAAATTTTGCTCACTAAAAGAACTAGTAGACATAAACAATTCAACCGCCAAAACGCTATACATTTTTTTAATAATTTCTAAAGTTTAAACCATGTTTTAAATTACATGGATTGGTTAATAATTTGATTAACGCAAAGTCTAAAAATCATAAAGTCTTGGTTGCAAAGCCAAAGGAACAAAGTCATTAAAAAAACCAACGTTGGTTGTAGATTAATCTATATCGTTGGTGCAACAAATGAGCGACTTTGCAAATAACTCAAATTATTACTTTCAACCTTGTAAACCTACAAAAAAAACAGTTGAGAAAATAGTTTATGTTAATTTTTAACTAAATCGCTGTGAATAGGTTTTTTAGATAATTTTTACTCAACTAACTACTGCTACGATTACAGACTACAGAAAAACTGTTAACATTGACAAAAGAAAATACAATTATTGATATATAGAAATCTAAATTCATGAAATGGATTCCGTATCAAATGTGGAATGACTACTAGTTGTTGCATAAAAGTAATAGTATTAAAATGAAATCTCTAAGGTTTTACAAGTTTTAAAACAATTCTTCGTTACACTTCGACTTCGCTTAGTGACCACGCTCAAAATGACATTAGAATTACGACATAAAAAAGCCATTCAAAAACGAATGGCTTATCATTTTTATAATGTGATATGAAGATTTTACTCTTGACCCATGACATAAAGTTTTAAGGTTTGCTAAAACTTATAGGCAAGCTTAAACATCACTATCCTTGGAAGGATAAATGTCCTGCTATCGCTTATCAAAAAACTATTGAACGCGTTCTGTTGCTTGAAGCCCACATTGAACAAGTTGGTCGCATTGATCTCAAATCCCCAAGGACTGTCCTCAACCTGATAAAATAGTGATGCATTGGCCGTATCGAAAGTATTGTTAATGTTTTGGCTCTTGTTGGCATACGCATCGTAACTGTAATATGCCTTGAAGATAAAGTCCCTTAAAAAGTTATACTCCAAAAACATAAAAAAACGATCGTTTTCAAACTTGTTCGGTTCTCCAAACGACCTGTAGTTATTAAAATCCTTGGTATAACCGACTTCAATATTTGGATGATTTTTAAAAGAGGTCTCAAAACTTAGTGTAGAGGATATCGTCTTTGAGATATTGAGATTGGTCTGCTCGTTCAATATCTGATAAAAATCGCTATAACCAAACCTGGCGCTTAAGTTGAACTTCACTTTTTTGATCTTTTTTGAAAGTCGGCTGCTAATGCTCCAGTTGTGTTCATGTAAATCAAATAGAATCTGTGTGGAAAATTGCTCGATGCCCTGAAGCTGTGTTACCGCTTTTAGGGTCTTTATGCGTTTGTTGAAATTGGTGCTCACGTTAAAATTCATTCCTCTAAACAGGCTAAACTTATAATAACTCAAGCTTACCGTATGGTACAGTTGGTTCTCCAAAGTGGTATTACCTCTAAAAACACTGTTGAAACTGGACAGCATAAAATTGTTCGCCAGCCTGTTTATACTAGGAAATCTTGCGTTTAACTGATACCTAAAATTGAGCTTTTCGCTGTTGTTGAACTCCACCTTGGTGGTGAACTTTGGCAACAATAGCGCTTTTCTATTTGAAAAGCGCTCTTCAAACTGTTTGGTGTTCCAATTGTAAAAGTGCGCATACAGCATGGGCTTGAATGTCGTAATCCCAATCTGGAACTTGTACTCCAGACCAATAAATGTGTCTATAAAATTATATCCAAAGTCGTTGCCAAAACCAGCAGTACTGAAATTGTTTGTGTCACCATTGGTCAATTGTTGCAGATCCTGATTCTCAAAATCGGTAAATGCAATATTACAGCCAAAGGCTGTGTAAAGGTGGTTAAAGTTGTTAAGCACCCAATAGTCCTTCACTATGGCATTTGCCGAATGCGAGTTGGAGCGTTTCGTCTGAAGGATATTATAAATGGTATCGTCTTCCAAGGGAATCAAACCTTGTAATATCTGCTGGTTGGTCAACCATTGGGTAATCGGTCTATCATTTTGAAAGCTATACGTTGCCTCTAAGGTTGCCGTGTGCGCTTTTGAAAGCTTTCTGCTATAGCTAACGTTTTGTTTTAGGTTTAATCCCTTAATCGATGAAATTGTGTTTATTGAGTTGTTTTGCGAAGGATTAATGGTTGTTATCAGACCATCTACACCATTGTTGCTCACCTTGACAAAGCTGTTATAGGATAGGTCCTCATTAAAATCTGGGCTGTAATCTACCGTTAGCTTGCCAATGGTGAAAAAATTGTTGACTTTATTTGCTGTGGTTCGTTCCTCGATAAAAGGCTCGCTTGAACTAAGATATTCGTTGAGCGTATTGTTTTGCGTCTCGGTTTTTGAACTGGATGCTATGATGTAGCCTCCAATGTCTGTTTTGTTGCTTATGGCATGCCTTATGTTGAGTGCTCCAAACTGGTTGGTGTTTGCAGTAAAGTCTTGATCATTGAGGTATTGCGCAAAATCGCTGTTCAATAAGTTGATGTAGCCACCAACATCGTTTAGCAATTTCCCAAAACCACCCTCAAAATCAAGATAGTCCCTAAAGGTAAAGCTCTTGATGCCTTGGTTGTTGAGGTCTCCAATAAAGTTCACATTTGTCTTTGGGCTATAATAAAAGAGATTAGGATGGATAAGATAGCGTTCCTTGATGCCTGCACCAAGCTCTACATCACCAAAGGCAAACTTCTTCTTGTCTTCCTTGAGTTTGATGTTCATTGCCATGTCCTCAGAGTCCTGTAGGTTCTTGAGCATGGCGACCTCATTGTAATTATCCAGTATCTCGACCTTATCGACCGCATCTGCTGGGATGTTGTTTACTGCCAACTTACTGTCTCCCGTAAAAAAGGTTTTGTCTTCAACGAGTACCTTGGTAACTTTCTTGCCCTGTACTGTTACGTTACCTGCACGATCCACCTCAACGCCTGGCAGTTTTTTGAGCACTTCGCGCAACTTGCGCTCCTCACCTGTTTTAAAGCTGTCTACGTTATAGGTGATGGTGTCTTTTTTTACAGAAACAGGAGGTGTATAATTTAGGGTTACCTCATCGAGCTGGTCTGGGTTATCGACAAGCACGAAATTCTTGACCACATCCTCTGTAGCCGTTAGGTCTATGGTCTGCGACTTATAGCCCAAATAGCTTACGGTAATTTTATAGCTTTGGCCTTTCTCAAGGCCGAGTTTGTAAGAGCCATCGTTTTCGGTAACCGCAAAGCGCACCTCTTGGTCACTTGCCTCAGGGATGGCAAGGATGTTGGTATAATTTAATGGTCTTTTGGTAGCGTCTGTTACTTTACCAAAAACTAATACCGTTTGAGAAAAATTTAAATTGCAGGTTAGAAATATGAGTATTAACAAAAACCTTTTAAATAGGTCAAAAAAACCATAGCCAATAATCATTTAACTAGTTGTCTATAGAATTTTGAACTATATCGTCATATTCTTTATTCGTAACCTTTTTACCTTTTTCAGGCTTTTCTATGGTTACTTTTTTTGCGTTTAACTCAATTTTTGAGGCCACAAAATAATAACCTCCTATTTGAGCCTCAAGAACTAGACCTGGCAAACCATCATATCCTGCTGGACCAAAAGGAACAGATATTTCCGGTGTAAACCAAGCGGTAATATTAACTTGATAGGTTTTGTCCATTAATTTTGAATGAAAAGAATAGGATGTTGATGCCTTATAACACTTGTATTTTCCAATTATTTTATATTCTTTATGAATTTTCCAGTTGTAAGTGTTAACATCGTAAGAAATCAAAAACAATTTTCCCCCGTACTTTTTTTGGTGTAATTTTTCTTTTGTCTTTATGTTCTTATAATACAATCCATCTCCACCTGATCTACCAATATGTCTTTTATTTGAGAAATTGTCCATGTCCATTCTTTTTTCAAAAGCAAAAGTGGATTCCGTCGAATTCGCAATTAGAATATAAGATAAGTCCTTTAGTTGCTTAGGCGCTGCACCTGAAGTGTCCTTTAGACTTTTCATGTGCTTATTGTAAAAAACTTTAACGTTAGAAATGTCTTGTGAAAAGAGAGCTTCACAAGACATTAAAAAAATAGAAATTAATAATACGTGTGTTAAATATTTATTCATAACTACATAAATACTGGGTCTAAAATATTATCTGCACCTCCTGCCGAAACACAGGCATTGTAATAATACTGATATGCCTCTTGAACCTCTTCATTATTTGCAAAACCATAGGCTTGATACTCTGCATTCATGGCTCTTGTTCCATACTTAACACATTCTATATCTGACTGAACTTCAATAGAATCAAAACTACTATTTGAAAAAATGCTCATTGTAAGGAATACAAATACACTAAAAAATTTTATCATAACTCATAATTTTTTACTCACGATATTGATATATTTATCACAAGTAGTGGTTAATACATAATTAAAGCAAAGTCTAAAAATTACAAAGTCTTGGTTGCAAAGCCAAAGGAGCAAAGTCATTAAAAAAACCAACGTTGGTTGTAGATTAATCTATATTGTTGGTGCAACAAATGAGCGACTTTGCAAATAACTCAAATTATTACTTTCAACTTTGTAAACCTACAAAAAAAAAAAAAAAATTGAGAAAATAGTTTATGTTAATTTTTAACTAAATCGCTGTGAATAAGTTTTTTAGGTGATTTTAGATTAGCAAACTACTGCTATGATTACAGACTACGGAAAAACCGTAATTTAAAGTAAGTATTCACCTTCTATTTTAACAGTTTTTCGTTTGGATATTTAAAAAACTCTTGAAAGTCAATCGTAGTAAATAATCTACAAATTTAAAACTGTTAACATTGACAAAAGATAATACAATTATTGATATATAGAAATCTAAATTTATGAAATGGATTCCGTATCAAATGTGGAATGACAACTAGTTGTTGCATAAAAGTAATAGTATTAAAATGAAATCTATAAGGTTTTACAAGTTTTAAAACAATTCTTCGTTACACTTCGACTTCGCTTAGTGACCACGCTCAAAATGACATTAGAATTACGACATAAAAAAGCCATTCAAAAATGAATGGCCCAAATATATTATTATAAAATAGAGGCTTTAAAAATCCAATACACCATCTAATTCATCAGAAGGATCGGTACCTTCTTCGCCATTACCTTTCCATTTTGCACAATCTACTTCTATAGAGAGGTCTGCAGGTTTTTCAAAGTTTCCTTTAGAAATTCCTAATTCTTCATCTCCATAGCAAGCCTTCATATACATTCCCCAAATTGGTAAAGCCATAGAAGCACCTTGTCCATAAGAAATATGTCTGAAATGCGCTGCTCTATCTTCGGCACCAACCCAAACACCTGTAACCAAATTGGGAACCATGCCCATAAACCATCCGTCACTTTGATTTTGTGTGGTTCCTGTTTTTCCTGCGATAGGGTTTGTTAGTTCGTATGGGTAGCCTGTAATAATTTCTTTATATAAAGTTTGGTTGGCTCTCCAGCTATCTCTCAATCGGCTTCCCGAACCAGATTCTACTACACCTTGCATTAAGTTTACCGTTGTATAGGCCACTTCAGCACTTAAAACATCTTTAGTTTCTGGAGTAAATTGATACAATACGGTTCCGTTTTTATCTTCAATACGTGTGACCATTACAGGTTTATTATACACCCCTTTATTGGCAAACGTAGCATAAGCGGCTACCATTTCGTAGACACTTATATCTGGTGTACCTAATGCAATTGCTGGAACAGCAGGAATTTCAGAATCGATACCTAAATTTCTAGCCATATCAACTATAGGTTGTGGTCCAACTTTATCCATTAATCTAGCAGTAATGGTATTTACTGAATTTGCTAAAGCGTCTTTAAGCGTGAGAAAACCGTCATAGCGACCAGATGAATTTTTGGTTGTCCAAGGATCAGGGTTTCCATACTTACCAGCTTCTATTGTGATTTGTTGTCTTGGTAAGGTATCACAAGGTGATAAATGTAATTGATCTATGGCTGTCGCATACACAAAGGGTTTAAAAGTAGAGCCTACTTGTCGTTTCCCCAGTTTTACATGGTCATACTGAAAATGTCTAAAATTCATACCGCCAACCCAAGCCTTGACATGGCCTGTTTGCGGGTCCATAGACATCATGCCAGGTTGTAAAAACGATTTGTAGTAACGCATAGAATCGATAGGCTTCATAATCGTATCTATTTCACTTGGCTGGCCATCTTTCCAAGCGAAAATGCTCATTTGTGTCGGTTTTTCAAAAGAGGCTTTGATATCCTTTTCAGATTTACCTTGAGCTTTCATCACTCTCCAGCGTTCTGAGCGTTTCATGCTCGAATTCATTAAATCTTTGATCTCTTGAGGGTCGAGGTCAAGAAATGGTGCTGTTTTGTTACGATCTGGCGTATTTTGATTATCAAACTCTGCTTGAAGTCTAGGCATATGACGACCTACAGCTTCTTCGGCATAGGTTTGCATTCGCGAATCTATAGTCGTGTATATTTTGAGTCCGTCATTATATAAATTATACCTCGAACCATCTGGTTTGGGATTGTTTTTTATCCAGTCTTTCATGAATTTATCTAAGTATGCTCTAAAATAAGTTGCAGTACCTTCACGGTGAGATTCTGGTGAATAGTTTAAATCTAATTCTGTTTGCTGAAGACTGTCTTTAACGGCTTCAGTGATGTACTCATATTTGTTCATTTGAGCTAATACCACATTACGTCTGTTTTTAACACCTTCCGGATTGCGATGCGGTCTCGGATTGTATAAGGATGAATTTTTAAACATCCCAACGAGCATAGCCGATTCTTTAAGTTCCAAATCTTTAGGTTCTTTTCCAAAGTAAATACGTGACGCACTACGAATACCATCGGCATTGTTTCCGAAGTCATAAATATTGAAATACATCGCAATAATTTCTTCTTTGGTATACTGGCGTTCTAAACGGATGGCAATAACCCATTCTCTAACTTTTTGAAAAACACGTTGAATTTTATTAGAAGAGACCTGCTTGGTAAATAATTGCTTTGCCAATTGTTGCGAAATAGTACTGGCTCCACCACCACGACCCATTTTTACAATAGCTCTCATAGTCCCTCTAAAATCAATACCTGCATGTTCGTAATGTCTAATATCTTCGGTAGCGACTAAGGCATCGACGAGTTGTTTTGGCAGCTCTTCATAATCTACAGGTGTTCTGTTATCGTCTAGATAAAATTTCCCCAGCGTTTTATTGTCTGAAGAAATGATTTCGGTGGCTAAAAATGTTTTAGGGTTTTCTAGAATGGTGTGATCTGGCATTTCTCCTAAAAGTCCCCAAGACGCTAAGAGAAACATAAAAAAGAATGCAAAAACACCACCTCCAAATAGCATCCAGAAGCGTTTAATATATTTTGAAAAGTCTTGAGTTTTAGCCTTAGTAGGCTTCTTTTTTGCTACTGTTTTTTTTGCCATAATCAATGAGTTTGCGAATGCTCTATTCTAAAACCAACATCAGTGATGCCTTCTAAATTATCGATGCCATAGACATTTCCGTTTTGTCTCATCGCATGTTGTATATTGACGGTATACTCTCCAGATTCATTAAAAACAAAAGGCGTTTCATAGCCTTTATACCACAATTTATTTTCTTTAACATCTGTAAATCCTGTTCCTAAAAAAGTACCATCTGGATGAGTCATTTTATATTCTAAAGTATCTTTTAAAGTTTTTCCGTTAGGATAATTAAGCTCTACAATAAGAAACAAATTATTGTATTTATAAGCGTCTGTATTTCTTAAATTAACAAACAAATTATAAGCCTTTATTGAGTCTGGAGGCGTCACCTTAAATTCAATTTTATTGTCTTTATTCCATTGGTTGGGCACCGATTTGTATTCATCAAACACTCGGTTTGAATCACAAGATGTCACTATTATTAAGATAACTAAACCAATGACCCAATAGTTACTTTTTTGCATTACTGTTATTTGGTTTTTTGTTATGCCGTCTTTGTTTCCCTCTATTATTTCTACGTTTCTTTTTGCGTTTTGGATTATCGAAACGTGTTAAACTATCTTGACCAACAACGTTTTCAAACTCTGTTTTAGTATCTTCGATAAGTTCTGAAGCATATTCTTCTAGGCTTGCAACTTTTTCTTTCCGTTTATTTTTATCAATAATTTCATTGGCTTGATCTGTCGTTAATTTATGCCAATTCATCCATTCGCCTTCATAGGCATACCACATATGACCTTTAAAAATGTCTGTTTTTTGACATACAGCTTTCCCTTTTTCAGTATACAATCTGGTTTCGGTTTTAGGAAACGCTTTTAAAGCGTCCAGATAAGCATCTAATTCATAATTTAAACAGCATTTTAGTTTTCCACATTGACCTGCAAGTTTCAAAGGATTTAATGACAATTGCTGGTAACGTGCTGCCGAAGTGCTTACAGACCTAAAATCGGTTAGCCATGTGGAACAACAGAGTTCCCTTCCGCAGGAACCAATACCACCAAGTCGTGCAGCTTCTTGACGAAACCCAACTTGTTTCATTTCAATTCGGGTTCTAAACTCTCGGGCAAATACTTTTATTAATTCTCTAAAATCGACTCGTTCTTCAGCTGTGTAGTAAAATGTGGCTTTACTGGCATCACCTTGATATTCGATATCTGAGATTTTCATTTTAAGCTTTAAGTCAATGGCAAACTGCCTTGCTTTGACTTTCATAGGTTCTTCTTTGTCTCTTGCTGCAGACCAAATATCGATATCTTTTTGTGAGGCTTTTCTATATATTTTTAGAACATTTTCCTCATCATTAATATCAATTTTTTTGCGCTTCATTTGCACTCTTACCAATTCTCCTGTAAGGGTTACCATACCAATATCATGACCCGATTTTGCTTGGGTAGCAACGATATCTCCTATGCTTAGTGTTAAATTTTCTGTGTTTTTGTAGTATTGTTTGCGTCCGTTTTTAAAACGTACTTCAATACCTAGAAAAGGTTCTTGACCTTGTGGTAACGACATATTGGCCAACCAATCAAAAACAGTGAGTTTATTACAGCTATCTGTGCCGCAAGTTCCATTGTTTTTGCATCCTTTGGGTTGTCCATCTTTTCCAGTTGAGCAACTGTTACAACTCATGAAATGTTATATATAATTTGGTATCATGATTACAATACCAAATGACGATTAATGTTTCTTTTGAAATGTAAAGATAAGATTATTTATTCATAAAAATAATGAAAGAGAACTAAGCTAAATTAATAGTCGGTTTTTTAATACAAATGCTTTATTTTTAAAAAGTTATAAAAATAAATGCTCACCTTTTTACTTAGTTTCGATGAATAGCTATAAACTTAAAACCAACTATTATGACTTCCAAAATTACACACCTTCTCTTTATCCTTTTAACTTCTGTATATTGCTTTGCTCAAACACCAAGTTTTGAAGCAACAGAAGGAGCATTTGTTTTTAATCCCGAAAAAAAACCATGCTTGACCGAGCAACAGAGAAACGACATGCGCCTAACCGTTGAGACCGGCATCGCTAGTTTAAAACATCAAAATAGGTTGTCTTTTTCTGAAGAACGACGCGGTAACCATCCTCTTTTTAGCTGGCCTATTCAAAAAGCAAACACTGTTGATTTTAATGATGTTTGGGCTATATCAGGTTATGTAGATCATGATTCTGAATTCAATAACAACTTGTTAGATTATAATTGCGGATCCAGAACTTATGACACCTCTAATTACAACCACCAAGGACTCGATGTATACACCTGGCCGTTCACCTGGAAGCTAATGGACGATAATGGCGTGGAGATTATTGCTGCTGCTCCCGGACAAATCGTTGCCAAAAGTGATGGCGCGTTTGATCGTAGTTGTGATTTTAATACCACAACACCTTGGAATGCTGTCTATATTCAGCATAGTGACGGAAGTGTTGCCATTTACGGACACATGAAAAATGGGTCTGTCACCACAAAAAACATTGGTGACATGGTAACCGAAGGCGAGTATTTAGGTATCGTAGGGAGTTCAGGAGTTTCAACGGGACCTCATTTGCATTTTGAGGTCTATGAAGGTGTCGTAGATAATGTTCTTACTGGTTTAATCGATCCGTTTTCTGGGAGTTGTAATAGTATGAATGCCGACTCTTGGTGGGCAGACCAAAAGCCCTATGTAAACCCTAAAATTAATGCCGCCTTGACCCATAGTCAGGTTCCTAATGTTTTTCCGCCTTGCCCAACAACCGAAACACCACATATAAGCAATACATTTGAAACAGATGATACTATTTATTTTGCAGCTTATTTAAGAGATCAAACTGCGGGTGATAACATTCAGCTTGAAATCATTAGACCCGATAACTCCTCTTTATTTGGCAATTGGAATATCACCGTAGGAACAACAGCTTCTTCCTGGTATTACTATTGGTATTATTCTGGTTATTTTGATATGGTAGGCGAATGGAAATGGCAGGTTACTTTTGCAGGAGAAACCGTTACACATACCTTCAATGTCTCTAGTGCTTTAAATGTTGATCAATCAGACTTTAATCAAACTTCGGTTTATCCAAATCCGTTTAATGATGTCGTGACAATTTCTTCAGTTAAAAAAGTAACATCGGCAACTGTTGTTGATGTATTAGGAAAATCGATCCTTTCGCTCAATAATACTTCGGAAGGTATTAACAGTATCGATCTTTCTCATCTGTTAAATGGCATGTACTTTTTAATCATAGAAAGTGAAACCAAGGAAACCAAAACAATCAAGCTCATAAAAGAATAAATAGTAAGATAAAAGGCTCCAAATTGGAGCCTTTTATTATTTTGAAAATGAATCAAAAATATTTCTTAAATCCTTTTTATAGGGTAAATGATCTGCTCTTCCTTTTTTGAAAATATCATTGCTGTTTCCTTGTCCCTTTCGCAAAGCTTTTTGTTCTTCATAAGGCAATCTATTAATTTCCATACAAGGAGTTGAACAGCAGTTTTCCATTTGAGCTTTACAGTCATCACACTGAATAAATAGTAAGTGACAGGCTTCGTTAGCACAATTGGTGTGCATATCTGCTGGTTTTCCGCATTGATGACAATGAGCAATTACATCATCACTAATGCGTTCAGATCGGCGTTGATCAAATACAAAATTTTTACCAAGAAACTTATTTTCTAAATTATTAGCTTCAACTTGTCTCACGTAATTAATAATGCCTCCCTCTAGTTGAAATACTTTTTTAAAGCCTTTGTGTTTATAATAGGCACTTGCTTTTTCACAACGGATTCCACCTGTACAATACATCACTAAATTTTTGTCTTCCTTGTGATCTTTTAAATCTGCTTCAATCAAATCTAAAGACTCTCTAAAGGTATCTACATCGGGAGTAACCGCATTTTTAAAATGCCCTATTTCACTTTCGTAATGATTACGCATATCAACCAAAACGGTGTTTGGATCTTCGATAAGTTCATTAAACTTTTCAGCATCAACATGAACACCTTTATTGGTCACATCAAAAGTGTCATCATTTAAACCATCAGCAACAATCTTATGACGCACTTTCACTTTGAGTTTTAAAAAAGCAAAATTATCATGTTCTATAGCAATATTTAATCTTACGTTTTCTAAAAATGAAATGGTGTCTAGGTGATTTTTAAATGCTTCAAAGTTTTCAGCAGGGACAGAAAGCTGCGCATTAATCCCTTCGTGAGCAACATAGATGCGACCTAAGACGTCTTGTTCGTCCCAGGCTAAGAACATGTGATTTCTAAAAATTTCGGTGTTGCCAATTTTGGCGTACTTATAGAAAGAGATTGTTAAGCGTTCTTTTCCCGCTTGTTCAATAAGTTCGGCTCTTTCTTTAGCACTTAAGTTATTGTACAGTTGCATGCTATACTAATTTTAAGGTTAAAGATTAATTTGAATTGCAAAGGTATTCTTTTTAGAAGAAAATCAAATTATGGTAATAAAAAAGCCCTTCAGACGATCTGAAGGGCTTTTTTGAGGACTAACTCGTTATTAATATTTTTAAAATGTGTGTCTTAAAAACAAATAACGAGCTATCCGCCATCGGTTTTGCAGTGACTGCTTACTGATACAGTTACCGAAATGCCTAAGGCATTGTTAAAAATAATTTTTCTTAAAAATTTCATTCCTCTGTAAGAATTAAATTTCGGATAAGCCATTTAAGGCTTGGTTTTCATAGCAAGATTTCCCAATCTCAATTAGTAGATGCAAAAAGTTTAAAAAGGTTGCGTCATAACCCCAAAAAAAATTAAAAGTTGTTGTATTTTAGCTATCCGCTTCAAACGAATATTCAATTAAAACATTAAGATCAATGAGCAGTGAAAAAGACGCAAAATTAAAAGCGCTAAAATTAACATTAGACAAATTAGACAAAGCCTACGGAAAAGGAACTGTAATGAAAATGAGCGACCAAGCAGTGGTCGATGTCGATGCGATTTCTTCGGGATCCTTAGGACTTGATATTGCTTTAGGAGTTGGCGGTTATCCTAGAGGCCGAGTTATAGAAATTTACGGACCAGAATCCTCTGGTAAAACCACATTAACTCTACATGCTATAGCTGAAGCGCAAAAAGCAGGTGGTATTGCCGCATTTATTGATGCCGAACATGCTTTTGACCGTTTTTATGCTGAAAAATTAGGTGTAGATATTGATAATTTAATCATTTCTCAACCCGACAATGGGGAGCAAGCACTTGAAATTGCCGATAATTTAATTCGCTCAGGAGCCATAGATATCGTGGTCATTGATTCGGTGGCAGCATTAACTCCAAAAAGTGAGATAGAAGGTGAAATGGGTGATTCTAAAATGGGATTACACGCACGATTAATGTCTCAAGCTTTAAGAAAACTAACTGGATCCATTAGTAAAACCAATTGTACCGTAATATTCATAAACCAATTACGTGAAAAAATTGGAGTGATGTTTGGTAACCCTGAAACCACTACCGGTGGAAACGCATTAAAATTTTATGCTTCAGTACGAATAGACATTAGACGCTCTACTCAAATTAAAGAAACCGATGGTAATGTTGCTGGAAATAAAACCCGAGTAAAAGTGGTAAAAAACAAAGTCGCTCCACCTTTTAAAATGTGTGAATTTGATATCATGTATGGGGAAGGAATCTCAAAAGTAGGAGAAATTTTAGATCTTGCTGTAGACCATGAAATCATCAAAAAAAGTGGTTCCTGGTTTAGCTATGGTGACACCAAATTAGGTCAAGGTAGAGATGCTGTTAAAGCCTTAATTAAAGATAATCCAGAACTTATGGATGAACTCGAAGAAAAGGTGCGTGCTATTGTAAATGCCGTAGACTAATCACTTAAAGAGTCTATAAAACACTATTAAAATTAAAAAAATCCCTCTTTTTGGGATTTTTTTTGTTTTTAGACGCAACCTTTCCTTAAGTTGTGCATCTATTAATAGAAATCATATGTATTTCTTAACATTAAATGAAGTATGAAAAAGATAATTTTTTTAAGTTTTTTAATGGTTTCGCTGTTCTCTTGTAAGATATCAGACGATACCCCAAATTTCTATTATGAAGCGCAACCTGTAGTAAGCGCAACACTGCCAGATTCATTTCAATTTGGTGAAACCTATGAAATCACTATGACTTATATGAAGCCTAGTGGTTGTCATGTTTACAACAACTTGTATTATGATGTTGATTTAAACCAACGTGATATAGCTATAGTTACAGTTGTTTTTCCAGATGAAGATTGTGAAGAAATTGCTGAAGAGGAAGAAGTTTCGTTTAACTTTAAAGTGAATAACACAGGAATTTACACGTTTAGATTTTGGCAAGGACCAGATGACAATGGTGTGGACACTTATCTGGTTGTTGAAGTACCAGTAGAAGAATAAACTAACTAAACCTAACCATTTGAGTTTAGAACAACTCATAGAGCGATGTAAAAAAAATGATGCTCAAGCACAAAGTCAACTATATAAGCTATATGCGAGTAAACTGTTTTCGATTTGCTTGAAGTATTCGCGCAACTATGCCGAAGCTGAAGATAATTTGCAAGATGCATTTATCACCATTTTTAAAAAAATTGATCAGTTTAAAAACAAAGGCTCGCTCGAAGGTTGGATGAAACGTATTACCATCAACACTGCTTTACAACGGTATAGAAGTGCTGGTGTTTTTGACATAATTAATGAAGATCAAATTGAAGACGTAAGTGTCGAAGTTGATGATGATAGTATAAGTATTGATTTTTTGCTTAACATCATTCAAGAATTGCCAGACAGGTACCGATTGGTTTTTAATTTATACGCCTTAGACGACTATTCGCATAAGGAAATTGCAAGCCTGTTAGCTATTTCGACAGGCACCTCAAAATCAAATCTGGCAAGAGCTCGATTGATTTTAAAAGATAAAATAGAACAATACAAAGCGAGACCCAACTCGCAAAGTTTATAATGAGTGAAAAGAAGCACATAGACAAACTCTTTAAAGAGCAACTTAAAAATTTTGAGGTTGCTCCTCAGGATGCTGTCTGGGAAAATATTGAGCGAGAGCTTCATCAAAAGCGTAAAAAACGCAGAGTAATTCCTATTTGGTGGAAGGTTGCTGGCATTGCTGCTGTATTAGCCTTATTGTTTACAGTAGGTAAAGTGTTATGGACTAACAACACCAACAATCAGGAAAATCTTGAGGTCGTAGATACCGAAAAAGCCAATGATAAATCTATTAACGATCTAAACAACAGTTCTAATACTTCTAATGAGGATACAACTCCAGAGGACACGTATAATAATACTGTTGTAGACTATGATACATCTGAAAAGGCAAATGACAAGCATTCTGAAAATAATTTAAACACCACTTCAGAAGATGAACATACGAATTCCTCTATAGCAACCTCAAAACAGAAGAAAGATAAGTCATCTATACATCCCAAAAAATCACAACAAAAAGAGGCTTTTGCTAATACTGATGTTCAGCAACAAAAGACCAACACTAAAGAAAAAGAAGCGACTGTAAACACTACCACTAAAAATGCAGTTACAAATCGTTCTAAGACTGATGAGGAACGCAATCAAGACGACCATCAAAACCCTGTCAAAACAAACAAAACTGAAATTGATAAGCTCATCAAAACATTAAAAGATTCAGAAACTACTAAGGTTACCTCATCTGATAATTCAGAAAAAGACAAGGTTAAACAGGAGACTGCAATTGATTCGGCTGCTGTAAAAACGGCATTAACAGAAAAAAATGCTATTGAAAAAGCTATGGCTGATGCCGAAAACAATGAGGATTCAACCCTTATAACTGAAGCACCAATGAAACGCTGGAGTGTTGCTCCAAATGTGGCTCCCGTATATTTTAACACCTTAGGAAAAGGGTCTTCTATAGATGATCAGTTTGTTGATAATACCAAAGAAGGTCGTGTCAATGTGAGTTATGGTCTTAAAGGCAGCTATGCCATCAATGAAAAATTAAAAATTAGAGCTGGAGTTAATAAAGTTGATTTGGGATACTCTACCAATAATGTGCTGGTATTTGATGCTGCTGGCCGAAACCCAAGTGTTAGTGGAAGTGCACAACTTGGAAACATTAGATTTCACGATTCTTTAAGTAGTAATAACGGGTATGTAAGTGCTGATAATTTTAGTTTCGCTACAGGACCAGAAATTTTATTCACTAAAGAACAAGGTTCATTAGATCAACAACTCGGTTTTATAGAAGTTCCTATAGAATTAGAATACAGTATTATCGATAAAACATTCGGCCTCAATGTGATTGGTGGTTTTAGTACACTCATTTTAAGTAATAATGAAGTGTATGCTGTTCAGGAAAATGGCAGTAAAACCCTATTAGGTGAAGCCACAAATATTAACGATATGAGTTATAGTGCCAATTTTGGAATTGGTGTCAACTATAATGTTTCAAAACAATTACAATTTAATCTTGAACCCATGTTCAAGTATCAAATTAACACCTTTAATAATACGTCTGGCGATTTTAAGCCATTCTTTATTGGTGTTTATACAGGACTTAGTTTTAAGTTTTAGGTTTTTTAGTTGGTTAGATAGTTATTGCAAACTTAATGCAATGATGACGAAAAGCTGCTCTGTGCCAAGAGCAGCTTTTTTGTGTTTAGTTATGAAACGCCTTAAGCTGGTTTAATAGTAGGTTATGAGCCTTTGTGTTGGTTGGTTTTGTATCGTCTATTGTCAATCCTTCAGTAGCAATAAATTTATGGACTTTAACTCGCATAACTCCAGGACTTCCGCTAAAAAAAGTATAGGAAAACCGCTTTTTATTATCGGCAAATGTGATTGGTACAATCGGGATTTGGTGATTGATGGCCATTCGAAATGCACCATCTTTAAATGCGTCTAAAACTATAGACTCTTCAGGAACACCTCCTTCAGGAAAAATACAAATACTCATCCCTTGTTTTAAACGTCGTTGCGCTCTTAAAAATACAGCTTGCCGGCTTTTAGGACTGCTTCTGTCTACTAAAATGCTCGTCCGTTTATAGAAAAAACCAAACAATGGGATTTTAGCTAATTCCTTTTTTCCAACAAAAACAAACGGATTTTTAACCGTAACCAACATCAACATAATATCGGCCATAGAAGTATGATTGGCAATAAACATATAGCTTTTTCCAGGTTCGGGTGTTTGTTCTCGCTCAATTTTTATACGAAAGCCCATACCAATCAAAATAAAACGCGCCCAAAAACGCGCCAGTTTAAAAAAGTATGGATACCAAGATTCTTTTAATATAGACAGAACTAAAATTGGTAATAAGAGTAGTATTGGCAGCGCCACCAATATATAGAACCAAATACGATATAAAATCCAAAAAATATATTTAAAAATCTTCATCAGCGCCAAAAGTACATAATTGTTTTGAGCTATTTAATTAAAAAAAATACCTTTGCTGACGATATAAGTTTGAAGCTTTATATCAGCTAATAATTAATTAAAAGTAATTCTGCTTTTGCGGAAAGAGAACATGACAAGAATACTTACAGGCATACAAAGCACAGGAACACCACATTTAGGAAATATTTTAGGTGCCATTTTACCAGCAATTAAAATGGCTAACGATTCATCCACAGAATCGTATCTGTTTATTGCTAATATGCATACCTTAACTCAGATAAAGGATGCCGATTTATTACGTCATAATACCTATTCGGTTGCAGCCACCTGGTTAGCTTTTGGTTTAGACATTAACAAAACTGTATTTTACAGACAGAGTGATATTCCGCAAGTGACTGAGTTAGCTTGGTATTTAGATTGCTTTTTCCCGTATCAACGCTTAAAGTTAGCCCATGGTTTTAAGGATAAAGCCGATCGTTTAGATGATGTAAACTCTGGGTTATTTATGTATCCTATGCTGATGGCTGCCGATATTTTATTATATGATGCTCATATTATTCCGGTAGGAAAAGACCAATTACAACACATAGAAATGACGCGTGATGTAGCGACCCGTTTTCATACTAAAATGGGCGAAACCTTTGTTATACCTGAAGGAAAAGTACAAGAAAACACGAAACTCATTCCTGGAACCGATGGTGAAAAAATGAGTAAAAGCCGTAATAATTTTATCAATATTTTTCTTCCTGAGAAAAAACTACGCAAGCAAATCATGTCTATAGAAACCGATAGCACACCACTTGAAGATCCTAAAGACTGGAGCACCTGTAACTGTTTTGCAATTTATAAGTTATTAGCTTCGGAAGCAGAAATTGCAACGATGAAAACCAATTACGAAAATGGTGGTTATGGTTACGGTCATGCGAAGCAAGCCTTATTTGAATTGATACTTGAAACATTTGCAACCCAACGTGAACGTTACAATCACTATATGGAAAATCTCAACGAAATTGATTCTGCATTAGCGGTTGGAGCCGAAAAGGCAACACGTGTCGCTAATGATGTTTTAAAACGTGTTCGCGAGAAAGTTGGTTATTAAATTAACTCAAACAACTTCCCTGGAAGTGGTCGTATCACACCTTTTAATTCCATAGTCAATAAAATACTGGCAACTTTAAAAATTGGCATCTTACAATGGATGGCTATGGTATCTAACAATTGCTTATTGTGAGCCTTCAAATAATTGTAAATTATATTTTCTTCGGAAGTTAATTCAACAAATAATTGCTTTTGAATGACAGGAGTAACTGCATCTTCTGGTTTCCAATTGAGAATGTAGGGCACATCCAACGGATGAGACAATACGTGTGCCTGCTGTGTTTTGATTAAATTATTGCATCCTACACTCTGACTGTCTGTAATACGACCAGGAACCGCAAATACATCACGATGGTAAGAATTTGCGATATCTGCAGTGACTAAGCTTCCGCCTTTTTCGGCAGATTCTATTACAATTGTGGCTTCACTTAAACCTGCTATGATGCGATTTCGTTTTAAAAAATTATTGCGGTCAAAAACAGATGTACTCCAAAAATCGGTTAAAAAACCACCATTTTTTTCAACATCAGCAACATACCTTTTGTGCGTTTTAGGATAGATTTGATTTAATCCATGAGCCAGGCAACCAATGGTTTGTAAGTTGTGTTTAATCGCCCAACGATGTGCTGTGATATCGGTTCCGTAGGCAAAACCAGAAACAATCACAGGATTAAAAGGTGTTAATTCTTCGATGAGCGTTTTACAAAACGATAAGCCATAAGTAGTAATTTTTCGTGTGCCAACAATACTAATAATACGTTGGTTTTTGAGGTTCATCTGACCTGATTGAAATAACAGAATCGGACTATCAATACAATGTTTTAATTTTTCAGGGTAATTATCATCTGTAAAATACAGACAATTGATGTTGTTGGCTTTAATAAATTCTAGTTCCTGTTCCGCAGCTTTCATATGCGCAGATGCAAATAGCCCTTTTATTGTAGTAGCTCCAATACCATCAATTTTAAGAAGATGATGTCGCTTCTCTTTCAAGACAGCTTCTGCCGAACCACAATAACGTATTAGCTTTTTGGCTGTTAGGTCTCCTATTTTTGGTACATGTTGTAAGGCTAATGCATAAATTAAATCCTCTTCTGTCATTTTTATAGTCTATTTTCTATATGCAAGAAACAAAATTAGACTGTTAATAAATAGTTTGGACTTAATTTTATTCGCTTTCAAAAATTTTTAACTTTGTTTTTATGCAATTAGAAACTTACATCAGCGATTTATTATACCGATACGATTGTGTGATTGTTCCTCAGTTTGGAGCATTTTTAACTCATCGTGTTTCGGCAAAAGTACATGACACAACCCATTCATTTTATCCGCCAAAAAAAGTATTGTCTTTTAATGAGCAGTTACAGACAAATGATGGATTATTAGCTAATTATATTGCTGAAATTGAAAAAGTACCGTATCCGGTTGCTGTTGAAAAAATCGCTAAACAAGTCAAAGCGATTAAGTCGTATTTAATTGAAGGAGAGACCATTGCATTACAAAATATTGGTGATTTAATCCTGAATACTGAAGGAAAAGTTAATTTTGAACCGTCGCAGCACATCAATTACTTGACAGATGCTTTTGGTTTATCTCAGTTTACGTCTTCTGAAATTACCAGAGAAGTCTACAAAGAACAGGTCGAAACTATTGAAGAAGCCATTCCTTTAACGATTACTCCTGAAACACGTACAAGCAGACCTTATTTAAGGTATGCGGCTATTGCTTTAATTGCCTTAACCATTGGAGGTTTTGCAGCCTCTAAGTTCTATGGAAATCAAATAGAAAGCCATAATGAAATTGCTCAAGATGAAGCAAATGAGCAGTTGGATGCTCAAATTCAGGAAGCCACTTTTATAATTGATAGTCCGTTACCAGCCGCAACACTTACAGTTGAAAAGCCAAGTGGAAATTACCATATTGTAGCAGGTGCTTTTCGTGTGGAAGCAAATTCTGATAAAAAAGTACAGCAACTAAGAACTCAAGGATTTAAAGCCCGTAAAATTGGTGTGAACCGTTACGGACTTCATGAAGTGGTATATTCTAGTCATACTGATAGAATTGAAGCACTTAAAGCATTACGATCTATCAAACGCACCAATAATCCTGATGCCTGGTTACTGGTAAAAACTGTTGATTAATCCCATTATTGTTACCTTCAAAGTTATATCTTGAGTCTCAAGACCTATCACTAACTAAGCCTGTATAATTTTACCTGCCTAATTAGTGCTTCTATCTTATACTCCAGATTCATTGCAAATGAGGATTGTATTTGTTTTCTAAACTCTGGGAAACTAAAAATCGTAAATCGCTTAATTAAGATTTAAAATCACCTTACCTTTGCACTTTCAAACCGTTTAAGATGTCCGTCTACGCGGAACAAAATTTGATTTTTTTATGGAACCAAGAACTGCATTTCAGTCTAAGACAATCATGACCGATTTGGTACTTCCTAGTGAAACCAATCCTATAAATAATTTATTTGGTGGCGAACTTTTAGCACGTATGGATCGCGCTGCAAGTATTGCTGCTCGTCGTCACAGCCGACGTATTGTAGTCACCGCTTCTGTAAATCACGTTGCTTTTAACCGATCTATACCTTTAGGAAGCGTTGTGACAATAGAGGCTAAAGTTTCTAGAGCCTTTACAAGCTCTATGGAAGTGTTTCTTGATGTTTGGATAGAAGATCGCGAATCTGGTGAATGCATCAAAGCAAATGAAGCCATTTACACTTTTGTTGCTGTTGATGAAACTGGTCGTCCTGTAAAAGTGCCTGAACTTGTTGCTGAAACCAAACTGGAAAAAGAACGTTATGAAGCCGCATTGCGTCGTAAGCAATTAAGTCTGGTTGTTGCAGGTAAAATGAAACCAGGTGATGCTACCGAATTAAAAGCCTTATTTTTTGATTAACCTTTAGAGTTTAATGTTTAGCTACCACTGTAAATTCTGATTGATGGAGATCTCTCTGAGTGTTATCTTATGCTTATCAAACTCCCGTTCGTCAATCATATAAACAATTTTTTTACTCATTATAACTTCATAAAACATCGCTAAAAAATAGTCTTTTTCTTTATTCAAGTTTTCTAAGAAAAAATCGATGGTTATTATTTTATCTTTATGCTTTTCTATAAAGGATAGGTCTTTTCTAAGGGTTTGTGCTTTCTGATCGGTTTCCATAGCATCAAAATCTTGATATTTCTTGAATATAAAACCTGTTTGATTTATGTTTTTAAAACTAAAAGTATAATATCGAATTGTATCATTAATGGTTTTATTTGGATGGATGTAATGAAAAACCCTGTTTCGATCTTTAATCTTAACTGAATCATTTTTCCTTAGAAAAAAATAAAGTGTGTCTGTTTTAGAAAAACGTTTTACTGATGCTTCAGCTAAAATCTTTTTTTTAAGGTGTTCTTCAATGTTATAATAACCCTTAGGTCCAAAAAAGCATGAAATTATTTTCACATCAATTTTGATGATAGAGTCTTTTGTTTGAGCATAGCCTAAACTAGAAGTAAATAAGACCAAAAAAAGCAGAATTGACTTCATAGCTCTTGAATTATTTGTGTAGTGTAAAATTATTCGTTCAACTTCTAAGGTTTAAACCCTTTTACGTCATTCTGAACTGGTTTCAGAATTTCATAACGGAACAGTTTTTCTTGTGAGACCCTGAAACGAGTTCAGGGTAACGCTAGCGAGGCTATCACATTTTGTAAATCCATAAGTTATATTTCAAAATGCTATCACATTTTGTAAATCCATAAGTTATATTTCAAAATGCTATCACATTTTGTAAATCCATAAGTTATATTTCAAAATGCTATCACATTTTGTAAATCCAACCTGCTGGATTTTGAGGTTTGGAGTCTTTAAAAATACCAAAGCCCAGCATGGTTTCACCTTCATTATTGGTAAACACTTCACCAATAGCCTGATTGGTTACTATTTTATCACCTTTTTTTACATAAACCTTTGATAAATTTCTATAGGCTGTAATATAGTTACCATGTTGCACCAAAACTGTTGGATTCGAATATTTTTGTCCGGCAACCGCCAGAACTTCACCATTAAAAACAGCTCGTACTCTGGCATTTTTTTCAGTAGCAATTCTAACACCGTTACTGTTAATCTTAACCGTAGGATCAATAGGTGATTGTTGTGTGCCATAGCGTACTTTTACAACGCCGCGTTCAACAGGCCAAGGAAGCTTTCCTTTATTTGAGGCAAAATTTCTACCTGTTAGTTTTTCTTCAGGTGTTAAGGCAAAGCCTTTTGAAGTGGATGATTTTCCTGCTTTTTTATTTGATGCTGCAATAGCTTCTTTAATTAACCTATCGATTTCTTTATCAATAGCGTCAATTTCCTGTTGTTTCTTTTTAATCTTAGAAGCATAAGCACTTTGATCTTTTCGAATAGAAGCCATTAACTTTTCCTGTTCTTTGACTTCTTTCTCTAGCTCTATTTTAGCGATTCGGTTTTCGGCAACAAGTTTATCTTTGTCTTCCTTTTGACGTAATAAGTCGGTATTTAACTCTTGTAATTTTTGCGTCTTAGCTTTGATTAAATCGCCTTGTTCTTTTTGATAATTAGCATATTGCTTAATATATTGCAATCGTTTGTAAGCCTGTTTAAAATCATTGGAAGACAATAGAAACATGACTCTACTTTGCTCCGATTTGCTTTTATACGATTTGACAAGCATTTCAGAATATTGCTTTTTAAGCGTTGTTAGCTGATCTCTTAAACTGGAAATTTCATTCTGATTAGCATTGATCTCTCGAGTCAATAAATTGGCTTGGTCGTTTGTTACTTTAATTAAATTTCGCCTAACATTAACTTTATAATTAAGATCTTCAATAAGCGATACAACCGATTTTTCTTCTTTTTTATTGGTAAAAAGTAACGCGTTTAATTGCTGAAGTTCTTTTTGATATTTAACACGTTTTGCCTCTAAAGCTTTTTGCTTATCGCTTTGTGCTTCCGAAGAAAAACTATTCAGGAGTAAAAACAGACACAGAATGTAAGTGATTTTATTTCGCATTGTCTAGGATTATTTCGTCAAAACCTGAAGGGATTCTAAAAGGAAACCTCACGTCTTCATTAATGGAAACCGATTTATACTCTAATACGACATTTAATTCTTCACTATCTTCGACAGCAATAATTTTAATGTTTTGTGGTAAAATCTCTTTGTCGACATCTTGATATCCCAGATAGTCAATCTGTAAAAAACGCATTTTTGAAGGTTGCAATAATTGCTGAGAGTCCATTTTAAAGTGTGACGGATTAAACAATAAGAACAACTCTAATAAAAGGTCTTGATTTTTAGGTTGTAAAATATAGGAATTCTCACTGGTTGAAATGGCATAATCGGAATCTCGTAAAGCATAAAGCGGCTCTCCAATTAATAAACTCTGAACCTTATCATAATTTAACTCAATGCCTAAAAGATCACTTAACAGTTGATAATTTCCATCAAAATATTGGTTGTTGATTTTATCATAAAACTGAACTCGGTCTGGAGTAATCATAGCTCTTGCGAGTCCTAAAGTCGCACTAATCCAAATGGTTTTGTCTTTTTCCATGCGGAGGTTGACGGTGTAAGAAGACTCTTTTAAATCTTCTATAACATCAATTTTAACTTTAGCCTGCAGCGTTTTAAACTTAGCGTCTTGCTTTTTATTTTCTCTAATAAGTTGCTTTACCGTTAGTTTAGAATCCACCTGACCAGAAGCGACAACACTTCTTGCCGATTTACAGGAATTGGCAAATACTAAAAACAAACAAACTAAACTGCATTTTATGATCTTCATATATTATTGTTCTTTCAATAAGGCTTCTGCCTTTTTAGCAAACGCTTCAGATTGGCTAATATTATTGGTTTGTTTGTAAGCCTCGCTTAGTTGTTTGTAGAAATCGGCTTCCATATTAGGGTTTTCGATAACATAATCCAAGCCTATTTCTAAGCTTTCAATGGCTTTTTCTGGCTGTTTTAATTTATTGTTGGCCACGCCGTTAATAAGGTACAAAATAGGTTGTGCTGGAAAAATATCTAAAGCTTCCTTACTTTTTTGAGCTGCTTGCGCATCTTTGTTTAAATCGATTTGAAGCAGCAATACATCCCTAATAATCTTAAACTCATTAGGTTCTTGTTTTAAGGCATCTTGATAATATCCTAAGGCTTTTTCTTTATCATTCGACTTCAGATAGTAATCGCCTAGTTCTAGTAAGGTTTTAACGCTTTTGTCTTCGCTAACCAAGGCTGTAATTTCTACTAAATCGGATTCGTACTGCGGATTTTGCCCCACAAACTTGACAAAATCATTAAGCACTTTTGTTTTAGCTTCGGGTTTTATCATAGGACTGGTTAAAACAACTTTCATGGATTGGATCGCATTATCGGTATCGTTTTCATCCAGATAAAACTTATAAAGTGCTAAATGTACCAGCTGAGATTCTGGATTTTGTTCGAGTAAGCGTTTGGCAGCATCAAATGCTTTTTGGGTTTCCCCAGTTTCGCTATATCTATAAATAAGTCTGAGGTAAGTCGATTCATCTTCAGGGTTACTTTTAACACGAGCTTCGAGGTTTTCTATACGGTCTTCATGATTCCCTGTGATGTTATAAATTTGATTTCGTAAATAATCTCGATCTTCACTATAACCGAGTTGTTCATCCATTTCATCAAGCAGCTTTAAGGCATCTTTATATTTTTCAACACGGATGTAGAGTGAGGCTAAATCTTGTTTGTAATCGGGATGAAACTTCACAAGTTGTTTGACGGTTTTAAGTGCTTTGTCCATTTCATTTTGCTGAATATAGACATCGTACAATTCGTCTAAGTACCATTCGTTATCTGGCGCTTTAGAAACGGCTTTTTTTAGCGCATCTTCAGCAGCACCAAAATTTTTAAGTGCCTTATAATTTTTCCCAAGCTCGAAATATAATACCGGATCGTCATCTTTAAGGTCAATGCACTTTAGCAAGGCATCGGCAGATTTCTGGTAATTTTCAATTCCTTTCTGTTTCAGCGCTTCAAAAAAGTACTCTTGAAACTTATCTTCTACATTCCCTAAATCATCATCCGGACGCTTGTTAAAATCAACTTGCGCCAATGTATTCAGCGGAAATAAAAATATTCCGAGACATAGAAGTAGGATGTAGTGTTTCGTTTTCATCATTATTTAAAATTCAAAGAAATCTTTAAAATACATCAAAGATGCTTCGCTAGGCTCTGAAAGCTATTTCAACAATTATTCCAAAACTGAATAATCGCCAATGCTTATGGCTTTAAAATCGCCATTGTATGACACATGATTACCAATCATAGCTTGGTCTAAAATAGCATTTTTAATACTAGTATGGTTTTGTATTAAGCTATTTTTAACGCTAGAATTGTCTATTACACAATTGTTTCCAATAGAAACATTAGGTCCAATGGTTGAATTATTAAGGGTCACACCCTCTCCAATATAACAAGGCTCAATAATAGTACTGCTGTTCTTTTTTATGGACTTAGCAATCATTTGCTCTTCGCCATCAGTAGATAAAAAGCCTAACATTTTAGCATTCGTTTCTAGGGTAACAGCTTTGTTTCCGCAGTCCATCCACTCATCAACAGTTCCCGTTTTAAAAATTTTGCCATCGGCCATCATTCGTTTTATACCATCATTAATCTGGTACTCTCCTCCATTCATAACGTTTTCATCAAGGACTTCTTGTAGCTTATCTTTTAAAACTTCAACATCTTTAAAATAATAAATCCCAATAACAGCCTGATCACTCACAAAAGTTTCTGGCTTTTCTACCAATTCAACAATCTCATCTTTAGCATTCAGTTTTACAACACCATAAGCTTCAGGGTTTGCTACTCTTTTGGTCCAAATAACGCTATCGGCATCTGGATCTAAATCAAACTCTGCACGAATTAGAGTATCGGCATAAGCAATTACGGCAGGACCAGATAATGAAGGTTTAGCACACATAATCGCGTGACCCGTTCCTAGAGGTTGGTCTTGACGATAAATTGATGGTTTTGCACCTAAACTGGTTGCCAAGTGTTTTAAGCTTTCAACAACATCATCTCCAAACCAAGCCGGATCGCCCAGAACGAAAGCAATTTCATCAATAGGTTGCTTTAAAACCTTTGCAATATCTTTGACTAAACGATGTACAATAGGTTGCCCCGCAACTGGAATTAGTGGTTTTGGGACTGTTAAACTATGTGGACGCAATCGAGAACCTCGACCAGCCATGGGTACAATTATTTTCATTGGAAAATTTATTTTTCATTCCCTCGAAGGAGGGAATCTTATTATTTAATAATTATTTTATTTGAGATTCTTCACTTCGTTATTAATAACATTCTAAGAAACGCCAGTACTTCCAAAACCTCCAGCGCCTCGATCTGTTTCAGACAATGATTCTACCTGCTCCCATTCGGCGCGTTCATGTTTTGCAATGACCAATTGGGCGATGCGCTCACCGTTATTAATGGTAAAATCTTCGTTAGACAAATTTACTAAAATCACACCTATTTCACCTCTGTAATCGGCATCGATAGTTCCTGGTGCATTGAGCACTGTAATTCCTTTTTTTGCTGCCAAACCACTACGCGGTCTCACTTGTGCTTCTATACCTACTGGTAATTCTATAAATAAACCTGTGCCAACAATACTACGCTCCAGAGGTTTTAAGATTCTAGGTTCAGACAAGTTAGCTCTTAAGTCCATTCCTGCTGACGCTATAGTTTCATAATGCGGTAAGTCGTGATTGGATGTGTTAATGATTTTAATTTGCATATGTTTAGATTCTTAGCTGTATAGTGAATAACTGATTAATTTCGGTTTAATAACATTTTGACTTCTTTTCGCTCTAAATACATAACTAAAGCTATAAAGATCAACAAAAATACAGTTCCTAATAACATATTTCTATCGAAATGATAATAAGTTATAAAACTTAATCCTGCACTTAAAAGTAAGTATATTGAAATTCTAGAAATATGGTAAGGCACAGGGTAATATCGCCTTCCTAACAGATACGAAATAAGCATCATTAATCCGTAAGCAATTAAAGTCGCATAAGCACAAGCCATAAACCCTATTTTCGGAATAAAAATAAGGTTAAAAGCAATGGTAATTGCGGCTCCAATTAAAGAAATATACATACCAAAGCGTGTTCTATCGGTTAATTTATACCAAATAGAGAGGTTATGGTAAATCCCTAAACAAAGGTTGGCAAGTAATACAATTGGAACAATATCAAGCGCTAATAAATAACTTTCTTTTTTAATAAAAATAGGACGAAGCAAATCAATATAAACAACGACGATCATCAAACCAAGACTCCCTACAATCGTAAAATATTTTAAAATGGAGGCATAGGTTTGAGTTGCATTTTCTTTATCAGAATGGTTAAAGAAAAACGGCTCAGCTCCCATTCTAAACGCTTGAATAAAGAGTGTCATAAAAACAGCTAATTTATAACAGGCACTGTAGGCGCCATTGACAAACTCGCCTTCCATCTCTGGCAAAAGCCATTTGTCTAAATTTTCGTTAATCACAAAGGCTAATCCGGCAACCATAATGGGCCATCCGTAGTTTAGTAATTGTTTTAGAATAGTGATATCAAATTTTAATTTGGCCTTGAAAAAATATGGCAGAACCAACACTAAAACAACCGCACTAGCTATAAGATTAGCAATAAATATATACTCCACATTATTAGCAACACTGAATAAATTTCTGATGCTATCAGAACCATAAGTCGTCGATAATAAAAGTATGTTTAAAACCACGATGATTAGAACGTTTATCAATTTGATAGCCGCAAATTTTACGGGTCTTCCTGTGACTCTCAAATAAGCAAACGGAATCACTATTAGAGTGTCTAATAACGTTATTCCGACCAGTAAGTTATAAAAATCGGTATTGATTCTTAAGGTTTCAGAAATAGGAACTCTAAATAAAAAAAGTAGTATTCCGAAGCACAATGTACTCAGCACAATGGTGATCATTGCTGTAGATAAAACGGTATTTTTATCTTTATTTTTACTGAAAAACCTAAAGAAAGAGGTTTCCATTCCGTAGGTTAAAATGACATTAAAAAAAGCTGCAACGACGTAAAATTCGGTGTTTTCAGAATAGCCTTCATTTGGAAGTACATCTGTATGTAATCGTACTAATAGAAAGTTGATGAGTCTCGGCAAGACTATAGCCAAGCCATAAATTATTGTATCTTTAAAAAAAGTCTTAAGTACGCTCAAGTGTTTTTATTTATTCTGCTAAAAGTACGTTTTTAGCAAACGTGAACCAAAGAATGTTATTGCTTGTTTGGTGGAGCGCCAGGATAGTTGACAGACATTTTTTCAATGATATTAGAAATTTTATAATACAGCGTTTTATGGCCCTTTTTGTAAGAAACAATACATTCGTCATGATTTAAATCGAATGGAATTGGCTTTGTCTTAACAGGCATTTGATTGACGTATTCTTCCTTAGCATCATGACTTAAGATGATGTCTTTTTTTTGATTTGTTTCTGTTTTAAAACGACCAATTAATACTGTGTCTTGATTAGGGTTAGCCTCTAACTTTGTGGCCTTTCCTCTAAAATAAACACTGTCAAAACGGGTAGACGTATTTGTTACCGGAATAAAGATATTTAAACCCGAACCTCCTTCTTTTATGCCAGCGGTCCATTTTTGGTAGTACACTTCTCCAAATTCGACAGGTGCATTTTGCTGTAATTTTTGAGCTGAAGTACATTGTAAAAAACTCGTTATAAAAACAAGCATTAGTAGAATAGACGATAGTTGTTTAATGACTTTCATAGCTATTAATTGAATATTATAAATATAAGATTTCAAAATTAATGCCATAAAAAAAGTCTTGCTATAGAAACAAGACTTAAAGTTATTAATTCTAGAATTTTTTAATCCTCATCATCATCAAGAGTTGCCATTCCTGATGAAGCACTCTTTAAGTATAAAGATGGAGGTCCATTTTCATAGTAGGTTCCAGCGACTTCATTAAGCTGAGTAATTTTATAGTATTTAGTGACTCCATTTTCAATATAACTAATTACACATTCGTAATCTTGAAGCATAAACGGATAATCGGCAGGGCGTTCTGATTTTTTAAAGGTATAGCCTTTTGTAGTGTTTTGAAGTGTGGCGATATACTTTTCGCCTTTTTCTTGTAATTTCCCTTTTAAGTTTCTAAAGTAAATGCTGTCTATGGTAACATTTTGATCTACATTAGTTAATGGAAGAAATACATTTAAGCCAGTCGTACCTATTTTAATACCTGCATACCATTCTTGAAAAGCAACTGGTTTAATATTAAATGGTGTGTCTTGTTCAAATTGTGTGGCGACTACTTTTGAGCTCGCACATTGAAAGGTCGTTGCAATGACTGTTACAAAAAGTATAGCAAAAGTCATTTTTTTGAATAATTTCATGTCAATTGAGGTTAAGATTTGGGAGGGCAATATATATAAAAAAAAGCTAACCAGTCGATTAAAAGTATATTTTATCGACGAAATACACATCAATTAAGCGATTTTTTAATTCATACAGCCTCCTAAATTTAAATACAACTTTAATTAAAAGCTGATTGCCAAATATTTATAGAGGCTTATTAAATTTAAGTTAGCGTATTTTTAAATCTGTAGCCCTTTTAAGATTGAAAGTTCGTTTTTGATTTGATTTCTAATAAAAATCACCATTACAATTAAAACGATTACTGCCGAGCAAACGATATATGTATAAAAGCCTTCGGAAAGTTCCCTTTTAAAAGTTGGCAGTAATAATATAAAGCCGAAGCTATAGAGAATGATAATGATAGGTGTTGTTACATAATGAGTTCGTATTCTACTTTTATAATAAGAAATTATTGTGGTACGAAAAACCGATGAATTTTCGGTAACATCAATAGCTCTCAATTTTTTAATGCTAAAGTATTCAACAAATATTCTTACTAGTAATGAACTCATCATCAACAATAAAGCAAAGGTAACTATTGTATCATTGAAGGCTTCAACATAGAAAAAAAAGCCTATTAATATTAGTATCGTAGTCCATAAAACCCAGTTAGTTATAGCCTGTTTTTTACTAAGGCCTTTCATTTTATCAACTATCAATTTTGAACCTTGTTCGGGTGTATTTGGTTGTGGTTGGTTTTCCCATTGGGACTTTAAATCTTCAAACATTGTCATTTTTTAACGCATTTAGTTAATTCACTTTTAATTCTATGGATTCTTACTCTAATAGTATCGTGAGATAAGCCCATGATTTCTGCTATTTCTTTTTGTGGTAGTTCTTCTAATTCTAACAAAATAATAGTTCTATTTTCGCTATTTAATTGGCTTATACATACATAAAGTTGCTTGAGTTTTGCTTCATTATCATTAGAAATATCATCCTTAAATTTTTCTAGTTGATTGCCTTGTGCGGTTAATCTAATTGTTCTCTTTTTCCTTAATTCTAATAGACATGTATTTACTGCAATTCTGTAAATCCATGTTGATATACTCGATTGGTTTCTAAACGATTCTAAATTTTCCCATACTTTAATAAAAACATCCTGAGTTAGGTCATTTGAAAGCATCGTATCGCCATTGGTATATCCTAAACACAAACGCATCACTCTAGAATAATTAGCATCATAGACCGTTTTAAATTGGTGCTCTAAGGGTTTTTTCATTTATTAATGTAATTCTTCTTTAATTCTATTTAATAACCATCCTGGCTGATCAAACATAATGAAATGTGCAGATTCTTCAGCAAACTTTATGGTATAGGCTTTTAAATTTTTATACTGTGTTTCATAGGTCTTCGTCACTAGATCTTTTCCATAGGGTTCAGTTGCAGCCAGAACGGTAATTGGAACAGTAATTTTAGAAATGGACTCTCTCAAATCTAATTTAAGCAAATCGGTATAACCATATACATAAGTTTTTCGGTCTGCTTTAAGTATCCAATCTCTAATTAAAGTATGTTTATCTTTATTTAATGACATTGCAGTTGCCATTTGGGTTGCCATCGCCTCAAAACTAATCGCATCCATTTGTAATAGCCTTTTATTGTATGGGTTATCATATACTATAGTTTCACTGTTAAAGTTTGGCATCATTAGGGCACCCGTTGAAGGCAATGCATCAACAACAATAACTTTAGTGTATTTGGCATTCTTTTCAGTAGCTAACCATAATCCTAATGTACCTCCCAAACTATGTCCGATAATTGTTGCCTCATCCAGTTTATGGTGTGAAATATATTGGCTTATACTATTCCTGATTTTGGGAAGCCATGGCGTCTCTATTGGAGCGACATCACCAAACCCTGCAAATGTAAAAATATGACACTCATAAGTTTTAGATAAGTCGGCTACGACATCTTTCCAAACATCTCCAGTACTGGTAAATCCTGGAAATAATAATATTGGATCTCCTTGACCTTTAACTTCAACTTCAAAAGCTTTGGTTTGAGCTTGTAAGGTGATACTAAACACAACAAAGGTAAATAGCATCTTGTTTTTAATTGTTTTCATACTGTAAATTTTAATTGATTTTTCTCTTTAGATACAAAATCACTAAAATGTTACAGAAAAATATTCAAGCATAAAAAAACCCAACACCTTAAGTGTTGGGTTTTATCTTTTTGTGTGATGCTGAAACAGGTTCAGCATGACGAATAAAACTAGTCATTATTCAATTCTCACGCTTAATTATTTAGCGCTTCTGCACCACCAACGATTTCAAGAATTTCGTTAGTAATTGCAGCCTGACGTGCTTTATTGTATGTTAATTTCAATTGATCTCTCAATTCTGTTGCATTATCTGTTGCTTTATGCATTGCTGTCATACGTGCTCCATGTTCTGAAGCAAAACTATCACGAATAGACTTATATAATTGAGTCTTTAAAGACTTCGGAATTAGTTGTTCAACAATTTCTTCTTTTGAAGGTTCAAAAATATAATCAACATTAGTATTGGCTTCACCTTCCATAGGAACAATTGGTAAAAATTGCTCATTCATAATGATTTGCGTTGCTGCATTTTTAAACTTATTGTAAACAACTTCAATTTTATCGAATTCGCCTTCAACAAACTTATCCATTAACATTTGTGCAATTTCGGCAACATTATCAAAAGTTAAATCATCAAAAATTTCACTTTTGTTTGCAATAACCTTATTTGTCTTTTTAAAGGCGTCATTCGCTTTTTTACCTATCGCCAAATAAGAGACCTCTTGTTCTGCATACTTTTCTTTAGTAAGATTTGTAGCCTCTTTAATGATATTAGAGTTAAATGCACCTGCAAGCCCTCTGTTAGAGGTAATCACTACTAATAATACGTTTTTTACTTCACGTTGCGTTGCAAACTTACTTCCAGAATCCCCATCTAAAGTCGCGCTTAAACTTTGTAAAAGTTCGGTCAACTTATCTGAATATGGACGCATTGCAGTAATAGCATCTTGAGCCTTCTTCAACTTTGCTGCCGATACCATTTTCATGGCACTGGTAATTTGCATCGTTGATGATACTGAAGATATTCTGTTACGTATTTCTTTTAAATTTGCCATTCTATTTTTGTCATTCCGCACTAACTGCGGAATCTATTTTAATTGAACTTCAAAACCTGAGATTCCTGCCGAAACAGGAATGACAATTATGCTCTATACTTTCCTGATAAGTCTTTAGCTACATTGGTTAATGTATCTGTAACTTCATCAGTTAATTTTCCTGCTTTTAATGTGCTTAAAACATCAGAATGTTTCGCTTTTAAGAACTCGATAAAATCTCTTTCAAATTCTTTCACTTTATTTACAGGAACATCTTTTAATAAGTTTTTAGATCCTGCATAAATAATTGCTACTTGATCTTCAACAGTAAACGGATCGTTTTGAGCTTGCTTTAAAATCTCAACATTACGCTTTCCTTTTTCAATTACATTTAATGTAACAGCATCTAAATCTGATCCAAATTTCGCAAAAGCTTCTAGTTCACGGAACTGAGCCTGGTCTAATTTTAAAGTACCAGATACTTTTTTCATAGATTTAATTTGTGCATTACCACCAACACGCGATACCGAAATACCTACGTTAATTGCTGGACGTACACCAGAGTTAAATAAATCTCCATCTAAGAAAATTTGTCCATCGGTAATCGAAATTACGTTTGTTGGAATATATGCAGAAACGTCACCTGCTTGAGTTTCAATAATTGGTAATGCTGTTAAAGATCCACCACCTTTTACGATTGGTTTTAATGACTCTGGAAGGTCATTCATTTCTTTAGCAATAGCGTCATCATTAATGATTTTTGCAGAACGTTCTAATAATCTTGAGTGTAAGTAGAAAACGTCACCAGGATACGCCTCACGTCCTGGAGGACGACGTAATAATAACGATACCTCACGGTAAGCTACGGCTTGTTTTGATAAATCATCAAATACAATTAAAGCAGGTCTACCTGTATCTCTAAAATACTCTCCAATAGAAGCTCCTGTCATTGGTGCATAAACCTGCATAGCAGCAGGATCTGATGCATTTGCAGCAACTATCGTGGTGTATGCTAAAGCACCTTTTTCTTCTAAGGTTTTAGCAATGTTTGCAACCGTTGATGCCTTTTGACCAACAGCTACATATATACAATATACAGGGTTACCTGCATCATAAAATTCTTTTTGATTTAAGATCGCATCAATACAAACTGTTGTTTTACCTGTTTGACGGTCACCAATAACCAACTCACGTTGACCTCTACCAACTGGAATCATGGCATCAATTGCTTTAATTCCTGTTTGTAATGGTTCAGTAACTGGCTCTCTATAAATAACACCAGGTGCTTTACGTTCTAATGGCATTTGGTAAGTTTCACCAGCAATTGGTCCTTTACCATCTATAGGATTTCCTAAAGTATCTACAACACGTCCAACAATACCTTCACCTACGTTAACAGATGCGATACGACCAGTACGTTTTACTGTAGAGCCTTCTTTTACTCCTGTTGCTGTACCTAATAATACAATACCTACGTTATCTTCTTCAAGGTTAAGTACGATACCTTCTAATCCGCCATCGAATTCTACTAACTCACCATATTGAGCGTTAGATAATCCGTAAGCACGTACAATACCATCACCTGCAGTTAATACTGTTCCAACTTCGTCTAAAGAAGCACCTGCTTCAAATCCTGAAAGTTGTTGTTTTAAGATTGCTGATATCTCAGCTGGTTTTACTTCTGCCATTTTATTTAGTCTTTAGCTTTTAGCTGTTAGCTACTAAAAATAACTAACCTAAAACTATATTAATTTAATGTAAATTCTCTTTTTAATGTATTCAATTTATTCGCTACACTTGCGTTATATTGTATGTCTCCAACACGCAAAATGAAACCTCCAAGGATGTTTTCGTCAATACTGTTTTCAACTTCAACATCTTTTCCTGTGAGTTCTTTAACTTTAGCTAAAACTTTAACTCTTAAGTCATCGGTTAAAGGAACAGCAGTAGTTACTTTTGCAACTTGAGTTCCTTTTAACTCATCATATAAATGATTGTAACTTGTGGCTACATCGCTTAGGAGAGCTAATCTTTTATTTGAAATTAAAGTATCAATCAAATTAGCGGTCATTGCATTAGAACCTTTAAAAACTTCTAACAATACTGCTTTCTTTTCTGATGATCTTACTACAGGACTTTGAAGCATTTCGCTTAAGTCTTTACTGTTTGCAATTGTAGTTGCTATTAGCTTCATATCAGTGTTTACAACCTCAGCTGTTTTTTGATCTGATGCCAAGCTTAACACTGCTTTTGCGTAACGTATTGCTGCTCTTGCTCCTGCCATTGTTTCTTAGTTTAGTTTTGCTTCATTTAACATTGACTCAACCAACTCTAGTTGTTTGTCTTTGTTAGATAATTCTTGACGCACTACTTTTTCGGCAATCTCTACAGATAAACCAGCCACGTGATTTTTTAATTCTGCCATAGCAGATTTCTTTTCACTTTCGATAGCCGTTTGTGCTTGAGCAATCATTTTATTTGCTTGCTCTTGTGCTTCTTCTTTAGCATCTGAAATCATTTTAGCTTTAATTTCGCGTGCTTCTTTAAGCATGGTTTCTCTTTCTAATCTTGCTTCTTTTAAAATGCGTTCATTATCTGCTTGAAGATTTTCCATCTCTTTACGAGCGTTTTCAGCAGAAGCTAATGCTGTTTTAATCCCTTCTTCTCTATCGCTTACAGCGCCAAGAATAGGTTTCCAAGCAAATTTTCTTAAGATTAAAAGCAAGAACAAAAATGTTATTGCTGTCCAAAATACTAAACCAAATTCAGGTGTAATTAAATCCATTTGTTTTGTTTTAAGTAACTTAAATTTTAAAGACACAGAAGCAACCAACCGTTACTTCTGTGTTTCTTTTCATGTTTACCCTTGTAAGAAAGCAACAACAACACCAAATAGTGCTACCGCTTCTACGAAGGCTGCTAAAATTAATGCAGAAGATTGGATCTTTCCGTGCATTTCTGGTTGACGAGCCATTGCATCCATAGCAGACCCACCAATTTTACCAATACCAACACCAGCTCCAATAGCTGCTAAACCAGCTCCAATAGCTGCAATTCCAGTAATAGTCATAGTTATAAAATTTAAATTAATTAATGATGATCTTCAGTTGCCATACCAAAATATAAGGCAGACAATATTGTAAATATATATGCTTGTATTGCTGTTACAATAATTTCAATAACTGTAATAAATAATGAAAATGCTACAGATACCGGAGCGATTGCTACAGTTTTAAATACAAATATTAATGACATTAATGCTAATATGATAACGTGTCCTGCGGTAATGTTAGCAAACAAACGAATCATTAACGAAATAGGTTTTACAAACATTCCGATAATTTCTATTGGCATTAAAAATATTTTCATTGGTACAGGAACTCCTGGCATCCAAAAGATGTGTTTCCAGTAATTAGAGTTACCGCTTAATGTTGTAATGATAAATGTAAAGACAGCAAGTGTACATGTAAAAGCAATGTTTCCACTTAAGTTGGCGCCATTTAAAATTGGAATTAATCCAAAAATATTATTGATCCATATAAAGAAAAATATGGTTAACAAGTAGGGCATATACTTCTTGTATTTGTGCTCTCCAATCATTGGCTTCCCAATTTCATCTCTAACAAATACTATAAGTGGCTCTACAAATCCGGCGATTCCAGTTGGAACACCATCCTTTGATTTTTTATAAGATCTGGCTGCTGTTAAAAAGATTAATAACAATACGATGACAGATACCCACATCATAAATACATTTCTAGTGATAGAAAAATTTAAAGGCTTGTGAGCGTTTACCGGGTGGTGTTCTTCATCAAATGCAACTGTTGTAGCGTTGGCATCTAACTGATAGATTTTCTCGTGAAACTTAACGAATTTTCCGCCATTCTTCTCTACGATAACCTTCCCAGTATCATCATGATGAAATTGGCTTGAAGAAAACGTTGTTAGACCGTTATCTGTCCATAAAATAATAGGTAATGATAAAGAAACCGGCTTGCCTTTCCAATCCCATAAATGAAATTCGTGAGCATCTTTAACGTGATGCAAGATCATTTCTTTGGGGTTGAACTCTTCTCCTTCTTGAGGATCACTATTATCAGATGCGTATCCAGCAAATGAAACTGCTAAAAATAGCACTGAAAATAATACGTTTTTAAAAGTGTTTAATGTCATCTGGTATCGCTTAAAAATACGCTGCTTTAAATTCGGTGCAAATGTACGTACATTATATTAATTGTCAAACAATAATTTGATGATAATTTTATACGGTGATTTTTAAGGGATTATGGAACTCAAATCCTTATTTTTTCTGAAGGAATTTTACAACCGAGAAGACTTCAAAAGCCAGGTAAATAAAATAAGGAATAAAGAAGTTAGCTAAGTCGACGCCTTTTTGTTCAGGTTTAGATAAAATCCATGGTAATAAAAACACCATAGTCAAAATCATTTTAACGAGCATGCCAAAAATAAACGTATTAAACACTTCGGTTTTCCCAATAGCGTCTCTGTAATTAATTAAGGTGTAGATAATTACAACAGTTATAATGTGAAACACATAAATCTGCCATAGCGGGAAAAACAAAAGCACATCCTTGGCAAAATGATATATTAGATAACTGTGTATAGCAAACAATAAAGCGCTAAGCGCTATAAGCTGAATAAGAAAATTGACTTCTCTCTTTTTAAAAAGATCATTCATGTATTAATCGTCTTTTGAGGCTGCAATAATACGTCTTATTATGTAAACTATAGATATGATTACTGACGATAATGAACCCGCAAGCGTGTAGAGATTGTGCTCATTGGGATAGGCTTCGTCGAGTTTATAACCAATAAAAGTCCCAATCCCAATTATAGCAACCATTTGAATAACAATCCCCGAAAACCTTGCGTAGGTATTAAACGGTTTGTCCTTTTTCTGGGTTTGGTCGTTGT
Organism: Psychroserpens sp. SPM9; assembly: GCF_025153525.1. GTDB lineage: Bacteria > Bacteroidota > Bacteroidia > Flavobacteriales > Flavobacteriaceae > Psychroserpens. The sequence goes on along the minus strand of NZ_JANZNR010000002.1, from coordinate 543,190 downwards.
GGTTTTTGGATGCTTGTTTGTTGTCCTGCTGCATTAGTATTGCTTAATTCTTTAATAGCGCCTTTCATTGAGCAAGTTGCATTAAAAGTTGCTCCTGGTTCGACCGCTAATTTACCAACAATAACTTCTCCTTCAACATGTGCTGAAGATTTAAGTGATAAAGTGTCAGACAATAATAATTTGCCCATAAATTTCCCTTCAATATCTGCATTAGCACTTTTTAAAGTTCCGTTTATAAGGCCTGTTTTTCCAATGACGACCTTTCCTGGTGTTTTGATATTTCCTTGAATTGAGCCTTCAATTCTGAAATCACCCTCGCTAACAATATCTCCTGTTATTACAGTACCTTTAGCGATTGTGTTTTGTTGTGAAATTGTTTCTGAAGCCATACGTCCTGTTTTTTTATCTGAAAACATAGGTCTAAGTTTATTGAGATTCTAGGTATTCGTTTAAGTTTTTATGTCGTTGTACAATTTCGTAGTTAGGCGAAGAAATTGAATAAAAATTTCGGTCAATTTTGTTTTTGTTTTCTTTTAGGATTTCAGCAAAACCAGAGGCTCCTTGAATGCTTGTTAATCCATGAACCACCACAAAAGTGGTATTAGGATCGTAGACATCTATAGAGGTTGACAGCTCAAAATAATTTACTTTAGAAATGGCATCATCTAATTGTTTGACAAAATCTTCAATTTGATCTTTTTCGTCATTCGCAAAGGGGTAAAGTACATTAAAATGCTTTGCAGTGTCATTACTTACAAATTCTTTTTTAGCTAAAATAGGTATAACCATTTGCATGATCTCTTGAGCGCGTTTTCCTTCTTCGGAATTTGGATAGGTTAAAGCCACAAAATTAACTCCCTTTTTGTAGGCTTCAAATCCGTTTAATCGTCCGCTAGCTGAAGCTTTTAAAATTTCAAATTTAGGCACTATTGGGTCGCCTTCAAACTGGGAAATATACACCTCTGATTGGGCGATAACTTCGGCATAATTTTGCTCGCCAAACTGTTTGAACAAACCTTCGTACAAGCGTTCTGGACTATTTTCATCCTTGGCAAATTCAGATTTTGGGTTCAACAGTATTTTTGCATAGCGCGATTCGGGATAATTTGTTACGATGTCATTTTTCATCGCATCGGCTTTAGCTGTTAGCCCTAATTCGGTATATATTTTGTGTAAATTGTATTTAGAAGGAAGTATTAAACGATCTTCGGGATTATTTTCCAGCAAGTTTTCAAGTTTGACACGAGCCAATTCATACTCTTTAAATTTTTCCTTGTAAATCACACCCAATTGATAATAAGCATAGTTTCGCTCTTTGGCCAAACTGTCAATTACTTTTTGATCTGATGGTATTGTGGCTATATAAAACTGCGGATCAAAACGCTCTTCTTCTGAAGCGTTATCAGCAAGGTTAATCGTTTCAGTATTGGTGTTTCCTCGCGCTTTAGTATCAGACAATCGCCAATTATCTTTCAGCTCTCGATCACCCCAGATTTTTATAAATTCATTTTTTCCGTAGGCAACAGTCGTTTGGTTATAAAAGTAAAATTCGCTGTTGGAACCTCCAGGATTATCACGAGTGGATTTCCCTTTTTGATTGGCATTTTTGCTATCAAAGGCTTTAAGACCAGAAGCATTAGACTTTTGACGTTCTTCGGCTTCCTTGCGTTCCTTTTCGGCTTCTGCCAAGGCTTTTAATTCTTCAGTATAGGTTGTAAAATAGGTTAATCTTTCAGCTTCAGAAAGGTTCACTAATCTCAAAATACTATCGTTAACCTGAGCAATATCTTCATAATAAATAACGTCATCTAGATTTTCTCGTTTCCTTTGAATGATACGATACGGCCTAGAATTGAGCTTCATATTGGTCATCGTGCTATCATAATAAGCGCCCGCAATCTTGTATTGTGCTTTATCAAAACTCATATCACCAAGCGTTTCATAATCTCGTGACATCAATTCTTTATCACCTAAATTGGTTCTCAAAGACTTATTATAATAAGCAATCGCCATGGAGTCCCTTTGATTTGCTCTATGGAATTCGGCAATGCGATAGTAAATTTTATCTAAAAATGGGCGGTTTTCACGATCTTCCTCCAAATCGGTTAAATAATCTAAAAACGCAACTTGATCTCCATTTTCCATATCGAAGTTATACGATTTTGCTAAATGGGCATTGATGTAGTAAGGTCTTGGGATTTTACGATGCAAATCAATCACCTTATCGAATGCGATATTAGCGCTGTCTTTTTCGCCAAATTCATTATACAATTGACCAATGATATAATTAAAACGGGCTTCTTCTTTCCTTTTCTTAGTGTATTGAGCGGCAATTGCCAATTGTGTTAAAGCACTGTCTTTAGATTTGACATTGATATAAGCCTGAGCCAACATCGCTGTGGCATCTGCCAAATCCTGGTCGTCAAGCGCTTCCTGGTCTAAGAGGCGCTTCAGATTTTTTATAGCAAGTTCGTTATTTTCGAGACGAATATTTGTTTTCTCTCTCCAAACCTTAGCCGTATTAATCTTATCACTCGCAGGATATTTGTATAAAATATAGTTGAAGGCTTCTAAGGCAGGTACAAAGCGTTGGTCAAAATAGCGCGCTTGTCCCAATAGTAAATAAGCTTCATCTATTTGAGGATTGTATTCTTTCCCTTTAATATTCATACCATGCTTTTGAACCGCCTTAATGGCTTTTTCTTCAGCACGTTCAAAATCCTGATTTTTAGATTGACCTGGTAAAACAATTTCGTCGGTAAGCTGCATGCGCTCTATGGGCAGCATTTCCCAAAAATTATCTGTGGCAGCATTATCAACAGTTTCTCTTCCTTTTTCTAAGGCGATATTACCGTTGTATAAAATATTATACTTGGTACCTAAAGCATGAAAATTCCGATTAATAAACGTGTCTTTTTTTCGCGAACAACCCGTTGCAAAAATTGTAAGGCAAAGTAGTGATATTATGACTTTTAAAGATGTATTCAAGTGGTTTAGTTTTTGTAAATACTATAACTAAAATCGCTTGCATATATTATGCAATGCTGTAAAAATAAGCATCTTTTTGAATTATCGTCGAAAAACAACAGGTTTTTAGATGTAAGCGTGACCTTAAATAACCTCAGAACCTGAGAAATGAGCCTCCAATTCTTTTAATGTCGCTTCATTAGTTGCCAAGTCTTTAACAACTGCTCCTTTTTCTAAAACAACAATTCGCTCACAAACCTCTGTAACATGCATTAAATCGTGACTTGAGACGAGGACTGTTACCCCTTGCTTTTCGGCTAGGTTTTTAATGATGCCTTTTAGACGAATTTGCGTGGTTGGATCTAAATTTGCAAAAGGTTCATCTAAGATGATGACTTCTGGATTTCCAATAAGTGCAGCGACAATTCCGGCTTTTTTCTGATTTCCCTTACTTAAATCACGTAAGTATTTTTTCTGACCGAGAATTTCTCCGTGAAAAAAGTCTTCAAACTGAGCGATTAAACTATCAACATCTGCTTTATTTTGTCCACGAAGTTCGCCAATAAAATAAAAGTATTCTTCGGGAGTCAAATAACCAATAAGAAAGGTTTCATCAATAAATGCCGAAGTAAATGGTTTCCAGTCTTCGCTTTCGTGAACTAACACGTTATTGTTTTTGATGTGACCCGTTGTTGGCTGAATAAGATCCAGAAGCAGACTAAAATAGGTGGTTTTTCCGGCACCATTATTTCCTACTAAACCAAAGCTTTGGCCTTTAGGAATTTCTAAATGTTCAATATTTAGAACTTGTTTGTCGCCATATGTTTTTGAAAGGTTTGCTGTTGTTATCATAATTAATTAGTCTGTTTATAAGCTTTCAAGGTTTTATACTTTTCAGATTTGTATATTTTTTCAATAATATCAAATACTTTATTTCTAAATAATAGGCCTGCTAGTCCCACAATGGCTACGAGCGCAAATCCGAATAATTCGCCTACTGCAAAATGACCAATAGCGTATAAAATCATAGGTAATACAATTTTTGGAATGGTTAATAGCAAGGTTTTTATATTAAATGCTTTCTTATCTCCAAATGCTTTTTTATTGGAGGTTAAGTCAATTGGGGTTTTGATGTAAGCGCCTCCCCAAAGTACGATATGGGCATTAACACCAACATTGTAAATTCCTCCAACGATTACTGCTGCGTAGGCCTGCCATCCGAAGTAAAGATAAAAGGAAGAAAGTATGGTAGATACAATAGTAGCAATAACGATTAAGTACCACTTAGACGAAATATATTCTTTATACTTTATGTTTTGACTCATCATTAACGGATAATAAGCACTGTCCCAACTTGGCACAAACTGACCGAAACTAAACAGGAAACCTCCAGTGACAAATATTCCTGCAAAGACTCTCCAAAACGGACCGTCATAGGCTTCTACGGCACCTGTAAAAAAGAGCAATCCGTAAAAAAGGAAAATCACACTCATCATCAAAGTTGTTTTAGACCTTTTGTTTCTTTTAATGAGTTTGATATCGTTTTTCAAAAAGGTAGACATGCTTCCAAACCTGTTGAGCCATGTGAAGTCTTCTGTTTGAGCAACCACATTTTTCTTTGCTAGTCCAGCGTCTAAGTAGAAATTATTTCTAAAATAAGTAAAAGCCGTTTTGTACAATACAATAGCTAAAGCAATAGTAATTATAGCCAAATAAGGTAAATTGTAAAAGGCTTGGAAAACGGGTGCTGTATAAACTGTAATATCAAAAATATCATAATAAGCTAATCCGATAAGGGTAATAATTGAGCCTATAATTCCGTAAAAAACAACATCTTTATTATTAACAAACACGTTGATAAAGTTGTTGCAAAAGATAAGTCCCATAATTGCCAGATGCCAGCCTATTACATTAACGATCGAATAGCCTTCAACAACTAAAACAATTGAAAACGGAATAAAAAAGAACGCATGAACACAATTAAAAAAGGAGATTATTGTTTTATTCAAGGCAAAATTAACAACCTTCCCTTTTTTTATAGGCAAGTATAATAAGGGTTTGATGTTTATTATGGGCATATTTTGCAAAAAATAGCGAAACACCAAATCGATGAAGACATAAAATATCAAAAACCTGTTGACGACTTCTAATGGATCGGCATCTAAGTGCTTTTCGATAAGATAGAAAGCACCAACACCCAATCCTAAAAAGTAAAGAATCATTATAAAGGCAAATATTAGCATAATTATTTTTAATGCTAAATTCATTTTAAAAGATGCTGATCTAAAAAAAGATTTCCATTCTAGGCTAAAAAAATGTTTTAGTCTCATGTTACTTGGTTGGGTTTTGACAGTTTTTCTAAGAATATGAAACATTAGTGCAATTAAATTCTGTTTTGTTACATATTATGTCCATAAAATTACAACTCAACAATCGATTTCTTATTTTTACAAAAAAATAAATCAATGTCACAATTTCATAAACTCACTATACAAGACCTTACAAAGGAAACCGAAAAATCTGTAACCATCACCTTTAATGTTCCTCTACATTTAAACCCTGATTTTCATTTTAAAGCCGGACAATATATCACTTTAAAGACAACCATTAACGGACAAGAAGTTAGAAGGGATTATTCGCTTTGCTCCTCTCCAAAAAGTGGCCTGTTAAAAGTGGCTGTAAAAGAAGTAGAAGATGGTACTTTTTCTGCCTATGCTAATCACCAGTTAAATGCAGGTGATGTGCTGGAGGTCGCGCCTCCAAAAGGCCGTTTTGTATTTGAACCTAACGATTCTAAAACTAAGAATGTTGCCTTATTCGCAGCAGGAAGTGGTATCACACCTATATTGAGCATTATTAAATGTGCTTTGGAAGAAGAAGTACTCAGTAAAATTATTTTAGTCTACGGAAACAAAACCCCTAAAGACACTATGTTTTTGAACGAATTGTTAGCACTTCAACATCAATATAGTACGCGCTTCTCGATACAATTTGTGTTTAGTCAATCTGATGAAGAAGATGCTATGTTTGGTCGTATTGAAAAAAGCACAGTGAATTATGTGATGAAAAACAAGTACAAGCATATTGATGTGGATGCCTATTACCTATGTGGTCCTGAAGCTATGATTCACTCCGTAAAAGATGTACTTACCAGTCATGATATTAGTGAAGAACGTATCCATTTTGAATTATTCAAAGCCGCCAAACCAGTAATCGTTGATGAGAATGCTTCGGTCGCAAGTGGAAAAACTAAGGTTACTGTTTTGTTAGATGATGAAACGGTTAGTTTTGAAATGTCGCAAAAACAAACGGTTTTAGAGGCAGCTCTCGATGAAGATATTGATGCGCCTTATTCGTGCCAAGGTGGTATTTGCAGTAGTTGTATTGCTAGAATTACTGAAGGGGAAGCAACCATGCGCCAAAATAATATTCTTACCGATGGCGAATTAGCTGAAGGACTGATATTAACTTGTCAGGCACAACCAACAACACCAACACTTTTTGTAGATTATGATGATGTTTAGCATACCAATCATCTGATTATTATGTTTTTAATCGGATTTATAGTGCGTTTCGTCGAAAATCACGTAGATATTCCTACAAATTCTTGATGCATTCTATTAATCAAAATACCTTCGTCTCTGATTAGAATTTAATCTTAGGGATTATCTTAAAAATTCTAAATCTTGCCTCATTCTTCTGGAATGGGGCTTTTTTTATTTCAAACTAGCCACTAACTTAGAAACAACAGTGCTTGGTGCTACTGTTCGTATCGCATTTTCGTATCCTTTTGGAAAGGAATTGCCATAAATTGATGTAGGGATTTTAGGATATTGCTTCCTATCGGCTACAAGTGCCGTATCCATAGATTGATTAAAAGGCAGAAAACCAGCATAAGGATGCGTTACACCCCAAATAGTAATTACCTTTACACCTAACATAGCAGCAAGATGCGCATTACCAGAATCCATAGCAAGCATCACATCCAAATTAGAAATAATATCTAATTCTTGCTCGAAAGAAAACTTGCCTGCCATATTCACCACAGTGTCAAATCGGTTTGAAATTGATTCTAAGGTTTGAGCTTCCTCGTTTCCAGCGCCAAAGAGCAGTATTTTATAAGAATTTGAAAGTTGACTAATAACCGTTTCTAAGGCATCTAAAGGGTACATCTTTCCTTCAAAAGCAGCAAAAGGCGCAATGCCAATCCATGGCTTCGTATCGGTTCCGATATGCTCGAGGTATTTTGAATCTAATTTGGCTTTCTTCGGAAATACAGGTTGGCTTAAATCGACAGGAAATCCTAAAGCTTCAAAAACATCGGCATAACGCTGATGTGTTGTTTTAAGAGCTTTGAAAGATTGACCGTTTACTAAGGCCTTTTTTTCTTGTCGGCCTTTATCAATTTGCACGATTGGTTTTCCGAAGAAAAAGACCTTTAAAATCTTACTTCGCAATACATTATGTAAATCTGCAACAGCATCAAAATGCAAAGCTTTAAGCGCTCTGGATAGTTTCCAAAGCCCAAAAACACCTTTATGCTTTCCTTTAATATCGGCTTCATAAACCGAAACATTAGGAATAGCTCTAAATAATGGTTTAAAAAAAGGTTGGGTTAAAACCGTTAAATGCACCTCGGGATATTGAGTCACAAAAGCGCGCAATACAGGAACAGTCATAGCAACATCTCCCATAGCTGAAAGACGAATAACTAGAATGTGTTTAGGTTTTGGCATCTCAACAAATCAGATGAGATCCTGAAACAAGTTCAGGATAAGGTGTCCTTATTTTTGTGAACGTAGCACAGGGTTTAGCTCGTCGTCATTATACATTTTCATTTGCTTATACACTTTCATGTACTTATCACCATTGTGAATATCATCTAAAAGCGTATCAATAGCGGTAGATAAATCGACACGTTGCTCTAATAAGATATTTAATTTTTTCTGACAAGCCTCACGATGCGCTTCAGAAGCATCTACACGTGTAGCCTCTTCATTCATATGATAGATTTTAAGTGCTAAAATTGATAATCTATCAATTCCCCAAGCCGGACTTTCAGTATTAATTGTGGCATCAGATTTAGGAGTAACATCTTTATATTTATCAAGAAAATAACTGTCTATATATTCGACCATATCTGTTCGGTCCTGATTGGAAGCATCTATTTGACGTTTCAGTTTTAAAGCAGCAACAGGATCTATTTGTGGATCTCTTATAATATCTTCATAATGCCATTGAACGGTATCTATCCAGCACTTTCTATACAGTAAATGTTCTAAAAGATTAGCGTCTTTGTCGTATGCATTATTAAATGGTTGGTCAACCGTATTGACGATATGATATTTCTTAATCACATCTTGAAATATGTTATTAGCCTTTTCTGAAAACATAATATAAAATTTTAAAGTGCAAATATATGGGTATTTATTAACTTTAGCGTTTATAAAAGTAACGCAAAGCTATGCATATTCATAATCTGTCTAAAGAACAATCTATTTTAAATTCTTTTATTTCTGAAATCAGAGATGCCAACATTCAAACCGATCGTATGCGTTTTAGACGTAATATTGAACGCATAGGTGAAGTGCTTTGCTATGAGATGAGTAAAACTTTAGATTATAGTCCTAAAACAATTACAACGCCATTGGGTAAAAGTGACACTCATATTTATAATGATGAGATCGTTTTATGCTCAATTTTAAGAGCTGGAGTGCCACTTCATAGCGGACTTCTTAATTATTTTGATGATGCTGAAAACGCATTTATTTCGGCTTACAGACATCATAAAGACAACCCTGAAACCTTTGAAATTATTGTAGAGTATCTGGCTTGCCCGAGTTTGGAAGGAAAAACACTTATTCTGGCTGATCCTATGTTGGCAAGCGGACAATCTATGGTGGCAACTTTTGAAGCCTTAAAGCCTTTTGGAACCCCAAAAAATATTCATCTGGTAAGTGTGATTGGTGCTCAAGACGGTGTAGATTATGTTAATAATCACTTCGGAAAGGATACCCATTTGTGGATTGCTGCTGTAGACAAAACTTTAAGTGACAAAGGTTATATTGTTCCTGGTTTAGGCGATGCTGGTGATTTAGCTTTCGGAAAAAAACTACAACATTAACATCGCAATTGGTGTTAAAACAATGACCCAAAGTAAGGTTTCTTTAAACCAGTTTTCGGTGATGACTTCTATATAATTGGTCATAATAATTGACAAAGGTGCAAATAAAAAGATAAACTCGCTTCCGTCTTTAGAAGGTGCTACAGCTAGAATTCCTAATCCTATGATAGCAGATATTATTATTAGTTTAAATGATGGCCTGTAACTTTTCATTTGAGACCTGATATTTTTTATATAATAGAACAACGCCCAGAGTCCAAAAGATAATATTAAGGTGGATCCTACAATAATTTGTTTGGAATTTAAGGCACTAAAATCAAAGCTAAAATCAAATAAACCACTGGCAAAATCAACAATATTAATTTCAGAAATAATCAGATAAGACACTGCTATTACAGCTACGGTTGTAATTCCGATTAAAGGAATAATATAATTTTTTAAGTCGGTAATGGCATAAATTAAAAGCGCTGCAAGAACCAATATAAAAAATAGCGACGACCAAAAATAAAATAATGTTGCAACCGAAACCCACACCGATGCATCGAAGAGTTTTTTCTTGATGTCTTTTTGAGTCCTTAAACTAATTAATCGTCTCATTGCTAATAAAACAAATAGATTGGCAACAATGATTTGGGAATTTAAAATGGTTGGAGGAATAATGGCAAAAAACAATACAAAAAGAAAAATATTATAACTGTTTTTTTTGGTTAAGCTGTTTCGTGTTACTAAAAAATCGAATACAAAAACAGAAAATAAACAGATTAAAAAAACACCTGTTTGCTCTACAAACGTGTACAGATTGGCGTCTTCTGAAAAGGCTTTAATTCTAGTCAGCACAAAAACCAGCAACAGCATAATGCTTACAACGATGTAATGAATTGGTTTTGCTTTGCTAAAAAAATTTGAAATCATTGCTATGGTTTTGACGCTTTACTATTTTAAAATGAAAAAAATACGTAATTTTGCACTGTAAATATATGATTATACCCTTGAAGCTCTATAAGAGTTTCTAAAAATATCACTATAATGAAAGACTTTTTTTACGCAATACAAGACCTATTTGTAGACTTTTTATTCGCTCCTTTTGATGCCCTTAGAGCATTAGAGCTTGAAAACTGGTGGTCTGCCAACTTAATTTCATGGATCTTTATCATCATTGGTATTGTTGCTATGGTGTATTGGATGTTACAATTGAAAAAATTCAACAACAATAATGAGGAGGATAAAAGTGTTACTTCTCATTCATACTTATAAATCGAAACCAATATCTTTTCGATAATTCATCTTATCAAAGTGTAGTTTATCTATAGTTTGATAAGATTTTTTTATGGCCTCTTTATAAGTATTACCATAGGACGTAATAGCCATTACTCGTCCTCCAGATGTTACAATTTGACCGTCTTTAACAACAGCACCTGCATGAAACGGAATCGAATCGCTTATCGTTTCAAGACCTGTAATTACTTTGCCTTTTTCATAAGCCTCTGGATAACCGCCTGATACCAACATTACGGTGGTTGCTGCGCGCTCGTCAATTTCAATAGCAATCTCGTTTAATCGTTCTTCAGAAATTGCTTTAAAGATGGTAACCAAATCGGTTTTGAGCCTAGGTAGTACCACTTCGGTTTCAGGATCACCCATTCTTACATTATACTCAATAACTTTTGGCTCGTCACCAACCTTTATCAAACCAATAAACACAAAGCCTTTATATGGCAAATTATCTTTTTGAAGTCCGTTAATTGTAGGTTTAACAATACGTTCTTCTATTTTATCTAAAAAATCATCCGTTGCAAATGGCACAGGAGACACGGCTCCCATTCCACCAGTATTTAAACCCGTATTACCTTCGCCAATACGTTTATAATCTTTGGCTGTAGGCAGTATTTTATAATGCTTCCCGTCGGTGATTACAAAGCAGCTTAATTCGATACCATCTAAAAACTCTTCAATAACCACCTTTGAGCTTGCCGCTCCAAATTTGGCATCTACTAACATGTTTTTAAGTTCGGTTTTTGCTTCGGCTAAATCATTGAGAATTAAAACGCCTTTTCCAGCTGCAAGTCCGTCGGCTTTTAATACATATGGCGGATTTAAAGTCTCAAGAAACAAATACCCTTCTTCAACCGTATTGGCGTCAAAACTTTGGTATGCCGCTGTTGGAATTTGATGTCTGTATAAAAATTCTTTAGCAAATTCTTTGCTGCCTTCGAGTTCGGCAGCCGCTTTTTGCGGACCAATAACAGCAACATGTTTTAACTGCTCGTCATTTAAAAAGAAATCATGAATCCCTTGAACTAGTGGATCTTCTGGACCAACAACAACCATGTCAATATTTTTTTCAAGCACCAAGGTTTTGATGGCGTTAAAATCGGTTACGTTAATAGGTACATTCGTTGCGATTTGTGCTGTTCCAGAATTTCCGGGAGCAACAAAAAGGGCGTCACATAAAGGACTTTGGACTGTTTTCCATGCGAATGTGTGCTCTCTTCCTCCAGAACCAAGAATTAAAATTGTCATGCTTTCGTTTTGTTTCGGTAAAAATAATCGTTTTTAGCGTTTAAGTAAACTTCGCAACAAGACTTTTTTTTCTTTACTTTACAATAAATACAAACACTGTCTTTTTTTTGAACATTTTTGATTTTTCTTTACGACTCAATGGTTTTCCTTTAGATAAGGCAAAAGCCGAATTGACTCATATTCAGAATACAAACGAAAGTGATTTTGAGGCCTATATCTATAAGAAACGAGACGAAATTCTCGCTTATCATTTAGAACACAACACCTATTATAAGGCTTTAGTGAAAACACATCCTAAAGACTGGAACTCTGTGCCTGTTATGACAAAGCTCGATTTACAAATTCCTTTAGAGCAGCGTTTATCAAAAGGGTTTACAAGTACATCGGTTTATATAAACAAGACGTCTGGCTCTTCAGGGGATCCTTTTATTTTTGCTAAAGATAAATTTTGTCACGCGCTGACTTGGGCTGTAATTCAGAATAGATTTGGATGGTATGACCTAGATTTCAACACCTCAAGACAAGCCCGGTTTTATGGTATTCCGTTGGATAAAAAAGGGTATTATAAAGAACGTTTAAAAGATGGTTTAAGTAGGCGTTTTCGGTTTTCGGTTTTTGACCTGAGTGATGCGGCATTTGAAAAATTTCTGAAAAAATTCGAGTCTACTTCTTTCGATTATATCAACGGATATACGAGTCCGATAGTACAATTCGCAAAGTTTCTGGAACGAAAAAATCTCATTTTAAAATCAATTTGCCCAAGTTTAAAAGCCTGCGTGGTTACGTCTGAAATGTTATTTGAAAAAGATAAAGCATTAATGGAAACCTGTTTTGGAGTCCCTATTATAAATGAATATGGCGCTTCGGAATTAGATTTAATTGCATTTCAAAATCCAGATCACGATTGGCAGGTAAACAGTGAAACCTTATTGGTTGAAATTTTAGACGACGCTGATAAGGTCCTTCCTTATGGTGAAGAAGGCCGAATTGTAATAACATCACTATATAATAAAGCACATCCTTTTATTCGCTATGATATTGGCGATGTGGGCGTGTTATCAAAACAGAGTAGCTTAAAAAAGCCCATTTTAAAAACTCTGGTTGGGCGTACTAACGATATTGCCATTTTACCTAGCGGAAAAAGAGCTGCTGGCCTTACCTTTTACTATATTACAAAAAGCATTATTGAAGATGATGGCAATGTCAAAGAATTTGTTGTAGAGCAACTAAAAACACATCTTTTTAAGGTGACATATGTTAGCGCTGAATCACTTTCTGAAGACCAAAAAAAAACGATTACTCAAGAAATGGAACACTATCTAGAAAAAGGACTCACCATTACTTTTGAACGGGTAAGCGCATTAAAACGATCTAAAAGCGGTAAACTTAAACAGTTTACATCTTTAGTAACCGATGCATTATGAAGCAGGAAGTTTTAATCATTACGAGTTATTTCCCTCCTGAAATAGGAGCAGCTTCCAATCGGATTTTTCAATTGGCAAACGGCTTACAGGAACAAGATTTTAAGGTACGTGTGTTAACGCCTTTACCAAACTATCCTACCGGACAAATATTTAAAGATTATAAGGGTAAATTCACTCATATTTCCGAAGAAAATAACATGACCATACACCGACTTTGGATCTATGCAAGCAACTCTAAAAACAAGATTTTGCGCCTTATAGCTATGCTATCGTATAGTTTTAGTTTGGTTTGGTATTTTATGTGGCACAAAATTCCGAAAACGGTGATTATTCAATCACCTCCACTTCTAGTAGCGTTTACAGCCTTATTGTTTTTAAGACGTAAACATCGAAACCTCATCTTAAACGTGAGTGATCTTTGGCCTATTGCTGGCTTAGAATTAGGAGCTTTAAAAAAGAATTTTAGTTACCGAATACTAGAAAAAATTGAGCGTTATAATTATAAAAAAGCCCATTTAATCTTAGGACAAAGTGAAGAAATTATAGCGCATGTGACCACGATTGTTCCTGAAAAGCCAACGTTTTTATATCGGAATTATCCCGAATTTAAGCCGCCTTCAATCCCGTACCAAACACCCTCTGGGAAGCTTAAAATTGTTTATGCAGGATTATTGGGGATTGCCCAAGGTATTTATAAACTTTGTAATGAATTAGATTATGCGGCTATTGAATTACATATTTACGGTTCGGGAGCCGAACAGTCTAAAATAGAAGCTTTTATTGCAGAGCATCCTGATTTACCTGTTTTTTTCTACGGACGCGTGAGTAGAGAGGAACTTCATGAGCTATTGATGGGCTATGATGTGGCGATAATTCCTTTGTTAAATAGAATATATGGAAGTGTCCCTTCTAAAATATTTGAATATGCGCGTTTAGGTTTGCCTATGCTTTATTTTGGAGGCGGTGAAGGAGAAAGCGTCATTAGAACGCACCAATTAGGTTGGGTGGCTGAAGCTGGGGATTATTCCGATTTAAATGCTGTTATTTCTAAAATTGAAATCGGTGATATTTCCGAAGCACAAAAGCAAGCGATACAAGAGGTTGCTGTTTCTCAGTTTGACTTTAACAGTCAATTACAGCAGTTGGTTGGATTAATTTAGTAGGCTTTATCTTCGCCTTTGACAGCGTTAGCAAACGTTTGAATAATTATTTTTAGGTCTAAAAGTAAGGACCAGTTTTCTATGTAAAAAATATCGAGTTTCACTCTGCCAATAATATCTTTATCAGATTCTATTTCGCCTCTAAAGCCGCTTACCTGCGCTAAGCCTGTAATACCCGGTTTTACAAAATGTCTAACCATAAACTTATCTATTCGCTTAGCATACATATTTGTGTGGCTTACCATGTGCGGTCTTGGACCAACAACAGACATATCTCCAAAAAGCACATTAAAGAATTGTGGTAATTCGTCGATGCTGGTTTTTCTTATGAATTTACCAATTTTTGTAATTCTTTGGTCACCTCTTGTTGCCTGGTATAAGTGAGCATTTTTATTGGGTGTCATCGACCTAAACTTATAGCAATCAAATTCTTTATAATTGAATCCGTTTCTCGACTGTTTAAAAAAGATAGGCCCTTTAGATTCTAATTTTATGAAAAATGCAAGAATGGGAGTTAACCATGACAAAATAAAAACGATTACAGCAAAAGAAAATGCGATATCAAAAACGCGCTTCACCACTTGGTTAATTGAATCTTTAAGAGGCATATTTCTTAAAGAGAGTATAGGAATATAATCGTAATTCTCATATTTCAACTTTTTTGAAAATATTTCCTTATTATCAGGTATAAATTTGAGGATTATTAAATTGTTATCAGCAAAATCAACAACTTTGAGTAATTGTGAATTGTTCAATGCGCTTATAGAGCAATATATTTCGTCAATCGATTCGTTCTTAACAAACTTAAAACAATCATCAAGGTGGGATTCGTGCTTATCTTTAAAAGTAAAAGTCTTTTTAAGGTCGTATCCGTACTCAGGATTCTTATTAAAGAAATTTTCAAGCGCTAAGGTTTGTTTGTTTTTTCCTAATATGACTGTTCTTCGTCTATTACCTCCAAAACTAGATCTGTATTTTTGAAGTAGGTAATACATCACAAACTTGAAAAACGTTATAATTAAAAATGATAGTAAAACATATTTAATTATAGAAGATGAGCTAATTTGAAATTCATGGAAAAACCCAGAAAAGGCAAACACTAATAAGGTAAATAATACTAATTGCCTAAAAATTAATGTTAATATGGTGACCTCACGTGTATACCTGTAAACCTCATAAAATTTTGAAAACATGGATAATGTAATCCAAACCAGAGTTGTTACAACTAAAAATACTAAAGGATCTATAGTTCTGAAAAAATAGAGTATTCCTAGCCCATTTAAAATACTTAAATCGATTAAGTATGAAATTGGTCTTATATACCCAGAATATCTTCCGTGTTTAAACGTACTCAATTTATTTTTTTATATGGTTAGAAAAATCTTTATGATCTCTTTTATTAAGTTCAATATCGGTAAAATTCTTAAAATAGTTGAATGTTTTTAACATTCCTTCAGCTCTATTTACTTTTGGTTCCCAATTTAATAGCTTTTTTGCCAGAGAGATATCAGGCTGTCGCTGTAATGGATCATCTACAGGAAGATTTTTATATGTTATTTTTTGATACATTCCTGTTAGTTTTATAATTTCTTCTGCAAAATCCTTTATGGTTATTTCTTGAGGATTTCCAATATTAACCGGATACGCATAATCACTAAACAATAATTTATAAATCCCATCTATTTGATCGTCGACATAACAAAATGATCGGGTTTGAGAGCCATCTCCAAAAACAGTTAAATCTTCACCTCTAAGCGCTTGCCCCATAAAAGCGGGAATAACTCGACCATCGTTAAGTCGCATACGTGGGCCATAGGTATTAAAAATACGAACAATTCGTGTTTCTAATCCGTGAAATCGATGATAAGCCATCGTAATAGACTCTTGAAATCGTTTGGCTTCATCGTAAACACCACGTGGTCCAATCGTATTTACATTACCATAATAATCTTCGGATTGAGGATGCACTAATGGGTCTCCATAGACTTCAGAAGTAGAGGCAATAAGCAACCTTGCCTTTTTTGCTTTAGCTAAACCTAAAAGATTGTGTGTGCCTAAAGAGCCCACTTTTAAGGTTTGTATTGGAATTTTTAAATAGTCTATTGGGCTTGCTGGAGATGCAAAATGTAATATATAGTCTAAAGATTTTTCTATAGAAATATGTTTGGTGACATCATGCTCAATAAACTCAAAACTACTATTAGCTTCTAGATGTGTTATGTTTTTAGGATCACCAGTTATAAAATTATCCATTCCAATAACATAAAATCCCTCATCTATAAAACGATCACATAGATGCGACCCTAAAAAGCCTGCGGCTCCTGTAATAAGCACTCTTTTTTGTATCATAAATCTGTTCTGCCTATTGACCTGTAGTGAAACCCTTCGGTTTTCATTTCACTATTTTCGTATAAATTTCTCCCATCAAATATGACAGGCGATTTCATAAGTTGCTTCAGTTTATCAAAATCGACACTTCTAAATATACTCCATTCTGTACAAATTATTAAGGCATCAGCATCTTTGGTAGCTTCATACATATTGGGTGCATAATGTAATTGGTTTCCTAATTTTCGTTTGACATTAGACATGGCTTCAGGGTCAAAAACATTTAGCTTGGTATTATGTTTTAAAAGTTCTTCTATCATATAAATTGCTGGAGCTTCACGAATATCATCAGTTTCTGGTTTAAATGCCAAGCCCCAAATAGCGAATGTTTTTCCTTTAATGTCCTCATTAAAAAATGATAAGATTTTAGGAATTAATATTTTCTTTTGAGTATCATTCACTTTTATGACAGCATTGAGAATATTAAAATCGTAATTATGGTCTTTTCCAGATTTATGAAGCGCTTTAACATCTTTTGGAAAGCAAGAGCCACCATAGCCAATTCCAGGAAACAAAAAACGCTTACCAATACGAGAGTCGGTTCCCATACCGACGCGAACCTTATCGACATCGGCACCTACCTTTTCACAAAAATTAGCAATTTCATTCATAAATGTAATCTTTGTTGCTAAGAATGAATTTGCTGCGTATTTAGTAAGTTCAGCAGATTTTTCGTCCATAATAAGAATTGGGTTTCCTGAACGAACATAAGGCTTATATAACTTTCTCATGATTTCAGAAGCTTTTTCTGAGCTTGAACCAATGACAATACGTTCTGGCTTTAAAAAATCATCTACAGCAAAGCCTTCTCTTAGAAACTCTGGATTAGATACCACATCAAAATCTACATTCGTTTCGTTGGCAATAACTTGAGAAACTTTTTCTGCGGTACCAACCGGAACGGTACTTTTGTCAACTATTATTTTATACGACTTAAGTAATTTACCAATACTTTTTGCAGCACCCAAAACATAAGACAAATCTGCCGACCCATCTTCATCTTCAGGTGTTGGCAAAGCTAAAAAAATGATATCACCATGTTCTACACCAGTTTCTAGTGATGTAGAAAAACGTAATCTATTCGCTTTTATGTTTCGTTCAAATAAAACATCCAAATGCGGTTCATAAATAGGAACATTTCCCGCAACTAGTGTTTTTACTTTATGTTCATCAATATCTATGCACAAGACATCATTTCCTGTTTCGGCTAAGCATGTTCCAGTTACTAAACCTACATAACCTGTGCCAATTACTGATATTTTCATTTACTTATTTTTAAACAAAAATAAGAAAGTATAGCGATAAACCAACTCTTGAGATGAGTTAATAAATCTTATTGTTATATGCTGAAAAAGATTACATTTGTGTTTAAGTTTTTTCATGTAATGGTGAACATATGAAAGCATACAAAATTATAGAGTATTTTCTGTCCAAAGTAAAAAAAGAAAAGCATGTTTTATCCTATCCTTTTTCTTTTAAAGAGCTTTTTACTATTTTAGGTGATAAAGGGTTTTCGGTTATTCGCGGTATGCTTTTTATCAAACCTTTCTTAAAACAGTCAAAAGGTGTTATATTTGCTGAAAAAGGTGCTAAAATTCAATTTGGACATAAAATAAAGACTGGTAGTGGTTTAAACCTAATGAAACACGCTTATATTAATGCGTTAAGCTATGATGGTGTTGAAATTGGGAATAATTTCACTCTAGGAAAATATGCTATAATTGAATGTACTGGTGTTTTGAGAAATGTTGGTAACTCGTTAAAGATTGGAAATAATGTTGGTATCAACCATTATTGTTTTATAGGTGTTAGAGGCGATATCGAAATTGGTGACAATGTGATTTTTGGTCCTCGAGTCAATATTTTTTCAGAAAACCACAATTACGAAGACATTGATACGCCTATTAAAAATCAAGGAGTAACAAAAGGAAAAACATCCATTGGTAGCGATGTGTGGATTGGTGCTAATGTTTCAATTATGTCTGGTGTATCTATTGGTGATGGTTGTGTTATAGCTGCTGGAGCAGTTGTAACAAAAGACGTGCCCGCCTATTCCATTATTGGAGGTGTGCCAGCTAAAATAATTAAGTCTAGAAAATCATAATATTATGAGTAAAATAAAATTACCTTCTGATGTTTCGATTATTACAACTTACCGTTGTAATATGGAATGTAAAATGTGTGATATTTGGAGAAATCCAACTAACAAAAAGTATGAAATTACAGCAGAGGATTTAGAAAAATTACCAAATTTTAAGTTTACTAATATTACAGGAGGCGAGCCTTTTATGCGTAGAGACCTTGAAGATATTATTGAGGTTATGTACAGAAAAAGTGATCGTGTTGTAATTTCTACGGCTGGTTGGCATACCGCTAAAATACTTAAAATGGCTAAGCGTTTTCCTAAAATTGGTGTGCGTGTTAGTTTGGAGGGAATGGAAGAAATCAATAATGATCTTAGAGGAAGAGATACTGGTTTTCAAAGAGGTTTAAAAACCTTAATGGGATTAAAGGAAATGGGAATTAAAGATATTGGTTTCGGGATGACGGTTTCCAATAAAAATTCGCATGATCTTATTAACCTTTATGAACTGAGTAAACAAATTGATATGGAGTTTGCAACTGCAACGTTTCATAATTCATTTTACTTCCATAAAGACGATAACGAAGTGACCAATAAAGATGAGGTGATTAGCAATTTTGAACAGTTAATCGATATGTTACTTAAAGATAACAATCCTAAAAGCTGGTATAGAGCTTACTTTAACTTAGGACTCATCAATTATATTAAAGGAAAAAAGAGGATGCTACCTTGTGAGGCTGGCTCTGTTAATTTCTTTATTGAACCTTATGGTGACGTTTATCCTTGTAATGGTTTAGAAAAAAAATACTGGAAAGAATCTATGGGTAACATTCGTGATTACGATTCTTTTGAAGACCTCTGGTTTAGTGAACAAGCCGATAAAGTTAGAGGCTTAGTAAGAACCTGTCCAAAAAACTGTTGGATGGTAGGTACAGCAGCTCCAGTTATGAAAAAATACATCAAACATCCAACCAAATGGGTAGTTAAAAACAAAATAAAAAGTCTTATTGGAAAACCTGTTTGCAAAGAGCATATTCCTTATGCCGATGTTGGTCAAGATCCTTTACAAGGTGATTTACGTGAGGTTGACGTTAATACCTTATAACTCAGTTTAAAATTATTATATTTAGTGCAAATTATTTTCTATGAAATTAAATTTGCACTTTTTTTTGTTTCTATTTTTGTGTACAACATCTTATGCTCAAATTGGTTTTGAAGAGCATATTATAGATTCTCAATCTTCTAATCTTAATAATATTAGGGTTACAGATCTTGATAATGATGGCGATATAGATATTATTGCCTCTATTGGTAATAGTATCCTTTGGTACGAAAATAGCAACGGATTGGGTGTGTTTTCAAATCCTCAAATCATAATACCAGATTATTCCAGATTATTGGAGATAGGGGATTATGATAATGATGGTGATATCGATTTTTTATACTATGTTGATGTTGATTTGGACAATTGGCCTTGGAGCACAGATCAATATAAGATTCGAGTGAATAGTGGTGATGGTTCTTTTACAGAACGTGTAAATATTGGAGGCGTTTTTGATATCATACATGATGTAACTCGTTTTCAAGACTATGATAATGATGGAGATTTAGATGTATATATTGCTGGTAGCTCTGCTAATGATGGTACGGCTGAATCGACTTATCATGAAAACCTAATAGGAAGTACTGATTCTCCACCGTTTTATGGGTCGGAAGACTTAAACAACCCTGTTCTTTTTGGTCCAGTTTATATCGATATTGATTATGATTCTGATGGCGATTTTGATGTTTTTAGTGGAACAAGGTATTATGAAAACGTTTCTGGAATCACAAGTTTAAGTAATCCAATCACATTCGTTAGTTATGCAGGTAACTACTGGCCATGGAATACGTCTTTAAACGATATTGATGGTGATGGCGATCTAGACTTTGTAGCGTCATTAATAATAGGTTCAACCAGCACACAACAAATTGGGAAAATAGTATGGAATGAAAATTTGGACGGCGCCCTTGATTTTGGTCCTGAACAAGTTATCTCAATGGACGTTGGCAGACCTTTCTATCTTGAACCAAAAGACATTGACAATGACAGTGATGTAGACATAATAGGAGCATCAGTCGATGACCATATTCTTTTTTGGAACGAAAACTTAAACGGTCTAGGAGAATTTTCTGGGACGCAAATTATAGCAAACAATATTAATGGTGGGAAAAACAAGGTTGCTATAGGAGATCTCAACAATGATGGGGCTTTGGATTTGGTATTCTCGAAACTAGACGGACAAGTGGTTTGGTTAGAAAATATTAGTAGTTTGTTGAACAATGAAATTACTGGAGGGGTTAATTTAGACATCAATAATGATTCTTGTAATTCTAATAATTTTCCATTAAATAATATGATGGTAACTACTACTAATGGAAATAACTCTTATGCGTCTTTTACGGATAGCTCTGGTGCATATCAAATAAACACGAGTTCTGGTAATTTTGAGACATCTATCTCAACATCACTGCCACCCTACTACGCCTCCAACCCTAATTCTTATACTACAAATTTTATTGGTGCTGGTAATAGTGAAGTTTTAAACTTTTGTGTTGAATCCCAAGTGGAAACAAATAATTTAAGTGTTTCATTATACCCTTTAAATGAAGCACGTCCTGGCTTTGTTGCTAACTATCAAATAGTCTATAAAAATATAGGAACAACAACTTTAGACGGTTCGGTTTCTATAGGTTTTGATGATTCTAAGATGAGTTTTACAAGTGCTAGTGAAAGCCTTCTAAGCCAAACATTAGACAATATTTCGTTTGAGTACCTAACCCTTGTTCCATTTGAAGAGAGAACTATAAATGTTACTTTTACTATAGAGGCGCCTCCAATTGCCAATAATGATGACGTTGTGTCTTTTACTGCAAACATCACTCCAATTCAAGGTGATTACTCAGAGGAAGATAATGTGTTTAATTTAAACCAAATATTAGTAGGTTCTTACGATCCAAACGATATACAAGTGTTAGAAGGAGATGTTATTACTTTAGAGCAAGCTGAGGAGTACTTACACTACATCATACGTTTTCAAAATACTGGGACTGCATCGGCAATTAATGTAAAAGTCACCAATCAAATTGATACTAATCTGGATTGGCGCACTTTACAAATAGAACATGTAAGTCATCCTTTTTCTGCTGAAATGCGCTCCACAAATTCCATTGAATTTGCGTTTGATAATATTCACTTACCTGATAGTACTTCGAACGAACCTGATTCTCATGGTTATATTCAATACAAAATCAAACCTATTAACTCTATAGCTTTAGGAGATGTAATACCTAATCAAGCTAACATTTATTTTGACTTTAATCCACCAATAGAAACCAATACTGTTACAACAACAGTAGCCGATAATTTATCTGTTAATGAACACGCCTTTGATGATTTTATTATTCATCCCAACCCAACAAAAGGTACACTTAGCATTGATACAGATACTTCAATTTCAAAAATCATAGTCTTCAACCAACTTGGTAAAATTATGACTACAGCTGTAAATAGTACTACTATTGATTTATCTAATCTATCACAAGGCTTATATTTTGTGCGTATTGAAGCTGTTAATGGTCGTTCTTCTATTAAAAAAGTAATTAAACACTAAAACTCCTTTGATAGATTATCTTATTTTCGCATCACATCCTTTAAACAAAAATTATTGTTGCATATGAAAATAATCGTTTTAGGTACTAGAGGCATTCCAGACATCCTAGGAGGCGTAGAAACCCACTGTGAAGAGTTATACCCTAGAATTTCTAAGCTGGGTCATGACGTTACTATAATTACCCGAACGCCTTATGTTAAAGACCGAACAGTTATAGCTTATAAAGGCGTTAGACTCAAACATATTTTTGCGCCAAAACAAAAAAGTATTGAAGCTATTATACATACATTTTTAGGGGTTATGTATGCAGGTTTTAAACGTCCAGATGTATTACATATTCACGCCGTTGGTCCAATGATTATGACGCCTTTAGCTAGACTACTAGGGCTTAAGGTTGTGGTGACCAATCATGGTCCTGACTATGACCGTCAAAAATGGGGGAAATTAGCCAAAACCATCTTAAAACTTGGAGAATCTTTTGGAACCAGAACTGCTCACAAACCTATCGTGATATCTAATGTGATTAAAAGCATTCTTGAAAAAAAATACAACCGACATGATGCGGTCTTAATTTATAATGGTGTAACCATCCCAAAATTGGCTGAGCATGATGATTACATACATTCTTTAGGTTTGGAAAAGCATCAGTATATTATTGCTGTTGGGCGTTTTGTAGAAGAAAAAGGGTTTTCTGATTTGATCAAAGCTTACTCAAATATTACAACACCTTATAAACTTGTACTTGTTGGAGATGCCGATCACGAAACAATTTACAGCAAGCAACTAAAAAAAGAAGCCAAAGAAGCTGGTGTTATATTAACAGGTTTTATAAAAGGCGAGCAATTACATCAAATTTTTTCTCATGCGCAGTTATTTGTTATGCCATCGTATCACGAAGGGTTGCCTATTGCACTTTTAGAAGCGATGAGTTATAATCTTAATGTTTTAGTAAGTGATATTCCTGCAAACTTAGAAGTTGCTCTAGATGAAAGTCATTATTTTGAAGTTGGAAATATTGAAGCTATTAGCGGTTCTATTTTAAACGCCTTAAAGCACCCTTCAAAAGCAAAAATTGACAATTCTAAGCTAATTCTTGAAAAATACAATTGGGACACTATAGCAGAAGACACTATAAGTGTCTATAAGTCGCTTTAGTTTAAATTTCTAATAAATCCAGTTGACCAAGAATTATAATAACTCTATAAATTAAATCTTCAAAATCGTCTTCTAAATCTTCATTTCCTTCTTTATCCTGATTGCGTTTTAGTTTAGCTAATAATTCTAACACAACGCTTTCAAATGATTTCACATCTGCTTTATTGTCCATATCCAGAGCTTCATAACTCTTTTCTAATTCATCGACATCTGCAGAAAGTGTCTTTATAATATCACTCATAAATTTGGTGTTTTTAATCTCTTAATAATTTCAAATTTATCATTTTATTTTAAACAATTACACATATTAATAATGAATTATTAGGATCTTAAATTGGCTTCAATAAATGCACGCTCTAATTGGTTTGCTTTTTCAGAGTTACTGGAGCACCCATGTCCATTACAGTCTTCAATATACATCTCTTTTTGTGTACTTTTAATGGCGTTAAAAAACTTGATTGAGGTTTCCTTAGGAGTTATTGTGTCAGCTTCCTGAGTTCTCAAAAACAAAGGTGTTTCTATTTTATCAGCAAAATTCAACATGTCAAAATAAGACAAGGTATGATGCAACTCATCTAAATCGATCTCATTTAATTTGGCTTCATGAATAAATATCTTCATGGGCCATACTTCTTTATCGTAGCTATACATATCTGTTAAAAGAGGGAAGCCAATGGTTGTCATTGTTACCTTAGGATTTAAAGCTGTAGTAACAATTGATAATGCACCGCCTTGGTTTTCACCTTCAACAATAATATTGCCATCAGATTTTGGATGTTGAGAAATAAAATCTACCGATCTAACAGCGTCCATAAAGGCGCCTCTATAGATATAGTTGTTTTTATCTTTAAGCCCTTTTGTGAGATAGCCTTTAAATTCTATTTGTTCGGTACTTATGCCTTGACCTCTAATATCAACAACCATATTTATGGTTTGACTTTCTTTTAAAAACCATATATGAGGTACAACATTGGGGTTTGTATTACCTGGTCCTAATCTAGAAAATTTAATTTTTATAGGATAGGTCTTATCTGTTTGTGGCTCTGAGACCCAAGCATAAAAATAAATCCCTTGAAATGAATTAATTTTATGAAGTGTCCATTTTTTATCGTTGACAATGGTATCTCTAACAGCTTCCGAAGCAATAGGAGACGCATTTAATTCTTCTAAAGTATCTTGCCAAAACACCTCAAAATCATCGGGTTTTTGTTGTGGAACGTAACATGATATGAAAACACATGTAAACAAAATAAGTATACATTTATTTAAATTCATCTTTCCTTTTTGTGAAGTTTTCTGATAGTGCAATGGGAATTATTACCGAATATAATTGAACGCCATATTGCCTGCTAAAAATACATTCTATTACTGAAAACAGAAAAATAATAGTGCAAAAAAACACCACTAAATACTCTTGTTTTCTCAAGTAAAAAATAATTCCAAAAAAGGATACTGTTAAAAGTATAATTCCAAAAAAACCGTTGGTTATGTAAAACTCAAATGGTTGGCTATGAGGATTAAAACCTAGGACACCGCTGCCTCTGCCTTTAGCAAAATAAGGATCCTTTTTATTTTCATAATAGTCCCCTATTCCTATTCCAGACCAATACGCATCTTGTTTTTCTATGACTTTTATAGCATTATTCCAAAGTTGTAGTCTCGGTGATTTATCATAGTCTACAAAGGATGTAAACTTGTTGTAGATTTTATGGTTTAAACTTAAAAAAGTAACTGCAAAAATTATTAATAAAGCGCCAAAACCTAAAAACCATTTTCTAGGAATATGCGCAAACAAGAAGTAACAGCTATAGGCCAAGAACACTACATATACTAATCTTGAAGTCGTTAATACAATCGCCATAAGAAGCAATAGGCAAATCATTATTTTTAAGACTCTGTGCTTTATTAAGTTTAACTCAATGATAGAAAGCAAAGCTATTAAAGTATATACTCCAAAATATGGATGCTGAATTACGGTTATAAAATGTGTAAAGTCTGTTTTAAAAAGTATGTCTTCATTAACATATTTAATTGCATTGTAAAGTGTAATTAAAGCGGCAAGAACGGTAAGCCCAATAAACAATTTTAGTCCGTTTTTAATGTCTTTTTTTTCATAGTTCATAAAAATTAAAACAAATGGAATTACTAAAATGGGTATTCGTTTCCATATATATTTTAAACTGGCACCAATTTCTGTAGAATTCAATACAGACAACATTGTTAGCAGTATAGGAACAGTTACTATGCCGTATAACAGCCATTTCTTATTTGTAAAATTTAATTGAAGCTTTTTGGTAAACACCCCTAATACAAAAACAAAAAGCGCAACACCTAATACTATGTTTGGTGCTGCCATAGAGAAATAAACAGATCCCAGATACGCCAATAATAGTAGTATGACACCAGAATTATAGGACAATTGTCTAAAAGCTATTTTCGTTTCCATTAACGGTTTAGTACATTTTTATAAACTGAGATTATTTTTTCTAAGTGAATATTTTCAGCTAAATTTTCATCATAATATTGACGCACATTAGTCTTCAATTTTGAAACATCGTTAAGATCGATACTTTTGAGCTGCTTTACCGCACTTTCTTTATTACTGAAATCCATCAAATAGCCTGTCTCTTTATCTCGAATCAAATCAATAAACCCACTATGGTTAGAACCTATTACAGGGACACCCAGTGAGAAAGCCTCTATAATAGTCATAGGGCAGTTTTCAAACCATTTTGATGATTGTACTACATATTTTGCCTGACTAACGATCTTAAAGAGATCATCGGCATATTTGGGGCCAACAAATTCAATATTAGAACTATCTTTAATAGTCTCAATAACCTGATCTTCTAAAGGACCTTTTCCGACTATTATTAAGTGTAAATGGGTTGCCTTGAATAACTCTATTAGTTCTAGAACTCCTTTTTCATCTGAAATTCTTCCATAGTACAAATAATAGTCTTTTATAGGCGTTTCAGGTGTTGGTTGGTATTGAACCTGGGTAAAATTTGGAATTACAACGATTTCTTTTTTAACTCTGTTTTTAATCAAATTGGCTAAAAAATGGCTAGGAGATATATAGGTGTCTATATACTTATTATAGTAGCCTAGCGAATGATAAAACGTGCTTTCTAAGGCTCCTACAGTGCTTTTAAATACAGAACCATCAAAACAACGATCTTTAATGCAATTTATAAACGACCCTTTGATACATTTTGTACAAACATCATCCCTTTGGAAGTTATAAAGCCTGTGATACGGACATACCATTTGACTATCGTGAATTGTTTGCACTACTTTGATGCCTCTTTTTTTAATTTCGGGTAAAATACTTGGAGTAAGCTGAAAGTTGTAATTGTGTATATGAACAATATCAGGTTGATAGCTATCTAATACTTTGGCTATTTTTTTTCGGTTCTTTTTTGAATAGATGGTATCAATTACCGAACCTAATTTGCTCAATAATTTCTGATTTTGAAAATCAATGGTTTCTACCTCAAGCCCAGGAAAATCACTCACGGTATTTTCCTCATCATACATGCCCCAAAATTTAATTTCGATATCAAAATTTTCTAGTGCTTTTGATAGTTGAAACATATAGGTTTCGGCGCCACCTACAACTTTAAGAAATTTATTTATTTGAAGTACTTTCATGTTTAGTATCGATGGTATTAACAATTAACGCAAAGAAAATAAATATGACAACCCCTCTTTGTTGTGTAAAAATTGAATCAGAAGTACTATCAATTAACAACATTAGTAACCCCAGAATTGCTGCTAATAAATAGTAATATGTTTCGCTATTTCTATTCGCTTTAATTTTGTCCAGAAAAAATATAAAATAATTATATACAATCATAATCATGGAAAAAAGACCAATATAACCAAATTGCCCCAATACCATAGGCCAATATTGATCGGCAATAAAGTTAGGATATATTCGGGATATCCCGTAGACATTATTTATACCATATAAATCATAAACCCAGGAATAATAATAACCAGAATAATAGGATGAATACGTTCCAAAACCTGTCCCTAACGGGAAAAAATCATTTCCAATAATAAAACTATAATACAAGACCACAGCTCTAGACCAGGCTTCGTCAAGATTTTCAAATGAAAAATAGAATTGTATTTGGTCTTGAAACATCCAAATTAAAAGGAGAGCCAGAACACCAAGGGTTGATGTAAAATACAGCTTAGGTATTCTAAATAAATATTTACTGTAAAACATGAAAAAGATAGAGATTGCTAAAAACCCAAAATACTTAACTCTCAAGCAAAAAACACCCATTAATAAAACCGCAAATAAAAGTTCCTTTTTGGTTTTATAATATTTTGGTAGAAGTGCTAAAAAAATAAAAGCAAAAGCAAAACCATAACGTGAACTATGGTTAAAAAATAACACTATCGTATTTATCCCATACCGCTCTGATCTAGGGTAGATATAAAATATTATATCAATAATCGCAATGAAAATTAATATATAAAAGGCATATTCGGAGTATTTAGAAATCTTATTTAAAACAACAGTAGCATTAAACTTATGTGATACTATTCTAATTCCAAAATAGGCCAAAAAAGCTTTAAAAAAAATAATAAAATCTGCGAAAATAGCTTTGCCTTCTGTAATATTCCCATTGTGATTGGCTGAGATATTTGAAACCAGACCCACAAGCAAAATGACCAATAGGCAAAGGATAACATAGTATTCTTTTCTAAAGAATTTAAGTTTCCCTTTAGCGATATAAAAGAAAATCACCAAAATTGAGAAAACAGCAATAAGTTCATCTAAAGAGCCTAATACTTCAGCAAAAGCATCATATAAAAACACCAAAACCAATATAATTATTAGTATGGTCTGTTCATATAGAGATGCTACTTTAAGTTTTAATTTCATTTAGATGCCATTCTTATTGATTGTAGAAGCTACACGTACACTATTTAGAGTACTTCCCTTCAGGTAATTCTCCCACCGTAATGGTTTTAGTTGCCTCGCCTTTATAAATTGCTCGTCTAAAGGCTAAACGTACTTTAATGAGTTCTATGATACGTTTAGGCAAGCCTATAATTATATCTTTAATGAAAAGGAAAATATGTTTAAGACTTAATCTTTTGTCCATAAGCTCATAACCATATTTTTTCAGCGTTTTGGCTGCTATCATTTGGTATAGCTTAGTTTCAGTAGCTGTGAGAAGCACCTTCCATTTATTGGAATTCGATTTATCTATTTTTTTGAATATTAAGTCTGAATGGTGTTTTCCAATGTATTTATTACTCGATTGATGAAATGCTAACATGCTTTCCTCAAATTCGATATCGAGAAATTTACATGTTTCTCTTAATATTTCTTCTGGCTTATCTAACAGGTCTTCGTACCGAATTATTTTCATACTCGAACTCGGAATATTCTTCATTGATTTTTCTATGAATCGAATTTTGAACTTCCAGTCTAAAGCCATAACCGTTGGATGTGATTTATTGGCATCCATTTTCCTCCAACTAAAAAATACATCTCTTCCATCTCTCACAATATGGATAAATTTAGCATTAGGAAACATTTCATATATTAAATCCATCGCTCCAAAAAACAAACTTTTGTCGCCCCAGCTTGATTTATTTTCATGAGCTGCATAAGCAGAATACATGATTTCCATGATTTCTTTTATGGTTGTAGATTCTTTATTTTCGATTTCACGAAGTAAAGGTTCTCTGTCAAAATTCCACAATATAAACTGTTCGTTCTTCCTAAGATAATTAACTAATTTTTCTTTCTTTTCTCCAGAAATAGGTGTTCTTGTCCATTTCGTTTTTAACAACGGTTTTAAAAAACTAGCTTCTTCAGGAATCGCAATTTCAGAATGCGCATTTAAAAGTAACCTTAATAGCGTTGTCCCTGAACGCTGTACTCCAACAATAAAAAATGGATTAAAATTCATAAATCGTTTACTTTATTTCTAATCGTTTTATCAGTCTTTAATATAAAATAATAATCTGTTATAAGAAAAATTAAAGCTATTGTTTCAATAATACCTATCACTGTACAATAAAAGTATATACTTGAAGATTGAACCACTGAGTATACTGTAATTTTTATAATGAAAACTATAAGCAATGCTATAAAATTTCTTTTTGTTTTGTTTAAGTAGTTGTTTCTTGTAATCATGAAAAACACGAATACTGATGGAATTAAAGCAAATACTAAATACCGCAATGCTTTTTGCCCAGATTCGTACTCTTCAGGGAATAATATTTCATAAACAAAAGGTGATAGGGCAGAAATAAATATTCCGATAAGTACAATTAATGAAAATATAAATCCAAGGCTTTTATAGGTGTTTTTAACTATTTTCAAAAACTGTGACGTTATAATAGAAAAGAAAAATAACTGAGCCACTTGATAAATACTAAAAGCACTAGAAAAGATAGCTAACTCTGTTTTGGCTGCAAACTTCTCTATAAAAACGAAATCCATTCTCATAATCCCTATAAACATCAGAAAATATAATAAGTAATATTTTGACTGAGTAAGTGCTTTATTTATTAATTGTAGAATATCTTTCGTTTGACCATATAAAACCTTTAAACTAAAATATGTTGACAAATACTTTTTGTTTAAAATAAACGCTACGACACTTGCTAACAAATACAATGTCAAAACAATTATTAGGTTATAGCTAAAATAGTCCTTAGTAAAGTATATTATTGTCAATAAAATTAACTTTAATAAGGGTTCTAAAACTATAGAAAGTAAATCGACTTTAGAATATCCTAAACCTCTAGATAACATCTTAATAAGCGAGGATGTAGATGTAAAATAAATAATTACACTAAGTAATGTTATAACTATATAAAAATCTGGATTTGTAATGTAAAAAAACAGTCCTAGAGCCGTAATAACAATGATAGACAAAAAAAATCGAGCTGTATATAGTTGATTTATTCCTTCTTTTTCTCTGTTAAGGCATTTATTATAAATATAGTTATTTATCCCTCCATCCATTAAAATGGAGGTCCATAGAACAATTGCCAAAGCATACGAATAATCTGCATATTCATAAATATTTACAACCCTTATTAAGAGGAGTATATTTACAAAAGATATTGCTTTAGAAAATATTTCAACAATGGGAATAGAAGCTCGGTTAAAAACACTTTTAATTTTCTTAATCACAGCTTTTATATTTGTTTGTTTTTAACCCCAGACACCTAATTAGTGATTAGAATTCGTAAATTGTTTATTTACTTAGAAATTGTATGGTTGAATATTTTACACTAATCTCAGGATTCTTGTTGGCTATCACGTTTTTTGTATTAATACTGAAATCTTCTAAATTAAGCTCAGCAGAATCATTTACCTGTAGGTAATCATTAAAGTTCTCTTTTGTGATTGTTAATGTATTTCCCTTATAGGTAAACTCAATTGTTTTTAAATCAACTGTTTTTAATTTTTTTCCTAAACCAAAATGAATATGCTTAGAAAAATTATTGGGCCCAAAATTAGCCGTTATACTTTCGTAGCCTGTTGAAAGTGGTATCGTTTCTCTAATAAATATATTCTTCTTTTGAAATTCATCTACTTGAATATTATCCATTCTTATGCTAAAAACATCCTCAACATCTGTTTTTAAATAAACTTTTACAATAAGTTCCTTTTTTTCAACAATGGTAGGCACTTCTTTTTTACTGCTTTTCTTTTCAGAGCATGACATAAAAAAGAGAACACATAATATTAAAGCTATTCTATTCATATCAAAAACATTAAACAATCATTCCAGCCGCTACAGTTTCATTGGTTGTATCATCTATTAAGATAATACTTCCCGTTGTTCGGTTTTCTCTGTAAGCGTCAACCATTATTGGTTTTGTTGTTCTAATTTTAACCTTAGAAATATCATTCATTTTAAGATCCTTATCTTCAGTATTACGATCTAAACTTTCGATATTGATTTTATAAACCACTTCTTTTATCATGGCTTTTTGTTCGTTGCTTGTATGACGAATACTATATTTAGCTCTTGGTTTTGCCGGACTATTATTTAGCCAACACAACATCACTTCAATATCCTGAGATGGTTCTGGTTTATTATTTGAACGTACAATCATGTCGCCACGGCTAATATCAATATCATCTTCTAAGGTTATAGAAACAGACATTGGTGCATGAGCTTCTGATAGTGTTTGATCTAACGTGTCTATGGTTTTTATTTTTGAAGTAAATCCAGAAGGCATAACTGTAACCTCATCACCAACCCTAAAAATACCACTTGCAACTCTCCCAGCATAACCTCTATAATCTCTATGCGCTTCACTTTGAGGTCGCAAAACGGTTTGTACTGGAAACCTAGCATCTACTTTATTAATATCACTACTTATATGCATGGTTTCTAAAGTGTGTAATAATGGAGCGCCTTGATACCAAGTCATGTTTTCTGATCGGTTTACAACATTATCACCATTGAGGGCACTAATAGGAATAAAACGAATGTCATGAACTAATAATTTAGACGAAAACTCTTCAAATTGATTAATCACTTTATTGTAAGCCTCTTCTGAATAATCCACCAAATCCATTTTATTGATACACACAATAACATGTGGAATTTGCAATAAGGACGCAATAAATGAATGTCTTTTAGTTTGCTCTATGACACCATGTCGTGCATCAACCAATATAATGGCAGCATTAGCTGTAGAAGCTCCTGTGACCATGTTTCTAGTATATTGAATATGTCCTGGCGTATCTGCAATTATAAATTTACGCTTTGGTGTTGTAAAATAACGATACGCTACATCAATGGTAATCCCTTGTTCGCGTTCGTCTTTTAAACCGTCTGTAAAAAGTGCCAAGTCAACACCATCATGACCCTTCTTTTTACTTGTGGTTTCTATGGCTTGTAATTGGTCTTCAAAAATGGACTTAGAATCATATAATAAACGTCCTATTAACGTACTTTTTCCATCATCGACACTTCCTGCAGTTGTAAATCTTAATAGTTGATTGTTGTCTAACATTGTTTCTTTTTTTTTAAAAATATCCTTGACGTTTTCTGTCTTCCATGGCCGATTCTGAACGTTTATCATCGCTTCTATTTCCTCTTTCGGTTTGACGCATTCCAGAAACCTCATCGGCAATTTTTTCTAAGGTATCTGCATCAGACTCAATACCTCCTGTAATGGTGATATCTCCTAAAGTTCTAAAACGAATTTTCTTTGTGACAATTTCTTCGTGATCTTCAAGAATCAAAAACTCAGAATTCGGGATCCAGCTATCCTGTCTCCAAACCACTTCGCGTTCATGTGCAAAATACAGTGAAGGAATGGCTATGTTTTCGCGTTTGATGTAGTTCCATACATCCATTTCTGTCCAGTTACTAATAGGAAAGGCTCTAAAGTGCTCGCCTTCAAAATGCTTTCCGTTAAAGATATTCCAGAGTTCTGGACGTTGATTTTTTGGATCCCATTGCCCAAAATCATCACGATGAGAAAAGAAACGTTCTTTTGCTCGTGCTTTTTCTTCATCTCTTCGACCACCTCCAATGGCACAATCAATTTTGTTTGACTCAATAGCATCTAGAAGCGTGGTGATTTGTAAGGCGTTTCTTGTTGCATTCTTCCCTTTTTCTTCAGCAACACGACCATCATCAATAGACTCCTGAACAGAACCTACAATAAGCTGTACGCCTAAATCTTTGATAATATCATCTCTAAACTGAATAGTTTCAGGAAAATTATGACCAGTGTCTACATGCATTAAAGGAAAAGGGATTTTAGCCGGATAAAAGGCTTTCTTTGCCAAGTGCGTTACTAAAATGGAGTCTTTCCCGCCAGAAAATAAAATAACGGGATTATCAAATTGAGCCCAGACTTCACGTAAAATAAAAATGGCTTCACTCTCTAATTCGTCTAAATAATTTAAATAATACTTACTCATTGTTGAGTTGTAATTTTGGTGTTATAAAATCTACTATCTTTTGAACAGAATCTTCAATGGATTCATTTTCTGTTTTTATTTCAATATCAGGGTTTTCAGGTGCTTCGTATGGCGCCGAAATACCGGTCATGTTCTTAATTTCTCCAGCTCTTGCTTTTTTGTACAAGCCTTTTACATCTCTACGCTCACATTCTTCGACACTTGTATTGATATAAACCTCGACAAAGTTAACATCTTTAACGATAGTTCTAATGTTCTGTCTATCTTTTTTATAAGGAGATACAAAAGCTGCCAAAACAACTAAACCTGCATCGATCATTAAATTGGAAACTTCAGCAATTCTTCTAATATTTTCTGTTCGGTGTTCAGGAGCAAACGACAGGTCTTTATTAATACCTGTTCTAATATTATCACCATCTAAGGAATAGGTTTTTACACCGTTTTCAAATAGTTTTTTTTCTACCAGATTGGCAATGGTTGATTTGCCTGACCCAGAAAGTCCTGTAAACCATATTAAAAATGAATTGTGTTGATTGGATTGGATCCTATTTGCTTTTGAAACCTGATAGCTATGTGGAATGATATGTTTTGACATGTTATTGTTTTTTACCGAAAAAGTATTCTCTAATTCTACCTAAAGGAAGTTTTAGCCACAGTCTTTCATGAAGGTAATACAGTGCGAATTTCGTAAATAATTCTGTAAGTGCAATATATAACGCTATTTCATCAAAAGCATTCAATACAGAACCAGAAATTAAAAAGGTCATTGTCGTGGCTATGATTCGCCAGGAAATTGTTTTTTTAAGCGTTTGATGTTTTTCTGTTCTTCTGTTAAGCATCTGACTTTGCCAGATTCTTTCGTGAACATAATAGACTAAAAACTTTATTAAAAACTCAATGGAACCAATTTTAATTGCGCTTTCAATACTGCAATGCCCTGTTAAACAGGTTATGAGTAATACAACTAGAATAGTATCTGTTGTTGCAACAATTCTCCAAGAAATTCCCTTGAGAATACTTCTAATATGCGACTCTTGTTTATAAGCAGTCATAGTGGGTTAGTTCTTAGAAACTACAAACCAGGGGTTTAGTAAATTTTCCTTGTTATAGAGTAAAGGTTTTTCGGTTTCTTTTGATATAACATCAACACCAACTGCATTGCAAATGGCCTGACCTGCAGCAGTATCCCATTCCATTGTTGGAGCAAATCTTGGATAGATATCAGCATTTCCTTCGGCAACAAGGCAAAACTTAAGCGAGCTTCCTTTGGAAACTATGGTAACATCACTTCCTGAGGTTTTTAAGGCTTCAACAAAATCCATGGTTTCTTGACTCATATGCGATCGGCTCCCAACGACCTCAATATTGTTAGTTCTTGGTTTCGTTTGTAATGGTTTTGCCTGTTGTAATATCGCTTCTAAGGACGTTTGATGTGAGGTTAATTCTGCTTTAAATGCTTCCGCCTTTACAACATCTGCAAAATAAAGTGTTTTTGTTGCGGGCACATAAATGACACCTAATTGAGGCACGCCTTTATGAACCAAAGCAATATTAACTGTGAATTCACCATTTCGCTTTATAAATTCTTTTGTACCATCTACAGGATCTACAATCCAGCAGGTATCCCATTGCTTTCTAACATTAAAATCAATTTGCTTATTCTCTTCACTAATTATAGGCACAGGTGTTGGTTGTAAAAAAGAGTTGATTACATCATTAGCTTTTTTATCGGCTTGAGTAAGTGGCGATTTATCATCTTTAATTTCTACATCAAAAGCAGTATCATAGACCTCCATTATAACTTCACCTGCTTTTAATGAGGCATCGATTGCAATTTGTAAGTTTTTATTTAGTTCCATACCAATCATACATTTTCTTAATTCCGTTTTCTAATGACACTTTGTGTTTCCAGCCTAAAGCATTTAGCTTAGACACATCGGTTAATTTTCTAAGTGTTCCGTCAGGTTTATTCGTGTTATAAATCAGTTCGCCTTTAAAACCTACTATGGTTTTTATCATTTCAGCTAATTCTTTAATAGAAATATCTTCTCCTGTACCAATATTAATATGTGTGTTTCTTATGTCGTTTTGGTCTTCAGAAAAGGTATCCTTAAAGTCTCTGTTCTCCATAATGAACACACAAGCATCTGCCATATCTTTAGACCAAAGAAACTCACGTCTTGGTTGTCCTGAACCCCAAATTTCAACATGAGCTTTAGAAACACCAAAGCCAGATAAAAATGTTTTAGCTTCCTCAATTGTTGAAAACCCCGTATCTGCTAAAACCTCATCATAGCGGTCTTCATTTAAAAGTTTCGCCAAATGGATTTTTCTAATAAGCGCTGGTAATACGTGTGATTTTTCTAAATCAAAATTATCATTTGGACCATACAAATTGGTAGGCATAACCGAAATGAAGTTAGTGCCATATTGTAAATTATAACTTTCACACATTTTTATACCTGCAATTTTTGCAATGGCATAAGGTTCGTTCGTATATTCTAAAGTATCTGTTAGTAGATACTCTTCTTTCATGGGTTGAGGAGCATTTTTAGGGTAAATACAAGTACTTCCTAAAAATAAAAGCTTTTTAACACCATGTACATAACTTTGATGAATCACATTGTTTTGAATCATCATGTTGTCATAAATAAAATCAGCTCTGTAGGTATTGTTTGCTACAATACCGCCTACTTTTGCAGCAGCCAAAAACACGTATTCGGGTGTTTCAATTTCAAAAAACTTGGCGACATCAACTTGGTTTGTAAGATCCAGTTCCTTATGAGTTCTTGTGATGATATTATGATAGCCTTTCTCTTGAAGGTTTTCTAATAATGCACTTCCCACTAAGCCTCTGTGGCCGGCAACATAAATTTTAGCTTCCTTATTCATAAATGATTACTCAAAGTAATTTTTTATTCTGTAACCACCATCTTTAAGAAATTGCTGTTTTTGCATCAATTTAATATCGCTTGACATCATGTCTTTGACTAAAGAAGGTAAATCATATTCTGGAACCCATCCTAACTTTTCCTTTGCCTTAGTAGCATCACCAATAAGAAGGTCGACTTCGGTTGGTCTATAGTATTTTTCGTCTACTGCAACAACTTCTTTGCCTATCTCTAATTGATAATCGGCGTTGTTACAGGACTTAACATAGCCCTTTTCGTTTGAACCTTCGCCTTTAAATTCTAATTCTATTCCAACATG
This sequence comes from Psychroserpens sp. SPM9, assembly GCF_025153525.1. GTDB lineage: Bacteria > Bacteroidota > Bacteroidia > Flavobacteriales > Flavobacteriaceae > Psychroserpens. The sequence goes on along the minus strand of NZ_JANZNR010000002.1, from coordinate 506,569 downwards.
GTTAAAACTCATTCTTACAAAATCACGAACTGTTGTGGTTTTTCCGGTTGCAATAACCCAGTCTTCAGGTTCTTCGGCTTGTAAAATCATCCACATCATTCTTATATAATCTTTTGCATGTCCCCAATCTCTTTGAGCATCTAAGTTTCCTAAGTAAACTTTGTCTTGTAATCCTAAAGCAATTCTTGAAGTTGCTCTGGTAATCTTACGTGTTACAAATGTTTCCCCTCGAATTGGTGATTCATGATTAAAAAGAATGCCGTTACAAGCATACATACCATAGGCTTCGCGGTAATTAACCGTAATCCAATAGGCATACATTTTTGCTACGGCATACGGACTTCTAGGGTAAAAAGGAGTGGTTTCTGTTTGTGGTACTTCTTGTACTTTACCGTATAATTCAGACGTTGATGCCTGATATATTCGTGTTGTTTTTTCTAAACCTAAAATCCTAATGGCTTCAAGCAATCTCAAGGTTCCAACACCATCGGCATTAGCTGTGTATTCTGGTATTTCAAAAGACACATGAACATGACTCATTGCCGCAAGATTATAAATTTCATCTGGCTTTACATCTTGAATTATTCGAATAAGATTAGTACTATCGGTTAGATCGCCATAATGCAAAATGAAGTTTTGATTTTCCTCATGAGGATCTTGATAAAGGTGATCAATTCTATCGGTATTAAAAAGCGAAGACCTTCGTTTAATACCGTGAACAATATATCCTTTTTTTAATAGGAACTCACTTAGATAGGCGCCATCTTGGCCTGTAACTCCCGTTATTAGTGCTATCTTTTTTTGCATTTTTCTTTATTTAAAACTTCGTTTTATTCTCAAACTAATTTCGCGTATAGTTCAGTAATCTAGTATAATCAGCAAATGTATGGTTTTTGTTCATACTTTTTATACTTAATGCGCTTTCTAATGTTTAGAATCTGAAGATATTGAAAGTGCATTTAATACGATATTAACGCTTTTTCTCCAGTTGGGTTGATCTGTTTTTGTTAGTCGTATGACTTTTTGATTGTCTAAAACACTGTATAAAGGCCGCTCTGCTAATGTATCATAATGTGCTATTGGCTTAACATTCGACGCTTTATTTACATATTCAGCGATATGAGTTGCGAGTCCGAACCATGTAGTATTTCCTGAAGCAGAAAAATGATAGATGCCAAAGCTTTTGATTTGATTTTCTACCAAAAAAAGAATGAATTTTGCAAGATCAATACACGATGTAGGCGTTCCTTTTTGAGATGTCACAATATTTAGTTTCTCATCATTAGATAACTTATTGTATATGGTTTTGACGAAGTTGTTATTGAATTGAGAATACAACCAAGAAGTTCTTATGATAAAATAATCTGAAGTACTCTCTTTGATATAGTTTTCGCCTAAAAGCTTTGATTTTCCGTAACTATTTATAGGATTTGTCTCGTCTGATTCGGTATAAGGACGTGTTTGATTGCCATTAAAAACATAATCTGTAGACATATGAATTAAGACGACCTGATTTTCTTTACAACTCAAGGCTAAATGCTTAGCCCCAATCGCATTGATATTTATTGCGGTTTCATATTCTTTTTGGGCTAAATCAACATTTGTATAAGCTGCACAATTGATACAGTAATCGAAACTGTTTTCGGTAAAAAATTTATGAACGCCATCTTTATCACTAATATCTAATTGAGATTTATTCAGACATATAAATTCTAAAGACTCACTGTAGCTTGATGAGAGGTCACTAATTGTTTTTCCTAATTGACCATTAGCCCCTGTTACTAAAACTCTTATTTTCATTTAGATATTCAGAAAGTGTTGGTAGTGATTTATCTTTTTCTGATAAAACTAAATCACTTGGAGAATCATTCCAGTTAATGTTTAAATCGGTATCATTAAAGATAATACCTCTTTCATGGTTTTTACTATAGAAATTATCGCATTTATAATTAATTACCGTATTGTCTTCTAAAACTAAAAATCCGTGGGCAAATCCTTTAGGGATAAAGACTTGTTTTTTGTTTTTATCGCTTAATTCTACAGAAAAATAATGTCCAAATGAAGGTTCGTTTTTTCTTAAATCAACACAAACATCTAGAATTCGTCCTTTAACCACTCTAATCAATTTTGACTGCTCGTAGGCTCCTATTTGAAAATGCAGTCCTCGTAATACGCCTTTTGATGATTTTGATTCATTATCTTGAACAAAATCAACCGCCTTTCCTGTAATGTCTTTAAATTTATTTTTATTAAAACTCTCAAAGAAATACCCTCTATTGTCTTCAAAAACATGAGGTATTATAACAAAGCAATCTTTGAGGTTTGTTTCTTCAATCACCATAAGTTAAAGGTTTTGAAGGTATTCACCATACCCGCTTTTAAGTAAGGGTTCGGCTAGTTTTTTTAGTTGAGCTTTGTCTATAAAACCCATTTTATAAGCGATTTCTTCGATGCAACCAATTTTTAATCCTTGACGTTCTTCAATAACTTGAACAAACTGAGACGCTTGCATTAATGAATTAAATGTCCCTGTATCTAGCCAGGCTGTACCTTTATCTAAAATCTGAACATTTAATTTTTGGCGTTCTAAGTAGGTTTTATTGATATCTGTAATTTCTAACTCGCCCCGAGAGCTAGGCCTAATATTTTTTGCTATTTCTAGGACTGAATTATCATAAAAATAAATACCTGGAACCGCATAATTAGACTTGGGCTTTTTAGGCTTTTCTTCAATTGAAAGTGCTTTATTATGTTCATCAAATTCGACCACACCATAGCGTTGCGGATCATGAACGTGATAGGCGAAAATAACACCGCCATCAGGATCATTGCTATTTCTAAGAGTTTGGTCTAATCCAGAACCGTAAAAAATATTATCTCCTAAAATTAAGGCGACCTTATCATCGCCAACAAATTTCTCGCCAATAATAAATGCTTCTGCTAAGCCATTGGGTTGTTCTTGAACTTCATACTGGAAATCACATCCAAAATCGCTTCCATCACCTAATAACTCCTTAAATCTCGGCGTGTCTTTTGAGGTGGAAATAATTAAAATTTCACGTATTCCGGCAGACATCAATGTGGTTAAAGGATAATAAATCATGGGTTTATCATACACAGGCATTAATTGCTTGCTAACTACTTTGGTCAAAGGGTGCAACCTCGTACCAGAACCGCCTGCTAATATTATTCCTTTCATTGATTCTTATATTTATCTAAATACCAGTTGATTGTTTTCTCGATTCCAGTTTCAAAACTTTCGTTGGCTTTCCATCCTAGTTCATTTTCAATTTTAGAAGCATCGATTGCATATCTAAAATCATGTCCTGGTCTATCTTTAACAAAGGTGATTTGCTCGCTATAAGGCTTTTGTTTTGGTAAAAGATGGTCTAATAGTTCGCAAATTTTATGAGCAATATATAAATTATCCCTTTCATTTCTTCCGCCTATATTGTAAGTCTCTCCAGCTTCGCCTTTGTTAAAAACCAGATTGATTCCATTACAATGGTCTAAAACATAGAGCCAATCTCTTATGTTTTTTCCGTCGCCATAAATTGGGATTTGTTCTCCATCTAAAGCTTTTCTTATAATGGTAGGAATCAGTTTTTCGTCGTGTTGCTTAGGTCCATAATTGTTAGAGCAATTGGTCGTTACAACGTTCATTCCATAGGTGTGAAAATAACTTCTAACAATAAAATCTGAGGAGGCTTTCGAAGCACTATAAGGGCTATTGGGTGCGTAAGGTGTATCCTCAGTGAACAATCCTGTTTCACCTAAAGTTCCATAAACCTCATCGGTTGAAATGTGATGAAACCGATTAAATTCACAGCCTTCTTTTATTTGATTTGGCCCTTCCATCCAATAATTTTTAGCAACATCTAAAAGATTAAATGTGCCTACAATATTGGTTTTAATAAACTCATCAGGCTTCTCAATTGAATTATCTACATGAGATTCTGCAGCAAAATTGATTACAGCGTCAAATTTATGCTCATCGAAAAGGACTTCAATTAAGTTCCGATCACATATATCTCCTTTAACAAAGGTGTAGTTACTGTTTGAGGCGATTGTATTTAAATTTTCTAATTCACCTGCGTAGGTAAGTTTATCTAAATTTACAATTTTAGTTTCTGGGTTTAGGTCTAAAAAATATGGAATAAAATTAGAACCAATAAAACCTGCGCCTCCAGTAATTAAAACCGATTTTTTACGCTTCATAGTTTTTTACAAACCTAACTATTCTTGATATAAAAAATAAGAAACAAATTAATACAAATGCTAAAATTGGGAAAATAAATGTATAGCGTTCTGTGATTTCTTTTGAAGGGTCACCAACTTCCTGAAAGCCCGAGATGATATCAAAAAACACATCTTCCTCTACTTTCTGCTCTTCTAATCTTCTTAGCTGATCTCTCAACTGAATCTCTTTATTTAATAATTCAAATTCTTTAGTATTCGATTTCTCCTTATCTAAAGACAATTCGTCTCCTCCAAACTTTAAGGTTGACTTAGAGGCCTTTGACTCTTCCTCAAGCACTTCAATATAAACTTTTTGAAGCGAGTCTACCTCATTAATAGCTTCCAGTAAATTTTGTTTTTGCAGAAAATTTAAGGAATCTTTTTTCTTTTTCTTATTCAAAGAATAGGTGTTCGTAAATGACTTAGCGATTCCAGTTCCTAAATTCTGAAAAATATCCTTCTTAAAAGACTCGACAACAATTTCATATTTATCACCAGTATAAATGTCTTCATTTTCTATAAAATCATCAAATGATATATCAAGAGCTCGCGTACTATCTATAGATTTTATAAACCTTTCATACTTTAAAAGCTTCGTGGTTTCTGCTTCTGGTGCTAAATTAATCTCTAATGATTTGATTTTCTGTACTGTATCTTTATGAATTTCAAAAATCTTAGACAAGGTGTTATAGTCCTTATTATCTATTAAAGCATTATAGTAGTTTATGTTTGTTATAAGCTGATATTGAGAATCAAAATAAGGTTTGACCAACATACTAGATTCATAGGTTTTAGGCAGAAATTTTTCAGCTGAATACCCCAAAACAGCAGACACTAAAAGAATAGCAGCAATTAGTTTAAAATTATCAATAACTGCTTTTAAAAGAAAAACAATTAAAGACAACATCGTTTTAAAAACAGACTTTAAAAACCTGAAAAACTTTTCAAATAGGTTACCGATTGCATTAAATAATTGCCCTAAATCGATTTCTTCAGAATTTTGGCTATCCGGTAATTTTTCACTCATAATATGTTTTAATTTTAATTAAATATCTGCTGCAATATTTTTCGTGTTATCAAATATGTTGGCTTTACTCCCGAAGTTCCTAAACCACCAGAAGCTAATGTACTTCCTGTTTCTAATGGATTATCACTTGCGTAATAAGCATACCTTACTTTTACATCTGGATTAATGCTTCCTCGTACTTTAGATGCGGCTTGAATCGCTTTTTGATAATGAGCACCTTCCATCTCTAATCCAATGACATTCCATGTTGAATTAAAAAAGAACTTTAAAATTTCTTTGTTCTGAAGCGATGTTCCTAATACTGTAATCATAGCGCCTTCATAAACATTTACGCCTTGTCCCTCTAAATCTTCTTTACAAAGTTCATTTTCAAAAGGATAATTATCTGCTGTGCCTTCAAATATATGAGCAGAAGGAATCATAATATCACCTTTACCACCTTCTAAAATTCCGGCTTTTCCCATTATCGATACAGATTTCACATCTAAATGCACTTTTTCACCATCTACGACTATAGGTTTTAACAACTCATCTATCGTTTCATAAGCCTGTTCCCCAAAAGCGTAATCCATGACAAAAATGACTGGTTTTTCTACATCATTAAAGGTGGCTCCAACTTCAATATCTGTTTTGGAGAAATCTATTTTTTCAGTATCAAAAATTTGAACATCAATGTTAGTACCCGAAGTGTCTTTAATATAGATCATTCCACTTTGCAACGCTTCTTTAGTAATTTTATTGCGTAGTGCTTCATTTTCTTTTTGGCTTATAGATTCATAAACTTCAAAAATATCCTTTTTAGACACTAATGTTTTTAATGCTTTAGGAGCAAATATAGAGTTCATTACACTGTGCATATTAGCACTAATCACATGTATTGGGCGCTTAAGCAAGTTGTTTTTATGTAAAACGCCCTTGATATTATTGGCCCAGATTTCACCATGAATGTGATGTCCTAAGCGCTCTCTCAGCACTGGGCTAAACGTAACTGTTCGTTTCGTATTGTGAATCACTTCTTCAATAGCCAGTTTTCCTAGCCAATAAATAATATGAAGTAAGCGTTCGGGCTTCGATTTTGTAGTGAATTGGGCGTGTGCGTTGGTGAGTTCTTCAAATGTTCTTCCTAAGATGTTAGCCGTATGCGTGATGGCTATTTCACGTTCTTGCTGTGTCAGTTTCTTTTTAGAAAGCACTGCTTTTTCCAACTTAACCCAATCTCTAGTTGTGGTACCTTGTTCGTCAATTAATACACGCTTACTTATTTTATGAGATTCAACAAATAAAAAAGTAAGGTGAGTGAGTATGTCATAGATTTCTGAACGACCACGCGTTATTTCTATGTTCATTTGCTCATCATCTATGCGGTAACAATTACGTCGTCTTTTAGGAGGAATAATAGGTTTAAAATGAGAATTTCCATAACCTTCATCGCTGGTTAAGTTGATAAATGTACATTCTTCTATACCTTCAGGAAGACGGTCAATTACATATAACAAACCTTCAAGTTCTGCTTTTTCTTCAGCAATCGAGCCGTAGATTTCTGGACGTAATAATAGTAGGGATTCTCTAAGTGTCTCTCCCGAAACACCCATAGGTTTATAGAACCCACGATTAAACAGATGTCGCATCGTGACATACATTCTCTCAATGGCATTTGAGCTTTCTTGCGCTCTCGTTCTTTCGTGAATTTTCTTTTTGTTCATTCGCAATTAGTTTGCGAACAAATATAGTACTATTTAGTTAATTTTTGAGTGTATAAAGCATCAGCTATTTTTCGGTCGTTTGAGAGCCTCGGAATCTTATTTTGTCCCCCTAATTTTCCGATGGATTTCATATAATTCTGAAAGCCATTCTTTTGAATAGTCGTGATTTTTAAAGGCTGAAGCACCTTTCCAACTATAAGATCATAATAATAGCTATTTTGTTGTTGTAAAGCGGTGTCTATACGTTTGGCTAAGTCGGAAATATCTTCAGGTTCATTTTCAAATTCGATAAACCATTCGTGATAAGGTAGCCCAGACTTCGGGTTAATTTGTGGAGCTACAGTAAACTCTGAAATACGGGTTGAAGCCTCTAATGTGGCTTCCTGAAGTGCTTGTTCAACTTCTTTCCCAATGACATGCTCACCAAACGCCGAAATAAAATGCTTTATGCGGCCCGATACAATAACGCGATAAGGTTTTGTAGACGTAAATTGAATGGTATCACCAATATTATATGCCCATAATCCTGCGTTGGTCGAAATGATTATCACATAGTTAACACCAATCTCAACATCTGCAATGGAGAGTCGCTTAGGTGCGGCGTCAAAAAATGTGTTAGCTTCGATAAACTCATAGAACATTCCGGAATTTAATTGTAACAACATTCCTTTTTCCTGTTGCGAATCTTGAAATGCAAAAAACCCTTCACTGGCAGGATAGAGTTCTATACTATCAACTTTTCTTCCGATAAGGTTTTCAAACTTCGCGCGATAAGGTTCGTAATTAACGCCTCCAAAAATAAAAAGGTTAAAGTTTTTAAATATGTCACCAACCTTTTTTCCTGTACGTTGCTGTAGTTTTTCAAAATACATTTGTACCCATGATGGAATTCCAGAAATCACCGTCATATCTTCAGATAATGTTTCTTCAACAATAGCTTCTACTTTAGTTTCCCAGTCTTCTATACAGTTGGTTTCCCATGACGGCATACGGTTTTTTTGGAGGTATTTAGGGACATAATGTGCTACAATCCCAGAAAGTCGGCCTAATTGTATCCCATTTTGTTCTTTGAGTATTGGACTGCCTTGTAAAAAAATCATTTTACCATCAACAAACTTACTATTCCCTGTTTCGGCGATATACATCAAAATAGCATTACGTGCTGCTTCGACATGAGTTGGCATACTTTCCTTGGTTAATGGGATGTATTTTGCCCCAGATGTTGTTCCCGAAGTTTTGGCAAAATATAACGGTTTACCTTTCCAAAGAATATCTTCTTCTCCAGCAACAACCCTATCTACATAAGGCTTTAAATCTTCATAATCTCTGATAGGTACACGTTCGATAAAATCTTGATATGTTTTAATAGACTTAAAATCATGGTCTATTCCAAATTGGGTGTGAGCAGCATCTTTTATGAGTTTCTGAAAGACTTTATCCTGTGTTTTTACAGGAGCTTTTGACCATTTTAAAATAGATTTTCTAATGTTTTTAGCAAATAGTTTGGCGAGTGAAGATTTTATAGATAGCATCAATTAAAGTCTATGTAGTTAGTAGGATTTACGGGATAGCCTCTATTCCAAAGTTCAAAATGCAGATGTGGTCCAGTGGTCAATTCGCCTGTATTTCCAGCCATGGCAATGACTTCTCCAGACTTCACTAAATCGCCTTGCTGCTTGGTAATGGAGGCATTGTGCTTATAAACAGAGATCAGTTCGTAACTGTGTTCAATAATTACAACATAACCCGTTTCTACTGTCCATTCGGCAAAAATCACAGTGCCATCTGCTGTGGCTTTTACGGGAGTGTCTTTGGCAACTACAATATCAACAGCATAATGTTTCTCTTTAAGATTATAGCCTTCAGAAATTTTTCCATTAACAGGTGGAAACAGGACAAAATTTGTGGACGAAATTGCCGATTCAAACACATTGTATTTATCTTCTTTATCAACTAGTTCCCGCAATAGAGAATCTTCTTTCGTTGGCACTAAATCTAAATCATTGGGATCGATACTCGCCGCATCAATAATGGAGTCTCTGTTAAAATCTACCGAGCTAACATCGCCCGTTAGTACTTTTTTTATCGAAGCGTAATATTGTTCATTAAGATTTATAACCTGTTGAAGGGAATCTGTTTTATAATTCAAAACCGTGGCTTGCTTTTTTAAAGCCGTCGATGAATAGCCAGGTATATATTCTTTTAAAGATGTAAAAGCGATTAAAAAAATAGTGCCTGCGACTAGTAGTATTGTTCCTAATGACGCAATGACAAAAACATTAAGTCGCGTTAATTTAATAGCAAATCGTTCTTCAAAAGTATCCTCGTTTAAAACCACCAAACGATACTTATGAAGCAGTTTCTTTCTGAATTTTTTCTCTTTTTCTTGTTTTGCCATTATCGTACAAAATTAAATAAAATAAGTCCAAGTTTAAATTGCAAATCTTAAAGTTTCATAATAAACGTTTAATTTGAAGTTTAATTCTTAAATTTGCAGTTCAAAATTAAATATTATGATATCAAGTTCAATTTTTTTAGGAATGCCAGGATACGGTTCTATAATATTAATCGTTGTGGTTGTATTGCTTTTATTTGGAGGTAAGAAAATCCCTGAACTTATGCGAGGTCTTGGAAGCGGCATCAAAGAATTTAAAGATGCTAGTAAAGAAGAAGACGGTTCAGTAGTTAAAGATAAAAAAGAATAATTTTAAATTCTTATTGCATAAAAAAAAGAGACACTTTAAAGTGTCTCTTTTTTTGGTATTTATTATTGAATAGCAATCGATTTTATTATCGATTCTAACTCAAACATATAATCTCGTTTAGCGATAGAAGGCGCAAAAACATAACCTTCAATAATGACATAACGGTTATTTACTTTGTCTTCGATAGCATAATTAATAAATGGACCAGACATAAAGGCATTTTTTAGATCCCAAATTCCTCTGGTTTCATAGGTTGGTTTATTATCAACGATGACTTGACTAATAAATGGTGTAAACTTATCTTCGGTAGCCATAAACGTATTTTCTACAGCACCTTCGATGTGAATTTTACCAACCGAATCTCTTACTCTAATAACATCTACAACGGCACTATCGCCTTTTCTAATAGAAGATATTGGTACCTCATAAAGCAACATATCTACATTACCTCTATCGATATCTCTTCGAATCCAGAAAAAATCATCTTCATTTTTTGCAATTCTATAAGCGGTTGGAAACTTAAGTGAAACACCTAATTTATCTTTTAGCGGACTATCATTAAACAAGGATTTGCTGGTACGTCTTTGACGCTCTGTAAGCTCTGTTTTTTTGAATGCATTGATAATTTTTGGTGCATTCGCTTTTATTTCCTCAATAATTTCGTCATTAGTTTGTCCAGTAATCACAACCATGGTTTGAGGTCTTGCATAGGCATCTGTAGCAATTTTAGTACCCGCTTCTTTCCCTTTTTCAATTTTCAATACTGTTCTGTTGTATCTTGCAAAACCAGAAAAAACCTGTGTTGGCATTTGACTCATTGTAAACTGAGGTTCTTCTTTTGACAATCCTTCAACAGGTGCAGCGAGAATATCTCTAATCGCTTCTCCAACATTATTTTCCCACAACTGATTCTCGGCAACAACAACAAGGTTATTAATTTGACCTGACGATTCAGGTACATAGCGTTTCTGTTCTTTATCATCACAAGAACTAATGAGTAATACGGCAACTAAAACACTTAATATGTTCTTCATTTTTTTCTGAATTTTTAGCACACTTATTTAGATACAACAAGCGTCATTCCTATTTTTAGTTTGTTACTGCTAATATCGTTCCATTCTTTAATATTTTGAACAGAAACTCCAGGAAATTTTTGTGAAATGCTCCAAAGAGAATCTCCTTTTTGAACTCTATACGTTGATTTTCCTTCAGTATTGATAACTTTTTTAGGCGTATTTGAGCTTACTGTTTTACTCGAAGTTGAAGGTGTTCTTGGGTATATGGTGAGTCGCTGACCAATTTTAAGATTATTACTTCGCAAGCCATTCCATTGTTTTATTTGGCTTACCCTAACTCCATATTTTCTGGCAATTTTTCCTAAGTAATCCCCAGACCTAACGCGATATCGTACTTTACTGTCTGAATCAAAAAACTGCGGAAGCGGCTTCTCACGCTTGTTTAATTCTGCTTCAATATGAGCATAAATTTGTGCTTCATTGCTTACAAATTTACCAATAGCTTCTCGTGGTAATCGCAATGTGTAATTTTCACCTTTAATAAACGGAATAATATCGAGTTTGTAAGACGGATTCAAAAACTGAAGTTGTTCGATTGGAACGTCAACTAGTTCTGAAACCTGATCTAAACTTATCATTCGTTTTACATGAATAGTATCCGTTTCTACATAATGATAGTTAGGTCTTTCTACTTTAAATCCATGCTCTTCGGCATATTCAAAAATATACATAGTAGCTAAAAATGCTGGAAGATATCCTGCCGTTTCACGTGGAAGATGTGGTCTAATATTCCAATAATTTTCATAACCACCAGATCTTCTAATGGCTTTTGTAACGTTTCCTGGTCCCGAATTATAGGCGGCTAATGCTAAATCCCAGTCTCCAAAAATCTTATACAACCGCGCTAAATATTTACTAGCCGCTTCGGTTGATTTTATAGGATCACTCCGTTCATCTACATAACTGCTAACATTGAGCCCGTATTCTTTGCCTGTTCCAAACATGAACTGCCATAAACCTGTCGCTCCAACGCGTGAACGTGCTCTTGGTTTTAATGCCGACTCAACAATGGCGAGGTATTTGACTTCTAAAGGAATATCGTAGTTGTCTAAGGATTCTTCAAATAGCGGAAAGTAATAATGACTTAATGACATTAGCCGCGACATAGAGTTGCGACGGTGTTTTAAATAACCTTTTATCACACTTTCTAAAGATGAGTTGTATTCAATATTGAAAGGTGTTCTCGCATTAAGTCGTTCGAGTCTCGCTTTTAAAGTATCTGTAGATAATTCGGGATAATCAATGGGGTCGTACTTCAATTCGGCAACCGATTGATAAATCGTATCAAACAAATTATTGCTGTATAATTCTTCTAACCACTTTGCATCCAACTCTGAAGCAAGTTTGTGATCTTCTAGTTTTCTAACTTGAGAAGAATCAATAACAGGCTTTAAGTTTAAATCTTTTTTAAAGTAGGTTTTGCCATCAATGATGGTGTCAACGACGTAGGATTCGCCTTTAACAAAATCGGTTTCTGTAAGTCTTTTGGTTTCAGCTGGTTTAGGGATTGAATCCTGACCAAAGCTAAATAAAGCACATAACAAAAAGCCAAACGTTAGGGGTAATAGCTTAGGGTTCATTGGTTAAAATGTTTAACTATCAAAACGATAGGTCAGCTAAAATCGTATTTTTTTAGTTAAAAAGAAAGTTTAATTAGACAATTTAACAGGGTTTGTAAGGCATTTCTGAATTTAGATTGTCTAAAAATGTACTTTGTTTACTCTAAAATAGCAGCAATTCCTGGCAATGTTTTTCCTTCAAGACTTTCAAGCATTGCACCACCACCTGTACTAACATAACTCACTTTGTTTTCGAAGCCAAACTGTTTTACAGCGGCAACAGAATCACCACCACCAACAAGTGAAAAAGCGCCGTTTTTAGTAGCTTCAGCAATAGAATCGCCAAGAGCAATGGTCCCTTTTGCAAAGTTTTCCATTTCAAAAACACCTAAAGGTCCATTCCATAAAATGGTTTTTGATTGCATTACCACTTCGTGAAAACTCTCTATAGATTTTGGTCCAGCGTCCAGACCTTGCCAACCTTCAGGGATTTGTGTTACATCAATAATTTGAGTATCGGCATCATTACTAAAGGCATTGGCTGCTAACACATCAACAGGTAAATGAATTTGAACGTTTTTCGCTTTCGCTTGCTTTAAAATATCTAAGGCTAATTCCATTTTATCATCTTCGCAAATCGAATCTCCAACACTTCCGCCTTGTGCTTTAATAAATGTAAAAGTCATTCCGCCACCAATAATAAGATGATCAACTTTATCTAAAATATTTTCAATAATGGTAATTTTTGAAGATACTTTGGCGCCTCCTAAAACAGCCAAAACAGGCTTTTCTCCTGTTTCCATAACCTTATTGATACTTTCAATTTCTTGAGCTAGTAAATGTCCGAAGCATTTGTTTTCAGGAAAAAACTGAGCAATAATTGTCGTCGAAGCATGTGCTCTATGTGCGGTTCCAAAGGCATCATTCACGTAAATATCGCCTAGTTGTGATAAGGCTTCCGCAAAATCTTTATCTCCTTGTTTTTCTTCCTCATGGAAACGTAAATTCTCTAAAAGCAGGATTTCTCCCGGATTCAAATTTTGAGCAGCCTCTTCAGCAACAGGTCCAATACAGTTATCTACAAACTTTACTGTAACGCCTAGAATGTCTTCAACTTTTGACACAATATGCTGTAATGAAAATTCGGCTTGAACGCCTTTGGGACGCCCTAAATGTGACATCAATATACAGCTTCCACCTTCTTCTAAAATCTTTATGATTGTTGGTTTTGCAGAAATGATTCGTGTGGCATCTGTTACTTCGAAAGCATCATTTAAAGGCACATTAAAGTCGACGCGAATTAATGCTTTTTTATTTTCAAAGTTGAAGTCATTTAAGGTTTTCATTTCGGTGGGTTTAAAAAATTGAATCACAAATGTAACCAATAAAAGCAACCCATAAAAGCTGTTTTTTTACGAAAACGATTGCATGAATTAGAATTATAAAAAAAGTATATTTGCTACATGCTATTTTCTGAAATTTTAGGACAAGAACACATTAAAAATCACCTGACAAAAAGTGCCGATTTTGGACGTGTGCCACATGCGCAACTATTTGTTGGACCAGAAGGTTCTGGAACCTTACCTATGGCTATTGCTTATGCTCAATATTTATTGTGTAAAAATACGGATGGTGAAAACACAGGTGCCAATGACGCTTGTAATTTAAAATTCAAAAACCTGTCGCATCCCGATTTACATTTTGCGTTTCCGGTGGCGACAAACGATAAAATTAAAAAGCATCCTGTGTCTGCTCATTTTATGGAAGAATGGCGACAGCTCAATGAGCGTCAGCCTTACGGGAATTTATTTGATTGGTATCGTATATTAGGAATTGATAATAAGCAAGGCCAAATTGGTGTTGATGAAGCACAAGATATTGTTAAAGCATTATCATTAAAATCGTATGAAGGCGGCTATAAAGTTTTAATCATCTGGATGGCCGAAAAGATGAATACAACAGCATCTAACAAATTATTAAAGCTCATTGAAGAACCACCCAATAAAACGATTTTCATTCTTATTGCTGAAGATGAAGAACAAATTATTGGTACTATTAGATCGCGTTGTCAGGTGTTACATTTTCCTCCTTTAGCCGAAGAGGTTATTAAAAACGCACTCATTAAAAATTATCAAATTCCAGATACTGACGCTACTAAAATTGCCCATCAAGCCAATGGCAATTATAACAAAGCTTGTGATTTGGTCTATAGCGATAGTGAAGATACGCAGTTTGAAGAGTGGTTTGTGTTTTGGATTCGGTCTGCTTTTAAGGCTAAAGGGAACAAAAGTGCGATTCATGATTTAATATCCTGGAGCGAAACCATTGCCAAAACTGGTCGTGAAACACAGAAACAATTTTTAAATTTTTGTCTTGATTTTTTTAGGCAAGCCTTATTGTTAAACTATAACGCTGAAGATTTGGTTTTTATAGCGCCTAAAACGGGATTTAAGCTCGAAAAATTTGCCCCTTTTGTTCATGGTAATAATATTATGGACATTTCAAACGAGCTTCAAGATGCGATTTACCATATTGAGCGCAATGGAAATTCTAAAATTATCCTGACCGATTTATCGATTAAACTCACGCGTTTATTACATAAAAAAGCCAGCTAAAATAACTGGCCTTAATTCTTGATGTATCTTTTTTTTATTGAAATGTATATGAGGTTTTAACCACTTCGGTGGCTCTAAAATAACCATAAGCATAATTATCGTCATTGGTCTCGTTGATACAATTTCCTCTAATTTCTGCGGAAGTAGACGAAAACGGATCGCCACCACTATAGTACTGCTCGATGAGTAGTCTTATGTAATTATAGTAGCTTTCAGAAATTCCGTATAAATTAATTTCAACCGTATCTCCTGGTTGAAATGGTGCTTGGCCACTGTCTTCATCATCGTCTTTTTCAAAGAAATCATGAATCTCATTACCATTTAAAAACTCATCAGAAATATCTTCAAAATACGGAAACAAATCCCCATCTTCATAATACCGAACCAAGTAATAATTTGCTTCGTCTTCAGGATCGTCAAAATAAATATTTAGTTCTAAAAGTTCATCATCAAAACCACCTTCAATAGATTGTGTGATGTTATTGATATCTGAAACAGAGGTCATGGTTTGTGTTGCCGTATAAGTTTCGTCGTTATAAATAACTTCCAATTGGTAGGTATTACCAATAACTGGAACAAATGTAGTGGTTAGGTAAGTTCCATCATTTTGATCAACAAATACAAATTCTTCATTTGTATTTGTATTTACAACTTTAACTGATGCGCCTACAACAACTGGAATCGCTTCGGTTTCAAAATAAGGTGTTGAGGTGCTTAATTTAACCTGTTGATTACTTCCTGAAGTTCCTTTTTCCCAATCTAAAGACGCTTCAATGACAAGTCGGGTTTGCCCTGTTGGAACGTCGACATCAATCACATCTTCACAAGACATAAAGACTACTGCAAGCATTGATAGGATATATTTTATATATGTTTTCATGGTATTAAAATTTAAAATTATAGGTTACAGAAGGAATCAAACCAAAAATTGAAATCCTAGAGGCTTCATTTAAACCCGTTTGATTATTTTGATTAAAAGTTATAGAGGCTGCATTTTTTCTATTGTACAGATTGTAAATACCAAAAACCCATTCGCCTTTCCAGCGGTTGTCTGGCTTTCTGTTTGGTGTGTATGTTGCCGAAATATCTATGCGATGATAGGCTGGTAAACGATCTTCATTTCTGTTGGAAAAAGTCGCTACCGAAAGTCCTTCATAATTATACTGTCCATTTGGATAGGTTACAGGTCGACCGGTTTGAAAGACAAAATTTGAACTAAAGCTCCATTTATCGTTAAGTTTATAAATTCCGGTAAGTGAAATATCATGCGTTCTATCGTAGGGCGTATTGTACCAATGACCTCCATTAATTCCGGGACCTCCCGCTTGACCACCATAGGTACGTTGCTCTGATTTTGATAAGGTATATGCCAGCCATCCTGTAAAATCGCCTTTATTCTTCCGAAGTAAAACTTCTAAACCATAGGCTCTGGCTTCACCGTTTAAAATTTCGGTTTCAATGGTATTGTTTCCAATTAAATCAGAACCATCTATATAATCAATTCTGTTATCTACCGTTTTATAATAGGTTTCGACTTCCAGACTATAAGCATTGTCATTAAAGTTTTTATAATACCCAAAGGCATATTGAGTCGAGCGTTGCGGCTTGATATATTGCCCGCTGGGCGTCCAAACGTCTAAAGGTGTAACCGACGATGTATTGGATAATAAATGTATGTATTGGGAAGACTTTGTGTAACTGGCTTTTATTGAAGACACATCATTTAATTGGTAAGACAAGCCTAAACGCGGTTCGAAATTATCATAATTTTTAATGCGTTCACTTTTACCAAAATAGGTTTCTGAAGCGACTTCACCACGCTCATAAATGCCTAGCTGATCGTTATAAACTACAGGTTGATTATTTATATAGTTTGTCATGCTTTGACCACCTAGTCTAGAAAACGCACTGTATCTTAGTCCGTATTGAGCCGTAAGTTTATCGGTAATTTGATGTTCGGCACTTACATATAATCCGCCTTCAAAAGCACGTTTTTGATCTAGTTTTAGATAGTTAACCGGAGACGTTTCAGATGTTGGCCTCACCTCTCCTGGATTGAGTTTATAAGAAATCCCACTGGCTCCAAATTCAAGTTTTACTTTATCACTAAGATAGTATTTCAAGTCGTACTTTAAGTTATAGTTTTTGATATCAGCAATCCAATCGAGTTCGATAAAATCGAGAACAATCTGATAGTCATACTTACTGTAAATCAATGACAAGTTTGAAAATAATTTATCGTTAAAAATATGATTCCATCTAAGGTTTGCTGTTGCATTTCCGTAGGTGTTTTCAATGATTTTAGAAAGGTTAAAAACATCTCTTCCGAAGTAACCAGACAAATAAACCCGATTATTTTTATTGATATCGTAATTGGTTTTTAGGTTTAAGTCGTAAAACGAAATTTTATCGTCTTTTAAGTCTTCAATGCCCTTCATAAATAGATGCGCGTAGGAGGTTCTTCCTGCGATTAAAAAAGAGCCTTTCTCTTTAAATAAAGGGCCTTCGGCAGCTAATCGGCTTGAGATTAAACCAATGCCTCCTGTTAGATTGAAGTTTTTACTATTACCATCTTTTTGTCTGACATCCAAAACAGAAGACACACGACCTCCGAATTTTGCAGGAATATCGCCTTTATAAAGTTTGATGTCTTTTATTGCATCTGCATTAAACACAGAAAAGAAACCAAAAAAGTGAGACGTATTATAAATAATAGCTTCATCGAGAAGCACCAGGTTTTGATCAACAGCACCTCCTCTAACATTAAATCCCGCAGAGCCTTCTCCGTTATTAGTAACGCCAGGCAACATTTGTATTGATTTAACCACATCGATTTCACCTAACACCGCAGGCATTTGTTTGATGGTACTGGCGTTGAGTTTTGAGACACTCATTTGGGGCTTTTTAAGATTAACCTGCTCAGACTCCTCTGCTACGATGATGACTTCGTTTAGGCTTGTTGCAAATTCTTTAAGTTCAAAATTGAGGGTTTGATCGGCGTCGAGATTAATGTCTTTGGTTAATGTTTCATAACCCATATAGGAAATGATTAAGGTGTATGTTCCTTTTGGAGCCGTTAAGGAGAAAAAACCATATTCGTTTGTGATGGCTCCATTACTGGTTCCTTTTAAAAAAACACTGGCACCCAGTAAGGTTTCTCCGTTTGTAATATCTTTTATAGTTCCTCTAATACTGTACTTTTCTTGGGCTAGTACAACAGCGCTGAATAATAGGCAAAAGCCTACAAAAAGGTGTTTCATTTTGATTGTTCGCTTTTATGATTGATTATTAAATGATGACGAATTCGATTTATATTCGTTACAAAAATGTCAACGCAAATTAATTTTAAATATTTAATAAAGAACAATGAAATAGCGGGTTTTGGAGTGAATTGTATGGTTTTTGGAGTGAATTGTTTGCTTTTTCGAGTGAATAGCATCTTAAAGTTTGTAGTGCTGAGTTATTTCGTTCTTAATCTCTTTTATATACGATTTAGAAACAGGTATATTAATAGCAGGATTGGTAGCAATTATCAGGAACTCTTTACCATTAATTCGCGACAAATGTTTCACGTTTAACAAATTTACAGCAAAAGACCTATGGCTTTGTTTTATAGACATATATTTATTTTGGTTTAGAAAATTCTTTAAGCGGTTTCTTAAAATATGTTTTTTTAGAGTTCCCGATTTTATATAATGAACAACAATATATTGATTACTTGATTCGGCATAAAGAAAATCTTTTAATGCAATAGATAGGTCTAAATTATTATTTTCATCTTTAAGCTTTAACTCTGTATTAGTTCTTGAGGTATCAAATGCTTTATGGTATTTTTTTATCTGTTCTCCAAGTTCGTTAACTTCAAATGTTAACTCTTGAATGAGGACATAAATAATGGTTCCGAAGAGAGGAAATAATAAAATGACAAAGGCTCTAAAATAGTTTTTTAGTTGAAAAGCGAAGTTGAGTTCGTTTTCAAAATCATTACCTAGATCGGGAATTACAAATGAGAATCCAAAATTTATAAGCGAAAGAATAAGTGTTTCAACAAACACCCATGCGCAGTATTTTTTTATTGATACGTTTTCAAACTTTAATAATGGTCTCAAAACAAATTGAGATAGCGTCAAACCCAGTAAAGTACTTATTCCTATTGAAAAAAAGAATAAAAATTTACTAGACGCCTCATTTACAGGGTTTTCCATTTCTTCTGAAATGCCATAAGGCTGAAATATAATTAAAAACACATGGACAAAAAGTGTCGCGCTAATGATATAAACCCACTTACGTTTAGCGGTATTGAAATATAAAAACGGTTGTTCTAATAGCTGATTTAACCTCATGGATTGGTGATGCGTTTTATACTGATGCTATAACTTTCATTTAACAGCCTTATTATAAAAAAGCCAGCTAATTTCTTAACTGGCTTTTATAATTGATATTATCTTTTTGATTATTCTTTTTTATAATCTTCGTTTAGTGCATCGATCACTGCTTTGGTGATATCTTTTGCATCATCCCCATATAAAACACTACCAGCGTCATTAGCTCCTAAAATATAGGTATATCCATTTTTCTTTCCGTAGTCTTTTACAAAAGCTCTCATTTGCTTAATAAGTGTATCTATTTGCTTTTGACCTTCCAGTTGCAAACTTTGTTCTTCCGTTTTTAACTGATAATCTTGAAGTTGTTTTTTCTGAAGCAAGGCCTGGTATTCTGCGTCTGCATCTTTTTGAGACATTTTTGATGCTTTGATTTGGAATGCTTGGGCTTCAATTTGAATCGCTTGTTGTAAGCTATCTGCTTTTTTATTGAACACATCAATTTTTGCTTGAAACTTTTTTTCAAAATCTTTTTTCTTATCAAAATCGCTAACAACTTTCGTATTGTCAATAAAAGCAATTTTTTGCTGTTCTTGGCAAGAGGCTAAAACCAAAACCAGAACTAAGGCACTACATATTTTTTTCATTTCTAAGTTTTATTATTTTTTGCAAATGTATAAAAGTGAATCAGTTTTTGCTTAAAAAAAATTGCCATATACACAATTTATCACTTTAACTATATTGATTTATTTTACCTATAGAAAACCACGGCTTTAAATAGGCTCAACAGCTAAGTTCAAAGATTATCTTATAAAACGGCTGCTAAACCAATAAAAAGCCCCTTAAATCGCCTTAAATTGAGTTTTAGCTCTTTTTTATCACATAAATCATGGAGGAGTATTCTCCTGAGCGTTTTGCTTTAAGATTAGATTTAAATCCGATCCAAAAAGCGACTATTGGATTCATAAAGCCCTTTTTATATTTTTCAGAAAGTAAGGCGACATAATAAGCATCAAAAATCATAGGATGGGTATTTTCAATTTCCATCTGATGTTGTTTCATAAGCTTAGATATAGATCCTTGTGAAAAATGCCACAAATGTCTCGGCACATCATAAGCAGCCCAAAAGTTTTGGTAATATTTGGCGTCATAACTTTTAAAATTGGGTACCGCTATCACTAAACGTCCTTTTGGTTTTAAAAGCCTTTGTATTTGAGTTAAATATTCCTCTAAATCTGGTAAATGTTCCAGCACGTGCCAAAGTGTAATCACATCAAAAGTTTGCGTTTCAAATTGTGATAAATGATTCGTGTCAAATACATCTTGTTCTACTTTTTGATTGGCTATATTTCGAGCACTTTCGTTGGGTTCGATTCCATAAACCTTCCATTGATCCTCTCTAGCTGTTTTTAAAAAATCACCGGTTCCACATCCAATATCTAACAGTGTTTTGGTTTCGGTATTAAAAGCATTAATGAGTTTTAATTTTCGTTTTAATGCAATAGATTTGATGAAGTGGTATACTTTTTCAAAAAGATTTCGCTTGGCATCTGTATGAGAAATATAATCGTCACTTTCGTAATAATCTCCTAATTTATCTATTTCTGGTTGCGGATAGGTTTCTAGCATATCCAATTCTGAATTAAACTTCAGTTGAAACGTCTCTCCAGAAACCGAATGATCTTTAACATGTAAGTATGTTGATTTATCTATCATAACATTAATTCATAACGATATTAAGAGCAGTTAAAATTAGAGCCTTTTATCTCATGTTCCACGTGGAACTATTCTAAGGTATTATACAATTCTACTCCTAAAAGTTGGGCTAAATCTTGTCCGTAATTTAAAACATCTGCTTTATTAGTTGATGTAAATATAATCTTGTTCTTGTGTTCTTGGAACAACTTTATCGTGTATAATTTGTAGCTACTATCACTTAGAATATTAGGTCGAAAACCAACATTATTAGATTGTCTGAATGATTGATGAAACAGTGAAATATAATCAGGAAAAAACAAAGTCTTTTTGACTTTAAATAATGGAATATTAAAGCTTCTAATCAGGTAATAGTTTGAAAAACTTTTAGGTATAACCAAGGCATAGTTGATACTAAAAACCAGTAAGCCAAATAAAATAACTAAGCATCCAACGAGAACACTCTCATTCAAAAAAATAATACCAAGAACGATTAAGGGTGAACTAATAGAAATTTTTTGCCTTAATGGAATCTCTTGTTTTAAACCAATACGCTCCATTACCTTCCTAAATACACCAATAAAACAGAAACATCAGCAGGAGAGACACCAGAAATTCTAGACGCTTGTGAAATAGTCACTGGCTGAATTTTTGTCAACTTTTGAATAGCTTCAGTGCTCATCGATTTTAATTTTGTATAATCAAAATTAGCTGGGATTTTCACGTCCTCTAGCCTATTCAATTTATCGGCATTATTTTTTTCTTTTTCAATATATCCAGAATATTTGATTTGAATTTCGGTTTGTTCTATAACCTCAGTATCTAGATTATGCTCTTGAATATAGTTCTCAACTGCTTCAATTTTACGCATATCTTCAGTAGCAATATTAGGTCTAGAAAACAGCTTAAACATCTTATCAGATTGTTTAACTAAAGATGAATTTTTAGATTCTAAAATAGGATTTACTTCTTCAGGTTTTACACTAGTATCTCTAAAAAACTGTACAAAATTATCAGATTCCTTTTGCTTTTCTTCCATACGTCTTAATCGCGTTTCGCTTGCTAAACCTAAATCGTATCCCTTAGGCGTTAATCTAAAATCTGCATTATCTTGACGCAATAAGGTTCTATATTCTGCTCTGGAAGTAAACATTCGATAAGGTTCTTCAGTGCCTTTTGTAATTAAATCATCGACTAAAACACCTATATAAGCTTCATTGCGTTTGAGGATAAATTCATCTTTTTCTTGAACTTTTAAAGCTGCATTAATTCCTGCCATCAAGCCTTGGGAGGCTGCTTCTTCATAACCTGTTGTTCCATTAATTTGACCAGCAAAAAACAAACCATCTACCAGCTTCGTTTCTAAAGTATGTTTTAATTGCGTTGGCGGAAAATAATCGTATTCAATCGCATAACCTGGTCTGAAGAATTTCACATTTTCGAAACCTGCAACAGATTTTAAAGCTTTAAACTGAACATCTTCCGGAAGTGATGTTGAAAACCCGTTGACATAAACCTCAACGGTATTCCATCCCTCGGGTTCAACAAATAATTGATGGCGATCTTTATCGGCAAAACGATTGATCTTATCTTCTATAGACGGACAATATCTTGGTCCAGTACTTTGAATTCTCCCATTAAACATTGGCGAACGATCAAAACCTTCACGAAGTAAATCATGAACTTCAGGGCTCGTATAAGTCATATGACAAGAGCGTTGTTCTTTGAGTGGTTTGATATGTTCTAAATATGAAAATTTATCGGGTTGTTCGTCACCAGGCTGTTCAATCATTTTAGAATAATCTAATGAGCGACCGTCAACTCGTGGCGGCGTTCCAGTTTTCATTCTTCCAGATTCAAAACCTAAGTCAATAAGCTGTTCGGTAATTCCGGTTGCTGCTCGTTCTCCTGCGCGTCCACCTCCAAAATTTTTATCGCCAATATGAATTAAGCCATTGAGAAATGTTCCGTTTGTTAAAACAACTGTTTTAGCTTTTATCTCCAAACCGAGCGATGTTTTCACACCAACGACCTTATGGTTTTCAACTAACAATCCAGACACCATTTCCTGATAGAAGTCTAAGTTTTTAGTTTGCTCTAAAAGCAATCGCCAGTCTTCAGCAAAACGCATACGGTCACTTTGAACTCTCGGACTCCACATAGCGGGTCCTTTAGATTTGTTCAACATTTTAAATTGAATTGCCGAAGTATCACTTACAATACCACTGTATCCTCCTAGAGCATCAATTTCCCTTACAATTTGTCCTTTAGCAATGCCTCCCATCGCAGGATTACAAGACATTTGTGCAATGTTTTGCAAATTCATTGTCACCAATAAGGTTTTGCTTCCCATATTAGCAGCAGCGGCAGCAGCTTCACTTCCAGCGTGACCTGCGCCTACAACAATGACATCATATAAATCGTTGAACATAATATATTGTATTGTTCCACGTGGAACATTATAGAATTAAATTTTTCAGTCTGCAAATATACGTCGAAATCCTAATATACTAGTTTAGTGTATTTAAATAGTAGTCTTCCTTGAGTCGCATGGTCTTCGCATCGGTTTCGGTTTTATCTTTATAACCACAATAATGAAGAATGCCATGAATGATAACGCGATGCAATTCATCATTAAAAAGGACTTGAAAATCTTTAGCATTATCAGCAACACGTTCTACAGAAATATAAATATCACCATGTAGTTCTTTTCCTACGGAATAATCGAAACTAATAATATCTGTTAAGGTATCATGATTTAAGAATTCAACATTTAATTGATGCAAATACGTGTCGTCGCAGAAGATATAATTGAGCTCACCTTCTTTACAATTTTCATTTAGAATGGCTGATGAAATCCAGTTAGAAACTTTCGTTTCATCTTCTAATTTGAAATCGGTTTCGTAATTAAAATTAATCATTAACTTTCTTAAAATACTCTTGAACTTTCTTTTTATAAACCTGTTGCAAAGGTAATGCTTGTCGGTTTAAAATTTCAGTAGTATTGAAATATTCTTTAGCGGTAGGAATTTGATTTGGAATGCTATTATCATATACCTTATTATTGGTTTCAGATTTACGTTTATTGTCTTGACCTTGCATAAAAGTAGCATTTTCCAATTTCAGTAGCTGATGTTGTAAATCCATCATCTTTTGAAGTGTTTGATTGGTAAACCCTTTATTGAT
The DNA here is from genome assembly GCF_025153525.1 of Psychroserpens sp. SPM9. GTDB lineage: Bacteria > Bacteroidota > Bacteroidia > Flavobacteriales > Flavobacteriaceae > Psychroserpens. The sequence continues at coordinate 482,442 of NZ_JANZNR010000002.1, read as the reverse complement.
TAAATCCAATTCAATCTCTTCCATCTTTTTAAGTAATTGCCCGCCAGGTCCTTTTTTACCTTCCTCGCCAAGTTTATTTTCTAAAGCCTGACGCAATTGTTGCTGACGTTGATAAATCTCATAAAGTTCACCGTTTATTTGTTCGCTATCGCCTTGACCTTCACCCTCGCCTTGTTGTTGGCCTTCTTTACCTTCCTTCCCTTCTTTACCATCTTTGGAATCGCCATTTTCTCCATCTTTTTCACCTTTCCCCTCGCCTTCTTCTCCATTTTCACCTTCTTTGGGCTTTTGTCCTTCTCCTTTTTTCATCCCTTCCTGCATCTTTTTATTGAGTTCTTCCTGACTCATAATAATGTCTGGTAATTGTTGACCCTGACCTTGCCCTTGACCCATTGAAGGATTCATTTGCATGTTCATATTATCTAAAACATCACTCAAAAAACTAGCTAATTCGTTGGTAGCTGTAATGGTATACTGTTGGGAAGAAATACCTTGATATATTTGATTTTCAGATAATTGACCTAAAGATTTATCTATATTGTAGAGCACATTGGTAATTTGTGAATTGACCTGTTCAGAAATAGCAGGTTGACGTAAAGACAATGCGAAAAGACTATCATCGATGTGTTCAAAATGCTCTCTTAAGTTACTCTGTTTACGCAAAAATTTTCCATATTCATTATGGTTAACTTCTATGCTTTTAAATTGATTCATTAAATTTTCCTGATCAAATGAAAACAACACCAGGTTATCTAAGATTTGTCGTAACACATCAATGTCTTCCTGCATTTGTTCACCACCTCCCATTTGCATTGCCTGAGACATTTTGGTCGTCATCTCTTTCATTTTTTTTGCCGCTTGCTTTTGCTTTTGCTTCGCTTTTTGCTGGTCAGGTTGTGGACCTTGAGGCTTATCGCCTTCTTGTGGTTCTTCGCCTGGTTCTTGTTCTTCAGGTTTGTCGCCACCTTGTTCTTGCTGCTCTTGCTCATCTTGCTTTTTCTGCGCTTCTAAAGCATCTGTAGCCTCTTTTTGATCTTGTTTTATAGATTCCTCTGTGGGCTTATCCTGAGGCAACTCCATAGGCTTTTTGAGTTCTTGATTTTCTTTGTCAAGATCTTCCATTTGCTTTTGGAAATCTTCAAATTTTTCGTTGAGTTTCTCCTGAGCTTCTTTAGTGTTATTTTCTTTCTTTTCTTCTGAAAGTTGTTCTTGTTCTTCAGCTAACTGCTCTAATTCTTTGAGTAATTTTTCAGCCTTTTTAGCCACATAAAAACGCTTTGTCAATTCTAAAAGTTGCTTTAAGCTTTTCTCTTTATTTTTATTTTGTTTCGCTAACTGTTCTAATTTCTGAGTAAACTCTTCTTTGTTAATTTTATCTTTCATCTTCTCCAACTCTTCTAAAAGTTTTTCGTCTTTTTTGAGTTGCTCTTCATTTTCTTCTAAGCGCTTTTGTAAATCTTCTTTAAACTGATCTTCCTCCTTATCTTCATTTTGAAATTCTTCAATGTTTTCTTTCAACTTTTTGTTGAAATTTTTCATTAATTGCTCTTGTTCTTTTTGACGTTTGATAAAATTCTCAAATTTCTTTTTGTCATTAAAATTGAGCTCTTTCTTTTCTTTTTGAGTTTTAGAAAACTCTTTTAACTCTTGATCTTGTTCTTTAAGCTTATCAAAAGTATTGCTGATGTCTTTAATAGTCTCATTCTGCTCTTCGAGTTGCTTTTGCTCTTCTTCATCCTTAGTTAGCTTTCTGTAACTAAACACCGAACTTTTTGAGCTTTTATATTGATGTAAGGCATCATTATCAAACACCTGAAAATACAATTCGTAGTCAACTCCTGCTTCTAGGTTTAACTGATTTGGAAACGCACTTACAAACTCATCAAAATTTGATTTTGAAACAGGCATTGCCTCATAAGATTTGGCTTCAGGGTTATGGCTTGGATAGTACACCATTTGCAACTTGCTCAACCCATAATCATCACTAACTTGCCCGAAAAAATACAGGGTTTGATTGTCTAAAGAATCCTTTTCCATTTTGACATCCAATTCAGGATAAGCATCTTTAATCACATTAATTGAAAAGGCTAGATTTTCGTAGTCCTTTAGTTGCTTATTACTCGTACTGATACTATAATCTGTATTAGCAAAAATACGTTTTGTCGCCTCGAATTTTCCTTCAGAAACAGGTTTAAAAACAACCGTGTCTTTGGAATAAAACACAACCTCATCTGTAGATTTTGTAAGGACATTCCAGGTCACATTGGTTCCTTCAGGAATGGTAGAACTTCCCGTACTTTTTAAAACTTCATCTTGTTTTTTGGTGTAAGCAGGATAATCCAGTACCATTTCAAAATTCACCAAAGTAGGTACTTTGATAATATCAAGCGTATAGTTTTTTGAAAGTACATCATTGGCAGACAAGCTAAACGTAAGTGCTTCTTTAGGTTGAGAAAACACATACTCAAATTGTCCAGGCGCCTTTTGCTGCATAAAAAAGGATTGGTTGTTAAAATGAATCTGTGCATTTTCTGGGATGAGCTCTCCAGCTGTGTTCACAGTCACTTTAAAATCTTTATTTTCTATGGCTTTTAAATCCTCATTAACGACAAAAAATTGAAATGGCGCTGGCGGTTCGTAGGCGGTTTTATAATTGACAACACGCTCATAGCTATCGCTAAACCAATTGATTTTTCCTGTTATAAATGACAATAGCAAAATAGCAACTGGGATGGCTGCATACTTTAAATATTTGGCGTTTTTTTTAAAATTGATGGCTAATTTGAACGGAATTGGGCTTAATTCGGCAGATTTTTGTTCGATGCTGGCTTCTAAAAGTTCTGATTGCTCACGGGTTTGATTTAACTGAAGAACATTGAGTAATTTATCATTGACTTCAGGAAAGTGATTCCCTATAATTTGTGAAGCGTCTTCGTAGTTGATGCCTTTTTGTAATTTGAATAATTTAGCCAATGGAAAGGCAATGAACTTTGCAAATAAAGCCAGTTCTACTCCAATAAAAACCCAGAACAAAATGGTTCTGGCTGTAGGATTCAGCCATAAAAAATATTCAATGAGCAAGGTGGCAATCAAATACAATAATCCGATGGCAAAAAATAAAATAACGCCTTTCAGCAATTCATTGGTATAGTACCGCTTGATAAACTGCTCTAACTTGCCCTGTATTTGTTTAAAATTATTCGCCATATATCTTATTAACTCACTAATATAGAATTTATTTTCATCTGTAATTGCTTAAATTTGGTAAGATTCTGTTAATTTCGAGGAGTTGCGTTAAATTTTAGACCATTTTAAGCACTCATTTTATGAAAGACCTTAAATACCTTACCGCTTTTTCAATTCCGTTTGTGACATGCTTCGGACTCTATTTTAAAGGTTCTCTGGTATTTCTTGCGCCTTTATATGCTTTTGTTATCCTTCCTGTTTTAGAACTCCTATTGCCTGTAGATACCGAAAACTTATCTCAGGATGCGGTTGAAAGCAAGCTAAAAAAACAGCTATTTGACTGGTTATTATACCTCAATATTCCTGTGGTTTTTGGCATCTTGTTCTTTGGATTATACGAGGCAACTACCAAAACCATTGAAACTTACGAATTGGTAGGAATGATTATTTCCGTAGGTATCGTTTTGGGTGTGAATGGTATAAACGTAGCGCACGAACTAGGTCACCGACAACATACAAACGAACGTTTTATTGGTAAAGCCTTGCTCCTGCCTTCGCTTTATATGCATTTTTATATCGAACACAATTTTGGTCATCATTTACATGCGGCAACTCCAGAAGATCCTGCTACGGCTAGATACAATCAAAGTGTCTACTCTTTTTGGTTCACCTCTGTTTTTCGGCAATATGCAAAAGCATGGGAAATTCAAGAAAAACTATTAAAAAACAACAAAAAAGGCTTCTTTTCAGTCAAAAACGACATGTTTTGGTTTGTTTTGCTTCAAATGACGTATTTAGGATTGGTGGTCTTTAGCTTCGGAATTACAGGACTTATATTTGCTGTAGGTTCAGCAATTGTAGGGATTTTACTCTTAGAAACCGTTAATTATATTGAACATTACGGATTACTCCGATTGAAAACTAAATCTGGTCGTTACGAACGCGTTAAAGAAATTCACTCATGGAACTCTAATCATGTCATTGGCCGAATTGTACTCTACGAATTAACAAGACATAGTGATCACCATTATAAAAGCTCTAAAAAGTATCAAATTTTAGATTGTCATGAAGAGAGTCCGCAAATGCCTTTCGGCTATCCAACATCCATGGTGTTAGCGATGATACCGCCTTTATGGTTTCATATTATGAATAAGCGTGTACCCAGAGATATGATTCATTTAGAAACCTGGACCAATTAGGAAAGAAAAGTACCTCGTTTCGTCTTTATTGTATTTTCTTTGTTCTTTCTTCTACGCTATTCTATCTTTGCAACCTCAAAACATTTAAAATGACCAAACCCGTTCGCGTGCGATTTGCACCAAGCCCAACAGGACCGTTACATATTGGAGGTGTTAGAACAGCGCTTTTTAATTACTTATTTGCTAAAAAATACAACGGAACCTTCGTGCTTCGTATTGAAGACACAGACCAGAACCGCTATGTTGAAGGTGCCGAAGATTATATTGTAGAATCCTTAAACTGGTGCGGAATTCCGTTTGATGAAGGTGTTGGAAAGAATGAAAAATTTGGTCCTTACCGTCAAAGTGAACGCAAGCATTTATACAAACAATATGCCGATGAACTCATTGAAAAAGGTCATGCTTATTATGCTTTTGATACTGCTGAAACTTTAGATTTCCACAGAAAAGATCACGAAGCTAAAGGAAAAACATTTATCTACAATTGGCATAACCGACTCAAATTGAGTAACTCTTTATCGCTTTCTGAAGCTGAAACAAAAGCCAAGATAGAAGCTGGAGAAGATTATGTTATTCGTTTTAAATCACCTCAAGACGAGACCTTGCATCTTAAGGATATAATTCGTGGTGCTATAAAAATTGATACCAATATTTTAGATGATAAAGTGCTGTTTAAAAGTGACGGAATGCCAACCTATCATTTGGCGAATATTGTAGATGATCATTTAATGGAAATTTCTCACGTTATTCGTGGTGAAGAGTGGTTGCCGAGTTTAGCATTACACTATCAACTGTATACTGCGTTTGGTTGGGAAGCGCCTCAGTTTGCACACTTGCCGCTTATTTTAAAACCGACAGGAAAAGGAAAACTCAGCAAACGTGATGGTGATAAATTAGGCTTTCCTGTATTTCCTTTGAAATGGACAGATCCTAAAACTGGAGACATTTCTAGAGGTTATAAAGAAGATGGTTATTTTTCTAAAGCTATGGTAAATTTCTTAGCCTTTTTAGGTTGGAATCCTGGAACCGAACAAGAAATTTTTAGTCTAGAAGAATTAGTCAATGCTTTCGAATTAGAGCGCGTTAATAAAGCTGGTGCTCGTTTTGATCCTGATAAAATCAAGTGGTTTAACCATCATTACATGCAAACGCAAGACAATTATGATTTAGCCGTCGCATTTCAGAATTCAAAACCTGAATTAGCTGAAATTGATAGTCAGTATATCGAAATGGTTGTTGCTTTAATTAAAGAACGTGCCACATTTGTTAGTGATTTTTGGGCGTTGAGCCATTTCTTTTTTGTTGCGCCTTCAGAATATGATGAAAAAGCGACAAAAAAAGCTATTAAAGACGATACAGTAACTGTTTTAACCAGCGTTAAGGAACTCATTAATGGTGTAGAAGATTTTACTGTAGAACACCTTCAAAATACAGTTAAAGGCTGGATTACCTCAAACGAGATTGGTTTTGGTAAAGTCATGATGCCATTGCGCTTAGCATTGGTTGGTGCATTACAAGGACCCGACGTGTTTGATATTATTTATATGATTGGAAAAGATGAAACCTTACAGCGCATCGATCAATTGATGGCAATCGCTTAACATTTGTATTAAAACGTAATCATTAAAGCAAAAGACAGCATGTTTTGATGACCTTCAAATTTTTCAGAAGTTGGTGTTGTCGTTAGGTTTTGATCGTTGAGCTTATTAAATATATTAGTAAACCCGTAGCTATAGGCTGCTCTTAGCTTAAAGTTACCAATACCTGCCGAAGCACCAATGACGCCATTCACATTAAACTGAGAGATCTTACTAATGTCTTTAGCCAGTAAATTATCAAACCCATCAATTACGAAATTGCTCTGATTGTCATCTTTAAGTTCCAACTCACTATTGTATTGTAATTGCGGACCTAAATCGATAGTTAAATTATCACCCAATACTTTAGCGTGTAGCATAAATGCCAATTGCACAGCCATAAGCTTGTACTCCATCTGCTCTTGAGTGATTGTTGCTAATGAAGGCCTACCAGTAATCTCTAAAGTGTTTTGCGAAAACTGGAGTCCGTAACTTACAGTGTACCATTTATGAGGAAGATCGACAGTAGCAATCATTCCACCTATAAAGCCACTACCGCTTTTAGTATTAAAATTATCGGTTGCGATGTCATATTGGGTTAATCCGCCAATGATACCAATACCGTTTTTAATGGCATAACGCTTATGCTGAGCAACAGCTGTTGTAACAAAACCGATACAAAGTGCTACTAATATTATAAACTCTTTATTTTGCTTACTCATAATGTGTGATTTGAGCAAATATAACTTAATTTAGTAACTGAGTATTTTATCTAACCCTTAAAAAAGCTTCTATGGAAAATATTATTTATTACATCCCTTTTATTTTTTTAACCTTAATTGTCATCATTTCGTCATTTTTTGTTGTTAAGCAACAAACTGCGGCTATTATTGAACGTTTTGGTAGATTTCAGAGTATTAGACATTCTGGTTTACAAATTAAAATTCCGTTAGTAGACAGAATTGCCGGCAGATTAAGTTTAAAAATTCAACAATTAGATGTGATTATCGAAACCAAAACCTTAGATGATGTTTTTGTACGTTTAAAAGTGTCTGTTCAATATAAAGTTATTAAAGATAAGGTTTATGACGCTTTCTATAAACTTGATTATCCGCATGATCAAATCACCTCTTATGTATTTGATGTGGTACGTGCCGAAGTGCCTAAAATGAAACTTGATGATGTCTTTGTACGTAAGGACGATATTGCCATAGCTGTAAAATCTGAACTTAATGATGCGATGATGGAATATGGTTATGACATTATTAAAACCTTAGTAACAGATATCGACCCAGACGCGCAAGTAAAAGCAGCTATGAATAGAATTAACGCTGCCGATCGAGAAAAAACAGCTGCGCAATACGAAGGTGATGCCGCTCGTATTTTGATTGTTGAAAAAGCAAAAGCAGAAGCTGAAAGCAAGCGTTTACAAGGTCAAGGTATTGCAGATCAGCGTCGAGAAATTGCTCGTGGATTGGAAGAATCTGTTGAAGTTTTAAACAAAGTGGGAATTAATTCTCAAGAAGCCTCAGCGCTTATCGTTGTCACACAGCATTATGATACCTTACAAGCTATTGGAGGAGAAACGAACAGCAACTTGATTTTGCTACCTAATTCACCTCAGGCTGGAAGCAATATGCTTAACGATATGGTCGCAAGTTTTACAGCGAGTAACCAAATTGGTGAAGCGATGAAAAATGCTAAAAAGAAGACCGATAACGAGTAGTTCGCGTCTTAATTTAACTATATTATAAAGTCTCAAAACTCTACTTTGAGGCTTTTTTTAGTGCCCTTCTTTGTATTTTTTTATCATGGCCTTTAAGCCGTCCAAATATTCTTGAAGCTCTTTCTCCATGGTCGCATCATTATCGGGTTTTGGTAGTGTACTTCTGGTTTCGTCTAAATATTTTTGAAGTTCTGGGTAATCTTCTTGAATTTGACGTGTTACTTTTGATATTTCGGTAAGAATTTGACTTGTCTTGTTCATAATCTTTTAACTTTAAGTGTTTATTAATTTACTTATAAATAGCTGTATTTCAAAGCGCTTTAATACAATTTTATCATTGTGACACACCAAACGGATGACGCTCTTCCCAATCTCTTATAGGGTTTGCGTATTTAACTACTAATTTTAAAACCGTATTGGCAATAATATTATTAGTATGCTTTAAATAAATGTTCATTGGGTGTGGTTGTGCGCCCACAGAACTTTTAATTTCCATAGCCGTTCTTGCAAAAATGACAGTCTTATACTGATTAGAAATACCATAAAACACCATATCAAATAACATATTTAAATACATTTGATAAGGATGCTGTAAGTCTTGCTTGTAGCCTAAAAAATAAGTCTCTAACGTATTATGATTACGTATTAAAGTATAAAAGCCAACAAGATCATCATTAAGAAAATAGCCAAATACTTTAAACGTATCTTGAAGCTGAAATTTAAGACTATAAAAATGATTTTGATGTAATTTAAAAGAATTGACACCTGCATTATCTGATACGTTTTCATACAATTCGTAAAGTGTTTTAGAATAGGTATTCACGTCTTCTAAGCTAAGTTCTTTGCAATGGATGTCGGTACACTTTTTTCTAGCCGTTTTATAACGTCTACGGTATTTTTTATTGAATGCAGACACGTAGTCTTCAGGAGATTTCCAATCTGGATGCACATCAAAAATCATATTGGGCTGCACCTTAGCTTTATATAAATTATGTCTTCGGAAAAATGATGTACTATCATGAATAGGATCGTTTTCAAAATAGTCTTTATAGGCAATAATTCTTATTTTTTTTCCATGGTTTTGCTTAACTGAACTAGTAAGTTCTTTTAAACCTTCAGCAATGCAATTGAGAAATGCATCTTGAGACAAGGATGATGCATCAAAGTAGAGTCCGTGCTGACCAGTATGCATGAGGTTTCCGACGATTAAGGCATTACCTTTAACAATCTTTGAAATGAGAATCTTTCCGCAGCGCTTAAAAAACTGATGAGACGTTTTTCTAAACACGTCATCAACGTACATCTCGACACGCTGAATGGTGGCGATACCTACTAAACGTTCGGACACAAAAACGCTCAAAAAATGAGTTGTAATATTAGACGGACTGGAATCTTCTAAAGCCTTTAGAAATGGCGTTTTCAGGAATATATCGTCTACTAATAATTCATCCCAAGTATTGGGTAAGTCGGAAACAGAATGGTATAGTTTGTAGTGTATCACAGCAAAAAATAAAGGCTGAAAATTACAATTCTCAACCTTTAATAATGTTAAATCTTATAAAATATTAGCGCCATCCACAAACAATAGCACCCATTATGGTCAATGTTAAGGTCCAATAACCCACATTAATAAAAATGTGTTTACCGCTTTTACGTTCAAATAAGCCGTTTGTTCCCATTACGGGTAATACAAAGAAAACACCAGCTAAAAAACCGTGTAACGCACCATGTTTAAAAGTTCTGAAATCACCTCCGTACACATCCATAAATGCTTGATATGTTGGTGAGACCCCTTCGGCTGTCGGGTCACCACCAATGAGGCTTACAACACCTGTTTGATGAATCACTAAAAACTGAGTAAAGAATGCTAAAACTAGAGCCAATAAAAAAGAAACACCAAAAATAACAGCCATATTTCCACCTTTCATTTTCTCCTCTGTCATTCCAGATTCACGCATCCAAACGGTTCCAAAAAGTTTTGGATTGTACCAGATAAAACCTAAAACCATAGGTACTACTGCAGCAACCAGAATTGCTAAAAAATTAAATTCCATAATGTGTTTTGATTAAAGTTAGTGTTATAAATATAGCTTAAAATGATATATAAGGTATATTTTTTAACGTTTAAGGCACGATTATATAAAGCAGAAACCCACATAATTATAATTATGTGGGTTTCTTAACTTGTAAAATATAAGTTTTAAATTGCCTTGGCTTCGGTTACTAATAGCTCGTTTTTATCGTCTAAGGCTTTTTCTATAAAGGCCTCAATTTCTGCATTGCGTTCGTGTCCGTTTTTAAGTAAAACACCAAGAGTAATCATCGTCGCAATACGAGTTCCTACCTTTTTCGCAGCAGTGTTAAAAAGGGGTTGTAAATCCTCATAACGTACCGATTCGGCGAGCTTTAAAATTTCAGCTTTAGACCTTTCTTGTTTCGCTTCTGGTAAGTTCGTGTATTTTTTTCCTAACTGTTTAATTACTTCAATAGCAGGACGTTTTTGTTGTGGCTGTTGTGGTTTATTTTGCTGTTGTGGCTTTGGTTTTTGTTTGGCCCAAGAATCTCTTAAACCTACCGTTTTATTGAACACCAAATGACCAGGTTTAGAATCGTCATCAACATTAAAATAGCCTAAACGTTGAAACTGAAAACGGTCACCAATAGCTGCATTAGCTAAACTTGGCTCAACAAAAGCATTAATCACTTTTAACGAATTTGGATTGATGAAATCCATAAAATCTTTATCTTGGTGGCTATCTGGAGCTTCATCCATAAATAAACGATCATACTCTCTCACCTCAGCCTTTATAGCGTGTTTGATAGACACCCAATGTAGTGTTCCTTTGACTTTCTTTTCGGTATCTGTAGAATAGGTACAGTGAATTTCGGTGATCTGACCTTGAGCATCTTTAACCACACTTTCTCCTTTAATGATATAGGCGTTTTTAAGTCTAACTTCACTGCCAAGTTTTAGTCTAAAAAACTTACTGCTGGCTTCTTCTTTAAAATCGGCTCTTTCGATATATAAGGCTTTTGAAAAAGGTACTTTTCTAGAACCTGCACTATCATCTTCAGGATTATTTTCGGCATCAAACCATTCTTCTTTATCGTCAGGATAATTGGTGATAACTAATTTGACAGGATCTAAAACAGCCATAACTCTTGGTGCTGTTTTATTTAAATCTTCACGAATACAAAACTCTAAAAGCGACACATCAATTACATTTTCACGTTTCGCAACCCCAACTTTCTCTATAAACTGACGAATAGAATTAGGAGTATACCCACGACGACGTAGTCCTGAAATGGTAGGCATTCTTGGGTCATCCCAACCAGAAACGATGCCTTCTTGAACCAATTTGAGTAATTTACGTTTACTCATAATGGTGTAACTTAAATTTAAACGTGCAAATTCACGTTGTTTTGGAAGCATTGGAAGTGTATTGGCTGCATAATCGTACACATGCTCCTTAAACCAGTCGTAAAGCTCTCTATGCGGCTTAAATTCAAGCGAACATAAAGAATGTGAAATTTGTTCGATGTAATCACTTTCGCCATGGGTCCAATCATACATTGGGTAGATACACCAGGTATCACCAGTCCTGTGATGGTCTTTCTTTAAAATACGATACATGATAGGATCACGCATCAACATATTAGGATGTTGCATGTCTATCTTAGCACGTAAAATATGCTCACCTTCATCAAATTCGCCGTTTTTCATACGTTCGAACAGGTCGAGGTTTTCTGCTACAGTTCTATTTCGATAGGGACCATCAACACCAGGTTGAGTTGGTGTTCCTTTTTGCTCGGCCATGGCTTCACTGGATTGTGAATCGACATAGGCTTTTCCGTCTTTTATTAATTGAACCGCCCAGTCGTACAGGGTCTGAAAATAATCTGAAGAATACAATTCGTTAGCCCATTTATACCCTAACCAAGCAACATCACGCTTAATAGCATCGACATATTCTTGTTCCTCTTTTGCTGGATTGGTATCATCAAAACGAAGGTTGACAGGTGCATTATACTTTTCTCCTAAACCAAAACTTATACCAATAGCTTTGGTATGACCAATGTGTAAATAGCCATTAGGTTCGGGAGGAAAACGAAAACGGAGTTTATCTTTTGATAAGCCATTAGCTAAATCTTCTTCTATGATATGCTCTATAAAATTGAGCGATTTTGTTTCTTCAGACATGCTTTTTAAATAATAAGCAAAGTTATTAAATTATATATCAAAAAAACATCTAAAATTAATTGGCAGTATATTTCATATTTGCGTCTTATATTTGCTTTAAAATAGAACACTTTGGGAATAATTAAAGTTGAAAATATTCGTGTTTTTGCACATCATGGCTGCTTAAAAGAAGAAACAAAAATTGGTAGTGATTATCGTGTTGATGTTGAAGTGAAGGCTGATTTACAAACTTCGGCAGTAACAGACTTGCTTAGTGATACTGTGGATTATGTGCTTTTAAACAGAATTGTAAAAGAAGAAATGCAACAACCTTCAAAATTACTGGAAACTGTTGCTAAACGTATTATAAAACGCATTTTTGCTGAAGAATCATTAGTAAAAAAAGCATCGGTAAGTGTGAGTAAACTCAATCCGCCAATTGGTGGAGATGTTGAAAGCGTAACGATAAAAATGACCGAAAGACGAAAAAACTAAGGGTTTGTCTTGTTAAATGGTAAATTTTTATAAATTTGCTGACTTGTTAGAATTAACGAGTAGCCTTTTTTAAAAGGTATCTATGGCATCTTGGCCGAGTGGCTAGGCAGAGGTCTGCAAAACCTTGTACAGCGGTTCGAATCCGCTAGATGCCTCCAAAACCTTCAACCTAAGTTGAGGGTTTTTTTGTTTTTATAAAATTAATTAAATAGCTAAAGCAGTTAAAATGAGATGCTGAAACCAGTTCAGCATGACGCTATCCAATAGTGTTATCATGGATTTAATTATACCAGACAGCATAACGCTGACGTCGCAATTCTAAAGCTAAAGTTTCTTCCATCTTTAAAGCTTCTGCTCTGGTGGCTAATGGCGGAATGTGATTGTACAAGCTCGGTCGTAAATAGGACCCATATTTTTCTACGATATTAGACGATAGCTTATAACCTTTTTTGTTTCGGTAACCGGTTTTGTGTTGTTCAAAACGTTCCTTAGGTGTTTTACTCGTCATCCCCACATACAAACACTCTAATACACCATTAAATTGCGGATTAGCTTCTCTAAATTTTCGGTGTTCGCTAAAGACTCTTTTTGATAATTCTACGACGTAAATGCGGTATTCGGTTTTAGGCATAGTCTACACTAGAGTTATAATCTATGTTCAATTTGTTCTTGGAGTCGTTCTTTGCCTTTTGGGAAAAAACCCTGAACTAACAGTAAAATACCAAAACCTAAAATCACTAAGGCTACAATTTTTTTAGTTTTAAAAATCAGTCTTGGTGTAAGACGACTTCGCAGGCGTTTGGCGATGGCTATTTTTACTAAATCGGTTAAAAAATAAACGGTGAGCATGGTCGTAATAAAAACAGTCACTCCATTTTCGGAGGTTGTAATTGAGCTTCCTATCACGATAAAACCTAACCATCCTAAAAGCACGCCAATATTGATAAAATTGAGTAAAAACCCTTTTATAAAAAGTTTGCCGTAGGCATTTTTCTGAATTTCTACTTTGTGATATTCTTTAACAATGGCCCGAAAGGATTTAGAAGTCTTAATAAATGAAATAAAGCCATAAACGGCTAAAAGCACACCTCCAAAAATTAAGAAATTAGGATCGTCTTTAATTTTACTAATAAGGTTATTAGTACTATAAAAAGCGAGTAAAATAAAGATAATATCGGCTAAAATAACGCCTAAATCGAATATTAAAGCGCTTTTAAATCCTTTGGTTGCACTGGTCTCGAGCAGTACAAAAAATACTGGTCCGATAGTGAACGCTAAGATAATTCCGAAAGGAATAGCTGCTAAAATATCATCAAACATAAAGGAAATAACTTTCCTACAAAGCTAATAAAAAAGAAAGGATTAGTCCATACGCTTAATTCTTCCGCCTAAAGTCGTTTTTTCTTTGACATGTTCTGGGTTTCCGTAGATATTAATATCACCACCAGCTGTCACACGAGCATCCACTGTTTTTGATGCAAAGACATCGGCTTCGCCTGCCGCTTTAATGTTAACAGTAGTATTTTTAGTTTCAAAAGATCGGCCTTCGTAAACGCCACCAGTATTGAGTGTAATCGCTTGAGAAATGGCTTTACCTCTAGTTTCAACGATGCCACCTGAAACGGCTTTAATATCCACTTGATCGACATCTAAGCCTATTTTTAAGTGGGCACCTTCTTGAGCTCTTAATTCGATATGACTTTGCTTGATAAGTTCGTTTGCTGTGATGAAGGCACCTTCATTACCATCTATGATATCGAGTTTTGTGTAGTATACCGATACGAATGTACGATCACCATTAAAACTCTTATCGGTCTTCATTCTAATTTTTAATTTTCCGTCTTTATTAACCACCACCACATCTTCGATATCATCACCTGTGATTTCTACTTTTGGTGTATCGGCTTTGATCAGATTTACGACTATTAAATCGTAAACTTTCACTTCATTGAAGTCGCCAACTCCCTTTTCTTTTGGGTTTTGGGCTGTTAATACGGAAGTTACTACAAGTAATGCAATGGTAAAAAGCGTTTTCATTTTGAATCTGTTTAAAGTATGTACGTTTGGTTTCTGTATTAAAGATGCTCTTAAACGTTTATTGTTACAGTTGTCAAAAATTAAGCGACAGAAACTGCAGTTCCAGTTACCGAAACCATGGCGTAATTACTTGCCATTAATTCAATTTCAACTTTAATACCTACAACGGCATTAGCACCTAGTTTTTTAGCGTTTTCGGTAAGTGTCTGGAATGCTTGTTCTTTGGTTGAATCAATACTATCCTGAATAGCTTTATAGTATTTAGAAATACTAAATCCCATGTTTAATTTACCGTCGTGAATTGAAACACCTGTGACGATGCCTTTGTAATCTGATATTTTAAAACCTTCGATTGAATTGGTTGTGGTTAGAATCATGGTAATTAAATTTGTATAAAATGAAAAGTTACAGATACAAAGTTATGAGATGCTGAACTAAATTCAGCATGACGCTTACTACTTTTTTCACTACTAAGTTTCAATGTGACCTCCTATTTTTATACACATTACAGATTCGCGTTAAGGATGGCAGTGGCATCCTTTTGGTTGTTACCAAAAGATATAACGGACAGCCTGACCTTTAGGTAACGCCCAAATTAAGAAGCTTCGTGCTTACCGATTAAGGTAAAATCTAAGTGTTTTTTAACCAAATCGGTATTTTTAACTTTTACAACTACCTCATCACCAAGTTGATACATGGTTTTTGAATTTTTACCAATGAGTGCATAATGGTCTTCATTAAATTCGTAATGATCGTCTTTCATATCGCGAACACTCACCATACCTTCACATTTATTGGAGATAATTTCTACATAAATTCCCCAATCGGTCACCCCAGAAATGACACCGACAAATTCTTCGTTTTTATGATCTTCCATAAAGCGAATCTGCATGTATTTGATTGAATCTCTTTCGGCTTTAGTGGCGAGATTTTCCATATTGCTGGAATGGTTACATTTATCTTCGTAAGCCTCTTCGCTCACCGATTTTCCGCCATCTAAATAATGCTGAAGTAAGCGATGTGCCATCACATCAGGATATCGTCTGATAGGCGATGTAAAATGACTGTAATAGTCAAATGCGAGTCCGTAATGCCCAATATTATGTGTGGAATATTCGGCTTTACTCATGGTACGAATCGTAAGTGTATCGACCAGGTTTTGTTCCTTTTTACCGTTCACATCTTTAAGGAGATTGTTTAATGAGGCAGACACGCTTTTTCGGTCTTTAAAATTGAGTTTATAACCAAAGCGTCCGACCACATTTTGTAAGGCTGCTAATTTAGAATCATCGGGTTCGTCGTGTACACGATACACGAAAGTCTTCTTTTGTTTACCCACAAATTCACCCACTTTTTTGTTAGCTAATAGCATAAATTCTTCAATCAATTTATTAGCATCTTTACTCGTTTTAAAGTAGACACCTATTGGGTTAGCCTCTTCGTCTAAATTGAATTTAACTTCGACTTTATCAAATGAAATAGCGCCTGTACTCATACGTTTACGACGCATGATTTTGGCAAGCTCGTCGAGTTTTAAAACAGCATCAGCAACAGCTTGATTGGCTAAATAAGGCTTTCCGGTTAAGGATACTTCAGCTGGAATCTGGTTGGCTTTGGTTTCTATGATAGCCTGTGCTTCTTCGTAAGCAAAACGCGCATCAGAATAGGTCACCGTTCGCCCAAACCACTGGTCTTTAATTTCGGCTTTATCGTTCATTTTAAACACTGCAGAAAAAGTGTATTTTTCTTCATGTGGACGTAATGAACATGCACCATTTGATAAGATTTCAGGAAGCATTGGTACTACTCTATCTACCAAATACACAGAGGTTGCACGCTCATAGGCTTCATCATCGAGAATGGTACCTTCTTGTAAATAGTGAGAGACATCTGCGATATGAATTCCGATTTCATATAAACCATTATCCAGCACTTTAAAAGATAAAGCATCATCAAAATCTTTAGCATCTTTGGGATCGATAGTAAAGGTTAAATCTTGCCGCATATCACGACGCTTGGCGATTTCCTCTTTGGTAATAGAGGTATCTATTTTATTAGCAAATTCTTCGACTTCGTGCGGAAATTCCATTGGTAAACCGTATTCGGCAAGGATTGCATGAATCTCGGTATTGTGTTCCCCTGGTTTTCCAAGGACTTTAAGAACTTTCCCGTAAGGAGAATCGGCTTTTTCTGGCCAGTCTTCGAGAGATACCAGTACTTTATCACCTTCTTCGGCTTTGTTAATTTTATTGATAGGAACAAAAATATCGGTATACATTTTATTGCCATCCGGAACCACAAAAGCATAACTTTTATGAATCTGGATCACACCAACATATTCACTTTTTGCACGTTTGATAATATTGGTAATCTCACCTTCTATCTTGCCACGCTTTCTTCGTTTATAGGCATAGAATTCGACCTCATCACCATGAAGGGCTTTATTCATATTATTTGAAGCAATGTAGATATCTTCATCAAAATCGTCGCTGATAATATAACCTGAACCTCTGGACGCCATATCGACGATACCAATGTGGTATTCGGTATTAATGATAGCTTTAAATTTACCACGATCTACTTCTTCAATCTCTTGCTTTGCTTTGAGCTGCTGAAGTTTCTTTATAATTTGATTTCTGCTACTAGCATCATTAACACCAAGTTTAGCAGCAATTTGTTTATAGTTAAAAGTTTGATTTCTATCTTTTTTTAAAATACTTAGAATGGTATTTGTAAGGTTGGAAATCTTGTTATGTGATGATTTCCTTTTTTTCTTTTTTGTCATTTAATTTGTAATCATATTCTTTTCCTAAAAGTGTTAGGAATTCTAAATTTTAACTTAATAGAAGGAGGAGAGAAGCTATTAAGTTTCTGCAAATCTACGGTTTAATTATTTAATAGTGTTTAATCTACGTTAAATTAATGGAAAGGTCCTGTAAAATCCTTTATTCTATATTTATATTTTTAGTTGCTTTTCCTTTGTATATAGTAATGTAAATAAAAAAATTGAATGATTTATTTTTAAGATAAATTTCATTATAGATTAAATCATCTAAATTAAAAACTTATGTTATCAACATATATATACATATCATCTTTTTTCTTTTAAAATTTAAAAAATAAAATGATGCTTATTATTGCTTGTTAATAGCGTCTATAACTTTTTAAACTTTTGTTTTGATATATGACTTATAAGAATTACTTAATATGTAGTTAACATTAATTTTACATTTAAACTGCTCATTTTTAAGTGTATTTAGAATACTATTAACAGCTGTTGATAACCACTGTTGACAACTTAAATTTGAAAAGTATTTCTAAAATTCTTGTTGGTATCTTAAGATTTGTATGCTGATAACTTCGCCAAAAAAAACGATTAACTTTTTAGGTTTTCTAAGAGTCTTTTTTGTTTGAAAAAATTAATAGATAATCCTAATAAAAGTTATAATTACTTTAGACAAGATATGAACAAGTAATCCCTAAAATTCTACATGATGTTAACAGCCTTTATTAAGGAGCTCAAATTCATAATCTGATAAACTTAATTATTATGGATAACTAAAGCAGTTATCCTTGGTTTTATTTGTTAGCAATTATTAACTTTAAGGTTTTAAACAACACTTCAAAATCATGAATATTTCAATAGGTAATGATCACGCGGGAACCGAGTATAAACAAGCTATTGTAGCACATTTAGAAGCCAAAGGTTATACTGTTAATAACTACGGAACAAATACAAATGATAGTGTTGACTATCCTGATTTTGTTCATCCGGTTGCTCAAGATATTGAATCTAAAAAAGTAGATTTTGGTATTATTGTTTGCGGTAGTGGGAATGGCGCTAATATGACAGCTAATAAGCATCAAGGTGTCCGTTCGGCCTTATGTTGGACCAAAGAAATTACAGCTTTAGCGCGACAACACAACAATGCTAATATTTTAAGTATACCTGCCCGTTTTACGGCTTTACAACAAGTTATTGAAATGGTCGATACCTTTTTAAATACCGAATTTGAAGGTGGTCGCCATCAAAAGCGAGTGGATAAGATTCCAGTAGCATGCTAAATGAGTCAGTTTCATTCTCATAAGCATTCTCACAATCACAAAGATCTAAAAGGCCAGAAGCTTTTAATTTCTATAGTATTAAACATTGTTATTACTGTAGCTCAGGTTATAGGCGGACTCGTTTCTGGTAGCTTATCATTACTTAGTGATGCACTTCATAATTTTAGTGATGTTTTGTCTTTAATTGTAAGTTATGTCGCTTCCAGACTAACAAAGAAAAAAGCATCAATCGATAAAACATTTGGTTATAAACGTGCCGAAATTTTAGCGGCTTTCATTAATGCCAGTACTTTAATAATTGTCGCTGTTATTTTAATAAAGGAGGCTATTGAACGTTTTAAGAATCCGCAAGTTATAGACTCTCAAATCGTTATATGGCTGGCTTTATTGGCTATTATTGGTAATGGTTTAAGTGTGTTATTATTAAAAAAAGATTCTAAGCATAATATAAATATGCGTTCAGCTTATTTACACTTACTAACAGATATGTTGGCTAGTGTTGCCGTATTAGTTGGAGGTTTACTTATGAAATACTACCAGTTGTATTGGGTGGATAGCTTGCTCACTTTATTGATAGCTTTGTATTTAATTTGGGTTGGATATGATTTATCAAAAACGTCTACCAAAATGTTAATGTTATTTACACCAGAACACATTAACATAAAAGATGTTGTTAGAGCGGTAAATAAATTACCCAAAGTCAATAAGCTTCATCATGTTCATATCTGGAATTTAAGTGATGATGAGCTGCATTTAGAAGCGCATTTAGACTTAACAGAAGACATTACGACAACAGAATTTAATACCTTGCTTTCTACTATTGAAACTATTTTACATGATGAATTCGATATTAATCATGTAACAATCCAACCTGAATTTAATAAAGAAGATCCTAAAGAAGTCATCGTTCAAGATTAAGTAATTATGATAGAAATTAAAGTTAAAACCTTTCAAGAATTAACAACTCAAGAGCTTTACGATGTGCTTCAGTTAAGGAGTGAAGTTTTTGTAGTTGAACAAGATTGTGTATATCAGGATATAGATGGTAAAGATCAAAAAGCCTTGCATATTATTGGTTATAAAAATAACAAAGTCGTTGCGTATACAAGAATTTTTAAACCTGGTGATTATTTTGAATTTGCAAGTATTGGTAGAGTAGTGGTAGTAGCTAATGAACGCAAGTACAGTTATGGTTATGACATTATGAATGCTTCAGTAAAAGCGATAAAAGAACATCACAAGGTGTCCGTAATAAAAGTCTCGGCTCAAACCTATTTAAAGCGATTTTATAACAATCTGAAATTTTTTGAAGTAGGCGAGGAGTATCTAGAAGATGGGATTCCTCATATTGCAATGATTAGAGAAGATTAATTACTCTCACCCACATAAGTGATTAATATCTCAACACGACGATCTAATTTAGGTTCACCTCCTAACGGAAATTTTCTACGCATACCCACATATTTCATTCGTCTGGTACTTACGCCTTTTTTAGCCAGATAATCGTAGATGAATTTTGCTCGGGCGACAGATAAATTTCGTTTCTTAGTCTTACGATCAATAGCATCTCTACTATTTTTAGTACAACATACATGACCTTGAATGGTAAAATAAATGTCTTTACGTTCTAAAAGAATTTCGGCAATTTCTTTAAGGGTTTCTTTAGATTCTGGTAACAATTTACTGTAGCCTGTTTTAAACAAAATATTATTGAGTTCAAATTTATCACCTGCTTTAAGGTCGCCTTTTAGAATTTCTTTTGCTTCTTTTTTCTTAGCATCAGTAACCTCAGGAGACTCTTTGGGTCTGGGCGGAAAAACAGAGGTTACAATAATTTCAACTTTACGGTTGAGCCCTCTAATTTTATTTAAATCATCTTCTTTAACCAGTTTCAGCAAGATTTCCCCTTTGCCATCCACATTGGTTATGACCGATTCGTCAAATTCGTTATTTGAAAATATAGTTTTTATAGAGTTGGCGCGTTCCTGAGACAATTTTAAATTATAAGTATCACTTCCTCGATCATCAGTAAACCCATAAATTGAAATTTTAGCGATGTCCATTCCTTCAATTTCAGATAAAAACATGAGTAATCTGTTGTGTTCTGTTGGAGGGACTTCAAACTTATCGGTCTCAAAATATACCTCATGAGTTCTCTCTTTTTGAGCTAACAAAAGTTGAGAACATAGAAGTGTTATGAGTAGTAGATATTTCATATTATGGTTTAAAGTAAAAACTAAATATAATTTTTTTTAAGGTTTTAGTCAAGTTTTTAGAGCGTCATCAATTTAAATAACTCTGATAATTTGAAGGGTTTTTAAGTATTTCTACACCTTTTTGAATCTCAAAATTGCTAGCTACATAATAAGTATATAAACCTTCACGATAGAAATAACGTTTAACAATTTCATCTGAAAGTAACGCTAATATCTGAGCTTTGTTATCGTCAATTGCTTTGTTTTTATAACGGTTTAAAGCTGAAATTAATTCGGAATAATCCGAATCTATTGCCTTATTAATTTGTTCTTCATTAGCTACTAAAAGTGCATTAGCAAAGGCTTTTTCGGTTTTGGTCTCGAAGTTAAAATTATTAGCCTGAAGGAAATTTTTAAAGTTATTGAATTCGGTATCCAAAAGTTCAAAATTCTCTAAATTATTGGGTGCTGGATGACTGTAATAATAGTTTGTAGCATATTTAAAAATCAAGTTATCATTGATAATCGCTTTGGTAATCGGACTCAATTTCGTGGCATCTAATTCCAAATCTGGTTGAATGCCACCGCCATCATAAACCGTTCGTCCTTTTTTAGTTTTAAAGGCGTTGTAGTTTTCTTGTTTGATACGCGTGGCCTTTCCATTCTCATCACGATTCCAGTAATCTAATGCCTGAATACAACGTCCTGAAGGTGTATAATACCTAGAAATTGTAATTTTCATTTGAGTTCCGTAGGTGAGTTTTTTAGGGCGTTGTACCAAACCTTTTCCAAAACTACGAGCTCCAATCACGACAGCACGATCTAGATCCTGTAAAGCACCAGAGACAATCTCACTTGCTGAAGCACTGGCACCATCAATTAAAACTACTAAAGGAATTTCGGTATCAATAGGATCCTTACTTGTATAATAGGTTTTATTGTATTTTTTGACTTTAGATTTTGTCGTAACAACCAATTGGTTTTTAGGCACAAAAATATTAGTCACATTAACGGCTTCTCTAAGTAAACCTCCAGGATTGCCACGTAAATCTAAAATTAGTTTTTTGGCACCTTGATTTTTTAGTGAGCGAAGTGCACTTATGGTTTCAGAAGACGTTTTCTCGTTAAACTTTCTAAGCACAATATACCCAATGGTTTCGTTAACCATCGAGTAATGCGGAACAGCGTGAATATCTACAGCTTCTCTTTTTATGGTAGTTGTTTCTGTGTTTCCTTGTCTTAAAAAGGTCACATTAACGGTTGTTCCTGCTGCACCTTGTAACAAATTACCTGCATCATCTTTAAAATCGGCAACCACCACATTATCAACCTTTATAATCTCGTCTCCAGCTTTGAGTCCGGCTTTATCTGCGGCATAATCTTTATAAGGTTCGATAATCACCAGCTTATCTTTTAAAGTCAATACATTAGCACCAATCCCAGTATAATCACCTGCGTTATTAATTCTGGCCGCTTCTACGTCTTGTTCATTGTAGTAATTTGTGTACGGATCTAAATCTTCTAACATACTCTTTATCGCCGTATCCATTAAATCGCCAGGATTGGTATCATCAACATAATTCATGTTGAGTTCTTTAAAAAGTGTGGTAAAAATTTCTATTTGTTTAGCGATTTCAAAAAAGTCACTTTTAAAGGCTGTTCCGCTAAAAAAAACAGTAAGAGCCAGTAGCGGAATAAGTATGCGTCGTTGTAGTAGTTTTCGCATGATAATTTTATTTAGTGTTTGGATACCTTTTTTGAAAAAGTATCTAAAAGTTGTTTCATTTTTGTTTCTACGGAATCAAAATCTGTTCCATCCTTACCAAGGTACAAAATCATTAACGCATAACAAGGTGAAATGTTGTTAAAATAAGTCGATTTATGAAGTCGGTAAGCTTCTCTCAATAAGCGTTTGATGCGATTTCTATCGACAGCTTTTTTAAAATTTCGCTTACTTACTGAAACACCTGTTTTAAATTGAGTATCGTCGTCAAAGCTTGTTTTTAAGTAAACCATTCGCAGCGGATAAGCCGAAACCGATTTGCCTTCAGAAAATAATTGCTCTATGAGTTTTTGACTTTTTAGCTTTTCTTTTTTTGGATATGTAAATGACATCTAGCGGCTTTATTTTTGCGAAACGCGTTGTTCTAAACTCTTGATTTTTAATTCTAAATCCTGAAGCTTATCACTCACATCTACAGGTTCGGGCATTTGTTTTGATGCGTACATGGTCACATACCACAATTCTATGATATCCTGAGCATTAATATTAAAATTGGGGTAATTACCATCAGCATTATCACTTTTTAAGGTGAGAAACCCTTGATCTTTTATACGATTGTAAACACGCTTTAAAACAATGCCGTCATTTTTACTTACAACCACATACACCCGACCATCTTTAAGGTCATCAAAGTTTTCTACATATTTTCCAAACACCATATCACCATCGTAAAAGGTTTTTAACATCGAATTCCCCTGAACTTCAAAGCAGCGAAAACTCCCATGAGTAAGTTGTGGCATATAAAAGGCCGGTAAGCTTTCAATAAATTCGGTGTCTTCGTAGCCATTTAAATAACCTGCTCGCGCCTTTGAAGGCACGTAAATCACATTTTCGTCTCCATCAGGTGTGGTTGATATAACCTTTGGTATTCCAGAATATGTTGGAGTTTTAGGGTGTTCCGACTTCAGCATTGATGTGCTTTTTCCGAAGAGATAATCAGGATTGATATCAAATTCATCAATAATAGCCAAAAGAACATCATAACCTGGTTTGGTTTTTTTACGCGAACCGTCGGCTTGAGGCCTTCCGTTAACAATACTGTCTATTGTGGTTCCTGTCACTCCAATACGTTTTGAAAACGCATAATTATTAAGGTTGAAGTGATGAATTATTGCCGTTATTTTTTGATCTATTTGTTCCATAATATTTAAGATTATAAAATTAGTCAAAAATCAAACATTTGTGGTAATATTGACTTTAATTTATAGGTTTCAGAAATTTAATCCTTATGTATCTTGCTTTAGATGTTCATTATAAATCCAATTATGCTAAAAGTGTCGGTGTCATTTTCGAAACGGTTCATGATGCAATTGCTCAACAGGTTGTTATTGCGCAAATTGATGAGGTAAAACCGTATGAGCCAGGTGCATTTTATAAGCGAGAACTACCTTGTTTACTTCAAGTTATTTCTAAAGTGAAACTCGGTTCGTTAGATGCAATTTTAGTAGATGGTCACGTGTACATTGACGATTCACTTAACTATGGATTAGGTGGTTATTTGTATGAAGCACTTGCGTCTAAAATTCCAATAATAGGGATTGCTAAACGTGCGTTTCATTCTAATAGAAATACGGTTAAAGAAGTTTTTAGAGGGTCTAGTGAAAACCCGTTGTATGTATCTGCTATAGGTATGGATTTGGATGAGGCTGCGGCTTTTATTTCTAATATGCATGGTGATTATAGGCATCCTACACTTTTAAAATCTCTTGATACACATACAAAAACACCATAAAAAAAGCCGCAATCAAAGTGCGGCTTTTAGACTATTTTAAAACTAATTTATTATTCTGAAACAGGATATACGTTATTAGCTGCGTTGACATCTGCCATCATGCCTTTTGAATCAATTTGAACAGATTTCACTGTTTTTGAAGCTTCAAAAGTATATGTTGGGAATGCCCAAGCCCAATCCTCAATCGTAGTCGCCTCGGTAGGTTTAGTACCACGCATCATACGCAATGGGATGTAAAAATCTTCAGTTGTACCATCTGTATAAGTAACTGTAAGATCTATAGGCATTGGCATAACACCAAGTCTTTCGAGGGTTACAGTACGACCTTCAACAGCGGTTACAGCATAATCAATAGTATTAGTCGTTTGTGCAAAATCTATTAAATACCAATCTAATTCTAATCCAGAAACACGTTCGGCAGTTCTTACAATATCCATTGGTTTAGGATGTTTAAATGCAAAATCTGTATAGTATTTTTTGATGGTTTTATTGAGGTTATCTTCTCCAATAATATAACCTAATTGAGCCATAAAAACGGCACCTTTACTGTAAGCTGAAATGCCATAAGCCTGATTATAAGTATAACGGTCTGCATGCGTTGTTAAAGGTTGTTCTATTCCAGAATTTGCCAAATACACATAACCTCGATACGAGCCAGTATGTGGATTATCAGAGTTTCGGTCCATTATTTCATTCATGGCTAAGCTGGAAATATAACTTGTAAACCCTTCGTCCATCCACTCGTGTTTAGCCTCGTTTGTTGCTAGTAAAAACTGAAACCATGTATGAGCCATTTCGTGAGCTGTAACACCCACTAAACTTCCATAACTACGTTCTCCGGTAATTAAAGTACACATGGCATATTCCATACCACCATCACCTCCTTGAATAACCGAATATTGTTTATAAGGATAAGGACCAATATGTTCACTAAAATACTGCATAAGTTCTGCCGTTTTAGGCTGTAACTTTTTCCAGTTTTCTAAATTTTCGGCAGGCATATTATTTTGATAGTAAAAATGTAATAACGGTCCGTCTGGAACCTGAAATGTATCATGGATAAAGTCTGGGTCTGCTGCCCAAGTAAAATCGTGAACATTTGGTGCTTTAAAGTGCCAAGTTGCCGTTTTTCCCTTTGCTTGTTTTACCTCATCAGGATTTTGAAGATAGCCAGTACCTCCAATTACATAAGATTTATCTAAGGTAATTTTAACATCAAAATTTCCCCAAACCCCATAAAATTCTCTTGCAATATAAGGGTCGGCATGCCAGCCTTCGTCATCATATTCGGCAAGTTTTGGATACCATTGCGTCATTGATAAGGCAACCCCTTCTTTGTTATTACGACCAGAACGACGGATTTGTACAGGCACCTGGCCATCAAATTCCATATCAAAATTAACAGTTTCTCCAGACTGGATAGGCGACTTTAAATCGACAATCATAACAGTGCCTTCAATCTCGTAATTGAGTGCTTTGCCGTTTTGTTTTAAAGACTTGACTTTTATAAATCCGATTTCGTCGTCTTTTAATTTTGAAATCCGACTTTCAATTTTTGGTGCTTCTTTGGTACCAACATTTTCAGTCATTCTCCCATCAGGATCTTTTATACTTAAGATACGTGCATTCATTTCGCTATCAGGCTGAAATGCGTTAAAGTATAAATGATAGTAAACACGGTCCAATACATCGGGAGAATTATTAGTGTATGCAATTGTTTGTGTGCCTTTAAACTGATAGGTGTTAACATCCATATCAATAGCCATGGTATAGTTGGCTTGCTGCTGCCAAAACCCGTCAGCTTTATAAGTTATAGTGTTATCTTGAGCATTGATTTCCGAAGAAAAAAATGCAACATACCAACACAGTAGAGCTCCAATTTTAAATTTCATAATTTTTGTTTTTAAGCCTTAATTACTTAGCATTTGCCATTTGAGATGCCATAATTAAGGCATTGTAGGCATTGACGATTCTTCCTGAAGTAGAAATTTCAGATAACGTTTTAATGTCTTTATTTTTTCCTACCGTTACTTTTGCTTTGATGGCTAAGCCAGAATCCATAAGGATTTTTTTCACTTGAGCTGCAGTAAGGCTAGGGTATTGTGAACGAATTAATGCAGCAACACCAGCAACATTAGGAGCTGCCATTGATGTTCCGCTGTTAAAATCATACGTGTTATTAGGCAATGTTGAATAAATATCACTACCAGGCGCAAAGACGTCAACATTAACTTTACCGTAATTGGTGAAACTTGATAACAAACCAGCACCATAACTTTGGGTCAATGACCCAACGGTTATAACATTATCAGAGATTTCCGGACCTGTTCCAATAGCATCGTTAGGGAAGTTTTTAGCGCTATCAATATCTTCACTATCATTTCCTGCAGCATGAACAAACAGCACATCTTTTTCAGCAGCATATTTTAGAGCATCTCTAACCCATTCGCTATGTGGAGAAAAGGATTTTCCGAAGCTGGCATTGATGATTTTTGCACCATTATCTGCAGCATAACGAATAGCTAAGGCAACGTCTTTATCGTATTCATCACCATTAGGCGTCGAACGAATTGCCATAATTTGTACATTGTTAGCCACACCATTCATACCTTTTCCATTATGACGTTCGGCAGCAATAATCCCAGTAACATGTGTCCCGTGATCTTCACCTTCTTTCATCGGTCTCGGATTGTTATTTCCGTAACCAATTTTATCATTTAGGTCATCTGGATTATCACCCGTTGTTCGCCCTTTCAGATTTTTATTAAGGTGTACGTTAAGGTATTCATTGATGCCTTCCAGGTCTTTCTTTATTTCTTTTCTGGCAACTGCCATAGACTCAATATCATTGCTAAAAATAAACTGTGCAACTTGTTTCGCCTGATTTAATTCTTCATTATCAGTTTTGATAGCTGATACTTCTTTTTTAGTATAATCGGCTTTTCCGAAGTGAGCTTTTAATTTATCATCAGCCGTAACCACAGCCTGATAAATTTGATCGTATTGCGTTTTGAGTCCGGTGAATTCTTGATACTTCTCATTGTATAAGGCTTCAGCTTCAGCATATCTTGGATTGTTTTTATCACCAGAAACGAGGAGACGCACATATTCAAACTGCTCGTCGTAACCATCGCCTACAAAGTTCCATCCGTGAATATCATCTATATAACCATTGTTGTCATCATCTTTTCCATTATTAGGAATTTCCTTGGTGTTGGTCCAGAGGACATCATCTAAATCTTCATGATCAATATCGATTCCTGAATCTAACACCGCAACAATTACTGTTTGCCCTTTTTTGTTTTTAATAATCTCTTTATAGGCCTTATCAACACTCATTCCCGGAATGGTATCTGTAGCCAGATCTAAATGAGACCAGGTGTTTTTTTCTGTTTCAGTTAACTTTGACTCTTTTATAGGAGAGGTGTCTATATTTTCGACAGGTGTTGTTAATACGCCAGTAGTAGATCCACAACCAAATAGCATTGCAGAAATAGAAAGTGAATAGAATAAGGATTTAAATGTAATGTTCATGTTAGTATTAATTAAAAATATCGTTTGTAGTATATATGTCTTTTAGTCGCACGCCTTTATCGGTGTGTTGAACGGTTATAATTTCATGATGCGCATCGTGTTCTAGAAACAAGTAAAAATTATTTTCAGCAGCTAGATTTAGAAATTTTTCTTTTTCATCTAAAGTTAATAACGGACGCGTATCATAACCCATAACAAATGGCAATGGCAAATGTCCAACCGTTGGCAGTAAATCTGCCATAAAACAAATGGTTTTATTATTATAGTTAATCATCGGAATCATTTGTTTTTCGGTATGTCCATTAGCAAAAAAGATATCAAAACCCAGTTCAGAATTTTTTAAAATATCCAGTTCTGGAAGCGCAGTAAATTTCAAATGACCGCTTTCTTCCATGGGTATAATATTCTCTTTCAAAAATGATGCCTTTTCACGACGATTGGGTTCTGTAGCCCATTTCCAGTGGTTTTCATTACTCCAGAATTGTGCATTTTTAAAAGCAGGTTCATAACCCGTTTGGTCTTTATTCCATTGGATGCTGCCGCCACAATGATCAAAATGCAAATGCGTCATAAATACATCGGTAATATCATCGCGATGAAATCCGTTGGCTTTTAAAGATTTATCTATAGAATCGTTGCCCCACAAGTGGTAATAACCGTAAAATTTGTCACTCTGTTTATTTCCCATGCCAGTGTCGATTAAAGTTAAACGGTTTCCGTCTTCAATTAACAAGCAACGCGCTGCGATATCAATCATATTATTGGCATCGGCAGGATTGGTTCGGGTCCAAAGCGATTTTGGAACAACACCAAACATGGCACCACCATCGAGTTTAAAATTTCCAGCGTTTATGGGATATAAATTCATATATGAAAATAATTGACATGCAAATTACTAAAAGCAATAAACATTCTTTAATTTAGGTCCTATTTATTGAGGGATTTTTAACATATTCAATAAAATATAGTATTTTAATTAGATAGTTTTAAAAAAGAAAATTTTACCAAATGAAAACTACTCCCAAGATTAAGAAGATGAAACTGTTGAGGTTTGGTCGTGACTTTAATCCAGACGAACAAGTTATACTGCGAGATTACTTAGCTATTGAAAGAACCAGACTCGCTAATGAGCGTACATTGTTATCTTATATTAGATCATCATTGTATTTGCTCCTAGGAGGCATTGCGTTTTTTCAACTTAAAGAATTTTCAAACTTTAAATATCTGGCATTTTTATCGTTGCTTTTTAGTGTTATTTTTTTTGTTATCGGAATCTACAGGTTTACATTACTTAAAAAGAGTTTAAAAAGAGTGTATTATAAATCTGAAGAGAAAAAATAGAAATAGTGATTTGAACCAGTAATTGTAATCTACAATGGATTTACTAATAACTTTTGCTATTATTTTAGTTGGTGTTTTTCTCTTTGTGAAAGACTACTTTTCTATAGATACAACGTCCATATTAATTATGGCAATGTTTATTGTAGCCGGCGTATTGAGTCCTGAAGAAGGCTTTTCTGGTTTTAACCATCCTGCAACCATCACCTTAGGCTGTATTTTTGTTGTAAGTGGTGGTGTTTTTAGCTCTGGTGTTTTGGACGGGCTCAGTTTTAAAATTATTAAACTGGCTAAAATTCATTATAGTGTTGCGCTAATTGTGTTTTGCTGTATTTCAGGTTTATTTTCGGCATTTATCAATGATACAGCTGTAGTTGCGCTTTTACTTCCTATTGCCTTAACCGTTTGTCGCGAAACGAATATCAGACCAAGTATGCTATTAATGCCTATTTCTTTTGCGGCATTATTTGGCGGAACTTGTACTTTGATTGGTACGTCTACTAACATTCTGGTGAGCAGTTATGCTAAAAAATATGGCGTCGAAGAGTTTGGAATGTTTGAATTTAGCGGAGCAGCCTTGTGCCTTTTAGCTATTGGATTTGCTTATATTTTTATCATCGGACCCATATTATTACCAAAAAACAGAGGCGACAACAATGAGTTTACAAAAAAGGCTGAAACATACACTACCGAACTTTTTGTTGAAGATCACTGCGAAGATATAGGTTCCTTTTTAGGAAAATCCCAACTGGTAAAAGACTATAATGTCAATGTGCTTTCAATTCTTAGAAATGAAGTTTTAAAACACAATTTTGGTTTAGATACCAAGATACTTAAAGGTGATATTTTAAAGATTATTGCACCACCAGAAACCTTGTCAAGACTTTTAGATATAAAGGGTTATAGTATCAAAGGCTCCAATCGAATGAAAGTTGCCGAAGAGAAGTTCAAATCCTTTAACCTTTACGAGATTATTATTCCTTATGGTTCTAGTTTATCGGGTGTATCTTTAAAAGAAATTAATTTCAGAAAACAATACAATTCATCAGTAATTGCATTACGACACAGAGGTCAAAATAAGTACGATAAATTAAGTCATACAATTTTAAGGGAAGGTGATATGTTGCTCATTCTAGGCCAAGAGGAAGATATTAACAATTTAGAATCCCATAAGATTGTAGTCAGGCTTTCAGAATATGTAAAGAAAAAAACTAGCTACAAAAAAGCCATACCAGCCGTATTAATCGGTGTTGGAGTTGTATTAGCTGCATCATTCAATATCACCTCTATATTAATTAGCGCAATGATTGGTGCATTATTAATGGTGTTGACAGGAATTTTAAAACCCATAGAAGCATATAAAGCCGTAGAATGGAAAGTGATTTTTATGATGGCAGGTGTACTTTCTATGGGAACAGCACTTGAAAAAGTTGGAGGCGCTAGCTTAATTGCCAATTATATTATGGAAACCCTTGGTCAATATAATGCTCAAATCACCTTGAGTATCATTTATTTGGTCACGTTCATTTGTACGAATTTAATTTCTTCAAAGGCAACCGCAGCCTTGATGGCTCCTATAGTGATTAGTCTTTCGCAAGCAATGCAAGTTAGTAACCGCCCTTTTTTGGTTGCCGTAATGTTCGCCTGCTCATTAACATTTATGACACCAATGAGCTATCCAACAAATACCATGGTTTACGCACCTGGAAATTATAAATTCAATGATTTTCTTAAAATGGGTACACCTCTCAACCTCTTAATTTGGATCGCTGCAACATTTATTATACCCTATTTTTTTCCTTTTAATTTGAGCTGATTTTCTTCGGAAATAGATTCTATGGGTGTTTACTAGACTTCCTGTTTTAAATACCAGACCAATTTTACAGGTTTTAGTTACCTAGTTGAAATGTTTCAATTATATTTAACATTTTTAAATACAAACTTATGTTAGAGTTAGCAGGAATCATCATCTTAGGTATATTAGCACAATGGGTTGCTTGGAAATTTAAAATACCAGCAATTTTACCATTAATTTTAATTGGCTTGTTGGTTGGACCGATTGCCGCTGAGTTTTTATCCCAAGATGGCACAAAATGGATAGAGCCCATTTGGAACGGAGAAGAAGGCCTGTTTCCTGGAGAAAGTTTATTCTATTTTGTCTCTCTGGCCATTAGTATCATTCTTTTTGAAGGTGGACTAACGCTGAAGCTGAGTGAAATCAAAAACGTAGGTCCTGTAATTACGAAACTTATTACCATAGGTTCGCTTGTTACCTTTTTTGGAGCCGCAATTGCAGCGCGCTTTATTTTTGAATTAAGCTGGGAGATTTCTTTTTTATTTTCGGGTTTAATTATAGTGACAGGGCCAACAGTAATTACACCAATTTTAAGGAATATTCCACTAAAAAAAGATGTGTCTGCGGTATTGAAATGGGAAGGTATTTTAATTGATCCCATAGGTGCTTTAGTTGCTGTATTGGTTTACGAATTTATTAGCGTTGACGCAGGAGGAGAGTTTACTAAAACCGCACTTATTGAGTTTGGTAAAATTGTACTCTTTGGATCGACTTTCGGATTTACATTTGCACACGCTCTTAATTTTATTTTCAATAAAAAATGGGTGCCTCATTATTTAATGAACGTTTTCGCCTTAGCAGCTGTTTTGGGAGTTTTTGTCTTATCAGATGCGTTTGCTCACGAATCAGGACTTTTAGCTGTTGTTGTGATGGGAATGGTATTAGGCAACTCCAATTCTCCTTACTTAAAAGACATCTTGTATTTTAAAGAATCACTAAGTGTATTGCTTATTTCCATCTTATTTATATTGCTTGCTGCTAATATTAATTTTGATGAATTACTATTAATTTACAATTGGAAAACGGCCCTACTTTTTGCTGCAGTGGTCTTTTTAATTAGACCGCTAGGAGTGCTATTGAGCACACTCGGATCGACCTTAAAGATTAATGAAAAACTCTTTATAAGTTGGGTTGGACCTCGAGGTATAGTTGCAGCAGGTATTGCTTCACTTTTCGGACTCAAACTAGCAAGTAAAGGAGTTACTGGAGCCGAATACATTACACCATTAGTGTTTGTTATCGTTCTAGGAACCGTATTATTAAATGCGACGACAGCACGACTATTTGCCAAATTGGTTGGCGTATTCTTAAAGCAATCTAATGGAATTTTAATTGTAGGCGCTTCAAAAGTATCAAGATTACTTGGGCATTATTTAGAAAGTAACGGAAGACATGTTGTACTTATTGATAGCAATCAAAATAACATAACAAAAGCTAAAGAATTAGGTATTGAAGCCTTAAGTACCAATATTTATTCTGAAACATTGACCGATAACATTGAATTAAGTGATGTTGGTTATTTAATGGCCATGACCGGAAACTCTGATATTAATAAGTATGCAATTAACAAGTTCAGTAAACAGTTTGGTGAGAATGGTGCATTTAGATTGGTCACCACTGAAGAGATGAACAACCCTGAAAAAAACCCAAAAGAAGGCTTGTTTTCTCATACCGATGATTACAATAATCTAGCTGAAGTGACTCGTAAATTTCCATCGATTCAAGAGATTGAAATTGATGATGAAGATCATTATAAAACCCTCATTGAAATTACAAATAATGATAAGGATATGATTCCGTTATTCTTAAAAGATGATAAAGGCGAGTTTCATATTATTTCCTCTCACAATACTGAAATTGATAATATTGGAGATGATTGCAAATTGGTTTATTTAGGAAAACCATTTGATGTTGAAGAAGTGGCTCATGAAGAAGACTAAAAAAAGAGGCTTTAAGTAATGCTAAAACCTCTTCTGATAAAGACCAATTCAAAGTATCAATTTTAAAACACAGTCTTTTATACTTGTTTTATGGTTTTGTGTGTAGTTAAACGGTCTATGTAACGACTCAAAAACTGTGTCTTACAACTATTTTAAAAGGATTATCTTTATTTATAAAGAGCGATGTCCCATCAACTTCAAATTCGCCACCGCTTTCGGGTTTAAATGTAAAACTCTCGTAGATAAATATTGGAAATTGTCCGCCCACAGACCAATCCTCACAAATTCTAATATTTACACCGCTGTAAGCACATCCGATTAGGCCTGTAAAATCATCTTTAAAGCCATTATTATCATTACTTCCAGTTGCATAATTTGCCATAATACCAACCACAAATTGAGTTTCTTGGCTAGGCGTAGCAGCAAAATTATATTGAAGTTTTGGGCCACCTTTAATGACACTCGAGCTAAAATCTCCAAAACTAGTATGTTGATAGCTTGCTTCTGCTCCAATATACCAACCTTGGTCATCACTTGAATTTAGCTGGTATAAATATTCGCCAAATACACAAAAAGTAGTTTCCTCAAAATCCTGTGCAAACCCAGCTCCAATACCAAAGCCAATGGTTTGATCTGGCATCAGGTCATTAATACCTTCAATAGCATTGAGAGCTGCAACAGGATCTATATTAGACGGTTCTTCTTTGTCTTCTTTGTCACCACAGCATTTTAGTGAAAGCACAGAAAGCCTAGAGTTCTTCGGATTCATAAAAGTGATAGTAGAACCCGTTAGTGTTCCTGAAACCGAGGCCGTATATTCATAACTTCCATTTTTTACTTCGGTAGCTAGAGCATCATTATCACAAACACAGTCAACAATTACTGTCGTTTTAAGATCCCAAGTAGCATTAGGATAACTTATCGTTTTTATAGTAATAGTGTTTGTGGAGTTATATCTGCATCTGTCGTTGATATTGTACTCATTGTTAGACTTATAATTTGTTGTTAACTCCTTTAAGGTTAGATAGTAGTCACGCAAAACATCAATATCCTTAGACAATATTTCGCCACGGAATTCTGTTTTGCCTTTAATATCGTTAACACCTTTTCCAGTATATGCTTTCACAAATGCCTCAAAATTAGCATCATTGCTTAAGGCTTGTAATGCTTTATCTGTTAGTGATTCAAATGAACCTTTATCAATAGTTTCACTTATAGCCACAGCTTGAATTCTAGAAAACAAGTTGCGTGTTACAGCATTCAGTTCATTAATACTCAGTTCTAATTGAGACTTATTGATGCTGTTTATTAAATCATTTGCTTTGCAAGGTTTGTTGTCTTTCCAATTGTTTAATGTTTCGGTTTTTAGCATTGTATTAAATGCAGCAGTTAGGTCTTTTTGAGCGTCATACATTTTGGTTAACTCATCGTTAGGATGCTCTTGAGCGTTTAAATGTGGTATAGTTCCGAAAAGCAGTACAATAAATAGAATGATACTTTTGGGTAATTGTGTTTTCATAATAGCTAGTTTTGGATAAGTAATACAGGTTTGATCTTAAAAAGTCTTTGGGTAAACCCCTGCTTTAACAACTAAAGCAAGGGCTCTCCACAAATTATGATTATCTATACGTAACCATAGTTTTATTGACTCTACTTTTAGATTAGTCTAATTTAATTCTAGCATAACCCATAATTAGGTTGTCTTTATTAATGCCTACCCAAGTATTTTGTTGTTCAAATTCAAAGCCATCAGACTCATAGGTTTGTTGTGACCAAGAAGCGATAGGAATAGTAACACCAAGGTCTAATCTAGGACTAAGGGTATAATTTGCTCCAACTTTTAATTCACCCCGATATTCTGTAAGATCTTCCTTGAAGTCAAAATTTTCAAGTGTTCCAAACCCGTAACTAAGGTCAACGCCATAGGTGATGTCTAGTTTACCATTTTTACTGGCGCGATCAAATAGTGTATACCCAACACCAACACGAGTTAGATTTAACTTACGATCATCAGCACTTTGAGAATGGTGCATTGCAAATCCTTTTAAATAGCTGGCCGAATTAAAATTATCTTTAGAAATTCTATGGTTATACCCAGCACCAATGCAAAACGAGGTTTCACTGTCATCCTCGGTAGAATTTAACCCGAAGCCTCCTGATGCTTCTATAAAGTGTTGTGGGTAGGCAACTAATTGATTGTTTCTAAAGTCATCAAGGACCTGTTCTTCAAGCTTTTTAAAGTCGATCATTCCATTTTCATCTCTAGGCATATCTTGTCCATCAAATTCTGCATCAAATAGAGCTGCGCACCCAAAATTTGTAGATAGAAGTCCGAATAATAAAATAATACCTATCGATTTCGTTATTATAGTTTTTGTTTTCATAATATGTGGTTTTAAAATTTATAAATCATCGTTTTGAATCTGGCAATGTAAATACTAGAGTAAGTATGAGGAGGTTGTTTTTGTTTATGAACCCATAAGTTTGATTATTTGTGATTTCATTGCCATCAGATTTTAGAGTTTGTTTTTCAACAGTTAAGAGGTCAGTTTGTATCATCATTGACCATTGTTTTGTCAATAATATGTGGAGCCCAACAAATAATCCGAAGGAAAACCTCGTAAGGTCATTTTTAAATCCGTCCTCAAACTTGTTAGTTCCAAAGGCATATTTTGCAAAAACACCGTATTGTGCACGAACTTGTTGAAAGCGTTTAGAAAGGACAGAAAGCATCATTACTCTTAAAGAGAGGTCAAACAATCCTACGGTCAGGAATTCAGCATTAGTATAATTATACCCAACACCAAGAGCCGCATAGGCTGCTTTATTTGAAAATGTAGCAAACCTTAAATAATATGCCGCGTGAAGGCACCAAAGGGTTTCAAGATCGGTAAACCCGAAACCTGCACCAAATGCAATCATATTAAGAGCAAAAGCGGCTAAGTTTTCTTGAGCGTCATTTTCGGTAATATTTTTTGGAGCCTTTGAGAAATCATACTGAATATCTTCATCTAAATTAATTTCGTAGGTTCTTAAATCTAGAGTTTCCGAAGCCACCATAAATTGATCAAAATCAGTTTTGGTATCGAATACATTTTGAGCGGTTAATGATGTTGTAGTGCTCATAAAAAAAAGAAGCAACACCATTGTTAATACATGTTTAGTTTTCATAATATGTGAATTTTGGTTTGTATTAAAGTTATCTTTTAGAGCAATGAAACTCTATAAAATGTGATAACTGACACAAAAAACAACATATTCAACTTAAAGTGTTAGGCGATATTTGCCTTATAAGTTCTAGAAACAGGTATTTCGATATTAGGTTTTAAAAATAAAGACTTGCTATTTAAAGCATCTATAAAGTTTTTATTGATGACATATGAGCGATGAACTCGAACAAAATTTGGAGGTAAGGTATTGAGAATATCTTTGAGTTTATTACGGTCTATAATGGTCTTATCATCGGTGACAAATTCTAAATAGTTGCCATCAGATTTGATGTACTTGAGTTGATCCAGATATACTTTTGATTTATTGTTAAGAATGACTGCAATTTCTTCGACTTTTTTGGCAATTTGCTCTTTTTCATATTCTGCCGTTTTAAGGCGTTGTATGGAACGCATTAATTTTTGGCCAAGAAAAATAGAAGCCAAAGTAGCAATTAATGCAAATAATGACCATTTCCAGATATTTTTTTGTTTTTTAGAAATAAGTAGCTCTTTGTGCTGGTTTTCCTTTTCGAGAAGCAATATTTCTTTGGCTTGTTTTTCGGTTTCAAATTGAGCGGTAATTTTAGCGATGCGTTCTTTTTCTTCAATTAAATTAAGCGAATCTTTTACGTGGTTAATGGCATTAGATATTCGAAATGCACTTTTATAGTCTCCAGCCATTTCGTAAGCCTTTGCCAAAAGCTGGTTGGTTTCTAATTTAAATGCCCTTTTAGGTGAATTGTCAAGTGCTTTTTTTAAGTAGAAAATGGCTTGGTCATCCTTTCCTAAATGATAATAAGCTTCACCAATACAAGCATAACTTCTATCTTTATTGGACGCATAATTTATACGCTCCTTAATTTTTATGGATTCGAGATGATACTTTATAATATTATTGTAATCGTTTAACGCCACGTAGCTTTGCGCCATATTATAATAGATGATGGCAGCGAGTCTAGAATTGTGTTTGTCGTCAATACCAGAAAGTAATTTTTCAGAGAGCAGCAACTTTTCATGTTCATCATGTGTGGCTGGTTGTATATTATTTTCTTCGGAAGCATGATTATCTGCGCCAGAAGCCATTGATTTATCATAGAAATAATCTGCTAAATCTGGGCGATCGAGTTTGCTGTAAATGACTCCTATTTGTAGATAGGCTTTTTGTAAACCTTTATCAATTCCGCCTTGATTGTAATGAATAATAGCACTAAAATAACTTTCAAGCGCGAGGTCATAGTTTTCTTTTAAGTAGTATATAGAGCCTAAATTATAAAACGTATCACCTTTTAATACTTCGGAAAGTGAATCTAAATGCTTTAGGTTGTAATCGAATAGACGTTCGGCTTCGTCATATTGTTTTTTGGTGATGAGGTAGGTGTTTTTGTAGATGATTGATCTAGCAATTAACGGAACGTCATTTAATGCTCTGCTTTTTGAGTAGGCAATATCGGCATAGTACAAACCACTATCTTGATTTGTCTTATGAAATACAAGTGCCTTACGTAAAAGAGTATCAATTTCAGATTTTGGTGTGACTTGAGCTAAACTGAAAAAAGAAACAAGTAGCAAAGCGGACGGTATGAAGTTTCCCCAATTCCTCATACTTAAAAATACAAAAAAACCGAAGTATTATGCTTCGGTTTGGTATTTAAAATTTATTTGTAAGATTAATCGTTCAGCTTTAAAACAGCCATAAATGCTTGTTGAGGTATTTCTACATTTCCAACTTGACGCATACGTTTTTTACCTTTTTTCTGCTTTTCTAATAATTTTCGTTTACGAGAAATATCACCACCATAACATTTTGCCGTTACATCTTTACGTAATGCTTTTATGGTTTCACGAGAAATAATTTTCGCACCAATAGCGGCTTGGATTGGAATATCAAATTGCTGTCTTGGAATAAGCTCTTTTAATTTTTCGCACATTTTTTTACCAATCGTATGTGCATTATCAGCATGAATTAAAGCCGAAAGGGCATCAACGGTTTGAGCATTTAATAAAATATCTAGACGAACCAGCTTAGAGACTTTCATTCCGATTGGCGAATAATCAAACGATGCGTACCCTTTAGAAACCGTTTTGAGACGATCATAAAAATCAAAAACGATTTCAGCCAAAGGCATTTCAAAGGTTAATTCAACACGTTCTGGTGTTAAATAGGTTTGATTCAGAATCATACCGCGTTTCTCTATACAAAGCGACATGACATTACCTACAAAATCAGCTTTAGTAATAATCGTTGCTTTAATAAAAGGTTCTTCTACACGATTGATTGTTGTGGGTTCTGGTAAATCTGATGGGTTATTTACAATAAAAGCTTCATCAGGATTTTTATTCGTGTAAGCGTGATACGATAC
Organism: Psychroserpens sp. SPM9; assembly: GCF_025153525.1. Taxonomy (GTDB): domain Bacteria; phylum Bacteroidota; class Bacteroidia; order Flavobacteriales; family Flavobacteriaceae; genus Psychroserpens. The sequence goes on along the minus strand of NZ_JANZNR010000002.1, from coordinate 444,031 downwards.
GTTAGGAACGGTTGTAATCACAGTCATATCAAACTCACGTTCTAAGCGTTCTTGAATGATTTCCATGTGCAGCATTCCTAAGAATCCACAACGAAATCCAAAGCCTAAAGCAGCAGAGCTTTCGGGCTGAAATACTAAAGAGGCATCGTTGAGCTGCAACTTTTCCATAGAGGCACGTAACTCTTCATAATCTTCGGTATCTACAGGATAAATACCAGCAAAAACCATAGGTTTTACATCTTCAAAGCCTTCTACAATATTTGTAGTTGGGTTCGCAAAATCGGTTATGGTATCACCAACTTTTACTTCTTTAGCCGTTTTAATTCCTGTAATTAAATAACCTACATCACCTGCTTTTACACTTTTTTTAGGGACTTGATTAAGTTTCAATGTGCCTACCTCATCAGCATAATATTCTTTATCTGTAGCAACAAATTTAATTTTTTGTCCTTTTTTAATTTCTCCGTTAAAGACTCTAAAATAGGTTTCAATACCTCGAAACGTATTATAAACTGAATCAAAAATCAAAGCCTGTAAAGGTGCCTCAGGATCACCTTTTGGAGCTGGAACACGTTCTATGATAGCTTTTAAAATATTATCAACACCAAAGCCTGTCTTTCCGCTGGCATGAATCACTTCTTCAGGGTCACAACCTAAAAGATCAACAATATCGTCTGTGACTTCTTCGGGATTGGCACTCGGTAAATCTACTTTGTTGAGCACAGGAATAATCTCTAAATCATTTTCTAGTGCGAGATACAAGTTTGAAATGGTCTGCGCTTGTATACTTTGTGCAGCATCTACAATCAATAATGCACCTTCACAAGCTGCAATTGAGCGCGAGACTTCGTATGAAAAATCGACGTGACCTGGTGTGTCAATCAAATTAAGCACATAGTCTTGACCTTCAAAATGATATTCCATTTGAATGGCATGCGACTTAATGGTAATACCACGTTCGCGTTCTAAGTCCATACTATCTAAAAGCTGGTCTTGTTTTTCGCGAGCAGTTACAGATCCCGTAAAGTCAAGCAAGCGATCGGCTAGTGTACTTTTTCCGTGGTCAATATGCGCAATTATGCAAAAGTTTCTAATGTGCTTCATAACATCTTAATTCGTCTCGATAAAGATTTGCAAATATAATCGAATTATTATGCATTAAATGGCATTATTATTCATAATACGTCTAAAATGTATGGAAAATCCGTAAATAAGATTTAAAAACAAATGCTATATTGCAATCTAAACCCTAACTAAATTTGAAATCCCTACGCCACATTGTCATTTTTTTTCTGTGCTCATTTCTGAGTTATAGTCAGAATACATCGATATCTGGAGTTATTGTTGACGCAAACGGGCCTGTAGAATTTGCAAACGTGATTTTGTTTAGTGAAGACCAAAGCGACGTTATAAAAGGGACCTCTACAGATCTTAATGGCTATTTTATTCTGAATAATCTAGAACACCACACTTATACTCTTAAAGTAAGTTTTATAGGTTATCAAGAGTACAAACAAAAAATTGTACTTACTGGAGCATTAGATTTAAAAACCATTACACTTCTTGAGGATGTAGAAGCCTTAGATGAAATCACCATTAATGCTAAGAAACCAACCTTAGAACGTCAAGCTGACCGACTCGTTTTTAACGTAGAGAATACGGCTTTAGTTGAAGGTAATATGTTGGAAGTGCTGAGAAGTACGCCTGGTGTTTTGGTTCTGGGAGATGAGATTACCGTAAAAAACTCGAATCCTACGGTTTATATCAACAACCGAAAGGTCCATTTGTCTGCAGATGATTTAAATCAATTGTTAGAAGGTTCTTCAGCAAATGCGGTAAAATCGATTGAAGTAATTACCAATCCCTCGGCCAGATATGATGCCGAAAGTGGCGTGGTATTAAATATTGTGATGAGTAAAAACTTGATTACAGGTTACAGAGGAAGTGTATCTGCAAATTATACCCAAGCTGTGTTTCCAAGATATAAAGTAGAAACCAGTCATTTTTTTAAGAATGAAGCCATTAGCTTTAATGTTAATTATAGTTACTCTAAAAATAAAATTAACAGAGATGGTGATGATACTGTGAACTATTTAGATGATTCTAATGCTGTAGAAGAAAGCTGGCGTTCTATCACAAATAGAAATACCTGGTCTGAAACGCATGGCCTTAATGCTAATTTCGACTACTTTATCAACGATAATAATACCTTGAGTTTGTCAACGAACTCTTTATACCTTCCTTATTTTAAGTATCGAATTTCTAATCAGACGGAAATAACAGATGATAATGGCGCTTTTTTATCCCGATTTACAGCCGATAATTTATCGCGTGATGATAAATATAACTTAGGGTTTGATTTAGATTTTAAACATGATTTTACCAAAGGACAGCTGACATTTAATACCCACTTTACCACTTATAATTATGAAAGATATCAAGGTGTTGTGAGCGATTTTTTTGATCAGAATAATGACTTTCAAAGTACTTCCGCATTTAATACCAACGCGAATCAAGACACGCAGATTTTAGCAGCAAAAGTAGATTATACTTTACCATTATCTGAGCATTCAAATTTTGAAACAGGCATCAAATTTTCTAATATTACAACCGACAGTGATATTACTCAGTTTGATGTCGATACCAACACAGGAAATGAGACGATTGATATACAAAATTCGGATGCTTTCGATTATAACGAGCACATTTATGCGGCCTATGTCAATTATACGTTACGGAAAGAAAAATACAACCTTAATGCAGGTTTAAGACTGGAACAAACAGATCTTGAAGGAGTTTCCCCTTTATCAGATATAATGAACACACAAGATTATACTGAATTGTTTCCAAACCTAAGTTTTCAATATAATATTTCTGATAGTTACAGTATAGGTGTCAATTACAAGCGAAGTATTGCCAGACCAGGATATGCCGATTTAAATCCGTTTCGTTTTTTCTTAAATGAAAATTATGTAGTTGTAGGGAACCCTAATTTGGTGCCGACATTTGTAGATTATTATCATATTGGCTCTACGTTATTTGACGGCTTAATTACTATTGGCGCTTATTACCAAAATTTTGATGGCGCCATTTCTGAAATTCCAAGACAAAATAATGACACTAATATTATAGAATACACGTCTGTGAATTTTGACAAAACGATTGAATATGGTTTTGATTTCGAATTGTATCATTCTTTTACCGACAACTGGAGTACTTATTTCGTAACCTCTTTTTATAACCGAGAAGAAGAAACCAATTTTGGTAATGGTTTTGTCAACCAATCCCAATGGTCTAATTATTCTAATTTAACCAACAGTTTGTCTTTGTTAAAAGACAATAGTTTAAATGTCTATTTTGATGTGATCTGGTTAGGCAAAAACCTTCAAGCCTTTCAAACTCTAGAAAACAGATTGGTTAGTGATTTAATGATTTCAAAAACCGTATTTAACAAACAAGGAACTATTTCACTTTCTTTTAGAGACTTGTTTAATATGCAAGACTGGGATGTGGCCACACAATACCAGAATCAATTTAACACGCAGTTTGTTGATGAAGATAATCGCTATGTTAAACTAGGATTCCGTTATAAATTCGGAAACACTAGGTTAGAAACAAATCAGCGTACTAAAGCTACTGAAGAACGCGACAGATTAAATAAAGCGGGTAATTAATTTTTATTCGGAACTATTCTGTCATTCATAAAGAAGCGAAGAATCTCACTTTCAGAGATTTGTAAACCCCTTTAGTCTTGCCACTCTGCAATAAATAAATTGGTATCTCTTCCGCCTCCATTGTTGCGATTTGAAGAGAATGCTAAATACTTTCCGTCATTAGAAAATACCGGAAACGCATCAAAAGTTTCACCATGCGTCACACGTTCCAAATTCTTTCCGTCGATATCAATTAAGTATAGATTAAATGGAAATCCGCGTACAGCCTCAAAGTTTGAAGAGAATAAAATTTTCTTTCCTGAAGGGTGAAAAAACGGACTCCAATTAGCATTCCCTAAATCGGTTAACTGACGCAAATCACTTCCGTCAGCATTACAGATGTACAGTTCCATTTCGGTAGGTTCAACCAAGCCTTGAGCTAATAAATCTTTATAGTCTTTAATTTCTTGTTCAGTTTTAGGACGAGACGAACGGAAAATTAATTTGGTTCCGTCAGGCGAAAAGAAAGCACCTCCATCGTAACCCAATTCGTTGGTAATTTGCTTCACATCAGAACCATCAATATTCATAGTATATAATTCTAAATCACCACTTCGGGTTGAAGTAAATACAATTTTATCACCTTTAGGAGACACGGTTGGTTCGGCATCATAACCAATTTCGTTGGTTAATTGTTTTACAATATTACCTTCTAAATCGGCAACAAAAATATCGTAACTATCATAGATGGGCCAGATGTACTTTCCGTTTTTACGCAACGGTGTATCCGGACATTCGTCTTGCTTTAAATGTGTTGACGCATAAATGATATGCTTGTTATCTGGTAAGAAATAAGCACAAGTGGTTCGCCCTTTTCCGGTACTTACCATGGGAGGAACCTGATCTTTAAAAGTCTGGTCAGCATCCATCAAAAACATTTGATCACAACCTACATTCCAGGCTTTGTTATTAGATTGAAATACCAGTTGTTGATCATCAAAACTCCAATAAGCCTCAGCATTATCACCACCAAAAGTCACTTGACGAATTGATTTAAAATGTTTTTCTTCGGGATAAATTAAAGAATCATTTGCAGGTTCAATGGTTTCCGTTTGAACTGTTTTCTCTGCTTCGGAAATGGTTTTCGTTTCATTTTTACAATTGAAAAGTAATATTCCGAATATAATTAGGTATGTGTATTTCATGCTAATATTGACTAAATTTGTGCAAAATTAAGATTTCATAAGATGAAAAACATATTATTTGTACTTTTTTTGACGGTTTTTGTTGGCTGTAAATCAGATTCCAAAGAAAAAAATCAATCGGTAAGTATTAAGGAGGACGTTACTTTTTTAGCCGATGATAAACTTGAAGGTCGCCAAACCGGAACCAAAGGAGAAAAAGCAGCTGCAGGTTATATTGCTAAACGGTTTAAAAATTTAGGTCTCAAAGAAAAAGGGACACAAGGTTATTTCCAAACGTTTTCATTCAAACCTAAAACCGATCCACATCAAGAAGTAAACTACACCGTCAAAGATGGTGATAGCACCATTACAGGAACTAATGTGGTAGGTTTTTTAGATAACCAGGCCGAACATACCATTATTATTGGTGCGCATTATGACCATTTAGGTTATGGTGCTGAAGGCTCTTTATACAGAGGCGAAACAAAAGCAATTCACAATGGAGCCGATGATAACGCAAGTGGTGTTGCAGTATTGCTTAGTCTTGCCGACAAGTTAAAGTCTGCCAACAAAGGCAACAACTATTTGTTTATGGCATTTTCAGGTGAAGAAATGGGGTTGTTAGGTTCTAATTATTTTACTAAAAATCCAACCATAGATTTAAAAAAGGCAAACTATATGATTAATATGGATATGGTTGGTCGCTTAAAACAAGACAGTACTTTAGCGGTTTATGGTGTTGGAACATCTCCTATTTTAAAACAAGTTGTTAAAGCCAATAATTCAAAGTTTAAAATTATAGAAAACGAATCTGGTGTTGGTCCAAGTGATCATACGTCGTTTTACAACAGTGATCTTCCGGTGTTACACTTTTTTACAGGTCAGCATGAAGATTATCACAAGCCTGGTGATGATTCTGAAAAGCTAAATTATAAAGGTATGGCTACGATTTCAGACTATATTTTTGAAATCATAACCGATTTGGATGATAATGGTAAGTTGCCATTCAGAAAAACCAAAAACGAAAGTGAAGATTTGCCACGATTTAAAGTTGGTTTAGGTGTAATTCCCGATTATTTATTTGATGGCGAAGGCATGCGAATTGATGGTGTCAGTGAAGAAAAACCAGCACAAAAAGCCGGTCTTCAAAAAGGGGATATTGTTATAAAACTGGGAGAGAATTCAGTCACTGATATGGAAAGCTATATGCGCGCATTGTCCACTTATGATAAAGGCGACAAAACCAAAGTAGTGGTTAAACGCGGTGACGAAGAGGTGGAAGCGCTTATTGAATTTTAATAATATATTAGGTTTAAACACCAGCGATTAGCGCACCACAAATACCAAGGCTTATAATTAAATACAGGGCAGCTAAAATAAATAAGACTTTAGCTGCTTTTTTATGTTTTTTATAAACTATAATTCCAATAATGGCTAGTAAAATTGCAGGGCCAAACATGATTAATAAAATCATGACTAACAAGCCGTCAAAGTTCATATTTGGTCCTAAAATCATCATTGTTTCTATTTTAAAATCCGAAGCCTCCACAAATTCCGAAGCCTATAATTGTATATATTGTTGCAATAATTAAAATTATTTTTCCTTGTTTCTTATCTTTTGCGTATTTAATGAACCCAAAGATAAACAAGAATAAAGGAACGATAATTCCGAAGAAAATCATTAAAACAATAAAGAATTCCCAGCCGCTACCCAATATCGCGAATGCGTTCATACATATTCTTTTTTAAGTTCTTCTAAGCGCTCTTTTTTATCGTCGCGATAAAACAAATTCATCGTTTCAAAAGGAATGATTTTATTGTCTTTATCTACAATATGCACACAGGACTTTTTAATGGCGCGAACATCAAAATTATAAGCATCTATAAACTGCATAATAATGATTCTAAACAAATTATCATAACCCAGTTCTGGTGCATCAATATTGGGTAAACAACACATGATTGATTTTAAGTTTTCTTCCGCTTTTTCTACAGAATTTCCTGTGCTAAACAATTCAATCATTTTGCCATGAAGCTGCTCATCCTGTTCGTAAATAATGGTGTTTTTACTGTTGTCTAATAAGTCATTCGGATTGATATAGCGCGTCAACGGAAATACTTCTCCATCTAATTTTAAAGCATATCCCATGACCAAAGCGTCTGGGTTACAAGGCACAGGAAGTAAATCATCACTATTAAAAATTGAGGTTTGTTCCATGATTTTACGGCGTACTTCTGTCAAGGTCATGCGATCGGTTTCCGGATTAAAATTATCTAAACGCCCTGCAATTTGAGTGGGCTGAAACGTGACACCTCGCACACATCGTTGTTGTAAGGCATAATCAATAATTTTTCCGATTTCACCATCATTCAACCCTTTTTGGAGTGTCACTACCAAAGTCGTGGAAAGGTTTAAGCGGTTTAGGTTATCTAAAGCCTGTTGGCGAACGGTATTTAAATCGGCACCACGTAATTCTTGCAGCACCGTGTTTTCAAATGAATCAAACTGAAGGTAAATTTCAAAATCTGGGGCATAGCTTTTAAGGCGTTCAGCAAAAGCGACATCTTTTGCAATTTTAATACCGTTAGTATTCAGCATTAAATGCCTAATAGGTAGTGATTTTGCATAATCCATAATGTCCCAAAACTGCGGATGGATGGTAGGCTCGCCTCCCGAAATCTGAACCACATCAGGCTCTTTTTCATTTGTAACGATGGCATCCAGCATGGCTTTAACCTCTTCTAGAGTACGATGTCTTCCGTAGGTTGGCGACGAACCAGCGTAACAGGTCGGACACGTTAAATTGCAACGATCGGTCACTTCAACAACAGTCAGACAGCTATGTTGCTCATGATCTGGACACAAGCCACAATCATAAGGACAACCATAATGCGTTTTGGTATTAAAAGTATAAGGGGTTTCGCTAGGCTTATTGTAGTTTCTTATGTTTTTATAATACGTAATATCATCGGCAATGAGCACCTTACTATTGCCATGTTCATTGCAGCGTTTTAGCATGTAAACGTTTCCGTTTTCAAATACAATCTTAGCATCTACACGTCGTAAACATTCCGGACAAAGGCTTAGTGTAAAATCGTAATAGGTGTATTTTCTAACTGGCATATTTAAGTTTTATTCTGTAGTTGGGCGTTACCTTTTGCGCTTCTGTAAGTTTTAAACCTCCAAAAATTGGGTTAAAATCTTCCAGAATCACAAAACGTCGGGCTATTCGCTAAATCTTTTTTTCGTACCTCAAAAAAGGATACCGCTGCTATCCCTAACGCGCTTTCAAACGAAGTAATAGTTGAGCAATAGTCTTTGAGTAATACAACCAACAAATTACACATAAATATTGAATAGTACTGAGTCCGAAGATGTAAAATACGTTCGGTTTTAAAAATTCAATACAAAAGCGAAATCCGAAGTAAGCCAGCATAAATAGTTTAAAAAGTGTGCCATTTTTCAGTGTTTTATTTGTCTTAAGCTGTTGCAATGCTATAAATAAGAAGGCCAAAAACACCAATTCGTAAAGCGAAGTTGGGTGTCGTGAGAGTCCGTCACCTAAATCCATCCCCAATATGGAGCTGGTTACATTTCCGTAGGTAAATTCGTTGACACCAGAAAGGAAACAGCCAATGCGACCAATAAAAATGCCCAGAATAATAGGAAACACAAACAAGTCTCCCGAAGATGTTTTTTCACCAATCATTGTTTTGGCAATTTCAACACCCAATAAACCACCCAATAATCCACCCATAATGGTTTTGGTATTGAGAAGCTGAATGATATTCGTTTGAGACACATCAATCAAAGGGTTTTCTAAAAACCCAACCACACGCGATCCAATTAAAGCACCTAAAGCGGCTCCAAGAATAATCGATAAGCGATTTCCTGAAGAGATATGATCATTAGATTTTCGTCGCAATATTACATAATATCTAAAGGCGATAAAAAACGCTACATATTCTAATATCAAATGTATATTAATAGTAATACCAAAAAGTTCGGGCTCAAATGGAATTGTCAAATTGGGATGGTATTTAGTTAAACCTTGTTGAAGATACACAATTACCTAAAAAACTGTAATTTTGCGCAAAATAAATCGAGTTTGGTAAAAATAGGCGATATAGAACTTCCAGATTTTCCGTTGTTGTTAGCACCAATGGAAGATGTTAGTGATCCACCGTTTCGTGCTTTATGCAAGGAACAAGGTGCCGATGTGGTGTACACCGAATTTATTTCCAGTGAGGGCTTAATTCGCGATGCAGCAAAAAGCGTCATGAAACTCGATATCTATGAAAAAGAACGTCCTGTTGGGATTCAGATTTTTGGAGCCAATATGGAGAGTATGTTGCAAACCATAGATATTGTTGAAAAGTCTAATCCCGATATCATTGATATTAATTTTGGTTGTCCGGTAAAAAAGGTAGTGAGTAAAGGTGCAGGTGCAGGCATCCTAAAAGATGTTTGCCTGATGGAAAGTTTAACCGCTGAAATGGTAAAACGTACCAACTTGCCAGTAACCGTTAAAACCCGTTTGGGCTGGGATCACGATTCGATTAAAATCGTTGAAGTTGCCGAACGTCTTCAGGATGTAGGTTGCAAAGCGATTTCTATCCACGGAAGAACACGTGCTCAAATGTATAAAGGCGAAGCCGATTGGAAACCTATTGCGGCTGTAAAAAACAATCCGCGTATGCACATTCCTGTATTTGGAAATGGCGATGTAGATTCTCCTGAAAAAGCAGCACTTATGCGCGATAGTTTTGGCTTAGATGGCTGTATGATTGGTCGTGCGACGATTGGGAATCCCTGGTTTTTTAAGCAAGTGAAGCACTTTTTTGAAACAGGAGAGCATTTAGCGCCCATTTCTATGGCAGAGCGTGTGGATGCCGCCAGACGTCATTTACAAATGTCTATCGACTGGAAAGGCGAAAAACTGGGTGTTTTTGAAACCAGACGCCATTATACCAACTACTTTAAAGGCATTCCAAATTTTAAAGAACACCGTATGAAAATGGTGACTAGTGATGATTCAAAAGATGTTTTTGCTGCTTTTGATGAGGTCTTAGATAAGTTTGGTGATCACCAATTTGTTTAATATGACTTAGCCTTTTACCAGCTTTTTTGTGATTCTTTGTGACGCCAGTTTAGATGCTAAAACTCCTAAGATCACAATGGTTACTAAAACAATTATGATATTAACCACTTTTAATTCCACAGGATAAGGTAACGAAGGTGTTAGCATCACATAATTGGTGGTTTTTTGCAGAAATACTAGAATCAGACCTAAAATCAGACCAATTCCGCCAGCGAGAATCGTCATTAAACTGCCCTGTAAAAAGAAAATACGCCTTACATTGTTTGTGGTTGTTCCGAGATTAAATAAGGTATTAATAGATTCTTTTTTATCTAAAATCATCATAATTAAAGCGCCAATAACATTAAAAAGCGCGATGATGATTACTAAGGTGAAAATAAGATATACCGCAACATTTTCGGTATTGAGCATTTTATAAAGCGCATCGTTAAGCTGTGCTCTATCTTTTGTCGTTATTTTATTTCCGAGAGCCGATTGCAAGGCTTGCCTAATGTCTTCCTGATTTGCATTGGGATCTAATTTAAACTCAATTGACGAGACTTGATTATCATCATAATTGAGTAAATACTGGGCGGTTTCTATATTTGCAAAAACAAACTCGTTATTTAAATCTTCATTGATGTCGAAGAGCCCAACATTAAATGCATTTATAGAATTGAAAGCCCCTTCTACAGAGGTGATTTGCCCTTTACCAGGTTTTGGAACATAAATTTTTTGATGCTTTGTCAGACTTAAAACGCCAAAGGATAGTTTATTAGAAATTCCGCCTCCAGCAACAATTTGATCGGTATAGCGTTCGAGCCATTTTCCGTAGTAGACTTTAGAATCAACAGCGGTCACTTTCGTGAAATTCTCGTCAACACCTTTCATAGTCACCACTTGATGTTTATTATCAAATTCAAGAATGACACGTTCTTCAATGGTTTTTGAATAGCCTTGAATTCCTTTTATAGATTGAATGGCAACCGAATCTTCTTTGGTAATCACAAACGATTTTCCTTCCGAAGGAACTACTTTTAAGTCTGGATCGACCAGTGAAGAAAATTCGAGGCTAAAGTTTTTTAATCCAGCAAAACCCGATAAGACTATAAACAAAGCAGCTGAGGCAATAATGGTTCCTGAAGCTGCAATAATGGTCATAATATTTATGGAATTATTACTGCTTTTAGAAAACAGATATCGCTTTGCTATGTAAAGGGTGAAATTCACCTATTTCTTTTTACGATTTTCCAGGAGGTTTTGATCTTTTATTGGATTGTCTTCACCTTTTAGAGACCTTTCAATACCATCAATATATTCTAACGAATCGTCTATAAAAAACTCTAGATTAGGCATACGTCGCAATTGGTTTTTTGTACGTTGCGCCATTTCATGGCGAATCAAAGGCGTGTTCGAGCGAATCCCTTCGATAAGTTCTTTTCCTTTATTATTAGGGAAAACGCTGAGGTATACTTTCGCCACCGATAAATCTGTAGTAACATTGACTTTACTCACCGAAATAATAACGCCACGTAATCCGCCATCTGTGGCTGCTTTTTGTAAGATATCTGCGAGATCTTTTTGTAAAAGTCCGCCAATTTTTTTCTGTCGTTGTGTTAATTCTTCCATTGTCTTAAAATTTAAGTCGTTATGACCGCATCATCCGTTATTCTAATATAACGACTTTTATCAAAAATAAAACCAAGTCTTGGTTTCGAACTGCAAAAATAGGCGATAATTGAGGAATATGTTAACTTTGAAATAGGAAATGATAGAATCGTTTTACAAAAAGGTTCTATTGCCACGGAAAAACACGTATGAAAAAAATTGAACATATAGGGATTGCTGTCAAAAACCTTGAAGCATCCAATGAATTATTTGCAGCACTCTTCGGAAAAAAGCATTATAAAGTCGAAGCTGTTGAAAGTGAAGGAGTGATGACTTCTTTTTTTAAGTCGGGTCCCAATAAAATAGAGTTGCTACAAGCGACAAACCCTGAGAGTCCGATTGCTAAGTTCATTGAAAAAAAGGGCGAGGGGATTCATCACATCGCCTTTGCGGTAGCCGATATTGAAAAGGAAATTAAACGTTTAAAAAAAGAAGGCTTTAAAATGATTCACGAGCAACCTAAGAAAGGCGCCGATAATAAGCTGATTGCTTTTTTGCATCCAAAAGCTACAAATGGCGTTCTCATTGAGTTGTGTCAGGATATTGACCAATAATATTGACGCAATTTTCTTGTAGAGTATTAAAATATGTAGTAATATTGCAGCCTTATTGGTCCCATAGCTCAGTTGGTTACCTGCCTACCTGGCGGTAACGGCAGGCAGGGAGCACATAAGTAGTAATTTGAAATAATGGTTTTTGTTTACGTACTTAAAAGTTTAGTCGATGGTCGCTTATATGTTGGAATGAGCCAAGATGTCATTAACAGATTAAAAGAACATAATTTAGGAAGAACAAAAAGCACAAAAGGATATCGCCCTTGGATTAAGATTCATGAAGAAGTATATCCAGACCGACCAACTGCTAGACATAGAGAGAAGTATCTTAAATCTGGATATGGCAAGCAGTGGTTAAAAGAAAAATATAAATTGGTCCCATAGCTCAGTTGGTTAGAGCACCTGACTCATAATCAGGTGGTCCTTGGTTCGAGCCCAAGTGGGACCACATCGTGGAAAAGCTTTGCAGAGATGCAAAGCTTTTTTTGTTGAGTGTGGCGAAACAAATCTTGGCGAGAAGTTTATCCCGTTACTGTAGGTCATTGGGAAGCCAATTGGGACGACATAATAGAAAAGCTTTCTGGAAACAGGGAGCTTTTTTTGTTGCCCAAACCCAATTCCTAACGAATTCTAATTCATGCTTAACGAATTCTAGAAGCACCCAAATTTCACATTAATGTCCACATATCTTTGAAGTATCAAACAAGTATAAACCCATAAAACCGAATACTATGAAAACTTTAAAGAACACCAAAACCGTAAACAAAACACAATCCAGAGCTTCTAAACTATTTCAAGCCTTAATGATTCTTGCACTATTTTTTATGGCTTCAGATATCTTCGCGCAAACCAAAGAAGTCGAATTTGATGTCTATACCAACTCAGCAACCAAAGCTTCTCAATATCTTTTAGGAGATGATGTCGCTTTAAGAGATTGTGCTTCTGTAAACTGTGAAAAATTAACCACAATCAAAATTGGCACCAATGTGAGGTTGCTTGCAAAAAGCGAAACACCTCAAACTATAAATGGCGTTACAAGTCGTTTTTATAAAATAAAAATGGGCCCTCAAGTAGGATGGATCTGGGGCGGACTCATATCACAAAAAACGATGGTAAGTCAAATGAACCCAGAAATTAAATTCGTATTTGGTGAAGCCGGAGTCGATTATAAAGGCTACAAACGCTTTCAAATAAGAGCCGTTAGAAATGGTGCCGAAATCGATAAAATCTTCGTAAAATCGGAAACATTAAATCACGATTTAGTGAGTCTGTTAAAAAAGCAAGACCATACCTATCAAGCAGATGTGATTACGTTGTGCAGCAATGAAGGAGAAAGTTGTGATACTACAGATAGTAAATCTTATATCGTATTCAAAAACAACAAGTTGATGCAGACAAATAGTTTAGCTGCTCTAGAAAAAGTAAAACTTGAAAAAACAAACTATGCGTTCTCCTGCGAAATGGATAACCAATAAAAACAAGAATAATTATTAGTTGATGTTGTGATTATGTTTTGAGCGCTGTATATCATTTAGAGTACAGCGCTTTTTACGATAAATAAAAATTGTAGAGACTTCAACTGTAAAAACTGCGTTCAAAATTGTAAGTTGCAATGAGATAACAATACCTACATTGAAAATTAATACCACATATAAGTTAGTCGCTTTTGTTTTCTTCGGAATAACACTCATGCTCCATGGCCAAAACAAACAGTTAAGAGCATTTACTCTTGAAGACGGACTGCCTCAATCTCAGGTTTTTTCTATGATTCAGGATGAAAAAGGCTACTTATGGTTAGGAACACAAGGTGGCGGATTAGCGCAATTTGACGGCAATACCTTTAAGGTGTTTAATGATAAAAACGGGCTCGCATCAAACTACATAAATTCCTTATTAACCGTCAATAATATATTGTATTTAGGGACTAACATTGGGCTGACAATCAAACTCAAAAACAAATTCTTAAATATTGAAACCCCAGAAATCAATAAAATTATTCAACTTGATAATCATGTGTTTTTATTGACCAAACAAGGTGTGTATGAGGTTCGTGATTCGTTTGCCATTAAAAAGCTACAACTCCATCCAGAAATTGACGATTTTCAAGTTAACGATTTACGATTTTCAAATGGCAAATATTGGCTGGCGACACAAGAGGGTTTGTGGCAGTTTACAGGCTCATTACACCAGCCTAAAGCTATAGAAAAACTGGAACGTGGTGACTTTAAAGCACTGGCAGATTATAATACAAAAATAATTGCTTCAACCTTTAACGACGGCACTTTAGTCTTTGAATTTGACGATTTTAATAACCATATATTAATTCGTGAACCTTTACGAATAAATTCCATTTCTATTCTAAATTCCAATCAACTTTGGGTTGCTACAGACGCTAATGGCGTGACTGTGATTGATATGGACACCTATGCTGAATTGTTTACCCTAGAGGGTTCAAACGGATTATCAACACCAAACATAAGGCAGGTGCTTCAAGATCGTCAATCTAATATTTGGATAGCAACTTCTGGTGGTGGTTTGTATAAGTATTTTCAGAATAATTTTAAGCATTTTAATACCGAAACAGGTTTAAATGGAAACCGTGTCTATGCCGTTCATCATTCTAATAATACCATTTGGATTTCCAATTCTGAAAACGGACTCATGAAAATTGATAACTATGGAATTCATGAGGTTGATCTTCCCGAAGCGTTTTCCGAAGTAAAAATAAAAACAATTACAAGTGATCTTAAAGGTAATATTTGGGCAGGTTCTGACGGTCGCGGTTTATTATTTAAAGGAAAAGTAAGTATAGATTCCTTTGCCGTAGATACTTTGAAAAGAACAAAAAAGGCGTTTCCCAAAACTAAAATGATTACTAAAGTATTAAGTACCGATACTGGTTTTCCCTTTGATTGGATTCGGAAACTTCATATCGATAAAAACATCATGTATGCAGCTACCTATTCTAGCGGAATTGTAAGGTTTAACTACGATGCAAAAACAGATAGCTTAACAGTGTTTAAAACCTTTGCGACAGCTGAAGGTATTCAGGATCTTTACCTAAAAGACATGGCTAAAGCTGAGGATGGCCGACTCTGGTATACAACTCAAAATGGGCATTTAGGATATTTACATAATAATACAATCACGCACTTTGGTGCTGTTTTAGATTTAAACGTGCCCATCAACACCATATTATTTCATCAAAACACGATGTTTCTTGGTACGGCTGGAAAAGGAATCTGGTGGTCTAATGATGAGGACTTTAGTACTTTTAAAAAATTAAAAGGTCTAAAATCAGGATCTTCAGAAAATATTTATCAGCTTATTTTTGATAATCAGGGCTACCTTTGGGTTGGAACCGAAAAAGGGGTAGATAAGTTAGAACTTGATAAAGACAACGAAATTAAGGATGCGTTTTTCTTCGGAAGAAATGACGGATTCCTAGGTGTTGAAACCTGTCTTAATGCCGTCGATAAAGATGATAAAGGACATCTTTGGTTTGGGGCGCTTTACGGGCTCACCGAATACCAGCCAACCGATAATACCACCGAAACTGAGCAGCCAACAATTTATTTGGAAGATGTAAAAGTAGCTTATAAAAGTGTCGATTCAATTCACGTGACCAACTGGACCAACACCAATAAGGTATTACAACTCTCACCCGATCAAAAACAAATTAGTTTCTCATATAAAACAGTAGACATAGATCATCCAAATGGTGTTGAGTATCGGTATAAATTGAACGACACCGATTGGAGTCCTTGGTCTACAAGCGAAACTCAAGATTTTTCTGAACTAAATTATGGTGCGCATAATTTTATCGTGCAATCTAGAAATCATAGATGGAAAGAAAGCGAACCATTGCGTTTTTCATTCCATATTGAACGTCCGCTCTATAAAAAAGGATGGTTCCAATGGACCATCATTGGTTTAGGTGTTTTGCTGTTAGCGGCAATTACCTATCAATATATAAAGCGTATAAAGCGCAAAAATGCACAAGAAAAAGAACGATTAGAATTAGAAAACCATTTACTTACATTAGAACAAAAGGCCTTGCGATTGCAGATGAATCCACATTTTATATTTAATGTACTCAATGGCATAAAGGCAATGGCACCAACCAAGCCTGAAAAAATGAACGAAACGGTAAATAGTTTCGCAACATTATTAAGAGAAACGTTGGTGAACTCTAGAAAAGACACCATTAGTTTAGACCAAGAATTAAAAACCCTAAAACATTATATTGAAGTTGAGCGTCTCATGGCCGAAAAACCATTTGAGTATACCATAACCTTAAACACCGATTTAGATGAAGAGGAAATCCTTATTCCACCAATGCTTATCCAGCCTTTTGTTGAAAACGCCATACGTCATGGCATTTTAAAAGGTCCGAGAGCAGGCGAACTTCGTATTCAATTTGATACAACCGATGATGTTTTAAAAGTAAGCATTTCCGATAATGGCATAGGCATTTATAATTCTCAACAACAAAAGCCTAAAACCGATCATCAATCTATGGCTTTAAAAGTAACCCGAGAACGCTTAGAATCGATTTCGGGGAAAGAGGCTTTAGAAATTTCAGAATTAAAGAATAATGACGGAACGATTAGTGGTACGACCATTGTATTTAGAATTCCGTTAGAAACCGATTATTAAATATGTTAACAGCAATCATAGTAGAAGATTTATTAGATGCAATGCAACTTCTAAAACGAGACATCGAAACACAGCACCCAGAATTAAAAGTAATTGACACAGCACAAAGTGTTGTTGAAGCAGCAAAAGCACTTAGAAAAACACAACCCGACATTTTGTTTTTAGACATTATGCTAGGAGACGGAACCGGTTTTGATGTGCTTGAGATTTTCCCAGACTTAAAATCAAAAATCATTTTTGTAACTGCCAGTGATGAGTATGCGATTAAAGCTTTTAAGTTTGCAGCTATTGATTATGTGTTAAAACCCTATTCTAATGAAGAACTAGCTCAGGCTATTGAAAGAGCCAAACAACAAATAGAGCCAAGTAAAGAACGGCTGGAAATTTTAAAAGAAACCCTATCAGCTCCAGAAAAGAAGCCAGATAAAATTTCGTTACATACGCTGGATAAAATTATAATTGTCAATTTAGACGATATTGTTCGCTGCGAGTCTGATAGTAATAATACCATGTTTCATCTTCAAGATCAACGAAAAATATTTGTGACTAAAACTTTAAAGTATTTTGCAGATATGTTAAAGCCTTATGGGTTTTTAAGAATCCACCAAAGTCATTTGGTGAATTTACAATGTATTAGTGCCTACATTAAAACCGATGGAGGCTATTTGATGCTTAAAAATGGAGAAAATGTTCCTGTTTCTGTACGTAAGAAGGCCGAAGTTATTGAGATTTTAGATCAAATGCATCGTTAATTTGAACTCTTTTTTTCAAAAAAACCATTGAACGAGTTATTACGT
Organism: Psychroserpens sp. SPM9; assembly: GCF_025153525.1. Taxonomy (GTDB): domain Bacteria; phylum Bacteroidota; class Bacteroidia; order Flavobacteriales; family Flavobacteriaceae; genus Psychroserpens. The sequence goes on along the minus strand of NZ_JANZNR010000002.1, from coordinate 426,435 downwards.
AGATAATAGTGTAAAACGCATGATAACAATAATTTAAAACTAAAAATATGTAGATTTTGTTTTGATTATCGTAAAAAAGCATATATTTGGTTTTAATATAAATTTAACGCAAAACACACAAAATCGTGCTTTTCGTCGAAGTTTTTTGCGTTTTATGGATATTTTTTTGCTATTTAATTTTGTTGAGACCTTTTTTTTTATACATTTACGCCATAATGAGAATACAAAACAAGAAAATCCTAGCCTCGATCTTATTTGTATTAATAAGTTTTGTATGCGTAGCCCAAGGCGGTGATCCACCACCTCCTATGCCACCACCACCTCCAGGTTTACCTATTGATGGGTTTACTACAGTGGCCGCTATTTTGGGTGTTTTCTTCGGAATTAAAAAGACAATCGATAATTCTAAGAAGTAGTTATAATCGCGCTTCGTAAAGTTTCTGAATATATTTTCCTAACACATCAAACTCAAGATTCACTTTTGAACCTATTTTGAAATACTTAAAATTAGTATGTTCATAGGTATACGGAATAATAGCAACACTAAACCTGTTTTTTTCCGAATTAACTACGGTTAAGCTCACACCATTAACAGTTGCCGAGCCTTTTTCAATAGTAACATTTCCAGAGCTGCTATCATACGAAAAAGTAAATAACCAGCTACCATTATCTTCTCTTATGTCTTCACATATACCAACTTGATCCACATGCCCTTGCACTATGTGTCCATCTAAGCGATCACCAAGTTTCATGGCGCGCTCTAGATTAATAATATCACCTATTTTTAAATCCCCAATATTTGTTTTGTTAATGGTCTCTTTTATAGCGGTGACTACATAGCTGTCTTCAGTAATAGCCACAACTGTTAAGCAAATCCCATTATGAGAAACACTTTGATCAATTTTTAATTCTGAAGTTATTTGACTCTTTACTGTTAAATGAAGATTATCCTGCTCGTTTTTAAGATTAGTAACAATGCCTAAATCTTCAATGATACCTGTGAACATAGTGTCGAATAATTGGTTAAATTTGTGACTATAAAATTACATACAATAGATAATATCTTAATGGAAAAAGACAAAAAAATAAAACTCGGGATTTCAATTGGCGATTTAAATGGTATTGGTTCAGAAATTATTATAAAAACATTCGAAGACAATCGCATGTTAGAATTTTGTACACCAGTTATTTTCGCTTCTATTAAAACGATGTCTTTTTTCAAAAAACACTTCAAGAGCAATCTTAATTTTCATGGCATCAATCATACAGACCAAATCATTGATGGAAAAATCAATGTATTAAATGTCTGGAAAGAGAATGTAAACATCAATTTTGGAGAGGAAGACTTAAAAATAGGCACCTATTCTGTAAAATCTTTAGAGGCAGCAACACAAGCTTTAATAAATGAAGCTATTGATGTATTAGTGACGGCTCCAATTCACAAGCATAATATCCAATCGGATGATTTTAAATTTCCTGGTCACACCAATTACCTGGCCGAAAAATTAGGCGGAAAAAGTTTAATGTTTATGGTAACCGATGCATTAAAGGTAGGATTACTTACCGATCATGTTCCTGTGAAAGATGTACCCAGTCACATTACTTCGGAGTTAATTAACGAAAAAACCAATACAGTATACCAATCATTGAAACAAGATTTCAGGATTAGTAAACCCCGAATAGCTGTCTTAGGAATCAATCCGCACGCTGGAGATAATGGTGTTATTGGAGAAGAAGACGATCAAGTATTAAGACCTACACTTCAGGATATAAGAGACAAAGGTAAAATGGTTTACGGCCCTTATTCAGCAGATAGTTTTTTTGGTTCTGGAAATTATAAAAACTTTGATGCTATTATTGCTTCTTATCACGATCAAGGCTTAATTCCCTTTAAAACCATAGCGTTTGGACATGGGGTAAATTATACGGCTGGACTTCAGAAAGTAAGAACGTCTCCAGATCACGGAACAGCTTTTGAAATCGCAGGAAAAGGCGAAGCCGATAACGGTTCTTTTAAAGCCGCTGTGTTTATGGCGATAGAAATTTTCAAGAATCGAAACGAATATGGCGAATACTCCAAAAACCCTTTAAAAAAGGCCCCTAAAAAAAAGCAATAAATGTTATAAACATTTTTTGTTTATAACCCTCGTTTAATTAATTAAAATTTATATATTTGCAGGCTCAAAATGAATGCGATGATGAAGCCGTTAAAGGAATATACGATACCATTTGTTGGTCTCAAAGTAGGAAAGCACCATTTTGATTATCAGATTGATAAAGCGTTCTTTGAACATTTTGAGTATGATGATTTTAATGATGTAGACGTAAAAACAAGTTTGCTTTTTGAAAAGAAAACAACCTTGTTAGAGTTGTATTTTGAAATTTCAGGTGTAGTAAATGTCAATTGTGACCTAACCAATGAACCTTATAACCAAAGTGTTGAAGGCGAATTTAAACTGGTTGTGAAGTTTGGCGAAGCATACAACGACGAATTTGAAGACATCCTAATCATTCCGCATGGCGAGTACGAAATTAATGTGGCACAATACATTTATGAATTAATCATATTGTCTATGCCAGCTAAACGCGTTCATCCAGGTGTTGAAGACGGAACATTAGATTCAGACATACTTAAAAAACTAGAAGAATTAAGTCCAAAAGGCTTAGAAGAAAAAGAAGAAACATCAGAGGAAATAGATCCTCGTTGGAATACATTAAAAAAACTATTAACGGATAAATAACATATAAAATGGCACATCCTAAGAGAAAAATATCTAAAACAAGAAGAGATAAAAGAAGAACACATTATAAAGCATCTGTTCCTACAATTGCAACGTGTCCTACAACAGGAGAAGCACATCTTTACCACAGAGCTCACTGGCATGAAGGTAAATTATATTACAGAGGTCAAGTATTAATTGACAACTCAGAAGCAGAAGAAAATTTAGCATAAGTATTATGCATGCATATAATAAAACGCTCAGTAATGGGCGTTTTTTTTATGTTTAATTTCTCTAAGTCTTAAAAACGACTTAATTTGCACCATATTCGTTCAAAATTTAGTAATTTCATTATATTATTACCCTTTTTTGATGATTTTTGTCTTTTTGGGACTGTTTTTTAAAAATACAATATGAGTAAAATCACAGCTGCAATTACAGGAGTAGGCGCATATTTACCAGAATATAGATTGACCAACCAGATTTTGGAAACCATGGTCGATACCAATGACGAATGGATTACCACAAGAACAGGTATCAAAGAACGTCGTATTCTTAAAGAAGAAGGTAAAGGAACTTCACATTTAGCTATTAAAGCGGCTCAAGACCTTATCAATAAAAAGGGAATTGATCCTAAAGCTATAGAATTAGTAATCGTTGCAACAGCAACACCAGATATGAAAGCTGCCTCAACCGCAGCTTTTACTGCCACTAATATAGGCGCGACTAATGCTTTTTCTTTTGATTTAGAAGCTGCTTGTTCTAGTTTTCTCTTCGGAATGTCAGTAGCCGCAAGTTACATTGAATCAGGAAAATATAAGAATGTACTGCTCATTGGAGCCGACAAAAACTCGTCTTTCATTAACTATAAAGACAGAGCAACTTGTATTATTTTTGGTGATGGTGCAGGTGCTGTTTTGTTTGAACCTAATGAAGAAGGTCTTGGACTTCAAGATGAATTATTGAGAAGTAATGGTGAAGGGCGTGAATTTTTACAAGCGACTTATGGCGGATCCTCTTATCCAATTACAGCAGACACCTTTAATGAAGGGAAGCATTATGTTTTTCAAGAAGGAAAAACCGTATTTAAAAATGCGGTGTTTAATATGGCCGATGTTACCGAACGAATATTAGAACGAAATAATTTAACTAATAACGATATTTCATGGTTAGCAGCGCATCAAGCCAATAAACGTATTATTGAAGCGACTGCAAACAGAGTGTCATTAGAGCCTGAAAAAGTAATGATGAACATTCATAAATACGGAAATACAACTTCAGCAACATTACCGTTATTATTACACGACTATGAATCGCAATTAAAAAAAGGCGATAAAATTATATTCGCTGCTTTTGGAGGCGGATTTACTTGGGGCTCAATTTATTTAAAATGGGCCTATAATTCATAACCAAACTTTTAACTAACTAATTAAAACGACTAATAATTATGGATATTAAGGAAATTCAAAACTTAATCAAATTTGTAGCCAAATCTGGTGCAAGTGAGGTTAAACTAGAAATGGATGATGTTAAAATCACAATACGAACAGGATCAGATGACAAAGGCGATTCTACGACTTACGTTCAGCAAATTCCGGTAAACCAACCGGTTGCTCAGGCAGTACCAGCTGCAGCACCAATACAAGTCGCTGCAACAACTGAAGCTCCGGCTCCTGCTGCTGCATCAGAAGATTCAAAATATATCACAATCAAATCACCTATAATTGGTACATTTTATCGAAAACCATCTCCAGACAAACCTGTCTTTGTTGAGGTAGGCAGTACTATTGGCGAAGGAGATGTGCTTTGTGTGATTGAAGCCATGAAGTTATTCAACGAAATTGAATCTGAAATCTCTGGAAAAATTGTTAAAATCTTAGTAGACGATTCTTCTCCAGTAGAATTTGATCAACCTCTATTTTTAGTAGATCCATCATAACCAAATTTAAAATTCCAAAGCACAATTCCACTTGTATTGGAGTTTGGAATTTGAAATTTTAAATAGTATTAAGTTATGTTTAAAAAAATATTAATAGCTAATAGAGGTGAAATAGCACTACGTGTTATTAGAACCTGTAAAGAAATGGGCATTAAAACAGTGGCTGTATACTCTACAGCTGATGCCGAAAGTTTGCATGTAAAATTTGCAGATGAAGCCGTATGTATTGGCCCACCTTCAAGTAGTGAATCCTATCTTAAAATACCAAATGTTATAGCTGCAGCAGAGATTACCAATGCTGATGCTATTCATCCAGGATATGGGTTTTTATCTGAAAACGCTAAGTTTTCTAAAATTTGTGAAGAACACGATATTAAATTCATTGGTGCTTCTCCTGAAATGATTGACAGAATGGGTGATAAGGCCAACGCTAAAGCAACAATGCTTGAAGCTGGTGTGCCTTGTGTTCCAGGTAGTGAAGGGGTTATAGAAACTTTTGAAGACTGTCAAAAAATAGCCAAAGAAACCGGTTACCCAGTGATGCTTAAGGCCTCTGCTGGTGGTGGTGGAAAAGGTATGCGTGCTGTTTGGAAACCTGAAGACCTTCAAAATGCGTGGGAATCTGCTCGTGCTGAATCAAAAGCTGCTTTTGGAAATGACGATATGTACATGGAAAAACTTATTGAAGAACCACGTCATATTGAAATTCAAATTGTTGGAGATTCTACAGGAAAAGCGTGTCATTTATCAGAGCGTGATTGCTCAATACAACGTCGTCACCAAAAACTGACCGAAGAAGTACCGTCGCCATTTATGACTAAAGCGTTACGTGATAAAATGGGTAAAGCTGCTGTTAAAGCGGCAGAATTCATCAAATATGAAGGTGCCGGAACTGTTGAGTTCTTAGTAGATAAACATCGTAATTTCTACTTCATGGAAATGAATACGCGTATTCAAGTAGAGCACCCAATTACCGAACAAGTTATCGATTTCGATTTAATACGTGAACAAATATTAGTGGCTGCAGGTGTTCCAATTTCAGGAAAAAATTATTCACCTAATTTACACTCTATAGAATGTCGTATCAATGCTGAAGATCCATTTAATGACTTCAGACCGTCTCCAGGACGTATTACAACATTACATGCCCCAGGTGGTCATGGTGTAAGATTAGATACCCACGTTTACGCAGGTTATGTGATTCCGCCTAACTACGATTCGATGATCGCGAAGTTGATTACAACAGCGCAAACTCGTGAAGAGGCCATTAATAAAATGAAACGTGCTTTAGATGAATTTGTCATCGAAGGTATTAAAACAACCATTCCTTTTCATAGACAATTGATGGAACATCCCGACTATTTAGCGGGTAATTATACCACCAAATTCATGGAAGATTTTAAAATCCAACCTGTCAACGAATAAAACAACAACTCCGAAATTAACGTTTCGGAGTTTTTTTTTAGTAAACCCCAGTTTTTAAAGGTTGATGTTTTGGGTGTTTCCTAACGATAGCGTTAGGACCAGGCTATCCGTTATATCTTTTTTGCCTACAAAAAAGGATGCCACTTCTATCCTTAACACATGTCATATTTTGTAGTATCTTTAGAAAATCTAGCACCATTTTAAATGTTTAAAACGAAAGAAACTGTATTTATTTTTGCCCTGTTTTTACTGTTTTTTCCAGTTTATGCGCTATTCAATAATGCCCTTTTGTTTTTGTTTGATCATGCTTTTACTCAAGGTGAAGTCTCAAAAATTTTTAACTATAATTATACAGGAAGTTTACTAGGTTGTCTTGGTGTTACAAAATATAATGAGTTAGCAGTCTCGTTTAATTTTTTTCAAAAAAATGGCGTTTTACTAATTAGTTTTTTGATTTCAGTGCTTAGTTGTTACCTGCTTTTTAAAACGAAAGCTGCACCTAAATATTCGTATAAATGGATTTTAATTTTTTTATTTTCCTTTTTTTTGTTTTTTAGTTTAGAGTATCTATTGAGTATTATTAGAAGCTTTGAACATTTAGATTCAGCGTTTTTAAAAAGATCTTACCTATATCTCTTTGTGACAATAATTACAGTGATACTTGCTTTTTTTATAGCTTTTAAATTATTAAATCAAAAAGAAAAACGCCAAATAGTATTCATCGTTGTGCCAGCATCATTTATAAGTGCTGTTATTTGGTTGGCTTATATTGGCCCAAAAATCTTACCGTTATAAAAAAACTGTAAAACCCTTGTTAATGTAAGCGTTAATAATGTTTTTTTAGTTGTGTATCTCATCAAAACCTATTAATTTCACAAAAAATATACTTATGAAAAAAAATACACTAAAAAGGCACATCTTATTCGTGGTGTGTTTAAGTTTTTGCTTTTCCGCTTTAGCTCAAAAAAATCAATGGAAAGAATTATCAAGCGACACCCAGTTGTCTCAAGATAAGTGGCAAAGAGATGTTGCCCCATCTACAAGTAAATTATTCTCATTAAATCTTGAAAATATTAAAGATAGGCTTGCCAATGTTCCAAGCCGAAAAGAGGCGACTATCAGTTCTGGTGTGCTTTTAGATTTTCCAAATGCTGAAGGAGCTTTAGAGACATACAGCGTTTTAGAAGCTTCTGTGATGCATCCAGAACTCCAGGAGAGATACCCAGATATTAGATCTTATGTAGGACAAAATGTTGACAAACCATATATCACCATTAGATTCAGTATTTCTTATAAAGGATTAAATGCAATTATTTTAAATTCTGAATTAGGATCACAACATATTGATTGTTTAACTAAAGATCAAACGATCTACCAAGTTTATAAAATAAAAGATGTTCCGGTTCCTAGTGATGCATTTGCTTGTTATACTGAAGACGAGGGTGTAGATTTAGCAAATCGAATGCCATCACAAAATGACCTTTTAAGAAATGCAGACGACGGCACTCTAAGAGAATATAATTTAGCGTTAGGATGTACTCAAGAATACGCAGATTACCATGTTACGGAAGCAGGATTAAATATGGCTACAGACGCTGTTAAAAAAGCAGCTATTTTAGCGATTATGAACGATATGATGACGAGAGTAAATGCTGTGTATGAAACAGATTTATCGGTTACGATGACTTTAATACCAACAAACGAAAACATCATATTTTTAACAGACACCTTTTTATCTAATGATAATTTAAATGCATTAATTGATGAAAGTCGAAACTTTCTTCCATCACTTGCAGGTTCAACATTTGAAATTGGGCATATGTTAGCAGATACCTCAGGAGGTTTAGCGTATGTAAGTCGAGTTTGTGACAATTCATTTAAAGCTGGAGCGGCTTCAGGTCGCTTTGGTGTACCATCTGGTCTTGTTCATGAAAATATTATTAGACATGAAATGGGCCATCAATATGGTGCTTTGCACACTTACAATTCTAATAACTGTGCAGGTCCATCTACGCCTTCAACAGCTTATGAGCCAGGTAGTGGAACAACAACTATGTCTTACGCAGGAATTTGCGGACCTTCTTCAAATGTGATTGCAACTAACGACTTGTATTTTCACCAAATTAGCTTACAACAAATATGGGCCAATATCGATTCAGGAGCATTTGACTGTTCTACAAACACACCTAATAACAATGCATTGCCAACTGTAGAGGCAGGTGCCAATTATATCATTCCTATTGGAACTCCTTTTAAACTTACAGGTGTCTCGAATGATGCTGATGGTATAGAATCACACACCTATTGCTGGGAACAATTTGACTTAGGACCTTCAATATCAAATCCAGGTGAAACAACAATGGAAGGACCGGTTGTCCGCTCGTTTTCACCAAGCCCAAGTCCGACACGTTATATTCCTAGGTTAGAAGATGTTGTTGCTAATGGCGGAAACTCTACCGCGTGGGAAAAATTAATGTTAATTGCTAGAGATTTAAACTTTAGATTAACGGTTAGAGATAATGGAGTAAATGGTGGTCAAACGGTTTTCGATGGTATGACGGTAACGACGGCTCAAACAGGATTTTTTAGAGTAACATCTCAAAATACCAATGGGATTTCTTATGATGGTGCTACGACACAAACGGTAACATGGAATGTTGCTGGAACTACAGGTTCAGGTATTAATACCTCTCAGGTTAATATTTTACTTTCTGTAGATGGTGGTGTTACTTTTGACACAATTCTTCTTGAAAACACAGATAATGACGGTTCAGCCGATGTTGTAATTCCTAATGGAATTAATTCAACAGAATGTAGAATAATTGTAGAAGCAGTTGGAAACATTTTTTACAATATAAACCAATCAGAGTTTGAAATAGAAAGTACGCTTAGTGTAGATGACCAAAACTTGAATGATTACTTAACAGTTTATCCAAACCCAAATAAAGGGGAGTTTAATATTAAATATACTAACGGATTTAACGAAGGCTTACAAATTGAAATTTATGATATTAGAGGACGTTCTATCTTATCAAAAACTTTCGATAATACAGGAGACTTCAATGAGACGATTAAAATTCCTAATGCTACTTCTGGAGTGTATATCATAAGATTTACCGATGGGGATCAAAAAGGGATTAAAAAATTAGTAATTCAATAAAAAACATCTTGAATTAAAAAAAAGCTCCTAATTTTAGGAGCTTTTCTTTTTTTATGAATTATAGTTACTGGGAAATAAAATCGTGGTTTACCGATATAGATTACACTATAGTTGGCAGCGGTATCGTGGGTCTTAATTGTGCCTTACAATTAAAAAGACGTTTCCCTAAAGCAAAAATCTTGGTTCTTGAAAAGGGGATGTTGCCTCAAGGTGCAAGCACTAAAAACGCTGGCTTTGCTTGTTTTGGGAGCTTAAGTGAAATTATTGATGACCTTAAAACGCACACAAAAGAAGAGGTCTTTCAACTCGTAAAAAAGCGTATTGATGGCTTACAATTATTACGTAGTACATTAGGCGACACAAATATAAATTATCAGCAATTAGGAGGCTACGAATTGTTTTCTAAAACAGATGATTTATTTGAAAAGTGCTATTCCAAAACTGATGACATCAACCAATTGTTATACCCATTGTTTAATGATGAGGTTTTTAGTTTTAAAACGAATGCATTCGGTTTTAAAAATTGCCACGAGCGTTTGAGTTTTAATCAGTTTGAAGGCCAGATCGATACAGGTATGATGATGAATGCTCTAATCCAAAAGGTCTATGGTTCAGGAATTAAAATACTTAATAATATCACTGTAGAGCAGTTTTCTGAAGCTACAAATTCAGTTAAAGTCAAAACGAATGCTTTCGAATGTTCAACATCAAAATTACTCATTGCTACAAATGGCTTTGCTTCAGGTTTAGGTATTTCCGAAGTCAAACCTGCCAGAGCACAAGTGCTAATAACGAAACCAATCCAGGATTTGCATATTAAAGGAACCTTCCATTTAGACCAAGGCTATTATTACTTTAGAAATATTGACAATCGTATCTTGTTTGGAGGCGGTCGAAACCTCGATTTTAAAGGTGAAGAAACGACAGCATTTGGTCAAACAGAACGCATTCAAAATGAACTTGAACATCTTTTAAAATCAACGATTTTACCTAACACTGCTTTTGAAATCGATCAGCGATGGAGCGGTATTATGGGTGTTGGTCAACAAAAAAAACCGGTGGTCAAACAGCTCAGTAATCATGTCTGTTGTGGCGTGCGTTTGGGCGGAATGGGAGTGGCTATTGGAAGTCTTATCGGACAAGAATTAGCAGATTTGGTACACGCTTAAAAAATGAAATTTATAAAACGCTTTTTTAGATTTGTGTTCAAAACCTTGTTCTGGGTTTTTATATTTTCTATTCTAATTGTCGTGGTATTTAAATGGGTTCCTGTGCCTATAACTCCATTAATGGTCATTAAAAACATAGAGCAAACCGATGCTAATAAAAAAGGCTGGCAACACGATTGGGTACCATTAGAAACCATATCACCCAACTTACAACTGGCCGTTATCTGCAGTGAAGACCAGTTGTTTTTAACACACAACGGATTTGACATTAAAGCCATTGAAAAAGCTTACGAAAACAACAAAAAAGGACAGCGTATTAAAGGCGCAAGTACCATAAGTCAGCAAGTCGCAAAAAACGTATTTCTTTGGCCAGAACGCAGTTGGTTACGCAAAGGTTTAGAAACCTATTTTACATTTTTAATAGAACTTATTTGGAGTAAAGAGCGCATAATGGAAGTTTATCTCAATAGTATCGAAATGGGTCCTGGTATTTATGGCGCAGAAGCCGCATCTCAATACTGGTTTAAAAAAACAGCGTCAAGATTATCTAAGGATGAAGCCGCTGCAATTGCCGCTATACTGCCTAATCCAACACGCTATCAAGCTAATCCAGCAACACCGTATATTTCAAGTAGAAAAGGATGGATTACCAAACAAATGCGTTATTTTGGAAGTCTACACTATCCAAAACGAGAAAACGATGAATAGCAGTCTTAAACAAACCTTATTTAAACAATGCCAGCAGTTTGTAGACGGTCGCTTGAATGCTATTCAACAAACCATAAACGAGATTCAGGAGTCACTTACTTCTGAAACCAAAAGTTCGGCTGGTGATAAGCACGAAACTGGTCGTGCTATGCTTCAGTTAGAGCGTGAAAAAGCAGGACAACAATTGGCTGAAATTCAGAAACTAAATGAATTATTATCTAAGATAGACCTGTCTAAATCTTCCAATACAATTGGCTTAGGCAGCCTTATTTTTACAACTCAAGCTCATTATTTTATAATAATTAGTGCTGGGCAACTACAAGCACAAGACCAACAATTTTATGCGATTTCAGCAAATACTCCCATTGCAAAATTACTTCTAGGAAAACAAGCAGGTGACTTAATTACATTCCGCAATCAAGAATTTAAAATTATAGAAGTCCGTTAATTTTAATCTCACTCAATTTCGACTTATCTTTAAGGAAATTGATTAAGAAAAAGATATTGAATACAAATTCCTCAACCTTTGATGTGATTATCGTTGGCGGTGGATTGGCTGGGCTGTCTAGTGCAATTCACTTGTCAAAGTATAATCTCAACGTCTTAGTTATTGAAAAAAACAAGTATCCAAAACATAAGGTTTGTGGTGAATATGTGTCAAATGAAGTCTTGCCGTATCTCAATTTTTTAGACCTTGATGTGTTTCAATTAGGCGCTAAAAGGATTGACACATTTCAGTTATCTACTAAAAAAAGCAAACTTATTTCTGCTACATTGCCCATGGGTGGCCTCGGGATTAGTCGGTTTTGTTTAGATGCTGCATTAGCTGAAAAAGCAATAGAGCATAACGCTCAGATTTCACAGGATACTGTTGAAGATATTCAGTTTTTCGATGATAGGTTTTCCGTAGCTACCAAAAACAGTAAAAGCTATAAAGCGAAAATAGTGATTGGTGCTTATGGGAAACGTGCTAATGTCGACCTAAAACTCAACCGGAAATTTATAAAAACAAAGTCGCCATACTTAGCTGTAAAAACGCATGTTACAGGTGAGTTTCCTGACAATGTGGTCGCTCTTCACAATTTTGAAGGAGGCTATTGTGGTGTTTCTAAAGTTGAATATGACCGTATCAATGTGTGTTATATTACTAATTATAAGTCTTTTAAAAAATTCAAGAGTATAGAAGAGTTTCAACATGAAGTGCTGTTTAAAAACAAACATTTAAAGCACATTTTTAATCACACATCTCCCGTTTTTGAACAACCACTCACCATAAGTCAGATTTCATTTGAAAATAAAAAGCCTATTGACCATCATATCATTATGTGTGGTGATACTGCCGCACTTATTCATCCTTTATGTGGTAATGGAATGAGTATGGCTATAAAAAGTGCGCAAATCGCCTCTCAGCTTATTGTTAAATATTTTAATTCGGAAATTCCTAATAGAGAAGCCTTAGAAAAGCAGTATCTTAGAGAATGGAACGCCGTTTTTAAATCGCGTTTAAAAACAGGTCATAGAATAGCAAACCTATTTAATCACTCTAAACTTTCCGAAGTTTCGATGCAAGTATTACAATGGTTTCCCATGATTTTACCACATATTATAAAACGAACCCATGGAAAATTAATGCAGGTGAAATGAGTTTACTAGTGAACACAAAATATAGAAGTGACCAGCAGGAAATCATGGATGATCTGGACTATGATGGTCCGATACTCTTAGACGCCTTAGATAAACTGGCAAAAATAAATCAATGGCTTGGCGGGAATGCTGTGACGATTAACGGACTAAAAAACGCACTAAAAAATCACCCAAAAAGCGAACCTGTTACTATTATTGATTTGGGCTGTGGTGGTGGCGATATGCTTAGAGAAGTCTCGCGATTTGGAAAGCGCTATGGCTACCGTTTACAATTAATAGGAATTGATGCCAATCCCAATACAATAAGTTATGCGGAGTCCCAATCTAAAACCTATGATAACATACAATTTAAAACAATTGATATTTTTTCTGAAGCGTTTGAACAACTCGATTATGATGTGGTTTTAGCAACACTGTTTTTACATCATTTTAAAGATGAAGCGCTTATTTCGTTTTTGAAATCAGTTTTAAAACAAGCTAAGTATGGTATTGTCGTCAACGATTTACACCGACATAAATTAGCGTACTATTTATTTAAGGTGTTGTGCACAACGATACAAAACAAAACGATTATTGAAGACGGACTCACCTCTGTATTACGAGGATTTAAACGAAAGGAATTAATTCATATCTCGGAAGAACTAAATGCCAATTATCATATACGTTGGAAATGGGCTTTCCGTTATCAATGGATATTGAAGCAAAACTAATATGAGCGTAAAAATAACATCAGTAGCAAAACAGCTGCCTAAATACACGAGAGAAACCAAAGATATTATTCCGTATTTAAATCTGTGGTTATCGGGTCAGGAGGAACGTTTTCAGCGAAAAGTCATCAAGCTTTTTGAGAATGCTGGTGTGGACCGTCGCTATTCTATTATGGATGCCGAAGCCGTATTTTTAAAAACATCTTTTGAAGAAAAAAATGCTATTTATGCACGTGAAGTTGTCAAACTGGCCGAGCAATCCTTAGTCAAAGCTTTAAATAAAGCCAAGCTACAACCTACCGATATAGATTACATTATTACGGTTAGTTGCACCGGAATTATGATTCCGTCCATGGATGCCTACCTAATTAATAACCTCAAAATGAAACAGGATATCGTTAGACTTCCTGTTACAGAAATGGGTTGTGCAGCAGGCGTTTCAGGAATTATTTATGCTAAGAACTTTTTAAAAGCCAATCCCAATAAACGCGCTGTGGTCATTGCTGTAGAATCACCAACGGCAACCTTTCAGTTAGATGATTTCTCAATGGTGAATATCGTGAGTGCTGCTATTTTTGGTGATGGCGCATCAAGTGTTATTTTATCCTCTTATGAAGATGAAAAAGGTCCGAAAATCATTGATGAAGCGATGTATCATTTTTATGATGCCGAAACGATGATGGGCTTTAAACTCGTCAATACAGGATTACAAATGATTTTAGATAAAGCGGTTCCTGAAACTATTTCTGAACATTTCCCAAAAATTGTCCATCCGTTTTTAGAACGAAATCACAAAACGATTGCAGATATAGAGCATTTGATTTTTCATCCTGGCGGCAAAAAAATTGTCCAAACCGTTGAGGATTTATTTGGATCACTTGGAAAAAATATAGACGACACCAAAGCAGTTTTAAGAGATTATGGCAATATGAGTAGTGCCACTGTTTTATATGTTTTAGAACGCTTTATGGATAAACAATTGCCACAAGGAGATCTTGGATTAATGTTGAGTTTTGGTCCAGGATTCTCGGCACAACGTATATTATTAGAATGGTAAGAGAATTTAAAAATAAAAACTATTGGGCACTCATCTTAGGAGGTTCCAGCGGATTAGGTTTAGCAACAGCCAAAAAACTGGCAGCACATGGGATGAATATTTGTATTATCCATAGAAATTCAAGAACTCAAGAGGCCGAAATAGCTTCAGAATTTGAAACCATTAAAGCAGAAGGCATTCAGTTTAAATCATATAATGTTGATGCGTTTAAAACTGAAAAGCGCGCACAAATCATTTCAGAATTAAAACCCATTTTAGGTTCCGAAGGACGCATAAGAACCCTCGTTCATAGTGTCGCCAAAGGCAACTTAAAACCGATGATTTCCGAAGATAATCCAACCTTAAAAACCGATGATTTCAACTTAACCATTAATGCGATGGCCATTAGTTTATACGACTGGAGCAAAGCCCTTTTTGAAGAAAAATTATTCGCACAAGATGCTCGAATTATCAGTTTTACCAGCGAAGGAAACACTAAAGCCTGGAAACATTATGCGGCTGTTTCTGCAGCTAAAGTCACTTTAGAAGCCATCACCAGAAACATCGCTTTAGAATTTGCACCTTTTGGAATAAAAGCCAATTGTATTCAGGCTGGTGTGACAGATACAGCCTCTTTACGGATGATTCCAGGAAGTGATCAAATTAAAGCACATAGCCTAAAACGCAATCCGCATAAACGTTTAACGCAGCCTGAAGATGTCGCCAATGTCGTGTATCTTTTATCTAAAGATGAAGCGAACTGGATTAACGGTTGCGTGATTCCTGTGGATGGTGGCGAACATATCAATTAACCATGACAGCACAAGAAATCATAGCCCTTTTACCTTATCAAGACCCGTTTTTGTTTGTGGATACATTGACTGAAATTACTTCGGAAGGTATCACCGGACAGTACACTTTTAATAAAGACGCCTATTTTTATAAAGGTCATTTTAAAAACCATCCCATAACGCCAGGTGTTATTTTAACTGAATGTATGGCGCAAATCGGACTCGTTTGTTTGGGGATTTATATGCTGAAGGAAGAATTACGAGGAAATGATATTCCGCAAATTGCACTTACTTCCAGTCAGGTAGATTTCTTTTTACCAGTGTATCCTGGAGAGCAGGTGACCGTCGTATCTGAAAAAGACGTATTTCGGTTTCATAAACTGAAATGCAATGTGAAACTTTATAATGAAAAAGGCGAATTAGTCTGTCGCGGAAAACTATCAGGAATGATTAAAACTCCCGAAAAGTCTGAGTTATAATATGAAAAACAGAGTTGTTATTACAGGGTTAGGAGTTGTTGCACCAAATGGTGTCGGACTTGATGCGTTTAGCAAAGCTATCAAAAATGGCCACTCCGGAATCACACATCACCAACAATTGGCCGACTTAAATTTCTCCTGCTGTATTGGAGGTATTCCGCACATTTCTGAAGACAAAAAGCTGGAGTATCTTACACCTTTACAATTAAGAGGCTTCAATAGTTCGGGTATTTTGTATGGTTGTTTTGCAGGAATTGATGCCTGGAAAGACGCCGGATTTTCTATAAATAGCGATAGTAAGCTGGATTTTGATAGTGGCACAGTCTTCGGAACAGGCACTTCGGGTGTTGAAAAATTTAGAGAGGCTATTTATAAACTTGATGATGGTGATGTAAAACGCCTCGGAAGCACTGTTGTGGTTCAAACTATGGCAAGTGGCATAAGTGCATTTCTCGGTGGAATTCTAGGATTAGGCAATCAGGTAACAACCAATTCTTCAGCATGTACCACAGGAACTGAAGCTATTTTAATGGGTTATGAACGGATTAAAAACGGACAAGCTAAACGTATGCTCGTTGGAAGTTGTAGTGATGATGGCCCTTATATTTGGGGCGGATTTGATGCTATGCGTGTCATGACTTATAAGCATAATGAATCTCCAGAACAGGGTTCGAGACCCATGAGCGCAAGTGCCTCAGGTTTTGTGCCAGGTGCTGGTGCTTTAGTTTTAGAATCTTTAGAAAGTGCTTTAGAGCGTCAGGCAACAATTTATGCTGAGGTTTTAGGGGGACATATGAACTCGGGTGGTCAACGTGATGGCGGAACCATGACAGCGCCAAATGCCGAAGCGGTGCAACGTTGTATCACAGATGCTATTACTAATGCTCAAATTTCTGCAGCAGCTATTGATACCATTAACGGCCATTTAACAGCCACTTCAAAAGATAGCTTAGAGATTGAAAACTGGACCAAAGCCCTACAAAGAAAAGGTGATGATTTTCCTTATATCAACTCCTTAAAATCGATGGTTGGTCACTGTTTGGCTGCCGCAGGAAGCATTGAAGCTGTGGCGACTGTACTTCAGTTGAAAGACCAGTTTGTCTTTCCAAATATCAATTGTGAAGATGTACATCCGGAGATTTCTGCATTGATTTCCGAAGAAAAAATTATTAAAACAGCATTAGATACAGAACTAAACATTGCCGCAAAAGCCAGTTTTGGTTTTGGCGATGTCAATGCTTGTGTTATCTTTAAGAGCTATAATTAAGTTATGACAAACGACGAATTAATTGCCAAGTTAAAAACCATTGTTCAACCTTATATTCAAGATGAAGCGGCTTTTGAAACACTTTCAGAAGACACTGATTTTATTAACGATTTAAAGATTAATTCTGCGAATCTCGTCGATGTGATTTTGGATGTTGAGGATGAATTTGATATCAGAATCGAAAATGAAGACATGGAAAAAATGACGTCTGTAAAGGCGGCAATGGCTATTGTTACTGAAAAATTAGCAGCCAATGATAGGTAACGATATTGTCGATTTAAAACACAGTGCTTCCAATTGGAAACGACAGCGTTTTTTAGATAAAGTCTTCACTAAAAAAGAACAGTTCCTTGTTTTGTCTTCTGAAAACCAACATCAAATGTTTTGGTTGTTATGGAGTATGAAAGAGGCAGCGTACAAAGTTTATGTACAGCAGTTTGGTGAACGGTTTTTTAATCCGAAACGTTTGGTGTGTGCGCTCATTTCCGAAGCGAAAGGCATTGTAAGTATCAATAATATTAAGTATGTCACAATCTCAGAAATTACTGAAGATTATGTGTATACCATTGCAAATGCAAACCGTCAAAAAGCTGAAAAAAGCTTCATTTTTAAAGCGGAAATACATCCGTATCGTACGCAAAGTAGCTTACTGAAACAAGCTTTTATAGAATCGGTTTCTGAAACTAGAAATATAGAACCGAATGTGTTGAACATCAAAAAGACAAAACGAGGCGTTCCGCAGTTATTTATAAATTCTGAAATATCAACCCTTTCCTTTTCATTAACCCATTGCGGCCGATTTTCTGGGTTTGCGTATTGACTTATGAAAAAAGAACCGGATTATACCATTATAAAATCACTACACCAACCATGAGAAACTTATTTAACTTATTGATACTTGCGATACTATTTACTAGCTGTCAAAAAGAAGAATCCAAAAACATAACCTCGCTAACTATTAAAACCAATCTTGATTCTATAGCTAGTCCAAAGTTATTTAGACCCATTAATGGTATTTTGATGTGGGACAATAATGTAGATAGTCTATCCATAACTAATGATAATATGTTTTATGGCGAATATAATGTTGAATCCCCAGAGTATGTAAGATTTCTTTTAAACAAGAAACGACATGGCATGATATTGTTAGCCAATCAACATTATACCATCACTCTAGAGGATAAGGATCTTGTATTTTCAGGAGACAATGCTAAAGGGCAGCAGTTTTACCATAATTTGGATCGTACTCCTACAGGCGCATTTTCTTTTTTAAATAGGTTTGATGGTGATACAACTGCAGTTTTAATACAGCATCATATAGATAATTTAAAAGGCGAAGAGATATCCCAAATAGATACACTATTACAGGAAAAAGCCATAGACCAACCGTTTTATGAATTACTAAAAAATGACATTAATTACTATTACGCCAATGCGATTTTTAGTCTGGCAGATTATAGAAAAAATCAAGTAGAAAGTGAATACAAAAAGCGTTTTGAAGATCTAATGATTTCAACGATTGAAAATTACCCTTATGCAGTAGCAAACAAACCGTATAATTGGAATGACTTTGTTATGGAAACTCAAATTTATCCGGAGCTTCAAAGTAAATATTCACAAAATCAACGACAAGATTTTTATGCTAAAGATAGTATTCATCCAATTTATATAAGTACAATCAAAAGCCTTATTAAAGAACCTTATAGAGAAGACTTACTTGCAAATTATATTATTAATAATTCTAAGCAATCAAATTACGAACAAAGTTTAGTTGTTGCTTTTGACGATTTTA
Organism: Psychroserpens sp. SPM9; assembly: GCF_025153525.1. GTDB lineage: Bacteria > Bacteroidota > Bacteroidia > Flavobacteriales > Flavobacteriaceae > Psychroserpens. The sequence continues at coordinate 407,598 of NZ_JANZNR010000002.1, read as the reverse complement.
AGACTGATTATCCCAATAGTAGCTTCACGCCATATCTTGAAAATGATATCGATATCATAAGAGAATATCGCAAAAAGACACAAAGTAAGATGCCATCAAGTGTGACTTTTGTAGAAGGGGAAGATATCAATAGTTTAGAGGACTTACTTAAGGAGTTTGAGGGTCAAAAACTATATATAGATGTTTGGGCTACTTGGTGCAGCCCATGTAAGAAAGAGTTTTCTAATAATCATATGATTGCAGATATTCTGAAACAGAATGGCTATAAAAAACTATTTATTTCAATAGATGAAGAAAACAGAAAGACAAAATGGACAGAACTCATTAAATATTATGATTTGTCAGGATATCATCACTTAGCAAACCAAGCATTTGTTAAAGATTTTGGTGCGAAGTATTCACGAATAAAAAACGGTCTTTCAATACCTCAATATCTAATTGTTGATGAAAACGGAACTATAGTAACCAATAATGCTCCAAGACCAGGCGCTCCAGATGAGGTTTTAAAACTATTGAATTAGAAAATTTCAGTCATTGCAATAGATACTATTTACTTCATCAATGTGTTGTTCAATAATATGTGCGCCAAGATTTAACCATCGTTCAGAGCGATCTAATATCCAAGCATCAGAACTTACAACAATTTGATTACTCTCCGCTAAATGTTTATCCGGATTGTTCTCTAAAATGATGTCCCAATTAAAATTGTGGTGCTTTGCAAATTCTCTAAGCATGGTTTTAAGTTTTCCACTATTAGAAACAGGTTGATCGAAAACCCAAATAACTTTGTTGTTTTTAAGAAGCTTTCCAACCAAAAGTAAGGCGGTTTCGGTTTGTTGTACACGTTTATATGTGCCATGAACACCAGACAAATCGCGATAACAATGATCTAAACCTTTAAAAATATAAGCACCAGATAAGGCGCTTTCTAGGATAATTAACAGATTAAAACCGTCAATAATGATGGTTTCAGTATTTATATGATCAAAAGTGATTTCGTGTGATTGTCGTCGCGAAACTTGTTGTTGTGATGCACTCATGCCTCTAACTGCTTGTTGCTGTCTTACATTAAGTCGATAGTTATTACCAACCAATTGTAAGGATGATTTTTCGGCATAACCCCTACTGAGCAAATAGTGCATATCAAGGATAGCTTCTTTTAGTTTTTTCTGAATAGCTTCGGAACCAAACAATTGGTCGTCATTACTGTTTTTTCCTCTATTTCTTCGGTTGGGCATAGTGTTGTTTTCTGATTTTGAATTTAGCTGTTTCTGTTGAAAAACAAAAGCAGACCAAATGGAATTGATCTGCTAAGGCCTAAATTAAGCTTCCCACCATAGTGTTTTTCGATATAATGGAAATTCAATATCCTGACCATTCAATTGCTTTCTTAAGACAACTTTACATTTATTTCTAAATTGTTGTCTCGTGAATCTGCGATATTCCCATTCATTACTTTTCCACCAAATTTTAGCACTTCGGGTTCTTTTTTTTCTCTTGTGAACACTTTTGAAATTATAAAATTTCTTGTTCTTGTAAGATGTCATTGTATTATATGTTTAAATTAAAAACTTAATACAGAGCCCCTTTTTTGTTTTGCATGATGTTGTGTTTTTATAAAAAGCAGACTAACCCAAGTCAGTCTGCTTTTTCCTTTCTAAGACCTATTATTTACGCTTTTTATCTTGGCGTCTTTTGTTTTTCCAAGGCGCATTTTTTTGCCAGTCGCCTGCCATGATACAACCATAAGGCATGACTTCGTCAATAACAGTGCCCAAACCGTAATCGTCCATTTGTTGTCTTACAGCATTCGCATTTTTGTAGGCGCTAGGCAACTCGGTAATATCGATTTCTTTTGAGAAAAACCGAACATCCAAACCTCGCGTTTCTTCTTTAAAGATTTGCATGATGGTTCCTGTTTTACTTTTCCGATGTTGTGTTCTGCTCACATTACGACCAGCACCATGAGGCGCAAATCCTAAATTGGTTTTGGTGGTCGCACCTTCAACAATCAAAACAGGCTCGCTCATATTTAACGGAATCAATCTCGGACCTGTAATATCTGGCATAAACTTCGCATCTAAAGGTGTGGCGCCTTTGGCGTGGTAAAATAAATCACCATCCTTGAACACAAAATTATGTTCGTTCCAGTATCGGTTTTCGATGTCAATATCCAGTGTTTCGGCAACCGAATTATGCAAAACTTCGTGATTCGCTTTGGTCCATTGTCTAATAATTTGCAAGGCCTCCCAATACGATTGTCCTTCTTCAGTTTCAAATGGAATCCAGGCGTTTTGCTTTTTAGTTTCAGGAGATAACTCCTTTCTGAAACGTTCGGCGATTTTCATCCCTTTGGAATACAATCGCGCTCCCGGACCTCTAGATCCATGATGAGTGACCAGCATGGTATGTCCGGTTTTTTTAGAGGTTCCAACAAATAAGAAATGGTTACCATCACCTTGAGTTCCTAAGTGTGATCTCGCAATCTGAATCATTTGTCCGTCATTCAATAAATAGTTCGCTTCAAAAGCCTCTAATAGTTCCTTTGGAAATCGAAACTGTGCATTTCTATCGCGTCCACCAGGACCAAAATGAGTGTTCGCATGTGCTGCATCTAGAATGGCTTTTGGATCTGCTTTACCAAAATCGGTAAGCATGACCGAGCAGCAAATATCAGCACTATGCATACCTGGATGAATGGCATTTTTGGCCACGGCAACACCACCAACAGGAATGGTTCCGTCTGGACCTGCAGGACAAGCATCTGGCATAATAGCACCATCCACTAAGGTTGGTGTTTTCATCAAGGTTTGCATGGAGTTGATGACTTTAGAAACGTTGTCTTCTTCGAGTTCGTTTTCTGCTTTTATATTGATAGAAAAATCAACAGGCTTTGCATGCAACGCTATGGGATCTGGTGACTTGAATTGCTCAAGGTATATTTCCATTGCAGCGCCTTTCAAACCATTCTCATTAATATGAGCGATGGCTTCTTTCATCCATTTACCTTGTTTAAAGCCTAAAGCGATAATGTCTTTTCCTGTAATTTTTGTTTCCATGTTTTCTAATATCTTAATTATACTACAAAGATGATACTGTGTTACGCAATGTTTTTGCGTAGTTAATTTTTTTCTTAATTATTTTGATGAGATTCTGAAATTGAAGATTCATGAATACCTTAATTGGAAATAAATATTTATGAATAAATAAATTCAGAATGACGTTGATATTTACTGATCTCGCGTTAGCGATTGCAACGGCATCCTTTTGCTTTTTTGCAAAAGATATAGTGGAAAGCGCGACCCTCTGAAGCTTTTCAGCGAAAGAGGGTAACGCCCTAACACTAATTATTCACCGAGAAAATGTCTTTTAATTGCTCGATTACGTTGCCCTTACCAGCAACCGTAATTTCGCCAATTTTATCGGCAATTTTCTCAACGTATTCCATCTCTTTTAATTTAAACAACATCGTGTTGTCTTCCATTAATTTAGCGGTATTTAACAAGCTACGAGTTGACGCTGTTTCTTCGCGACGTGTCACCACATTGGCTTGTGCTTTTTTGTGAGCAATTAATACCTGATTCATAATATCTTTCATGTCTCCTGGTAAAATCACGTCACGCATACCTGTATGCAATACGGTTACACCCAAAACATTGGCTTGTGCTTTTACATCGTTAAAAACGGCTTGAGCAATGCTTTCTTTTTGCTCTAACAATTCGTCTAATGTGTAGGCACCAACAAATGCTCGCAATGCCAATTGTAAGGTAATATACAATTGCTTTTCGTAATCTTTGTTGCGCATTAAAGCGATTTCAATATCGGTGACTTTATATTGCGCGTAAAAATTAATACGAACGGTTGCTTTGTCTTTGGTCAATAATTCCTGACCAGCAACTTCTAATTGCAACTGACGCATATCTGCTTTAAGGATTTTAATGGTTTGATCGTTTTTCCAGAAATGGTAGGTACCATGCTCAAGGATTTTAACGAAGGTATCATTAACAATCATAATGGCTTTTTCGTAAGCCGCTACTTCAAATACACGAATGTATTGACGCAATTGCATATGGCTAAATAATGTTTTACTGATGTCTTCTGTGATGTCAATTTTGCTCAAATCGGCAGTCACAAATTTATAATCGACCAAGCTATTCCAAAACGCATAACGACCAGCGGTTAATACACGCTTAAAGTTATTGTCTTCGTATACCAAAACGATTTCATCATCTTTAACATCGATGATGGTTAACATGTTGGCCAAAGCTTGATCTTTAAGTAAGATTTCTAATGCTTTTGGCGCATTGAATGCTTGTGTCAAATCGTAGGTTACGACTTGTTCGCTAAATCGGATCCAATGCTTTCCAGCATTAATAACACGTGTGTAATTACCATTTTTAAACACCAAACCTACCATACCTGCATAAACTCTTACTCTTTGCATGATTTCTATTTTTTTTGTTCTGTAGTTTCTTTTGTTTACTTCAGAACGGTTAAACATTTATAATAGAGTTCCGCCTAGCGGAATGACTATTCAAAAGATCCCGCTTTTCAGCGGGATTAGTTCAACTTACGTTTTCTGAAAAGTCTAAAAAGACTTGTTCATAAATCGAGTTTCACTAACAAAGCGAAAGAAAACCATCTTTCAAACGACGGAAATACAACCGATTACAAGTGTTTTACGTGTTGTTTTGCAGACGATTAATTAGTTTGGACTTAAGCTAATTTTCAAATCCTTACCCAAAAATGAATCTTTAAAAGAACAACTAAAACGGCTTTTAATACCTATGTATCTCAAGGTGTTTTCTGGATTGCTTTGTCAATAAATTGCAAAAGCCAGTTTTAATTCACTTTGTTTTTGTCATTTAAAGTGTGACGCACTTGGTGACCTATTTTTAAAAGCTGGTCTTCTTTTCTAAAGATGGATTTAAAGTCCATTTTAAACTGTAACCTAAATACAGCGCGTCTACCATTCCGCCACAAGACCATCTGATCTTGGTAGGATTCGAACCTACACTTGTCTATTGCTTGACCGCTAAGCTATCCCGAATTTTCGGGAACAGGATTCGAACCTGTGTACATAGATGGAGGTTATTATTTGGCTAACAACCGAAGCCTTCAAGTCAAGTTGCATATAAAAACCTGATACTAAACAGTAAGGATTTATACAATAGTGCTATATCGAAACACCTAACAAGACCTGCTTGATATTATGTCCTGCAAAAGCAGGTAATCCAGTCTGAGAAGCAGGATATAACTTCGTTTTTCCTGCAATGCCTCATCTTCAATCAAATTCAAATACATTTGATTTGATTATTTTGTCTGAGAAGCAGGACTCGAACCTGCAACCTCTCGCATCCAAAGCGAGTAAACAGCCAATCGTTATCTTCTCAGGTTTTTTTAAAAGAACTTTTATTAAGCTCCGCCAGTTCCCTCGACTGGCGGAGCACTACTACCAAAGTCTAACGTATAAGACTTCTTTATGATTACACTGCAAATATTTAACCCTATTGCGCAATCTTTTTGCGTAGTAATAAAAATTTTGAAAATTTATTGAGATGCATACATTTTGTCTCTCCTGTCTATTTCGCCTAAGGGGCTTCCTTTGAAGGTTAAAATGTTTACAAACCCATTCTCTTCAACGATTAAAGAATCTTGTTCTTTAACAGCACCTATCGTTTTGTTTCCATAATCTCCAGTGAGTTTATTGGTTGCTGGATCAACGTCTCCCCAAAGTTTATCTGGTTTACCGTTGTCTATGGGTTCAACAAAATAGGTGATACCTGTTATTTTTGAACTCACAATAAATCGTCCTGTTTGATCGGTTCTGCTTAGGAATCGTTTCATTAATTCTTGTCGTTTCATCATCTTAATTTTTAAATGGTGGTTCCCATGTTTTTAAACTCATTATACGTTTGACTTCCTCGTAGCTTATCGGATAGAAATCGTGACAATCGACACCAACGTCAAAGCTGTTCATTGTTGGGTCATCCTGTAGCGTACCATGTGAATGACCGTACAAATGCCATGTACCTCTAAAGCTTGATCGCCAAACGCGCATTGCATAATGCAAAAGGATGATTTTTTGTTTGCCATTAGGCGCATCTGCATCATTGACATTGAGCTCGAAATAATCTTTAATCCATTCAAATCGGTTAGGATTTGCTAAGGCAGCACCTTCGTGATTGCCTCTTATAAGAAAGATTTTTCCGTTTAGTTGCTCAAGAATGTCTCGTAGTCGTTCTGCTTTACAGAGTCCGAAATCACCTAAATGATATACTTTGTCGTGTTTGTTGACGCGACTGTTCCAGCGTTTAATGAGTTCTTGGTCCATGTCTTCTACACTACCAAATGGACGATTGGTGAATTTTATAATATTCTCATGACCAAAATGATGGTCTGAAGTCAAGTATATGTTTCTTGTTTTATTCATATGTTCTAATTGTTTTTACTGAAATTCTCATAAGATTTTCAGGTTTATTTTTTCTTCTTTTTTGACTTCTCTTTTTTCGTTTTTTTCTTTTTGGAAGTCTTCTTTTTCTTTGGTTTTATTTTGTCTTTAACCCTGTTGATTTCAGAATCTACAAACGTTATAAAACTGTTGTTATAAACAAACAACTTCGCTTTTTTAAAAGTTTTTAGTGCTTTTTTATACGCTTCCTGACATTCAAAAAGCTGCGCTTGTAAAACTAAAAGCTCGCCTTTGCCAACCGCTTTCACATTATGAGCAAAGTCTATTAATTTTTGCGCTTCGTCGAAATCGTGATTCCAGATTAAAACCAAGATGTACATTGGGTACACTTTAATAAAATCCATTTTATTTGCCAGTGCTTCGGCAAAATAGGACTTGGCTTTTTCATAATCTCCAAACTGTTCTGCTTGTAAACGTCCCATGAGGTATAAGGCGTAGGCATTATGACGCTCGTATGACAAGGCGTAGTTTAGATTTTCTACGGTTTCTTCTAAATCGTATGGATAAGCATCTATGGCTTTTAACACGTAGTTGTTTAACAAATTCGTGTCCATTATGTTATGTTTTAATAATTCTTTTTTGCGATATATATCGCTTGAGCCCAGTTACTGAGCTTTGTATTCTAACTGTTTTGGAGGAGGTTTAACCGAATGGTTAACGATTGAAAACAAAAAATCCGAAACAGTTTTAATTGGCTTCGGATTTTTCATATATAAATTTGAAAAGTTTATCTAACGATAGTCGCGAAGCATCACAAAAGGCGGTATTCCTTTTGGACTGTTTTGATATGTTACAAATAAACTCATAGTTTCTAATTTTTAATTCAACTTCTGTTTGTTATGTTTTGGTTGAAATGCGTTGCAAAGATTTAGATTAATTTTTTAATTTTCAAAATTTATTTTTGGTTTCACTCAAAAATTGAGCACATAATACGAAGTATTATATTTTTTTAAAAAAAGCAAATAATTTTTGTTTTAATGTCAAATTCTTGTCTAAATGATAAAATTTTGATGCTCCAAATGCCTTTTTAGCGCTCCCATGATTTTTGTATTTAAGGCAAAGATCAAGACTAGTTGCGCAATCGTTTTGCGCACTAAAAATTTTCAGTTAAATTGAAGTCTAAAATCTTATAAAATGGCCGTTAATAAAAATGCATTAATTCGCTATAAAACCATTGACAAATGTCTTCAGAATCATTTCAGACCATGGACACTCAATGATTTAATTGAGGCTGTTTCTGATGCGCTTTATGAATATGAAGGTAAGGATGTTGATGTGAGTAAACGAACGGTTCAGTTAGATCTTCAAATGATGCGAAGTGATAAGTTAGGTTATAATGCACCCATTGAGGTTTATGATCGAAAGTATTACAGATATGCCGATGAGGATTATAGTATTACTAATAGTCCGATTTCCAATCAAGATTTAAGCAAATTATCAGAAGCGGTTTCATTTTTAAAACAGTTTCAGGGCTTTTCTCATTTTTCAGAGTTAGGAAGTATGGTTCAAAAACTGGAAGACCATGTATACACTCAAAAAACTCATGCAAAGTCTTTAATAGATTTTGAAAAAAATGATAATTTAAAAGGCTTAGTATTTTTAGATCAATTGTATCAATTTATTCTGAAAAAACAAGCGATAGAAATGACTTATCAATCGTTTAAAGCGCGTCATGAGAGTACGTTTGTTTTTTACCCTTACTTGCTTAAAGAGTTTAGAAACCGATGGTTTGTTATTGGAAAACGAAAGTCTAATGAAGGGATTATGAATTTAGCTTTAGACCGCATCATTGCTGTCAAAAAGAGTGATAAAACATTTGTTGTTGATAATGATTTCGATTCTGAAGCTTACTACAAAAACGCTATTGGTGTTTCTGTGAGTCCGTCACTAAAACCCGAAACTGTTGTACTTTATGTCCATCACAAACAAGCGCCATACATTTTAACCAAGCCTTTTCATCATACTCAAAAAGAAATAGCTAGAGATAATTATGGTGTGACGATTGCTTTGGAAGTTCAGTTAAATTTTGAACTTGAAAAAGAAATTTTAGGCTTGGGCGAAGGGATTAAAGTAGTGGCGCCAGAACGCTTAAAGCGATCAATTAAAGAGCGGTTGTATGATGCTGTTGATGTTTATGAAACCGAAATTAACGACAAAAATCTACGTACAATATCCAAACGATTAGAGTACAAAGGTTTTGGGATTTTAAATCATGTCTATACCAAGCGTGATATTAGAAAATTAAAGGCAAAATTAGAGGCCTATATCAAGCATCATAACGAACAAGCTTTTGGCATGCGCGAAGTCCTTTTGAAAATGCCAGAACTAAAGGATATCCTGTTTAATAAAAATTTCAAAAAGCTTATTAAGACCATAAATAAAGAAGCATTTTTAACCAAAGCCATTTATTTTGATAAATCTCCTCAAGACAATTGGTATGTGAGCTGGCATCAGGATGTGCCTATTAATGTTTTGGAAAAGATTGAAACCAAAGGCTTTACATCGTGGACCAACAAAAAGGGTGTGATTGGTGTGCGTCCTCCTGAAGACATTTCAAAAAAAACATTTGCCATGCGTATTCATTTAGATGACACGACGGTTAAAAATGGCGCTTTAAAAGTGATTCCAGGGTCTCATCAAAAGCGTTTAACAGATGAAGAAATTAAGTTGATTACGACCAATTCAATACCTTTTGTAAGTGAATTGGGAGCAGGTGGAGTTCAGTTATTAAAACCTTTATTATTACATGCCTCTTCGGCATCTAAAGTACAACGACGCCGACGGGTTTTGCACTTAGAATTTTCTTCAATAGAATTACCAAACGGGTTGCAATATGCCGAACGCGAAGATTTATAATTCTATTTTAAGGTAGATATTTTGGTCTTTTTGAAGTTGAATAAGGCTCTCAAAAAACACCTTTTCGCCATTTAAATCTGCTTCAACTAAATAGTAATTGCCTTTAAAGTAGCAAGTAATTACTGTCGCTTTCCACTTAGAATCGTTGACGACTTTTAGTTGATGCGCATAAACAATTTGGTTGTCAATTACATTAAATTCGTCAAAAAAGGAAGCGATTAAGGGTGTTTTTGGAGTTTTATATAAAGCTTCGGGTGTATCGTAGGCTTCAATTTGATTGTTGTTTAAAACGATGATATTATCTGCAAATCCGAGGACGTCATTTTTATCATGTGTAGCAACCATACACGTAATATTTTTCGATTTCAGATATTTAAAAACATTACGTCTAAGCGATTGTTTTTTAAAGTTATCAATATGACTAAAAGGCTCATCCAGTAATATGATTTCGGGTTGTTTTGCCAATGCTCTTGCTAATGCCACACGTTGTTTTTGTCCGCCAGAAAGTGTCTTCACTTTAGTTTTAGAAAAAGCTGTTAGTTCAACAACTTCGAGGAGTTCTGCGGTGCGTTCTTTTTTTTCCGTCGGAAAGAAATTAGAGAGAAACTTTCCGATATTTTCTTCGACGGATGTAAAAGGCATTAAATCAAATTCCTGGGCGACGTATTTCATAAAATCATAACCAATAACGAGATTGTGTTTTGGTCCTAAAATTTCGGTGTCTTTCCAATAAATATTTCCGAAGTTTACATCGTATTCGCCGTAAAGCACTTTTAGAAGCGTGCTTTTTCCAGAACCACTTTCGCCAATTATAGCCAAGTGATCCCCTTGCTGAACTTTAAAAGAGAGGTCTTTTAAAACCGGTGTTTTATGATATGAAAATGTAAGATGTTTTACCTTGAGCATGACGGTGCAAAAATACTATAAAAAAAAGCCGCTCAACAGTAGAGCGACTTTTAAATAGATATATAAAAGATTAACCTTTTACTTGTTCTTTTGTTTTACTAGGTAAGACATCAAATCCCATGTTATAGAGCGTAAATCCGAAAATATCGGCATACTGTTCGATGGTTTTAGAAACAGGTGTTCCTGCGCCATGACCAGCATCGGTTTCAATACGGATAAGTGTTGGATTATTACCAGATTGTTTGGCTTGTAATTCGGCAGCAAATTTAAAGCTATGAGCAGGTACAACACGATCGTCATGATCGCCTGTGGTCACCATAGTCGCTGGATATTCAACACCTTCTTTAACATTATGAACAGGCGAATATCCTTTCAGGTATTCGAACATTTCTTTGTTATCATCGGCAGTTCCGTAGTCATAAGCCCATCCAGCGCCAGCAGTAAAAGTGTGGTAGCGTAGCATGTCAAGAACACCAACTGCAGGCAAGGCTACCTTCATTAAGTCTGGACGTTGCGTCATTGTTGCTCCAACTAATAAACCACCGTTTGAACCACCTCTTATGGCCAGATAATCACTAGACGTATAGTTGTTTTCGATAAGATATTCGGCAGCAGCAATAAAGTCGTCAAAAACATTTTGCTTCTTTAATTGTGTACCCGCTTTATGCCATGCTTTTCCGTATTCTCCACCACCACGAAGATTAGGAACCGCATAAATACCGCCTTGTTCCATCCAAACGGCATTAGCGATACTAAATGATGGGGTTAAACTAATATTAAAACCACCATAACCGTAAAGAATTGTTGGGTTTTTACCATTGAGTTTTAGGCCTTTTTTGTGTGTTATAATCATTGGAACTTTAGTTCCGTCTTTCGAATTGTAGAATACTTGTTTGCTTTCGTAATCACTAGGATTGAAATCGATATCGGGCTTACGGTATAATTCTGAAGTTCCTTTTTCAATATCATATAAGTAAATACTTCCAGGTGTTACGTAGTTAGTAAAAGAATAGTATAGTTCTTTATCTTCTTTTTTAGCGCCAAATCCACCAGCACTTCCAACACCAGGTAATTTAACTTCTCTTACAAGTTTACCATCATAATCGTATTGTAAAACTTTTGAAACCGCATCGACCATATATTCGGCAAAAAAGTAGCCACCACCCTTAGAAGGGCTTAGGACATTTTGTGTTTCGGGAATGAAATCGACCCAGTTTTCTGGAGTAGGATTAGAAGCGTCAACAGTTACAATCTTTTTATTTGGCGCATTGAGATTTGTGACCAAATAAATCTTACTGCCTACGTTCTCAATTGGATAGGTGTCACTATCGGTATGATCTAAAATTGTTACTAAAGGACTGTTAGGTTTTGAAAGATCTTTTAGAAATAATTTATTACCAGAAGTTGATACACTCGCCGAAATAAAAAGATATTTATCATCCTCAGAAACGGAGCCACCAATATAACGGTGTTTTTCGGAAGCTTTTCCTCCAAAAATCACCAGATCATCTTTTTGTGAGGTTCCTAATTTATGATAGTAGACTTTATGTTGGTCGGTTTTAGCAGATAATTCGCTTCCTTTAGGTTTGTCGTAACTGGAATAGTAGAAACCTTCATTTTTATACCAAGACATCCCACTAAATTTGATATCAACCAGAGTGTCTTCAATAATTTTTTTGCTTTCGGTATCCATAATTAGGATTTTTCGCCAGTCGCTACCACCTTCAGAAATCGCATAAGCTAATGTTTTTCCGTCTTTAGAAAAACTAGTACCTCCAAGTGAAATGGTACCATCTTCTTTAAATGTATTAGGATCTAAAAAAACAGTTGCTGTACTTGGGTCCTCTCCGGTTTTATAACGGTAAATGACATATTGGTTTTGTAAACCATCATTTTTATAGAAATAGGTGTAATCTCCTTCTTTAAAAGGCGCGCCTACTTTTTCGTAGTTCCATAGTTTGGATAAGCGTTCTTTGAGTTCTTCACGATAAGGAATGTTGTCTAGATACCCAAAGGTGGCTTGGTTTTGAGACTTCACCCAACTTTCGGTGTCTTTACTTCTGTCGTCTTCTAACCAGCGATAAGGATCTTTGACATCTGTACCAAAATAATTCGTTACAGTATCTACTTTTTTTGTTTCAGGATAATTAATCACGATGTCTGATTTTTGTTCTTTAGCATCTTCTTTACAAGCGCTAAAAGTAACAATAGCCAATATTAATAATGAAATTTTTTTCATTTTGATTTTGTCTTTAATTAGTTATTCATAAAAGTAACGAAAAAAGCCTCTACAAATAATATGTAAAGGCTTTTTTAAGAATTTGTTAAGACAATTTATTGCTTAATAAATTTCTGACTTTTAATCGTATTTCCTGAAACAATTCTTAAGATATAGTTTCCAGTATTAAGACTTCTTACATCAATTGTATTTTGATTTAACTTTGAATTTAAAACACGTTTCCCGTTGATATCAAATATGGTATAAACAGCATTATGAAGCTCATCAATAGTGGAGATGTTTAATACATCTTTAGTTGGGTTAGGGTATAAAATTAAATCATTAACAAATGAGTTTTCTAAAGTTAATGTTGCGCCTTCAATCACTTCAAGCGGTTCATTAATGTCAGGATTAGAGATGGTATCAATCACACCAGATGGCCAGTAGATTACAACACTGTTAATTGAAGTTTCGGTACCAATTCCGAAGTGTGTATTTAAAGTACTCATAAACTCAAAGCCTTCTCCACTTCTTACGTCTCTAATTTGAACACCAGCATTGGTATAAAGTTCAACTCTAGCTCCAATACCATCAATATTACTTTGTACCCCAACGGTGTTAATAGTTATCCAGTTATTTGGTGTCGTAAGGTTCCAGTAAATATTTCCATTATAATACGCATCAATGAATCCGTCACTATTTAAATCTCCAAAAGACCCATTTTTATAATCTAATTGATTGCTGTCGGCATCTTCAAAAGTAAGATCTCCTTTTCCGTATAAGATCGTACCATTACATAAGATGTCTAGATAGCCATCATTATCAATATCATAACTTACATTTTCATGTCCAGTTGGCGCAACACTTACACCAGAGCCAGCGGTGACGTCTGTAAATGTTCCGTCCATGTTATTACGCATGAGTTTATGATTTCCAGAACTAGCACCAACAAAAAGATCCATATCTCCATCATTATCAAAATCTCCCCATGACGAAGACCAAGTTTGCATTGGGTCATCTAAGCCAAGAGCAGCAGCATTTTCAGTATAAGTATTGTTGCCATTATTGGTTAACATATTATTTCTTCTACGAGCAGTTTCACCACCACATTTAGCGATAAACATATCTAAATCGCGATCATTATCGTAATCAATCCATATGGATCCGTAGTTACCACCAGAAGCATAATCTCCTAAATTTACAGGAGCACCAGGAGTCACGTTAGATTGGTAGAATGTTAAGTTTCCAGAGCCATCATTGATATAATAAACATTAGGTTCAACATCATGACAAACAAAAGCATCTAAATGCCCATCATCGTTAATATCTGCAAAATTTGATCGTTGAGAAAACACATATTCAGACGTTGAGATTTCAGTAAAACCAGTACCTGAAGCATTTTGTTTCATAAAAGTAACTCCGTTACCTGCAGCATAAAGTAAATCGGTTTTTCCATTTCTATCAAAATCGGCCGCAGCCATACTCCATCCTGGTAAGTAATTGGCGCTAGGTGTCGAGATATTAACTTCATTAAAGCCACCAGTACTTAGTTGATAATGTACATTCACATTATTGGTGCTTGCTGATACAATATCATCGAGGTGGTCCCCATCCATATCAACAACGGTTAAATCGTAACCACCAATAGACATTGATTCTGTAGTGAAATTAACACGTGCAGGATTTAATGTAGAAAAAGCGATTGGTCCAATCCAGTTACTGTAGTCTGATCCTCCACAGAATCCTCTAACGTATATCTCATAGTTAGTACCAGGTGTTAATCCTGTTAATGGATAAGGGTTATTAGATGTTGTTGAGGTGCCAGAACCAGAAGGGATTCCTGATCCAGAAGCCTGCAGAGCAACTTCCCAATTAGATTCTGAACCACCAGCTTGCCAATAAGCATTTGCTGAATTAACAGTAACGTTGGTGACAGTAAGTTCAGAAATATTTGGGCAAGCAGGAGGTGTTTGAGAGCTTATAGTTGGGGATTGTATACAAAAACCCCATCCCCAAAAACCACCAACTTGCGCATCATCATAGTAAAATCTGTATCTGAAATTACTTAATTGATTTGTAGTAAATGAAGAAATATTTAGTACACTTGAGTTAAAGCTAACAGCAGTTCCAGAGCAAAAATTATCGCTTATATTATTTGTTGTTTCCGTAAAGGCATCTCCCCAATCAACCCAAGATGCACTATCAGCATCCCAATATTGAAGTTGTAATTGGTCACCTAAAGCACGATAAACGTAACTTGTTCCTACAGTAACCCAATTTTCTCCAGCAGAGTTAGCTGCAGTAAGGTTAATGACAGGTGATTCAGCAGAAATATTGTCTTGATGTCCTTGTCCGGCAGCATCATCATTATATGAAAAACTATTAGATGTTGTTGGGTCTCCTTCCAAAGCGTCAGAAGTTGCAATATAGTTACCGTCAAGTGTCCAATTGGCATTAGGCCAATTTGCAGGTTGGTTTAGTGTTTGGGAGAAACTAAAAAATACACTTAAACAAAAAAGTGCGAGGGTAATTTTTTTCATAAAGATTGATTTATTAATTAATGAAAGTCCATAAAAGTAAGAAAAAAGCCTCTAAATTATTGGTAAAGAGGCTTTTTTATTTAATTTTTCACAAACTTTTGACTTTTTATTTGAGTTCCAGAAACTATTCTTAAAATATAATTTCCTGGAGATAAACTTGAAACATCAATTGTTGATGAATGAAGTTTTGCATTCATTATTCTTTTCCCAGTGATATCGAAAATGGTATAAATCGCTGAGTTATTAAGTTCTAAATCATTGATATTTAAAACATCTTTAGTTGGATTTGGATAAATAAACAAGGCATTAGTAAGTGAGTTTTCTAAACTCAAAGTAGCGCCTTCAATAATCTCTAAAGAGTCATTTATGGTCGGATTGGAAATGGTGTCAATTATGCCAGAAGGCCAGTATACAACTATCGAATTAATGCTTGTTTCTGTACCAATTCCTATATGCGTATTGAGTGAATTCATATATCTAAATCCGTCACCACTCCTCACATCTCTGATTTTTACACCTGAATTGGTATGTACTTCAACACGCGCACCAATTCCATTAATATTACTTGCAGTTCCA
Source organism: Psychroserpens sp. SPM9 (assembly GCF_025153525.1). Taxonomy (GTDB): domain Bacteria; phylum Bacteroidota; class Bacteroidia; order Flavobacteriales; family Flavobacteriaceae; genus Psychroserpens. The sequence goes on along the minus strand of NZ_JANZNR010000002.1, from coordinate 392,030 downwards.
ACAGTGTGAATTTTGATCCAGTTATTGTTACTTTCGGCATTATTCATATAAACGCTACCAGAATTAAATGCGTCAATATAACCATCATTATTTAAATCGCCATAAGATCCAGATCCAGGAAAAACACCAGTATAAACATCAAAAGTCATGTTGCCTTTACCAAAAAGGATATTGTTTCCTGAGACTAAATCCAGATTTCCGTCATTATCAAAATCAAAGGTTACAGTTTCGGTAGAAGTGCTAGAAAGGACACTTACTCCAGAACCAGAGGTAATATCTGTAAATATTCCGTTGTCATTACGCATCAACTTATGAGAGCCTGTACTCGCTCCTACAAATACATCCATATCACCATCATTGTCAAAATCTCCCCAAGCTGCAGACCAGGTTTGCATAGGATCATCTAAGCCAATAGCAGCTGCATTTTCAGTATAGTTTCCAGATCCATCGTTGGTAAGCATTTGATTGGTTCTTCGTGCTATATTTCCTCCACATTTTGCGATAAACATATCAATATCTCTATCATTATCGTAATCAACCCATATCGACCCGTAGTTTCCTCCAGATGCATAATCTCCTAAACCTCCTTGGTTGAAGGTTAGGTTTCCACTACCATCATTTAAATAATAGACATTAGGTTCAGTATCATGGCAAACAAAAGCATCAAGATGACCATCGTTATTAATGTCTACAAAATTTGAGCGTTGTGAAAATACATCTTCTGGACCAGAAATTTCTGTAAAACCAGTTCCTGTTGCATTAGCTCTCATAAAAGTGACACCACTACTTGCTCCGTATACCAAATCATTGTAGCCGTTTCTGTCATAATCTGCAGCGGCCAAACTCCAAGTAGGAGCAAAGTCTGGATAAGTTGTTGTAATAGTAGATTTTTGAAAGCCTCCAGTAGGAAGTTGATAGCTTATGAATACATAAGGTCTAGGGACACTTACATTCCCACTACCATTGTTATAAATAGAATCTTTATTAACACAAACTAAATCGTCTAAATGATCACCATTCATATCAACAGCTCCAATTTTATAAGCACCTGAAGTTCCTCCAGCTTGTCCGCTAAAAGTGACGGGCATTGGTGGTGGAGGTGTATAATTTAAAGCCTCTAGACAAAAGCCTACATCGGATGTAGATCCTACAAAATCATAAATTTGAATGATAAGATCGTCGCCTATATTCCAGCCTGTTAAGTTGTCTGTTTCAAAAGTATCAGCACAGTCAATTTCGACAGTACCTGTAGAATCCCAAATTACAGCGCCAGGATTTCCAGGGCTTTGAGACGAAAAATATAAGGCTGTTGTCGTTGCAGTCCAAGTAAAGAATTGATCCAATCCAGAGGTTCTACAACTTCCTTGAACGCCACTATCGGTAGTCCCATCTGTTGAAAAAGGTAGGTTAAATGTTGTTACAGAGCAACCCGTTCCTTCTGGAGAGGGAGTTATAGGTATGGCTCCACTAATGTTATCATTAGCAGGTTGCCCAAAAGTTTGAGAACAAAATGCTAAAGATAAAATGGTTAATACTAGTAGTTTTGATTTCATAATTTTGTATTTGTTTTTATTCGCATTCTCCGTTAAGAGTGTTTATCCAATCATCAATTAATCTCACACCTTCAAAGTGTGTCATAGTTCGTCCTAATAAAGGCATTCGGTTTTGTTCTTCAATAGAATTGATTCTAAATCGAAGAACAGAGGCGTCTATATTATTAGGTACAATAATATGTGAGGTGCCAGAAATTTGGGTGTCTGGAGGGACACATACTCCTTTATTTGTATCATCATCATTTTCATTAAACGCAAAACGCATCGGTCTGTATTCACAATAACTTTCTTCAGAATGACAATGTGCACAATTAATATCTAAGTATGATCTTACCCTTAATTCTAGATCTAATGATTCGTCTTCCCAATTGACAGTTGATACGATTGAAGTAGGTAAATTATTTTCTAAATAGCCTACCTCTATCCATTTTTGCAATTGATTGTTGGTGCCTTCCGGATAGCTAAGGTCTCTGTTTAAATTTTGAGGTTTCGGGCCTATTGGAACCGGTGTATCAAATTTATTATGGCAGGTAAAACATTCGCTTCTTGAAGGAATTCTATAGGTTACATTGTTTGTGTTTCCGTTTTCTATCCACTCTACATTTGTAAAGCTACCTGCATTGGTAAAGCTTGCTTCTGTTTGCTCGTCATTCCATACATATTTTGCAAAATCCCAACCGTCTTCTGTCATATACATGAGTCGTGTTTCAATAATTCTAGTCGAATTACTTGGCTGTACATTGTCATAATAAAAATTCTTAATAAGGACTGATCCGACGGGAAAATCTAAAGGTGTGAAATCACTATTGTAGTTCGCTTTTGTACCCTCTGGCATCCAAACAAAACGTTTTTTATGTGCGTAATCTGAAAAAAGCGGAGAGTTTAAATCGTACGGTAAAACTCCAAATACAGGATCTAAGTCTTTTAATTCACCATCAAAAAAGTTGTATTCTGAAAGTGTAGCGTATGGCATATTGTCTAAGTCAAGACTTACAGGCGATACTGGAGAAACTGTAACAGTAACCGTTCCTGTTGCACAATTATTATTGTCATCACAGATGGTGTATTGAAATGTATCGCTTCCAACAAAGTCAAAATTTGGTGTATACAAGATAACATCATCAGAAGGGTTGCTTGGTGTTGCATTAGAGTCTATGACTTGTGTCGTTCCATTGCTTCCATTTTCAGTAGTTAAAATACCATCATTAGGAACATTGGTGTCATTTGATAGAACATCAATAGTTACAGTACTATTTTGAGACACTTCAGCAGCATCAGTATTGGCTTGAATTACTATAGGCACATAATTATCGTCCTCGCTACAAGAATAGAAGGTTAAGATAAAAGCTAAAACGCTAATAGATTTCAAGTAATTTTTTAACATTTATAGTAAAATTTGGATAGTAAATATACTTACTAAGCGAGCATCTGAATAATTAATTAGTTGTAATGTACTTTTTATCAGACAACAAGAGTCCAAATCCTAAAAAAACTGACAAATAGTTTTTTCATTTTTCAGACTTCGCTTTGTTTATACTATAAACAACTTAAACACTAAAAACCCTACCTAAATATGCAGAAGATTTACAGAAGTTTATGTGCTGTTAAATATTCAGCAATTTGAATGGTGTTGGTTGCAGCTCCTTTTCTAAGGTTATCACTAACAATCCATAGATTTAAAGTGTTAGGTTGGGACCCGTCACGACGAATTCTTCCTACAAAAACATCATCTTTACCATTAGCATAGATAGGCATTGGATAGGTGTTTACATCAATATTATCTTGAACAACCACTCCTGGAGATTCGTTTAGTAATTGTCGTACTTCGGCTAAATCAAAGTCATTTTCAAATTCAACATTTACAGCTTCACTATGTCCGCCAGCCGTTGGAATTCTAACAGCCGTTGCGGTAACAGCAATTGTACGATCGTCAAGAATTTTTTGAGTTTCTCTAACGAGTTTCATTTCTTCTTTGGTATAACCGTTGTCTTCAAAAACGTCACAATGCGGAATAGCATTTTGATGAATAGGATACGGATAAGCCATTTCACCTTTGATACCTGCAAGCTCATTTTCTAACTGTTTTACAGCTTTAACTCCAGTTCCGGTAATTGATTGATAAGTAGAAACGACAATACGCTTAATTTTATATTTTTTATGAAGAGGCGCTAATGCCACAACCATTTGTATGGTAGAACAGTTTGGATTTGCTATGATTTTATCTTCGGAAGTAAGCTTACTCGCATTAATCTCCGGAACAACAAGTTGCTTGCTTTGATCCATACGCCACGCCGAAGAATTATCAATCACTGTAATACCCGCTTCAGCAAATTTTGGAGCCCATTCTAAAGAAGTATCGCCACCTGCCGAAAATAAAGCAACATCTGGCTTCATATTAATAGCATCTTCCATTCCAACAACTTTATAGTCTTTTCCTTTATAAGAAATGTGTTTACCTATAGAGCGTTTTGATGCTACAGGAATTAATTCTGAAACAGGAAAATTACGTTCTTCAAGAACTTTAAGCATAACTTCACCAACTAAACCAGTGGCGCCAACAACAGCTACTTTCATAAGAAAAAAATTAGATATAAATAATAAGAACAAATGTAGTTATTATATCATTTTGAGACCTAAAAAAAGCATAAAAAAAACCGCTTCTTTTAAGAAGCGGTTAAAGTTAAAATATGTAGTGTAGCGATTAGTTACAAACTATTTTTTAAGTGCATCTCTGATTTCAGTTAATAAATCAATTTCAGATGGTCCTGCTGGAGCTGGTTCTTCAGCTGGAGCTTTAGTTTTGTTATAAGCTTTTACAATCATAAACAATACAAAACCAACGATAATTAAGTTAATAATAGCATTAATCCATTTTCCATACATAATGGCATTTTCTGGAGTTGTAACTGTACCATCAGCAGCAACAACTGCTGGAGATAAGACATGCTTCATGTCTTCAAAGCTTACTCCACCTGTAAAGTGACCTACAATAGGCATCATGATATCGGTTACAAAACCGTTTACTACCATTCCCATTGCACCTGCTAGTAATACCGCAACTGCTAAATCAATGACATTTCCTGTCATGATAAATTCCTTAAATTCTTTTAACATAATGTTTAAATATTTTATTAGTTAGTTAATAAATTAGACTCTAATTTAGTTAAAAAGTCACAAAGGATGGTAAAAAAAATCTAATTATCTAAAAATGTACGTTTTACACGTTGTGAAATAGCAGTAATTATTTCATAAGAAATGGTATTTGCAGTACGTGCAAACTCAGCAGCATTAGTTGTTGTTCCAAAAATAATAACTTCATCTCCTTCATTACAAGCAATATCTGTCACATTAACCATAATCATATCCATACACACATTACCAATAATGGGTGCTTTTTGACCATGAATAGTTACAAATCCTTTTTCATTACCATATTGCCGCCCAATTCCATCGGCATGACCAATAGGAATCGTAGCTGTTTTTTGTATATCCTTACTTGTATAAGCTCTATTATAACCAACAGTTTCTCCTTTTTTTATGGTGTGGATTTGCGAGATCACAGATTTAAGTGTGGCTATAGGTATCAAATTTTTATTTTCTGTTTCTGAATTTCCATAACCATAAAGTCCAATTCCAGTTCGAACCATATCGAGATGCGCTTCAGGATAATTAAGAATTCCTGAAGTATTGGTTAAATGGAGTAAAGGTTGATAACCAAGGGCGTTGCTAAACTGTTCAGTAATTGTTTTGAATCGCTTAATTTGTTGTTCAGTAAATTCCTTTTCGTTTAAATCTTCACTGGCTGCCAAATGAGAAAAAAGTGATTTTACTTTTACCGCAGTAGTGGTTTTTAATTTTAAAACCACATCAGTTACCTCATTTTCATCAAAACCTAAACGATTTAAACCCGTATTAAATTTAATATGAACAGGATAATTCTTTTGGTGTTCTTGGGAGGCTATTGTAATAAATTCGTTTAATACTTTAGCGTTATACAAACTAGGCTCTAAACAACGTTCTATTAAGGTTTTAAAGTTAATAGCCTGTGGGTGCAGTACTAAAATGGGTGTTTTTACACCAGCATCTCTTAAGGCGACACCTTCACTTACATAGGCGACAGCAAAATAATCAATATCTAAATTTTGAAGGTAATTGGCAATAACTTCAGCATCACTGCCATAGGCAAAAGCTTTAACAACGGCTAATATTTTGGTGTTGGTTTTAAGTTTAGATTTAATATACTCTAAGTTATGTTGGAGTGCTTTTAAATCGATTTCTAAAACAGTTTCTTTAGCTTTAGGCATTGGATTTACTGTCTTTATTAGAAATTTCTTCGGCATCATTAACTTTCATGTGTCGGATTTTATCTCGTAACATGGCCTTGTAAAAAGCTGCGCGACTTAAAGGTTCGTACTCGTCAACTTCACCTAGTAAAACTAAGGCTTCACTTGTGGCTTTACGATAACTATATTGTGCTAAATTTCCTGTTCTTGTACAAATAGCATGTACTTTTGTTACATATTCGGCAGTTGCCATTAAGTTGGGCATAGGGCCAAACGGATTGCCTTTAAAATCCATATCCAATCCAGCAACAATCACACGAATTCCTTTATTGGCGAGATCATTACAAACGCGTACGATTTCATCATCAAAAAATTGTGCTTCATCAATACCCACAACATCACAACCATCGGCTAAAATAGGAATATTAGCAGCCGCTGGAACAGGTGTCGAACGAATTTCATTAGCATCATGAGAAACGACCATTTCTTCATCGTAGCGCACATCGACAGCAGGTTTAAAAATCTCAACCTTTTGCCTAGCAAATTGAGCCCGTTTGAGTCTGCGAATCAGTTCTTCTGTTTTACCAGAGAACATTGAGCCGCAAATGACTTCAATCCAACCAAATTGTTCTTTATGATTTACTGTATTTTCGAGAAACATTTTGTAATTTTAACACTAAAACCAACCGAGAGTTCGTTTTGTATAAAGGTGGCGTAAATTTATTAAAAAACAAAAACCTAATTGGGAATAAAAATTAAAAAGTTATGAAGAAGAAGTTGGAAGCTGAATTAGTTAGCATTGCACATAGAATTTTAAAACTAAAAGGTAAGGAAGATGTGATAAAATTGCATGCTGAAGCTGGTGCGCTTTATGAAAAATTATGCGTTCTCAAGTTTGCCCATGAAAATTTTGAAGGCGATTTACCAACCATTGGGAGTGATTCTTCATTTTTCGGAATGTTGGATGTCGCATTCAACAATAAAATTAGTGATAATATAGAAATTGAAGATAAGATTTACATCAATCTTGATGAGAAAGAAGATGACCATATTTATGAGCCTGTCATGGAAAAAATTAAAGATATGGTAGCCCAAATGCCTCATGAAACCCAACAAGTTGATGATATGGTGGAAACAGCTGTTGTTGAACCAAAAACTCAAGAACACCTCGAGGATATCACTGCAGGTTTTGAAGAAATCCCAGAATTTGAACCTGTAAGTGAATCGACTGAAAATTTTAAAAAATCATTGAATGATAAATTAAAAAATGGCGGATTGAATATTGGTTTAAATGACAAGCTTGCGTTTATAAAGCACCTGTTTAATGGTAAAATTGAAGACTATGAGCGTGTATTGTCACAATTAAAAACCACCAGTTCCTACCATGAAGCGTCACACCTAATCAAAGACATTGTCAAACCAGATTATAATAATTGGGAAGGTAAAGAAGAATTTGAAGATCGGTTTTTAGCTATCGTTGAACGTAAGTTTGATTAGTTCCGTTTTTTTGCAACAAGAACAAGCTAATAATTAAGATACACCCAGCCAAAAATAGGCTGTTCCCCAGTGTTTAAATCCAGAATATAATAGTAGGTACCAACAGGAAGTAAACCTGATGTTATTGGCAGACCCATATTGGGCCTACCATCCCAGTCATTCTGATAGTTTCGCTGTTCATAGATTTGTACGCCTAATCGATTATAAATTTTCAGAAGATTGTCAGGATATTCTTCAATGCATTGTATCGTAAAGGTATCATTTAAATTATCGCCATTTGGTGATAAGCCCTCAGGAATAAGTAAACAAAAACCAACAACAACTTCAGCAGTATCACTATTATTAGTATCATCCCGATCAGGTTGATCAACAGCATTGAGTATAGCAGTATTTAAGAGTTCAGAACTTGAAATAATTTGAGCGATAATGCTTAAGGTTTCCGATTGGTTGCTGATTAAAGTATCAATAGACCATATGAAATTTGTGGAGTCAAAGGTGCCTTGTGAAGTTGTGGCAGAAATAAAGACCATTCCATTAGGCAGCAGGTCAACTACCTCAATTCCTGTCGCTTCAGTAGTTCCAATGTTTGTAGCTGTAATTTGAAATGTAACCTGATCTCCTATGATGGCTTCTTGCTGAGAAACACTTTTTAAAATTTCAATATCAACATCAGATGTGTCTTCTAAAACCGTTAAAGTAGCATTAGTTTGTGAGGTGTCAATATTGTTTTGAGCTTCAAAATTTGTGGCGTCGTTGAGGTAAACTCCCGGAACATCAGATGTGACAACGACACTAAATGTACATGTTGAAACGCCTTCAGGAAATACCAAATCTGTAACACCAGCAAAATGGTCACCTTGATTCCCAATAAATGTGGCTGTACAACCATTACTTTCAACCCAAGTAGGTGGTGATACAACTGTAATTTCAGACGGAAACACATCAGTAAACGAAATATCACTTTGTGAAGGATTGGATGGTAAGTTGGTAATAGTAAATGAAAGTGTGCTTTCTTCTCCTACAATAATAGTTTCTGGATTATAGCTTTTTTGTAAAACCGGAGCGACTATTTGAACATTACTAATAGACGTATTGGTTTCTGGTGAAATCTCCAGATTGTCATTTTCATCAGGAGTTGCTATGGCAATATTGTTAAATGCGCCTCCAAAATTAGGCGCTATAACCGGAATTGTAATTCGTATTGTCGAACCAGCGTCCATGTTGGCAATATTTCCTGTCACAATATTCCCATTGGTGGTTAAATCGGTACTGCAGCTAGCGGTTCCGTTGGTCACCACACATGTTGGTGTTCCTGTAATTGTAAAGACTTCATTTATCATGTCTTCTACAAAAATATTGATAGCATTAGAACTGTTCTCACTATTGGTGATGTCGATAATCCAATTAAAAGGTTGGTTGACATTAACTTGTGTAAACTCTGGAAATGTTTGAACGACTAAATCGACACAAGGCGCAATAAAGCTTATCGCTTCATCACTATTGTTAGATGTATTATTATCAAAAGCACTGTCGGCATGATTAATTTCTACACGATTAAAAACAGGGATGGCATTTATATCACATTCGGTTTCCCAAGCCACAGTAGCTTGAAATGTCACCGAACTATTGGCTGGTAAACTCCAGTTATCTTCGGCTACAATTTCCCAAAAAGTATCAGGTTCACCATTAAGAGAAATACCATCCAGCGGTAGGCCAATATTTGTATTATTAATTGTAAAGCATTCGGCACTTCCTGTAGTAGCAATACATGAAACAGAAATAAGTGTTCCTGTGTACCCAACATTTCCTGAGTTTTCGGTGAAATCAATAAGTTCGATGATAGCATCTGTATCACTTTCGTTTGAAGCCGTAATTTCATAGGTTACCTCACCAGCTTGCATCGTGTTATCTGGTGATCCTCCGTTTGGTAATACAGGGTCGATTTGAGTTTTGGTCACGCTTAAATCAACCACCGGACAAGCTTCAGTTGCGGGGAGCATTATAAAATCGGTTTGAGCACTGTTTTCTATGACATGATCAAAAATATCTGCTTCTAAAACATTGGTACCACTTCTAACATTGGCCATACTTATTTCAGTGTTTAGAGAACATTCGGGTTCTAAAAACTGAACAATAGTCGTAATGGTAATAGTCGCACCAACAGGCATCACAAATGGTTCGCTCACCCAAAATTGATCATTGATGTTTATCGTAATATCTTCACAATCGATTGCACCAGTGGTTTGAGTACAAACAACTGATATAATTTGCCAATCTATCGCAGGTGTTAAGTTTTGAAGAAAAAAGGCAACGGTAGCATCTAGCGGACCATTATTACAAACGGTTGTTTCAAAAGTAATATCTTGATTCCAGTTAGCGATGGTACTAGGATCTGGATCGATTTGAATGGTATCAATACAAATATCTGTAACCTGACATAATTCTGATTCTAATAAATTTGTTATAACACTATTCGACGTATTTGAAGATACGTTTTCATGGTCTAAAGTTATTGAGACTTTACTCGAAACAGCAATAGGTAAGAGTTCTATAGCACAGGATGGGTCTAAATATTCGTAAACCATTTCAAAGGTTGCCGAACCTCCAGCCGTAAATACATGAGAAGAAGAAAACGAAATTAATTCGGTGGTGCCACTTATTAAAGAGGTTTCGCCTGTTGGGATACCAGACACATCTGGGCAAGTTGTTCCTCCTGTGGTTCCGATACAATTAATAGATTCAACTCTAACATTTGGTCTTCCATAATCAATATTAGAAACCAAAGAAAGTTCAGCTTTAAAACTATTAATAGGAAAATCAATAGCGCTATTATTGGTAATTGTAAATTGGTAGGTGACCGAACTGTTCCATGACGGAATAGCAGTACCTTCTGCTGGCGAAATCTGCGAATGTGTTACGGTGAAATCGATTTCAACATCAATCACATCAATAGATATCAGGGATTGGTTATTTGATAAATTTAGGTCTGTTGTTCCTTCAGGCGGAGAAATAATAGCATTAATAGCGATGCCTCCAACTGTTGAAGGCGCCGTAACATCAATTTTAATTTCTACACTCGAATCGGTAGGTAAATTAGCGACTGTTCCTGTGAGAACATTATTAGTTAAAACTAAATCTGAAGCATTTGACGCGCCTCCAGAGTTATTTTGTGAACTGATATTATCACTATTTAAATTTTGAAGGTTATTTGATAAAGTAATTTCAAAAGTGGCATTATTTACAGGGCTTCCCGAATTTATAATCGTAATGAGATACTGAAAATCTTGAAAAATCTCAACTTGAGAAACACCAATTCCACTTGTAGTTTGTGCTTGAGCAACTATAGATAAATCGGTAGATTGACCATGCAATTGCATACTTATTAAAAGAAGAAAAAATAAGCGGAAACGTTTTCCAATCATACAATAATAGTGTTGTCGGGTATTATAAGAACTCAAAGCCTCAAAACTATAACAGATAAATATTGAATTTTCCTACTATAGTGTTTTACGTATTCTGAGAAACAAATAACAGATAAGCTTGGGTTAAGATAAACGAAAACATTGTAAATTTGAAAAGAAATCTTTTACAATGAGTAAACTCTTCCTTGTACCAACACCTATCGGAAATTTAAAAGACATGACTTTTCGTGCTGTGGATGTTTTAAACGACGTCGATTTAATTTTAGCTGAAGACACGCGAACTTCAGGAAAATTACTTAAGCATTTTGAAATCAAAACGCCCATGCAAAGTCATCATATGCACAATGAGCATAAAATGGTCGATCATGTAATTCAAAAACTTAAAAGCGGACAATCAATTGCTTTGATTAGTGATGCTGGGACACCTGCGATATCAGATCCTGGGTTTTTACTCACAAGAGCTTGTGTTGAAAATCAAATTGAAGTCGATTGTTTACCTGGAGCTACTGCATTTGTTCCTGCACTTGTAAACTCCGGATTGCCTAACGATAAATTTGTTTTTGAAGGCTTTCTTCCTGTTAAAAAAGGACGACAAACACGGTTAAAATTGCTTTCTGAAGAAACTCGTACCATGATTTTTTATGAAAGTCCGCACAAACTCATAAAAACACTTTCTAATTTCTGTGAGTATTTTGGAGAAGACAGACCTGTTTCAGTCTCTCGGGAACTCACAAAATTATATGAAGAAACTATTCGGGGTACAGCAACAGAAGTCTTAGCACATTATACCAATAAACCACCAAAAGGTGAAATTGTAATTATTGTTGGCGGACGTAAATAGCTCCTTATGGCAAAACGTCATTCTGAACGTGTTTTTTCATGAATCTTTGATTTCAGAATCTCACTATTATGGAAACACTTTTACACGACATACGACAATGCCGAATTTGCGAAGCGCATCTACCGCTTGGGCCACGACCTATCGCCACAGGTCATCCAGATTCTAAAATTGTTATTATTGGTCAGGCACCAGGAACTAAAGTCCATGCTTCGGGAATTCCTTGGGATGATGCCAGCGGAAAACAATTGCGTAAATGGTTAGATGTTACTGATGAAGATTTTTATGACGAAACCAAATTTGCAATTATTCCGATGGGATTTTGCTATCCAGGAAAAGGAAAAAGTGGTGATTTACCACCTAGAATAGAGTGTGCGCCTCAATGGCATCAACCATTATTAGACCATATGAAAAATGTAGAATTGGTGATTTTGATTGGTATGTATGCTCAAAAGTATTATTTAAAAGACAAAGCTGAGCGCACCTTAACCGAAACGGTTGCCAATTATAAAGCCTATTTACCTCAGTATTTTGTACTACCACATCCCAGTCCGAGAAACCGGTTTTGGCTGGCTAAGAATCCGTGGTTTGAGACTGAGGTTTTGCCAGAATTAAAAAAGCGTATTTCAAACACCCTCTAGATTTAACAAAAAACCCCTCCATTTCTGAAGAGGTATATTATAAAATCAGCTAAAAACTGTGACTGATTACTGCTTACTAATACTGCGATCCATCGTGTTTCCCAACTTCATAACCATGTTTACCTAAATACTTATTGCCACTTTCCACAGCACCTTCTTCGATATCGGTTCCCATAGAATCATTCCAGCGGTTGAGGTAACCAAAAAGAGAAATAACACCTAACATTTCTACAATTTCCCCTTCGTCCCAATGCTCATATAGACGTTTTTTAATATCGGCATTTACGGCATTTGGTACTTGAGAAGCAGCCAAACTAAAATCTAGAGCAGCACGTTCAGCATCAGAAAAAGCAGGATGTGTTCTGTACTCCCAAATGTTGTCTAATTGTTCTTGTTCTGCACCATAACGTTCCGCAGCGCGAATGGCATGTGCCTGACAATAGCGACAGCCCGTTGCATTACTAGAAACCCAGGCAATCATCCGTTTTAAAGCAGAAGTTACGCGACCTTCATTAGCCATGACAGCCTTATTTAAATTGATAAATGCTTTCGAAATCGCTGGGCGACGTTGCATTGTTAATACTGAATTTGGGCAAAACCCGAGCGTTTCATTAAAAAACTCAGCGAGTTGTTTTGTTTCCAAATCATGTTCTGCAGATAAAGGAGTTACTAATGCCATATATTGTGATTTTTAGTGGTATTTTTGAGTTAACAATAAACGAAAAATTCTTTAGATATGTCTCATAAAGTAGTCACACATTGGAAAGGAAACTTACAATTTGAATCAGATAATCCGAGTGGAAAATTACTCACCATGGATACCTCATCTGAAGATGGCGGTCACAATTCTGGATTAAGGCCTAAAGCGATGATGTTATCATCATTAGCAGGTTGTTCAGGCTTGGATGTCGTGTCTATTCTGAAAAAAATGAAAGTCCCTTTTTCAGATTTTAGAATTGATACTTATGGTGAATTAACCGAAGAGCATCCGAAATACTATCATACCGTTTCGGTTGAATATCATTTCTATGGCGACAACCTCGATGAAACCAAAATTAAGAAAGCAGTCGATTTGTCTATTGAAAAATACTGTGGTGTGATGGAAATGTTCCGAAGGTTTGCCGACGTAAAAACTTCTATTCATTATCACAATGTGTAGCGAAAATTTTCTATATTAGTACATGCGTTGGACACTCAAACCAAAACCAAACCCTGAAACGGTTGAAGTTTTACAAAAAGAACTTCAAGTAGAACATTCTATTGCCATGTTATTAGTGCAGCGAGGCATTGAAACTTATGAAGCTGCCAAGACGTTTTTTCGCCCGAGTTTAAAAGATTTGCACGACCCGTTTTTGATGAAAGACATGGATCTTGCGGTACAACGTATTGAACAGGCTTTGGCAAATGATGAAAATATATTAGTCTATGGCGATTATGATGTTGATGGCACCACTTCTGTGGCCTTAATGTCCTCTTATTTAAAAACAAAATCAAATCAAATCGCTACCTATATTCCTGATCGTTACGATGAAGGCTACGGAGTTTCTTTTAAAGGTATTGACTTTGCTCACGACAATGATTTTTCATTGATTATCGCTTTAGATTGTGGCGTTAAAGCCATCGATAAAGTAAACTATGCTTCAGAAAAAGGTATCGATTTTATCATTTGTGATCACCATAGACCAGGAGCCGAACTTCCAAAAGCTGTGGCTGTTTTAGATCCAAAACGTGAAGACTGCGAATATCCGTTTAAAGAATTATGTGGTTGCGGTGTTGGGTTTAAACTCATTCAGGCTTTAGCATCAAAAGACCATAAAACTGTTGAAGATTTAGGGGAATATTTAGATTTGGTGGCGACTGCAATTGGTGCTGATATTGTTCCTGTAACTGGTGAAAATCGCGCTTTGGCTTATTTCGGATTGCAAGTTATCAATACCAATCCAAGACCAGGCATTAAAGCCATTCTGGCTCAAGTTAAAAAACCAGAACTTACCATTACTGATGTTGTGTTTATTGTTGCGCCGCGGATTAATGCTGCGGGACGAATGAAACACGGTAATTATGCCGTGACCTTACTCACTGAAACAGATGACTTTTTAGCTGAAACATACGCCAAAGAAATTAACGAATTCAATCTCGACCGACGAGAAGCAGATCAACAAATCACAAAAGAAGCCTTAGCCCAAATTGAAGCAAATAATGAGCAAGACCGATTGACTTCTGTGGTATATCACGAGTCGTGGCATAAAGGAGTTATTGGTATTGTGGCTTCACGATTAACCGAGACTTACTACAGGCCAACCTTAGTGTTTACTAAAAGTGGTGATAGCTTAGCCGCTTCAGCACGATCTGTAAAAGGCTTTGATGTTTATAATGCGTTGCAAGCTTGCAGTGAATATATTGAACAGTTTGGTGGCCATAAATATGCGGCAGGTTTAACCTTAAAAGCTGAAAATTATGAGGCTTTTAAACAAGCTTTTGAAGATGAGGTGTCTAAGACCATAGATAGGAATTTGTTAATTCCAGAAATTAAAGTAGATGCACAAATCAACCTGAGTGACGTTACACCTAAGTTTTTTAGAATTATTCGGCAGTTTGCACCTTTTGGCCCAGGTAATATGACACCAATATTTATGACCAAAAACCTAAAGGATACTGGTTATGGGAAATGCGTTGGTGAGGATGAGAACCATTTGCGATTAACCGTAACTCAAGGTCAAGAACGCTTTGTTGGCATAGGGTTTAATTTGGGTGATAAATTACCTTTAATTCAAAATAAGCAACAATTTGATGCCGTTTATTCTATTGATGAAAACCATTGGCAAGGTCAGGTGAGTTTACAGTTAAAATTACGAGATATAAAACCATAATATTTGTATTTGCTTTTCGTTACTTCACTATGAAACTTAGCGCCTCGATTCTTTTTTGTTGTCTTCTGAAATTGTCTTTTGCCCAAAACTTAGTGTACAATCCTAGCTTTGAAGATTTTCAGGATTGTCCAAGAGATATTAGTTTTTTTCATCTTAATGTTAAACACTGGTCCATTCCAAACAATGGGACAACCGATTATTTTAATGCTTGTAGCTCGACGATGGGATTTGATAATTTTATGGGTTTTCAAAAAGCTAAATCGGGTAAAGGTTATGCAGGAATACACGTCTATTTTAAAAAGAATTATAGAGAGTATATTCAAGGGAAATTAACTGAGACTCTGCAAAGAGGCGAGCAGTACGAAATTACCTTTTACGTTAGTTTAGCTGAAAAATCTACACATTCGATTAAAGCTATAAACCTTCAGTTTTACAATACAAAAGTTGTCAATTTTTCAAAAGAGAATTTAAGCAAGTCTGTTTATAAAATACCTGAAATCCAATATTCAGAGGCGTTAGACACTTCAGAAAACTGGATAGAATTAAAAGCAACCTATACGGCTGAAGGCTTTGAAAATTATTTTATCATAGGAAACTTCGACAAGAATACCAACCTGGAGAAAATGCGAATTCCGGGCTCAAAAGGACCTTCAAAGTCTTATTATTTCATTGATGATATTTCTATTCGCCCCAAACACCCTAAAGTTCTAAAACAACCTGAAGATATTTCAGAAACACCAGAGATCAAACACAATCAAATCTATACTTTTAACCATGTATTATTCGATTTTGACCAAGCAGAATTATTAGACCATTCTATTGAAGAGTTAAATCAACTCTATCAGTATCTCAGTGAAAACCCAGATTTGAGTATTGAAATTTACGGACATACAGATGCTATTGGTTTGGATAAAAGAAACAAAGAATTATCTGAACAACGTGCTAAAGCTGTGGCAGATTATTTAATTTTGCAAGGCCTTCACGTGTCTAGAATCACCTATTTTGGGTTTGGAAGTTCTAAACCCGTCTTAGCCAACGACACAAAAGAAGGGCAACAACAAAACAGACGTGTTGAGTTTAAAATAATCCAAGAATAGATTTTGTCAAAAAAAGACCCATACGCAGCATTGCGATTTCGAGAATTTAATATGTTTTTGGTGGTGCGTTTTGCATTAATTTTTGGATGGTCTATGCAATTTGTTATTATTGAATGGCAAGTTTATAAGTTAACAAGTGACCCTTTATATATTGGATTAATTGGCTTGATGGAAATCATTCCGGCCTTAACAATGGCGCTGTTTGCAGGTCATATTGTCGATCAAAAAGAAAAACGAAACCTTTTAGCAATTTGTATTGCTGCTTTTTCATTAATTAGCTTTGGTTTGTTTTGGTTGACGTCAGAAAGCATCTCACAAAGTTGGTCTGTCAAAACCATTTTATATTGCATCTATGCGCTCGTATTTTTTGGAGGCTTACTGCGCTCTTTTTTTAGTCCGACCATATTTTCATTAGTCGCCCTTATTGTTCCGAAAAAAATATATCCCAACGCAGCCACCTGGAATAGTTCTACCTGGCAAATGGCTCGTGTTTTAGGTGTTGCTTTTGCTGGATTTTCAATTAGCTGGCTAGGTGGTGGCGTCGATGATCAAAGAGGTGTACATTGGTCCTTGTGTATTGTTTTTGGATTAGTTTTGTTTTCGTTACTTATGCTTTTTCAAATAAAACGAAAGCCTATTTTAAATCCTAAAATTGGTGAACCTGTCATGGAAAGTTTAAAAGAAGGCATCAATTTTGTGATTAAAACCAAAGCTATTTTAGGTGCACTAACTTTAGATATGGTGTCGGTATTATTTGGTGGTGCAATTGCTTTAGCGGCTGTTTTTGCTGAAGATATTCTCAAAGTAGGATCGCAAGGTTTTGGACTTATTGTCGCTGCGCCTTCTGTTGGTGCATTTTTAACCATGTTGGTTACGGCTTATATTCCGATTAGTAAAAAGGCTGGTTTAAAACTTTTGGTTGCTATTTTTGGTTTTGGTCTGTGTATTATCATTTTTGGACTTTCTTCTGTATTTTGGATTTCTGTTACCGCATTATTCTTCAGTGGTGTCTTTGACGGCGTGTCTATGGTGATTCGTCAAACCATTCTTCAGCTAAAAACACCCGATCATATGAGAGGTCGTGTATCGTCGGTAAATTCTATGTTTGTTGGATCGTCTAACGAATTGGGTGCTTTTGAGAGTGGCGTTACAGCTAAATATATGGGAACGATTAGTGCTGTTGTTTTTGGAGGAACAATGACTTTGTATACTGTTTTAATGACAGGAGTGGTTATTCCTTCCTTTCCAAAATTAGATTTAACAAAGGATATCGAAGAACATGAAAAGGAAGATGAGGTTTAGTAGGTTTTTAATTCAAAATACTCTCCATCAAACACGCCATAGGTGTAATATTTAATCCAATCGCCCAGATTGATATAACGCGACCTGTCATTAAGGTCAATTTCTAGCGGTAAATGTCTGTGACCAAATACAAAAAAATCGCGATGCTTGGTTTCCAGTTTTCGTTTACAATACTGTACCAGCCATTCGTTGTCTTCGCCCAAAAATTTAGCATCTTCGTCGCCAGAAATCATTTTATTTTTTACCGACATATAATGCCCAATACGCATCCCGAAATCAGGATGTAACAAGCGTCTAAATAACCATTTACAAACCGGATTTGTAAATATTTTTTTCATGCGTTTATAGCCTTTGTCTCCAGGCCCTAAGCCATCGCCATGACCAATAAAAAAAGTTTTGTTATTGAATGTAAATTCTTTTGGTTTGTGGTAGACCGGAATATTAAGTTCTTCTTCAAAATAACCATTCATCCATAAATCATGATTGCCAACAAAGTAGTAAATAGGAATTCCAGAATCTGAAATTTCGGCTAACTTTCCAAGGGTTCTTGTAAAGCCTTTCGGAACCACACGTCTGTATTCCATCCAGAAATCAAACAAATCGCCTAACAAAAAAATAGCAGCAGCATCTGATTTGATGCTATCAAGCCAGGCAACAAATTTCTTTTCACGAGGTAATGACGCTTCCTTTGTTGGGGCACCTAAATGATTGTCTGAAGAAAAATAAATTTTCTTTCCCTTCGGAATGGTTATGTGGGTAGGACTAGTCATTATCTGAAGCAAACCACTGCGCATAAGAGGTTGCTGTTTCCTGAAGCTTTAATGAGTGTAATTTGATATTATCGGGTAGGCGTTGTTTTATTTTTTCAGCAAAATCAATCACCATCATTTCACTCGTTGGCTGGTAATTTACCAGGAGCACATTATGGCCTCGATCTTCCAGTTCTTTGGCTAATTCAACATGAGGTGTATTTTTATTAAATACAGTAGCATGGTCAAAAACATCGACGATTTCTTCTTTCACGATTTTTTTAAGATCGCTAAAGTCAATCACCATCCCAAATTTCACATTAGAATGATCATTTATAGGTTGTCCAATAACAGTAACATCCAATCTGTAGCTATGACCATGAACGTTTTTACATTTTCCGTCATAACCGTAAAGGGCATGACCAGTTTCAAAAGAAAACTGTTTAGTGATACGAATGTTGCTCATTACCTACGTTTATATCTGTTGTAGAAATAAATTATAATTAACACGATGGCTAAAAGAAGAAATAATCTATTGCCCATAATTTTAATATTAAAAGTTAATGTAAAGTTACGTCTTTTGTGAAAGGGACAAAAATAGTTGTCTGAATTTTATAATTAGCGGCACACCTCTGGCAATTATCCATACGGTTAGAGCACTAAAGACAGCATATAACTTTAGCTCAAAATAATCTAGTAGAAATAAGATAGGAATAAACACCAAGCCTGTTGAGAGCAGCAGTAAGTTTCTTAAAAATTTCATTTTACCCATGCCTTTAAACATGCCGTCAAAAATAAATGCGAGCGCACATAGAGGTTGCATGAGCAACACAATCCAGAATACCTTATAAAACTGTTCTAAAACAGCCTGTTCTTTAGTGAAAACACCTCCAATACTATTATAAAAAATAAAGCCAGTAATGGCCAGAAGGACTCCAACACCAATACCACATTTAATTAAAAACCGGCTTAATTCTATAAGCTTTGAATAGTTTTTAGCACCTAAAAGTTTTCCAGAGAGGATATTACCAGCACTGGCATAACCATCGATAATAAAAGCGCCTAAAAACCATAAATTGATTGCAATGGTGTAGGCTGCAATATATTCTGTTCCGTAGGATGTTGCGAATCTGGTCGCAAAATAAAGCGTTGCATTAAGCGCTAAGGTTCTAACAAAAAGGTTAAGAATCATGATAATAAAATTCTTAATTTCTGTATTAAACGGAAACGTCATACGTAATGAAATATCTGTTTTTTTCAGCAAAAAATAAGCAGAACATAATGCCATAACGATTTGAGCAATGACACTTGCCCAAGCGGCTCCTTTGATGTGCATCGGACTGATAACACCTTCAATTCCATAAACAAAAGCAATATCCAGAACAATATTTACAATCGTACCAATGATGGCTATAATCATAGGATAAAAGGTGTTTTGGAGTCCTCTAAAGGTTCCAAAAATCGCAATCGTAAATAAGGTAAAGGGAAATCCGAAAACACGAATACTATAATAATCAACACTATAATCCAAAATTAGTCCTGAAGCGTTGTAGAGTTTAAAAATTCCAGAAGCAAAGGGCAAGGTTGCTATAATGATTAAAACACTTATGGATGTAATGATAAAAATGGCCTGAGCAGGAAGGTTTTTTACCTTGTCTAATTGACGGGCACCTAAATGCTGAGACACAATCGATGATATGGCGCTTCTGGTTTGCCCTAATACCCAAATAAGCATCGAAATAAAGGTTCCAACAATACCAACAGCAGCCAGAGATTCGGCAGCGTTATAATCGACATTACCAATGATTGCTGTATCAGTTAAAGACAGGATAGGCTCGGCAACTCCCGAAATTAATGCAGGAATAGCCAGTTTGTTGATATTTTTAAAGGTGATGTCTGTTTTCAAATGACTAATTCATAGCAGTAAAAAGGATGCTCACTTTGCTTCGGAAAATAAATAGTTCCCAAGCGTTGATATCCTCGAAGTTCATAAAATGTTTGGTTGCGTTTGTTTTGAGAAAAGGTATCTAAACGAATAGAAGTCGCTTTTTGTTTTTTGGCAAGTCCCTCCGCAAAATCCATAAGCTTTTGAGCATACCCTTGTCCTTGAAATTCAGGATGAATAGCTAAACGATGGATGTACATATTATGCTCATTAGGTGTTAACCATGTCACAGGACTATACTCATCGTCCATAAAAGTAGACACAACCACACAACCTTTAATAGTCCCTTCTAGATCTAGAACATAAAGTTCGTTTCTCTGAATATCATTTTCAAAAGCAGTCGGATTTGGATAGTGTTCGTTCCATTGAAAAATACCATTGCTTATCATATGTTTCGCACACGCTTTGGTCATTTTTATAATACCTGCTACATCATTAAAAGTTGCTTTACGAATCATTTGCAATTATAATAAAGTCATAATTAGTTACCTTTACCCAAAATTTATGCAAAGTTACTTTTAAATATTTTATTATGAAGTCTATTCTTGTTCCTGTTGGTTCCTCTAAAAACGCCGAAAGTCATTTGCAGTATGCTGTTGATTTTGCTAGAGCTTTTGGAGCTAAATTATATGTTGTACAGATATATAATGTTTACACTAAAGCAGGCACGATGATTAAGGTAGATCATATTTTAGAGCGTGAAAGCCTTGCCTTTTTAAAAGGACATGTTTCTAAAATAGACACCAAAGGCGTTGATGTTGTTATTAAAACATTTAAAGGAAAACTTGTAGATACTATTGAGTTGGCTTGTAAAGCTTTGAGCGTAGACCTAATAATATTAGAGCCTAGAACCAACTCGATTAAAGATGAAGTGTATTTAGGAAAAACATCTGGAAAGATTGTAAAGCAAACCAATATACCGGCTTTAATCGTTCCCGAAGGCTATGTATACAAACCTATAGTAAAAATATTGTTGGCGGTTAAATCTGCAATCATCAGAAAAGAAAATGCTTTAGATCCGCTGAAAGCTATTAAAAATCAATTTAAAGCGGTTTTAAATTTACTGCTGGTAAAGACGCCATTTCACAATGAAGGTGATTTTGATATCAACGACGACTTATCTCGTTTAATCACTAATACTACCATTGCTGAAAATGCGACGACCTATCAAGGAGTCTTAGAACATTATAAAAATAACAATCCGGACTTATTGTGCGTTGTAAGGCGTAAACGCGGATTTTTTGCTAAGACATGGGAAAAGAATACGATACTAAAGAAAGATTTTAGTAGCGCGTTACCTGTTTTAGTATTAGGCGGATTGAAATAACATAACTGGGGCATTAGCTCATTTGGCTAGAGCGCTACGCTGGCAGCGTAGAGGCGATCGGTTCGAATCCGATATGCTCCACTATAATCATAACCAGTTAGTTGACTCTGAATGCAACGTTTAAATTGTCTAATATGCAGGTGAATCAAATCCAATAGATGTGATGAAAGTATCTATTAATGGCTTGCGGGTTGATAAAAGTTTAATAAGCGTAAACTCCGGACTCAATTATGGAAGGTTTGATTATACAAATCTAGAGGTTTCCAAATATAAAATCATTCTAGCTAGTCATGAGTTTATCGCCCTTATTGAAGATACTTATAACAGTGTCAGAGACGAAATAAAACAGGATGATGAAGCACAAAATGAAACCTCAGCATTTACAACCATTAATTATGGTTCAATAACTCAGTTATTACAAAACCAACAAGCTTTACAAGACATTACTACGACCTATTTAGACCTGATGCTATTTGATAAGCTGTTTACACAATCTAACAATCCACATTATATTATTAATAGTACAGAACAGGTAGAAATGATTAATGATAATATTGAAATTTCAGGCATAAGTTATCGTAAACAATAAAGTGTTTAAGACTTTTGTACAGAGGTTTTTTTATCCGTGTGTTTAAAGAACACTTTCTTAAAAGACTACCATTCTGATAGGTTTTTAGCTACCCAATGAGGTCAATACTCTCATAATTAGTTAGTTCATTTATTGTTTTATTTCTAAAACACATCAAATAATATTCAATTTGACGAGTGCAGCTTAAATAATTTCGTAAATTAAAAATTAAAATTTCAACAATGAAATTCAAAATAGCAATAGTAATACTCTTCATGATTCCATCTATAATTCTAAGTCAAAGCGTTATTCTTGAAGCTGAACCTGTGACTGAAGCGCAAAAGCGAGTTCAAGCAATTAGAGCAGCACTTAAAAAACTGGAAGATGACTATGCAGCATCGAAGCTTCAGCATGAAAAAAACACAAGATCTTTATCGCCTAATTCATTCAGTTTAAATTCTGATAAAAAAATATTAATCCAAAAGAAAAAAGATATTCAAGCCGTATTGTATTCAATTCAAGAGAGCGGTTTAAAAGAGAAGGCAAGAGAAATTGACATACTCCGCACATCATTAGGTAATAAGTTTAGTTACAGTTTAGCCTTACAAAAACGAATAGATAGACTTAACGATAATTTCAAAAAAATTAACAATCACTTAAATGGAATTAAAAAAGCGGAAGGCGAAGAAGAAACAGATAGAATAAAACATGATGTTGAGGTTTCTAAATTAGATCAAGAGATTTCAAATCTGGATGACTTATTAGCAGCGTCTAAAGTTGAACCGAAAAAGAAAACAAAAAATCTGGATGATTTTTTAAAAGAAACGGGACGAACAAATAAACCTAGTTCCAATAACTTGGATGACCTTTTAGATGGTGATTCTGACAGCAAAAAAAAAGTATCAAATAATCTGGATGATTTATTATCGAGTAGTAGTGAGGCATCAAAAACTAAAGATAATAATTTAGATGCGATGCTAGATTCTGCAGAAGACGATACCGACTTTAAAATTGATTATAAAAATGGATTAACAGGTGTCATTAATAGTCGAGGAAAACCTTTAATTCCTTATCGAGACTGGGAAATATTAGAATATAAAATGGGTATTGCTAAGGTAAGAAAAGAATTAGAATCAAAATTTTGCTATGAAACTTGTACGGCCTATAAAGTAGGGTTTGTTGATTTTAATGGAGAGTTTATTGATGATGGTTTTGAAATTGATTTTTCTTATTCAAGAGCTCATACTGGAGGCCCATTGAAATTAATAGCAATAGAAAGTCACGACCCTAATAAGGAGACCTTTCAGCAGTTTAGTGCTCGTAAAGAAAGAGAAGAAAAGGCAAGGGAACGGAAAAAGGCATTAGAAAAAAAGCAAAAAGAAATTAAAAAGAAAAAATGTAAAATCGAATTATATAACTGGCAAAATAGTATAAAATCAAGATACAGATAATTATGAAAAAAATAATCGCAATATTTATTATAGCCCTGAGTTGTTTTCAATTTGTTAATTCGCAAAATCTGGATAAGGCAACAATAAATAAGATAAAAGTTAAAATTATAAGCGCTGAGAAATTATATGAGCAAGGTAAATATTGGGATGTGTTGGATAAAATAAAAGAAATCGAAGCAATTTCAAAAGGAATGAAATCTGCGAAAATTCAAAATTTAAAAGTTAAGACCTATATGAAGGTTGAAATGTTTCAGCGTAGTAAAGACGAATTGAACAAGCTTTATAATATGAATCCAGACGATAAAGTGATAGAAGATATTGCTTCCTACGAATCGCTAATCGATCAGGGAATCATGGAGGAGAAGGCAAGAAAAGAACGTGAGCGTTTAGCCGAAATTAGACGAGCCGAAGAAGAAAAAGCTAGAATAGAGCGAGAACGACTTGCAGACCTTAGACGAGCGGAAAAAGAAAAGGAAGCTAAAGAACGTGAACGTTTAGCCGAAATCAAACGAGAAGAAGAACGAAAGGCAAGGCTGGCTCCATTTGCAGAAAGATTTAAGTATTTAAAAAGAAAGCTTCCTGATTTAAAATACATGAATATAAAAATAAACGGAGGTTTTGCCTTTATTAATGAGCAAGGAGAGCAGGTGTTAAATTCTCATGACATTGAAGGTGATTTTGCGAGACGGAATATACATGAAGGCGTGGGAGAAGATCTTTTTCTTGTTGAAAAAAATTATAAATATGGGTATGTTGATATTAATGGCAATCTAGTTATATCATTTAAATATAATAATTCCTATGGGTTTAGTGAAGGATTAGCAAATGTTCAATTAAATGGTAAATGGGGCTTTATAAATAAAAGTGGAGCTGTTGTTATTCCAATAATATATGATGATGTCGATGCTTTTAATGATGGATTAGCAAAAGTAGAGTTAAATGGCAAATGTGGACACATTGATAAAAATGGGAAAGTTATTATCTCTATTGATTATGAGGAATCATCTATATTTTCAGAAGGATTAGCGAGTGTTAAATTAAATGGTAAATGGGGATATGTTGATAAAGCTGAAAATGTCATTGTTCCCTTTCAATATGATGAAACAGCTTCTGACTATGGTGATCCAACTTCTTTTTCTGATGGATTAGCAGGTGTTAAATTAAATGGTAGTTGGGGGTTTATTAATAAAGAAGGAACTATTGTTATCCCAGCAATATATGATTTTGCATATGCATTTAAGAACAAATTAGCAAGTGTTGGATTAGATGGTAAATGTGGGTGGATTAATACTAAAGGGAAAGGCGGTGTTCCAATAATATATGACCAGTGCTCCGATTTTGATGATGGTTTAGCATTGGTTCAGTTAAATGATAAGTGGGGATTTATTAACAAAGAAGGAGAAGTCGTTATTCCTATCATATATAAAAGAGCCTATTATTTCTCATTTACAGATGGTCTTGAAAAATCAAAAGTAGAATTGTTTAATGGAGAAAGTTACTACATCAACAAGAAAGGTGAACGGGTAGAATGAGCACTTAATCATCATTATAAATCGACTCCAAAATAAAATTCCATGCATCATACTCAAATAGTATTCGTTTTAACCGTTCTATTTTCTTTAGGTGATATCAGCAGTCAAAATGTTGATGTGTTGATTCAAAAGGCCGATTCTGGAGATGTCTCTGCGCAGTATCAAATAGGAATGGTATTCTATAATACCAGTTTAAGCTTGGAGCCTAATTCAAACTCAAAGAGTCTTAAAATGTATTATCAAAAGCAGCATGCCTTAGACCCAGTACGAGAATTAGATTCTTTAGACAATCAATTTTATAAAGAATGGGTGGAAGATAGTTATGAGTATTATATAACTAAAAGCGCCAAACAGGGTCACGATAAAGCACAACTCCAATTAGGTAAATATTACGAAAATTTAGAAGAATTTGGTTCAAAATTACGAGCGTATAAATGGTATGCTAGTAGTGCTAAAAAAAAGAACACTGAAGCTATTAAATGGATTAACGCCAAGAACAACGAAAAGTATTTAAAACAGTATATAAATGAAGAAGATTATAAACGAATAGACTTTTATGTAGATGTCCTTGATTTGTCTAATCGATTATGCTCTTTAGTAGATAATGATGCATTTAATAACACTTTAGATACGAGTATTGAAAATGAATTATTACAATTCCTAAAACTTACTAAGAAGGATAGCACTTACAGAACAAAATTGATTGATTTTTGGAATGTTTACAATAAGTTTTTTATTTGTGTTGATAATGATACAGTTACAGTCGAACATATCATGAAAAAATCACTAAAGACATTATTTTATAAGCACAATCAAATCCTTTTTGATTGGTTAATGGACTTGAGTGCAACCAAAAAAATAGACTTCAATCAAGTCATATATTTTGATGGTCACCCAGAAACTATTCTTGATTTCTTGGATGCTATTTTACAAAATAAAAACATGTATCAACAATTTGAGATCTCAGCTATAAGAGAATTAAAATCAAAACTAATTAAAGACTTTGGTGCCAAGAATTTCTATCAAATAAAGCATTAAACATTGGGATGAAATTGAGCTAAAACGTGTTAAAAACTATTCAATATTAGCATGAAACGGACTTATACTATAAAAACAAGCGTGTTTCAGCTTGGTTTTTGTATTCTTAAGGCGACTGCTTTTATAGATATTAAGCTGTAATTATTGTGTTTTTTACTGTAACAAAGTGAATTACACCCTATAAATAGGTGATTTATCGATTTTTAGCTTTAAATAAAATCATTATTAATTTTTTTCTCGTATGTTGTTCACAGTTAAATGCCCCAAACATGAAACTAACACTACTACTTACCTATTTTATAGGTCTTAGCGTTTATGCTCAAGACTTACCATTCAATCCGCAAAAAAGTAAAGGACAACTTTACGAGTACGCCGAATTTACAAATGTCAAAACTCAAGATTTTGATGTGTTAACTGTAGTAAACGACTCCTCTAAAGTTTTTCACCCTTTTAATTCTGAAAACCAAAGTGTCGGATTTACATCTGATAATTTCTGGGTTCGATTTCAACTCGAAAATACGTCTGATGAACAAGAAACGTATTATTTAGAGACGGCAAGACCAATCACAGATATTGCAAATTTGTATCAAGTTTCAGAATCTGAAGTTGAAGTATTTAAAAGTGGTGATCAAGTTGCTTTTTCTGAACGCCAAGTAGCACACAGACTTACCGTTTTTAAAATTACGCTGCAACCCAATGCGATACAAGAGTATTATTTGCATTTTAAAAGTGATGGAGAAACTATTAACATGCCTTTAAACCTTTATGACGAATCGTCTTTTTGGATGATGAATTATAAACAACAATTGTTTTTAGGATTGTTTTATGGACTACTCTTTTTGGCTAGTATCATTTACTTATTCTTTTATTCAAGCCTCAGAGAAAAAACCTTTTTATACTATGGTATTTATGTGTTTTCTATTGGATTAATGCAGGCAGCACTAGATGGTTTTATTTTTCAATACATATTACCAGAAGGTGGGTTTTTAAATAGTAGAGCTGTTTTGATTACAGCATTATCATCTAACTTTTTTCTTTTAAAATATTGTGAGTATTTCTTAAAAGTAGATACGCAACTGGCATCATTTAAAAAGGCTTATAATCTTATTTATGGCGTTTTAGCCGTTCTATTTGTGATGGTATTTATAAGTCCGAAAACATTAGAACTAGTTTACCCAATAAGTAATGTTAATGGTTTGTTCAGCTTAATTTTAATATTGGTAACAGTATTTAAAATGCGTATTAAACGTATGTCTATTGACCCTTATTTTTCTGTTGGAATATTTTTCTTAGTTCTGGGTTTATTAGGTTTTGTGATGAATAACTTAAGTTTAATTCCTAATAATTTCTACACCTTGAACAGTGCTAAATTTGGTTCTGGTTTTGAGGTCATTTTCTTATCCTTATCAATGACCAATTTATTGAGAAGATTGCGAGAAGAAAAAGAACATTCACAAGAAGAAGCGCTTCAAAAATCTGAAGAAATAAGTGAGCTGAAAACCTACTTTATGTCTAATATAAGTCATGAATTACGTACGCCAATTAATGCAATTATGGGTATTGCCGAATTAGAACTAAAAAGCCCAAAACATACTTTAGAAGACAGAGAGCAATACCAAGTTATTAAAAATGCGTCATTAAGTTTGTTGAGCAATGTTAATGATATTTTAGACTTTGAAAAGATAGAAAAGAATGAGCTCAAACTTAAAAGCGAAGCCTTTAATCCGTCCTTACTAGTCAATCAAATTAGTAATAACTGGAAATCCGAAGCAGAGAAAAAAGGTATAAGCTATAAGTTTGATATCGATTATGAAATTCCTACGACGATCATTGGAGATGCTGAGCGCTTCATACAGATTATAAATAATGTGTTGAGTAATGCTGTAAAGTTTACTGAAAAAGGACAGATTAAGTTTAAACTAAAATGCTCTCCCCAACCCAATCATATCTCTCGTTTTTCAATTCAAATAGCTGACACAGGAATTGGTATGGACGACAACAGTAAAAAGAACGTTTTTGATAGTTTTAATCAAATGCGTTTAAATCATAAGCGTCAATTTGGAGGGATTGGTCTGGGATTAACAATCGTTAAACATTTAGTTGAATTATTTGAGGGTTCCATTCAAATCGAAAGTAAATTAGAACAAGGAACCAATGTATTTATTGAATTACCATTACAGTATATAGAAGACGTTGAAGCACCTAAAGTACAATCTCGTCAACACGCAAAACTAAAGCAACATGTTTTAGTGGTTGAAGACAATAAGATGAATCAAATGGTGATAAAAAAGTTGTTGTCGACCAATTCTCAAATGAGCTTTTTTGTAGTTAACAATGGTCAGGAAGCATTAGAAGCATTAAAAAATGATGTTTTTGATGTGGTATTAATGGATCTTCAAATGCCTGTAATGGATGGCTATGAAGCCACAAAAATTATTAGAAGCGGACAATTAGGTCATACTATTAGTGAGATACCAATCATAGCTGTTACTGCTGATGCTACGGAAGAAACTCAGCAAAAAGTCATGGCTTTAGGTATGAATGATTACATGACCAAGCCTATCAATAAAGACTTGTTATTTAAAAAGATGGAAGCTTGTCAAGTACAACCGAAGCTTAAAATTGCTTAATTTTTAATAAACTTGATACTTTCTTCAACCACGAGTTGTAAGGCTTCTGGCAGTTTATCTTGTGTCCACGGATGTCTAGTATCAAAGACGTGATTTGAACCTTCTATCGGAAAAAGTTTATGGTTAGTATTACAGGCTTTTAAAATTTCAGCTTCGTTAAAAGATACCGAAGGATCCCCTTTTGCATGAATGATAAGCACTGGAGTTGTAATGCGTTTAATCGCTGCTTCTATATTCAAACGTTGTTCATTGGCTTTAAAATCTTCATAGAATTGATAGTTATGCGGCATGTATTGTTTTGTTCTTCCGTTTAAAACGTACTTGACGCCCTCTTTTTTCCATTGTTTTAAATCCCCTGTCGTTGAGGTTCGTTTTCCAAAGCTACTAACACTCGCCCAAGTGATTAATTTTGTAATGCGCTGGTCTTCAGATGTTTTTAATATCGCTATTCCGCCACATCTGGAGTGTCCGATTAGCGTTATATTGTTCGTATCTATCTCTTGTTTAAATTCAAATGCTTCAGAAGTGATAAAGTTTAGAAAGTCATCTAAATCATCAAGTTCTTTTGAATAGTTATTTTCAGCAAAAGCCTCTAAATCTGGAAAGTCAATAGGATTGTCGACCGTTCCTCCATTATGTGAAAAGTTAAATTTGATAAAGAACACATCATGTTTGCTAAAGGTTTCAGCTACCAAGTCCCAGGCTCCCCAATCTTTAAAACCCTTATAGCCATGGCAGAATACTACAATAGGTTTTTGGATGCCGCTAGATTTAAAAAACGCATCCCAAACAATGGGCTTTTTATGGTCTCGATATACTACTTGGTTTTTTGTTTTCACTATATTTCTTTTTCAATAAAATCTATGTCAGGATTATAAAGCTCTGAAATTAATGATTTGAGTTCCACCTCAAAAGCATCTAATGTTTCAGAAGTAATGGTGTAATCTTTAGATTTGCTTTGAGGTATCTTTTTAGCAAATTTTAATACTCCAGAATTCAAACTTTTAAAAGATATTATTCCCGCTTCAACAGGCAAAGAAATTACATCACTTTTATACATCATATAAGCATACATTAAAAGTTGAAAGCTTTTACTGTATTTGTCATAATCGGTCGTGATATCTTCCCAATTGGTAACTTGAACTTTACCAGGTTCGACCCTTCCTGTCTTGTAATCTATAATTCTTAAGGTTCCGTTGTACGCATCGACACGATCAACTTTACCTGTTAGAAATACTGTCTTTGAAATATTATCTAGATTTATAGCGACCTTGTTTTTAGTCTCTATCGCTATAATTTTAATGGTATTTCCTTGTTTGAGATCTTCAATTTCAAGATTTAAAAAATTAGCTATATACCGTTTGGCAATTTCAAAGATGATGAGGTTTTTTCCACTACTAATATCTCCTTCTTTAAACTCTTCTTTAAAATGATGGGCAACCACAGTATCAATCTGAGATGCCATGGCTTTTAGGTGTTCAGTTGTAAGATTTTCGCCTTCTAAGGGCTCATAAAAATCTTCCAAAGTATTATGTATAATTGTCCCTAAGGTATTAAAAGCGACATTTTCTTCGACATCTTCGTATTGATGAATTCCGAGTATTTTTTCATAATAAAAGTCGATAGGATTTCTTATATAATTCGTTAAGGATGAAGGTGAAAACCCCTTCTCTGCAACCCGATCAAGGGCTTGGAGAATTTCAGGTGATTTTTTTATAGATTGTAAACTGCGCTCTATTGAAGGGACTTCAGATGAAAGCACATACGATTTGATATTGTGTATGCCTTCAATTTCTAATTGTGTGATAAATCTGCTTTTTTCCCCACCATTGAGTACATCTGGTTCGGTATTATAAAGTATATAAGCTGTTTTAGCACGTTGTAATAAATGGTAAAAATGATAGGTATAAACGGCATCTTTTTCTTTGTATGTTGGAAGCTTGTTTTCGATTTTAACATCAAAAGGAATAAATGAACTGTTGGTTTTTCCGGTGGGTAAAATGCCTTCGTTTACCGACGTTATAATCACAGTTTCAAAATCTAAAACACGAGATTCTAGCATCCCCATAATTTGCAAACCTTGTAGTGGTTCTCCTTTAAAATCTAAGGTTTCTATTTTAATTAATTCTCTGTAAAGGCTAAACAGCGTTGAAATACTAGTAATATGAGTAAAGGATTGGTTTAAGCTTTCCAGACTATTAAAAACCTGATTAAAACGATATAAATACTCTAAAGGCAATACATTATTTTGTTTGTCTGTATCTAAATCAGATTTGAGCTTAAGAATAAGTTTAGAACAATTTTTAATAGCAATGTTGGGTGTATCTGCCCAAGAACCAAAAAGAAGGTCAATAATGTCTTTGTGCTGAGGCGTTAATTGTTTTAAATGTTCCAGCCCAAGATAGGTTTTGTTGTTTGTGCGTATGTATTTAATAATTTCCTCAGCGTCTTGATTTAAGAGTGAATTTATAAACGGGTTTGATAACACATTTATCACATCTTTATAATACAAGTTTTGGCTAGCGGATTTATGAATATAAAATAAGGTTTCAAAAAGTGATGCTAAAGGAATGACCCTTAAAGGCAATCCCATAGTAATGTTTATGGCGTTTATAGATTTTGGAATCGAATTGAGTAATGGTAATAATAAGCTTTCGTCACCTAATACGACCGCTGTATTTTGGAGGTTTTGTTTTTTATTATAAATGGTTTCTAAGAGTTCACCAACATATTTTACCTGACTGATATTTTTAGGTGCTCCAATACAATGGATTTCTTTTTCTTCGGAATAGTGGTTAGTTGCCCAATTAAACTCATGTTTATCAAAGTATTTCCAATGGGTTTTATGATGGCGTGTAAAAAGACCAGCATCATGTACAGGATTGGTGATGAAGCTTGTATCAATATCCCAGTAAATGAGTGCTAGTTCTTGTTGTAATAATTCCTGAATGATGAGTTCTTCGGCTCTGTTTAAGGCGTTAAAACCAACAAAAACGTAAGTGGTATTAGAATGTACGGAAATAAACTGTTCTAGGTTATTTACAGCCTCTCTGTATACTAAACCTTGATAGCCTTTTTTCTTGGACGTGAGTTGTTTTTGAAATTCATAATAATAGAATTTTAAACGATTCCAGAACAGTAAATAGTTTTTTATATAAGGTGTTGGCTCTTCATCAAGAGACCAATGTTGGTGTTCAATTTCTTTAATAGCACTTAAATAGTCGAAAACTTGATCCTGCGGAATAAGATAACGATCTATTTCATTAAAATCCTGAAGCAGCAATTGCGCCCATTTGGAGAACTTGTCAAAAGGTTCTATTTGATCTTTAGGCGTCTGTTTTATATAAACGTCATAAAACTCAAATAACAGTTCGGCATTAGTGGCATATTGAAAGTCTGATAAGGTTTCTACAAATGATTCAATAGAAACAATTTCGGGAGCAAATAAGGTTGATTTAACATGTTTTGATATGGCGTGCTTTAAAAAAGTTCCGGCACGTTTACTCGGCAAAACAAACGTCAATTGAGAGATATTATACTCTTTATTAATTAAATCAATAATGACGTCGTCGATGAATGTTCTCATTCTATAAAAATAAAAAACGCTCCGAATTTCGGAGCGTTTTTTTTATTTATGTTTGAGTTAAACTTATTACTTAAGTTTTACTTCTACACGTCTGTTGTTTTTTCTACCGTTTCTAGTTTTATTAGAAGCGATTGGGTAATCTTCACCAAAGCCATTAGCTGTTAATCTTTCAGCGCTAATTCCGTTAGCGATTAAGTAATCTCTAACTGCATTTGCTCTTCTTTCAGATAATAATTGGTTTGTAGATTTAGAACCTACGCTGTCAGTATGACCATCGATAGAGAAATCCGCTTGTGGGTATTCTTTAAAGATTGCTGTCATTGCAGCTAATACTTCCATAGATTCTTGCTTGAATGATGCTTTACCTGTATCAAATAAGATAGTTCTAGCATATTCGTTTAATTGCTTCATTACTTCTTCAGTTGGCTTAACTTCAGGACAACCGTTGTTAGCAACAGTTCCAGCTTCGTTAGGACATTGGTCATCTTTGTCTAACACACCGTCACCATCAGTATCAGGCCAAGGGCATCCGTTATTAGCAGAAGGACCTTTTTCGTTAGGACATTGATCATCTTTATCAGCAACACCATCACCATCAGCATCAGGACAACCGTTTAAAGCTTTTAAACCTGCAACTGTAGGACAGTCATCATCTTTATCAGCAACACCATCGCTATCAGAATCAGGACAACCGTTAAACTCAGCTAAACCAGCTTCGTTAGGACAATCATCTTTAGAATCTTCAATACCATCGTTATCAGAATCTGGACAACCGTTGAATGCTTCTAAACCAGGAACATCTGGACAAGCATCATCTTTATCGTAGATACCATCACCATCAGTGTCTTTTCCACCAAATTTGATGTTTAATCCTACAGAATGTTGCCAGTGCTTTGGTAAGTAATCTTCAAAAGCATGTTTGTAAGATGTTTGAACGTTGAACCCAAGATTATCATTGAACCATACATCAAAACCTAAAGTACCGTTTAAAGTACCAGCTCCGATTTCATCAATCCAAGTGTAACCACCACCAACACCTAAATAAGGATCGATAGTAGAAGAATTGATAATGTTTCCAAAGCTGTAAGAAACTGTACCATCAGCAGAGTAGTAAGATAAATCATCAGCTCTTGAATCACCAACCTTTTCTATTTGGTTGAATGCACCTGCAGCCGTAAATGTAAAGCCATCACTTAAATACCTTGAAACTGTTATTCTAGATAACATAGGTATGAAATTGTAATGATCATTGGCATTAAAAAATTCATCAAAGTAGTCACCTAATGGCGCTTCTTCTCCAACTGGGTAAAGGTCAACAGCATTTACACCGATTCCAATTTTCCATGGGTTGTTCTCGTCTTGTGCATTAGCATTGAAGCTTACTACTAGCACTAAAGCGAACAATAATCTGCTAAGATTTTTCATATTCTAAATAATTTTAATTTTAAGTGTTAATTAAAGGCAAAAGTAAGTTGTTAAATTTTATTAACAAAGACAAATATATAAAAATATTGCATATTCCTATTAAAAATAGGGAGTTTGGACTGATTTTAAATAATCTCTAATGTTTTTCCAACCTTTATAAAAGCAGCAATAGCTTTGTCTAAGTGAGCCGTAGTGTGGGCAGCCGAGAGTTGCACACGTATTCTTGCCTTTTCTCTTGGGACTACTGGGAAAAAGAAGCCTATAACGTATATACCTTCATTTAGAAGCATTTTTGCCATGGTTTGCGATAATTTTGCATCGTAAAGCATCACAGGAACGATGGCTGAGTCACCGTCAATGATGTCAAAACCAGCAGCTTTCATCCCTTTTTTGAAGTAATTAGTGTTGCTTTCTAAAGTATCTCTTAAAGCAGTATTATTCGCTAACATATCAAAAACCTTGATAGAAGCACCAACAATTGCAGGTGCTAACGAGTTTGAGAATAAGTAAGGTCTTGAACGTTGGCGAAGAATTTCTATCACTTCTTTTTTAGCTGTTGTATAACCGCCCATAGCGCCACCCATAGCTTTTCCTAAGGTTCCTGTGATAATGTCAATACGCCCTAAAACGCCTTTTTCTTCTAAGGTTCCGCGTCCTGTTTTTCCAATAAAACCAGTGGCATGGCATTCATCAATCATGACTAAAGCATCATACTTATCGGCTAAATCACAGATATCATCTAAAGGTGCTACCAAGCCATCCATAGAAAACACACCATCGGTCACAATAATCTTGAACCTAGCACCATTTTCATTGGCGGCAATAAGTTGCTGTTCTAAATCCTGCATGTTATTATTTTCATAACGGTAGCGAGCTGCCTTACAGAGTCTTACGCCATCAATAATTGAAGCGTGATTTAACGAATCGGATATAATAGCGTCTTCTTTGCCTAATAAAGGTTCAAAAACACCACCATTGGCATCAAAAGCAGCAGCATAAAGTATGGTGTCTTCAGTGCCGTAGAAATCGGCAATCTTCTGTTCGAGTTCTTTGTGAATATCTTGAGTACCACAGATAAAACGTACCGATGACATTCCGAAGCCATGCGTATCCATAGCATCTTTAGCCGCCTGAATCACTTCGGGATGAGAGGATAATCCCAGGTAATTATTAGCACAAAAATTTAAAACAGTTTCACCTGTGCTCAGCGTAATTTCTGCACCTTGAGGCGAGGTAATAATGCGTTCTTCTTTAAAAAGACCGTCGTTTTTTATAGTTGTAATTTCACGTTGTAAGTGTTCTTTTATTTTTCCGTACATGGTGGTTTTAATTTTTTACAAATTTAAAATTCTTTTATAGTAATAACATCATTTATATAGATAAGGATTTTTTTTATGACTGTAAACCCCATGTCTTCGAGCAGGTCTTGATAGTCATAAAGTTGTTCCTTGTGTTTTGAGTTTTCTAAACCTGTTTTGTAGTCTATAATGGTGGCTTGGTTTTCGGTATTAATGACTATTCTATCTGGGCGTAGTAATTGACCGTCTTTAGAAATAATATCTTTTTCATTATAAACGGTGAGTTGGCCATCAAAAAGGTGTTGTAATTGTTGGTGCGTTACAATAGTATGAATTGTCGGTTTTAAATCTTCCAACTGTTCTGCATTTATGAGTCCGAGATCCAAGAGATGATTTAATGCAAAATCAATATCCTCTTTAGTGGTGATAAAGGACATAATTTCATGGACCAAATTACCGCGTTCAATAGCGCGTTCTTGAGCTGTATCCCAAAGTGATCCTGAACTGGTTACAATGTTGAGATTATGCGTTTCTTTTTTTGTAGAGATGAATTCTTTTTGTTCAATGGTTTCAAGCTGTTCTTTGGGAGCTTCGGAAGGCTTTTCAGCACGCCCAAAACTGTATTCTAATTGCGTATTGTTCCAGACGCCAATAGATTTTAAATAATTGATAAATAACCCAGAATACCATGTAACTTTTTCATTTTGAGAACGGTCAACATCATAATCTGAAATTATATACAGTTGTTCTACGGCTCGAGTTAATACCACATAAAGTAAATTAAGGCTATCCAATTCTAATTGTGAGCGATAATCATTATACAATTGTTCGCCAATGGGATTAAAGGCCTCTAAATCTTTATTCATGTTGAGATAGAGGTGTGAAAAGCCATTAAACAATTGTTCATCTACCGGAAACCAAACCTTCGGATTAATATCGAAATAGATATCTTGATTGGCATAAGGAAAAATAACAACAGGAAATTCTAGACCTTTAGATTTATGAATGGTCATAATCTGAATCGCATCTTTACCTGTTGGAGATGCAATAGTAAGTTTGTCTTTTTTACGTTCCCAATGCTCTAAAAACCCTGAAAAACTAGCATTATACTGTTGTGAATAATCAAAAATTTCATCCAAATAAAACTGAATATAAGCATTAGGTTTTTCATTTAAATGGAATCCTCTTATGATACTTTCAACTGCTTCGTAAATGGGTAATTGAGCGAATTCATAAAAGTCAAAATCAAAGCCAGAGCTATTTAACGTTTTAAAAAAGGCGGCGGCATCTAACCGAATTAAGTGATCGAAAAATTCATGGGTATTATCCAATTGAAGTTTTTCTGCAATAAACCTTAGAAGCAGCGCTTTTACTTCATCATTTTTAGGCTGTAAGCTAAAAGTTATTAGGTTATTGATAAACTGAACTTCGCGAGAATTATTGATGAGTAAGCTTTCCGAAGAAATAATAGGAATACCCATATCACTTAGTTGTTCGGCAATGGTAAACCCATCTTTTTTTCGCCTTACAATGATACAAATGTCTTTAAGGGAAAAACCGTGATCTTGTGCTTTTTGGATGGTTTTTAAAACGGCTTCGCAATGCAATTCATTTTTATCTTCATCTTTGGTATCTAAAAAGGATAATTCAACATAGCCTTCCTGGTTTAAACATATATTTTGCGTAGCATTCTTATAAATGTCTCGATGCTGTTCGTTTGTAAAAACAAAGTCGGCCACATGATCAAAAAACTGATTATTAAATTCGATAATCGTTTTACAACTTCTAAAATTAGTCGGGAGATTTTTAACCGTTTTTTGGACATGAAACGGATTCCCGTCAGCGTATAAATCTATAAACTGTTCAGCACGTCCGCCACGCCATCTATAAATTGCTTGTTTGGCATCGCCTACAATCATAGCTGTTCCAACTTCACCTTTTTCATTTTCGCCAACGATAGCATTGCTTACCAAAGGAATTAAATTTTCCCATTGTAAGGCCGAAGTATCTTGAAATTCATCAATAAAATAATGCTTGAATTTTTCGCCAATACGTTCGTAAATAAAAGGAGCCGGTTGTGCTTTAATTTCGGCATTGATGATTGAGTTAAATTCGGAAATGAGTAATAAATCATCATCATCTTTAATTTCCTGAAGCGTTTTGGCAATGGCACTCAAAACCGATAAAGGCGTGATATTTTTTAGTGCATTTTTCAAAAATTTAGAGGCGAATACCAATCGCTTTATGGCAAGGTAATTGATTGCAATTTGAGGTAATATACGATCTATTGTGGCTGCTTTATGAGCATCTAAACTCTTATTGTAAATGGAGGTATTTTGCTCTAAATTTTCTTGTAGTTTGTTATCGTAAAGTCTTTCAAAGTCTAGATTACCGGCTTTTTTAAAATGATTTGGTAAGGTTTGTCTGCTAAAATCAGTGGCTTCGAGATTGTTGTTTTCAATAGATGATAAGGTGCTGTTTGCTAAGGCTACAATTTGCTTTTCGACATCGTTTTGCTGCTTTTGTAAATTGGTTTTAAGCGCTTTAAAATCGGTTAAAGTTTTGTCTTTTAATTGTTCTAAATACCTAAGGTCATTTTCGTTAACCAAAAGGCTTGCAATGGCATTAAAATCGTAGGCAATATCCCAGCTTCGGTCATCATCAGCTTTTTCAATAGCAAAGTCGACCAATACTTTGGTAAGTTCATTATCACTTCCAGCTTGATCAATAAGTTGATCTACGGCTTTGCTCAGTAAAGTTGAAGTGTCTAGCTCTACTTCAAAGTTCACTGGGAGTTTTAAATCGTAGGCAAAAGTTCTAATTAGTTTATGATTAAATTTATCAATAGTAGAAATGTCAAAAGCAGCATAGTTGTGTATAATGGTTTGTAATATTGCTTTAGAACGGAGATGAAGTGCTTTGGGTTCCATATCAAGTTCTTCGACCAGGTGCTCAAACATACTGTTAGAACTTTGAAGAATTTCTTCCTCAGAAAAGGCTTTTAGCATATTGATGATTCTTTCTTTCATCTCACCAACAGCTTTATTGGTAAAAGTAAGCGCTAAAATATGCCTAAAGGCTAACTTACTTTTAGATGTAAATAAAATCTTGAGGTAATCTTTAACCAATGTGAAGGTTTTTCCACTTCCAGCAGAGGCATTATAAACTATAAAAGGAGATTGATTTTGCACGCTTAAAATTATAAAAACTATCTATGAGTTCATAAGTATTTAATATTTTTAATTGCGCTGTTTTATGCGTAAATTTGAGGTTATTAAGTATTAACAATTAAAAAACTAATTATTATGGCTTTCGAATTACCGAAATTAAAATACGCATACGATGCATTAGAACCACATATTGATGCACGTACAATGGAAATACATCACACTAAACATCACAATGGCTATACCACTAAATTGAATGCCGCTATTGAAGGCACTGATTTAGAAGGAAAATCTATAGAGTCTATTTTAGGAAATCTAGACATGGATAACAAAGCTGTTAGAAATAATGGTGGCGGTTTTTATAACCATTCATTATTTTGGGATGTTATGAATCCTGAAGATAAAGGGTATTTATCTGGAGATTTAAAAGATGCTATTGAGGCCGAATTTGGTTCAAAAGATGCCTTTGTTGAAGCTTTTAGTAAAGCTGCTGCAACGCAATTTGGATCGGGATGGGCTTGGCTTTGTGTTCATAAAGGTGGAAAAGTTGAGGTTTGCTCGACACCTAATCAAGATAATCCATTAATGCCAGGTGTTACTTGTGGTGGCACACCAATTTTAGGATTAGATGTTTGGGAACACGCTTATTATTTAAATTATCAAAATAGACGTCCAGACTATATTGACGCTTTCTTTAAAGTTGTTAACTGGAATGAAGTTGAGCGTCGTTATGCTGAAGCGAAGTAAGTATTTCAAATTTTAGATACATAAAAGCAAACTCTATTAGAGTTTGCTTTTTTTTATATCTGTTAGTTGGCTTCGGAAACTAAAAAGGCTTATTTGGATTAGACTTAAAATGAAAAAAGCCGGACGAGAGTCCGACTTTTTTGCCCCAAATCTACCATAAACTTAACCTACTTATGTTATGGTGAAACAAATATAACAGCACTTTTATTTAATAATTTAATTTATTAGACCAACGACGAATAAATTGGCTTAAACGGAAAAAACGGTGGTCCTGAAGGTTGAACAGCTTGAATAAACATGAACTTTAAGTAATCATATAAATGCGTTGACTTGTAATGCGTTATAAAAAAACAAAACGGAAGTGATTTTTTTAGGTTTAATTTAAGAAGTGTTTAAACCTATGTCCATAAAAAAAGGTGAACAGAAGTTCACCTTTTTTTGCCCCAAATCTACCATGAACTTAACCTACTTATGTTATGGTGATACCAATGTATGTGTTTATTATCTAAGATTTGTTAAATATTAGACGAAATGCACTTTTATCGGGCGAAATGCACTTTTTTGGGATAAAGTGCCATAAATGAGCCGTTTATCTAATAAGCTCTTTCTTGATTTCCTTCATAAAAATTCACGAAAGCTCTGTTAACCACTCGGTTACCACCATCGGTTGGATAATTTCCAGTGAAATACCAATCTCCTAAATTTTTCGGACAGGCTTTATGTAGATTTTCTATAGGTTGAAAGATTGTCTTCACTTTTGCTTTTACAGTATCATCTGAAATTAACTCTGCAATCTTATCAGAAATTTCATCAGCTGTAAATTCACTATATAAGTCTTTGACAAAGTTTTTAACCTCACTATCTTTTAATTCCAGTTGAGCTTTACATTTATGATAGACCTCTTCAACTAAATGGTATTTGTCACGCTCTTTTAAAAGTTCCAGCATGGCTCTAAAAGCGATAAGGCTTTCAAGGTTAGCCATATCGATTCCGTAGCAATCAGGATATCTAATTTGCGGTGCTGAAGACACTACAACGATTTGTTTTGGATTCAAACGATCCATCATTTTAATGATACTCTTTTTGAGCGTAGTTCCTCTTACAATACTATCATCGATAATGACTAAATTGTCTGTTGATTTGATGACACCATAGGTTACATCATAAACGTGAGCAACCAAGTCATCCCGACTACTGTCTTCCGTAATAAACGTCCGAAGCTTAACATCTTTAATTGCAATCTTTTCAATGCGTGGTCGTTCTGAAAGAATTTCAGTGACACGTTCTGCAGATAGTTTCCCGTTACCATCTAAAATGGCCTGCGTTTTCTTTTCGTTTAAATGTTTTTCAACAGTTTCTATCATTCCGAAGAAAGACGTTTCCGCGGTATTTGGAATATAAGAAAACACGGTATTCTTAGTGTCGTTATCAATTGCCTCTAATACGTTTGGCATTAATAGTTTACCAAGGTTTTTACGTTCTTGATATATTTCGGCATCACTTCCGCGGGAAAAATAAATACGCTCGAAAGAACACGCTTTTCGTTCTAAAGGCGTTATGATTTCTTCAATATAAACCTCCCCAGATTTTTTAGTAATGATGGCATGACCAGGAGCTAGCTCTTTAACATCATCAAAATTGACATTAAAAACGGTTTGTATGACTGGACGCTCTGAAGCGACAACTACAATCTCATCGTCTTCATAGTAATAAGCTGGGCGAATCCCAGAAGGATCACGCAAAACAAACGAATCTCCATGGCCTAAAAGTCCTGCCATCGCATAACCACCATCCCAGTTTTTTGATGATTTTTTTAAGATTTTAGCAACATTAAGTCGTTCGGCAATTAGTGGCGAACACTCGTTTTTATTATAACCTTCTTTTTTAAGTTTTTTATAAATCTTAGCGACTGCATCGTCTAAAAAATGACCAATTTTTTCCATTATAGTAATGGTATCAGCCTTTTCTTTTGGGTGCTGACCTAATTGTACCAAACCATCAAACAACTGATTTACATTAGTCATATTAAAATTACCAGCTACGATAAGATTTCTATGCATCCAGTTATTTTGTCTTAAAAAAGGGTGAACACTTTCAACACTGTTTTTTCCAAACGTTCCGTAGCGTACATGTCCTAACAGTAATTCGCCAACATAGGGAATATGTCTTTTTTGTAAGGCTACATCGTTTTGATATTCGGGATGTTCGGTAAGCTCATCATTTATACGCTCATTAATTTGAGCAAAAATATCTTGTATAGGTTGCTGCGCAATAGAGCGTACACGACTTATATAACGCTCTCCAGGTTTGGTATCTAATTTTATGCTTGCAAATCCAGCACCATCTTGTCCGCGATTGTGCTGTTTTTCCATCATGAGATACATTTTATTAACGCCGTAAAATGCACTACCATATTTTTCTTTATAATACTCTAATGGTTTTTTAAGTCTTATGAGTGCAATTCCGCATTCATGTTTTAAAGCATCGCTCATTGTTGTGTTGTTGTTTTTGCGTGTACCAAAATTATAAAATTTCGGATTTAGTATTAATTAAAAAACGCGCTCAATGTTGAGCGCGTTGGTTTATGATAATTCAATATTAAACTGTGTAAGTCGTTTAAACTCTTTTAATCGGTATTCGACATCGTCTTTAGATATGTTTTGCATACGCTCTGTACCAAATTTCTCGACACAGAATGAGGCTAATGTGGAGCCGTAAATGACAGCGTTTTTCATATTTTCAAACGAATAGTCTTCTGTTTTTGCTAAATAACCCGCAAATCCACCAGCAAAAGTATCTCCTGCACCTGTTGGGTCAAACACTTCTTCTAACGGTAAAGCTGGAGCGTAAAACATATGGTCATTATGAAATAATAATGCGCCATGTTCTCCTTTTTTAATCACGACATATTGAGGACCCATTTCATGAATTTTACGAGCAGCGACCACCAGAGAGTATTCTCCTGTAAGTTGTCGGGCTTCTTCATCGTTAATGGTAATCACATCAATATTTTTTATAACCGCATGTAAATCGTCAAGCGCAATATCCATCCAGAAATTCATTGTGTCTAAAATAGCAAGCTTAGGCTTCTTGGCCATTTGATCAAGTACACTTTGCTGTGTAAGCGGATGTAAATTTCCGAGCATCACAACTTCTGCATCTTGATAAGCTTCCGGAACGACAGGATTAAAATGCTCTAAAACATTCAGCTCTGTCACTAAGGTATCTCTCGAGTTCATATCGTTATGATATTTCCCACTCCAGAAGAAGGTTTTGCCGTCTTTTACGATTTCAACACCTTCAATATTAATGTTTTTGTTTACTAATAAATCTAAATATTCCTGAGGAAAATCACCACCAACAACCGAAACTGCTGCTGCATCTACATCAAAATGAGAAGCCGCTAAACCAATAAAGGTTGCAGCACCACCAAGAATTTTGTCTGTTTTTCCGAAAGGGGTTTCGATAGCGTCAAAAGCGACCGTACCTACTATAACTAATTTGCTCATAAAGCGTTTAAAATTTGCTGCAAATATACATTTTTTAAGGACTAAAAAGCGAATTTATTTTCGACCAAAATCTGCAGGAATTTCACCCCAAGCTTTGGTTTCCCATTTTACAATGGTTGTGTTGTATGTATTGTTTTTTAACCAATCTACGGCACGATCAACCAATTCGAATAAGGTTTTATTTTTTGCATTACGCTCTAGTTTGGTATTACAGGTTTTTTTCCGCACCCAACTCA
This sequence comes from Psychroserpens sp. SPM9, assembly GCF_025153525.1. Taxonomy (GTDB): domain Bacteria; phylum Bacteroidota; class Bacteroidia; order Flavobacteriales; family Flavobacteriaceae; genus Psychroserpens. The sequence goes on along the minus strand of NZ_JANZNR010000002.1, from coordinate 349,319 downwards.
TGGCTGTTTTTGAGTCGGTATAAATAATAAAGTCACTGTTTTTCTTTTTCAAAAAAGCCAAACCATGTACAATAGCTAAAAATTCACCAATATTATTTGTCCCTTCTTCAAAAGGACCTTGAATAAATAACTGTTTTTTTGATTTGGTCTCTACACCACGATATTCCATTTTACCAGGATTACCTGAAGAGGCTGCGTCAACTGAGATAGACTTATAATTAGGCTGACCAATTTTTTTGAGTTGTGCTTCGGAAAGTTCGCTGGTAAATTTTTTGCTCTTGCCAATATAATCTTTATAGTTGCCTTTTAAGGCTTTTTTTGCAGCGTCAAAAGTGGCAAAGGATTTATACTGTGCCCCTTGAAAATCCTTGATTTGTGCTTTACAGTCATCCCAAGATTCAAAAACACCAGTGTGGTGTCCTTTCCAAACCGTATAATATTTTTTCTTTTTTTTACTCATCTTTAGCACTCACGAAAGTGGGTGTCTCTTTATATTATTTTGCACTTCATAGCATCTCGACTCTGCTCGATGTGACAGTCATTTATTTTAAAAGCTTTTCCACAACCTTCGGAAAATGTTCCATCTCTAATGTATGAATTTTAGCAGCAACCTCTTCAGCAGTATCCGTTGCATTTACCTTGCATTTCGCCTGAAAAATAATCGCACCTTCGTCATAATGTTCATTTACATAATGAATAGTGATTCCTGTTTCTGGTTCTTTGTTAGCAACAATAGCTTTATGAACATGCATGCCATACATGCCTTTTCCGCCATATTTTGGAAGTAAGGCTGGATGAATGTTAATCACTTTATTAGGAAACTCTGCCAAAATGCTTTCAGGAAATTTCCAGAGAAAACCAGCTAAGACAATTAAACTAGGCTGAACAGATTTTAGAATGTTAAGGACATCACTTGTTTCGGTAAATGCTATTTTGTTGAATGACAGTGCGCTAACCTTTAGTTTTTTGGCACGATCTAAAACTTTGGCATGAGGATTGTTAGTGAGTACCTGAATAACAGAAGCATTTTCTCTGTTGTGAAAAAACTTAATTAAATTTTCAGCATTGGTTCCACTTCCGGACGCAAAGATTACAATACGTTTCATTTACAGACAATCGGTTACTATTATTCAGAACAAAAAAAAGAATAATAATTAACAATTAGAACGCAAAAGCTAAAATCTTCAAAGTAATTTTAGTAAATTACAATCACATTTTTAAATTAAAGGTGTGTATTGAAATAAAGTTTTTTTATTTTTGCGACCTAATTAAAACTTAAAATTAAAAAATTATGTCAGACATTGCATCAAGAGTAAAAGCGATTATCGTAGACAAATTAGGAGTTGATGAAAACGAAGTTGTTACTGAAGCGAGCTTCACAAACGATTTAGGAGCAGATTCATTAGATACTGTCGAGTTAATCATGGAATTTGAAAAAGAATTCGATATTCAAATCCCAGACGATCAAGCTGAAAATATTGCAACAGTTGGTCAAGCTGTATCTTATATAGAAGAAGCAAAATAAGAACTTTATTTTATGGAATTAAAGCGAGTAGTAGTTACCGGTTTAGGTGCACTTACACCAATAGGCAATACCAAAGATGAATATTGGGATGCACTTGTTAGTGGTAAAAGTGGCGCTGCACCTGTGACGCATTTTGATGCTGAAAAGTTCAAAACGCAGTTCGCTTGTGAAGTAAAAAACTTTGAAGTTACTGACTTTATTGATAGGAAATTAGCAAAGCGAATGGATAAGTTTTCGCAGTATGCAATGGTGGCTTCAGATGAAGCTATCGCAGACTCGAAACTTGATCTTGATGCTGTAGACAAATTAAGAGTTGGCGTTATTTGGGGAGCTGGTATTGGTGGCTTAGAAACATTTCAAGAAGAAGTGCTAAACTATGCGGCTGGTGATGGTACACCTCGTTTTAACCCGTTCTTTATTCCAAAAATGATTGCCGATATAGCTCCAGGAAACATATCTATTAAATATGGTTTCATGGGCCCTAACTATACAACAGTTTCTGCTTGTGCGTCCTCTGCCAATTCAATGATTGATGCCTTAAACACAATACGTTTAGGTCATTGCGATGTCATTATTACTGGTGGAAGTGAAGCAGCAGTAACGATTGCTGGTATGGGAGGTTTTAACGCCATGCACGCTATGTCTACTCGTAATGATAGCCCAGAAACAGCTTCCAGACCATTTGATGCTAACCGTGACGGTTTTGTATTAGGTGAAGGAGCAGGTGCTATCGTTTTAGAAGAGTACGAACATGCCAAAGCTAGAGGTGCTAAAATTTATGCTGAAGTTGTAGGTGGTGGGTTATCGTCTGATGCCTATCATATGACTGCGCCACATCCTGACGGAATTGGTGTTGTTGCAGTTATGAAAAATTGTTTGCAGAATGCTGGTTTGAATCCTGAAGATGTAGATCACATTAATACACACGGAACATCAACACCTTTAGGAGATGTTGCCGAATTAAAAGCTATATCTGAAGTATTTGGAAGCCACGCTAAAACTATAAATATTAATTCTACTAAATCTATGACAGGTCACTTGTTGGGAGCTGCGGGAGCTATTGAAGCTATTGCTTCTATTTTAGCTATGGAGCATGGTATTGTACCGCCAACAATCAATCATGAAACGGTTGACGAAAACATAGATCCAGAATTAAATTTAACACTCAATAAAGCTCAGAAAAGAGATATTAAAGTTGCAATGAGTAATACGTTTGGATTTGGCGGTCATAACGCTTGTGTATTATTCAAAAAAATAGATTAAATCCCGAATGAGTTTCATTCGTAACATACTAAAAAATTCCCGTGCTGATAAAGGCGGGAATTTTTTTTTATTACTCAACACTATTTTAGGCTATAAGGTCAAAAATAAATCCCTCTACATTAAAGCATTCACGCATCGTTCTATGAATATTAAGGACAAAAAAGGAAATGCAATAAATTATGAAAGGCTTGAGTTTGTTGGAGACGCTATGTTAAGTGCAGTAATTGCTGCCTATTTATTCGAAAAAGTACCTCATGGCGATGAAGGTTATCTTACAAAAATGCGCTCTAAAGTAGTAAGTAGAGAACACCTTAATGAATTAGGTAAGGAGTTGAAACTGATTGATTTAGTGGAAAGTAAAATTCCGAAATCTAACTTCGGAAATAATATTCACGGCAACCTTTTTGAAGCGCTTGTTGGTGCTATTTATTTAGATAAAGGTTATAAGTATTGTGAACAGTTTATTTACAAACGCGTCATTAAACCTCATGTCGATATCGAGACTTTAGAAGGACGTGTAATCAGTTATAAAAGTTTGCTTATAGAATGGTGTCAAAAAGAAAAAAAGACCTTTGATTACAATGTGTATGAAGACACAGGAAATGACGATTTAAAGCATTTTTCGGTTAAGCTGTCTATTGATGATAAAGTTGTTTCTAAAGCGCGAGCGACTTCAAAAAAGAAAGCCGAAGAAAAAGCTTCCAAACGTGCATTTTTTGCCTTTCAGAAAGAAATTACTAAAGGGTTTTAAATCCTCTAAATAAATTTCATTAACTACAACGTTTTCGTTGCTATACGTGTTATAAGATTAACCAAAACTTCACAATTAAATAGCTTTTATATACTATATTTACAACTTGTATTTGATTAATTATGGCATTACACAAGTTAGTTGTTGACGATTTTTATGATGCTTCTTTTTCACTGTTAGCGATTCATTGTAGACTAGAAGATTATCGATTAGCCTATCTTTTAAATAAACATTTAGGGCTTAATTTAGTTCGAAAACCTCAAGACCTGGATTACAATTATTTTGCAGCATCCTTTTCAATTTATGAATGGGAAAACACAAAATTTGATACGGTTTGGAATTTAGTTTCAAACGTATGTAAAAAAGAAGAAGCTGCGCTCCAAAGTTCAGGGTCATTGTTTCAAAACCCAACAACAATTAGAAGAACTGTTAATCTTTTACCCGAATTAAAAACTGTAGATTATCTCATTAAAGTGTCTAATGAACACCGCCATTTTAACGAGAAATTAATTTTAAATAAAATTCAATCTATACCTCAAGTTATTACAACTTATAGTGTAGATATTGACCAAATAAAATCTAAAGACCACCTAATTTTTGACTAATGTTACGAACCAAGAAAACTAAAATAGTAGCCACCTTAGGACCAGCAACTAGCAGCAAAGAAGTGCTTAAAAACATGTTGATTGAAGGTGCCAATGTATTTCGAATCAATTTTTCTCATGCCGATTATAAAGATGTTGAAGAGCGCGTGAAAATGATTAGAGACTTAAACGAAGAGTTTGGTTTTAACGCTTCGATTCTTGCCGATTTGCAAGGCCCAAAACTACGAGTTGGAGTCATGAAAGGGGAAGTTATTGTTAACGAAGGAGACGAAATTATTTTTGCCACAGGAAAACGTTTTGAAGGCACCAAAGAACGTGTGTATATGACTTATGACAAGTTTCCTCAAGATGCTAAACCTGGAGAACGTATTCTTTTAGATGATGGAAAATTAATTTTTGAAGTCGTTTCTACTGATAGAAAGTCTGAAGTCAAAGCCAAAGTGATTCAAGGTGGACCTCTGCGTTCTAAAAAAGGCGTGAATCTTCCAAATACGAACATTTCTCAACCAGCTTTAACTGAAAAGGATGTTGAAGATGCTATTTTCGCCTGTGGTTTAAAAGTGGATTGGATGGCTTTATCTTTTGTTCGTCATGCTGAAGATTTAATGCAACTCGAAGAACTTATTAAAGAACATAGCGATCATAAAATTCCGATTATTGCCAAAATCGAAAAACCCGAAGCTGTAGAAAATATCGATAAGATTGTAGCCTATTGTGATGGTTTGATGGTGGCTCGTGGTGATTTAGGTGTTGAAATTCCTGCGGAAGAAGTACCATTAATTCAGAAAAAATTAGTGTTACGCGCTAAACGTGCTAGAATTCCGGTAATCATTGCAACTCAAATGATGGAAACCATGATAACTAGTTTAACACCAACACGTGCTGAGGTTAATGATGTAGCCAATTCGGTTATGGATGGCGCCGATGCAGTGATGTTATCTGGTGAAACTTCGGTTGGAAGTTATCCGGTTCAGGTGATTCGTCAAATGGCAAATATTATTCGAAGTGTTGAAGATTCAGACTTAATTAAAGTTCCGCAATCACCTCCACACATTAAAACCAAGCGTTACATTACAAAATCTATTTGTTACCACGCTGCTCATATGGCAAATGAAATTAGTGCAAAAGCCATTTCAACATTAACCAATTCGGGCTATACCGCATTTCAAATTTCGGCCTGGAGACCATCTGCTCATATTTTAGTATTTACTTCTAATAAGCGCATCTTAACACAACTCAGTTTGCTTTGGGGTGTTGAAGCCTTTTACTACGATAAGTTTGTAAGTACAGACGAAACCATTGAAGACGTAAATGCCATTGCCTGTAAAAAAGGCTATCTTGAGGTTGGTGACATGCTCATTAGTTTAGCAGCTATGCCAATTCAGGATAAGGGAATGGTAAATACTTTAAGAGTTACCGAAATTACAAGTTGTAGTTTTTAAATTGGGTGTTACCCAAAAGTCGTGCTTTACTCATTAATGTTATTTTAGAGTAATGAATATTTCACACGTTTTTTGATGTTCATCTTATGAAAAGCGTGGTTGTTTTTAATGACTTATTGGGAAATTAAATCGGTAATATCCACTTTATAAATGCGACTCGAGCCATTATCATACCTGTTGATTTCAGTCAAAAGTTCATTATAATTGGTATATCCTGCGTCCTTTTTTTCAACATAACTTCTTCGGCTTGTAAAATAGAGCGTTCCGGTTACAGTATTTACAAACGGACAATAATCTGTGTGTTCTGAATTGATAGTTGCTCCTAAGTTTACAGCCGTTTGCCATTTGCCTTGTTCTCGTTTGCTCATATATAAATCACCACTTCCAATTCCGTCAGGTCTACGCCAACCGCTAAATAAAATATAAGATTCATCAGGAGCTACATAAGCATTAAACTCAGCACCTTTGGTATTGACACCTTCACTCAAAGCTATGGGTTCTTCGTAGCTGTTGCCATTCCAGCGGCTCATAAAAATATCATCTTGTCCATTCATACCTTCTTTGATGGCTGTGAAATAAAGGTTTTTAGATAAAGTAATCGCAGGATAAAATTCATCATAAGTTGAATTTACGGGCGCTTTGATATGCTTAGGTTCAGACCATTTGCTGTCTTTTTGAGAACGTTCGACATACCAAATATCAAAGTCTTTTGTATGAGTACTGTCTTTAGAAACAGGTCGGTTAGAAGCAAAATAAAGTTGTAAACCGTCAGGCGACAAATAAGGCTCTAAATCTATATATTGTCCAGAAAAACTGGTGATTTTAGGTTCGCTCCATGCGTTGTTCTCCTTTTGTATACGCATGATAACAGAAAGTTCTCGTGCTGGACTTAATAAAGTGAAATAAGCTTCATTCCCTTCAGTATTAATTGTAAAATCTCTCACATTGATAAACTGAGAAAAAAGCTCTGGAGCAACAGGATGAACTGCTCCTTCTTTGGACACGATGTTTTTAGTTTTAACAGGTTTTTCTTCTTGGCTCTCTGCCTGATTTTGATCCTTACAATTCCATAGTAACAGGCTTAATATGGCGATAATTACATACTTCATAGGGATTGGTTTTAGCTTAAATTTATAAACAATATCTTAAAATAGTGATATGGTTAACAAGATTTAGCATTTAAAAATCAAATTTAAGCTGTACACTTACCATTTTATCTAGGTCGGCTTTGGGCTTTTCTTTTTTGTTTTTTTCAGTATTTAAATTAGATAGCGAAATGCCCAGCAAACGTACAGAATTACTCATTTTTTCTTGATACAATAAATCTTTAGCCGTTTCTAAAATCAAACTTTTGTCACTAATATAATAGGCTAGAGTTTTACTTCGGGTTTGTAATGTAAAATCGCTGTATTTGATTTTTAGAGTGATGGTTTTTCCAGCCACTTTACTTTTTTGGAGTCGTTTGGCAACTTCTTCAGCAATATGATCTAGCTTTTCGAGCATAAAGATTTCCGAGGATAAATTTTCGCTAAAGGTACGTTCGGCTGCTAGGGATTTCCTGATGCGATTTGGCTTCACTTCACTGTTTTGAATCCCGCGAACAATGTAATAATAATAACGTCCCGATTTTCCGAAGTTTTCATCGAGATATTCAAGAGATTTAGCTTTTAAATCTTTGCCTGTAAAAATGCCTTTTTGGTACATTTTTTCGGCAGTAACTTTTCCAACACCGTAAAACTTTCGAATATCCAAATCTTCTAAAAACTGAAGTACCTCCTCGGGATTCACTGTTTTTTGTCCGTTAGGCTTATTGTAATCGCTGGCAACTTTAGCAATAAATTTATTGATAGAAATACCAGCCGATGCTGTTAAACCAACCTCATTAAAAATGCGCGTTCTAATTTCTTGAGCTAATAATGACGCACTTGGGTTTCCTTTTTTGTTTTCGGTAACGTCTAAATAAGCTTCATCAAGAGAAAGCGGTTCCACTAAATCAGTATAGTCATAAAATATGCGTCGGACTTTTTTAGAAATTTCGGTATAACGTGCAAAATCGGTTCGAACAAAGATCAGTTCCGGACATAATTTTATGGCCAAGCGTCCAGACATGGCACTTTTAACACCAAATTTCCGAGCCTCATAACTGGCAGCACTAATAACACCACGAGTACCACCACCTCCAACCGCAATAGGTTTACCTTTAAGTTTAGGGTTATCCATTTGCGCTACAGAAGCGTAAAACGCATCCATATCGACATGAATAATTTTTCTTATTGGTAAATTGTTAAGCATAGTGTAAATTTAGACATTAAATGTCTTTTTTAATGATAGAAATAGAACGTAAATTTTTAGTGAATTCTCAAGATTTTATAGCTGATTCTCATTTACAAACTCGAATTGTTCAGGGGTTTTTGAATACGCATCCAGACCGAACTGTTAGAGTAAGGCTTAAAGGTGACAAAGGGTTTTTAACCGTTAAAGGGCGTTCTTCGAGTGATGGTGTATCGCGTTTTGAATGGGAAAAAGAAATTTCAAAAAAAGATGCTGAAGCTTTATTAAAGATTTGTGAAACAGGGGTTATTGATAAAATAAGGTATGAGGTTCAGGTTGGAGATCATGTGTTTGAAGTAGATGTATTTTTAGAAGACAATGAAGGTTTAATTATAGCAGAAGTTGAATTAAATCATCAAGATGAAGTCTATAACATACCCAAATGGTTAGGGCAGGAAGTTACAGGCGATGAGCGGTATTACAATTCGCAATTGAGTTTGTATCCTTACAAATCCTGGTCATAAAAAAGCCACTCTGTTTGAGTGGCTCTTTTCATTATATAAATGTTGGGTTATGCTTTTCCAGCACAACAGTCTTTTTTACAATCTTCGGCACAGGCCATTTTTTCTTTCTCAGTTTTATTGGCACAACAAGCTTTTCCTTCGCCTTTACATTCGTATTTTTCAGAAGAAAATGATGTTACTGTTTTCATGTCTTTCACTTTGTAAGTGTCTCCTGCTTTTGCAACCGCTTCTTCTAAGGTTGTTGGTGTAACCATAGCTTCGTCATATTCAACCATGGCGAGTTCTTTGTCAAAATCGACCTTAGCAGATTTGACGCCATCCATTTTTGCTATTTTCTTTTCGATAGATTTTGCACAACCCATAGCGCAGGTCATTCCTTCGATACCAAATTCTGCTTTGGCATAGGTAGCGTTAGGATCTAATTTTTTTGCAGCATTCGTATTTATTTCTGACGAAGTTTCAACAGTTTTCACCTCAGGTGTTGTTTCGCTTTTACAAGCCACCATTGATACAGAAATTAATGCAATCGCTACTATATTTTTTAATGTCTTCATAGTTATTTTAAATAGAATTATGAACAAACTTAATAAATATTGATGTTCCTTGCATGAAAATTAACGAATTTTGTGAATTACTTAAGACACCTATGGGAAAAATCAACGTTAAGTGGGTTTACCTGCTGATTTTATCGATAATCTGGGGAAGCTCCTTCATTCTAATCAAAAAATCTTTACTGGGATTAACGCCTTATCAATTGGGAGCGTTGCGGACCATCATCACTGGGATTTTTTTATTTGCTGTAGGTTTAAAAAGCTTAAAACGGATAAAAAAAAGAGAATGGAAATGGATTGTAATTTCGGGGTTTTTAGGATCATTTATTCCAGCCTTTTTATTTGCCATTGCCGAAACCGAAATTGATAGTGCTATCGCTTCTATTTTAAATTCTTTAGTGCCACTCAATACCGTATTATTTGGTTTTGCGGTTTTTAAAATAGCGTCTACCAAACGTCAGATATTAGGTGTGATTATTGGTTTTATTGGCACGAGTATATTAATTTTAAAAGGTGCTGATTTAAATCCGAATCAAAATTATTTATATGCTGGTTTTGTGATTATCGCAACTGTGATGTACGCTTTAAATGTCAACATCATAAAAAAACACCTTCAGAATACATCGCCTTTAAGTATTGCTACTGGTAATTATGTGGCCATATTTATACCAGCATTACTTATTTTATTAGGCACCGATTTTTTTACCGAGCATACCTATCAAAATCCAGATTTTCAAATGTCTGTTGTGTATGTGGTGATTTTATCATTTTTTGGTACTGCACTTGCGAAAGTGTTGTTTAATACCTTGGTACAGATTTCGACACCAGTGTTTGCGTCATCAGTTACTTATTTAATGCCTATCGTCGCTTTGGGTTGGGGATTATTAGATGGCGAAAGCTTTAGTGTGATACAGGTATTAGCCAGTGGGATTATTCTTTTAGGCGTGTATTTAGCGCATAAGCGAAAGCCATAAAAAAAATCCGAAGTATATACTCCGGATTTTTTTAATATGATATGTGCTAGGATTTAGTCAAAATCGGCATCACTCACACCTTCATTTACTTTAATTTCTTTGATTTTGAAATCAAAACGTCTTGGGCCCATAGTTTGACCAATAGTAAACGGAAACTTAATTCCAGCCACTTCTTTATAATCTGAATAGAATGTAGATTGAGAACCAGCTTCACTAGTTTTAAGCTCTTTAATTTTTAAACCAGTTTCAACATTGTAGTAGATGCTTGTAACATCGTCAACTTTGATTTTATAAGCTTTTACACCCTCTACCATTTCAATTTTTTCAAGAGTCACATCACCATTTAGATAGTTAACTTCTGGGAAAGGCGAAGATTCTATTTGAGCTTCTTTTACTTCATCTTCAGTCATTTCTTTCTTTTGTCCTTGAGCAAACGAGTAACCAGAATTACCATCTAAAACCTGTTTTTGAGATTGTCCCATCACATTGATTTCTTGAAGCATTTGATTCTTTACGGTTTTCTTCATTGCTAAATTCATCATCATACCTGGCTGTAATTCAGCTTCAGCAGTCATGTAAACAGAATTTACTTTATCAAGAGCAGCACGACCTCCTATGGCATCAATATAGGCTTGCATTACTTTGCTAGCATCCATATCGGCAGGCATTTCTATATCGTAAGTTGGCTTTTCTGTTTCGTTAGCATAAGCATCATAATACTTGATAGGAATTCCTGTTTTTTCAAGATTTTCTAAAACTTCACTTCCCTTTCCAACGACAACAATACGTGCGTTTTCAGTTTTAAAGTATTTGTTAGCAACACGTTTTACATCATCAGCTGTAACGGCATTGATTTTTTGTAAATAGGTGGTGTAAAAATCTTCAGGAAGATCGTTTAATTTAATATTTAGTGCATAACGAGCTATGGTTTGTGGGCTTTCTAAAGCCATAACAAATTGACCAACATAAGCCGCTTTTACATTTTTAAGTGTTTCCTGATCTACAAGTTCTGTTTTAATACGGTTTATTTCTTTTAAGGTATTCACAACTGCACTATCTGTTACCATATTTCTAACGGCAGCACCAGCACTAAATCGAGAAGCGTATTTGTCTGTACCAACACTAGAACGAGCACCATAAGTATACCCATGTTTTTCACGAAGGTTCATATTTAAATAACTGTTAAAGTCACCACCAAAAATTCGGTTAGCAATTAAAACAGAATGGTAGTCGGCATCTTTCGTTTCTAAATCCACATTGTTAGTCACAGAAATGTTAGACTGAACAGCATTAGGCATGTCTACGAAGTTAATTTGTGTATACTGAGCGTTAGGCGCTTCATTAGGAACCGTGTAATCTACACCTACAGATTTTTCCCATTTACTAAAATGTTTTTCAATCTGCTTTTTAATGTCTTTGTAATCAACATCACCAACCACTACTAAATAAGCGTTGTTTGGATTAAAGTATTTTTCATAAAAGGCTACAGCATCTCCAAATGTTACGTTTTTAACAGTTTCTTCGGTCGTAAATTCACCGTAAGGATGTTTTTTTCCATACGATAAAGCGGCACCTACTCGGCTTGCAACAGCGTCTACACTTTTTTCGTTGGTTTTAAGACCTTCGATAAGTTTTTCTTTTTCTTTCTCGAATTCTTCTTCAGTTAATAATGGATTGATAGCTGCATCTGCCATTAATTCTAAAATGCGATCAGAGTATTTCGATAAAGAACTCGCAAAGCCACCACTAAAACTAAAATTGATTCGTGCTCCTAAAAAGTCAACCTCTTCATTAAATTCATCTTTAGAGATGTTTTTCGTTCCGTTACCCATCATGGCACCAATTAAACTTTCAACACCGGCTTTTTCGCCAACAGTCATTGGTTTGTTGTCAATAGTTAACGAATACGAAACTCTAGGAAGTTTGTGGTTTTCGACAACTAAAACAGTTAATCCGTTTTTAAGTTTAAATTCTTCAGGTTTCTCCAGAGAAATTTTTGGAGCTGGTCCTGGTTCTGGCATTTTTGAGCGGTCTAGTTGGGCAAAAGCACCAGCAGACATTAAAAATGCGACTAATAATATTGATATTTTAAATTTCATTTTCATCTTATTTTTTAGTTCTCACTTTTATCTTTTGGTAAGTATTCTAACTCGACACGTTGGTTAGGATTTAAGTATTTTTTTACGACATCTTGAATTTCTTGACGCGTAATAGAACGGAAGATTTCAATTTCATTATTAATTAAATTGACATCATCGTACAACATATAATATCTAACCAGAGAATTTGCAATACCCTGAACACTTGAGTTTGAGTTTACAAAGCGATTTTCAATTTTGTTTTGAAGTTTTTCAAAGTCTTTTTCTGAAATTAATTCATTTTGCATTTTTACAATTTCTTCATCTATTTCGGCAAGCAATGCGTCTAGTGACGTATCTCCTAAAGGCAACCCGTAAACCGCATAAATACTATAATCCATTTGGTCAATATTAATAGCCCCTACCTGAAGCGCCATTTTTTTATCGTCGACTATTTTCTTGTATAATTTTGAAGTCTTACCATCACTTAAGTAGGTAGAAACCATACTTAATACATAGGCATCACGACTTTTAAAACCTGGTGTTCTATAGGCTGCTATAATCGCAGGAATCTGAATATTTGGATCGTGGTATTTGGTCTTAATAGTTTCAGTAATTGGCTCTTCTTTTGGGAAGTTTCTTGTTGGAACTGGTCTACTAGGAATATCTTTAAAATACTTCTCAACAAGTTTTTTAGCTTCTTTGCTATCAATATCTCCAGCAACGACTAAAGCGGCATTGTTTGGTCCATACCAATCTTTAAAATACTGTTGAAATTCTGCTAAAGTAGACGCATCTAAGTCTGCCATTTCACCAATATTTTTGTTTTTATAAGGGTGGTTTTTAAATAAGTTTTCGCTTACAGCGAACAAAAACTGACCATAAGGAGAGTTGTCATAACGTAAACGTTTTTCTTCTTTTACGACCTCGTTTTGAGTGTCGACTCCAACCTGATCAATCACTGGGTGAAACATACGCTCAGATTCCATCCAAAGTCCTAATTCTAAACTGTTTGACGGAAAAACTTCATAATAATAAGTTCTGTCAAGAGATGTATTGGCATTATTGCTTCCACCATTAGATGATACAATTTTAAACCATTCTCCACGATCTATATTTTTTGTTCCTTCAAATAAAAGGTGTTCAAAAAAGTGAGCAAAGCCTGTACGAGGTGCTTCTGGGCTTCCTCCTAAATCTTTTCCTCCTACGTCATACATGACACCAACGGTGACTACAGGAGCCGTATTATCTTGATGTAGAATGACATGAAGTCCGTTTTCTAGATCAAATTCTTCAAATTCAACTTTTTGAGCATTGGCAACAACACCAACAAGCATCAAAGAAGTTAAAAATAATAAGCATTTTTTCATTGTGATTTGTTTTAAATTAATTGTGAGTTTGATTTCATTATTTTCAAGTTGCGTGATTAGTGTACCATTTAGATAAAAAGTTACACTAATTCCACAAAAATAGGGAATAGGGATACCTTTTTTCGCATTTTTACTGAGAAAAAAATCTTAAAATTTGAGTTTCAGTTGTTTTATGGAGTTTAAAAGTGATGCCTCCTGATTTTTGCATAAAATGATAAATACGAGAGAATTAAATCAAAACTTATAAATCGTTTGTAAATTAATTAATTAGAATGTATATTTGCACCCGCTTTCTGAAGAGATAGCACACATTTTGAACAAAATAATTAATAAAAACGTTACGCTATGTACGCAATTGTAGAGATAGCAGGGCATCAATTTAAAGTTGAAAAAGACCAAAAAGTTTTTGTTAACCGTTTAGCAGTAGAAGAAGGTAAGAAAGTTTCTTTCGATAATGTTCTTTTAATAGGCGATGGTAACAATGTAACTTTAGGCGCCCCAGCTATAGACGGAGCACAAGTAAGTGCTAAAGTCTTAAAGCACCTTAAAGGTGATAAAGTGATAGTTTTCAAAAAGAAAAGAAGAAAAGGTTACCGTGTAAAAAATGGACACAGACAATCTTTATCTGAAATCGTAATCGAAACTATCGTTTCTTCAGGAGCTAAGCCAGCAAAAGAAGCTGCTCCAAAAAAAGAAACTAAAAAAGCTGAACCAAAAGTAGAAGCAAAAACTGAAGCTAAAAAAGCGGCACCTAAAGCTGCTGTTAAAAAAGCAACAGGAAAGGCCGACGATTTAAAGAAAATTGAAGGTGCTGGACCAAAAGCTGCTGAAGCATTGGTAAATGCTGGATATGAAACTTTTGCTAAAGTTGCAAAAGCTAAACCAGAAGAATTAAGCGCGGTGTTATCTGAAGCAAGTTCAAGATTAGCACACATCGTTACAGATACTTGGCCAAAGCAAGCGAAATTAGCTGCCGATGGAAAGTGGGACGAGCTTAAAGAATTACAAGACAGATTAGATGGTGGTATTGAAAAATAAATTTCAATAACACTTAAGTATAACAATATAAAACCTTAAGACAATGGCTCATAAAAAAGGAGTAGGTAGTTCTAAAAACGGTAGAGAATCAGAATCGAAACGCTTAGGTGTGAAGATTTTTGGTGGACAAGCGGCAATCGCTGGAAACATTATCGTAAGACAAAGAGGTAATACACATCACCCAGGTGAAAATGTGTATGGCGGAAAAGACCACACTTTACACGCTAAAGTTGATGGTGTCGTAAAATTCACAAAGAAAAAAGATGGTAAATCTTTTGTTTCTGTTGAGCCTTTTGAAGCTTAATTGAATTTTATCTCTAAAATTTTAAAAACCCATTCTGAAAAGAATGGGTTTTTTGTTTTCTATTTTTTAGTTGATTATCTGCCTCCTTCTGAGGACATCGTAAACTTAAACAATCTCCATTTTCTTCAGTAGAAAGCTTGCATTCATATTTTGACAAATGCCTTTTTTAAATCTATAGTCAAAATAGAGTTCATCATTTACAATCTCGGCATCAAAATAATAGTTTTTGACCTCGTTGAGTTCTTCAGAAATTTCGCAAAGGCTCAAATCATGGGTCGCAATTATTCCTGTGGCATTTCCGGCAACTAGTTTTTCTACAAACTTTCGGGAGCCTATAGCCTTATCTGTACTGTTAGTTCCTTTTAATATTTCATCCAGAATAATAAAATAAGGCTCTTTGTCTATGGCATCAACAATAAATTTTAAACGAGTTAATTCACTAAAGAAATAACTACTGTCATCAGTTAGTGAATCACTGGTTCGCATGCTTGTAATAAGTTTAACAGGCGTATAATTACTAGAGCTTGCGCAAACAGGTAAGCCCATATTTGCCATCACAATATGTAAGGAAATGGTTCTCAAAAAAGTACTTTTACCAGCCATATTGGCACCTGTAACAATAAAAAACTCCTGGTCATTTATAGTAACATTGCTATCAACGCGTTTGGATTGGTCTAATAAAGGGTGTCCTAAATCTTTGGCTTCAATAACCGCTTTTTTATTGTGAATTTTAGGGTATACATGTGTTGGGTGGTTAAATGCATAAGTGCCCAAGCTGTTATAAGCATCAAAGAAAGACACCACGTCAAACCAATCTTCAACTTTGTGCGCATATTTAGCAATCCACTGTTCAACTCTGTAAGCATTTCGAATATCGGATAAAAGGTATCCATTTCCAAAAACAGCTCCAATTAAATTATTTCGATTATCTAAAGCATCTAAATGTTTCGAAAATTCGGAAAAAATTGCGGATGCTTTTTTGTTTTCAGATTGAATTTTTTGCTGTTTCTCTTTCAATAATTCTGAAGAAAAATCTTCATTTTCAATTTGGAGTAAAAGCGCAGCATATTGCCTAAAGGTGTCTTTCATTTTATCACTGTTAACAGCGAGTTTATTGATATTTTTTAAATAGACACCTGTGATTGCAAATCCGACAAAAATCCAATATCCAAACAAAACTATATCTATTATTTTTAGAATTCCGAGGGTTAATAAACTCAAGGATAGTAATGAAAAAAGCAAGGGAATCCATCTCATAAAATTTGGAATATAAGACCGATGCGTTTTTAACCATTCAATTATTTTTACAGCTGGTGTTTCGGTTTGTATTAAGCTTGCCGTTGCAGCGTAAAGTTGGGACCATTTCGGTTTTTCAGATAATTCTCTAATGCCATTTTGACGTTTTTCAATGTGCGCAATTTGATTAGCTTTGAGCGCATTGGCAAGTTGTTCTTGGCCTTCGGAAGTGCTAGTTCGGTTGGTGAATTGAAAAAAAGATCCTTTTCCGAAGAGATCGATATCTAAACTATAAAAGTGTTTGGGCTCTTGAAATTGTAAACCCGTATCTCTGTGGTGAAAATCACCCGCTGCAATGTTTAACTCCTCTTCATTAATTTGAATGAGAGCTTGATGGCGTTTTCGTTTGGCTTTAACATCTGTATATTTTGACAATAAGAATAGAAAGGCACCAGATCCAATAATGCCAATCACCGTTGCGATTTGCCAATTAGAACGAGTGAAGTATATACCAGCAATGGTGGCTATAAATAGTGATAAGCGCAATGCACTTAGAAGTATCATCCGTTTTTGAAGGCTACTTACTTCAGCTTGGTGTTGAGCTAATTCGGATTTATAAAATGATAAGGGCGTGTTCATGCTGTTGTTTGAAGTATAAAGAAACGAAAAAACCCAAGTCGCTACAACTTGGGCTTAAAATATATTTAGAATTTGGTTGGTTAGCTTAACCTTTAAGCGCTGCTTTTAAATACTCTTGATTCATACGAGCAATGTTTTCTAAAGAAATGCCTTTAGGACATTCAACTTCGCAAGCTCCAGTATTGGTACAGTTTCCAAAACCTTCTTCATCCATTTGTTTGACCATATTTAAAACACGATCTGTCGCTTCAACTTTTCCTTGTGGCAGTAAGGCAAATTGCGATACTTTGGCACCAACAAATAACATTGCACTTGAGTTTTTACAAGAAGCAACACAAGCACCACAGCCAATACAGGTGGCAGCTGCAAACGCATCATCGGCATCTTCTTTATTAACAGGAATGGCGTTGGCATCAATCGTGTTTCCAGAGGTATTTACCGAAATAAATCCACCAGCATGTTGAATACGATCAAAGGAACTTCTATCGACGATTAAATCTTTAATTACAGGAAATGCTTTCGCTCTAAAAGGCTCGATATAGATTGTATCTCCATCTTTAAACATACGCATGTGGAGTTGGCATGTTGTCACACCTCGATCGGGTCCGTGAGCTTCACCATTAATATACAGTGAGCACATTCCGCAGATGCCTTCACGACAATCATGATCGAAAGCAACAGGTTCTTCTCCTTTGTTGATGAGCTGTTCGTTTAAAACATCTAACATTTCAAGAAAAGACATATCTGGAGACACATCGCTAAGGCTATAGTCGACTAATTTCCCTTTGGTATCGGCGTTTTTTTGACGCCATATTTTTAATGTTAAGTTCATAACAAGTGTTTTTTACTGTTCTATTCTGTGGTCTTTACCAATTTCAGAAATTTCTAAACCGGTTTTTTCAAAATCAATATCTAAACCTCCCGTTTTCTTTAAAATAAAGTTGAGTAATGCTGTAGAAATTAATGTGACAATAAAGGCGACAACGCCATAAATAATTGGTGCTAAAATGATGATAAAAACGCCACCTCCAAAAATAGCAGCTCCTTCACCAAAACCAGAAGCAGATCCAGCACCTACAAGTGAAAAAAGCAGAAAGAATGGCACAAATAAAATAAGTACAATTAAGGCTGTTAGCAAGGCAGAAATAGTTGCGTATTTAACAGGGTCAATTCTTTTGAGTTTTAATTTAAGCGTATGCGTATTCATCGGTTTAGTTTAGTTGGTTATTTATAACTTCTTTGTTTCAATTCGATGTCTTTAAATTCGAGTTGTTCTTTATGTAAAACGGCATCACTAGGTTCTCCTTTGTATTCCCAAGCGGCAACATAAGCAAAGTTTTCATCGTCACGCTTTGCTTCTCCTTTTTGCTCTCCATCGAGTTCAACAGCATCTTCTCTAAAATGTCCACCACAAGATTCTTCTCTATTTAAAGCATCTTTAGCGAATAATTCCCCGAGTTCTAAGAAATCTGCAACACGTCCAGCTTTAGCCAATTCTTCATTGTATTCTTCGTTAGTACCCGGCACTTTTACCTCTTTCCAGAATTGTTCTCTTAACGCTTTTATTTCTGAAATGGCTTCGGTTAAACCTTTTACGTTACGAGACATTCCTACTTTATTCCACATGATTTTACCTAATTTCTTGTGGAAATAATCAACAGAATGTTGTCCGTCATTAGTCACAAAGAAATTTAGTCTTTCTTTAACCTCATTTTCAGCAGCGACAAATTCTTTAGTATCGGTAGAAATTGGTCCTGTACGAATATCATCAGATAAATAATCACCAATGGTATATGGTAATACAAAATAGCCATCGGCTAAACCTTGCATTAAAGCCGAAGCTCCTAGTCGGTTAGCACCATGATCTGAGAAATTGGCTTCACCGATACAGTATAAACCAGGAACGGTTGTCATTAAGTTATAATCTACCCAGATTCCACCCATGGTATAATGCACTGCTGGATAAATCATCATTGGTGTATTGTACGGATCTTGATCTACAATTTTTTCATACATCTGGAATAAGTTTCCGTATTTATTTTTAACAACCTCTTGCCCTAGTTTTTTAACTAAAGCAGCATCGTTTTCATCTAAACCTTTAACGTGAGCTTGCTCCTTTCCGTAACGTTGAATCGCAGAAGCAAAATCTAAAAATACCGCTTCACCGGTTGCATTAACACCATAACCAGCATCACAACGTTCTTTAGCAGCACGTGAAGCTACATCACGAGGTACAAGGTTTCCGAAGGCAGGATAACGACGTTCTAAGTAATAATCGCGATCTGCTTCGGGAATATCTTTAGGCTTTAATGTTTTATTGCGAATAGCTTCAACATCTTCTATTTTTTTAGGCACCCAAATACGTCCGTCATTACGTAAAGACTCCGACATCAATGTAAGCTTAGACTGATGGTCTCCAGATACTGGAATACAGGTTGGGTGAATTTGTGTGTAACACGGATTCGCAAAGTAAGCACCACGTTTGTGTGCTTTCCATGCAGCTGTTACATTAGAACCCATAGCGTTAGTTGATAAGAAAAACACATTACCATAGCCACCTGTTCCTAAGACGACAGCATGGGCTGAGTGTCTTTCAATTTCACCAGTAATTAAATTACGTGTGATAATACCACGAGCTTTTCCGTCAACGATAACAACGTCTAACATTTCATGACGGTTATACATTTTAATTTTACCACGACCAATTTGACGGTTCATGGCAGAATAGGCTCCTAATAATAATTGTTGTCCGGTTTGTCCGGCAGCATAAAATGTTCTGGATACTAAAACGCCTCCAAACGAGCGGTTGTCTAATAAACCACCATATTCACGTGCAAAAGGAACTCCTTGCGCAACACATTGGTCGATAATGTTTGCAGACACTTCAGCCAAGCGATATACGTTAGCTTCACGCGAACGGTAATCACCACCTTTTACGGTGTCATAAAACAATCTGTAGGTTGAATCGCCGTCACCCTGATAATTTTTTGCAGCATTAATTCCACCTTGAGCAGCAATAGAATGCGCACGTCTTGGAGAATCCTGAAAACAAAATGCTTTAACGTTATAACCAAGCTCTGCTAAGGTAGCCGCAGCCGATCCACCAGCTAATCCAGTACCTACAACAATAACATCAATATTACGTTTGTTTGCTGGATTGACTAAGTCGATATGATTTTTATAATTTGTCCATTTGTCTGCAATTGGACCGTTTGGTATTTTAGAATCTAAAGCCATATTTAGATGTGTTTTTTAGTGAGAAAAATGATGGAATAATGCTATAAAAATAAATCCTACAGGAATCACAATAGCATAGAATTTTCCGAATCCTTTTAAACCTTTTGTGTATTTATTGTTTGCGCCAACCGATTGGAATGCCGAATTAAAGCCATGCAATAAGTGGAGCGCTAAGAATATAAAACCTAAACAGTATAATGCAACTCTCCAAATAGGTTCAAATTTATGAACTAATTCTTCGTAGTATCTGTAACCGCTATCAGCAACATTTGGATCTATTAATCCAGACATATCACCAGCGATATACTTTGTGTTTATTTCAGGAATCCAAAAATCGATAAAGTGAATGACAAGAAACACAAGAATAAAACCACCACTCCAAATCATGTTTCTACTCATCCATGTAGAATTGGCCGCACCATTATTTTTTGCATAACTAATTTGTCTTGCCTTGTTGTTTTTTATCTCCAGAACAAATCCCATTACAAAATGGAAAATAACACCTAAAATCAGAACAGGTTGCAATAAGTATTGAATCACCCAAAACGTTCCCATAAAGTGAGAGACTTCATTAAAAGTGTCTGGATTGATTACCGAAAGGCTATTAATTGCAAAATGTTGTAAGATAAAAATCATAAGGAAGAATGCTGAAAGTGCCATAGCAAATTTTCTTCCAATCGACGAATTTAGAATTCCGCTCATTATAATTGTAGTTAATTATTTGTACAACAAAGATAAGGCACTAAGCGATGAGCGACAAATTTTAACCTCTATTTTGGTTATTTAGAATCGGTTTAATTAAAAGTTGAATTTTAGAATTATTTTCAAATCAACAGGTATGACTTGCGCTTATGCTTGGCAATCATTTTGTAGTTGTTGATGTGTTAATCTCCAACACTAGGAATTAAGCCTCTCAATCCCATGTCGACCACTTGTTCTCCAGCTTCGGGTTCGTATTTTCCGTCTTGATTAACTTCTGTCCATTCAAAACTATTATTTATAGAAAATGATAAGGTGACTGTCACATCTTGAGTTTCAGCACCTGTGATGGTCAGTCCGTTTTCAAATTCTCCTGTGACAACACAAGACCCTTGCGGAATTGGAGAGGAGTCAAATAAAGGATTGGGAACTGTTGTGGCGCCTTCAGGAGCTTGACCTTGTGTTGTAAATCCTAAAGCTTCAAACGCCCAAAATCCTTGAGCTTTATTTTCATTGACTTCAATGGTACTCCCATTAAGGTCAAATGAAGAGATATAAGAATTATAACCTACAAAACTCGCTAAAGTCCCGGTGAGATCTTGACCGTTAACTAACAAATTAATGGCGCCTTCCTGATAAGCTAGAGAGACTCTAACCCATTCGTAGCTTCCTGCGGAAATATCACTTAAAGGCACCTCTAAAAACGTCTCGTTGTTTCCGGCAAACAAGGCGTTTTGAAAGTCGATAGCTTGAGCGCCACCAACAGAAGTTTCGTCACCTTCAAATACAATTTCGCCTGTTCCTAAAGCTGTTGTTGCTGTTGGAGCAAATTCGATATAATTGGCACTCATTCTGTTTATAGTAGGTGATTGAGCTGCATTTCCTGATGCCACCGAAACGGGTTGTCCTAGATTACCTAAACGTTCTTGATTAGGGTCAAATTTTAATTTAATGATTAGCTTGGGCGCTGTCGTTTGAGGTGTATCGTCTTGGTCATCACTACAAGACAATATCAATCCGCAAATGAACAGAAGTGTTAATTTAAGTATTTTCATAGATTTAGAGTTTTTAATATAACTAAAATTACACCAATTTATTTCACTTCAAACGTCGTTTTTTCATCATCAATTTGAACCGTATACTCTCCTTTCGGAATATAATACTTACCGTTATCGGCCGTTTCGATTTCAATATTAGTATCTTCTTTAAGTAGTTCTTTTTTGCCTTTTTCTGTCAGTGTTAAATCATAGGTGGTATAATTAAACCCTTTGTCTGCAACCACTTTTATTTCATTGAGCAATGCGCCTTTTTTTGATAAGATACGTATTGTTTTTTCTTCGGAATTATTAGCATAAAACGTCAGGTCTAATGTAGGTTCATAGGGTTCAGAAAATTGGCTAAAAGAACGTCCCCAGCGCCTAGAAAACCTTGTATCGTTTACCTTAAATAAGGTAGTTGCTTTCGATTGCATTGCAGCATTCATTTGCTGAAGTGGTGCAATATTTGTTTTATAAATGCTTCGTCCGTGTGTTCCTAATAATAAATGTTTAGTTTCAGGCTGAATCACCATATCATGAATGGCTACATTTGGAAGACCATTGCTAAATACTTCCCAGCTTTCACCTCGATTAAAAGAAACATAAGCACCATTATCTGTTCCTAGGTATAAAACATTTTCATTTTCGGTATCTTCTTTAATAACATTGACAGGAGATATAGGAATATTAGCACCAATATTCGTCCAGGTCTTTCCGTAGTCATCACTTTTATAAGCGTAGACTTTAAAATCATCCCAACGGTAACCGTTTAAGGTGACATATACTCGTTCTTTTTTATGTTGAGATGCGATAATACGACTTACCCAAAGATCTTTAGGTAGGCTTTTTGAAATGTTTTGCCAGCTTCCGCCCGCATCTTTGGTAATATGAATTAATCCGTCGTCACTACCCGTATAAATCAAACCAAACTGAAAAGGAGATTCGCTAATAGAAGTCAAGGTTCCGTAGGCTACATTTCCTTTTTTCCCACCATTGGTTAGATCATCACTTATAGGAGTCCAATCGTTTCCTTGATTCATAGAGCGCATTAATTTATTTCCGCCCAGATATAAAATATCCTGATTATGAGATGATAATAAAATAGGTGTTTGCCAGTTAAAACGATAAGGTGTATCTCCTAGTTCATGTTTTGGCTGAATGTAGGCACGATCTTCGGTTTCTAAATTGAGTCTGAAATAATTTCCAAATTGAAAACCAGTATATAAGATATTAGGGTTTCTACTGTCAATTTGGATTTGCATTCCATCGCCTCCCATAATGCTTTTCCAAGGATATTGCCCGTTTTGATGCCAACGTTTGTTTTCGGAAGCACCATAAGTTCCTACCCAAACGCCATTGTCTTGTAAGCCTCCGTATATCTTGTAAGGTTTGGAGTTGTCTACATTAATGGCATAAAATTGTCCTACGGAAGGCGAATTGTTTTTGATCCAGTTTTCACCATCATCATAGGTGATATTCACGCCACCATCATTACCATTGATGAGATGGTTAGGGTTTTTAGGATTAATCCAAAGCGCATGGTGATCGGCATGAACATTTTCGGCATCTATAGAAGTATAGGTTTTCCCGCCATCTTTAGATTTTACAATCGGAACACCATAGATATAAATATTATCAGGATTATTAGGCGCAACATAGATATGACCAAAGTAGTATCCGTAACTATAGTAAATGCCATCGAGGTAGTCGTCATGTGTTTTTTTCCAGGTCATGCCTCCATCGGTACTTTTATAGACTTCGGTACCAATAACAGGTGTATCAAAAAGTAAGGAATTAGCATCTTCCAAATAGCTGGCTAGGTCTGCAGGTTTTACGTGTCCATTGCGCACCATTTGTTTTACATTTTCTGCTCTGTATTTTTCTTGAAAGCCATTCATTTTTAAATAGCCATTGAGTTTTTTATCCTCTAATTTCAGAAAAACATCTGTAGACATCGATTTAAAATCTTCTTTGGTCAGGATATCAGAGTCTTCTTTTTTGGTTTCTGAAGGTCTGCGAAACTGACTATCGTGAATGGCATAAATGATATTGTTATCATATACTGCCAAGCCAATTCGACCCACACCTTGACCTGTAGGAAAGCCACTTTTTTTGGTGGATACTTTGGTCCATGTGTTTCCGGCATCTGTACTTTTATAGATGGCAGAATTATTCCCACTACCATCAAAATTCCAGGCTTTTCGATCTTTAGTCCATGAGGAAGCAAACATCAAATTAAAATCATTTGGGTGACGTTGTACGTCAATAATTCCGCTTACATCATCCACAAACAATTGTTGTGTCCATGTTTTTCCGCCATCAACAGTTTTGTAAATCCCGCGTTGTTGGTTAGGAGAATATAAGTGACCTGTGACACCAACTACAACTTCATCAGGATTGTTGGGATTGATTAAAATTCGTCCGATATGATGCGAATCTTTTAGTCCCATATTTTGCCATGTTTTACCGTTATCGGTTGATTTTAATATACCAATTCCGGCGTAACTAGATCGTGAAGCATTATTTTCTCCAGTGCCAACCCATAAGGTTCTGTTTTTCCAATCGACAGCAATATCTCCAACATTTTGAGTTTCCGAAGTATCGAGAATCGGATTAAAAGAGGTTCCATTATTTGTTGTATGCCAAACGCCTCCTGAAGCATAGCCAACATAAAACTCATTTGGGTTTTCAGGATTGACCGCCAAATCTGTAACACGACCACTCATTACTGTTGGACCTATATTTTCAAAAGGCACATGTTTTACCAGAGAGGCTTTAGTTAAATTGGCTTTTTTAGTTAATCCTTCATCTACGAGTTTTGAAGTTGTAGCAGGTTGTTGTGCATTAATGAACAATGAGGCGCAGAAAAGAAGAGAACAAATTTGTTTAAACATGGTGGTTGATTTTTATTGCTTATAAAGGTAATAAATATAGATGATGAGCGTAGCTAAAATTATACGATAGGCATATTTTATATCAGAACAATGTCAAATTAAATACTTTAGACCTAGGGTATTTATAGGTATAGGTTGTTTTAATATCGATGCAGGTTTGCCAAGGAGTCTATTGTCATGTGAAAATGCTATCAGGTAATTTAGGCGCTAACTACATTAAAAAAAGATGTTTTTGGCTTATGTAACGCCTTATTTATTTTTAACTTTACGTCTCAAAATTACAGAAATGAAATATCATAAAATAGATTCTAAGCTTTTTATAAAAAACCGAAAAAACTTCATGTCTAAAATGGAACCCAATAGTCTTGCGGTTTTCAATTCTAATGACATTTATCCCATAAGTGCAGATAGTACCATGCCCTTTGAGCAGCATCGGGATATTTTTTATTTAAGCGGTGTAGATCAAGAAGAAAGTATCTTGGTCTTATTTCCAGACTGCCCAAACGAACATCATCGTGAAATTTTATTTTTAAAAGAAACTAATGAACACATAGCAGTTTGGGAAGGCGAAAAGTTAACCAAAGTGGCTGCTTTTGAAACCAGCGGAATTAAAACCGTTTACTGGCTTCAGGATATGGAGAAAATCATCTTTGAGATCATGACCCAATGTGACACGGTTTATATAAATACCAACGAGCATTACCGAGCGTCAGTAGAAACTGAAACTCGTGAAGACCGTTTTACAAAATGGTTAAAAGCTAAATATCCTGCACATCGCGTGGCTAAGAGTAATCCTATATTACAGCGTTTACGTTCTGTAAAAGATCAAATTGAAATTGATTTAATGCAACAAGCGTGTGATATTACAGAGAAAGGATTCAGACGGATTTTAGACTTTGTTAAACCTGATGTTTGGGAATTCAATATTGAAGCAGAATTCATGCATGAGTTTTTAAATAACCGTTCTAAAGGATTTGCCTATACACCAATTATCGCTTCGGGTAATAATGCTAATGTATTGCATTATATAGAAAACAATCAACAATGTAAAGCGGGAGATTTAATTCTTTTTGATGTGGCTGCCGAGTATGCTAATTACTCTAGTGACATGTCCCGAACCATACCTGTTTCCGGACGATTTACCGACAGACAAAAAGCAGTTTACAATGCTGTAAATCGCGTCAAAAATGAAGCGACTAAGCTATTAGTTCCTGGAACACTTTGGGCGCCTTACCATGTTGAAGTTGGGAAAATGATGACTTCAGAGCTTTTAGGTTTGGGCTTATTAGATAAGGCCGATGTTCAAAATGAAAACAAAGATTGGCCAGCCTATAAAAAATATTTTATGCATGGTACCTCACATCATATAGGTTTAGATACGCATGACTACGGAATTCTCACAGAGCCAATGCAAGCTAATATGGTGTTTACGGTGGAACCAGGGATTTATATTCCAGAAGAAGGTTTCGGAATTCGCCTCGAGGATGATGTGGTTATTCAGGATAAAGGAGAACCATTTAACCTGATGCGTCATATACCAATTGAAGCTGATGAAATTGAGGACCTGATGAATTCTTAGTTTGGGTTGTTGTAAAACGTACTTAAGCCTAAATAATTGTTTTAGGCTTTTTTTGTTTGATTTAAGGTTAATAGCCCTACACCTAAACAAGTCACCAAAGCAGGGAGCACCCAACCTAAACTATATTTAGCTAACGGAATATATCCAATAAGATCTTTCAAGCCTTTAGAAGGACTTACAAAATTTATAACATCAGGAACACTAAATATAAAAGTCACTAAAACTACGGCTCTAAAAACCATAGGCGTTGAAAACTGTTTTGGAAACACATTCAGTAAAATCAAAACGATTGTAATGGGATAGATAAAGAGTAATACTGGGACAGCAACAATAATAATAGAGTTAAAATCTAATTGCCCAACAACCACACCAAAGACACAGGCAATAATTGCTGTGATGATGTAAACCGATTGCGAGTTATGGAGTAGGCCTTTAAAGTAATCGGCTGTTCCGGCTATAATTCCTACAGCTGTTGTAAAACAAGCTAAGGATATCAAAATGCTCAATATAGAATTTCCAAATGTTCCTAAAGCGCTAGTGCTAATGCCTCTCAGTAAATTGGCACGTTGCATGTCGTTGCTTAATTCGTCGTTAATATTAATTTCTGAACCGTAATAAGCACCAACCGAAATTAATCCAGCGTATATCACAAATAAACCCAAACCAGCAACCCATCCAGACTTAGCAATCAAGGCTTTTTTTTCTTCAAAACTACCTTTATAGCGTAAGTTGATAGAAATAATAATGACCGCACCTACAACGACTGCACCAATCGCATCAAAGGTTTGATACCCTTCTAAAATACCACTTACTATGGGCGTTTCAAATTGTGATGTACTTGTAACCATTTCCGAAGAAAAGAGTCCGATTCCAATAACCATCAATAGCATAATTACAATTAATGGTGTTAAGAATTTACCTATAAAACTCAAAATTTTAGAACGATTCAAAACAAAAACCAACACAAGTGCAAAATAAATAGTGCTTGTTAAAAGCGGGCTGCTCCCAAATGTAGGATGAATGGCTATTTCATGCGTTGCTGCTGCTGTTCTTGGCGACGGAATCGCAACGGCTATAACATAAATAATAACACAATAAATAAGGCTAAATTGAGGCGATACTTTTTTTCCGAAGTCGTACAATGTCCCTTGTAATTTAGCATGCGCCAAGATTCCAATAATAGGAATTACTACGGCTGTAATCATAAACCCGATAGCAACCCAAAACCAGTTTTCACCAGAATTGTAACCTAAAAGTGGCGGAAGAAGTAAATTTCCAGCTCCAAAAAACAATGAGAATAACGCAAAGCTTGTGATGAATAGTTCTTTTCTAGAATTCAATGAAGATGTTTTAGAGGTTGACATCAAATATAGTAAATACTTATTTGCAAAATAGTCTCATACTGTATCTTTGTGCTCATGATTTTACACTACAAAGGAATTCCTGTTCATTATACAGACGAAGGTGAAGGTACAGTAGTCGTTTTACTTCACGGATTTTTAGAAAATTTGACGATGTGGAACGCTTTAAAACCAACATTACTCGAAAACCATAGAATTATTTGTGTTGATTTATTGGGTCACGGACAAACAGAATGTCTAGGTTATATCCATACAATGAATGATATGGCACAAGCCGTATTAGAAGTGCTGCAACATTTAACGATTCGAGCATATACTCTTATAGGGCATTCTATGGGTGGTTATGTAGCTTTAGCTTTAGCTGAAATGAATCCAGTGTCGGTTTCTGGGTTGTGTTTGATGAATTCTACGTACTATGCTGATGATGAAGAACGGAAGGTTTTGAGGCGAAGAGCAAATACCATGGTACAAACCAACTATGAAGCTATGGTGCGCATGTCGTTTACTAATTTGTTTTCTCCTGAAAGTAAAATTACTCATAAAAAAGAGCTAGATGAAGCATTAGCTCAAGCTTTACAAACACCGTTACAAGGTTATATGGCAGCTCAAGAAGGGATGTGTATTCGAGATGATAAGTTTGATTTTTTCAAATCTTTAAACACCAAAAAGGCGATAATCATTGGCGAGCAAGACCCAGTTGTTGATGGTGCTCGTATACTCAAAGAAACGCAAGACACTTCCATTATTTGTTATGAATTAAGCTTTGGTCACATGAGTCATATTGAAAATAAATCAGAATTATCCTACATTATAAAACACTTTGTCGAATAAAAATACTTTTAAGCGTTTTAATTGACTTTTTTTTCTAAGTTTATACTCCCCAAA
Source organism: Psychroserpens sp. SPM9 (assembly GCF_025153525.1). Taxonomy (GTDB): domain Bacteria; phylum Bacteroidota; class Bacteroidia; order Flavobacteriales; family Flavobacteriaceae; genus Psychroserpens. The sequence goes on along the minus strand of NZ_JANZNR010000002.1, from coordinate 321,056 downwards.
TCTAACAGCCATGAAAAAAACTACATCAAAATCGTCAAGTCCGTTAAAGATTTACTGTGATATTTTTGGACATAACTATGAGATGACCAAAAAAGTAACCTCGCATGTTAAGGAGTATACCTGCAAATGTTGCAAGCGCCAACTCACCACAAATGGAAATGGGAAACTCACCGAATTAACCCCTAAATATCAAGAAATAAATGCCATTTTAGCCGATATTTATTCGCGTAGAATGTCTCGTTTAAAGAACAAATCACTCAGTTCATCGATATATTAGCGTAAAATCTCACTTTTATTGTTTGGTTTTTATATATTTAGATATCCTCTAAAATTAATAACTAAAACAGTTTAACAAGGTGAAAAGTCTTTACTGCTCAATTTTTGGACATCACTACGAAGTTTCCAAAAACATTACATACCACGTCAAGGAATATAAATGTACCCATTGTAGTTCTGAAGTCACAACCAGTGGCAAAGGTGGTTTAACGCCATTAACACCGAAGTATAAAGAAATCAATTCGGTTTTAGAACGAATTCACACGAGAAGAACGTTAAGAATTCAACAAAAAGCACTTTCAAAAGATCCTGCTGAAAAGTCTCTGTTAAATTTTACGCCTCATTTTTCATAGCATTCCAGCCTTTTGCTATAATAGGAATTGCTTGCTCACCACGAGTAATTAGATGCATACCTCTGTCTTTTTCAGTCATGTAACCTATAACCGTTAAGTTGGGGTTGCCTTTTATTTTCGGGAAATCTTCTTGAGAAATAGTCATGAGTAATTCATAATCTTCACCACCATTTAAAGCAATTGTAGTGCTGTCTATATTAAATTCTTCACAGGTGGAAATAACTTGTGGATCTAACGGAATTTTATTCTCATAAATTTCAACGCCAACATCACTTTGCTTACAGATATGTAACACCTCAGATGAGAGTCCGTCACTAATATCAATCATAGCTGTAGGTTTGACGTTTAATTTGTGGAGGAGTTCAACAATATCTTTCCGCGCTTCAGGTTTTAATTGTCGTTCGATAATATAGGTATAAGCGTCCAAATCAGGTTGATTTTGTGGATTCACTTTAAATACTTCTTTTTCACGTTCCAATACTTGTAATCCCATATAGGCAGCGCCAATATCTCCAGTTACAACCAGTAAATCGTTAGGTTTGGCACCATCTCTATACACAATAGATTCCTTGGTAACTTCTCCAATAGCAGTAACAGAAATAATCAATCCGGTTGTTGATGAAGTCGTATCGCCTCCAATCACATCAATATTATAAATCTTTGCAGCAGTTTCTATTCCAGCATACAATTCTTCCAAAGCTTCTAAAGGAAAACGATTAGACACAGCAATAGAAACTGTTATTTGAGTTGCATTCGCGTTCATAGCATAAACATCACTTAGGTTAACTATAACGGCTTTGTAACCTAAATGCTTTAACGGGACATAAGTCAAATCAAAATGCACATTCTCAACCAATAAATCGGTAGTCACTAAGATTTGTTTAGAGCCATGATTTAATACTGCTGCATCATCACCAATACCTTTAACTGTGGTTTGTTGTTTGATTTCAAAATTCTTAGTTAAATGCTCAATAAGACCAAATTCTCCAAGTTGATCTAATGAGGTGCGTTGCGGATTTTTATCTTCTATCATATTGCAAAAATAAGTAGCTTTTTTAGAAGAGCATGATTAGAAGCTGCATTTTTATAACTACTGCAGATACGAATACATGTATTTCATCGAAAAAACAGGTGTTTTAACGATGAGTTAAATTTAAATTCCTATGTTAGTCTTCCCAAATTTTTTTAACCTACTATGCAAACCACTACGACCAACGAATTATCGTGTTCGGTTTTTGGACACAATTTAGAGCGCTCCCCTTTGGCGTCTAAAAATTCATATGAACTTATTTGTAAAACGTGTCAATCTAAAGTTTCTGAGCGAGATCGAGAAGAGTTTGATATACTTCCGATAAAAAATCGTGAAATAAGCACAGCACTGAGGCAACTTTTTCTCTTAAAAAGCCAATATGTTCATAGGCAGCTTTCAATCTAAATAAGCGCTTTACTTCACTGTGTTATATTCTAATATTGATAAGTCATTTCAGTATTAAAATTGCGTATATCATCATTTGCTAATATAATGTTAGGTTCTATGGTATAAATAGACTTATGTTGTATATTTGCAATCTATTTAGACAAAACCTCTTTTTTAAGTTTTTTAGGAAGAAGTTGAAGACTTAATAGATACAAATCTGACAATAAAGCATTACAGTAAAAACAGATTAAATCTATAAAACACATGATTAAAGTATCAGAATCAGCTAAAAAGAAAGTCATTGAGTTGATGAATGACGATGGCTTTAACGCTACGACCGACTTTATTAGAGTTGGTGTAAAAAGCGGTGGATGCTCTGGTTTATCATATGATTTAAAGTTTGATAAAGACCAACAAGAAGATGATAAAGTCTTTGAAGATAATGGTGTTAAAATTATCGTTGATAAAAAGAGCTTTTTGTATTTGATAGGTACAACCCTTGAATATTCTGGCGGATTGAATGGCGCTGGATTTGTGTTTAATAACCCAAATGCTAACAGAACCTGTGGTTGCGGAGAATCATTCTCACTTTAAAAACGATTTATGAGCAATAAGTATACAGAAGATGATTTAAGAGAAGAATTAAAAACCAAAGAATATGAATATGGTTTTTATACAGACATTGAATCAGAAACGTTTCCCAATGGTCTAAATGAAGACATTGTTCGTGCCATTTCTAAGAAAAAGGAAGAGCCACAATGGATGACAGATTGGAGACTTGAAGCCTTTAAAGTCTGGAAAGATATGACCGAGCCTGAATGGGCAAACGTTCATTATCAAAAACCAGATTTTCAAGCAATTTCTTATTATTCTGCACCTAACAGTAAACCGAAGTATGACAGCATAGACGAAGTAGATCCAGAGCTGTTAGCAACCTTTGAAAAGTTAGGAATTTCTCTTGATGAACAAAAGAAACTAGCTGGAGTAGCTATGGATGTTGTGGTCGATTCTGTTTCGGTAGCGACAACTTTTAAAAAGACACTTGCCGAGAAAGGAATCATTTTTATGAGTATTTCTGAAGCGATTAAAGAACATCCAGAACTGGTTAAAAAATATATTGGTACAGTTGTACCCCAAAAAGACAATTTTTATGCAGCATTAAATAGTGCTGTGTTTAGTGATGGTAGTTTTTGCTACATCCCTAAAGGAGTTCGTTGCCCAATGGAGCTCTCAACTTACTTTAGAATTAATCAGGCAGGTACTGGTCAGTTTGAAAGAACATTAGTCATTGCCGATGAAGGGAGCTATGTTTCTTACCTTGAAGGCTGTACAGCGCCAAGTCGTGATGAAAATCAATTGCACGCAGCCGTAGTAGAGCTTATTGCTTTAGACGATGCTGAAATTAAATATTCTACCGTTCAAAACTGGTACCCAGGAAATGCTGAAGGTAAAGGAGGTGTTTATAACTTTGTAACCAAAAGAGGCTTGTGTGAAACCAATGCAAAAATCTCTTGGACTCAAGTAGAAACAGGATCTGCTGTAACTTGGAAATACCCTTCATGTATATTGAAAGGCGATAATTCGGTAGGTGAATTTTACTCCATTGCTGTGACCAATAATTACCAGCAAGCCGATACCGGAACGAAGATGATTCACCTCGGAAAAAACACAAAATCAACCATTATTTCTAAAGGAATTTCCGCAGGGAAATCTCAAAATTCTTATAGAGGTTTGGTTCAGATTAGCTCCAGAGCAGATAATGCCAGAAACTTTTCTCAATGTGATAGTTTGTTGATGGGAAATGAATGTGGCGCACATACGTTTCCGTATATCGAAGCAAAAAATAAATCGGCTCAAATAGAGCACGAAGCCACCACAAGTAAAATTGGTGAGGATCAGATTTTTTATTGCAACCAAAGAGGAATTGATACCGAAAAAGCAATTGCACTTATCGTTAACGGGTTTAGCAAAGAGGTACTCAATAAATTACCAATGGAGTTTGCTGTAGAAGCTCAAAAATTATTAGAAATTAGTCTCGAAGGTTCTGTAGGTTAAAATTAGTAGTATGAGAAAAATACTTGTATTAATGATGATGTTTACAGCGTTTATAAGCTGTAAAGACGATCAGAAAAAAGACACAGATGTTACATCTGAAGAAAAAGCAGTCGTTGCTGAAGAAGGCAAAACTTTAAAGCAAAGCGATGGCCTCATAGCTATTCAAGGGAATTTTATTTATTCTAAAAAAGACAATGCTGCAGTATTACAAACAGCCACCAAGATTTATGGTCTTGTCATTGACGAAAAACTACAGGAGTTAAACACGCTTGCAAAACCGTATAAACAGGAAGATACCGATATGGTTCCTGTAACTATAAGAGGGCGAATGTTTAAAAAAGACCCTGAAACAGAAGGTTGGGAAGACCGTATTGAAATAAAAGAAATATTGAAGGTGACTGCACCAGATTTAAATGAAAACGAAGTTATAAAAGTAGGTAGCAAATAATATGTTAAAGATAAATGATTTACACGCAAGTGTTGAAGACAAAGCCATTTTAAGAGGCATTAATTTAGAAGTTAAAGCTGGTGAAGTTCACGCCATAATGGGGCCAAATGGTTCGGGTAAAAGTACTTTAGCTTCTGTGATTGCTGGCAAAGAAGAATATGAAGTTACTAAAGGAGAAATCCTTTTAGATAATGAGGATATTGATGAACTCGCTGCCGAAGAACGTGCTCATAAAGGGATCTTTTTATCGTTTCAATATCCTGTTGAAATTCCGGGAGTTAGTGTTACAAACTTCATGAAAACAGCGATTAACGAAACTAGAAAAGCTAAAGGGCAAGACGACATGCCAGCTAATGAAATGCTGAAAATGATTCGTGAAAAAGCCGAACTTTTAGAGATTGATAGAAAGTTTTTATCACGTTCTTTAAATGAAGGATTTTCTGGAGGCGAGAAAAAGCGTAATGAGATTTTTCAAATGGCAATGCTAGAACCTAAACTAGCTATTTTAGATGAAACCGATTCAGGTCTTGATATCGATGCTTTGCGTATTGTAGCTAATGGTGTTAATAAACTAAAAAGCAAAGACAATGCGGTGATTGTTATTACACATTACCAACGTTTATTAGATTATATCGTACCAGATTTTGTACATGTACTTCACGAAGGACGAATCGTTAAATCTGGAACCAAAGAATTGGCGCACGAACTCGAAGAAAAGGGTTACGATTGGATTAAACAAGAATTGGTATAGTACAGTTTCTGATTAGGAATCTAGAATAAATGTACAAATAAATAGTGCTGCTTTTGCAGAAAGGATACAAAGAGAATGGATTTAAAAGATAAATTAATATCGTCATTTATGGCATTTGAGAACACGGTTAATAATGAAACTCCGGTTCATGATGTTAGAAGTGAAGCTATGAAATCATTTGAAGATAAAGGATTTCCGTCTAAACGTGATGAAGCCTGGAAATACACCTCATTAAACACGGTATTAAAACATGATTACAGTGTGTTTCCGAAGCAAGAAAACGCCTTAGAATACAGAGATATTAAGAAGTATTTTATTCATGATATTGATACCTACAAAGTGGTTTTTGTCGATGGAAAGTATTCTTCTCACTTATCTCAAACAACGCATGATGGGATTGATGTTTGTTTAATGTCTGCAGCATTAACTAAACCAAAATACCGTTTGATGATTGAAAATTATTTCAATAAAGCGGCTACTAAAGACAGTTTATCCTCTTTAAACACAGCATTTTCACAAGAAGGTGCCTATATTCATATTCCGAAAAATAAAGTGGTTGAAAAACCAATTCAGATTATTCATTTTTCAACTGGTAATGAATCGGCTTTACTTTTACAACCGCGTAACTTGATTGTGGTAGATGAAAATTCTCATGTTCAAATTATTGAACGTCATCAAAGTTTAACAGACCATCCGGTTTTAACTAACAGTGTCACCGAAGTTTTTGCAAATAAACGTGCCATTGTTGATTATTATAAAATTCAGAATGACAAGCAAAGTGCCTCGTTAGTTGATCATACATTTATCAAGCAAAAACGTGAAAGCCATGCTTCTGTGCATACTTTTAGTTTTGGAGGTCAACTTACGCGTAATAACCTTAATTTTTATCAGGAAGGTGAGCGTATCGATTCTACTTTAAAAGGCGTGACTATTATTGGCGATAAGCAACATGTTGACCACAATACATTAGTGCATCATATCGAGCCAAATTGCGAAAGTCATCAGGATTACAAAGGCATATTTGCTGATAAGTCTACAGGTGTTTTCAATGGAAAAGTCGTTGTTGACAAAATTGCTCAGAAAACCAATGCTTTTCAGGCGAACAATAATATTTTATTAAGCGATAAAGCCTCTATAAACACGAAACCTCAGTTAGAGATTTTTGCTGATGACGTCAAGTGTTCTCATGGCTGTACCATTGGGCAATTAGATGAGAGTGCTATGTTCTACATGCGATCTCGAGGGATTCCCGAAAAGGAAGCTAAAGCTTTATTGATGTTTGCTTTTAGCAATAATGTATTGGATTCGGTTAAAATCCCTGAAATTAAACAACGTATTACCAAGATTATCGCTAATAAATTAGGTGTAAATATAGGATTCAATCTTTAACGAACTCTATATTACTTACTTGTCCGTCGCAAGACAATAACATTCCAGTGATATTATTATTATTTGATGATATAAAATGGTATAAAGTCCTATCTCCATTACCAAATTGGTTAATTAGTATTGGATGTAGAGTGATCGTATCATGTTGAGCATATGATAATTTTAATGTATCATTTTCTATAAAAAAGTGATATGTTGCTTGCAATTCTTCCGAAAAATAATTGCCTGTATAGTCTTCTAAATGATTAGGGATTTGCTTTATAAGTTTTATGCGTTTAAAGTAAAAAGGAGTTCCTCCAAATGAAATAGTCATATCGTAGGTTGGTGTTTTTTTAAAATTATATTTTACATTTTGAGCATGATGTCTTACAAACTCATTACTGCTGTTTTGTAGTAAAGGTATTTTGGTTTTTCCCTTAGAGCCCATCGCTTTTAGTGTGTCATTTTCAACTAAAATCTGCATGGTCATATCACTATTAATTTCTATATAATCACCAATAAACTGATTCAAATTTTGAGGTTCGTAAGGCTCAAATGGATCTATTTCGATAAGCTCTTTTTCCTCAGAACTTATGAACAAATTTAGAATTTGATAAGCGATAGGTGTTGGGTTTATAGACTGTAAATTTGTAAGTATAATAATACTAATCTTTTTATCTGGTACAGATATAAATTGTGTTTGTCCACCAAAACCAAAACCACTATGACTAAAGGTTTTAAACCCTTTGTAATGATCAAGCATTAAACCTCTTGTATATGTTGCTTCTTGACCCGAAGCTAGTACTTCAGAAGTTTTAAGAAACTTAGCGAGGTCTTTAAACTTAGGTGTTTCCTCATTAAGCATTTGCGCCCATAGTGTCATGTCAATTAAATTACTGCCCATACTTCCTGCACCATAACTCAACTGGTTTGATGTATTATAAACAAAGCCGTCTTCTTGTTTTTGATAACCTATAGCTCTATTTTTTATTGGTTTTCCGCTAGTAACTTTTACAAATGTATTTTTCATACCCAACGGATTAAGAATTTTAGTTTTCAGATAGGTATCCAAGTTTTGACCTGAAACTTGTTCTACTATTAAGGCTAACAGGTTGTAATTTGTATTTGAATAAGTGATTTTTTCGCCTGGAAAATGATTGAGATTTTTTTGTCTTTGAGCTAATTCAAGAACATAAGAATTGTCATAATAATTTTTATCATAATCAAAGCCAGATAAATGCATTAGGGTGTGATAATTTCTAATTCCACTTGAATGGTTTAAAAGGTGTTTAATTTGTATTGATTTTCCGTAACTGGGAAAGCCTGGAAAAAACAAAGTAATAGGATCCTCTAAATTTAATTTTGATTCTTGTATTAAAGCCCATATTGCAGCAGCTGTAAATTGCTTACTAATGGAAGCAAGACTAAAAATAGTGGAATCCGAATTTTTGATATTATAATCTAAATTAGCACTCCCAATTCCTCTTGAATAAAGTATGGTCGTATCTTGAAGAACTCTAATAGCCAAACCAGGAGCATCTTGTATTTCATACTCTTGTAAAAGTGCATCGATTTTGACTTTAGGTTCGCTTTGTGCAGTACTTTTAATAGATATACACCATAATGCTAGCAAACAATAAGCTCTTAACATTGCTTATATTTTTGATAAAAGTAGACAGGGATTAGCCCAAAGTTTAAAAATAAAAACCCTACAAATACAATTATACCTCGATAAGGCCATGTTAAAAATTCAAACATGGCACCAATACCTAAAATGAAGAAGGTAATAAATCCGAGAACGTAGAATGATTTTTTCATAGTAGTTGATTTAAGAAAATTTATGGATTGATTTTTTATATCTAGCATAAAAATGAATTGGCAGTATTACCAAAAATGAGATGAGTATTGCGCCTAGTAACCAAGCATTGGCGTAAGGCCATTGCATCATTTGAAATACTAAACTTGTAACCAACAGAAGAATGACAACAAAGCCAGCAGAAAACTTCAACTTATTTATCATAACTATCTGTTTAGCATGTTGTTGAAGGTGAGTTTCGCGCTGTAAATTTTGAAAATTGGCATATCCACCAAATTTCTGAAGTGCTTCTTGATATAAACAATCAAAATCTTGAGATTCATTGGTTTCTATAAAGGTGCATATGTGGTCGAGCAAATCTTCTCGCAATGCATCAGATGTCACACCATAAAGCTTTAAGTTATTATCTATAAATTCAATTTGTTGATCAGATAGTATCATGATGTTATATTTTCTGAGTTAAAAATTAGTTGAAGTGTCTTGATAAAGTCATGTATTTCATTAGTGACTTCGGCTACCATTTGCTTGCCTTCTTTGGTGACTTTATAATATTTTCTGACACGTTTACCTATATATACTTTTTCTGTATCTAAAACACCTTTAGCTTCTAGTTTATGCAGAATTGGATACAGAGCACCTTCTGAAATATCTATTTTTCCAGACGTTAATTTTTTTACTTCTTGTGTAATCTCGTAACCATACATTTTATCTCGACTGTTTACGAGTTTTAATATAATAGGTTGTAAGGTTCCTTTGGTGAGTTCTTTGCTATACATGTGATAAAAATACATTTTATTTAAATGTATACAAACAAAATGCTAAAAATTTTATAAGTTTTTTTTTATAAATGACATATTAGATAAACATCTTGTAATTTTGTATCTATGATAAATATTGATAACATTAGAGCAGATTTTCCTATCCTTAACAGACAGGTCAACGGAAAGCCTTTAGTATATTTTGATAATGCCGCAACCTCACAAACACCACAACAAGTGATTGATGTGATTGTAGATTATTATTCAAATTACAATGCTAATATTCATAGAGGTGTTCATACTTTAAGTCAGGAGGCCACCGATTTATACGAAGATGCCCGACTTAAAATTCAACAGCATTTTAATGCCAAGCATAGCTATGAAATACTACTAACCTCTGGGACAACACATGGTATTAATTTAGTGGCTAATGGTTTTACCAGCTTGTTAGATGCGCATGATGAGGTTATAGTATCGGCATTAGAACACCATAGTAATATTGTGCCTTGGCAAATGTTATGTGAGCGAACAGGAGCGACTTTAAAAGTCATTCCTATGACTACTGATGGTGAGTTAATAATGAATGCTTATGAAGCACTGCTCTCAGAACGTACAAAACTAGTGTTTGTCAACCATATTTCGAATGCCTTAGGTACCATTAATCCTATTGAAACCATCATTCAAAAAGCCCATGAAGTTGGTGCCGCTGTTCTTATTGATGGCGCACAATCGTGTCCGCACATCAAACCCGATGTTCAGGCGCTCGATGTTGATTTTTATGTAGCTTCTGCTCATAAAATGTGTGGACCAACAGGTGTTGGTGTTCTGTACGGAAAAGAAGAATGGCTCGATAAATTACCACCTTATCAAGGTGGTGGCGAAATGATAGATCAGGTGTCTTTTGAAAAAACGACCTATGCTGGTTTGCCTCATAAATTTGAAGCAGGAACGCCTAATATTTGTGGCGGAATTGCCTTTGGAGCTGCTGTAGATTATATGAATGCCATTGGCTTTGATGCAATTTCACGCTATGAGCATGAACTTTTAGAATATGCCACAGCACAGTTGCTAGAAATTGAAGGCTTGGAGATTATTGGTCCAAAAGATTTAAAAAACAAAACATCGGTAATTTCTTTTAATCTGAAAGATATTCATCCATACGATGTAGGAACCATATTGGACAAAATGGGTATTGCGGTTCGAACAGGACACCATTGTGCTCAACCTATTATGGATTTTTTCAATATTCCAGGAACCGTTAGAGCCTCCTTTGCATTTTACAATACTAAAGCCGAAATAGACGCTTTAATTTCAGGTGTTAAGAAAGCAAAAATGATGCTGTCTTAAAGTTTGGCTTCTTTTTTGTAATATTACTGTAAACACTAAAAGCTAAAAGGTATGAAACTCATAATATGTTTATTCGTTATGCTAATTTCGGCAAAGGAATGTGATCAAAAGAAAGCACAGATGGGAACTCATGAGGCATCTTCAGAATTGACGCTACAAGCTTCAGAAATGAGACTTCAAGACCATGAAATCACTAGTTATCGTGCGTCCACAAGAGGCTTTTATTTGCAAATATGGATAGAAGGTGATTCTATAAAATATACGAACGATTATAACTTAAAGGCTATCACAACGCGTTTAATTCCGAAGGAAGAAAAAGAGGCATTTATCCAATTGTTGAGTGCCATAGACGAAACCGCTCTTTCAGATTATGAAGCGCCTTCTAAAACACATCATCATGATGCTGCTCCTGCGGCCTTTTTAGAAATTTCAAAAGGCGGCGAAATCTATAGAAGCAAAAGCTTTGATCACGGAAAACCTCCGAAAGCAATTCTTGATATAGTTGAAAAAATACTATATATCAAAGATATCGTTGAGAAGCAGTAGATAAGTCTTATCTTTGTGTCTCCGGAAACCGATGTTGAAATCAAAAAAAATGAAGATGACCATTGCAGAAATACAAGAAGATATTATAGACGAGTTTTCAATGTTTGATGATTGGGAAGAACGCTATCAATACATGATAGATCTTGGTAAGACTTTGCCCTTAATTGATGCGCAATACAAAACAGAAGATCATATTATTAAAGGATGCCAGAGTAAAGTCTGGTTACATGCGCAAATGAACGACGATAAAGTTGAATTTACAGCCGATAGTGATGCGATTATCACTAAAGGCATTATTGCAATTTTAATTAGAGCCTTTTCTAATCAGCATCCCAAAGCTATTATTGAAAGTAATACCGATTTTATCGACCAAATTGGTCTGAAAGAACATTTATCACCAACACGAGCAAATGGATTGGTGAGTATGATAAAACAAATTAAAATGTATGCCATTGCATACCAAACACAGTTAAACTAGTTCGATATGAGCGAAACAACAATAGATACAAACGTTTTAGGTGAAAAAATTGTAAGGGTTTTAAAAACCATTTATGATCCAGAAATCCCTGTAGATATATACGAGTTAGGTCTTATTTATGATGTGTTCGTAAATGAAGATTACGACGTAAAAATATTAATGACTTTAACCACACCAAACTGTCCTGTGGCAGAGACTTTACCTCTAGAGGTTGAAGAAAAAGTGAAGTCGTTAAATGATGTAAAATCTGCTGAAGTAGAAATCACCTTCGATCCGCCTTGGAGCCAAGATTTAATGAGCGAAGAAGCTAAATTAGAGCTTGGAATGCTGTAACAATTAAAATATTTAATGCCAAGACAAACGCCTAAGTCTCTTAAGGACACTAATAAAACAAGCTTAAAAAGATCGTTTAGTGCCTTAATTTTTATTCCGAGGTTTTTCAAAGAAATTTGGATTACCAATAAAAAGAAATTCCTTTTATCTGCTTTTTGTCGACTCATTGGAGCGGTTTTACCCGTTGTCATTTTATGGGTTGGTAAAATCATTATTGACGAGATTATTCTTCAGTCTAAAGCCGAAACGGCCGACTTAACAAACCTTTGGACTTATGTAGGTATAGAGTTTGCGCTCATTATACTTTCCGATTTAATTAGCAGAGCCATTGCATTAACCGATAGTTTATTGGGTGATGCCTATTCTATAAGTTCATCGGTAAGCATCATTAAAAAAACCAATCAAATTAATATCAGTCTGCTTGAAGACTCTGAATTTTACGATAAACTAGAACGTGCCAGAACCCAAACGACAGGTCGGGTTGGTTTGATGTCTAATGCTTTAGGTGAAGTGCAAAGTTTAATTTCTATTGCCACCTTGGTTGCCGGACTTATTTATTTTGAACCTTACCTCATTATTTTGTTGATATTGAGTATTATTCCGTCGTTTATTAACGAAATCTGGTTTAGCCAGAAACAGTATTCATTGGCGCGAGGTTGGACAGCCGAAAGGCGTGAACTCGATTACCTACGTTTTATTGGCGCGAACAACCAAACCGCTAAAGAGATAAAATTATTTGGTTTAACCGACTTCGTTGTAGATCGCTTTAAAAACTTATCTGACGAATACTATGAACTGAATAAAAAGTTAGCTGTTAAACGTTCGGCCTTAGGTTTTTTATTTAATGTTCTTGGAACCTTAAGCTATTATGGGGCTTACGTTTTTATTATTTATAGAGTCATTTCTGGGATGATTACTTTAGGCGAACTGACGTTTTTATCAGGAGCATTTAATAGACTCACGCGAAACCTTCAAGACTTCTTTTCTAAATTTACCAGAATTACCGAAAGCGCCTTGTACCTAAAAGATTATTTTGAGTTTCTAGATATTTCTATTGAACCAACTCATGCCGAAGATCAAACTCTACCAACAACCATTAGTTTGGGTTTTGAGTTTAAAAATGTACATTTTTCTTATCCTGATGCTGATGTCGAAATTTTAAAAGGCGTGAGTTTTAAAATCAATGCTGGCGAAAAAATGGCTTTTGTTGGTCAAAATGGTGCAGGAAAAACTACATTAACAAAACTGTTATTGCGTTTTTATGAGCCGACTTCGGGAGAAATTCTCTTAGACGGTATTAATATCAACCGATTTAAAAAAGCCGAGTACCAAGAATTTTTCGGTGTTATTTTTCAAGACTTTTTCAAATACGAATTTACGGTTAGAGAGAATATTGCTATTGGCAATATTGAAGAACTAGACAATCAGGAAAAAATTGAAAAAGCAGCTGCCTTAAGTTTAGCAGATGAAGTGGTTTCAGAATTAAAACTTGGCTATAACCAACAATTAGGGAAACGTTTTTACAAAGGACAAGAACTTTCTGGAGGCCAATGGCAAAAAGTGGCATTAGCAAGGGCCTATATGAAAGATGCCAAGGTGATGATTTTAGACGAACCAACGTCAGCATTAGATGCCAAAGCCGAAAGCGACGTATTTGAACACTTTATTGGTTTAACAAAAGATAAGACCAGTATTATTATTTCACATCGATTTAGTACGGTGAGACAGGCAGATAGAATTTTGGTTCTGAAAGATGGAAAAGTTCTTGAACTAGGAACACATCAAGAACTTATGAGTAACCAGTCATTGTATGCGCAGTTATTTGCTTTACAAGCTGAAGGTTACCAATAAATAAAATATTAAATTTGTAGTATGGCTGAAGAAATCATAAATAGAGTAGCACAAAGTAAATTGATGGTTGTAGATCTTGAAGATTACTACCCAGAAGGTGAACGCTTTGTTTTTGATATTAAAGACTGGCTATTTGAAGGCTTTGTACTTCGTGAAAAAGAGTTCAGACAGTTGGTTAAGGATTATGACTGGTCTGTTCATCAAAATCAGTTTGTAGCTTTAACCTGTTCTACCGATGCAATAATTCCTGCGTGGGCCTATATGTTATTAACCATAGAGTTACAACCTTATGTTCGTAAAGTATGTGTAGGTGATTTAGAAACACTTGAAACTTCAATCTATCAAGATATTATTACTGCACTTGATGTTGCACCTTATAAAGACAAGCCGCTTATTATAAAAGGTTGTGCCCACAAACCAGTGCCTTCAAATGCTTATATCATGTTGTCAAGCAAACTAAAACCAGTGGCCAAATCAATTATGTATGGCGAAGCTTGTTCGTCGGTACCACTTTTCAAAAAAAAATAATGGTACTCCTGTGACTTTCAATTAAAGTTTGCGTCTAATACAAGGAGTTTATATATTCATTTTATTTCAATTTATTGGTGTTCAAATGACTAATGAATATATTTGCACTTAATTAATGAAGTTGAAAATTATTAAAACTAAAATTATGACTAAAAAATTACTTTTAACTGCAATATTGATGGTATCAATATCTTTTGGTTTTTCTCAAACTAAAGAAGAGTTACAAGCTCAAAAAGCAGAAAAACAAGCAGAAGCCGATGCTGCTCAAGCAGAAGCTAATGCATTACAAGCTCAAATAGACGCTTTGCCAGGTTGGAGAGTGGGCGCTTTTGGTGTTATTGGTGGAAGCTTATCAAACTTTAACAACTGGTATTCGCAAGGTGTTCCTAATAACTCTTCAGGTAATATTGGGTTTACTGTGAACGGATTTGCTAATTTAATTGAGGATAAATTTTTCTGGAGAAACTCATTAAATACCAACTTAAGTTGGGTGAAATTAGATAATAAAGATACCGACTTAGATAGCGACGATTTTGAGCCAACTACAGACGTATTTAATATTTCATCTTTATATGGTAGAAAATTAAGTGAAAAATTTGCGATTTCTGGATTAATGGAATACAGAACGACGATTTTAAATAACTTTAATGATCCAGGATATTTAGATCTTGGTGTTGGTGCCACTTGGACACCTATCGATAATCTTATTGTTGTTATTCACCCTTTAAACTACAACTTTGTTTTTGCTGAAAATGACACTGTTTTTGAATCGTCATTAGGTGCTAAAATTGTGGCCGATTATACACGTCAAATAGGTGCTGTCGCTTTTAAATCAAACCTATCAATGTTTCAAAGTTATAAAAGCGGAGATTTATCTAACGTAACTTGGACGAACTCTTTTAGCTATACGCTATGGAAAATGATTGGTGTTGGTTTTGACTTCGGATTGAGAAGTAACAAACAAGAAGCATTAAATTTTGCATTGGCTAATTTTGATGGTGATGCTGCAGATGCGCCAACATTTGATAATGTAGATAACGAATTACAAACTTACTATACTTTAGGATTGACTTACAAATTCTAAACAATAGGGTTTAATACCATAAAAAAAGCATCCTAATATTTTAGGATGCTTTTTTGTTTTTTAAAGGCTTATGTTTTATTCGCTGTCTTCAATATCTTCAGTGTAATCAGGATATAAGAAATGATTATACGGAAAACGCGTCACATGAATTTCTCGTACTTCATCATAAACACGCTTTTTAAACGTATCGATATTCTTTTTGTTCAACGCCGAAATAAATAAAGCATTTTTTCCAACGCGATTCATCCATGTATTTTTCCATTCGTCTAAAGAGTAATGTGATGAAGTTCTTTCGGTAATTAAATCATCTTCATCAAAAGGTTCAGCTTTATAGGCATCAATTTTATTGAAGACCATTATTGTAGGCTTATCTGAACTGTCAATTTCACCAAGAATTTTATTGACCGATTCGATATGTTCTTCAAAATTAGGATGGGAAATATCAACCACATGTAGTAATAAATCGGCTTCTCTAACTTCGTCAAGCGTACTTTTAAATGACTCAACAAGCTGCGTTGGTAATTTTCGTATAAACCCAACAGTATCGGTTAGTAAAAAAGGAAGGTTTTGAATCACCACTTTTCTAACAGTCGTATCTAAGGTTGCAAATAATTTATTTTCAGCAAAAACATCACTTTTACTAATCACATTCATTAAGGTCGATTTGCCAACATTGGTATAACCAACCAAAGCTACACGAACCATTTTCCCTCGATTACCACGTTGAACAGCCATTTGCTTATCAATAGTTTTAATCTTGGCTTTTAATAAGGCAATCTTATCACGAACAATTCGTCTATCGGTTTCAATCTCGGTTTCACCAGGACCACGCATTCCAATACCACCTTTTTGACGCTCAAGGTGAGTCCACATTCCTTTAAGTCTAGGAAGTAAATATTCACACTGCGCTAATTCAACTTGAGTACGTGCATAGCTTGTTGTAGCACGTTGAGCGAAAATATCTAAGATGAGGTTGGTTCGGTCTAAAACCTTACAGCCTAATATCTTACTAATATTTCGTTCTTGAGCAGCAGATAATTCGTCATCAAATATGGCAGTTCCCACCTCATGTTCTTCGATATAATTCTGCACTTCTTGCATTTTACCAGAACCAATAAAGGTTTTGGGATTTGGCATATCCATTTTTTGAGTAAAGCGTTTCAATACGTCGCCACCAGCAGTATAAGTCAAAAATTCTAATTCATCTAAATATTCTTTAGATTGTTCTTCGTTTTGTTCTCTGGTAACCACACCAATAAGGACTGCCTTTTCTAACTCTATGTCTTTTTTTTCAATCATATTTGTAATAAAACACAAAGTTACATAATTGAATGTTCGTCCATTGCATTTTAAAACTTAAATTTGTGAAGTGAATTCCCAAGATTTAAAAACAACGACATATACTATTGCATTTTATAATCTCGAAAATCTTTTCGATATCTATAATGATGCGACCAAACACGATAATGATTTTTTGCCAGGTACAGATAAGCGATGGACTAAAAAACGTTACGACCGAAAACTCTACAAACTAGGTCAGGTCATTTCAAAAATTGGTTTTGAACACACTCAAAAACCGCCTGCTATTGTTGGTTTAGCCGAAGTTGAAAATAAAAATGTGCTTAGAGACTTAATTGAAAGTAAGGATTTAGAGCCCTATGATTACGGTATTATACATTATAATTCTCAAGATGAAAGAGGTATTGATGTCGGTATGATTTACGATAAGTCTGTGTTTTCAGTCGAATACTCTAAAACCTTTGCAGTTTATTTGGAAGATGCGCTTGGTGAACAAGATTATACAAGAGACATTTTATTGGTATCTGGTCATCTGCATTCTGAAAAAGTATACTGTATTGTCAACCATTGGCCATCGAGAAGAGAAGGTGTCGAAGAATCTATGTATAAACGCTTAAAAGCTGCAGAAAAGGTTATTGAAATCATGACAAATATTAAAGCCGAAGATCCTAATGCCAAGATCTTAGTAATGGGAGATTTTAATGATAATCCAAGTAATGAGAGCATTAAATTTCTTACTGCTAATGGCGGACTTTATAATCCAATGGAAACCATGTTGTCTTATACGCGAGGGAGTTTAAATCATAATTTTAAATGGAATTTATTCGATCAAATTATGATGTCTACCAATTTTTTTGAAACTCAAAAAAACAGACTAAAATTTGATGAAGCGAATATTTTTGACGAAAAGTTTTTGACACAATATAATGGTAAGTTTAAAGGACAACCATTTCGAACCTATGTCGGAAAAAAATACAAAGGAGGCTTTAGTGATCACTTTCCCGTTTACGTGTTATTAAATCGGACTGAAATTTAAGTTTTTTAAGGTTGTTTTCTTTTTGTCGATTATAATTGCGTTTTATCTATTATAACATTCTTAACAGTTTGTTAACTGTCATTTTTTTTATCTTCGGTTACTTATTGTGAGTCGTTTTTAAGGCTCGTTTGTCAATAAATTTTCTTTTTGCCCTACAGAAAATATTTAAAACACTAATAATCAATTGATTAAATAATTTAATAGCATTCATTGATATGAAAAAAATTTTACTCTCGTTATCATTCCTTTTTGCTTTTTCAATGTGGTCTGTAGATGCACAGATTACAATAGATTGTACTCAGGCACCTACTCAGATTAATCATTGTTATGGCAATAATGATACAACGAACTGGGTATTTACTTCCTCAGATTCAAGTCCATTAAGATTAACCTTTATTGCTGGTGGTATAGAATCGTGTTGTGATGATATTTTAGTCTATGATGGCGTAGATAATACGGCGCCTTTAATTTATCAAGGTAATAACGGAGGCGATCTTTCTGGTTTACAATTTGATTCTACAGGAGATTCTTTGTTTTTAGAAATTGATGCTGATGGTTCTGTAAGTTGTGGTGCTGGAAGCACGTGTTGTACAACAGAATGGGATTTTACAGTTGCTTGTGCAACTTGTGTGGTTCCTGATGTAGATTTTGCTGTAAGACAAGATTGTATCAATGGACCACAATTTTTTGTCGATGTCGATTTAACCGATTTAGGTTCGGCAACCTCAATGACACTTTCAGATGACCAAGGCAGTGCACCGCAAACAACAAGTGTTGCAGGTGTCTTTTCTTTTGGGCCTTTTACTAATAATACTCCAGTTATTATTACTGTTGAAAATGACGACGACGCTAATTGTAATGTTACAAGTAGTGCATTAACTCAAGATCAATGTGAATTAAATATAGTCGATTGTACGCAACCACCATTACAGTTTAATTACTGCTATGGTAATAATGATGATACAGCTTGGTTATTTGAATCAACCGACGGAAGTCCGGTGAGACTCACCTTTAACGCAGGTGGCATCGAATCGTGTTGTGACGACATATTAGTATATGATGGAGCAGATAATACAGCACCATTAATTTATCAAGGTAATAATGGAGGAAATCTTTCGGGCTTACAATTTGATTCTACAGGAGATTCTATGTATTTAGAAATTGATGCTGATGGTTCTGTAAGTTGTGGCTCTGGAAGTACTTGTTGTACTACAGAATGGGATTTTACAGTTGCTTGTGCAACTTGTGTGGTTCCTGAAGTAGATTTTGCTGTAAGACAAGATTGTATTAATGGACCACAATTTTTTGTCGATGTTGATTTAACCGATTTAGGTTCGGCAACCTCAATGACACTATCAGATGACCAAGGTAGTGCGCCGCAAACAACAAGTGTTACAGGAGTTTTTTCCTTTGGACCTTTTACAAATAATACTCCAGTAGTTATAACTGCAGTAAACGATGATGATGCTAATTGTACTGTTACAAGTAGTGCATTAACTCAAGATCAATGTGAATTAAATATAGTCGATTGTACACAACCACCTTTACAGTTTAATTACTGCTATGGTAATAATGATGATACAGCTTGGTTATTTGAATCAACCGACGGAAGTCCGGTGAGACTCACCTTCAACGCAGGTGGTATCGAATCGTGTTGTGACGACATATTAGTATATGATGGAGCAGATAATACGGCGCCATTAATTTATCAAGGAAATAATGGAGGAAATCTTGCAGGCTTACAATTTGATTCTACAGGAGATTCTATGTATTTAGAAATTGATGCTGATGGTTCTGTAAGTTGTGGTTCTGGAAGTACTTGTTGTACAACAGAATGGGATTTCACAGTCGCTTGTGCAACTTGCGTTCAGCCAGAAGCAACTTATGCTGTTGTTTCTAATTGTTTAGTAGGACCTGAGTTTTTTGTCGATGTAGACTTATCCGATTTAGGCTCAGCTACATCAATTACTATTAGCGATGACCAAGGCAGTGCACCACAAACAGTAAGTGCAGTAGGTATTGTTACTTTTGGGCCTTATGCTAATAATACTCCAGTAGAAATTACTGTAGCTAATGATGATGATGCTAATTGTACGCTAACCAGTCCAATTCTTAATCAAGAATTTTGTCTTGATAGTTTAGTAGATTGTGCTGTTGGACCAGTAAATACTGCGTTTTGTTACTTTAATGATATAGATGACGATCCATCTGTAGCAACTTTCACCTATACCAGTTCAAACGGATTGCCTTTAAATTTGAATTTTAATGCAGGAGATTTAGAAGGTTGTTGTGACGAATTAGTTGTTATAGACTCTGACGGAACAGAACTATTTAATTCAACCTTAAACGCTGCTGGCTTAGCAGATGTTTCAGGCCTTAGTTTTCAATCTAGTGGTGATACTATTTCTTGGTATATAAATTCTGATTTCTCAGTAAGTTGTGACTCTTCAACTGGATTTACGCCAATTGATGTTACAGTGGCTTGTGCGACATGTATTAATCCAGCAGCTACTTATCAAGTTATTGATGATTGTGAAAATGGAGAACAATTCTTGATTGATGTGAATGTCACAACATTAGGTGATGCGACTTCATTAACCATATCTAATAATATTGACGCTACAACAGTATCAGTAACTACAGAAGGAATCTATCAAGTTGGTCCATTTCCATTCTTACAGGATGTTGTAATAACATTAAGTAATGACCAAGACGTCAATTGTGTTATTAATAGTAATGCGATTCAATTATTGGCTTGTCCGCCTGAAAACGACAATCCATGTGGAGCAACTGTTGCAGTTGTTAACGATGACCAATCTTGTGATTTGGTAACGTCTGGGACTTTAGTTGAAGCTACCGATTCTGGAGTGCCATCTGGATCTTGTGGTGGTAATCCAAATGATGATGTTTGGTTTGAATTTACAGCACTCAGTGAAGTGCAACTGATATCATTAATAAATGTCAACCAAGGCTTTAATACAGATATTGCTTTGTATGAAGGAACTTGTGACGGATTAATAGAACTTGAATGTGCTGATGCCGACGCTATGGTATCGCCTCAACTGGTTATAGGAAACACATACTTTATTAGAGTTTTCTCTGGAGGAAATGATAGTGTAACAACAACATTCGATTTGTGTATTAAAGAAGCACCAACAAACATAATCTGTGAAAACGCTGAAAATTTCTGTGCTGAAGCCGGCGGAGCATTAACAACACCAAACATTATAGGTATTCCAGACCCAACAGATATTGCCTGTTTAGGCTCTGCGCCAAACCCAACATGGAATATCATTCAAATTGGCGAACCTGGACTTATTGAAATAGAAATTTCTCAAGTCGATGCTGATGGTAATGGATTAGACGTTGATTTTGTTCTTTGGGGACCATTTGAGTCTGTAGAAAATGCTTGTGGAAATTTAGACTTAGGTTGTCCAGATCCTACTAATTGCCCTAACAATACAACGAGTCCAGACTTTTATCCATTTGGAAATATAGTTGATTGTAGTTATTCCTTTGTTTCAACAGAGAACCTCACAATTGATAACGCTCAAACAGGAGAGATTTACTTACTTTTAGTGACCAATTTCTCAGATGATCCTGGAACTATTTCTATTAGTCAAACCAATGCTGGAGGCGAAGATGATGGTAATATAACTGCCGAAATTGAAGTAGATTTAGGAGTCGATCAAGAATTTTGTGGTTTCCCAGATTATACGTTAAATGCAGATTCACCATTCGCAGATACTTATGAATGGTATGAAAATGGCTTTATTATTGAAGGAGAAACAGGACCAACATTAACGGTTTCAAACTCAAACACCTATACAGTAATTGCTTATGATGAGCAATGTGATGCTCAAGCGCAAGATTCTGTAACTGTAACATTTGGTCAAGAGCCAACGGCTAACGAAGTAGATGATATTGTGACTTGTGATGATATCTCAGCCGATGAAATAGAAGATTTTGATTTAAGTATTCAAACCTCAGGTATTTTAGGAGGTCAATCTGATACAGATTTTAATGTGAGTTATCATTTAACTTTAGCCGATGCTCAAGCTGATGAAAACTCTTTACCTTTAAATTATACCAACATCTCTAACCCGCAAACTATTTTTGTGAGAGTTGAAGATGCTGATGCCGAATTCTGTTTTGCTACAACGAGTTTTGATTTAATCATTTCTGGACCAACGCCAGATGCTACTAGTGTGCCATTAGAAGTCTGTGATGATGATACAGACGGAATCGCCGATTTTGATTTAGCAGCACATAGTATAAATATCCTCAATGGTCAAAACCCTGATGACTTTACGGTTAGCTACTATTCTTCTGAAGCAAACGCAGAAACAGCTACAAGTTCTGTTGCCTTATTATATACAAGTGTATCGCAAACTATTTGGGCTAGAGTTGAGAATAATTCTGCTTTCGATTGCTATTCTGTTGTGCCAATAGATTTAATAGTGAAGCCATTGCCAAGTACAACATTCACAACAGATTTTGATTATGAAGTTTGTCCTAATGCAACTGTTCCAATTTTGGTCACTGCTACAGCTAATAATTATACTGAAAGCGAAGTTACCATCGTATGGTATCAGGATGGAGGTGTTATTGCTGGGGAAAACGGACTAACATTACCAGTACTTGAAGCAGGACTTTATGAAATTGAAGTAACTTATAACGATGCTACAATGTGTTCAAGCATAACCGAACAAACCATCATTGAACTTGAAAGTTGTGTAATTCCTCAAGGAATTTCTCCAAATGGAGACGGAATGAATGACACCTTTGATTTAAGTAGCTATGACGTTAGTAAACTTGAAATTTTCAACCGTAACGGAACACTTGTCTACTCTAAAGCTAACTATACTGATGAATGGTATGGTCAAACGAACGATGGAGACGAGTTACCAGTAGGAACGTATTTCTATACGATGGAATATGAAGACGGCAAGCGAAGAAGTGCTTGGGTTTATATTCAGCGACTCAATTAAAAATCAATTAAAATATCAACTAAACAACTAAAATCAAATAACTAACAAATGAAAAAATTTTATATCATTATTGTATTGCTAATTGCAACGCAAGTGTATGGGCAGCAAGACCCTCAATATACACAGTACATGTATAATATGAATGTCATCAATCCAGCTTACGCAGGTTCTAAAGAAAATTTGTCTTTCGGATTACTGTATCGATCACAATGGGCAGGTATTGATGGAGCTCCACAAACAGGTACCTTTTTTGGTCACCTACCTGTAGGAGAAAAAGTAGGGTTAGGGCTTTCTATTATTTCTGATGAAGTAGGTCCAATAAAAGAAACTAATGTGTATGCCGATTTCTCTTATACGTTACAATTAGGAGGTGAGCATAGATTAGCTTTCGGATTAAAAGCAGGAGCGACATTTCATGATATTGGCTTAGCCGATATAGATCTTATCGATCCTAATGATCCGTTCTTTCAAAACATTAATACAACCACACCAAACATTGGTGCTGGATTCTTTTATTACACCGATAATTATTATTTAGCGGCATCTGTTCCTAACATTTTAAACTCTGTTCACTTAGATGCTAATGGTAATAAATTAGGCTCAGAAGAAGCACACTATTTTGTAACTGGTGGTTATGTTTTTCAGCTATCACCAAATACAAAGTTAAAACCATCATTTTTAGTTAAATCAGCATTTAGTGCTCCTACATCTTTTGATGCAAACCTTAATGCCTTGTTCTTTGAAAAGCTTGAAATTGGTGCATCCTATCGATTAGACGATTCATTCTCTGGGTTGATTAATTTTGCAATTACACCTTCAGTGAGAATTGGATATGCTTATGATAGTGTTACTTCAGATATTAAAAAATATGCACCAGCATCACATGAATTTTTGCTGTTATTTGATTTAAACTTTCCGAAGAAAGTGTCACGTTCACCAAGATATTTCTAAACAGTTAAGCTAAAACATTATGAAAAAAATATTAACACTTTTTACAATAGTAGCATTAAGTAGTTTCAGCTTAATTGCTCAAAATAAAGACACCAAAAAAGCAGATAAACATTTCAATAGATTTGAGTTTGTTGAAGCTGCTGAAGATTATTCTAAATTAGTTGAAAACGGTAAAGGTAGTCCTTACGTATACAGCCAATTAGCAGAGTCCTATTATAACGTATTTAATACGCAGGAAGCCGAAAGATGGTATGCTAAAGCCTTAGAATCGTCTGATAGCCCAGAAATGCTTTTCAAATATTCACAAATGCTTAAAGCTAATGGTAAGTATGAAGAGTCTAATGTGCAAATGGCAAAATTTGCTGAAATGAGACCTAGTGATGATCGCGCAATAGCTTTTAAAAAGAATCCAGATTATTTACCTAAGATTTTAGAAAAAGGTAAAAAGTTTAATATTCAAAACTTAGGCTTTAATACCGAGTATTCTGATTTTGGAGGAACACTTCAAGATGGGAAGCTATATATTACATCAGCAAGAAATACGTCTCGTAAAACTTATGGATGGAATGAAGAGCCATTTTTAGATATTTACGAATTAACCAAAAATGATGATGGGACTTATCAAGCAGCAGCTTTAGCTGGAAATAAAGTAAATACCAAATATCATGAAGGTGTTGTTTCATTTGCTCCAGATGGTAAGACGATGTATTTTTCTCGTGAGAGCTATTTTGAAAAAGAATACGAAAGAGATTCTATAACTAATTATAGAATAAGCCAGTTACATTTATATAAGGCAACAAAAACTAGTGATGGTTGGAGCAATGTTGAAGGCTTCCCAATAAACAGTGAGAATTATTCGGTTAAAAACCCTTCGGTAAGTGCCGACGGAAAAACACTTTACTTTGCATCTAATATGCCTGGAGGATTTGGATTATTTGATATTTATAAAGCTAGTATTAATGACGATGGTACTTTAGGTGAGCCTGAAAATTTAGGACAAAAAGTAAACACTCAGGGTCAAGAAATGTTCCCTTTTATTAGTAGCAATAATACCTTATACTTTTCTTCAAATGGGCATTTAGGTTTAGGAAATCTCGATGTCTTTTATTCAAAAGTAGTTGATGGAAAAATGGGACCAGTTCGAAATGTAGGTGTTCCTGTAAATAGTAATGCTGATGATTTTGCCTTTCATTTAGATGAAGAAACCGAAGAAGGTTTTGTGTCTTCTAACAGAGAAGGTGGATTAGGAGGCGATGACGTCTATGCTATTAAAAAATTACAACCTTTATGTGATGTTTTAATTTCAGGAATTGTTACAGATTCAAAAACAGGAAACCCAATAAATGCTGCTAATGTAACATTATATGACGATCAAGGAAATATGATTTTATCTAAAGTGACCAATTCAGATGGGACCGTAGAATTTATAGTTGAATGTGGAAAACAATCAGAATTAGAAGTGGTTATGGATGGCTATGAAAGTCAGAAGGTAACCGTTTCAGCTTCCGAAGAAGAAGAGGAAGAAGTTAGTATCATGTTAGACCCAATTGAAGTTATTGTTGGGCCTGAAGTTGTTAATTTAAATCCAATCTTTTTCGAGTTTGACAAATCAAACATAACAGCTCAAGCCGCTTTTGAATTAGATAAACTAGTTCAAATCATGAATAAATATCCAGAAATGGTCATTAATGCGACGTCTCATACCGATAGTAGAGGCTCTGCATCTTATAATGAAAGATTATCAGATAGAAGAGCTAAAACAACGGTTCAATATGTGATTTCTAAAGGGATTGATAAAGCCAGAATTTCTGGAATGGGTAAAGGAGAAAATGAACCTAAAGTTGATTGTGGTTCTAACTGTACTGATGAAGAACACCAAATGAACAGAAGATCAGAGTTTATTATTGTAAGTGGAGGACCACAAGCTCAATAAAAAATAAAAAAATAAAATGACTAACTAACCTATATAAAGCCCTGAATTAATCAAACAGGGCTTTTATTGGTTATATCTAAAAAATTGCTACATGAACTAACATGTAAAAGAAAAGTTTAAAAAACAACCGACACAAATGAAAAAAATAATCTTACTTATTGTGCTCTTATTTACCTTTTCACTGGTAGAGGCACAAACGTATTTACAAGAAAATTTTGACACAGAGATACCAGCTACTTGGACGGTTACTGATGAAGGAGGCGCTACAGGCGATTCCTGGATTTCAGGGCAACAAGGTGCTGGGAATGCTCTTAATGGCACCAACTGTGCTATTGTGAACAGTGATGCCAATGGAAATGGAGTTGAACTCATTGAAACTTTAACATCTCCGGTTTTTGATACTACTGGAGCGACAGCTTTATTCCTTGATTTTGATCAATTTTATAATAATGGTGGTGGAGATTCTGCAATTGTAGAAGTCTTTGATGGCACCAATTGGATTGAAGTTTTAAATCAAAATGCTGATGCTGGTGGTTTTGATAACCCCGATCAGCAACATATTGATATAACAGCGTATTCTAACGCTAGTATGCAGATTCGATTTATTTATAATGATGGAAATATTTGGGCATGGTACTGGCTCGTTGATAATGTAGAGGTTTATAATTCAACTTGTAATTTTCCATCAGCACTTGAGGTAACAGCCATTACTGCTAATTCTGCAGATATTAGCTGGACTGCTGGAGGCACAGAAACTGATTGGGAAATTGTAATACAACCTGCAGGATCAGGAGAACCATCAGGATCTGGAACTCCTACAACGGATAACCCTTACAGTGTGACCGATTTAACTGCCTTAACAGATTATGAAGTATACATTAGAGCAAATTGTGGAACTGATGGATTTAGCCCTTGGGTTGGACCTGTAAACTTTCAGTCAGCTTGTGATGTATTTATACCAGAATACGTAGAAAATTTTGAAACTATTGTACCAGACTGCTGGGATGAAGCTACAGATGGTGACGCCACTACGGGTCCTGTTGGATTAGGTGAAGGCGCTTGGGTTGCTGATGGCTTTCTAAACAATGGTTTTACAGGCGCATACAAAGTAAACTTATGGCAAAATTTTAAGAGCGATTGGATATTAACGCCTCAGTTTGATTTAACTGGTGGTCCTTTTCAAGTCGATTTTGATTTTGGAATCATGGAATTTGGTAGTCCTACTGAAGCAGGAACATTAGGTTCTGATGATACCGTAGAATTATTAATTAGTACAGATAATGGAGTTAGTTGGACTAATTTAATGACCTGGGATAATACAAGTGTTGTTCCTGCTACTGGAACACAGGTTGTAGCTGATTTAACAGCTTACTCTGGGCAAACAGTTCAGTTTGGTATCCTAGCGTCAGAAGGCACAGTAGATGATACTGAAGACAATGATGTTTTTGTAGATAATTTTAGAGTACGTTTGGTTCCAACTTGTCAAGAACCAACAGGTATAACTGTAGATAATATTACCGCATTTACAGCAGATATTAGTTGGACTCCCGGAGGAACTGAAACCAATTGGGAAGTCGTCGTTCAACCTGTTGGTACAGGATTGCCAACTGGACCTGGGACAGCCACAGCAAATAACCCTTATACAGTAACTGGTTTAGACGCAATAACCGATTATGAAATTTATGTTAGAGCCGATTGTGGCGGTACAGATGGTTTGAGTAGTTGGATAGGTCCAGTGAACTTTCAAACGGCTTGTGCTGTATTTGTACCCGATTATTTAGAAGATTTCACAACCATTATACCAGACTGTTGGGATGAAGCTGGAGATGGAGATGCCGTATCTGGACCAACAAATTTAGGCGCTGGAGATTGGGGCCCAGATGGCTTTTTAAATAATGGCTTTACGGGTGCATACAAGATTAACTTATGGCAAGCTTTTAAGAGTGATTGGATATTATCTCCTCAATTTGATTTAACTGGTGGGCCTTTTCAAGTCGATTTTGATTTTGGAATCATGCAATTTGGTAGTCCTACCGAAGCAGGAACTCTAGGGTCTGATGATACTGTAGAATTATTAATAAGTACAGATAATGGTGCTACATGGACCAATTTACTTACTTGGGATAATACAAGTGTGGTGCCTGCGTCAGGAACACTTGTCGTCTATGATTTATCAGCTTACTCTGGTCAAACAGTTCAGTTTGGAATCTTAGGATCTGAAGGTACAGTAGATGATACTGCAGATAACGATATTTTTGTTGATAATTTTAGAGTAAGAGCTATTCCAGATTGTCCAGAACCAACAGGATTAATAGTAGAAAATGTTACTGGAACTACAGCCGATTTTAGCTGGGAAGCAGGTGCTTCAGAAACCGACTGGGAGTATGTTGTTCAACCTGAAGGTTCAGGAGAGCCAACTGGAGCAGGAACTCCAGTAACAACTATGACCGTAAATGAAACGGGATTAGATTATGATACAGACTATGAGGTTTGGGTAAGAGCAGATTGTGATGTCAATGGTTTTAGTGCTTGGACGGGACCAGTAATTTTTGAGACCGATTTATTGCTTGATTATATTGTAGATTGTGCTGTTGGTCCTGTAAATACTAACTTCTGTTACTTTGATGATATCGATGATGATCCTTCAGTAGCAACTTTTACCTATACAAGTTCAAATGGCTTGCCATTAAATTTAGATTTTAATGCGGGAGATTTAGAAGGTTGTTGTGACGAATTAGTTGTTATAGATTCAGACGGAACAGAATTGTTTAATTCAACTTTAAATAATGCTGGTTTGGCAGATGTGTCAGGTCTTAGTTTCCAATCTAGTGGTGATACTATTTCTTGGTATATAAATTCTGATTTCTCTGTAAGTTGTGACTCTTCAACTGGATTTACGCCATTTGACGTTACAGTTTCTTGTGCAACATGTATCAATCCTGCTGCAACCTATCAAATTGTAGATGATTGTGATAATGGTGAACAATTCTTGATTAATGTGAATGTCACGAGTATGGGTGATGCAACATCACTTACTATTTCTAGTAATATTGATGCTAATACAGTTCCAGCTACAGCAGTAGGAACCTACGAAATTGGACCATTTCCATTCTTTGTAGATGTTGTGATAACTGTTACAAACGATCAAGATGCTAGTTGTGATATTAACAGTAGTGCCTTCCAGTTGTTAGCATGTCCTCCAGATAATGATAACCCATGTAACGCTACAGTAGCTGGTGTAAATGCCGATGAAAGCTGTGACATTATTACATCAGGAACCTTAGTGGAAGCTACCGATTCTGGAGTTCCATCTGGAAGTTGTAATGGTGATCCAGGCAATGATGTGTGGTTTGAGTTTACGGCTTTAGACGAATTCCAAATTATACAATTTACTAATATCGATGGAAGTGATTTCTTCCTGGATTTAGATCATGGCGTCTATGAAGGAACCTGTGATGGTCTTGTAGAGTTGTATTGTTCTGATGCTGATGCGAGTATCACACCGTCTTTAACGGTTGGGAATACTTACTATATCAGAGCGTTTTCTGCAGGAAATGATCCTGTTGATTATACATTTGATTTATGTATTAGACCAGGCGCTGGAAATGTCATGGTAGACCAAGACACTTACACTATTGAAGAACTTGTTGTCGATATTTTAATTGACAGTCCGTGTGCTCAGATTTCAAATATTACTTTTTCTACAGGAACTAATTTTGGCGATGTTAATGGTATTGGATACTTTTCTGCTTTTGATGGAGGGTTCCCATTTGAAGAAGGACTTTTACTTACTAGTGGTAATGCAGCCTTAGCTGCTGGTCCAAATATTAATGATATGGGTGATGGGACTTTTGCATGGCCAGGTGATGATGACTTGAGTGCTATTATTGGAGGTGATATTACAAATAATGCTTCAATCATAGAATTTGATTTTGTGCCATTATCAGATGAAATTAGCTTTGATTTCTTAATGGCTTCCGAAGAATATAACGGAAACACAGGTGGAACATTTGAATGTAATTTCTCTGATGCCTTTGCCTTTTTATTAACAGATGAGAATGGTGTAACGACTAACTTAGCCGTTTTACCAGGAACCAATACTCCAATTTTAGTTACAAATATTCACCCAGAAAACCCTGGTTGTGATGCTATAAATGAAGAATATTTTGGCGGTTATGTACCAGATAACCTTCCTCCAATGTCTTTTGATGGTAGAACCGAAGTATTTACAGCATTTTCTGAAGTGAATATAGGAGAAACCTATCATATCAAATTAGTTATTGCTGATGAAGGTGATAGTAATTTTGATTCAGGAGTTTTCTTAAAAGCAGGAAGTTTTGATATTGGAGAAGTAGAGTTAGGTGCCGATATTACGATTGCATCTGGAACGGCTGCTTGTCTTGGACAACAAATAACTTTAGAAACACAAGCACCTGCAGTAGATCACGTTTGGTTTAAAGATGGATTTGTAATTGAAGGTGAAACAACAAATACACTAATCGTTGAAGAGCCAGGATCTTATACGACACAAATTATATTCTCACCAACATGTATTATATCTGATGACATCTTGGTTGAATTTTTACCATTACCAATTGCTAATATGCCACCAGATTTAGTGGGTTGTTCTATTGGAAATGATACAGCAGTATTCAATTTACCAGATAATGATCTTGCAATTTTGGGAGATACTCAAAGTCCGGATGATTTTACAGTAACCTATCATTTAACAGAACAGGATGCCATTGATGGTGTTAGTCCGTTAGTGAGTCCATACACAAGTGTTTCTGATCCACAAACGGTTTATGCTCAAGTGACTAATAATACGACAGGCTGTACCAATACAACAAGCTTTGACTTAGTATTAGGTATTGAGCCAGAGACGACTTTTACTCAAGATTTTGATTATGAAGTATGTCCTAATGCAACGGTTCCTGTGATTATTACAGCAACACCTGTAAACTACACCGCTGAAGAAGTTACCATTAACTGGTATTTAGATGGGGTCTTACAAACTGGTGAAAATGGATTGACTTTCCCTGTACTTATTGCAGGTGATTATGAGATAGAAGTTATTTTTAATGACACGGGTTGTTCTAGTATTGCAAGTCAAACGGTTATAGAGTTAGAAAGTTGTGTGATTCCTCAAGGGATTTCGCCAAATGGAGATGGTATGAACGATACTTTTGATTTGAGTAGTTACAGAGTTAGTAAGCTAGAGATATTTAATAGACTAGGTACTTTAGTGTATTCTAAAACGAACTATGTAGACGAATGGTATGGGCAAACCAACGATGGAGAAGAGTTACCAGTAGGAACTTATTTCTATACTATGGAATATGAAGATGGTAAACAAAGAAGTGCTTGGGTATATATTCAACGCTTAAATTAATACCTTCTATATAAAAGAAAAGCCTCTAGCAAATATCGCTAGAGGCTTTTTTTATACGGCTTATTTGCTTTAAAGTGCACTAAGAAGTATTACAGATAATACAATACAGCCCAAAAGTAATGCCCATAATAGCCAGATGTTATAGTGTTGAGGTTTTAATTTACTATTATTTTTAGCGTTAAGCACTTTTCTCTTTTTTCCACTATACTGAATCCAGTTTTTAAAATAAATAAAGAGGCTGGCCATAATAAAAAGCATCCAAGCTTTACCTGAAGACATCGTGGCCGTATTCATTTCATTTAAGAAGACAGATAGTAATATACCAGATAACAGTAGTAAACTACATTGGAGTGCAGAAATATAAAATAAAGCAATGGTGTTTGCTTTTTTCTTATGCGTCGGTTTATAATGCTTAAAAACATTAAAAAACAAAATATCAAAAGTGTTCATAACAAAAAGCATTGTAAAAGAAAAGCCACATCTTTTGAAGATGCGGCTTCTCCTTTAATCTATAATTAAATTTAGTTACCCGATACTTCTACGTTATCTAAGTGGTATCTAGTTGTCGCATTTGGATCTGAACCTTCATAGAAGAATCCAATATTAACAGTTCCGTCGATACAAGACACGTTTATTGGTCCAACAGGCTCAAAAGAACCAAAACCTCCAGATGGTCCAACAGGAATTGACGCATCTAAAGCTTGCCATGTTGCGGTTTCAGGATCTCCAGCATAATCGGTAGAAATCCAAACTGAAAGAATCGTTCCGTTATCAAAATTTGATTGGATATCAAAAGATAATTCTTCACCAGTTGTAGTATCAAAATCGATAGCAGGTGTTACTAACCATACGTTAGCTTCGGCGTTTCCTGAACTAAATGCAGAAATTCTAGCATAGTTGTTTCCTGAGAAACTTTCAGTAAACCAATCGGTATCTGTGCCACTAATGTTGATGTTATCCCAACCTTCAGAAGCAAAAGTACCAAAACCTTCAAAGTCTTCATCAAAGATGTTAGCGCCTCCACCTGATGGTGTTGTACATTCTAAAAAGTCTGGATCACAACGCTCAGCATTATCAAAGTTAATGTCTTCTGGAGAGTTGATATAAATCGTATAGAATTCATCAAAGAAGTCTCTAGTTAAGATTCCATCTAAAGTTCCTCTATTTGCAGGCAATAAGAGCGATTTAAAATCTGAAAAGGTACTTGTGCTTAATATCACAGAAGAACCTTCTGCACAGCTCTCTAATTGGCGCTCACCATCAAAATCGTCATTATCTTCAGCAGCAAATGTTTTTGGATTGTCTCCAAGAACATCATTTCTATTGAATTGAACATCACTTAAACGAATGTATAAGCTTTCAAGATCTTCTGAGAAATCAGAGATGTTCACTTCTAAAGGTACAATAGTAGCCACTTCAGAGGTACGAAGAATGTATTCAGACATTTCAGAACCAGCTATTTTAGCTAATTCATTTCCGTCTCTTCTTCCTAATTGTACCACACCGTTATCAACAGCAACCGATAAACCGTCAAGCTTTACGTATACTTTTCTTCCGAAGTCATAGATTGTAAATAAAGGATTTACATCAACTTGAACCACGATACCAGCAGTTGGATTTTCTGGCTTATCCTGAAGGACGATTTCTTCAAAGAAGTTTCCGCCTTCATCACTAGAAATCACATAACCTTCCATAAAGTTATTTGTGCCTTCAAAAGTAACGATATCATCATCAGATTGTGCTAAGTTACCAAGTACAGCATCAATATCTATAATATTACCAGTTATAACAGGATCTGTAACTTCAACATTTGGCGTGTCAAAATCATCATCCTGAACACAAGCATTAAATACCACTAAACTTAAGGCAAGTAGTATGATTTTGTTTAAATTAATTGTTTTCATTTTTTTCTTTTTTATCTCATCCTCATTAAGAGGATATTATTTTTGAAATTTATTTTTTTAGATTTTAGAATCTGAGGTAAACATTTAAATAGTAAGTTGTTCCGTTTCCGTTAAAATAACGTGAACCAAAAACAGGACCAGTACTTCGCGTTTGGTCTTCGGCTAATCTATCAAATTTAGCTAATCTTGATTGCTCAAAACCACCTGTTTTGTATTCTTGATCGAATATATTATTGATAGTCGCAAAGAATCCGATAAAGTAATCGCCTACTCGCCATGATTTACCACCAACAACATTCACTAGTACATAATCATCAAATTCTTCTTGTTTTAGTAATTCTCTGGCAACATTTTCATCATAATCAACAAAAGCTTGACCGTCAAAGTCTGTAGTAAAGTTAGCTGATCTCGCTAAATTACTAACATCGATATAAGCATTTGAAAAGTAGTTTGTAGTCACACCAACATTCCAGAAGTCTGGATCGCGGTATTCAAATCCGATTTGATAGGCACGTTCTGGTCCACCAGCAACATGGTAATCTTTGATATTTGTTGTACCATCACCAAAAGTTAATGGGCCGTCAAAATCATCACTAGTTAAATATAAGTTTGGATTGTTATTATACGTGTATTGACCAACAGAAGCCGCAGCTTTTAATTTAATTGTTGGGGTAACTTGTGCTTCAATACCTAATTCTGCTCCAATATGTCTTTTTTCAACATTGGTAAGTACTTCTTGTACAAACGCATCTCCAGTATCTAAACCTAAACCTGCAAGGTCTTCGGTGAAGTAGAAGCCGATATCTGTACCATCTTCAAAACCAGAATAAAA
This sequence comes from Psychroserpens sp. SPM9, assembly GCF_025153525.1. Taxonomy (GTDB): domain Bacteria; phylum Bacteroidota; class Bacteroidia; order Flavobacteriales; family Flavobacteriaceae; genus Psychroserpens. Next base: position 287,309 of record NZ_JANZNR010000002.1, on the reverse strand, counting down.
ACCAGTAAGTCTAGCTTTTACGATTGGAGATCTAAAAATATAACTCACATCAACAGATTGTATTTTTTCACTTTCTAGTCCGATAACAACATCGTTATTTTGTCTAGCATTGCTAAAAGAATTTCTAATAGAAGGTGCTTTCGTAAAGTAACTTGCATTAACATCAACAAGGTGACGACCAGTGATTTTATAAGTACCACCAACTTTTACGCCATAGTTAGAAAAGTCTAATTTTTCACTTTTTCCAAATGAACGTGAACCTGCAAAGTTACCGTTGTTAAACAAACCATTTCTTTGGTAGGTTGTTGTTGAAATATTGGCTCCAACATAGAAATCTACTTTGTTGTATTTGAATTGCGCTTGTGCAAATCCTGTAAGGACATTAGCATCAATTTCATAGTTGTATTTATAACGATCTCCTTCTTGTACAATTCGGTTTGGATTGTTTAAATCACTTTGTGCAATATCTTCTAAAGATTGAATAACATTAGCATCTTCTTCAGCAAAGAAATCAACATCTAAATATCCAGTACCTCCTAAAAGGTCTTTAAGGTTTGCAAAGTTTTCACTTTTAAGATTTCTATAGCTTACCATTGCATTTAATCGTATACGTTCTGATAATTCGGTATCAAAAATGGTATTGACTGTAAATTGAGAATCGTCATTACGATCTTCCTGAATGGCATAAATTGAATTACCACCTTGAGCTCTTAAAGTAGCATTAGCACTGTACAAAGCATTCCAGTCTAATTGACCATCGTTAATAAAACTCTGTTCGGCTAAATACGCTTGTTCGTAATCGTAAGCTGAAGGGTTTTCATCTCTCAAATGGTAGCTTGGTAAATTTTGGTAGTAGGAAGGATCTGGGTTTCTTGCACCACCTACATAACTACTTTGTCCATTTAAAGATACTAAACGGGTTCCACCGTTGTCAATTCTTGTATTTCCTATTTTTCCAAATTGGTAAGCAACATTGGTATTTAATCTTGATTTAGATGAAATATTCCAGTAGTGGTTTAACATTAAGATAGGCTCTTCAATTTCTCTAACTCTAGAGTTTCTGCTTTCGCCATCTAATTCACCCCAAAACGGATTGTATTGTCTTCCTTTTAAATTTAGAATTTCGTCGGTAATAGCTGTAGAACGACCACGTCTGTTTTGCGCATAAATACCTGTGAAGTTAATACTGTGCTTATCATTGATTTTCTTTTCAACTGCAGCAAAAAAGGAGTTAGAGTCATAAAGTGTACCATCAACGTAACCTTCATCACCAAAACGTCTAGATGCTAATACAGAATACGACCAACCACCTTCAAGGATTCCTGAATTGTAGCTCGCCATGATTCGGCCTGTATAACTTCTGTTTGCCGAAGCATAAGAAACTCTTCCACCTTCACGGTATCTTGAAGCTCTCATCACAATATTATTGGTACCAGCAAGATCACCAAAGGTGTAATCATTAGCAGTCATACCCATAGAGAATTCCTGGTTTCTTTGAACATCATTAAGTCCGCCCCAGTTTCCCCATTGAGGTCTACCGTTAAATTGTTTGTTCATTTCGATACCATTAATAAGTACCTTACCATTGGCGTTATCTAAACCTCTTGGTCTAAAAAACGTGGCGCTAAAATCATAAGCAGCTGCACTTAAAAATTGATCTCTAGATGCCTGAAGTAATCCAGAGATGTTATCGGTTAGACCGTCATCTTCACTATTCAGGTTATCGTCAGAAATTGAAATAACGAAAGAATCAGATTTATCACTATCAAAGCTAAGAGTCATACCGCTAATATCTACGGTTTGGCCTTCATTAACAACAATAGGATAACGTTTAGTAACATAACCTTGCTTTTCAACTCTAAGTACTTGTTCTCCTAGAGGAACAATGGTTTTAAATTGAAACTCACCATTCGCGTTAGTTTTAACAGATTGTGAGGTTTCTTCAATTGTAATTGTTACATCGGGAATAGGTTCTCCTGTTGTTCCATCTAAAACACTACCTTTAACAATAGTCTCTTGAGAGAAGGATGTCAACACGGAAAAAATTCCGAATAAAAAAATAAAAAAACTTTTTTTCATGCCTTATTTTAAGATTAATAGTTCTTGTGCATTAAATAATAGTTATTTAAAGCGTGCAAATTTACATTATTTATAATAAATACATACTTTTGGCTCGACATTTGTAAACATCATAACGATAACATAATATATAAACTATGAAACCATTACATTTTTCTTTAGCGATTATCTGTTTTTTAATGACATTTAATGGCTTCTCACAAGATGAAAAAAAAGAAAAACGATTTAAAATTCACACTGTAGCATTTTACAATTTAGAAAATTTATTTGATACCATAAACGATACCACTAAGTTTGATGAACGAAGCCCTATCATGGAGATAAAAGCAGATAGAGCAGGTATTTATAAGAAGAAAGTCAACAATATGGCTAGAGTTATTGCCGATATTGGTGCCGATATTACAGGAAATACGCCTGCTATTATTGGGGTTTGTGAAGTTGAAAACCGCCAAGTTTTGGTCGATGTCGTGAATCACCCTTTATTGTTGTCTAAAGATTATGGTATTATTCATTATGAGTCTCCAGATGTTAGAGGTATTGATGTGGCATTATTATACCAAAAGAAACTATTTAAACCTACAAGTCATGAGTCTTATGAATTGCTCATCTATGATGATGTGAGTCGCGATAGAGTCATTACCAGAGATCAGTTATTGGTTAGTGGCGAATTAGATGGCGATCCTATTCATGTGATCGTAAATCACTGGCCATCCAGAAGTGGTGGAGAAGCGAGAAGCCGATCTAAACGTGTTGGTGCCGCTAAATTAAATAAACGCATTATCGATTCTATTCAAACCAAAGATCCCTACGCTAAAATATTTACGATGGGCGATTTAAATGACGACCCAACTAATGCCAGTGTAAAAGATGTTTTAAAAGCTAAAGCCGATAAAGACGATGTTGAGTTAAAAGGAATTTATAACCCGTTTGAAAAAATGTTTACTGAAAAAGGCTACGGAACAACAGCCTATAGAGATGCCTGGAGTTTGTTTGATCAAATTATGATGACCAAACCTTTAATTGAAACGGACGATTATTCGTCGTTTAAATTTTATAAAGCAGGGATTTACAATAAAACTTACCTTACAAATAAACGTGGACGTTACAGAGGTTACCCGTTTAGAAGTTTTGCTGATGGCGGATTTACTAACGGATTTAGTGATCACTTTCCTGTTTATGTTTATCTAATTAAACAAGTAGACTAAGAACAAATTATCATTATAAAAAAAATGCGCTATGAATTCATAGCGCATTTTTTTTACATCCAACTCATCCAGTTTGACCAAGGAATCCTTGAAAGTACAAGAACTAAACCTAAGGTATAAAATATGGCTAGCATCTTAAATTTTGGTTTAGAAGTTAATTTCTTTTTGTGTTTAGAATAGCCAATCGTAATCAAAGTTACAGCTAAAATTCCAACAAAAGGATGGTCTACGGCTAACAATCGAGATAAAGAATCTAAACCGCTAACACCATTGGCATTTAGGTTTTTAAATCCGAAAGGCGATGTGAAGTACAATACAAAACCTATTAAGAGTTGAATATGCATCACAATCAATGTAAACAGCGAAATTCTAAAATCGACAGCTTGAAATTCTTTGTTTCCAAAAAATTTAAATAGTGCATTCAATGATGCAATAACAATCATTAGTAAAGCCAGATATGCCCAATAAGAATGGAGCATTTTAACAACGTCGTACATGTTTTAAAGTTTAGAAATTAGATAAACAAATGTAATAATTTAATACACCTTATGTGTTATTCTGAAATAGAAATCTGTCGTTTTGTTTCGTTTCCAAATGCATCAACAACCGTAATAATGTGTTTGCCTTTCTTCGGAATTATCGCCAATTCATGAATGTCTTTCGTAGAACCCACATAGGTTTCATCCAGATACCAGTAGACCTGAGTTTCGGGTTTTGAATGTGCAATTTTTAGAATTAAATCATTCGTTTCGCCGTTAAAATCCTTCGGAAGAAAAATCGAATTGTTTCGTTTCGGATAAATAAAATTCATAGTTTCCTGAACTTCTCCAGCACAATCCAGTCGCAATTTTGGAAGCGGTTTATAAAACGGATTTTTAGACTTGTAATAATGCGCTTTTAAAGGCGATAATACAAACCAAGACTTATGCTTGATGGCATTTAAATCTTCGCAGGACGAATTGACCTGATAGGTTTCAGTGCGATCCACATGTGCTAAAATATGATACGGACAAGGTTCTGTCTTTAAACCACTATTCTGAATAAACGTAGGCTCCACGTCATCACAAACAGGTGAGGCACGATGGCCACTTTTTAAACAGATGTTTACCTCTTGCATCTCGTCATAAGGTTTTACAAACCAATCACTATGAGGTAAGATATCAAACACATCAAATAAAATAGGTGCTGCAGTTTGTACGCCAACCAAACCTGGACGTCCTTCGCCATCGGCATTACCAACCCAAACACCTACAACATAATCTTTGGTGGTACCAATTGCCCAGGCATCCCGAAAACCAAAACTCGTTCCTGTTTTCCAGGCGATTTGTTTCGAATCGTCAAAAAATTCCCAGCTTTCATCACCTTCAGGACGATTGACTTTTTTTAAACTCTCGTAGGTTAAATAAATTGATGCAGCATCAAACAACGTTTTGTCAGTTGATGTTGTTCCAAAATCGACGCTTTCCGAAGCCATAAAAGTGGGCTCTACAAATTCGTTGGTGTAATATTCGCTCGAGGTTTCTGAAAAATGATTGAGTGTAGACGAGAGCGATGCATAGCTTTTACACAAATCCCAAAGATTACTTTCTGCGCCTCCCAAAATAAGGGATAATCCATAATGGTTGGCATTGTATTTTAAATCTTTAAGATTGAGTTGTTTTAAATATTGATGAAACCGATCCAATCCAAAGTCTTGTAACATACGAACCGCAGGAACGTTTAACGAACGTGATAAAGCACGACTTGCAGGAACAACACCATCATAATCTTTATTAAAGTTTACGGGATTATAACTCCCAAACTGACTTGGAATATCGGCTACTAAAGTATTGGGCAACAAATCACCTGCATCTAACATTGAAGCGTACAAAAAGGGTTTTAAAATGCTTCCTGTGCTTCGAGGTTTGTCAATAATATCAACATCTTTTTGATGCGCTCTATCGGTTGGTGTATTACCAACATAAGCGAGTACTTCTCGGGTATGTACATTGAGAACAAGTACTGCGGCATTATGGATTTCGTTTTGTTTTAAAATGTTATACTGGTTTTTAACCACGTGATTAATACGTTCCTGAAGCCTGGTATCCAAAGTGGTTTGAACGCGTTCGCCACGATGTGATTGCGCAACTTTTTGTAAAAGATGTGGCGCTATTTGAGGTAATGCATAAGGCTTCTGAGGAAGTGCTTCGGAAATGGATAACTGGTAGGTTAAGTCGTCTATAATGTCATTGTCTAATAATTTTTTGAGTAAACGGTTTCGTTTTGCTAATAAACGCTCTTGATTTTTTCCAGGATAAATTAAACTTGGGGCATTGGGCAAAACAGCCAGTGTTGCACTTTCCGCCCAGGATAATTGATGCGCATCTCTATTAAAATAGCGCCATGAAGCCGCATCCAACCCAACAACATTGCCACCAAATGGAGCATTACTGGCATAGTAAGCCAGGATTTCAGATTTTGAATCGCGGAGTTCTAAGCGTGTGGCGAGCACTATTTCTTTGATTTTTTCAAGATAAGTTCGCGCTTGTCCTTTTCGGGATAAACGAATGACTTGCTGAGTTAAAGTACTACCACCACGTTTGACTTCACCAGAACTTATATTGTCTTTTAAGGCCTTAAAAATCGAAATAGGATTAAATCCTGGATGCTCATAAAAATATTCATCTTCAAACTGAATGATACAGGTTTTAAATTTCTCAGGAATACTATCATTATGAGGAAAACGCCATTGGCCATCTGTAGCAATTTGAGCTCCTAAAAGCTCCTTGTTTTTACTCGTAATGACTGTGGCTGTTGGGTCTTTAAATAACTCCGTAGGTAAACAAAAAGCATACACGATAAGAAGTATTCCAAAAACGACAGACTTCCTTTTATGTTTTTTTATGTAGTGTATGAGTTTCATTTGCGTTATTCTGAACTTGTTTCAGGATCTCATTAGTTATCTTTTGTGAATTCGTATTCACGCTCCACTTTACAGATGCGTACTTTATAGTAAGTGTACCAGTCTTTACGCCCTTTTTGTTGCGCGATAAGATGATCATTGTGTTGCTTCCAATTTTTAATAGCATCGAGACTTTCCCAGTAACTTACTGTGATTCCGAGATCGCTTCTAGCGCTTTCTATCCCTAAAAAACCCTCTTGTTGTTTTGCTAATACTTCCATCTGATTGGCCATTTCTGAATAGCCTTCAGTGTTTTCAGACTGCAATGAAGTAAATATGACGGCGTAGTAAGGTTTAGTGTTTTTCATCTTAAATCATCTTATTTCGACATTTTGAACTCGATTACTCATTACTATTAATTGTAAATTTCGTCATTCTGAACTCGTTTCAGAATCTCACATCTTTGACTAAACACCTTGTAAACAAGCGTTTTTTTATTTCTTTACCTCAATCCAACTTCCCTTATTTCGCACAAAGAAATCATTATCATACATGGCTTCAACTTGAGTTCCTGGTAAATAATAAGTTCCTAAATACGAAGCATTCAGCATGACTGTAAAGACTTTGGTCCCGTGTTTCCCCTTTGATGGTAAATCGAAATAGAAATTCACACGGTCGTCTCTAATATCTGTATATCGGGCTGCACTCGTTGTGGTATCTCCATAATCTGTAAAACGCGTATTCACTATTTCCCATCCCGATGGAAAAATTTGAGTCAGGGCGACATCCCGAAGGTTTTCATTCTTTAAATTGCTTACGCTCACTCTAGCCACAATATCTTGTCCTTGTTGTAAGCTTTTTACATCGATACGATTTCCTTTTAAATCGGTATAAATTACCGAAACACTTAAACCGCGTTGTTCGGCGAGTTCTTCTCCTAATGGTAACTTACCAGAGTTTAAAACTCTTACATAAACAAGATTCCCGGCTTCATTTTTAAGTTGTAAGGTGTTGGCACCATCCACTACAGCCAACTCACGCTGTGCAATGGTACTTTTGGTGGTTATGGTTTCCGTTTTGCCTCCAAAAGTATAGGTGAAATTCATGTCTTTCCCACCATTGGCTTCCACCATTTTCGCCATAGCCAATAAGCTGTAAGCGGTCGTTTGTGTACTCATCCAATTAGTACTCGACAAATCTTTTGCAATTTGTTCTGAAAGTGCTCGGGCTTTTGGATTTTGTGTAATAATCATGGTTTCTAAAGCCATAGCGCGATTACGATCTACCGAACCATAGGTATAATAATTATACTTTGGTGGTTTAAAATCGATATTAGCCGATTGCGACAATTGTGCACTCGCTTCTTTTTGTCCGGCTAAAGCATAAGCCGCAGCCAATCGCCATTTGGCTTCGTTCGAAATTTCACTAAACTCGCGTAAGCGATTCATAGACGCAAGATCTGGGCTACCCGCTAAAGCCAACGTGTATAACCTATAGGCTTGTGCTAAATCGGAATTATAGTTTCTGTAACTTGGTCTCCAATCTCGAGCCGCTTGCTTTTGGTAGCTTAACCAGTTGCTTTTAAAAGTAAGTGGTAATACAAAACCTTTCTTTTCGGCTTCAATTAAGAAATGCCCAGCATAGCTCGTTCCCCAGTCATTAGCTGTATTTTCTCCAATCCAGTAACTCATGCCACCATTTGGACGTTGGAAATTTCCTAAGCGTCTGATGCCGTTTTCTATGTTCGACTGAATTTCTTGTTTTTTCTCATATTTTAAATCGAATATATCACTCAAGTATAACTGCGGAAAGACACTTGAGGTCGTTTGCTCTACACAGCCATGTGGATATTGAATCAGGTATTGTAAGCGTTTTGAGAAATCCATAGGTGGAAGCGTGGAGAATTCCACTGTTGCTGTATTGGTTCCAGGCACGCCGAAGGTTCTAAACTCTAAACGCTCTGAAGCATTGGCTTCCAGCTTTGCATTTTCGTATAATGAGGTTATCGGATTCGGATTTACCACATCCAATTCAACTTTATAGCTTGACTTTTCACCATTTCCAGTGGCTATAACTTCAACCGTATTAATGCCTTTGGCTTTGCTCACATCTAACTCGAAGTAAGCCATTTGCTCGTCAGGTTTTGCAAAAGTCATTTGCTGACTACTGTTTCCTACAACTGAAATTCCCTCACTTAATTTCAAGCTTAAGTTCACATTTTTGACCTTAGGTTCCATCGCAAATACGGTCACAGGAAGTGTTACTTTTTCTCCCGGACTTAACTTTCTGGGTAAAGTCGCTAAGACCATTAATGGTTTTTTTACTTCTACAGATTTGTCGGTACTTCCGTAGGCTTCCATTTGGTTATTTCCAGCAACAACCATGGTTCGTACTGCACCAACATAATTTGGCATTTTGATTTTATGCGATTTAGACTTTCCGGCTTCTAACTCAAATGGACCTAAATAAGTGACAACCGGCTTAAAGCGATTTGCTTTTTTATTCTTGCCTTTGGCAGCACTACCATCTCCACCAATAGCTAAGACCTGATCGATACTTCCAGAATAAGCACCAATCACATCATCAAAAATATCCCAGGTTTTCACACCTAATGCTTCACGCGAATAAAAATCGTTCCATGCATTTGGGGTTTTAAATCGTGTTAAATCTAATAAGCCTTCTTCGACCATCGCAATGGTATAGGTCATTGATTTTTTATTTTTTTCGGAAACAAAGACTTCAAATTCTTGTTCTGGTCTAAGTACACTGGCCATTCGTAATTCTGGTTCGAGAATGGTTTTTGGATCTTCTACCAAAATTGGAATAACACCATAGAGTCGTATTGGTAAATCGTTACTTGTGATGGCATGTGGTTGTAATAAGGAGATGTTGACAAATACATTGGGCGCCATTTCCGAAGTAATCGGAATGTCAACAGTGGTTTCTCCTTTGTTAGTTTTCACCCATTTGTGTTCTATCACGTCCGAGCCATTTTCAATACTTATTAAAGCACGACCTTCACTTCCGGAAGGGAATTTAATGGTCGCGGTTTCACCAACATTATAATTGTCTTTATCTGAAGCAAATACCAGCATTTTTGCCGCTTCTTTGTCATTTCCTGTTGACATACCAGACCAGTTTTTATAGAAATAGGCAGTTCGTCCCGTCGCATGGCCACTCACAGGATCATACACTCTAATGAGGTAACGGCCTCTTTCATTTTCAGGGATTTTGATATTAAATGAGGTTTTTCCGTTGGCACCTGTTGATGCTTTTTGGTTTAAAATGGGTCTGTGGTAACTACTCGATACATAATTGGAAAGGTTGTCATACGAGGAGTTCCACCACCAGCGCCATTCAATTTTATACACTTTTATTTCCAGGTCGTTTCGTTGTACAGGCTTTCCGTCTTTATCAACAACGGCTAAATCAAAGGTTTGGTTAGTGTCTGTAAAATAAGAACCATAATAATTACCCTTCGGAGATTTGAGTCCGACATAAGATGCATAAGGCGAATAGGTTTTCGTAAATGCATCTAAAGAAAAATCGCCACCATTTTCAAAAGCTCGAACTAAAAACTGTGCATTGAGCATTCCTGGTGCATTCTTTCCAACATCTAAATTGGTCGTGATGGTTGCTGTTCCTTCTTCATCAAGATGTCCTTCAAAAACATTGAGTTCTTCCGAATTAAATTGACGCGCAGGATCGGTAAACGTATAGTCTTTAAAGTTTTTAAAACTTGTATAAGAACTGCTGAATTTAGCCTTAATTTCTGCCTTGATTTGTTTAGCAGGCGCACCATGTAACCATTTTACATCAAGTGTTCCGTTGAGAGGTTCGTTGCTTGACAATACGTCTTTATCAAAATCTACTTTAATTTTCAGGCGGTTCGGTTTGACCGTTTCCACCTTTAAAGATTTATAAAATTGGGCACCTCCAACAGAAACTTTAGCATTGTAGTTTCCTGTTTTTCCTTCGGAAGACGTAGGTACAATAAACTTAAAGAAGTTGTTGACATTATCAGTTGTCACGTGTTTGTACACCAGTTTTCCATTGGGATCGGTAACTTCAAGTTTTACTGGATGGCCTTTAGGAAGTTCGTTGGCTTTATCATTTAGCATAAATGTCAGGAAAAGTGAGTCACCTGGTCGCCAAACACCACGCTCTCCGTAGATGTAGCCTTTGAGTCCGCGTTGTAAACGATTCCCCGAAACATCAAACTTACTTAAGGAAAGTGAATTCCCATCTGTTAGTCGGAGATAACTAGTATTATTGCCTTTAGTTACAATAGCAAAAGTGGCATATTTATTAGATTCGAAAACCGCTAAACCTTCACTATTGGTTGAGGTCGAACCAATTTCCTGTTGCTGAAAATTATACAATTTGATTGTGGCTCCTGCTTCCGGATTGGTATTTAAAATATTGGTAACCGCAAAATAATAATTGTTATTAACGCCTTGCTTTACGATGACACCTAAGTTGGATGCTAATAGATTTTGGGATACAATGCGGTTTTCATTGTAATAGGCATCGTCACATGGGTTATCGCGTTGTCTCCAGTTATAGGTGTAGTTTCGGTAACGGTACGTACGATTGTCCCAGTATTCTTGTTCTTTAAGTTCTTCGTCTTCGGTAGTTGTATCCGCAAAATCATCGTAATAATAATCCTCTTCATAATAGTAATCGTCATACTCATCGTTGTCGTTTAAAGCACCTTGCGGATTTGCCTCGCAATCATACAAAGAATAGTTTCTGGAATAACTCAGTTCGACTCTGTAAATGGCACCTGGATCGGCTTTGAAAAACTTGGATAAATCGATACTGTAAGCTTTCCATTTTCCTGAATTTTCAGCAGCAGATTGCAACGGAATAGTTTGCTTTGCTATACGACGACCAACACGTTTAATTTCGTTTTGATTGTTGCTGTTCATTGGGTTGTCTTGAAGAAACTGTAAGACATTATCTTCAAATATTTTAATAACCCTTACATCTACAGCACTTAAGTTAACCGCTTCAAAATTAAATTTAAGCTCATTAGAATTAGGTAAAATTGTGCCGTTACTTATGAGGCGAACCTGAGGTTTTATTTCTTCAAAAGAGATGGCTTCAGAAAATGCCGTTTTAAGTTTGTAACCATCCGTATTTTTGATACCCTGAAACACATCGACCTGGATATTACCAACCAGTTTGGTGTCTGGATAAACTTTTAGCACATTCCCAACAACCACAAATTTTGGGTTTTTGACATTCTGAATGGTTACCAAACCATCAAAATTTTGCTGATTTTTAATAGGATCAGAGAAGTTGATGTATAGGAATTGTTCCGGACTTTTATACGCTTCAACATTTACGATTTTAAAATTATTAATCCCAGGAATCTGGACTTTGTTTTCGCCTTTGTTTTCTGCTTTTATCGCTTTTCCATTCCATGTTATGGTAATTTCAGAATCTTCAACAAAACGGTTGATACTATCAATTTTAAACTTAAAATAATTAGAATGTTGCTCTACTTCATCAAAGGCTAATTTTAGCGATTTTCCTTTTTGAGTTGCTTCCACCAGTTTTTTAGCATCTGTAAGTGATATGATATCTGCTGATTTAATTACAGCTTCGATGTATTGCCATTTTTTACTGTACGATTGCAAGCTGTTTGTTACAATATTAAAGTTGGGTGTTATGGTTTTAAACTGAAATACGTAGTCTTCATAATCTTTAGGCATGTCCTTGTAAATCTTGTCGAGTTTTACGGCTACCGTATATTCTGTTGCTGGGTCTAAATGCTCATCAGGTATAAAAAGGAGGGTATGTTTATTAGAAGCTTTTAAGGTGCCGTCAACATGCGGAGAAATTTTAATAATGGCATCATCAATAACAGTGTCAATGCCCCAACCTTCCACATCATTGGACAGATTAATGGTAATGGGTTCTGTCACCGATTGTAAGCCTGAAGAGGTATAGCTAATATAATCTCTAAACTTGAAGAGGTTATCGGTTTCTTGAGTGATACTGTCCTTTTTTTTACAGGAAACAGCAAATGCAAGGCAAATAATAAGAGCAAATAGATGTTTAAGTGTCATGGCTTCGGATATGTTTATTGGTTTATGTGCTTACTATTCAAACCATCAAAAGAATCGTTGAATACTATAAAACTAGGGCAATCAAAGGGATTTACGAGTTGTGTTTTGTTATGTGTTACAAATAAAATAGAATTCGTTGTTAATCTGAGAGTATTCGTTTTTACTCCTTATAAATCCCTATCGTTAATTCGCCTTTTGCATTCATAGAAGCCCGATACATTCCAGAGGTATTAAACTCGGCCACCATGTTGCCATGTTTATCAACAGCAACAATACCACCATCACCACCAAGTTCTGGAACTTTCTTTTGAATCACCTCTTGGGCAGCTTCTTTAAGTGATAAGCCTTTGTATTGCATCAAGGCCGAAATATCATGAGCTACCATAGCCCTTATAAAATATTCGCCCCAACCTGTGCTAGACACCGCACAAGAATTATTGTTGGCATAAGTACCAGCTCCAATGATTGGCGCATCACCAACACGACCATAGCGCTTGTTGGTCATACCACCAGTTGAGGTGCCAGCGGCTAAATTTCCATCTTTATCAAGTGCAGCACAACCCACAGTTCCGAATTTATAATTTTGAATCTCAGCATCAAAAAAGGCGGTCTTATCATCATGGTCTAATTCTATTTTTTCGCGCTCTTTTGCTCGTTTTACTGAATTTAGGCGGTTTTCAGTATAAAAATAAGACGGTTCAACGATGGCTAGATTTTGTTCTTTTGCATAGGTTTCGGCACCAACACCAGCCATCATAACGTGTGGTGATTTATCCATAATAATTCGCGCCAAATTAATCGGGTTTCTTACTGTGGTTGTTCCTGCAGAAGCACCAGCATTTAAGGTTTTTCCGTCCATAATGGAAGCGTCTAACTCATTGGTTTCAGCATTAGTGTATACGGCACCTTTTCCGGCGTTAAAGAGTGGCGAATCTTCCATCACATTGATGGCTAATTGTACAGCATCAATACTGCTTCCGCCTTGTTTTAAAATCTCATAACCTACTCTGATGGCTTCCTCTAATTTTGCTTTATAGGCCGCTTCTTTTTCAGGAGTCATATTTTTTTTCAGAATAGTACCTGCACCACCATGAATGATTATGGCAAACTCGGCTTTTGTTTCTGTATTTGTTTTGAAGTCATTGGTTGTGGTGTTTTCGTTTTCTGAAGTTTTAGTGGTTTCAGCACAGTTAAAACAGATGAAAAATAGTAAAGTAAAACAGAAAGAATATCTCATGATTAGGTGTGATTTTTAAGTGCATTAAAGTTACATTTTTCAGTACCTATCATCAAGCAAAACTGACAATTTATTAGTAACTTCGCCTCAAAATTTAATAATTCTTAAAAAACAAGCATATATGGAAGCTATTGCTACCGATTTCGGAATAAAAGAAGCCTTAAAACAATTAGGTGTTAATGAGATAAATGATGGAACATCTACAGGTTCTAATAATTTTTCTAATGGAGATATCATTGAATCTTATTCTCCTGTTGATGGTCAATTGATAGGAAAAGTAAGAACGACAACACGAGCAGATTACGATAAAGTCATGGATGTTGCTACTAAAGCATTTAAATCCTGGAGAGATGTTCCTGCGCCACAGCGTGGAGAAATTGTACGTCAGTTTGGAAATAAATTAAGAGATTTAAAAGAACCACTCGGTAAGTTAGTGTCTTATGAAATGGGAAAATCATTACAAGAAGGTTATGGTGAAGTTCAGGAAATGATTGACATCTGTGATTTTGCAGTGGGATTATCAAGACAACTTAATGGTCAAACAATTCCTTCGGAACGTCCTGGTCATGTCATGAGAGAACAATGGCACCCAATTGGTGTGGTAGGAATCATTTCGGCCTTTAACTTTCCTGTGGCCGTTTGGGCTTGGAATACAGCATTGGCATGGATTTGTGGTGATGTATGTGTGTGGAAAGCTTCGGAAAAAGCCCCTCTATGTTCTGTAGCATGTCAAAATATTATTGCAGAAATTTTAAAAGAAAATAATTTGCCAGAAGGAATCTCTTGTATCATCAATGGCGATTATAAAGTTGGTGAGTTTATGACTACAGATACTAGAATTCCTTTAGTATCGGCTACAGGTTCTACCAGAATGGGACGTATTGTCGGAAAAACAGTTGCTGAACGTTTTGGGAAGTCGTTGTTAGAATTGGGAGGAAATAATGCCATTATTATTACTCCAACTGCCGATTTAAAAGTGGTGGTTCCAGGTGCTGTATTTGGAGCTGTTGGAACTTGCGGGCAACGTTGTACATCAACACGTCGTTTAATTATTCATGAGTCTGTTTACGATAAAGTGAGAGATGCTATTGTTGGCGCTTATGGTCAATTAACTATTGGTAATCCTCTGGATGAAAAAAATCATATTGGACCCTTAATTGATAAAGATGCTGTAAACATGTACTTAGCAGCTATTGAAAAAGCAAAAGCTGAAGGCGGAAACGTTTTGGTTGAAGGTGGTGTTTTAGAAGGCGAAGGTTATGAGTCGGGATGCTACGTAAAACCAGCGATTATTGAAGCTGAAAATCATTTTGAAATTGTACAACACGAAACATTTGCACCTATTTTATATTTGATGAAGTATTCTGGTGATATCGACAATGCAATTGAAAAGCAAAATGGTGTTGCGCAAGGTTTATCTTCGGCAATTATGACCAATGAAATGAAAGAAGCCGAAAAATTCTTATCGTATGCAGGTTCCGATTGTGGAATTGCAAATGTTAATATAGGAACTTCGGGTGCTGAAATTGGAGGAGCCTTTGGAGGCGAAAAAGAAACAGGTGGTGGTCGCGAGTCTGGATCAGATGCATGGAAAGTGTATATGAGACGCCAAACTAATACCATAAACTATTCTGATGAATTGCCGTTAGCACAAGGAATTAAATTTGATCTTTAATTAGAACATTTTTCTGTATCAACATACAAATCAAGGTCTAAAAACCGTTTCATTATGAGACGGTTTTTTTGTGTGATAAACTTTGGAATCATTTTTGAACGTATATAATTAAACCTAGTGCTTATTTTTTAGTCCTAATAACTATGAAACAACGTCATGTGCAACATTTATTCTGGAGAGCAGGTTTTGGAATAAGGCCAAAACAACTTAATACCGTATCTCAAAAAAGCAAAGAGCAGGTTGTTGATATGTTGTTTAAAGCATCTTCTAGTGCAACACCTCTTAAGGTAGACACTTCTGAAATTGATCATTTTTCCACAGCATATATCTTAAAAAATAAAACACAGCTACCCGAGTTTAGAAAAATAAGTAGAGAAAAACTCAAGACCTATAATGTGGCATGGGTCAATCGATTAGTGACTTCAAAAGAAACTTTAAGAGAAAAAATGACCTTGTTTTGGGCGAACCATTTTGTATGTCGCGATGAACATATTTATCATGTTCAGCAATACAATAACACTTTACGGAATCATGCATTAGGTCACTTTGGAGATTTTGTTAAAGCGATTTCTAAAGAAGCAGCCATGCTTAAATTTTTAAATAATAAGCAAAATCGAAAGCAAAAACCCAACGAGAATTTTGCCAGAGAACTAATGGAGTTATTTACTTTAGGTGAAGGCCATTACACTGAAGAAGATATTAAAGAAAGCGCAAGAGCTTTTACGGGATATAATAATAATTTTGAAGGCGATTTTATGCTTAGAAGGTTTCATCATGATTATGATTTTAAAACTTTTTTTGGTCATTCTGGTCGTTATGATGGTGATGATATTATAGATATTATTTTAAAGCAAAAGCAATGTGCTCGTTTTGTCTGCGGAAAGATTTATAGGTATTTTGTTAATGACACTATAAATGAAAAACGAGTTGAAGAATTAACCAATATCTTTTTTGAAGACTATAATATTGAACGTTTAATGCGTTATTTGTTTATGTCTGATTGGTTTTACGAGGAAGCCAATATAGGAATAAAGATAAAATCTCCAATTGAATTTTTAGTCGGCTTGAGAAAAACGGTTCCCGTGACATTTAAAAAAGAAAAGGACGTTTTTAAAATTCAGAAATTGCTAGGGCAAATGTTATTAAATCCACCAAATGTAGCTGGATGGAAAGGTGGAAAAAGCTGGATTGACAGTAACACATTGATGCTGCGATTAAAATTACCTTCGATTATTTTAGCTAATGCCGAAATATCTCTAAGAGAAAAAGGTGAGTTTGAAGATACTTTTGATAAGTACCGTTCAAACAAAAAGAAAAATGAATTTGTATCTGTTGAGGTCGACTGGGAAACCTTTAATTACCAGTTCAAAAATGTAAAGGTAAATGATTTAAAAACCTTGCTAATTATTCCTGAGCTTAGTGCTGGGACCGAAACCTATTTACAGACATTAAGTCAATCGTCAAAACAAGATTATTGTGTTCAGTTAATGTCATTACCAGAATATCAAATGTGTTAATTATGGACAGAAGACAATTTTTAAAACAATCAACGCTAGCAAGTAGCTTATTTTTTGTGCCTAGTTTTATAAAAGCATTTGAAAACGTATCAGCTTCTAGTTTGGGCTACAAACGACTTGTTATAATACAATTATCTGGAGGAAATGACGGTTTAAACACCATTATTCCGTTTCATAATGATGATTATTATCGCAATCGCCCTAAAATTGCAATTCAAAAAAAAGAAGCTATTAAGGTTACCGACGAACTTGGGTTTCACCCCAATTTACGTCCGCTAAAAAAGTTATATGACGAAGGTTATCTTACCATCATTAATAACGTGGGCTACCCAAACCCTAATCGCTCACATTTTAGAGCCACAGATATATGGCAAACAGGAAGTAGTGCAGAACAGTATTTAAAAACAGGTTGGATTGGACGTTATTTAGATAGCTATGGAAAAAAACCTTACAATGCCATTGAAATTGATGATAGTTTATCGTTAGTTTTAAAAGGAGAGCATATCAATGGAATTGCAACAACAAATCCAGCTGTTTTGTTTAGAACCTCTCAAGATCCCTATTTTAAGAATGTTTTAAACTATTACCAAGATGAACATTTAAGTGAGCATAATTTAGGGTATTTGTATAAAACTATGATTTCTGCTGAGTCTTCGGCAAAATACATTTTTGAAAAGTACAAAACGACGTCTAATACACAAACCTATCCAAATAACGGGTTTGCCCATCAGCTCAAGACCTCTGCTAAACTTATTAACTCTGGCATTGAAACTAAAGTCTTTTATGCCTCACTTAATGGATTTGATACGCACGCGGGACAAGTAAATAGTCAAGCGCGATTATTGAAGATTTATGCCGAAAGCATTGAAGCTTTTGTTAGAGATTTGAAACAGCAAGGGACATTTGATGATACACTTATTGTAACCTTTTCAGAATTTGGAAGGCGTGTAAAACAAAATGCTGCTAATGGAACAGATCACGGAGCAGCAAATAATCTTTTTATTATTGGGAATCAGTTAAAAAAACCTGGATTTTATAATGAACTCGCAAGTTTATCAGACTTAGATGACAATGGTGATTTAAAATATACAGTAGATTTTAGATCTGTTTATGCTACTATTTTAGACCGATGGTTAGCTGTGCAAGACGATGCAATTTTGAATGCCTCTTTTCCAAAACTAAAGTTTGTTTAAAGCTATAAAAACAAAAACCCTGTTTCACATTCGACACGTCGACATTGAAACAAGGTTATATGTAATTGATTAATAGCACTGCTAAAATCGTAAAAATTAAGTGTGTTTTCTAAAAAAAACTATAAGTGGTAAAAAAAACTGTATGAATGGTAATTATACGATTTTTCTGAATTAAAAAATTCGAATTTTAGTCAATTTGACTAGAAATCTAATGGCGTAAAAAACAAAAACCTTATCTCGCTTTCGGCTAACCGATGTTGAAATAAGGTTGTATGTAATTGATTAATAGCACTGCTAAAATCGTAAAAAAGGAAGTCACTTAGCAAAAAAAACTGTAAGTGGTTAAAAAAACTCTATGAATGGTAACGTTTTGAAAATTTCTTGGATTAAATGCCTAATTGAGGAAAAATAATTGACACTTGTGGCGGTGTGAGATTTTTCTTAACTAATAGACTATCAGTAATTTAATGTGTTTTTTTTAATTAAATTTATGTAACTTTAAGTCGCTATTAATCAATACATATTATTATGAAAACATTACTTAAATTAATTATGCTTTCTTTTTTTGTTTCACTTTCGTCTTGTGAAAATGAAGAAATTACTTCTGAAAACGCTTTGGATAGAGAGCCAAAAGATGAAAAAAGCCTATGTGAGACCGCTTATGCTTATGGTAAAAAAGATGAAGCAATCTGCTTTTTAGATGATGATGATTTAAACTCAAATAAATGGGGTTGGACAATTGGGCCTATTTCTGCTTATCATAACCAATCATATCCAATATATCAAGCTGCAGGAGGCTGCAACCTTGATAATGGAGAAGAAATAGGGACGCTAACTATCGTTTATGAGTCTGATTATGTTTTAGTAGATTTTGTTGCTCATGAAGGTTATGGTTTTTTTGAAACTCATCTATTTGTAGGAAATGAAAAATACCCGAGAAAGAGAAATGGGCAATTTACTGTTGCTCCTGGCCAATATACAGAAGGGCATAATATTTCTGATGGAGCATTAGACGATAGTTATAAAATCGATGATGTTGATGGAGATATATATGTTATTGCTCATGCTGTAGTGTGTCCTTTCAAAAAAGATGAGAAATTCTAAATTAAAATTTCAAATTGCAGTTAATAGTGATTAAAGTTTTAAATCACTATTAACTGTACTTTACTTTGCGTAAAATTCGAATCGCCTCTTGATACGAATTGTAAATAGTTTTGCTGTAAGCCTTTAAATAAGGTTTAGCTTCATTTAATTTATCTAAGGCTTCATGAAATGCGTTAAAATAGCATATAAGGTAGGTTGCTGGAAGGTTTTTAAGATCCAAGACTTCATTTTTATTGAGTGTAAAGCCTTTTTTTATTTTTTCTAAAATGGCATTATTAGAATTGTAGATATGATGGAGTACTTTTTTATCAAATTGTGGTGGCTCAAATAGAAGTTTGGTTTCAATGGTGTAGTGCGCATTGTCTTCAAAGTGAATTAGGGTTTCTTCTAACTTATAATACTTGTTTTGATTTTGAAGTCCTAAGCTCACATATTCTATTATTTTGAATGTATTACTGTCGTAAGTTATAGAAACTTCATCGAGCGTTGAAAAAAATAAACGAACTTGTTCATTGATTAATTCGATATCAACTCTAGAGAAAAAAACATCATTTTTGATTACTTTTTTCTGACCAGACCAACATAAAACAAAATACTCTTTAAACACTTTATACTGCGGATTGTAATCTTTACGTTTATTCATAAAATCGAAAACACCGTCTAATGTATATTCAATATTGTTTTGTGCATGCGCTTCTATAGCGTTTACAATTTTGGAATTAACATCTTTAATTTCAATATCAAATACTTTAGGCATGCTCATGCTTCCGTCTCTAAAAAACACCGAACCGCCATAATATTTCCAGATATTTTTTCGGAGAGAAGTAATTTTATCAATGGGTCTAATAGTAACTAATCCTACAACTTTATCATCAGGTAAATGTGGAAAAGGAATATTTTCATACTGGACTATAGGCGGATTAGTGAGATAAGCATTGATGAGGTTTTGAATTTTGCTGTCATCAAAAAAATGAACACCTATAATCTTATTATCTTCATCTTCAACACCAATAACAATAAAGGAATTGTTTTTAGGATTGCTATTAGAAAGTGCACAAATGTGTTTTAAAAACTTGGCTTTACCTTCTTTGTGCGTGATATCGACTTTTCGTTTTTTATCATAAAAGCTATTCTCATCATTGTGAGCAAGTAGGTTTTTGATAAGAAGGCGTTTGTTTATCATGGTTTAGTTTCAGCAATTATAACTCCAAAATTACCATCTAATTGTTCCCAGTTTTTATTTGGAAGATAGGTTTTAGAAATTTTACCATCCAGATATAATGCATTTTTACAACCATTACTTTTAAAGAAGTCGGCAAAATCATACAATGTGATGGTGTCTTTAGACATCGCAAATAGCAGATTGCCATTGGGCAAAATACCAACACCATTTCGTATATTATAATGTTTAGAATCTTTTACAAAAACAGGATGTATGTTATTGTCAATTACCAGCATAGGTCCCGATTGTGTCGCGTAAGTAATGCTAGCATCTGGAAGAAAATCGGATGTTTTACAAACAACACCCTTTTGCGCTTTTGTAATATAAAAAACACCATTTGGCTGTAAGTAGAAATTACCATAGCCTTTTTTAATCGTATCTATTTTAGTCTTGGTTATTCCATTTTCAATATATAAACCTTGTGGCGAACCATCTCTTAAATACATACCTCCATTCATTGCAAACACCAAATTTTGATGCTGCTTTTCAAGAGCTTGTTTTAAGGCATAATGATTTCCATAATTAATCCCCTGTTTATTTTGAAGGTAAAATTTTAAGGTTTGCTTTTTTAAATCTAGAGTATGAATTATAAACCTTGGGTCATTAATTTCTTGCTTACTTCTGAAAGCAGATAAACTAATAATTAAAATTATAGCTCCTAAAAGGCTTATTACTGCGACTTTTTTCATTTATAACAGACTGATTTCTCTTTTAATATTTTCTCGCGCTTGGGTTTCAAATTGCTTTTGATAGACATCGGTTAAATAAATTGATTCCCTCTCTAAAAAATGTTGCATCGCTTTTTTTCGTCCCGAATTATAAATAAAATCAGGATATATGGCATATTCTTTTCTTATGTTTTCAATATAAGTTTTATAGGTATTCCAAGCGCTTCCTAAAATGGATAAATCAATGTCCAAAAGGTATGCATTATCCTTATTCTCTCCTAGAATATTAACGTGGTTTTGAGTCGATTTGATTAAAATTTCGACTTTTTTAAGGTGTTTTTCATCAAAATCGAATGATTTTAAACGTTTTTGGGCAAATTCAGCACTTTTAAGTTCGTTGTTCTTTTTTGTGGCCTTGTAAATGATATCATGATACCAAATAGCAAACCTAAAACTATCATAATTAACGATATCTGCTTTAATAGTTTCAGCTTGTTTAAGCATCTCATAAATATGAGTTAAACTGTGATAATGTCTGTTTTTTGAGGTATAATAGGTTTTGATTTCTTTCCAGTAACGAGAAACTAATCCCGCATCAGTAGAATACTTTGAAGTTAATAAGGTCCACTCTTGTTGCAACCAGGTTGTCATAAATCTTCAATTGTATTTAAGGAACTTTATGACCTTGACAAGCGACTAATAGTTTAAACCAGTCTTCTAATTCTAAATCTATGGTTACAGCTTTTACGGCATCGGTAATTCGTTTTTTTGTCGTTGTACCTATCACTGGATGAATTTGTGAAGGATGTTTTAAAATCCAAGCTAAGAGCAATTGATCTTCGGTAGCATCGTACTTCTCTAGCAGCAGGCCTAATTGTTTGTGAATGCGTCTGGTTTGTTGGGTGTCTTCTCTAAAAACACTTCCTAAAGGCGACCAGGCCATAGGTGTAATTGCATGAGTCATCATAGCATCTAAATGACCATCATGCATGGCTGTATGTTGGGTGAGAGAAAATTCTATTTGATTGACCGAAATAGCAACAGATGTATTAAGAAGCTCCATTTGGGAAGGTGTAAAATTGGAAACACCAAACTGTTTAATGAGGCCTCTTTTTTTTAAATCTGAAACTGCTTCAGCAATTTCATCAGGTTGCATTAACGGACTTGGTCTATGAAGCAGTAATAGGTCTAAGTAATCGGTTTTTAAATGCTTTAAAGAAGTTTCGGCAGACCAAATAATATAGTCTTTACTATAATCGTAATGTTTTATAGTATTCGCTCTGTTTTCACTTTCATATTGAATACCACATTTACTAATTAACTCAATATCTTCTCGTTTAATACCACTTTCAGCAAAGGCAGATCCAAACTCAGCTTCAGTTGTATAGCCACCATAAATGTCGGCATGATCAAACGTACTAATGCCTTCATCGATACAATGTTGCATCAAGGATATCATCTCTGCTTTTGAAAGTTGCTTTCCCCAATGTCCCCATGTCATTGCACCTGCAATTAATCGAGAATATTTCACTTTTTTTTCAGTTTATAAGGTTTTTTTTGTAATTCATGTATAAAAATAGTCAAATATTGAAGAATAGGGTATTATTGTTTTATAATTAATTCAATGTCCCAATCATGAACTCTATTACTTCATACAAGCTCTTAGTTTGCAGCTTTTTCCTTCTGGTTTTTGCAACCGGATGTTCTAAAGAATACGATACAGAAACTTTTGAAAATACAAGTTTAGTTACGGTAAAACTTCAAGGAACACAAAGTGTTTTTAGTAAGGTTAATATAGAAGTGCTTGAGGTTCAATTTAGAGTTTTAGAAGATGAAAATGATCCTTATGCATGGGTAACTCTTAATACTATTAATACCGGAATTCATGATTTAAGTTCTATTACAGACAATCAAGTTGTGACTTTAGTTGATTTTGATGAAGTTCCATCAGAATTTATTTATAGCATTAAATTGGTATTAGGTGATCAAAACTCTGCTAAGAAAAATGGTGTCGAATACACACTGCTTTTAGATGCCGAAACCGAAAATGCTTCTGCTAATATTGTTGAAAAACAATTGATTTCTAATTCATTATATGAGTTTGTGATGGAGCTTGATCTGGATGAATCCATTGAAATTTCTACTGAAGGCAACGCAAAACTCGACCCTAAAATGAATACACTTTTAAGGCGATTTGAGTTGTTTTAATCACTATTCTTTAGTTAATCGAAACATCCAACTATTAATTTGCTGCGTATCTAAAGTATATAAACTCAAAATAATAGTTATGAATCCCATTAAAATAAAAAGTCTTTTTTTATTACTTCTTTTCTCAATCAGTTTAATCAGTTGTAACAATGATGACACACCTCAAACAGTTGAAGGAACTTCAAAATTATCCATAAAGCTTGTTGATGAACCTGGAGATTTTGAGCACGTATATGTAGAGGTTATTGATGTCATGGTCAAAGTTAATAATGATAGTGATGATGATAACTGGCAAAGTATTGAAGCTATTAACACAGGTGTTTATGATTTACTCGATTTAACAGGAGGCGTTAATGTGCTATTAGCTGATGCCTATGAAATTCCTTCAGGAACTTTAAATCAAATTAGATTAGTTTTAGGCGACGATAACACCATTGTTATTGATGGTGTCACAAACGAACTCACAACACCTAGCGCACAGCAATCAGGTCTAAAGATTCAGGTAAATCAAACTTTAGAGCCTAATTTTGAATATATATTCTGGCTTGATTTCAATGTTGATGAATCAATCGTTACTGCTGGAAATTCTGGAAATATTATTTTAAAACCAGTTATTAGAGCTACGACCGAAGTGTCTACAGGTACCATTAGCGGAAGTATTTCTCCAATTGATGTACAAACTCAAATTAGTGTCACTGTAGGCGATGAGATTGTTTCTACTTACGCTGACGAAAATGGTGATTTTTTATTAGTAGGCTTACCTCAAGGAATTTATGATGTTTTTGTAGCACCTAATCCTGATTCTAATTTCTCTGAAACCAATATCGAAAATGTCGAAGTTATTGTCGGTCAAAATACAATTATAGAAACCATTATTTTGCAATAAAATAAATAACATACTCTTAAAAAAGCAATGCCATTGGCGTTGCTTTTTTTTTGACCTTTCAAAAAGTCTAGTATATATCTAACTTTTAACCAATTCTTAACAGCATTACAGCAAAAATTTTAACAATTTGCGTACCTAAATTAATACGAGGTAATCTCAACGTTAAAACCTATATATAATGGAAGAAACTGGAACAATTGACATTAAAAGCATCAATGAAAAGATTGAAAAAGAAAGTGCTTTTGTTGATTTGTTAATGATGGAAATGAATAAAGTCATCGTTGGACAAAAACACATGGTAGAACGATTGCTAATTGGGTTGTTAGGACAAGGACATATTTTATTAGAAGGAGTTCCTGGTCTGGCAAAAACATTAGCCATCAATACCTTGTCACAAGCGGTAGATGGTAGCTTTAGCAGAATTCAGTTTACACCAGATTTATTACCAGCCGATGTTGTTGGTACCCTAATCTATAACATGAAGCTTAATGATTTCTCTATTAAAAAAGGACCAATTTTTGCCAATTTCGTGTTGGCCGATGAGATCAACAGGGCACCAGCTAAAGTGCAGTCGGCTTTATTAGAAGCCATGCAAGAAAAGCAGGTCACTATAGGTGATGAAACATTTATACTGGATAAACCATTTTTAGTAATGGCCACTCAAAACCCAGTAGAACAAGAAGGAACTTATCCGCTACCTGAAGCTCAGGTTGACCGTTTTATGCTTAAAACAGTTATTGATTATCCTAAGCATGCCGAAGAACAACTCATCATGAGAGCCAATCTTAAAGGAAGTTGGGAAAAGGTTAATCCTGTCGTTTCTGTTGATCAGATTTTGAAAGCACAAAAAGTGGTGCGAGAGGTTTATATGGATGAAAAAATTGAAAAATACATTCTCGATATAATTTTCGCGACACGTTATCCCGATCAATATCGTTTAGCCGATTTAAAACCGCTTATTTCATTTGGAGCTTCTCCTCGTGGTAGTATCAATTTAGCTAATGCTGCAAAATGCTTCGCGTTTATCAAACGAAGAGGCTATGTTATCCCAGAAGATGTTCGTGCCGTTGTTCATGATGTTTTGCGTCACCGTATTGGAATCACTTATGAAGCCGAAGCCGAAAATGTGACATCAGAAGATATCATCAACAAGATAGTTAACGAAATTGAAGTACCTTAATTAGTTCGCAGTATTCAGTTGTAGTAGGCATTACCTGTTTACTAAAATACTGAATATTTGTCACTGAAGATTGAGAGTGAAAACTGAGACTACTGCATACTAAAAGAAATGGATACCAAGGAATTACTAAAAAAAGTACGAAAAATTGAGATTAAGACACGCCGTTTGTCTGATCATATATTTGGAGGCGAATACCATTCGACATTCAAAGGTCGTGGTATGACTTTTTCTGAAGTCCGTCAGTATCAATTTGGTGATGATGTTCGTAATATTGACTGGAATGTAACCGCGAGATATAATGAGCCTTATATCAAGGTTTTTGAAGAAGAACGCGAATTAACCATGATGTTAATGGTTGATATTTCCGGATCAGAATTGTTTGGTACCGAAGAACAATTTAAAAATGAAATCGTTACCGAAATCGCAGCAACCTTAGCCTTTTCAGCAACACAAAATAACGACAAAATTGGGCTCATCTTATTTTCAGATGATATTGAACTTTATATTCCGCCTAAAAAAGGACGATCGCATGTCTTGCGTATCATTAGAGAACTTATTGAGTTTAAGCCTAAAAGTAAACTTACCAATATTTCTGAAGCTCTTAAGTTTTTGTCTAATGTGATGAAAAAGAAAGCTATCGTTTTTGTATTGAGTGACTTTATTGCTGATGACTATAAACAAACCTTAAAAATTTCGGCTGGACGTCATGATATTACCGGAATTAGAGTTTATGATAAACATGAAGAATCTATCCCAAACTTAGGAATGGTTCAAATGCAAGATGAAGAGTCTGGTGAACTGGTGTTAGTGAATACGGCATCAAAATCGGTAAGACAAAACTATAGTAAATACTACAACGAAAAAGTAGATTATTTTAAAGATACATTTACAAAATCCGGCTCTGGCACTATTGATTGCCGTGTCGATGAAAGTTATGTAAAAAAACTCTTAGGCTATTTTAAAAGAAGAGGTTAATTAAATGAATGTTTGGTCAGGCACCGTCGAGACCTATTGTACAATGAAGAGAAACAACTTAAATAGTAATAGTAGTAAACATCAAGGCTCAAGACCCTATTCAAATACCTTAAAGGGTGTGTTGTCTTTTGTCTTTTGTTTTGCATCTTTCTTTGCTTTTGCACAAGTAACCTCTTCAATTGATACAACAAAAATCAAAATAGGCGAACAAATTACCTACAAAATTCAGGTCGAAGCAGATACAACAGATATCGTGGTGTTTCCTGAAGGACAGACGTTTATGCCTTTAGAGATGATCGAGTCTTACAAAGTAGATACGACCAAGAATAAGGCAAAATTTAAACTGATAAAAACCTATGGATTAACTCAGTTTGACTCGGGATCTTACAGTATTCCGAAGCAAAAAATTGTCGTTGGAAACCAAACCTTCTATACCGATTCGCTCAGCGTTGAGGTTCATACGGTTGCAGTAGATACAACCAAGCAAAAGTTGTACGACATTAAACCCATGATAGCAGTAGAAAAAGCCTCAAGCAATTGGTGGAAATATGTGCTGTACATATTGTTGCCTTTGTTGATTGCTGCCTTTGTATTGTATTGGTTTATATGGCGAAAAAAACCGTTAACAGAAGAAGAGGAGATTGCTTTACTTCCGCCATATCACAGAGCAAAATTAGCCTTGCAGAAATTAGACGAGCGTGACTATTTGCAAAAATCTGAACTCAAAGATTATTATTCCGAATTGACCTTTATCATCAGAAAATACCTCGATGAAAAAGTTTATGATAGAGCGCTGGAAAGTACTACCGATGAACTCATTGACCGCCTTAATTTGCTTCGGGATGCTAATAAAATTGAGTTGAGCAAGGAAGATATCAGCAATATTGAAACCATATTAAAGCGTGCCGATCTGGTAAAATTTGCTAAATCTGCTCCAGATATTGAACTGGCTAAATTAGACCGAAACACTATTGATGTCGAAATTGATCAGGTACGTGAAGCCTTGCCAGAACCTTCGGAAGAGGAAAAATTGCTCGATCGCCAATACAAAGAAGAACAGGAGCGCAAGAAGAAAAAAGAGAAAATCTTATTAACTGTATGTGCCAGTATATTGATTTTGATTGCAACTTATGTTGGTTTCGGACTCAAATACGGCTTTGGTTATGTGACAGATACCATCGTTGGAAACGAAACCAAAGAATTACTTGAAGGCGACTGGGTACGAAGTGATTACGGCATTCCTCCAATAATGATTTCAACGCCTGAGGTTTTAGAGCGTACCGAAGTTCAAGCTATTGATAGCACACAAACTGTAAATCGCACGGCTTTTTCTTACGGAACGATTGATAGCGACTTCAATATTGCTGTTGGAACAACACGTTATCAGCTTAAAGAAGGAGAAGATATTGATGTCAAGGCTGCGATTGAAGAGACCATTAAATTATTAGAAAATAATGGCGCCAGAAATTTATTAGTTAAAGAAGAACAATTTATAACGCCTAATGCTGCTGAAGGGTTTAAAGTCTACGGAACCGGAGAGTTTCCTGCCAACAATGCTAAAGATGACTACAGAACAGGAGAATATGTTATTCTCGTTTTTGTGTCTACTGATAAATCGGTATTACAAAAAATTGCATTAATCTGGAATAATGAAAACGATTATGCCAATCAAATTATGGATCGTGTGATAGCATCTGTAGAACTCAAAAAAATTGAAGAGTAATGTTTGAAGGAATTGAGTTTTTAAATAAAGAATTTTTCTGGTTGTTTTTACTACTGCCATTAGCTATTCTATGGTATATTTTTAAACGAAAATACCAAACCGCCGAGCTTAAGATGTCGAGCATTAAAGGCTTTCAAGCAGGGAATTCTTTACTGCCTAAATTACGTCCATTATTATTTGTGTTACGCTTGTTGGCATTGGCATTTCTAATTGTAGCGCTGGCGAGACCACGAACTTCAGACGAAACAACCAAAACCAAAACGACCAAAGGTATTGATATTGTCATGGCTATAGATGTATCGGCAAGTATGTTGGCCAAAGACTTACTTCCTAACCGATTAGAAGCCTTAAAAAAAGTGGCAGCAGAGTTTATTCAAGGACGTCCTAATGACAGAATTGGCCTTGTAGAATACGCTGGAGAAAGTTATACAAAAACACCAATTACAAGTGATAAAGGTATTGTGTTGCGCTCACTCAGAGATATTAAATACAATGAAATTATAGAAAGTGGAACGGCTATAGGAATGGGATTAGCAACCGCTGTAAACCGCTTAAAAGACAGTAAAGCCAAAAGTAAAATTATCATCTTGCTTACTGATGGTGTCAATAATTCGGGATTTATTGATCCAACGATTGCCAGCGAATTGGCTGTAGAATATGGTATTAAAGTTTATACCATTGGTCTGGGTACAAACGGTATGGCTCTTTCCCCTTACCATATTTTACCTAATGGCAACTTTCAATACCGAAGAGTACAAGTAGAGATTGATGAAGAACTGCTCAACGAAATTGCAGACGTTACCGGAGGCGCTTATTTTAGAGCAACCGATAATAAGAAGTTAAAAGAAATTTATAACGAAATAAATAAACTGGAAAAAACTGAAATCGAAGAAATCAAGTACACTACTTACGATGAAAAATATCGTCCGTTGTTACTTATTGCTATAGGATTATTACTCTTAGAAGCACTTCTTCGTTTAACTGTTTTTAGAAGTTTTGTATAGCTAATATGTTTGATTTTCAATTAGAAGAAAAAGTATGGTTTTGGATATTACTGGTTATTCCGGTAATCATCCTGCTATTTGTAATCCTTCAAATTTGGAAGTACCGAACCCAAAAACGTTTTGCCAATACGACTTTATTAAAACGTTTAAGTCCGAACCAATCTTTGTTTAAATCCATACTAAAAATTGCTGTATTGTGTTTGGCTTTTGGATGTCTCGCTATAGCATTAGTGAATCCTAAAATTGGTACAAAACTAGAAACAGTAAAGCGTCAAGGCGTAGATATTGTATTTGCTTTAGACGTTTCTAAAAGTATGCTTGCCGAAGATGTGGCGCCAAACCGATTAGAAAAATCGAAGCAATTGGTCAATCAGATTATAAATAACCTTGCCAGTGATCGTGTCGGAATTATTGCTTACGCAGGAAAGGCTTTTCCGCAATTGCCAATTACTACAGATTATGCCTCGGCAAAGATGTTTTTAAACCAAATGAATACAGACATGCTGTCTTCTCAAGGTACGGCAATCAATGAAGCAATAGAATTGGCTAAAACTTATTTTGATGATGAAGAACAAACCAATCGCGTGCTCATTATTATTTCCGATGGAGAAGATCATAGCGATGTGGCGAGTAATGTTGCTGAAGAAGCTAGCGATGAAGGCATTCGAATTTTTACAATTGGTGTTGGTGATGTCAAAGGTGGTCCAATTCCAATCAAACGAAATGGCGTATTATTGAATTATAAAAAGGATGGAAATGGCGAAACCGTTATTACCAAACTCAATGAAGAAACACTAAAAGATATTGCCGAAGAAGCCAAAGGCGCTTATATTAAAGGAAATAATACAGCTGAAGTGATTGAAGAGATTAAAGACATCTTAAACCGTATGGATAAAACCGAATTTGAAGCCAAAGAATTTGCAGATTATAAAGATCAATTTCAATGGTTTTTAGGCTTCGGAATCTTCTTTTTATTTTTGGATATTTTCTTTTTAGAACGAAAAACAGCTTGGTTAAAACGCCTCAATCTGTTTAATGAAAATTTCTAATACCACTTCATAAATAACAGAAAATAGCGGTTAAAGAAAGCTTTTAAGGCTAAATATTTTATAAATTCTTTAACTATAACAAGTCTAAGTCTTTTTTAACTTGCGAGTTAGATATTAAAACAATGAACCAAACTAAATTTTTAGTACTGTTTTTAATCCTGCCCATCATCACCATTGGTCAAGACAGAGATTTGTCGGCTTTTAGACCTCTCGTTGATAAAACTTGGGTTGCTGAAGGTAAATGGGAAAATGGGACAGAGTTCAAGCAAGAGGTGAACTTTCACTATGATTTGGATAATAGTATTGTTATCGCAAATTCAAAAGGCTTTGTCAATCAGGAACAAACTAAATATGGTCCTAGAAATCATGGGGTGCGACAGTATGATAAAGCGAGTAAAAGTTTTAAGTTTTGGGAGTTTGATGTCTTCGGAAATGTAACTACTGGCACTGTTGTTTTTCAAGGAAAAAATATCTTGTATCACTATAAATATGGTGATCTAATGATGACAGATATGTGGGAATATGTAGACGAATCTATCTATAACTTTAAAGTAGGAATTTACGCTAACGGAAACTGGGAACAATATTATCTCAATACCGTTTTTAAAGCAAAAAAATAATATGAGAATCACAGGTATACTTGTTTTGATGTTGCTTACCAACTTTGGTTTTGCTCAGGATAAAGACAAAGAAAAGGCGCAACAAGTGTCATTACAAAAAGCTAAAGATTATGTCTATCAAGGCAATGAACTGGCAGAAGCAGATAATTATATCTATGCCGAAAAGGAATATAGAAAAGCCATTTCAAAAGCACCTTCAGTAGTTGCAGGTGCCTATAATTTAGGAAATACCTATTACGAAAAAGGCAATTATGAAGAAGCCTTATACCGACATACACAAGCTGCAGAACAAGCAAGCTCTAAATCAGAAAAACACAAAGCATATCACAATATTGGCAATATTTTAATGAAAGAAGAACTGTGTAAAGAAGCAGTTGAAGCCTATAAAAATGCCTTGCGTAATGATCCTTCAGACGATGAAACGCGTTACAATTTGGCCATAGCTAAAGAGTGCGCAGCGCAACAGCAACAAGAAAAAGATAAAGAAGAAGATAAAAAAGACGAGGATAAAGAGGACGAAGACAAAAAAGAAGATAAAAAGGAAGACGAGAAAAAAGAAGACCCTAAAGATCAAGGTGACCAAGATAAAAAGGAAGGTGATGATCAAAAGGATGATGAAGGCAAGCCTAAAGACGATAAAGATCAAGGTAAAGGCGATAAGAAAGAAGATCAAAAACAAAAAGGAGAACCAAAACCTAAAGAAGGTCAATTATCTCCTCAGCAAATCAAAAATTTGCTAGAAGCAATGAATAACCAAGAACAAAAAGTACAGCAAAAAATTAATGCTGAAAAACAAAAAGGCGCCAAAGTAAAGCCAGAAAAAGATTGGTAATCGTATTGCAATTTTAAATCTAAATCATATGAAATCAATTCAACCCTTAAAACTTAATGTGGTTGAGGTGCCTTCAGAAAAGAAAGATATTTTTGGAGGTCGCATCATGAAAACCATAAGTAGAACCTTAACATCCGACCAAATTTCACTTACTGTTAAATAATATATCAGGAGATCGATACATGAATACCCTTAAACACATAACCGTAATTTTTGTATTGCTTGTGACGAGCATAACATCGGCTCAAGTAAAATTTGAAGCTAAAGTGAGCAAGACCAAATTGGGCGTTAATGAACGTTTGCGAATCGATTTTGTAATGAATAAAGATGGTGATAATTTTAATCCGCCCGACTTTAACGAGTTTACAGTTGTTGCAGGTCCAAATACATCCGTGAGCAATTCATGGTACAATGGGAAACATTCCTATACCAAAACCTACAGTTATTTTTTAGCGCCAAAACGCAAAGGGAATATTACCATTGGAGAAGCTTCTATAGAAATTGACAACGAAGTTTTTACAACAAAAGCATTAACTGTAAATGTGACAAATGCTGTAAAACGACCTAATGATCCCGATAATGTAGAAGGTGTTGCTTCAGAAAGTATTCATTTGGTAGCCGAAGTTTCTAAAGCCGATCCTTATCTTAATGAAGCGATAACGGTTGTTTACAAGCTTTATGTGTCTACCGATATTGGTGTGAGCAATTGGCGCGAAGTTGAAAATCCGAGATATAATGATTTTTGGAGTCAGAAAATTGATGTCAAAGGCTTGCGGATTCAAAACGGAAGTTACCAAGGTAAAGATTATAGATATGTGGTGCTTCGGAAAGCAGTATTATATCCGCAAAAAACAGGCGAACTAGAAATAGAACCTTTAACCTTAGATATAACCGTTGAAGTACCAACACGTCGTAAAAATATTTTCGGCGGAAGACATATGGCTGAAGTCAACAGAACGGTTTCGGCAGGAAGCCGTAAAATCAATGTAAAAGCATTACCAGAAGAAGGCCGACCTGAAGATTTTACAGGAGCCGTTGGAGATTTTAAATTTAATGTGATTACGTCAAAATCAGAATTAAACGCTTCCGAATCTTTACAAGCAACTGTTGAGGTGAACGGAAAAGGAAACTTAAAACTGTTTGAATTACCAAAATTGACGCTTCCTAGTTCTTTAGAAGTGTATGAGCCAGAACATCATGAAAATGTGCGCACCAATTTAAGTGGTATGCAAGGGTCTATATCTGATAGCTATACCATTGTGCCTCAGTACAAGGGCAAATACCCAATTCCTACAGTATCGTTTTCATATTTTGATCTCGAAACCGAAACCTATAAACGCGTGTCTTCTGGAGAGATTATTATAGATGTGATTGAAGGCCCAATAAACAATTCAACTGGCGATGATAACTTAGCGACAACAACTGATGGGACTTCAACCGAAACGACGCCAAATAGTAACCAGTTTGCCTTTATCAAAACAGAGGCCAATCTCAAACCTATCATACATACACCGTTCTTTAAATCTACCGGTTTTTGGACCTCGCTATTATTGCCGCTTTTGGTTATTCCTTTGGCGATATTTTACCGTAAGAAACGTGAAGAGCGCAACGCTGATGTCTTTGGAAATAAGATTAGAAAAGCAGATAAATTAGCCAAACGCTACCTCAGTGAAGCTAAGAAATCTTTAGGTGATAAAGAAGCTTTTTATGTAGCTCTTGAAAAAGCATTACATAATTATTTAAAAGCAAAACTTCATATCGAGACGAGTGAATTCAGTAAAGATAAAATTGAAGAAATTCTAATGAATCGTCAGGTTAATGAAGCGACAGTAAAAGAGTTTATTAATATTTTAGAGCATTGCGAATTGGCAAGATATACACCAATTACCAATGTAGAAATGCAGCAAGATTACGACAAAGCAGCATCGACCATTTCAATTATAGATAAAGAAATAAACTAGTGATGAAACAGCTCATTTATATCATTACACTTTTTATAAGCAGCTTGTCGTTGGCACAAAATGAGGCTATTTTTGACCAAGCCAATGCTTTGTACAATGAAGGCAATTACGAAGCTGCCTTAGGAAAGTACAATACCATTTTAGAGTCTGGGCAACATTCGGCTGCCTTGTATTTTAATATAGCAAATGCCCATTACAGGTTAAATCATATCGCACCTAGTATTTATTATTTTGAAAAAGCATTACTCTTAAAACCGAATGATAAAGAGATCAAGAACAATATTGTGTATGCGAGAAATATGACGATTGATGATATTGACGATATTCCTGAAGTTGGGTTTTCCAGACTCGTTACCAATACTACAAACCTAATGAGTTTTGACAATTGGGCGAAAACAGCCATTGGGATGGTTGTGCTTTTCATTGTCTTATTTTTAATCTATTATTTTTCTGAAAGCACGTCCAAAAAACGGTTTGCATTTGTCTCTAGTATGCTTAGCATACTTATAGCCTTCTTGGCTTTAGGCTTTGCTTTTCACAAGTATGAATTAGTGGAAAAAAATCAACCAGCCATTGTTTTTGCTGTAGAAACACCTATTAAAAGTGAACCTAACTTACGAAGTCCTGAATCTTTCAAACTTCATGAAGGTACAAAGGTGCAAGTGTTAGATACGGTTTCTAATTGGAAGAGAATTGAACTTTCTGATGGCAAAACTGGTTGGATTTCAAGCGATGCCATCAAAATGTTGAAGGTTTTTTAAACATTCTTTAACAAAGAATTGAATTTCTTAGCTTATCTTTGTCAACTTTAAGAAAAATATGAAACAGAAGTTATCAGCTTTATTTTTTTTACTGATTTTCACAGCGCTTATTACAGCGCCTTCTGTTGTTATGGCCATTGATAACACAATTGATATTTCTTGCTTCTATACGATTAACGAAGAAGAAGAAGAAAAAGGCCCTCAGGTTAACAAACAAGGAAAAGTCTTTTATCATGAATCTATGCATATGTTAGATTACGTTAAAGGCTTTGACAAAAAAAGGAAGTTTGCTTATTTTTTTAAAAACTATCCCAAACCACATCTTAATTTAATTTCTCCCCCTCCAGAATTCATTTTCTAATTTTTAAGGCTAGACAAGTTTTTGTCTAAAAACAAATTATTAAAAATTAGCTATAGAATTAAACGCTATAGCGCAAATGAATTACGCATATGTTTAAAACTATTAAAAGTGACTTACCAGCGAGTATAGTCGTATTTTTTGTTGCATTACCTTTATGTTTAGGTATTGCATTAGCCAGTGGAGCGCCTTTATTTTCAGGACTTATTGCTGGTATTATTGGAGGTGTTGTTGTTGGAGCCTTAAGTGGGTCTAAAATTGGAGTGAGTGGTCCAGCAGCTGGATTAGCAGCCATTGTATTATCTGCTATTGGTACACTTGGTGGTTATGAGAATTTTTTAGTAGCTGTAGTATTGGGTGGAATTATTCAATTAATCTTTGGGTTTCTTAAAGCTGGAGTTATTGGGTATTATTTCCCGTCATCAGTTATTAAAGGAATGCTTACAGGAATTGGTATTATCATTATCCTAAAACAAATACCTCACTTCTTTGGTTATGATTCTGAACCTGAAGGCGCTGATAGCTTTTTAGGAGCTTCAGGAGAAAATACCTTTTCAGCAATTTTAAATATCGTTGATAATATAACAGTAGGATCAATGGTAATTGGTATGATTGGATTGGCCATTTTATTATTATGGGATAAAGTGCTGTCTAAAAAAGGAAAGATTTTTCAACTTATTCAAGGCCCATTAGTGGCTGTAGTGATTGGAATTATTTTCTTTTCATTAACTCAGTCTAGTGAATCTTTAGCAATTAGTCAATCACATTTAGTGAGTGTCCCAATTCCTGATGATGTCGAATCGTTCTTAGGTCAATTTAGTTTTCCAAACTTTTCAGCGATTACAAATCCTGATGTATGGATCGTTGCATTTACTATTGCACTCGTCGCAAGTTTAGAAACCTTACTTTGTGTTGAAGCAACAGATAAGCTAGATCCTGAAAAAAATGTGACTCCAACCAATAGAGAATTATTAGCTCAAGGTACAGGGAATATTTTTTCTGGAATGGTCGGAGGTTTACCAATTACACAGGTAATTGTGAGAAGTTCTGCTAATATCCAATCGGGAGGTCGAAGCAAAGCTTCAGCTATTATCCACGGATTTTTATTATTGATCTCCGTAATTCTCATTCCGAGGTTATTGAACATGATTCCGTTATCTGTTTTAGCTGCCATATTATTTATTGTAGGTTTCAAATTAGCTAAACCTAAATTATTTAAGCAGATGTATCAAATGGGATGGAAACAATTTGTGCCTTTTGTTGTAACGGTTGCTGGTATTGTTTTTATTGATTTGCTTTGGGGAATTGGTCTAGGCTTAGCTGTTGGTATTGTTGTGATACTACTTAAGAGCTACCAAAACTCACACTTTTTACACATCGTAGATGAAAGTAACGGTAAGCATAAAATTAAAATGACACTTGCCGAAGAAGTTACGTTTTTTAATAAAGGAGCCATTCTTAAAGAGTTAGATAGCTTACCTAGAGATACGTTTTTAGAATTGGATGTAAGAAAAACAAGATATCTCGATAATGATATTATTGAAATTCTTGATGATTTTGCTTTTAAAGCTAAAGAACGCAATATTGATATTCAACTTGTTTCAGAACGAGGGATTGTTAAAAACCCAGAAAGTTTTATTGAGTTTTTTAAACTCAGACCAAAATCAGCTTAAATCAGAACCAATGAAAAGTAATAAATATAAAATACTTGTCCTTTCAGATATGAATGACAAGACCCTTAATATCATAAAAAATGGGGTTAGCCTAGCTAAAATGATTGATGCAGACCTTCACTTTTTCCATGGAAAAAAACCAACAGAACTTGTTGAAAAAGAGAGTCAGCTATCTGCCATGCGAACCATAAACAAATCCTATGTATCTATCAGTAATGATATTCAGGATTTAGCAACGACCATTTCTAACGATTATGACGTTAAAATGAGTTATAGTTATGCAGTTGGAAATCTTAAAAATGAGATCCAAAGTTGTATTTCTTCTTATAAGCCAGATGTGATTGTACTTGGAAAGCAAAAATCTAAGCCTCTTAGTTTTTTAGGAGATAATATCACAGCTTATATTATTAAAAACTTCAAAGGCGCTATAATGATTGCTTCAGATGATAAAGTATTAGAACCTAATACAGAATTATCTTTAGGGGTTATTGATGGTACGAACTCAACAAGTCCTATGGAATTTGCGACGTCTATATTAAAACACACGCAAAAGCCATTAAAATTGTTTAAAATTAATACTGCCGATAAGCAAAACGAAAGCCCATCTGTAGTTTCAGATAAAAAAACAGTAGAATTACATTTTGATTATGGAGACAATTCAATCAAGAGTTTGTCTAATTACCTTACAAAAAGTAATGTGAATCTATTGTATTTAAATAAGCAAAATGCAAAAAGTAAAACTGCCTTAAAGGATGTAATCAATACTGTCAACGTATCGATGTTAATATCAGAAGGGCAATTGTCTGTAAGCCAATGATAAACTTTATTTATTTGGCGAAATAGACAAATACTGATTGATTTACTATTAAAAATCGTAAATTTAAACGAATAACATTCAAACTATGAAGAACTTATTTTCAAATATCAAAGGCGATGCTTTTGGTGGGATCACCGCAGGAATTGTTGCATTACCATTGGCATTAGCATTTGGAGTATCTTCAGGTTTGGGCCCTAGTGCTGGACTATACGGAGCTATTTTTATTAGTTTCTTTGCCGCACTCTTTGGCGGGACTAACACACAAATATCGGGACCAACAGCACCTATGACAGCCGTAAGTATGGTTGTTATTGCTGGGATTATAGCTGCTAATGACGGAAGTATTGAAAAAGCACTTCCGGCAATTTTAACAGTTTTCTTACTGGCAGGTTTGATGCAAATTGGTTTGGGTGCCATTGGTTTAGGAAAATACATTCGGTATATTCCTTATCCTGTAGTCTCTGGATTTATGACCGCTATTGGTGTGATTATTTTGGTGACACAAATTTTGCCATCTATAGGTTATTATCCTAAAGAGGATGTCGACTTTGTAAATCAATACAAACCACAAGCCGAAGAAGTTATTCTGGAAAACATTCTTAAAGAAGAAGCAGGTGAAGGTATTTTAGTTCTTGAAAATTTTAAAGAAACCATTACTAGAGCAGAGAAAATCAGCCAAGATGATATTTTAAAAGAATCTCAAACATTAGCAGCTAAAGAAGCCTCAGGTGTTTTGGGAGCCTTAAAAGTATTGCCAAGAGCCATTAAAAATATTAACTGGTTAGAATTACTATTAGCTCTTGGAACCATCTTTATTATCTACGGATTTAAACGGATTACAACTAAGATTCCGAGTACACTAGTCGCCCTCATTGTCATGTCGGCAGTAGCCATACTCTTTAACTTAGATTATCGTCCTATTCCTGAAATCCCACAAGGACTTCCTGAACTAAAGACCGAAATCTTTACCAATTTTAGTCTGGGTAGTATTACGCCCTATATTTTTACGGCACTTACCTTATCCTTATTAGGCGCTATCGATTCGCTATTAACGAGTGTTGTTGCCGATAATATGACAAAAACCAAGCATCAGCCAAACAAAGAACTGGTTGGGCAAGGTATAGGTAATAGTATCGCAGCGTTATTTGGAGGTATTCCTGGAGCTGGAGCAACGATTCGTACGGTAGTGAATATCAATTCAGGAGGAAAAACCAAGCTCTCAGGAATGATTGCTGGTGTTTTGTTGTTTTTTATCTTATTAGCATTAGCACCAGTTGCATCACAAATTCCAGCAGCAGTTTTAGCAGGAATATTAATTACCGTTGGTATTGGTGTGATGGATTATAAAGGCTTACGTGCCATACCAGCATTACCTAAAGATATTAAATTCGGACCACTTAAATTGAGTTCAGAAGTACTTATTATGCTCGTTGTTTTGGTACTTTCTTCTTTTTGGGATTTGGTTTATGCAGTGGGTATCGGACTCGTAATTGCGTCGTTAATGTTCATGAAGAAAATTGGTGACCTCACTGCCGAACGCTCTGACGTGAAACCCTTAAAAGAAGAAGCCTGGGCTGATGAGTCTGAATTTCCAGATAAATTAAAAGAAGAAGTGTTTATTAAACACCTAAAAGGACCATTGTTTTTTGGTTCAACATCAGATTTCCAGCAATTGACCTTACAAATTCCAGATACGGCATCTATGGTTATTTTACGTCTAGGTAGAATGCAGTATATGGATCAATCAGGGTTGTATGCTATGGAAGACATGCTTCAAGAATTAAAAGCTAAAGGTATCGATGTCGTATTTGTAAATCTGTTAAAACAACCTCGATATATGATGGAACGTATCGATATTATACCAGATTTTATTTCTGAAGACCATATTTTTAACTCCTTTAAGGAATGTTTAAGATGGATTAAGTTAAATGTAAAAGATGAATATTAATAAAATTTAAAATGAAGAATATTGCAATAACAAAAGACGCACAAAGCGCATTAACACCAAACGGTGTATTACAAGATTTATTAGAAGGAAATAACCGTTTTGTAAACGGAAATTCTCAAGCCACAGATAATTCAGCATTAGTGAATCAAACGATTGGAGGGCAATTTCCAAAAGCTGTTGTATTATCATGTATCGACTCTCGCGTACCTGTAGAAACAGTATTAGACCAAGCTATAGGTGATGTATTCGTCGCAAGAGTTGCTGGGAATTTTGAAAATACAGATATCTTAGGAAGCTTAGAATACTCTTGCAATGTCGCAGGTAGTAAGTTGATCTTAGTTTTAGGTCACGAAAGCTGTGGAGCTGTTAAAGCAGCCTGTGATGGTGTAGAATTAGGAAATATTACAGCGATGTTAGACAATATCATGCCAGCCGTTAGAAAATCAGCCAATGAAGTTGATGGTGAAGCCAATTCCTCGAATAAAGAATTTGTCGCTAAAACTGTAGAGAATAATGTAAAATTAACCATTGAGCGTATTCGTGAAAAAAGTCAGATTCTAACCGAAATGGAAGACAATGGAGAAATAAAAATTGTTGGAGGTGTTTACAGTTTACACACCGGAAAAGTAGAAATGCTTTAAAACAACAACATTTAATACCTTAAAAAACTGTCTATGTCAATAGGCAGTTTTTTTATGCTTCAGATGTTGCTTCATCAGGGTCATCAGCAGGATCATCTTTCCCTTTATTTAAAATACTCGGGAAAATCATGGGCGCCAATCCTTTCACAGGCTGGTATAAAATAGAATCTTCCAGATCTTCTTCATCAGCAAAAGGAATAGAATTATTCATCGTATCGAAAACAATAAGCAAAACACTTAAAATTAAGCCTATTTTAAGAGCCCCAAACACGCCGCCTAGTAATTTATTTAAAATCCCAAGTGCAGCAAAATCAGCTAATTTAGTAAGGGCTTTTCCTGCAAGTGCAATTATTAAGACGATAATAACAAACGTAATGGCAAAGGCTACAATATTGATGTATTTTTCATCCCAATCAAGCTTACTGTCTAAAAATTCAGCAGCAAAATTACTAAAGTGAATCGCACCATAAACACCAGCCACGAGAGCCACAAGTGACGCCACTTCTACAAAAAGCCCTTTCATAAACCCTCGTATAAGCCCAAATAACAAAAGCGCTCCTAAAATAATATCAATTACTGTCATCCCTAGTTCGTTTTAACAAACCTACATAATTTTTACGATTTTATATAAATAACGCTAAAAAGCATCACATAGTTTATGTAACTTTGCCAACCTAGATTTTGAACTTGAGATATGGCAAGAGATGAGCAGTTAAAACAGCGTTGGGATGCAATTGTAGAGAAATTATCTGCGCGATTTTCTGATGGAGATCCTTTAGATTTAGATGCTATAATTTATCTTATTGGTGTCCAAGAATTGGGGCAATTAGATCGTAAGTTTAAAAAAGATCACAAACTCGATTTAATGCACATTGCCATTTGTAAACTACTAGCGCCTTATGGGTATTACGAGTTCGATTTTGTCGATGACGATGGCTGGCCACATTACAAAATCAAAGAAGAATTGCCACCGTTAAAAGCAGGTGAGCAAAGCATTTTAATGAAAGATGCTATTGTTAATTATTTTCTAGATACACAATTTATTGACTAATGCTTTGGGCGTTCCTCGCTTTCGTTTATACTACAGCGCGGCAGGCTCTCGGTAGTCGCTCTCTTTGAGGAGCTCCACAGTACCTCCATCCTTAACGCAGACATTTATAATCCTAGGCAATTCATTGATATTTTGTGAAAGAAATATCCTACTTAAATAATTTTTTTTAGATTTGCCAACTTAACCTTAAAATGTATTATTATGAAAAAAATTATGTTATTGGCAGCCATTTTTACTCTAGTATTTACCTCTTGTAGTAGTGACGAAGATAGTGGTTCTGGACAAGATCAATTTGCTGGAAACTGGAAATTATTTGGATCTTTTGAAGATGGTGAAGAAATTGTTTTAGAAGACTGCGAATATGAAACAACTCTCGATATTTCTAACAACGGAACCTTTACAACCTTTATCTACGAATCAAATTTGGATGGGAATTGTGAGTTAGAATATTCAGTATCTGGAACATGGGAAAACCTTGGTGGAGGTTTATATTCGACCACATCTGAAGGTGATACTTATGTACAAGAAGTAGGCTTTGAAGGTGATACCATGTTTTTTGATGACGTTGAAGATGGTATTGTATACCGAGACGTCTTTATTAGAGACTAAGAAAAGCATTATTTATAATAAACAAAAAACTCCTTCATTCAAGGAGTTTTTTGCTTTTAAAATCCTTAAATTTGCGTTTCATTTTTAGGTATCATGATAGATAAGATAAAAGAACTCATTGAAGAAGCCGAAGCATTTACAACCCAGTCTAAAGAAGAGGTTGAAGCATTCCGTATTAAATATTTAGGCTCTAAAGGACTCTTAAAAGAGTTTTATGGCGAGTTGAAAAATGTGGCTAACGAGCAAAAAAAAGAGTTTGGTCAAACCATTAATCAGTTAAAAAAAATAGCGGAAGCTAAAGTTAATGGTTTAAAAGAAGAGTTAGAAAATAATGAAGACTCTGGTGGCGTATATGGTGACTTATCACGTCCTGGAGAACCTATTGAGATTGGGGCACGTCATCCAATTTCTTTAGTTAAAAATCAAATCATAGATATCTTTTCACGTATTGGTTTTAATGTGAGTGAAGGCCCAGAAATTGAAGATGACTGGCATAACTTTACCGCTTTAAACCTACCCGAATATCACCCAGCACGCGATATGCAGGATACGTTTTTTATTCAAACCGATCCCGATATTTTATTACGGACGCATACCAGTTCGGTTCAAGTGCGTTATATGGAAAATAATAAACCGCCAATTCGTACTATTTCCCCCGGACGTGTGTTTCGTAATGAAGCGATTTCGGCACGTTCCCATTGTTTCTTTCATCAGGTTGAAGGTTTATACATTGATAAAGACGTGAGTTTTGCCGATTTAAAACAAACCCTTCAGTATTTCACTACCGAAATGTTTGGCAAATCTAAAATCAGATTACGCCCATCGTATTTCCCATTTACTGAGCCAAGTGCTGAGGTCGATGTGTATTGGGGACTAGAAACCGAAACCGATTATAAAATGACCAAAGGCACAGGTTGGCTAGAAATTATGGGTTGTGGTATGGTTGATCCAAACGTTTTAGAAAACTGTGGCATCGATTCTAAAACCTATTCAGGTTTTGCCTTCGGAATGGGAATTGATCGTATCGCCTTATTGCTGCATCAAATTAGTGATATTCGCTTATTAAGTGAAAATGATGTGCGTTTTTTAGAGCAGTTTAAATCTGCTTTATAGTATGTATTAAAATATACCTTAAAGCCAACTGTTTCAGTTGGCTTTTTTTATTTAACAACAAATTAACTTCGTTTGGTTCGGTTAGTTCCGAACCTAAATGTATATTTGCATTGAAATTTAGACTAGATTCCTAATTTTTGTTGAGAAACAGCAGTAAAATAATTAAGACAAATGGATAATATATGCAAAGAAAAAATGCGACTCGTAGAAAAACTAGGGGTGCATTTAGAAACTAGAGAAAGTTTAGCGCCAGTAGCCGCTCGTATATTGGCTTATGTCATTCTTACAGGTAAAAGAGGCGCCACTTTTGAAGAAATGGTAACTGTACTTTGTGCAAGCAAAAGCACAATTTCAACACATCTTAATCATCTACAAGATTTAAATAAAATTGAGTATTTCACCAAAACAGGTGATCGAAAAAAATATTTTATAATCAATAGAGATTCAGTGGTTCAACATATGGATAACCTTATAAACGAATGGCAAGCGGTTAGAGAACTACATTTAGAAATCAAAGATTATAAAGAAACCATAAATAATGAAAAGGTAGTTAATCAAGACGAAAGATTTGATTTAAATTTTCATAATGATTATATCAAATTTATTGATGAAGCCACAGCTTCCATAGTAGCATTAAAAACAAAGTTAATTAATAGAAAATTTGAGCTTTAAAACCAATTAAAATGAAACATACCAAATTAAATATAATAGCATCACTAAGTGCATTCTTAGTTATTGTAAGTTGTGGTAACAGCGAACAAAATAAATCTGCGGCTGAGGCACCAATTCCAACATATCCTGTCACGCAATTAGAATCTAAAACAGTCACAGGCTTTACAGAATATCCTGCTACAATTGAAGGTATTGTAAACAGTGATGTTAGAGCCAAAACGTCGGGCTATATTGAAAAAGTATTTGTAGACGAAGGTCAAAAAGTACATAAAGGCCAAGCCTTGTTTAAATTAGAAACACAGTCTTTAAGCCAGGATGCTGGAGCTGCAAAAGCGCTTGTAAACGTAGCGCAGGTAGAAGTCAATAAGTTGATTCCACTTGTGGAAAAAAACATCATTAGCCCTGTGCAACTAGAGACTGCAAAAGCTAATTTGGAACAAGCCAAGGCAAATTACAGCAGTGTTGCAGCCAATATTGGTTATGCAACGATTAAAAGCCCGATAGACGGTTATGTAGGCGCAATTAATTTTAGAGAAGGTGCATTAATTAGTCCTAGTGATACCACACCTTTAACGACCGTGAGTGAAATTGATCAGGTCTATGCTTTTTTTAGTTTTAACGAAGCCCAGTATATTGACCACTTACAACGCTCTGAAGGCAAAAGCAAAGCTGAGCGTATTAAAAATTCACCAGATCTAACTTTGATTTTAGCTAATGGTAAAGAATATTCTGAAAAAGGACGCATTCAAACCAGTACAGGTCAAATAAATCAAAGTACTGGAACCATTCAAATTAGAGCCGCTTTTAATAATCCTAACGAAATTTTAACCAATGGAAACAGTGGTAAAATAAGATTTCCTATCGAATACAAAGACGCTTTAGTTGTACCGCAATCGGCAACCTTCGAACAACAAGGAAACATCATGATTTTTAAACTTGGAGAGGAGAATAAAATCACCACTTCAATTATAAAAGTTCAAGGTACAGTAGATAATTTATATGTCGTCGAATCGGGTTTAACCACTAACGATAAGATTGTCGTATCAGGAGTTGGCAAACTTAGAAATGGGATGGCAATTTCGCCTCAAGAAACAGCGTTTGAAGACGCCATTGAACCTGTAACTACATTATTTAGAAATTAAATAACCAACACCTCTATTTGTCATGTTAAAAACATTTATTGAAAGACCAGTACTTTCAACAGTAATCTCTATTATCATAGTTATACTAGGAGTTATCAGTATAACGAGTTTACCAATAGAAGAATATCCAGATATTGCGCCACCAACAATTAAAGTGTCAGCAAGTTATACTGGAGCCAATGCCGAAACGGTTTTAGAAAGTGTTATCATTCCTATTGAAGAACAAATCAATGGTGTAGAAGGAATGACCTATATCACCTCTACAGCTTCCAACAACGGAACTGCAGAAATTACAGTCTATTTTGATCAGGAAATAGATGCTGATATTGCTGCTGTAAACGTACAAAATCGCGTCGCCAGAGCCACACCATTGCTTCCATCGGAAGTAACACAAACAGGTGTTGTTACACAAAAGCAAGAAACCAGTGCCTTGATGTTCATTTCAATGTATTCTGAAAGTGACGATTATGACGCTACGTTTATTCAGAACTACCTAAAAATTAACGTTATTCCGCAAATGCAACGTATTAGTGGTGTTGGAGATGTTAGTGTATTCTCACAACAAGATTATGCGATGCGTATTTGGTTAAACCCTGAAAAATTAGCAGCTTACAATTTAATTCCTTCAGATATTACGGCAGCTTTAGCTGAACAAAACTTAGAAGCTGCAGCAGGATCATTAGGTGAAAATAATGGGGAATCATTTTCATATACGCTAACCTATAGTGGGCGATTTAAAAATGAATCTCAATACAGTGATATCGTTATCAAAGCCTTAG
Organism: Psychroserpens sp. SPM9; assembly: GCF_025153525.1. GTDB lineage: Bacteria > Bacteroidota > Bacteroidia > Flavobacteriales > Flavobacteriaceae > Psychroserpens. The sequence goes on along the minus strand of NZ_JANZNR010000002.1, from coordinate 242,449 downwards.
GTAATGGTGAGTTTTTACGTTTAAAAGATGTGGCAACCATCGAGTTAGACGCACAGTCTTATTCGGCAAATGCGATGAGTAAAGGACATCCTGCGGTATTTATGGGGATTTTTCAAACCAAAGGCTCTAATGCACAGGAGATTATTGAAAATATAAAAGTGACTTTAGAGTCGGTTAAGGCCGAACTTCCGGAAGGCTTAGATATTTTCGTGCCCTACGATACCAGTTTGTTTTTAGATGCGTCTATAGATAAAGTAATAACAACTTTATTGGAAGCCTTTTTACTGGTATTCTTGGTTGTATTTATCTTTTTACAAGATTTTAGATCTACTTTGATTCCGGCAATTGCTGTGCCAGTTTCAATTATCGGAACGTTCTTCTTCCTCAATGTTTTTGGCTATTCTATTAACCTGCTAACGCTATTTGCATTAGTACTCGCCATTGGTATTGTGGTAGATGATGCTATAGTGGTTGTAGAAGCAGTTCATGCCAAAATGGATGAAGGTGAGCACAATCCGAAAAAAGCAACATTAACAGCTATGAATGAAATTTCTGGAGCCATCATCTCAATTACTTTAGTCATGGCTGCAGTATTTATTCCGGTGACATTTGTAACAGGTCCAACAGGAGTTTTCTACGAGCAATTTGGTATTACCTTAATTATTGCCATCTTGATTTCAGCTGTGAATGCCCTTACTTTGAGTCCGGCATTATGTGCCTTATTATTAAAATCTCATAAAGATGACGAAGAAATAAAAGGAAAAAGCCCTCTGAAACGTTTTTATACCTTATTTAATCGCGGATTTAATGCGACTATTGATCGATACGGAAAATCACTTCAGTTTTTATACAAAAGAAAAATAGTATCTGTATTGCTTTTAGTGATTGCAGGAATTGGAATTTACTGGGCATCAACAACGACGCCTACAGGATTTGTGCCTAATGAAGACAGAGGAATTATTTTCGCAAATATCGAATTACCTCCAGGAGCTTCATTAGATCGTACAGATGCAGTAGCGAGAAAACTTTATGATAAGATAGAAGGCATCGAAGGTATTAATGCTGTAAACTTCATTAAAGGTAGAAGTTTAATTAGTGGTGCAGGGAGTAACTTTGGTTTTGGAATAATAAAGCTGGAAGATTGGGAAGATCGTGAAGATCCATCATTGTCGGCACAAGCTATCACCGGACAATTATTTGGTGTGGCAGCAACGATTCCTGATGCTAATATTATCTTTTTCTCACCACCAAGTATTCGTGGTTTTGGTAACTCTTCAGGGTTTGAGATTAATTTATTAGATAAGTTTGGAGGTGAGTTTACCGATTTAGATAAAGCCAATAAAGATTTTTCAATGGCTTTAATGAGTCATCCGGAAATTAAGTATGCGACCTCTTCTTTCAACACGAATTATCCGCAATATGAAATGGAAGTTAATGTGCCTCTGGCTAAAGAAAAAGGCGTTTCAGTAAACAGTATTTTTTCAACCTTACAAGGCTACATTGGTGGTGTCTATGCTTCAGACTTTTCTAGATTCGGAAAGCAGTTTAGAGTATATATTCAAGCTTTACCAGAAGACCGAGCAGATGAAAATGCGTTAAATAGTATGTATGTGCGAACAGATACAGGTGAAATGACTCCTATTACACAGTTTGTAACTCTAAAAAGAGTGTATGGACCACAATCGGTGACGCGTTTTAACCTATTCAATTCGACCTCTATTACTGGAGCAACTAATGATGGTTACAGTACAGGTGATGCTATTAGAGTTATTGAAGAAGAAGTGGCAAAACTGCCAAGTAATTACACGGTTGCCTATTCTGGTTTAACACGAGAAGAAGTAAATGCAGGAAACCAGACGGTATTTATTTTTGCGTTAAGTATTTTGTTTGTGTACTTCTTATTGAGTGCGCAGTATGAAAGTTACTTATTACCATTTGCTGTGGTATTATCATTACCATTTGGTGTCTTTGGTGCTTATATAAGTACGAAGTTCTTCGGATTAGAAAACAACATCTACTTCCAGATTGCCTTAATTATGCTTGTTGGATTACTCGCCAAGAACGCCATATTAATTGTAGAGTTTGCCTTGCAAAGACGAAAGAATGGCGAAAGTATCGTTGATGCAGCCATACATGGTGCCAAAGCACGATTACGACCTATATTAATGACTTCGTTTGCTTTTATTTTAGGATTAATGCCATTAGTATTAGCTAAAGGCGTTGGTTCTGAAGGAAATAATTCAATCGGAACAGGAGCCGCAGGAGGCATGCTTATAGGAACGATATTAGGAGTCTTTATCATTCCGATTCTATTTATACTATTTCAGTGGTTACAAGAAAAAGTATCTCGTAAATCAACAGAACAAACTATTGAAGCTTAAACAATGAAATCAATGATAACACATAGAAATTTTAGTAAAGCAACATTGTTGTTAATTGTTGCCATGACGTTGCAAAGTTGTTTTGTAGCACAAGATTATACACGACCAGAATTAAACATCGAAACCGAAGCGCTTTACAGAACAGAAAACCTGCCTGCAGATAGCATTTCTATGGCAGATGTATCCTGGAAAAATTTGTTTACCGATCAATACCTTCAGCAATATATAGAAGAAGGATTACAAAACAATATGGATGTACGTATCGCACTTCAGCAAATAATAGCAGCCGAAGCCTATGCAAAACAAGGCAAAGCAGGTTACTTGCCTTCTGTTAGTATTGGTGCTAATGCGACACATCAGGAATTGTCTGAAAACAGTCAGTTTGGCGCTCTATTTAGTGGAGGTATAGACACCTATGATATTACAGCAAACTTGTCTTGGGAAGCAGACATCTGGGGAAAAATAAGAAGTAATAAAAGAGCAACTCAAGCCGCTTATTTACAAAGTGTGGCAGGACATCAGGTTGTAAAAACTCAGTTGGTTTCTAGTATTGCTAACACATATTATAGCTTATTGGCTTTAGATGCGCAGTTAGAAGTGACCAAGCAAACCATTATTACCAGAGACAGTAGTGTGAGAACGATCAAGGCATTAAAGGACGCCGGACAAGTAACACAAGTGGCAGTAGATCAAAATATTGCGCAATACAATAGTGCAAAGGCTTTACAGGTAGATATTGAAACCGCTATTTTTAAAACCGAAAACACGCTAAGTATTTTATTAGGAAAGACGCCACAACATTTTGAGAGAAGTCGTTTAGATATTCAGAGTATTGAACAGGATATTAAACTAGGTATTTCAACAACATTATTACGCAACAGACCGGATGTTATTGCTGCAGAATATGGCTTAATTCAGTCTTTTGAATTAACCAATGTCGCTAGAAGTAATCTGTATCCGTCATTAACATTAACGGCTTCCGGAGGACTTGAAAGTTTAGAGTTAGACAATTTGATTAATACCAACTCTTTATTTGCAAATTTAGTAGGCGGAATCACACAACCACTCTTTAATCAGCGACAGCTTAAAACTCAAAAAGAAGTGGCTATTGCGCAACAAGAACAAGCCTTATTAGAATTTCAAAAAACCTTGTTAGTTGCAGGAAGCGAAGTGTCTGATGCACTTTTTAGTTATGAGTCTGAAGTCAAAAAATTTGAATTCAGAAAAAATGAAGTCGAAGCTTTGCGTACTGCTGAAGCCAATTCAGAAGAGTTACTTAAAAATGGATATGCGAACTATTTAGATTTACTAACCGCTAGAGAAAGTGCATTAAGTGCTGAGCTTAATATTATAGATAGTAAACTACAGCAATTAGTATCTATAGTAGATTTATACGAAGCACTTGGTGGCGGATGGAAATAGAAAATTATTATGACTACCAAAAGCGAATTATTACAATGTGCCATAACCAAATTCACAAAGTTTGGTAGTAAACATGTAACATTAGATGAATTAGCAAAAGAACTTGGTATTTCTAAAAAAACGATATACTCATTTTTTAAAAATAAAGAAGCGCTTGTAACCGCAAGTATCGAAAGTTTATTAAATGCGTATACAGAAGACATAAATAGGTTGATTAATAGCAATGGTAAAGACCCTATTTTGAGTGTTATATTAATTTACCAGAGAGGGTTTGAGTATTTAAAATACTTTAAGCCCTCTTTCCTTTTTGGATTAGAAAAATATTATCCTAAAGCCTTTAAATTATTTAATGATTATTCTAAAGACCTATCCAATAACATCGTTAGTGTTTTATTAAAAAAAGCGCAACAGCAAGGTGATTTAAAACCTCAAACCGATATAGATTTACTGGTTAAGATTTATTTTTTTAGGGTTGATAACCTATTGTTTAAAGACAATAATCTTTTTGAAATGTATTCAAAAGAAGCCCTTTTAAAACATATGGTGATTTACAATTTGCAAGGTGTAGCGAGCGATACGTATTCTAATGTATATTTTGAATAGTTTAGTATTTTTGTGACATGAAAAAAGACATTCAAATTCCCCAAGTAAAAGATGTACATGTAGCTGTTGTTCAAGAAGAGCATATCGAATACAAAACCAAAGACTGGAATGCCTACATCATTAATAATACAGATAAGGATTTAGAAACCGTTCTTATCGTGTCTCAAGGATATACCGATACCAAAATGACACCACCAATGCGTCATACCATTTCAAAATTGCCAGCCAGAAGTTATGCTAAAATTGAGTATTTACAAGAGCAGGTTTTAGAATTAAACAACACCTTTAAAGTGACCTTTTTTGAAGGGAATCAAATGTTTGATAAATCGTATTTATTCAGAAAAAATACCATTAATACAAAAGCGTTACAAACCATTCCTTTAATGCAGTTAAAAGGGGTTTTGGTAAAATGATTTTGTCATTTCACACTAGATGCAGATTTTGCTAGCGTGAGATCCTGAAACGAGTTCAGGATGACAAAAAGATTAATCCAGTTTATCGGTTAATTTTTTAAAGACTTTTTTAGGATCTTTATTTTCATAGAGTACATCGTAAACCGCATTTATTATAGGTAATCGTGTTTTCTTTTTATTCTTTTGGTTTAGTAAATGCGCACTTTTGGTAGCGTAATAGCCTTCGGCAACCATATTCATTTCCATTTGTGCCGATTTTACGGTATAACCTTTCCCTATCATGTTTCCAAACATCCTGTTTCTTGAAAATGTCGAATAGCCTGTTACCAGTAAATCTCCCAAATAGGCAGAGTTATTGATATTGCGTTTCATCTTGTGCATTTTTTTGATAAAACGTTTCATTTCCCGAATCGCATTACTCATCAATACACTTTGAAAATTATCACCATAACCCAAACCGTGAGCAATTCCGGCAGCAATCGCATAAATGTTTTTAAGCATTACAGCATATTCTGTCCCAATAACATCATCACTAATTTTGGTTTTGATATAATCACTAGATAAGGCATTGGCTATGGTTTGCGCTTTTTCGGCATTGGCGCAAGAAATGGTCAAATACGATAAGCGTTCGAGTGCTACTTCTTCAGCATGGCAAGGTCCTGCAATCACTGCAATATTTTCAAACGGAATGTGATAAATATCGTGGAAATGTTCGCCTACCAATAAACCAGATTCGGGCATGATCCCTTTGACTGCCGAAACTATCGTTTTTTCAGAAATATCAACAGTCAGCTTTTCTAATTCCGAATGAATAAAAGCCGATGGAATCACAAAAATCAATATATCGGCCCATTCAGCAATATCGTTGATATCATTACTCAGTTTGAGTTGTTCTGTTTTAAATTCTACAGAACTTAGATAACTTGGGTTGTGTTGCTCTTTTAATAAATGCTCTTTGGTATATACGCTACGCATGTACCAACCAACTTCATCTAAGTTTTCGCAAAGCATCTTTACAATGGCTGTTGCCCAACTTCCTGCGCCAAAAACTGCATATTTTAATGGTTGACTCATAAATGGATTATCAATTTTGGTTATCCAAAAATAAGCATTTTATACGCTTTTTACGAAGAGAAATCCATAGACTTTCGTTTTTGGCACGCGTTTTGAAATCTAATACATAGAAATCAAAAAACGGAAGATTATGAGAACGATAAAAATACTTTTAAGCTTTGCTTTAACAGCAACACTATTTACATCTTGTTATACAGATGAGGTTATTATCAACGATTTTGACAATCAGCCTGGAATTTCTTTACATCAGTTATTAAATTCCTATGAGCTTTGGTATGTTGATATCAATCAAACTTTAGGAAATGGTGAAACCCCGTTTTTACAAATTGCATTTACCTTATCGTTTAGAAACGGCGTACTGTATGCTAATAATAATTTAGTTGGTTTTGGTAGTCAAGGTAATGGCTATGGAATCGACGTTGGAACCTATGATGCTTACAATATGATATTAGACGTTAATCATGATATTGATGGCTATGAAACCTTTGATGTGTATCAAATCGACAATAATACCATCGAATTATACAACCCATTTAATGATACCTCGTATTTTTTAAACGGTTACCAAAGAAGTACGTTTGATTATGACTTTGTATTCTATGATAATATTCACTATTTCTTACAAGAATACGAAGCATGGGAAAAAACATATACCAGTGATTTTGGAGCTATTAATGAGTTTGATGAAGAAAACTACTTACAGTTTTTAGCAGGCGGAAATGATTCTGAATTTAGAAGCTCTCAAGATGTAAACATTGGAAATCCAGATAATATCTACTGGGATTATACAGGGGTTTATGGTGTTGGAGATATAAGCGGAAACATGTATCTGAAAACATTAACATTAGATTATGACTTCTTCGACAATGAATACTTCGAGTTGAGCGTTATTAATGATCAGAGGATAGAATTATTCCATCCGTCGTCTGAAACTGTATATGAATTTACAGGACGCGGATACATTCAATTCTTAAGAGAAGCCGATGCTTCAGGCAAACGTCTTTCTGGAACCTCTAAGTTGAAAAAACGTAAGCAGAAAACTGCTAAAAAAGATAACCCACGGGTGAATACAAGGAGCTAGATTTTGGTTGGTTATTTAGTCTCCCAAAAACGTCCCATCTCATGTACTTGAGATGGGCGTTTTGCTTTTATAAATTCTTAAAAGCATTCTTCTTAAAGTGACCTAAAGCCTCAAGCAGGTGTCTTAACTAATGAAGTTGTAGATATTAATTGGAATTGACACAAAATTTCGCCAACTTTACAAGGACTGAATACTAATTTAAAATCAAACAAACATGGGACTATTTTCATTCATTAAAAATGCAGGCGCTAAAGTCTTCGGCATAGGAAAAACAACTGAAGAAGAAGCAGCTGAAGCAAGAGCAAAAGCACGAAGAGAGGCAGATGCAGCCGAATTACGATTAGAAGAAGCAGCCGCTCGAAATTTGGAAGAGACGATTACCGACTTACAATTACAGGTAGACGGTTTACAAATATTTGTAGATGATGATAAGGCTAGAATATCTGGTATGGCTTACGATCAAGCCACTAAAGAAAAAGTAGTTTTAGTAGTTGGTAATACGGCTGGAATTTCTATAGTAGACGATCAAATGACCGTTGAACATGTTGAGCCCGAAGCTCAGTTTCACACCGTTGAAAGTGGTGATACTTTAGGTAAAATCGCAAAGCATTATTATGGTAATGCGATGAAATATCCTGAAATTTTTGAAGCCAATAAACCAATGCTAACCGATCCTGATAAAATTTATCCTGGTCAGGTATTACGAATTCCTAGCTTGGATTAAGTTTTAGGTATAAAAAATCAAGCGCAACACTCTGTTGCGCTTTTTTTGTTTTAAACTATCATTTATAGCATAGTTACACTTAACGAAATCGAAATGTAGCTAAAAGAACCTAATTTAAAATCTTCTCCAATGCCTCAACATCATAAGGCTTTGCTGTAATAGTTTTGTCTTTATCTAATATAAAATACGATGGTGTCGATTCGATACCATAGGCATTTGCCGTTGGGTTATCCCATTTTTCTAGTCCGAGAACATGTATAAAATCTGGATATTCTGCAATTTTCTTTTGCCAGTTGTCGGCCTCATCTTCTAACCCAAAAGCAATGACCTTAATAGATTTGTTATTAGCAAGTAGTGCTTTTACTTTAGGCAATTCGTCAAGACAATGACCACAAGTACTACTCCAAAAAATCACTAAATATTGATTAGCAATATCTAAATCGTGTAATGTTGTGGTGATGGTTTTTCCGTCTTTGGTAATGGCCAAATCAAAATTTATAGCTTTGTTACCTAGCGCATTGTTTTTGTAGGCCAATAATTCCTTTGTAAGGTGGTCATAACCTGTTTGCTGACTTAGTTCTAACAAGTATGTATTAGTAATATAGTTAGCAACTTCGGCATTATCCATATCTTTAAATCGTCTCCAGATCATTTCATATAAAATCGTTTTCAATTGAATATGACCGCCTCCAATTTGAGCCATTAAGTTGTCAACATCGGCTTTATAGGTATCGTTACTAGAATTTGCAGTCATTCCGAAGACATAGGCCAAAACACGTTCAATAAGAAAATCGGAGCTTTGTAATAACGTGTTTCCAAAATCAACATGGTCTAAATAACTGCTTTTTAGATGTTTTGAATAGCTTGATAAATCTTCATAGCCTTTTGGGATATAAGGTGTATTGGCTTTTACAAATACCGATGCGAGTAAATCTTCAGAAGACTCTTCATAAGCCTTTTGGGTATCACTTAAGGTTTTAATAATCTCCATATAAGCTTTCTTGTCGGTACTTTCCTGAGTGTAAAAATTACTCAGTGTTAAGTTGACCATTTCCATACTTTTAATGTACGAAGCCCACATTTTGTTTTCGCGACTATCGGTAAATTCTAATCCCTTGTCTAAATTAAATGTGAATCCGATTGATTCTTTGCCATTATAGATAAAGTCGAAATTATTTTCTTCTGGCGGAATGGCGTATACAATTTTATAAATACCAGGATTCATTGTAGAATCTAAGGTGATACTAAAATTACCGTCTTCAGAAAGCTCGGCACGATCCACATATTCGGCTCCCGTTGGTGTAGCGTGGTAAAGAAACGCATAGGTATAATCTTTGGCAGGTGAAAAGGTGCCACTAATGCTATTTTGAGCACAAATAAATGTAGGAATAAGTGCCAGCGCTAATAAGAGTTTTTTCATGGGTATTAATTTTTATTTACTATTATAATATTCGTCATTCTGAACTTGTTTCAGAATCACATAAAAACTTATGTCTATCTACTGAATGTGACCCTGAAATAAATTCAGGGAGACCTAACAGTGTCATGAGAAAAACAGATAAATATAATTTTTAAACAGGTGTTCAATTTCAAATATCAAGCCAAATATCTGAATTTTATTCTTTATCATTTTTGTTTTGATCGGATACTTTCGATAATAACTGTCGAAATAATTAAGGTTCCACCTAAAAAGGTGTTTAGTGTCGGAATTTCATTCAGAAAGAAAAACGCAATGATGATTCCAAAAACAGGTTGTGTACTAGCAATAATACTCGCTGTACTCACTTTAAAGTATTTAAAACTATTGATAAATAGCGTATGACCAACAGCTGTAGTAACCAAACCTAACAGAAGCACATAGGGATATTGCGTTTCTATTGCTGAAGAATCCATTACAAATAAGAATGGGGCCAATAGTACCGTTAAAATTGCTACCTGAAAGAACATTAAAAGACTTCCATTATAGGCAGCCACGCGCTGCTTTAACAGTAAGTTTCTAATGGCATAGCAACACGCCGAAACCAAGCCAAATAATACGCCTTTTAATTGCGAGCTTTCCAAATCAAAATCAGGTGCTAAAAAATAAATGCCAACCAAAACCAATCCGCCAAGTACCAAATGCATCGGGTCAAATTTTACCTTTGAAAACAAAGGTTCTAAAATAGCCGTCATGACAGGAAAAGTAAAAAGCGACAGCATTCCAATAGCCACATTAGATAATTTTAAAGCGTAGAAATAGGTAATCCAGTGAGCTCCAAAAAGCACTGCTGAAATAAAAAAGGTAAGTCTGTCTTGACTGGAATTAATTCGGAAGTCTATCTTTTGATAACGGCATAGAATAAATAAAAACCCTGTGGCTATTGCACTTCTCCACCAAATAATCACAGGAATTGGCATTGCGATAAACTTGCCTAAGGCGCCCGAAGTACTAATTAAAATAGTCGCAACGCTAAGCCATAAAACATGTTTTAAATGCCCATCTTTCATAGTTCCTGAAGTCTGCTTAAAGCCTGCTTAACCGATTTGATATGTTCAAAAGTAAGGAGTAATCGCAACCCATTTCGTGTTTGTTTTTCTTTCATTTTACATTCTTTGGGATGGGTTTGTACATATTGTAAAACTTTAGTGAATTGATGACTTTGATAAAATCCGCTTTGTTGATCGCTAATAAAGTAACCCACAAATCGCCCTTTTTTCATGATGATTTTCTCCAGACCTATTTTAGTCGCAATCCATTTCACCCGAACACTGTTTAGTAAATCAATCACCTGGATTGGTAATTCACCAAAACGGTCTAGAATTTCAGATTCAAAAGTTTGAAGTTCTTCTTCCGTTTTAAGCGCATTGAGTTTGGTATAGAGATTTAATCGTTCGGTAATATTATTGACATAATCATCAGGGAACAGCAATTCAAAATCGGTATCTATGGTAATATCCTTAACATAATTTTTCTCTTTTCCGTCGTCTTGATATAAATCTTTAAACTCATTTTCTTTAAGTTCTTCAATTGCTTCGTTTAATATTTTTTGATACGTATCAAAACCAATATCATTAATAAATCCACTTTGCTCACCACCCAGTAAGTCACCAGCACCACGAATTTCTAAGTCTTTCATTGCAATATTGAAACCACTTCCTAGTTCGGTAAACTGTTCTAAAGCCGTAATACGTTTTCTGGCGTCATTTGTCATTGCCGAATATTCTGGCGTAATAAAATAACAGAATGCTTTTTTGTTACTTCGGCCAACACGACCTCGCATTTGATGCAAATCACTTAAACCAAAATTATTGGCATTATTGATAAAAATGGTATTCGCATTAGGAACATCCAATCCGCTTTCTACAATAGTAGTACTTACTAATACATCAAATTCTCCATTCATAAAAGCGAGCATGAGTTGTTCCAGTTTTTTACCATCCAGTTGTCCATGGCCAATCCCAATTTTTGCATCAGGTACCAAGCGTTGAATCATTCCGGCAACCTCCTTGATGTTTTCAATTCGATTGTGTATAAAAAATATTTGTCCGCCACGCTGTATCTCATAAGTAACGGCGTCTCTAATGGTTTCTTCATTAAATCGTATCACATGACTTTCGATAGGATAACGGTTTGGAGGTGGTGTTGTAATCACCGATAAATCACGTGCAGCCATGAGGCTAAATTGTAAAGTTCTAGGAATAGGCGTTGCTGTTAAGGTCAGCACATCTACATTTTCCTTAAGGGTTTTTAGCTTTTCTTTTACAGCGACACCAAACTTTTGTTCTTCATCAACAATAAGCAATCCGAGGTCTTTAAATTTTACATTTTTATTGACCAACTGATGGGTTCCAATTATGATATCGACATGACCTTTTTCTAGTTTCTCTAGGGTTTCTCGTTTTTCTTTAGCGGTTCTAAAACGGTTGAGATAATCAACAGTAACGGGGAAATCTTTGAGCCGTTCGGTAAAGGTTTTATGATGCTGATAGGCGAGAATAGTGGTTGGTACTAGAACAGCAACCTGTTTGCCATTGTCAACAGCTTTAAAGGCAGCTCGAATAGCGACTTCTGTTTTTCCAAAACCTACATCACCACAAACGAGTCGGTCCATAGGACGTTCACTTTCCATATCGGCCTTAATATCGGCAGTAGATGTGATTTGATCAGGTGTGTCTTCATAAATAAACGAGGCTTCAAGTTCATGTTGAAGGTAGCTGTCGGGTTGATATTGAAAGCCTTTTTCAAGCTTTCGTTTGGCATAAACTTTTATCAGATTAAACGCAATCTCTTTAACGCGAGATTTTGTTTTCTGTTTTAGCGTTTTCCAAGCTTTGCTACCAAGTTTGTAAACCTTTGGAGGCTTTCCGTCTTTACCATTAAACTTAGTAATTTTATGTAAGGAATGAATACTTAAATACAATACATCTCGTTCACCATAAACCAGTTTTATGGCTTCCTGCTTTTTGCCTTCCACATCAATTTTCTGGAGTCCGCCAAACTTTCCAATACCATGATCAATATGTGTCACATAATCACCAACATCTAAATTGGTAAGTTCTTTAAGTGTAATGGCTTGTTTTTTTGCATAGCCATTTTTAAGATGAAACTTATGATAACGTTCAAAGATTTGATGATCGGTATAACAGGTGATTTTTTGAGTATGATCTATAAATCCTTGGTATAAGGAAACGACAATAGTTTGATAATGCACGTCGTCGTCAACGTCTTCAAAAATATCGTGAAAACGCTTTGCTTGCTGTTCGCTAGAACATGCAATATAATTGGTGTAGCCTTTATTGTGATGCGTGTTTAAATTTTCAATTAATAGGTTAAATTGCTTATTAAATGTAGGCTGAGGCGTCGTGTTAAATTCAATAATGTCTTCGGAAAACAAACGTGTTGAACCAAATTCAACTAGGCTAAACTCTAGGAGTTGACGTTTTAATAATTCGGAATTGCAAAACAATTCTTCAGGTTTAGAATGTTTCAATTCGGAAGACAGCGCTTTAAATGCTTCTTCAGCTTTTCCGAAGAATTCCTCAATTCTGGAAAACAGAAGGTCTGTGTTTTTTGAAAATACAACGGTTTTTTGTGCAATGTATTTTAAGAAACTTTGTCTGCTTTCCTCTAAAAACTTATTAGCGACATTAGGAATAATTCCAATTTTTTTGATTTGCTCTGTGGAGAGTTGTGTTTCTACATCAAAGGTTCTAATGCTATCTACATCATCTCCAAAAAACTCGATACGGTAAGGTTCATCATGCGAAAATGAAAACACATCAACAATACCACCACGAACCGAAAATTCACCAGGTTCGGTAACAAAATCAACACGCTTGAATTTATATTCAAACAAGACTTCGTTAACAAAATCGAGCGATAATTCATCGCCAACGGCAATTTTTAGTGTGTTTTTTTCGAGTTCACGACGGGTTACCACTTTTTCGAAAAGCGCATCAGGATAGGTGACAATAATTGCTGGTTTTTTCCGTGAGTTGATACGGTTTAAAACCTCGGCTCTAAGGAGCACATTAGCATTGTCTGTTTCTTCAATTTGATAGGGTCTACGATAGCTTCCAGGATAGAACAAAACATCCTTATCGTTGAGCAAAACTTCTAAATCGTTGAGGTAAAATGCCGCTTCTTCTTTATCATTAAAAATTAATAAAAATGGTAGATCTGACGCTTTAAAAGTTTCAGTTATCACCAGTGAAAGAGAAGAGCCAACAAGACCTTTGAGATGGAGTTTTGCCTTAGTTTGGGCAATAGTAGTTTGCAGATTTTGCGTTTGCAAAGCCTGTACGTACGTTTGCGAGAGAATGGATTTACTCAAGGCATTTTATTTTGTGCAAATATAAAATTTTTGTGCCATCTCCTATTGTTAAAATGTTTTAATACAACTATCTTTGTGCCACCAAAAAAGAAATTATATGTCATTTTCAGATTTATTTGATAGCGGATTTAAAAAACGAAACGAAGACCACTTTGCATCTATTGTAAGAGTTGCTATGGACGACGGAATTATAACAGACGAAGAGAAAGCATTTTTAGATCGTTTAGCGAGACGTTTGGATATTAGTGAAAGTGATTATGCAGATATTTTAAAAGACTATAAATCACATCCTATAAATCCGCCAACATCTTACGATTTGAGATTAGAACGCTTGTATGATTTAGCACGTATGGTTTATGTCGATCACATTAAAGGCGATCACGAAGAGATCGTCATGCGTAAAATCGCTATTGGATTAGGTTTTTCTACGGAAAACGTAAAATATGTTGTCGATAAAGCCTTAACGCTTGTAAGCAACGGTGTGGATTTAGACACTTTTACTGAAGAAATTAAAACGATGAATAGATAATTAATGTCGTCATTCTGAACTTGTTTCAGAATCTCATAAAGAAGTTAAAGCCACTTGATAAAGTGGCTTTTTTTATGCATTACGCATAAATTCTTCAGCTTTTTCAACCATGTTTTTACTACCACAAATAAAAGGGACACGTTGGTGAAGTTCAGTAGGCTGAATGTCCATAATACGGGTAAATCCGTCACTCGCTTTACCATTCGCTTGTTCTGCAATAAATGCCATAGGATTGCATTCGTAAAGCAGACGCAATTTACCTTCGGCATTTTGTGAGCTTTTAGGGTACATATAAATACCGCCTTTAATCATATTTCTATGAAAATCAGATACTAAAGAGCCTATATAGCGACTGGTATAAGGTCGGTCACCTTCTTCCATTTGGCAATATTTGATATAGTTTTTAATTCCTTGCGGAAAGTGAATATAGTTGCCTTCATTTACCGAATAAATTTTCCCGTCTTCAGGGAATTGCATATTAGGATGCGATAAGTAAAACGTACCAATTGCTGGGTTTAAAGTAAAGCCATTTACACCATCACCTGTAGTATAAACAATCATAGTCGAAGTGCCGTAAACCACATATCCAGCAGCTACTTGCTGATTTCCTTTTTGAATAAAATCTTCGAGAGTTACAGGTGTTCCAACAGGTGTTACTCGTCTGTAGATAGAAAAAATTGTTCCTACCGAGACATTAACATCTATATTTGAAGAACCATCTAAAGGGTCAATTAAAACCACATACTTATTTTGATGATTTTCATCCTGACTATTGATTGAAATAAAATCGTCTTCCTCTTCACTAGCAATACCACAAACAATATTACGTTTGGTCATGGTTTGTATAAATTTATTGTTGGCGTAAACGTCCAGTTTTTGTTGGTCTTCGCCTTGAATATTAGTGTCACCGGCAGCGCCAATAATATCAACTAAACCAGCTTTGTTAACTTCGTGATTCACTACCTTAGCAGCTAATCGAATAGAATTTATAAGACGCGATAATTCACCAGAAGTGTATTTAAAAGACGATTGGTTTTCGATAATAAATTCACCCAGTGTTTGGTTTTTTCTAGACATGTAGTGTGAGAGTTTTTACAAATATCTTATTTTTTTAGTCAACGACAACGTTTTCGTTAAATAATTATAGGATTAAATTCTCAAGTTTAAACTATATTTGGGCTAAAGAAAATCAATGACATTTTCCATTAGAAAAGCCGTAAAAAGTGACATGCCAAGAGTTTTAGAGCTCATTGTTGAACTTGCTGTTTTTGAAAAAGAACCAGAGGCTGTTAAAGTTACGGTTGAAGATTTAGAAAAAGGAGGTTTCGAATCCCCAGAACAGTTTGTTTGTTTTGTTGCAGAATGTGACGGCGTAATCGAAGGAATAGCCTTAGTTTATAACCGTTTTTCTACCTGGAAAGGGCCAGTACTTCACCTAGAAGATTTAATTGTAAGTCAGCAAAAAAGAGGTACAGGCCTTGGAACAGCATTGCTGGATACCGTTGTAAAATATGGAAAAAGCTTAGGTGTTAGACGGATTGGCTGGGAAGTTATTGATTGGAATACGTCTGCGATTTCTTTTTATGAAAAGAAAGGAGCCGATGTCAAGCGCGACTGGTTTGTGGTGCAGCTTAATGAAGAAGGAATTGAAAATTATATAGTAAATATTTAGCATGCGTGTATTTAAATTTGGAGGCGCTTCTGTAAAAAATGCAGAAGGGGTTAAAAACCTAGCCTCAGTACTACAAGAAGTAGGTCATGATAACACATTAGTGGTCGTTTCGGCCATGGGTAAAACAACCAATGCTCTGGAACTGGTTATCAAAAACTATTTTGATAATAAACCAGCTTTACCAAATGCACTTCAAGAGGTTAAAACCTACCACAACGATATCCTTTTAGGACTTTTTGAAAATCCGCAGCATCCAATTTATAAAAACGTCGCTTCAATTTTTGAAGACTTAGATTATTTTTTAAATCGAAATAAATCTCCAGATTATAATTTCGTGTATGATCAGGTTATTGGCTTTGGAGAATTGACATCAACCACTATTATTAGTGCTTATCTTAATGATATCGGACTTAAAAATAACTGGTTAGATGTACGGGAATTTATTAAAACCGATGATTATTACCGTCGTGCTAATGTAGATTGGGAACAAACACAAAGTGCGATTAAATTAAATTTTGATACCAATCAACTTAATATAACTCAAGGGTTTTTAGGAAGTGATGCCAATAATTTTACAACCACTTTAGGTCGAGAAGGAAGTGATTATACAGCAGCTATTTTTGCTTACTGTTTAAACGCCGAAAGCGTTACAATCTGGAAAGATGTACCAGGTGTTTTAAATGCCGATCCGCGTTATTTTGACAATGCTCAATTACTTAACAGTATTTCCTATAGAGAAGCTATAGAGCTAGCTTTTTATGGTGCTTCTGTTATTCACCCTAAAACCTTGCAGCCGTTACAACAAAAGGAAATTCCGTTGTTTGTGAAGTCGTTTTTAAATCCGAAAGACGCAGGCACACGTGTTGGTAAAGGCTTCGGAATAGAGCCGAATATTCCCTGTTACATCGTGAAAAAAAACCAGGTATTGGTGTCCTTATCATCATTAGATTTCAGTTATATTGTTGAAGAAAATATTAGTGAAATATTTAAATTATTGCATTTGTATAAAATGAAAGTCGATGTGATTCAAAATTCGGCGATTAGCTTTTCGGTGTGTTTTGATAATACGTATAATAATCTCGATCGACTATTACAGCATTTAAAAGCAAAATTTAAGGTAACATTTAATGAAAATGTGAGTCTCTATACTGTTAGACATTATGATAAGCAGTCAATTTCGGCTATAGAACAAGGCAAAGAACTGCTATTGAAACAATTAACTCAAGAAACCATTCAAATCGTAACTAAGTAGTTTATTTAGTACATTTACGCTCATGACCAAACAACAAGATTTAGGATTAGTTACCGCAAAAGAAGTAGCCAAAGCAATTCATGCTGATAAGTATGGCTTTTTAGGCACTTTTGTTGGATGGTTGTTGATGAAGGTTTTAAAAATTTCTACACTTAACAGAATTTATAAACGCAATAAACATTTAAGCGATGGCGAGTTTTTAGATGCTATTTTAGATGATTTTCAAATTAAGTTTGAGATTCCTGAAGAAGATCTAAAACGCCTCCCAAAAGATGGTGCATACATCACTGTTTCTAACCATCCGTTAGGAGGTATTGACGGGATTTTATTGTTAAAGCTCATGATTGAGCAGCGTAAAGATTTCAAAATCATAGCTAATTTTCTTTTGCATCGTATTGAGCCATTAAAGCCTTACATCATGCCTGTGAACCCGTTTGAAGATAGAAAAGATGTTAAGTCAAGCATTGCAGGTTTTAAAAATGCCATATTGCATTTACGGGAAGGTCATCCTTTAGGTGTGTTTCCGGCTGGCGAAGTGTCGACTTATAAAGATGGCAAATTAGTGGTTGATAAGCCCTGGGAAGAAGCCGCTATGAAATTGATAAAAAAGGCCGAAGTTCCTGTGGTTCCTATTTATTTTCATGCTAAAAACAGTAAGTTGTTTTATAAATTGTCTAAAATTAGTGACACTTTTAGAACTGCAAAATTACCTTCAGAATTATTGACACAAAAAAACAGAGTCATCAAGGTGCGAATAGGAAGACCAATTTCGGTAAGCGATCAAAAAGAACATGAAACCTTATCTGATTTTTCAGAATTTATAAGACGAAAAACCTATATGCTGTCTAATGCTTTTGAAGACAAGCCGAAAATTTTAGATAATATTTCTAATACTTTAAAGCCTCCAGCAAAACCACCAAAACGTATTGTAGGTTCGGTGAGTGTTGAAAAAATGGCAGCAGAAGTTGAAGTCTTGCGTCAAGGTGATTTCCGATTGTTAGTCAGTAAAAATTACGAAGTATATTTAACACCTCCAGAGCATATTCCTAATATTCTTCATGAGATTGGAAGGCTCCGTGAAATTACTTTTAGAGCCATTGGAGAAGGAACCAACGAGGCGATAGATTTAGATAGTTTTGACACCTATTATCACCATATGTTTTTATGGGATACAGAAACCAAACAATTAGCTGGAGCCTATAGAATGGGCTTAGGGTCTAAGATTTATGCACGCTATGGTATTGATGGGTTTTACCTGCAAGATCTATTTAGGTTTGAACCAGAATTACACAAAATGATGAGTGAGTCTATTGAAATGGGCCGAGCATTTATCATTAAAGAATACCAACAAAAACCAATGCCTTTATTTTTACTGTGGAAAGGCATTGTACATACGACTTTACGTTACCCTGAACATAAATTCTTAATTGGAGGCGTGAGTATTAGTAATCAGTTTTCTAACTTCTCTAAGTCTTTGATGATTGAGTTTATGAAATCTCATTATTACGACCCTTATGTGGCACAATATGTACGTCCGAAGAAAGAGTTTAAGGTCAAATTAAAAGATGCCGATAAAGATTTTGTTTTTGATGAAGCTGAAGCTGATTTAAACAAGTTTGATAAAATTATTGACGAAGTAGAACCAGGAGCATTACGTCTACCGGTTTTACTTAAAAAGTATATCAAACAGAATGCAAAACTCGTTGCCTTTAATGTTGACCCTTTATTTAATAATTCGGTTGATGGGTTGATGTATATTAAAATTGCCGATTTACCTGAAAGTACCGTAAAACCTGTCATGGAAGAGTTTCAGGCAGAGTTGGAACGTAAATTTTCGGGAAGTAATGAGGACTAAGTTTTGGTATCTTATTCTAGGACTTATTTTTGCGCCATTGCTACACGCGCAAACTTTAACAGGTAAAGTTGTTGATCTTAAAACTAAGGCACCTTTAATGTCGGTATCTGTTTATTTTGACAATACCACGATCGGCACAACTACCAATGATTCAGGTGAATTTTCTATTGAATATTCTGATGCGATTCAATCCAACCTTGTGATTTCTTACATAGGCTATGATACGGTCTTTATTTCAGATTATAGAAGTTTAAGCAGCATTAATGTTAGCTTAAAAGAAGCCTTGCACACTTTAGATGAAGTGGTTATTGATGCCAATGATGGTTTGACTCGCAAACAAAAACTCAGAATATTTAGAAAGGAGTTTTTAGGTTTTTCTGAGTTTTCAAAATCGTGTAGAATTCTCAACGAAGATGATTTGATTCTGCGTTATAATAAAAAGGATCAAACCTTGACCGTAAATGCAAAGCGACCAGTTTTAATAAAGAATAAAAAGTTGCACTATGAAATTGCGTACGATATAGCAGATTTTGAAATTGAGTTTAGGTATCTCGATGCTAAAACAGATCGGTATACCACACATTCGGTTTTGTTTACAGGCACTTCTTTCTATAAAGATTTAAGTCCCGAAAAAAAGCCAAAACTCATCAAAAACAGAACGAAGGCTTATCGCGGATCTATTCAACATTTTATGCGTTCACTTTATCGTAAATCTCTTAGGGACGAAGGATTTGATATCTTTCATGAAAAGTTTCAAGTAGACGAATGGACATTTTTTAATGTAGAAACTATGCCTGATTCTCCATTTAAAAAAGTGACCTTAAAATCGACAGTTGATATTTTATTTGACATGAAAGACCAATCTGTATTACAGCCCTTGGTTGCCAACTTTTATGTTGATCAATACGGAAACTATCTTCCCATCACAGAACTGTTATTTAGTGGTATCATGGGAAACCAACGTATTGGCGATTTATTGCCTTCTAATTATGGCTTAGATGACAATTAAAGGTATTTACTTATAAAAGCCTCAACATAGTTTTTAATTTCATTTCTCGCAGTTAAAAAGGCAGCATGTTTTTCATCATCAGTTCCAGTTACTTTAGAAGGATCAAAGAAATTATGATGAAGTCTTAAGGCGCTTTTACTTGGAATGAACGGACAATTTTCGTTCGCATGATCACAAACAGTTAAAATGTAATCAAAATCGATATCGGCATATTCATCGACATGGTTAGACGTGTGGTTAGAAATATCAATACCATCTTCTTTCATAATGGCAACAGCACCTGGATTTAATCCGTGAGTTTCAATTCCGGCACTATATATTGAAGCTTTATCGCTTGCAAAATGGTTAAAATAGCCATGAGCCATTTGGCTTCTGCAAGAATTTCCTGTACAGAGAACAAGTATATTTTTCATAATAAATTGAGTTTTAACAGCAGCCACTTTGAGGTGAACAACAAGATTCAACCTTTTCTTTAGCTTTATCTAATGTTTGTGTTACGGTTTCTGGAAGGCCACACAATTCTTTAGCCTTACAATCTGTTTTCTGTACGCCTAATTGAAAAATGAGGTTTTGATTTTCAATTTTAAAGTCGTTAACAAAAAGTTGTGCTGTATGAAATGAAGAATTGGAGTATTCAAATTTAACTTCCGCATTCAAATCATAAGCTTTCATTTGTCCGACCTTTTTAAGAATCCCCAGCGCTTTTAAAACAGACATATAAGTTGTTTTAGAAATTTCTAACGGACTCTCCCATAATTGGATTATTGTTTCATTCCATGAATCGGTTTGCGCACCACAGTCTACAGCATCTATTTTGAGATGTTTGACTTCGGTAATGTGATAATTAGCGCCAACAAATGCATTTGGAGCGTATTCAAAAAGTAAAGATTTCTCTTGATGTTGTTCTAATATTGAGAATAGTTCTTGTGTTTTCATAGTATTAAAATTTAGGTTAACTAACAGCAGTTGGATGAGGTTTTTATAAAGAAAGAATTAAGCAAAATTTGAAACTCTTTAAAGCGTTCAAGATTGAGGCAGTAACATTTTTTTTTACCTTCAAATCGACCTTTTAATAATCCAGCATTACCAATAACACTAAGATGTTGTGATATGGTTGCTTGAGATAAGCCAATTTCATCAACTAAGTCATTACAGATACAACCTTCCTGTTCGCTAATATATTTTAGAATAGAAACGCGTGCTGGATGAGCAAATACTTTGGCAATATTGGCTATTTCATTAATACCATCGGTGTAAATAAATCGTTTTGTAACTCCCATTGTAGTTAATTTTGGTGTAAAGATAATTATGTTATTGTAATATTGCAATATTACGATGTTAAAATATCTAAAAAAAGCCAGAAATTAGTTCTGGCTCTTTATTTATATGGATTTAAACCATTCCTGAAATTGTTCGCCAAGTAAAAATACTGGCTTTTTTTCTCCGCTTAGGGCTCCTATTAAACTCATAATCCAAAGAATGATGGTAAGTAAGGATAAAAAGCCTAAAAGGGGTACAATTAAACTTAACACCCATATACTAAGACTCAAAATACACAAACCTAGCATTTGTCTGATATAAAATGAACCATAGTCTGTTTTGTTACTGCCATTCATCACTAAAGCAATAATAAATCCGATGATCGTTATATGAGCTATGATGGCTACGTTTTTTCCATCACTTAAAACTTCTTTAGCGTCGTCTGCAAATTCGCTAGCCTTTTCTTTGGCTTCATTTGCAAACTCTTTAGCATCTTCAGAAAATTCTTTAGCAGAACTACTTATCTTGTCACCTGCTCGTTTGGCAGTATCTTTAGCGTCTCCTAACATATCATTAAGATCATCACTCAAATTTTTATTGTCGTCAGCCATTGTAATATTAGTTTATGGTTAAGTGTTAAAGTTAATAAAATTGCTCAAATAAAATTATATTTTTTCCAAACCGCCATTTCCAAACCTATTTATAGGATTAGTAACTAAACCAGAAGCCGTTTTCATCACCTGTATTCATAGGTTTTGTGTGGTTATCGCAAGCCTGTAAATTATAAGTAGCTGAGAAGACTCATTTGTTACAACATAACTATTTAAATGCTTGGTCTATAGGTTCCCAGAGTTCAATTTTATTACCTTCATTATCCAGTATCCAGCCAAACTTTCCGTAGTCGTATTCTTCCATGTCGCCAACTATTGTAACACCTTCTTCTTTTAAGGTTGCTAACAATTCTTTTAAATTGTCTACACGATAATTAAACATGAAGTCTTTTTTAGAAGGCTCAAAATATTTGGTGTCGTCTTTAAATGGGCTCCATTGTGTTGAGCAGTCTTTACTGTCTTTATCTTTCCACCAAAATGTACAACCATAATCGTCGGTATTAAAGCCTAAATGCTTTTGATACCAATCTTTTGATGCGCTTGGATTTTTAGACTTAAAAAATAAGCCTCCAATCCCTGTAACTCTTTTTTTCATTTACTTTTTATTTAATGCGGTTTCATAAATATTGATCCATTCTTCTACAGACATTTTCCTTGTAAGCTCACCAATTAAGTCATAAGGAATTTCGTCTAGTTTTTTAAAACGAATACAACTTTTGCCCATGTCTAATTTACGCTTGCAGTGTTTTGGGTATTCACCAACAAACCAATCATGCAATTCTTTTTTTGCATAAATCCCACTGTGATAAAGGTTAACTGAGTTCTTTTGGGAGGCAAAACTCATAAAAGGCAGTGGTGTTTTAGGATCGCAATGATATCCGTTGGGATAAACTGAGTGCGGTACATAAAATCCAATCATTTTATAAATCATACCTTCTTCAAATCCTTTTGGAAGATTCTCTTTTATTACTTGTCTTAATTTTTTTAAAGCATCTTGACGTTCCTCAGGAACCTGGCTGATATAGTCTTCGGGTGAATTAGCGTCGTATTGCATAGTATAGAATTTTATTTTCGTTGAAGGATTAATCCAGAAATTAAAGATATAATAAATCCGATAATAGTCACAAGTACCAGCATAAATAAGGCAGCAGTTGTACTTGTCATTTTGATAATTTCATCGGCTTTTCCTTGTTCAATAAGTTGTTGTTCATATTGGCTAAAAAAGGACGGATCAATAAATTGCGTATAAATAAAATCAGCAAAAGCAATTCCCAAGCCAACAAGTAGTGATATTAGAACGCCTATTCCAAGAGCTTTACCAAAGGAAATGACGCCATTGTTAACACGATCTCTGTAATGCTTTATGCCAAAAAAGATAAAAGAAAGCGATAGAAATATTGAAATATAGCCTAATATTTCATTGGTTGAATAGTCAAGGTTTTTAATCCCTAAAACTAAGTGTAAAGTGAAAATAACAAAGCCTGTTAGGAGTCCGTAAAGACCAAATTTTAGAACAGTTCGTTTCATGATGTGAATGATTTTAATTAGTAAGCCAAAAGTAAATTTATCCTCTAAAACGGCAGTCATACTTTAGTACCAAACGGCTCATACTTTAGTGGGAATACTGTTTTTTTTAGATGATATTAAGGTCTTTTGCAATTTGTAAGGCTTGTGTGCGACGTTTTGCATTTAATTTTGAAAGCAGATTAGAAACATGGGTTTTTACGGTACTCTCAGATACAAAAAGTTTTTCTCCAATTTCTTTATTTGAGAGTCCTTCGGAAATTCCTATAAGCACTTCATATTCACGCTTACTGATGTCTAAATCTTCTATTTTTCTATGATTTATTTCTACGGAAGTATGGGTTTGTTTTTGAAGACTTTTTTTGTTGAGATACACACCAACAAAGAAAAAAACAATTGCAATAAGCGCAATGGCAATTTCAGAATTTAAATCCCCAGAAATCACAGCATACTTACTAAACTGAAAAAGTAACAGTAATGCTAAAATGAGTAATCCAAAAACAAGAATGGTTTTTTTCATAGTTTAAAAGTAAAAAAAATCATCGTAGTGTCACTTAAAGCTCCGCGAAGAATTGCTTAGGTATTAGGTTTTTAATCATCCTATTTTTTAACTATTAACGAAAAAGGATTTGATTTTATCTACAATGGTTTGAGCCAGTTTTTCTTTACTTTCCATGGTCCAGCCAGCAACATGCGGTGTCAATATTACGTTTTCTGCAGTAATAAGATATTGGAAAGGGTCGGGCATTTTTGATGTAAATAAATTTTCAAACGATGATTTTTCATATTCTAAAACATCTAATCCTGCTCCTAAGATTTTTTCAGATTTTAAAGCAGCCACCAAATCTTTTGTTACCACACTTTTACCTCGTGCTGTATTGATTAGCCAAAACGGATTAGTAAAGCCGTTGATAAACGCTGAATTTACCATGTGAATGGTTTGTGGAGTTTCGGGAGTGTGTAAACTCAACACTTCGGCTCTTTCTTGAAGCTCTTTTAATGAGACCTGAGTGGCATTGGCGTCTCCAACATTGGATTTAATATCATAGCAAAGTACCTCCACCTCAAACCCTCGAAGTTTTTTTGCAAAGGCTTTTCCCATATTTCCGTAGCCTATTAGCCCGATGGTTTTTCCGTCGAGTTCTAGTCCGCGATTAGCCTCTCGTAACCATTGTCCGTTTCTAACTTCCCTATCTGCTTTATTTAGTTTGTTAAAAAGTGATAATAACAGTGCTAAGCTATGTTCGCCAACGGCATTGCGATTGCCTTCAGGCGCAGCGATGAGTTTAATCCCCTTTTTTTCAGCATAATCACAATCGATATTTTCTAAACCCGCACCAACACGACCTATAAATTTGAGTTGTTTTGCGGCATCTAAAAAGAACTTGTCGATTTTAAACCGACTGCGAATGATACAGCCATCATAATGCTCAATTATGCGCTCAATTTCCTCTTTTGAAGCGGTATAATTTTCATCATTTGTAAAGCCTAAGGCGTTGAGTTGTTCTATAAGTAAAGGATGGTTGCTATCTAAGTGCAGGATTTTCATGGTCAAATATTGAGCTACTAAAACTAGTTCAGTAGGGCGTTAATTGTATTTATAGTTCTGGATATTTGGTTTGAGTGCGTTCATGCTCAACATTTCCTGTATGAGCTGTGTCGCGTTTTTCGAATAGCAATAGATGAACTTCTTCACCATCTTTAGTTGACGGATTATGTTCAACGCCTTTAGGAACCACGATTATTTCACCTTCATTTACGATTTCGGTGCGATCTCTAAACTGCATATATAAGGTGCCTTTAAGGACTTGAAATAACTCGTCTTCATGCTCATGACTATGCCATACAAATTCTCCTTTTATTTTAGCCAGAATGACTTGCATATCATCAACCATTGCAATGCGATGCGGATGCCATTGTTTAGTAAACAAGCTATGTTTTTCTTTAAGATTAATAGGTTTCATACTGAAATGACTTTAGTGTGTCTAAAGTTACAAAGTTTTGCGTTAGCGATTGTAGTGGAAATCCTTTTGTGTAGACAAAAGATTGCAACGGAAAGCGCAGTGATACGACGCTTTTGTGGCGTAGCAAACGCCCAAATTAGAATCCGATAATGAGTCCCGAAAGTACAAAAAACAAGTAAATTCCTAGAATATCATTACTTGTGGTAATAAAAGGACCTGTGGCGATTGCTGGATCAATGCCTCGTTTATCTAAAATGATTGGGACAAAGGTGCCAACCAAAGCGGCAACGATAATGACACTCATCATCGAGACGGCAATAGCGAGGCTTTCGGTACTATCTTGTCCAATGGCAAACCCGAATAATATAACGAGGAGCGCTAGTGCAAATCCGTTGATTAAGCTCAGGCCTACTTCTTTAATCAACCTGCTTATAATACTCCCTTTTACATTATCATTAGCGAGACCTTGGACAATAATCGCACTGGATTGAACACCAACATTTCCAGCCATAGCGGCAATAAGCGGTGTGTAAAAAAACAAGGATGGAACAGTTTCCATAATGTCTTCGTAGCCTTTCATGATAAACACAGAACCCAAACCACCAAAGAGACCAAGTACCAGCCAAGGTAAGCGTGCTTTTGTGAGTTCCCAAACGGTATCATCGGCTTCGACATCTTGAGTAATACCTGCTGCTAATTGATAATCTTTATCGGCTTCTTCTTTTAAAACATCTACAATATCATCAATGGTAATTCGACCTAATAACGTTTGTTTATCGTCAACAACCGGAATGGCTTCCAAATCGTATTTAGACATGACTTTAGCCACATCTTCAACATCATCAGTAACATGAACGAAATCGACATTATCTTTAGCGATATCGGCTATTTTCTGCTCACTTTTAGCAACAATCAAATCCTTTAATGAGAGTCTGCCAATAAGCTTTTCTTCTTTATTCACCACATAGATAGAATGTACTCTGGTGACTTCTTTTGCCTGTCCTCTAATACGACGTAAACAGCCGGCAACAGTCCATGTTTCATAGACTTTCACAAGCTCTTTTGCCATTAAACTACCTGCAGTGTCTTCGTCGTAAGTAAGAAGTTCGGTAATTTCATCACGATGTTCTTCATCGGCAATTTTAGAAATAACTTCGGCTTGTCGATCTTCGGGAAGTTCGGCAATCATATCTGCCGCATCATCGGTGTCCAGCTCTTCAATTTCTTCTGCAATTTCTTTAGCCGAAAGATTTTTAAGAATTTTTTCTCTGGTGTCCTCATCGAGTTCCATCAGGATATCAGAAGTGGTTTCCGAATCCAGCAACTTAATCACATATACCGAATCTTCGAGATCTAATTCATCGAGTATTTCGGCAACATCTGCATGATGGTATTCATTGAGAAGGCGTTTAAGCTCTTTGTCGTTTTCGGTTTCGACAAAAAGTTCAACCTGCTCGATGAGGGCATCGGTAAGCTCAAATTGATTATGCTCTTTTTCTTCGATCATGAAGTTGTGATGTTTACTTTAGCTGAAATGACCAATGATTAATCTTGATTCTCGTCGTTTTCAATGAGTTGCGTTAATTCTAAAAAAGATTCAACGCTCAACTGCTCTGGACGTTTGCCAAATATAACATTTGCTTTTAAATTATCTGAAAGATTGAAAGTTTTTAAACTGTTACGTAATGTTTTTCGGCGTTGTTGAAAAGCAGTTTTTACAACTCTAAAAAATAAGGTTTCATCTACCGGTAAGCTGTAGTTTTCTTTTCGCTGGAGTCGTAACACTCCAGAATCTACTTTTGGAGGCGGATTAAAAACCGTTGGAGGCACCGTAAATAAATATTCGGCATCGTAAAAGGCTTGGGTTAAAACTGAAAGAATGCCATAAACTTTAGAGCCTTCTTTTGAACAAATACGTTGCGCTACTTCTTTTTGAAACATTCCTGAAAATTCTGGAATTTGATCTCGCATTTCTAAGGTTTTAAATACGATTTGTGTTGAGATATTGTACGGAAAATTTCCTATGATTGCGAATGGTTCGTCCTTAAAAATTTGGGTCAAATCATAATTTAAAAAGTCTTTTTCATAAACCCGATTAGCCAAATTAAGGTAGTTGGCTTTAAGGTAATCAACCGATTCATTATCGATTTCTATCACATGGGTTGTGATGGGTTTTTGAAGTAAGTATTTGGTTAAAACACCCATACCTGGACCAATTTCGAGAACGTGTTTATACCCTTGAAGCGATAAGGTATCTGCAATGTCTTGCGCCACTGATTCGTCGGTCAAGAAATGTTGACCTAAATGTTTTTTCGCTTTTACTTGATGGTGATTGGTCACGTTATTTAAATTTTACTTTGTATTCATCAACAATTTGAAGTTCGGTTCTAAATGCAAGCATTTTATCTGCGAATTTTTTAAGACCTTCAGATCTTAGTCGTTCGGCATCTTCTCTATAATAAGCGTCTAAAGCTTCTCTTGAATAGGAAAAGTATTGCACCGAATAGGTTTGTCCGCCCATTTCTTCCTCAACTAAGACTTGTGAAAATGTAGCTTTTTCAAATTTTCCGGTTCCTAAAACCTGCGGAATATGTTCGGTTTTCATCCATTCTAACCAGTGATTATGAACAGAATCGTCTATGTTTATAGTGACGTTATATATAATCATTGTAATTATTTTTGTGAATTCTGCTGCAAGTGCAGAATGACACTATTATAAATTTTTTGCAAATAACAGAAGTTCCTCGTCGTCTCCAAAGGGTTTTACTGTTTTTTGGTAAGATAAGCCTAATTTTTCCAACAGATGTATGGAGGGTTTATTTATTGGTAGCGTTATGGCGTATAAGGTTTTAATATTGAATGTGTTTTTAGCAAGTTCCATGATGGCAGTGGCACCTTCAAATCCATAGCCTTTACCATGATAATCAGGAAGTAAAGAAAAACCGATATCAACATGTTCTAAGAGTTCTCTTTTTAAGAGACCAAAAGAACCAATAGGTTTTAAGTTTTCGGCTTTTAATTGAACTTTATAGTAACCAAATTCATTGGTTTGGTAAGCCTTAAGCTGATTGTTTTTAATGTATGTTGCAGCGTCTTTTACAGTTTTGACATTTCTGTCTCCAATATAAGTAATCCAGCCTCGAGTATTCATTAACTCTAAAATGAAAGGAGCATCTTCAACTGTGATTTTAGAAATGAGAAGGCGGTTGGTTTCAGCAATAATCATAAATGAAGGAGCTTAGTTTATAGCATCTCCACGTAATTGTCTGAAGCGTTTTCGGGCTTCAATAAAGTAGATGCTGTCTTCGTGATCAAAAATAATTTTTTCGTAAAGTTCTTTGGCTCTTTCGGGTTGATTGAGTTCATTTTGATTAAGTTCGGCTAAGAAATATAAGGCGTCATCTGCTAAAATTTCATCTCTATAATTAGCGATGATATATTCGTAACTCGCCACAGCCTTGTCGATTTGTTTGGTTTTTTCAAACAATTTAGCTTGCATAAATAAGGCCTGATCTTCAATAGTTTCTCCTTTGTGCTCAGTCAAAATTTTATCTAAGAGCGCAATCGCTTCGCTATTTTTATTTTGAAAAGAAAGCAAGTCCGCTTTAGAATATAGCTTTAAAGCCGTTTGTAATGAGTCTTCATCTTTATTATCGGAAATGAGTAACTTTAATTCTAATGCATCATTAGCAATTAACTGTGATGTTGAAGATTTTAAAATTTTAAGCTGTGATTCGGCCCAATCAAAATCGCCTTTATAATAACTGGTTTTAGCAACTTTAAAGCGCGCCTCTTGAGAAATAGTACTGTTTTTAAGGTTGGCTTGAATTTGTGTGTAATAGATTAACGCTTCATTAAAGCGCTCCTGAAAAACAAGAATATCACCTAATTTAAGTTTTACAGTCGCTTCCTGAAAAGTGGATAATTGTAAGTCTAAACTTTTTTTCAAGAAATTACTGGCTTCTTTAGGTTGATGTTTATTGAAAGCGAGAAAATTTCCGTAGGCAATTTGTAAAGCAATGGTTTGCTCGTATTTCCCATATTGGGTAAATAAGTCATTAAACTTTTTATCGATGTCTTCAAGTTGTTTTGCATCAGCTGTTTCAATTTCCATTTCGAGAATGTACTGATGCGCTGTTAGCAAGGTTTCGATATCCTGAGAATTATCTAAAACAAACTGAAAAATAGAATTGGCAATGTCTTGTTCTTTTTCCTTGACGGTTGTTAGTGCTAAATCCAGAATGCGACTCAAGCTTTCGGGATTTCTACGATAGAGCGCTTTTTCTTGTGTAAAGGCTTTGTTGTATTCTTTTTGCTGAATGTATAACCAGCTCAATAAATCATACCAATAGGGATCGGGATTTGATTGTAATTTTTTAAGCAATAGTTTTCTTAAAATAAGGTTGTTTTCATTCTCTTTATTTTCTGAAACAAAATCACTAAAAGCACGTTTTGCATTACTGAGAAAATTAGGTTTAACTTCGATATAATCGATATAGTTGGAAAACAATAGCTCGATATTACCTTGTTCTCCATAGATACGAGCCATTTGCAAGTTGAAATTAAATTGCGGATCGATTTGCATGCCTTTTTTGTAAGCTTCTAAGGCAAGATCTAAAAGGGAATGGTCTTCAAATTTTTTGGCTATTCCGTAAGTGGATGTTGGCTTTTCTTCAATTTTAAGTAAAGCCTCTTTATAGTATTTATTGGCTTGACCTAAACTATCCATTAATTGGTAATTATAGCCCAATTCAACAATAAGTCCAGGGTAATTGATTTGCTTCAGTCGTTTCAAGATGACGTCTTTGGCTTCGTCATAACGTTCCAGCTGCTGAAGGGTCTCAATAATTTTATAAATGTATTTAGAGTTGTTTTTTTTCTCGTTGAGTTTTTGGTACGATAGGAGTGCTTTTTCAAACTCGCCACGATTAAAATAGTCCTCTGCTAATTGTTCGCTCTGAGAAAAGCTACTGCCAAAAATCAACAAAAATGCGATGATCAAATACTGCTTCATACCAATTGTTTGTGTAAATATAACAAATGCAATGTCTAGATATTGTGAATGTTTTTATAATTAATTCGATGAAATGCAAAAAAAATGCCTAAACACAGGTTTAGGCATTACCAACAAAATAAATGTGCTATTAATCTATTCTTTACAATATGATTCAGTTATTCTGCTTTGGCTTTTTTTAAGGTCGTATATGTCTATTGACTGTTTTTTAGAAAAAGACTTTGCTTGCCATAACGATTAATGTCGCTAGCAGTACTATGCGTTTGATGTTTTTCATAATAAGTAGGTTAGTTCTTATTTGGTTTACTAACATCATAATTAAATATTAAAAAACAAAGAAAAATGCTAAAAAATCGTTGAACGACGTCATTTTTTAGCATTTAAACGATAAAATAAAGTAAAATTCTTACAAATTATATTTTGTCAAATCCGGTATATGGAATTAAAACTTCTGGAATTTTGATACCGTCTTCGGTTTGATAATTTTCTAAAATACCTGCTAAAACTCGTGGTAATGCCAAAGAACTTCCATTTAAGGTATGGCATAATTGAGTTTTTCCGTCCTGGTTTTTGAAGCGTAATTTTAATCGGTTAGCTTGAAAAGTTTCAAAATTAGATACACTAGAAATTTCTAACCAACGATCTTGAGCTGTAGAAAAGACTTCAAAATCGTAAGTTAATACTGAAGTGAATCCTAAATCGCCACCACAAAGACGTAAAATTCTATAAGGCAGTTTCAGTTCTTTTAGTATAGTTTTTACATGGTCTACCATTTCGTTTAAAGCCTCATAAGAGCGATCAGGGTGTTCTACTCTTAAGATTTCAACTTTATCAAATTGGTGCAATCTATTTAAACCTCTAACGTGAGCACCATAGCTTCCTGCTTCTCTTCTAAAACACGGTGTATAACCAGTAATAGCTATAGGTAAATCGTTTTCAGATACTAATTCATCTCTAAAAAGATTAGTGCCAGGAACTTCAGCTGTCGGAATTAAATATAAGTTATCCTCACCTACATGGTACATCTGGCCTTCTTTATCTGGAAGTTGACCCGTTCCAAAACCAGAGGCTTCATTGACTAATAATGGCAATTGGTATTCGGTGTAACCCGCAGCTGTGTTTTTATCTAAAAAGTAAGCAATAAGCGCACGTTGTAATCGGGCTCCTTTTCCTTTATAAACCGGAAAACCAGCACCTGTAATTTTGGTGCCCAACTCAAAATCGATAATGTCGTATTTCTTAGCAAGTTCCCAGTGGGGAAGTGCGTTGTCATGAAGTTTTGGGATATCACCTTCGGTGTATATTTCTTCATTATCTTCATCAGAATTTCCTGTTGGCACACTATCATGAGGTACATTAGGTATTTGGTATAACAAATGGTTTAACGCGTCAGTTTTAGCGTTAAGTTGCTCATTCAGTGATTTAGAATCTTCTTTGAGTTGCGTTGTTTTTTCCTTTAAGACATTAGCTTCAGCAGCCTTACCCGATTTATAGAGAAGCCCAATTTCTTTAGAAATACTATTAGACTCAGCTAAGGTATTATCTAATTGGGTTTGTAACTGTCTACGTTCTTCATCTAAAGTGATAACATCTTCAATCATTTGAGAAGCGTCAATGTTTCGTTTCTTTAAACGGTTGATGACAGTGTCTTTGTGTTCTCTAATAAATGCAACTTGTAACATGGTATGATTCTATATTAAATACACCAAAACGATATGAGCAGGTGTTTATTTTGAAACGCCAAATTTAAGGAATTGTCAGTTATTCTCGTCTTGATTTGGAAGTAAAATCCAATCGTGGTGTTTAAAATGATGCCATTCTTCATTAGCGAGATCAACTTTAGGGTCAATTAATTGTTGGCTCGGTTTTCCATTGACGCTTACAAATGCCCTAACATAAACTTCAACATCTTTGCCTTTTTGAGCATAAATCTGTTTTAGTTTTTGTGCAAATTGCCACATGACATCGGGTTTAGCACTAACGGATCGGATTTGTTTTTTTGAAAGATAATCCTGCAGTTTAATTTGTGTTACTGCATTAGTCGCTTTGTCAACAACTCTAAAACTGGTGTTTCCGCTTTTAGACCGAAGCATCATTCGCCACGATAAGCGATGGCCTTCTTCGGTCCATAATACATCACCTTTAATAAAATGATGGCGCAAAGGAAGTGCTATTTGGATGATAAAATAGAGGATAAATACCGTTTTGAATACTGAAGCATATTTTGGGATTTCCAGATAGGCTTCGGAATATAATGGCTTTTGTTTGAGGAATAATTTTTGAATGGTTTTAGGCTCAAAAAAGAATACAGCAAAGGCTAAAGATAAATACGGAAAAATTCCAACCTGAAAAATAAAGGAATTGAACAGGTGAAAAAATATCGAAGCAAAAAAGGCCATTTTACGTGTTCGCTTCCATAGTAGTAACGGAATTATGAGTCCGTCAAATAAAATCCCGCCATAAGCAATTAGGTAATGCATAAATTTCTCCTGAAGTAGATTTCCGACGAGCACATAGTTCTTTTTACTTTTCATCAATAATTCAGGAACACTCAAATCTAACCAGTCAGGATACATTTTAGCAATTGAAGCATAGGTGTATAAAATAAACAACTGAAAGATGAATATCCAACGACACCAGTTAGGCATTGAGTTGCGTTTTATAATGGGGTTGAACTTAGCATCAATAGAGGCATAGGTGTTGGCAGGTAAACAGACCATTATGGCACTTAAAATCATTAAAAAATAATAGTGATTATTATAGGATGATTTTTGCATAAAATAAGTGGCAGACCAAAGCAGTGTAAAACTCAGCATACTTAATCTGTATTTGTAGCCAAGCATAACAAAGATGCCACAAACACCCATAAGTACATAATGTACATACATCCAGTCGCCCTGAAGTGTTTGAAGCCAGTCAAAACCAATAAAGTTAAAAGTAAAGTCGGGTTCTACAAGTGTTCTTCTAAGCCAACCCGTAAATATGGCGCCAATGCTTTCTAAAAAAATAAGCGCCCCAAACAAAATTCTAAAAACAATAAGTGCACTATTGTCTATATGTTTAAATAGAAATTTGGTCATGATATTTTTTGAATATATGCTAATGCATTTTCTTTATCTAAATGAAGCTGCGCTGTTAATTGCTCGACAGATTCAAACTTTTCTTCATCTCGTAACCTGCTTATAATTTCAATTTTTAGTTGACGGTCATAGAGGTTTTTATCCATATCGAAGAAATGAACTTCAATAGATTGTTTCTTTTCATTAAACGTTGGGTTGGTACCAATATTCATCATTCCAAAAACAAGCTGCTTGTCTAGTATGGATTTTATAACATAAACGCCATTTTTTGGAATAAGTTTAAAGGCTTTTTCAACGTCTAAATTAGCGGTTGGAAACTGAAGTGTTTTACCAATGCCTTTCCCTTTAATTACAGTTCCAGTTATAAAATAAGGGTAACCTAGGTAGGCGTTAGCCGTTTCAATAGCGCCTTCGAGAAGGGATTGCCTTATTTTTGTTGAACTTACAGCAACATCTTCAATATCTTGAGCTGAAATTTCTTCAACAACAAAACCAAATTCTTCACCAAAAGCTTTTAAGTCATCAATGTTTGCCGTTCTGTTTTTTCCGAAGTGGTGATCGTAACCAATAATAATATGTTTTGCATTTAGCTCATCAACGAGAATATTTTTTACATAATCGCGAGCAGATAGGTTAGCAAAAGCTTTTGTAAATTTTTTAATAACCAATTGGTCGAGACCAAATTGTTTGAGAACATTTTGGCGCTCTTGAATGGTATGAAGAAGTTGAATTTTAAAATCCGGTTGAAGCACCATTCTAGGATGCGGAAAAAAGGTTAACACAATTGATTTCAAATGGTTCTTTTTTCCGGTTTTAACTAAACGTTCGATAATTTTTTGATGACCAATATGTACACCATCAAATGTTCCTATTGTGATTACCGAAGGTTGAAGAGTTGATGTATTTGAGGTTTTTGGCTTCAAAAGTTATTTTTTTGTAAAAATAGCTATTTGACCTCTTAAAATAAAGTTGTTAAGAAATATTCGAAACCTAAATAAAGTCAGCAATTTTATTAGGGTCTGAATTATATGACAATAGAAGTTCCAAAATTGTATGATATTCTGTTTTTTAACACTTTAAAAGCTGTAATTTCTTTGGTTTCAAGCGCTTTTTTTAACTTTTTTTAAATATTTTTACAGAATCTTAACATTTAAAATCATACCATGAAAAAAATTACGTTATCAAAAACCTTAATATTTGCATTTGCATTTTTTATGCTTGGCTTTACCTATGCCCAAGATAGAACGTGTGGAATGGTTGAATATATGGAAGAGCAAATGAAAGATCCTGAGTTTGCTAAAGAATATGAACGAACTCAAGCTAAATTTAAGGCTGAGGTTGAGCGAAGACTGTCTCAAGAAGACTTTGCTTTACGTGGAGGAAGTACTATTGTTATTCCTGTGGCAGTGCATTTCCCTGAAGCTAATGAAGCTGATAGAGACTGTTTAGAAGCTTTGGCACAAAACCAACTTGATATATTAAATGCAGATTATACTGCTACAAATTCAGATTTTTCACAGTGGAATACTGCGATGTCTCTTTATCCAAATACAACAGCTGGTGTTGCAAATATTGAATTTTGTTTAGCCGTATCTAATCACCCAACCGGTTTAGATCCAGAATTACTTGAAGGCGAACCATGTATTACTATTGGATATAACTTTGGTGGCGGAAATAATTTAGATTCTAACTGGGCAGGATATATGAATTTTGTTGTAAGAAACATTGGTGCCTTAGGTTTTTCACCTCTTGGAGGAAGTATTGCTGCTGGTCAAGCCGTAACTATGGATAACAATGCTTTTGGGTCTGGAGCTGGATGTGGTTCTGGAGCTTCAGGTGTCATCCCTCAAGCACCTTATAACTTAGGTAGAACAGTAACCCATGAATTAGGACATTTTTATAACTTAAACCATACCTTTAATGGTGATGGTAACGGTGTTTGTGGTAATGGTGGTGATGGCATAGCTGATACTCCAGAAGTTGCTAATAGTACTTATGGTTGTCCAACAACAGGAAGCGTAGCTTCTTGTACTGCAGGTCAGGCAGCATTAACTATGAATTATATGGATTATGTTAACGATGCATGTATGTATATGTTTAGCGCAGGGCAAACAAACATTGTTGATGCTTATGTTGCAAGTATACAGAGTGATTTTGTGACTGGAGTTTGTGCTCCTGCCTCTCCAGGATTTAACTTAGCAGCTAATAACAGTCCTGTTTTTAGTTGTCCTTCAATTGACACACAAGCGGTCTTCAATTTAACCTATACGACTGTATCTGGATTTACTGAAAATACTACATTTTCTGCAATTGGACTTCCTGCAAATGCTACGGTTGCGTTTAGCCCAACATCTGTTAATTCAAATGGTGACTTTACAATGACAGTAGGAAATTTAGGAGCAACAACAGAAGGTGAGTATACCATTACAGTTACTGGGACTTCATCTCCTGGCGGTGTTACTGAAAGTATTGATGTTTTATTGAAAAACACCTGTACATCTATTCAATGTATTACCTATGAATCGGCTCAAAACTTAGATTTACCAATTGATGATGGTAGTGGTGGTAACCCTGGAGAAATTTTACAGCATGTTTTGAATATTCCTGATGCAGCCATGATTGAAAGCGTAACTATAAATGTAGAGATTGAACATACTTGGATTAGTGATTTATTAGTAGGAGTGATTCCTCCTGGGGGAACATTTCCTGAAGATATTTTGACATTGTGGTCAGGTAATTGCAGTGTTTCAAGTCCTCCTGGTGTAGCAAATTTTGATATCACTTTCGATGATGAAGGTATTCCTTTACCTGGCACAGATGAATGTAGTAATAATCAAACGGGGACTTATATTCCAACCGAACTTCTTGAAGCCTTTAGCGGTATAGAATCGCAAGGAGATTGGACTATTGTAATAGCAGATTTCTTTGGTGGAGATACGGGCGTTCTTAAAGATTGGTCAGTTACAGTTTGTGCAGAAGCACCATTAAGTACCGATGAGTTTACCTTAGATAATTTTGCAATTTTCCCTAACCCTAACAAAGGTGAATTTACAGTAAAATTAGATTCTAATTCTGGAAACGCTATTGCTATAGATGTTCATGATATTAGAGGAAGACGAATTTTTAATAACACCTATGTCAATGGTTCAGATTTTAATCAAACAGTAAAATTGAACAGTGTTCAATCTGGATTATATCTTGTGACTGTTAAAGATGGTGATAGACAAATTACGAAAAAGATTGTTGTAGAATAACATAATTCTATTAGTATAAAACAAAAAAGAGAGACTCATAAGTCTCTCTTTTTTTATTTCCCATTAAAGGTATTCATTGTGTTATTAACGCCAGCGGTTCCAAAAGATTTGATCAGCTCTATTGACTTGTCTAGGCGTTCAGGTAGTTTTTGAGATTCGTCGTCGTCCCAGTCACCTAAGACATAATCAACTTGTCTGCCTTTGCTAAATTGGTCGCTTATCCCGAATCGAAATCGGTTGTATTTTGTTGTTTGTAGTTTGTCTTGGATATCCTTTAAACCATTGTGACCACCATCGCTACCTTTTGTTTTAAGTCTAATGTTTCCGAAGGGAAGATTTAAGTCATCTGTAATAACGAGTAAGTTTTCTAATGGGATTTTTTCTTTAGTTAACCAATAGAGTACAGATTTACCACTTAAATTCATATAGGTGCTCGGTTTTAAAAGTATAAAAGTTCGTCCTTTAAATTTATAGGTAGTGACATCTCCAAGTTTAAGAGTTTCAAATTTTAAATCTTCTTTTTCAGCTAAAGCATCTAAAATTTTGAATCCGATATTATGTCTGGTATTGGCATATTTTTCACCAATATTCCCAAGTCCAACGATAAGAAATTTTTTCATAGGATTTTCATGCGCAATAGGATGAGGTGTTGCGTTCCAATTAAATAGGTTACAAATAAACGTCCAGATAGCAGAATGTATTAATGATTTATTTGTTCAAAAATAAAAAAGCATTCTAAATAAATAGAATGCTTTTGTATTTAAAAGAATATAAGTGATTTATTCTTGAGTTTCAGACGCTTCTGCTGCAGGAGTTTCTCCTCCTTCAGTTGCAGTTGTTTCTGCTCCTTCTTCTAATTCATCTTCTTCTTCATCTTCATCATCAATAATAGCAGTTCTAGCAGTTTTAATCTGTACAACAACTGTATTATCAGAGTGTAATAACTTATAGCCTTCACCTTCTAATGCAGTAACGTATAATTTGTTACCAATTTTTAAAGGAGTAATATCAGCTTCTAAGAAATCTGGTAAATTTTTAGGTAATGCTTTTACTCTTAATTTACGTCTGTTCTTACGAAGAACACCACCATTTAAAACACCTCTAGATGTTCCGATAACGTGTACAGGAATATCCATAGCAATTTCTTTGTCTTCAAATAAGCGGTAGAAATCTATGTGTAAGATTCTGTCGGTTACTGGATGAAACTGGATGTCTTGTAAAACGGCATCGTAAGTGTCTCCATTGTCTAAGGCAATCACAACTGTATGCGCATTAGGCGTGTATACAAGTTTAGAGAAAGCCAATTCTGGTGCAGAGAAATGCACGTTTTGGTCTCCTCCGTATAATACGCAAGGAACCTGACCAGCATTACGTAAGGCCTTTGTTGACTTTTTGCCCACGCTTTCTCTTTGAGATCCATTGATTGTAATTGATTTCATAATTATTTATTTATTATTACTTAATTGTATTATGAAAATATCGTTGATTAAAAATCAACTTGTTTTCATTGTTTATATTTAATTACATTAAAAATTTAGAGCTAATAGATTTGTTGTAGTGTACATTGTGCATCACTTCGGCAAATAAATTAGCGCAGCTTAAAACTCTTATTTTATCACTTTTTTGTTTTAGAGGAATAGAGTCTGTAACAATTAATTCTTCTAATTTAGAGTTTTCAAGCTTTTTATAAGCATCACCAGATAAAATCGGATGTGTACAAATAGCTCTTACGCTAAGCGCACCTTTTTCCATCATTAAATCGGCAGCTTTCGTTAAAGTTCCAGCGGTATCTACCATATCATCAACAAGCACTACATTTTTTCCAGTGACATCACCAATTAATTCCATATGTGATATCACATTAGCTTTAGCACGTTGTTTGTAACAGATAACAACATCACTTTCTAAGGCTTTAGAATAGGCGTATGCACGTTTTGATCCACCCATATCAGGCGAAGCAATGGTGAGGTTGTCTAATGCTAATGATTTTAAATACGGTAAAAATATGGTAGATGCAAATAAGTGATCAACAGGTTTCTCGAAGAAGCCTTGAATTTGATCGGCATGTAAATCCATAGTAATGATACGTGTTGCACCAGCAGCTTCGAGCATTTTTGCCACTAATTTAGCGGCAATAGGGACTCTAGGTTTATCTTTACGATCTTGCCTTGCCCAACCAAAATAAGGAAGAACTGCTGTTATATGTCTTGCCGATGCACGTTTGGCAGCATCAATCATTAACAACATTTCCATTAAGTTTTCTGGACCAGGATGTGTAGAGCCAATGATAAAAATTCGTGTGCCTCTTATCGATTCTTCATAAGATGGCTGGAATTCTCCATCACTATAGGTTGATGTAATTACATTACCTAAAGGCGCACCAAAAGTTACTGCGATTTTCTCTGCAAGTTCTTTACTTTGTCCGCAAGCAAAAATTTTTGCTTCTGTTGCTCCGTTTGGCATTGGTAATGAATTATTTGTGTATTATTAACACGCTTTATTTTAACGAGGTGCAAATTTAGGAATTTATTTGGACTGAAAAAGCATAAAACCTACTATTTTTAATTGATTGTAATAAATTATTTTATAATTTTGCAGTCCGAAATTGCTCAAGTGGCGGAATTGGTAGACGCGCTGGATTCAAAATCCAGTTTCTTCGGAAGTGTGGGTTCGATTCCCACCTTGAGTACAAATACAAAAAAAAGCAAGCGAAATTACGAAGCTTGCTTTTTTATTTTGTGTGCACAACACCTAAAGTGTTCATCCTAAATTGAGTAAAAATTTCTTTTACTTCGCTTCTAAGACTAAAGTAACTTTATTAAAATCGGCAGCACTATTAATGACGGTTCTGTAATCTTCATAAATGCTGGTGTCAATATGATTTATTCTGTAATGTTCGTCGGCTGTAATGGTAAGTACATTGCCATTTAACTCGTAATACGAATCAAAGCTCATCAATACTTTTCCGTCTTTTGTATAGTCGTTTTTAATAGTGATATCGTCTAAATTCGCAATGGTATAACCTTCAGGAATCGTGATATTAATGGTTCTGAAATAACTTCGTTGGAATTCGCTTTCAACAGGTAGCACACGTTCTTTTTCTTGATACATTTCTTGTTGCCTTCCGATGAGATCACCTACATTAAATAGATATTTTCGTCCGGCTTTTTCAACAAATTTACTCGAGTTAAAGTCAATTATAAATTGAATAGGCTTTATTCCGAAGAATTTAGAATCTCTGTTTTTTATGACTTTATTGGTGATTTCAGCATCTTCATCTAGGTTTTTTGCTAAGCCTTCAGAAATTTCTTTTTCACTGTCAGGCTGTATTAAATCCATATAAGGATGAATGTACATACCGTAATAACCCGACATTGCACGATCTAATTTTATGTTCGTTTTTGAAATATCATCAGCATCAAATGTGACATCAATAATCATTTTATCAACATTGTGTTCGGCAGCTATAGGTTGGATGTATTTTACTTTTCCGACGGCAGATTTAAAGTCACCAATAACCACTTCTTTAATAAATAAACCATAAGTATCTGTTAGGTAAGCTGGCGGAAAACCATAACGCGAATCAATTTCAGTAGGCGATAAATAGGTTTTTGTTTTTGGAAAATAAATCAGAATGTCTTGTAAGAAATTGTTCGCTTCAAACTCTTCATCAAATCGCATATACTCACGGCTGCAGGTATACACAAATTCATTTTTAATGTCGAGATAATTTAAAATACTGGCGTATAATTTAATGATGCCTCTATCGTTAGCAACCTTGTCTTTTATAATGTCTAATAACTCCGAAAGTTTATCACCACTGGAGTTCGCGATAAAAATATTAGTTTTAATATAGGATTCTATGGCTCTGAGTTTAGTGTCAATGTCGTCACTTTCTTTAAAATCGATGTCTTTTAAGAATTTTTTGAGTTCTGAAACTTCTTTTTTTGAAAGCTCTTTATTGTAAAAATCATAAATATTTTGCGACACATTTGCATAGGAAGTGATGTCTCTGGTTCGGCTAGCCGTATTAGAATCTAGCGCATAAATCAAGAATTTTTTATCGGCATTATATACGGCGAGTTCTTCGGGTTCTAAGAGTTTTACTGAATTTAATTTAAGAAACCAGTGTTTTTTGTCTTCTGTAATCGTATCTCTCACCACGTCGTCTAAACCGTTAAAACTTTTAAATTTAAACAAGAGGTTTGACGGCGCATATAAATCAAATTCCACATTGAGTTTGTTGTAATCGGCTTGAAGGTTGATGCGTTTTCCTCGGTAATTAGGATAGCGTTTCACAACGTAAATGTATTCTATAAAACTTCCTTTTTCAATGCCTTCAAAAGCAAAATATTTATAGGTTCTGTTGGTTTCAGAATCGGTTGCAGTTAGAATTTTTGAATCGTCCAGATTAATAATTTCGCCTTTAGCTGTGATAACTCTGGCTTTATTGATTTCTAAATTTGATTCCGAATCATAAGGCAAATAGACTTTGTTATAGGCTTCAATTTTTTCATCAGAATTCAGATAATACACTTTGTGCTCTAAAAAGTATTCAGTTAAATCATCTCCTTCAAAATAAAACTCTGAGACAATTTTTTCTTTAATACCTGCCATGTTCTCATCGTGAAGGTCTTGAACAGTATACTCGGGATTGGCCTCCCAATCATACGACTTGTAAAATGGTTGTTGTGCGTGGCTAAGGTTAAAGCTAATAAAACAGACAAGGCAAAGATTAAATACTAATTTCATGGATGTTATTTATTGTTTTTTAAAGACTAAGGTCTCTTTGTAATTTTTTTCTATGGTCTTGATGACGCTATTCACTTCTTTTTGTTCTTGGGCATTAAGTGTTAAAAATTTCATTTCTAAAGTATGTTTGTATACAATACTGTTATCAATATTTTCGTAACTAATTGTCGCCTCTAAAAAAGGGTTTGAAACAGCATAATTCTCTGGAATATAATCGACAGTATAGCCTTCTGGAACGGTTAAAGTGGTTTGATAATCGTAATAGCTTTTGTAACGTACTTCGATGTCGTTCTCGCGATTATTTTCAAACTTATAGTGACTGGCATCTCTGTTTAAATTGAGATTGACATAAATTTCATCACCTAATTTTTTAGCATAATCATTAATGTTGAATGTATAATCTACAATTAAGTTTTTATCATAATCGTATTTGTTTTTTTCTGAAACATCATCAACCAAAAACTTGTTATTACCTTTGGTTAATTTGGTTGTATAATAGTCTTTAATTTTGGTTGGCGTGTTTTCATCTTCTAACTGATTAAAGAAATCAATCTTGTAATATCCCGAAATCTCAGTGGTTGTACGTCCGGTCAAATTGGTCTCTTCTAATGCAAGCGTGTTGGTTTCTTTAAAGCTATTGGATTTAGGGTCCATAACTGGTACTTCAACAATTTCATAGTTTGTTTCGCCATTAGAAATTAGAGCTTCTTTACCTTGAATAAAGGATGAAGGCATTTCTATAGGCAGATAACGACCTGTAGCATCTAAAAAGTAAATTTTACCATCAAGTTTTAGAGATAAAATCATATGGTTGTCTACAATGGGTGTAGGAACCTCATTATAGCTATAGGTAATGCTTCGTGTGCCTATCCATGTTAAATGACCTTCTAATCCAGCAATTTTAAGCATCTCATACAGAATGCTTGAATTGTCTTTACAATCACCATATTTTTTCTTGAAGACATCGTTGGCTTCCCTTGGAATAAAACCACCTAAAGCATATTCAAAAGCGATGTATTTAATGTTTTGCTGTGTCCAGTAATAAATAGCCCTTGCTTTTTCTAAATCGGTTGTTTTATCTTTGATTAGGGTTTTGGTTAAAGTCACCAAATTAGGATCGGGTTCGCTTAAATTGATGTCTTTTACCATCGAATAATACCATTGGTAAAGCCCAGAAACATCATGAAGCAAATTAACTGTTTGGTCGTTAGATTTGTACGATGTAATTATGGGTATGATATGCGGAAGTACGCGTTGATAGCTTGGTACATTATCTTCATGTTTGTGTTTGTCGACATCTAGAATTTCCCAAGTATAAATTATAGTATTTCTTTTTTCTTCTTTGGAAAAAGCGATATGGTAATCTTCGGTATTGAATTCTTGAAATCTAAATGTGATGTCTTTATCGGCAACCAGTGTGACTTTTTTCTGTTTAATTGGGAAGAAATCGCCAAAATAAATCGGACTCAAAAATCTTGGGTTTTTGACAATTTCGGTGTATTCCAGCTTTGTTTTGCTTCCCGTAGACAGATTCGGGTAGATAAAGTTTAGAGATTTTGTATCATCGTGAAAGGAATCGTCAAGTTCATCTTTTTCCAGAAACTCTTCTACTTTATGGGTTTTGTACTTGCCATCTCGGTATTCGTATGAGGTGGCTTCTACCGATTGCAGTTCAAAAAAAGCAGAAAATCGCAAGGTTCTTTTGGAGCCATATGTGGCTGATTGATCTAGATATAAATCCTCTTCAATAAAGGATTGTTTGACCTCAAGCTCGTTGTCTTTTAACGCCACAGAAATTTTAACATCCTCTAATAACCTTACAATTTTAGAATCAGGATATTTGTTCTTTATCAGGTCAAATTCTCTGGTGTACTGGGCATTTGCGCAATTTGGGAGCAGTGCGATAAACGTTAATACGAAGAGGTAAATATGTAGGTTTTTATTTTGATTCATAGACATAACCATTTGTATAGTACTCTGTTTTAGTGAGTTTACCAGTTTCATCATAATAGGTGACTTCACCGTGCTTCTCGTTGTTACGGTAATTGATGCGCTCTTTTAGTTTTCCGTTAGGGTAAAACTTTTCAGTTAAACCATGACGATAGCCATAAACTAAATCTTCTTTGAGTTTTGCATTTCCATTAGCGTAGTACTCAATATCTTGACCATTAAATTCACCCTTTTCATAATTGGTTTGATTTTCTAAAGTACCATCATAATAATAAGCTTTATACTCACCATCAATTTCACCATTTAAATAGGTCATGGTTCTTGAGGGTTTGCCATTATCGTAATAGGCTTCTATTCGTCCAGTTTCATTGGTGATAGGAATCATTTCTTTTTCTTTTCCTGTCGTATCCAAATAGCTGTAGCCAATTAATCGTCCTTGGTCATAGAATCTAACAAGTTGTAATTTGCCTGACGAACTATAAAATTCTTTTCTACCATGATTTTGGTCAAAAGCATACTCGGTAGAGGTGTATAAAGTACCGTTATCATAATAGGATAACCAGGTTCCTTTTTTAACATCTTCTTCGTAGTAATAATCGTCTTCTAACTGACCATTTTCATAATAGCGTTTTTTAGGACCATCATTAGCGCCATTCACATAGGTTTCCTTGATTCTAAGTTGTCCGTTATCAAAATACCAGTTCCATTCTCCGTTCATTTCATCATTCACATAATGGCCTGTAATGGTTACTTTTCCGTAGAAATTATAGAATTTGTAATTGCCGTGTTTTTGGCCGTTAACATAATCCATTTCAGATTTTTTATTCCCATTTTGGTATTTAGAGACCACAGTATATGATTTTTCAGGTCTTTTATATAAATAGGTTTCGTAGACTTCTCCAGCATTATTGTATTGCTTTTCGGTAAGTAATAAATCGTATTCGTAGGCCGTTTCACGATCTATAGTGCCATCTACATTAAAGTACTGTTGAACCCCATGCAATTGATCTTTATGGTAGAAGTTAATGGCTTCAATGGTGCCATCGATGTAGTAAAATTCCCAATCGCCATGTTTGTAACCATTTTTAAACCATCCTTGCGTTTTTAAGGAACCATCTGGATGATAGAATTGATAAAATACTCTGTTGTTTTCGTCATCATATTCACTTATACTTTGGAGATCACCAGAGTTATCATAATATGTTTTTTCGATGCCTACAGGTTCGTTGTCTTTGTAAGTCGCTTCTTCGTTTAAGACGCCATTAG
Organism: Psychroserpens sp. SPM9; assembly: GCF_025153525.1. Lineage (GTDB taxonomy): Bacteria > Bacteroidota > Bacteroidia > Flavobacteriales > Flavobacteriaceae > Psychroserpens. Next base: position 197,946 of record NZ_JANZNR010000002.1, on the reverse strand, counting down.
CTGAATAAAACTTCCATTCTCCAACTTTACCACCTCTAACATCATAGAGGCCTTCGCCAGATTTATTTCCATTAGTATGGTAGCCTTCGTAGAAAAATTCACCTCCTTTTTTACGGTTTTCAGAAAGGATTTCGCCCGATTTATCATAGAATTTATACCCTATAATTTCTCCTTTTCTATATTGAAATTCTGAAATTATTTTTCCGTCTCTATCATAAGAGGTATATGTCTCATTAAGTTGTCCGTCTTTATAGATATAATCAGAACCTAATGTGCCATCTTCATAATAGGTTTTCCAAGGGCCATCAAAATAGCCTTCACTGCTTTGTCCTACATCTTTTTTAGCTCCGTTTTTATGATAAGTTATATAAGAACCTTCAAGCTGATCGTCTTTGTAAGTTGCTTCCATAGATACTTTTCCGTTTCTATAATATTGGGTTTCCTTACCATCACGTTTACCATTTTTAAAGTTAATAACCGAATATTGTTTACCATTGGCATAATATTCTATAGCATCACCTTCTACCAAACCATCTTTGTAATCAATGTCAAATTCGACCAAGTCTTCACCCACATCAAAAAACGCGAGGTATTTACCATTTAACTTTCCGTTTTTGTACTGCTTATTTTGTTTTAAACCACCTTGTTTCAGATAATATTTATAGTCGCCTTCAAATTCTCCATCTTTTGAGTTACCCATTATATAAGGTGAGCCATCATCGTAATAAAGTTTGTTTTTTCCGCTGAGTTTTCCATCCTTATAGATGGCAATTTCTTTAACACTACCATTGTCATGATACCATTTCCAATCGTCTTTTCTCTCTCCTTTTTTATTATAAGCACCTTCGCTTAATAGACGCCCATTAGCGTCGTAAAATTTCCAGTGACCAGTAACCGTATTATTCTTAAAAGGACCTTCTGCCTGAAATATTCCACCGTCGTAATTGTGAACAAAAGAACCTTCACCATTTCTGGTAAAAATGTCATACCATTTGGCCACAAAAGCTTTAATAAACCCATCTACATTGTCTTTGTTTTTTTCGATGACTTTTTTATAATCCTCATTTTTTATAGCATAGTTTAAGGTATAGGTAAAGTCGTCAAAATGACCTTCACTAGCAATCCATTGATAAAAAGGTATGTAAAACTTACTCCAAAAATCACCATGACCTTCAATGTCTTTTAGTTGTTCTAATAAGGCGTGATTTTGCTTAACTAAAGCGATGGTAATTTTGTTGCCAGTATCGTAATCGGTATCTAATACAACGCGGTTATTTATAATCAAGTCGATATCTTCAAAAGCATTATCATCTTTAGAAACAGTTAAATTTGGGTTTGGCTCATGATCGTTTTTGGTTGAAACGATTTCATTTAAATATTTCAATAAGTTAAAACCACGTTCGCTATCGGGTTCTATCATTAAGCTCATGTTGTAGCACATTAATGCTTGAGAAATAAGCTGTTGCTCGTAGCAAATATTTCCTAATTGTAAATGGGCATTTCTGTGAATTGGATTATAGGTAATTGTGTTTTGATAGGCTTCAATAGCTTCAGGTACCTTTTTAAGCTGCTGTAATGAAATACCTTTATTGTACCAGAGTTTTGCGTTTCGCGGATAGATTTCTAGCGCTTTATTATAAACTACTAAGGCTTCTTCAAAACGATCGGTATTAGCAAGAGAAACTCCTTTATTGATGTAAAAATATAGTGTAGACTCACTGTCACAATTTAAACTTAAACCTTCATCAGTAAAGGCAATGGCTTCGTCATACTTTTGCTGAAGAATAGAATAATACGATTTAGAGGTCAATACCGAACAATAGGTCGAATCATTTTTACTAATGCGATTTAGGGCTTCTATAGCTTTGTCATACTCTTTATTGGTTTCGCTTTCAATAGCTATTTCCCGAATACTTTCATAATCAATAAACGGAAGTTTTTCCTGAGCAAAAGAAACAAGACATAGAAAGATCGTAGCAACAGATAATAAGTGCTTCATAATAGTTTAAGTTAAGTTAGGATTTCGAATATAACACAGTAGATTACAATATCATAAAAAAAAATGAATTTCATGGGTAATTAATCGATGAAAGCCATGATTATTTTGTTTTCTTCCTCAATTATAAACCGTAACTTTGATTCAACCCAAATAATAAAAATTATGATTGACGATTTTCTGTCAAATTTTAAAGATGGTGTTTATCATGTACTTCATCTAAATGCCTACGACCACCTTTTGTTTTTAGTTGTACTCGCTGTACCTTACCTATTTAAAGACTGGAAACGGGTTTTATTACTCGTTAGTGTTTTTACACTTGGTCATTGTGTCTCCTTGATATTAACCACCTATAATATTATTACGATTAATGTCAAGTTTATAGAGTTTTTAATCCTGATAACCATTTTAATTATTGGTTTATTTAATGTGTTTACTGCAGGTAAAAAGTCACACGGCAATAAAGTAGGCTTGTTGTTTTTTGTGACTTTGTTTTTCGGACTCATACATGGCTTTGGTTTTTCATCTACCTTTGAAACTCTAGTGTCTGCGTCTGAGTCTAAGCTACTTGCTATTATCGAAATCGGATTAGGAATAGAAGTCGGTCAACTTGTTGTTGCCATCTTGATCATCTTTTTGAGTTTTATATGCCAAACACTTTTTAGGTTTTCAAAACGGGATTGGGTGATGGTGATGTCGGCAATTGTTGTCGGGTTTGTACTTCCTATGCTCATTAAAAGCGAATTACTATCCTAAAAATCAAACTCAATTTTGATAAAACTTTAACGTTATCTAACATATAATTGGCTATTACATTTTGAATTATTATTACATTTGATGTTCAGCATAAAGAAAATAACCTAATGATAGACGTTAATTAAGGTTTCTTCGGAATAATTTTTGCGTCATAAATTATATAAATGCCAAAAGACAAACAGCTACGATACGATAAAGCTTACTTGAGAATTGCTAAAGAATGGGGCAAACTATCGCATTGTAAACGTAAACAGGTTGGTGCCTTAATTGTTAAAGACCGAATGATTATATCTGATGGTTATAACGGAACACCAACAGGTTTTGAAAACTATTGTGAAGATGATGATGGCTACACCAAATGGTATGTGTTACATGCCGAAGCTAATGCCATACTAAAAGTGGCTGCTTCAACGCAATCTTGTAAAGGTGCGACCTTGTACATCACGTTGTCGCCTTGCAAAGAGTGTAGCAAGCTTATCCATCAGGCGGGTATTATACGAGTTGTATATCATGAAGGTTATAAAGACGATTCTGGATTGCAGTTTTTAAAAAAGGCTGGCATTGAATTAGAACTAATAGAAAACTTAAAAGCATAAATGACGTTCGATAAAAAATACATCCCACTCATTGTTGGTGTTGCTATTGCAGCTGGTGTTTTTATTGGCGGAAAATTAAATTTCACCGATACGTCAGATCGTTTATTTACCTCTAATAGCAAAAAAGACAAACTAAACCGACTCATAGACTATATCGACTACGAATATGTAGATGATGTCAATACAGACAGCATCGTCGATGTTACTGTTAACGGAATTCTAGACAACTTAGATCCACATTCTACTTATATTCCTAAAAGTGAATTAGAACGGGTTACCAATAATATGAAAGGTGATTTTGTGGGCCTTGGTGTTAATTTTTATACCTATAATGATACAGTGACCGTTATACGAACGGTTGAAGGCGGTCCAAGTGAAAAAGCAGGTATTCAAGCTGGTGACAGAATTTTAATGGCCGATGGCGATTCTATCTTCGGAAGAGAATGGAGTAACAATGCTATTATTCAAAAGCTAAAAGGGGAGAAAGGTTCAAAAGTAAAGCTAACAGTATTCCGAAAAGGTGAAGATAAACTAATAGAATTTAAGGTTAAACGCGATGTGGTTCCTATTAAAAGTGTTGATGCAGCTTATATGCTTACCAACAAGTTAGGTTACATTAAAATTAATCGTTTTGCCGAGTCGACTTATAAAGAATTTAAAAAGGCTTTAGATCAACTTCAGGATCAAGGTGCTACCCAGTTGGCCCTAGATTTACGTGATAATCCAGGAGGTTTTCTTGGTATCGCAGAACAGATTGTTGATGAGTTCTTAGAAGATGATAAACTGATATTATTTACCAAAAACAAAACAGGCAAAATTGAAAAAAGCTTTGCTACAGATGATGGTGATTTTGAAGAAGGCGATATTTATATTCTGATTAATGAAAGCTCGGCATCGGCAAGCGAAATTGTTGCCGGAGCACTTCAAGATAATGACAAAGGCACCATTGTTGGGCGTCGTAGCTACGGAAAAGGCTTGGTGCAACGTGAAATGTCTCTGGGAGACGGAAGCGCAGTACGATTAACAGTTTCAAGATATTATACGCCTACAGGTCGATCTATTCAAAGGCCTTACGATAATGGGAAAAGTACCGATTACTATAATGATTACTACAAACGATTAAGTAGTGGCGAATTGGAAAACCCTGAGAGTATACAAATTGCCGATTCTTTAAAGTTCAAAACACCTCTAGGGAAAGTCGTTTATGGTGGTGGCGGTATTATCCCCGACATCTTTGTGCCTTTAAATACCACGGCTCAAAATGAAACTCTAAACTACTTAAGGCGTCGTGAGTACATCAGTAATTTTGTGTTTACCGAATTAGATAAAGACCGAAGCATCTATAAAGGTGTCGAGGTCGACGATTTTATCAATAATTTTGAAGTTAGTGATGATATTGTTTTAAAATTTCAGGATTTTGTTAACTTAAAAGAACGTACCAACATCACTTTTGTAGCTTATTACGATCAGATGAAACGACTAATCAAATCGGAATTAGCACAACAGCTCTACGGAAGTAATGTTGCTGAAAAAATTCTTAACGAAACCGACGATATGATTGAAGAAGTCATCTTTTTAAGTCGGGAAAAAGAACAGTTAGAACTCGAAGCATCTAACAGTGGCAACTAAAAATGTTTAAATTTTATCGTGGATCTTAGTTTGCTTGCCGTCATTCCAAAGCGTTAAAATATCGGTAGCTACTTGTGCGCCACTTCCTGAAGCAATTGCAAATTGACTTCTCCAGCCAGCTAATGTTCCGGCAACATATAAACCATGAGTCACCAAGTGATTGTCATTTTTTAACCAAATACGGTCTTTTTCAATAGCAGCTCTTGGGTGTGGTTCAACATAAGCTTCAAGGCCTTTTATAGTTAATAAATTAGTATAACCTACAGCAACAACTACTATTTTAGATAGGTATGTGTTTTTATTAGTAATAACGGTAAAATGACCGTCGGTTTGCTTCACGGATTTTACTTTTTCTGATGCAATCTGCTCCACATGTGCATATAAATTGCTGAGTTGCTTTTTCCCGCTTTCAAGAATATCTGCACCTAAAGTTCCAGGCTCTAAACCTAAAACGTTATTGAATAAAGCGTTTTGTAAGTGTGATGTTCTTTGATGCGTCACGATAGCAATACGTTTGTTTTCGGCAAAAGCTTTAGACTTTGCAGATCCTAAAACTAAAGCACAAGACATACCAGCTGCGCCACCACCAATTATAAAAGCATCATACATTATTTTCCTTTTAATTTTTTGTCGACCCGTTTAGATAATCGTAATAATTGTAATAAAGCAATGCCGCAAAGTGAAGCTAAGATTGTGATTAGTGCTACAACACTTTCGCCTTCAAACAGGCTGTCAAAATCAAGCATGGTCGCATTGTATACGATAAGTCCAATAGCAACAATAGTAAATAGAATGGTGAAATATTTCATTAATCCAGATTATGCCAGTTCAAAAAGCGCTTTGATGTTATGTGCAAATAGTTTAACTGCAATGGCTAGTAAGATAACACCAAATACTTTACGAATGATGTTGATTCCGTTTTGACCAATAATACGCTCAATTTTAGCTGAGGTTTTTAATACGATAAAGATAATAATAACATTTAGTATTACCGCAATGATGATGTTTTCAATTCTAAATTCAGCTCTTAGAGACAGCAATGTGGTTAAGCTTCCTGGACCTGCTATTAAAGGAAATGCTAATGGAAATACAGAAGCAGTCATAGCTGTGTTTTCGTCTTGTTTGTAGAGTGTAATGCCTAAAATCATTTCTAAAGCAATAAAAAACAGAATGAATGCACCAGCCACAGCAAACGAGTTGACACCAACGCCTAAAAAGGATAAAATAGTTTTTCCTAGAAATAAAAAGAAGACCATAATAACACCAGCTATTATTGACGCTTTTTCACTTTGTATATGACCAACTTTCTTTCGTAAATCAATAATAATAGGAATGTTTCCTATAATATCAATGACCGCAAATAACACCATAAATGCGGTTAAGATCTCCTTGAAATTTAATTGAATATCCATGATTTGAGAATTTTCGGCAAAAGTAAGTCTTTATGTAAGATATATAACGTTAAATAATGGTAAAGTTTACCTATTTTTGTCTTCATTATTTTAGCTTAAAATCAAATGTTTCAACTAGGTAAAACCATAGTTTCAGAAGATATTATAGAAAAGGATTTTGTATGTAATTTATCGGCATGCAAAGGTGCTTGTTGTATTGATGGCGACGCAGGCGCTCCGCTTGATGCAGATGAAGTTGAAAAACTCAAGACCATCTACCCTAAAGTAAAACCATTTTTACGCCAAGAAGGTATTGATGCCATTGAAAAACAAGGAACCCACATTACTACAGATTTTGGTGATTTTGAGACACCTTTAATCAACGGAGCCGATTGTGCCTATGTGATTTTTGATGATAAAAAAACAGCACTTTGCGGTATCGAAGAGGCTTACAATCAAGGTGAAATTTCCTGGAAAAAGCCAGTATCTTGCCATTTGTATCCGATTCGTATTAAAGAATACTCCGAATTTTCTGCTGTTAATTACGACAAATGGGAAATTTGCGATGATGCCTGTGCTTTAGGTAAAGAATTACAAGTGCCCGTTTATAAATTTGTAAAAGAAGCCTTAATTAGAAAATTTGGTGAAAATTGGTATTTGGAGCTCGAAAAGGTTGCTCAGAATTACCGTTGAAAATTGACATCCAATTACACAGGATTTTAAACCATATATACATTTTGGCTTTTGAGTTTATTATTGGATTCGTAAATTGAAGATTTACAATAAATTAATCTATAAATTTTCAGAACTCATGCGATCACATTCTATAACACATTTTACTATTCTAATCACTTTTTTCATCTTTTTTCAAAGTGCTTTTTCTCAAAAAGCCTCTAAAATTGAACTGCCTTCAAGCTACGATTTTGATTATATCTACAAACTCAAAATGACGCATAAAAAAGGCGATATGACTTTTGATTATTATTTAAAAAAAGGCGGGACCTATTTTGGTTTTGATTCTGCTGAAATGACCAAAACCAATGAAGATGCTAAGATGTTTATGGTGATGGATAACAAGCTTAATATCTCGGCCATGTTTATGGAGATGATGGGTAAGAAAGTTGTACAAAAAACAAAACTAAAAGCTTCCGATTTTAAAGGCGATACAGATGCTTCAGCGTATACCTTTAAAAAGATAGAGTCTAAAACCATAATGGGCTTCGATTGTGAAGGTTTTGTGAGTGAAAATGAAGACGTGAAAATCACTTTTTATATTACAAATGAAGTGCCAGTTAGTTTTAATCAGGTTTTTGGGGCTAATGCCAAAAAAATGCCGAAAGGGTTTAATCCTGAATGGATGAAAAAGTATGCAGACAACGGACTCATGATGGAAATGATTTATGTAGATAAAAAGAAATCAAAAAACAGTATGACAATGCAATGTGTGGGCTTAGAGAAAACAACCTTTTCAATTGAAGCTTCAAAATATGGCTCAATGATGTCTGCTTTTGGAGGCTAATTAAGCAGTTTTTAACACCGAAGAACGTGTTGGAATATCGACAATAACTCGTGTTCCAATGGGTTGCTGATTAGCATCGTATAAATCTTCAATGGTAATACTATAGTCATTGGTATACCCTTTAGAGAAATTCGCTAATCGTGCCTTGGTTATGGCAATTCCAACAGATTTGCGTTTAAGCAATTTGTCCTGATTGATTTTTTCTGCTTCTTTCCTGCCAATCCCATTGTCGGTAATAGAAATAGTTACAAAATCTTCCTGAGTTCTATAGACGTACAATACAATTTTCTTGTCGTCTTTCTTTGATGAGAGTCCGTGCCATAAAGCATTTTCAAGGAAGGGCTGTAAGACTAATGATGGTACTTTGATACTTGCCGTATTAATGGTATCATCTACTTCAATTTCAAAGTTTATTTCATTTGAAAATCTAATGTTTTCAATGTTCATATAGAGTTTCATGGTGTCGAGTTCGTCTTCTAAAGAGTTTTCTTTTTCCGAAGAAGCTACCAGAATTTTCCGAATAAGTTTGGAGAATTTGTTGAGGTAATACACCGCATTTTCCTTTTCATTATTAATGATATACAACTTGATTGAATTTAAAGAATTGAAGATAAAATGCGGATTCATTTGACTGCGCAACATATCCTGTTCTAGAGTTAAGATTTGTTTTTCCTGACTCAGTTGACGGTTGCGATATAACCCAACTAACACACCAACAATGATGGCAAGCGCCAGCATAGAGTACCAAAATATTTTTTTGTTGCGTTCAAGCTTCGATTTTACAATCTGATTTTCACTGGCAAGCGCTTTAATTTCATTGTTTTTTGCTTCATTCTCATACTGAATAATCACATCATTAACATAGCGTAAATTACGATCGTTATTGATGGTTTTTTCAACTTCAACCGATTCTTTATAATGTGCTAAAGCCGATTGATAGTCGTTGGTTGTATTGTATAAATCTGAAAGGTGTTTATCGGCTTCAACGATTGATAAGTTGAGATTGTATTGTTTAGCGACCTTTAATCCGTTTTTAAGATTTCGTTCCGCAGTAGAAAGGTTTCCCATTTCCTTTTGAACCCAACCTAAATTAATATAAGAGGCAGCGATATAAAATTGATCGTTAATCGTAAGCGCTTTATTTAAGGCTTTTTCTATAATCACTTTAGCGTCAATATATTTTCGCTGTTTTATATAGACTTGTCCAATACTGTTATAGCAAATAACACGACCTAAATTAGAATTAATTTGCTCGTTAAACTCTAAAGATAGTTTGTAATTACGAAGTGCATTTTCGAGTTCGCCTTGAGCTTCGTAAGCATAGCCAATATTTTGATAATTTATGGCCAGCCCTAAACGGTTTCCGGCTTTTTTTTCAATCGCTATTGATTTTTCAAATTGTTTTAAGGCGAGTTCGTACTGGTCTAAAATGAGATAAATATTCCCGATGCTATTTTGCGAAACGGCAATATTATAAGAGATAGTTTCCGAAGGGTTTTTAACAGAACGTGCAATATCTAAGGCTTTGGTGTGAAAGTCTAATGCGGGTTTTACTAAATCCATTCGGCGATAAGCCACACCAATATTATTAAGACTTACAATTTGTAACTCGATATTTTCAGCTTCATCAGCAATAGCTTTGGCAGTTTCATGTGTTTTGATTGAGGCTTCATACAGCGAAACATTTCGGTAAATTACACCCAATGCATTAAGCGCATAGCTTTCTCCTTCTAAATAATTGCGGCTTTTAGAGTCTTTTATTAAAGCCTTCATCTTGAGACTGTCTCGAGCATGTGTTTTAATCAGCGAGTCAATCGAAGCATAGTGTACTGGCTTTAGTGATAGTAAGGTAGTAACGTCGCTATCAAATGTTGAGTTGGTATGGTCTTGTGCGTTTATTAAGCTTGAATGCATCAAACAAAACAAAAGCATAGTCAATACAACATTGGTATTATAAGGGATTTTATGTAAACTAGGGTATTTCAATCTATAGTTTTTCTAAAAAATCAGATTTGCGCTGTCGGGCTACCGGAATTTTATGATTGGATTCCATAATGACATAACCTTCACTTTTAATGAACTCTTTAATTTTATTCAAGTTAATAATAAATGAGTTATGAATTCTAAAAAAATAATGCTCGGGTAAAATAGCATCCACTTCTTTTAATTTTTTAGTGATGACAATGTTTTGTTGTTTGCTGGTAACGATGGTGCTGTAGTTGCCATCAGATTCAACAAATAAAATATCATCAATATCTAAAAATATAAGTTTTCCGTCAGTATTTATAGTGATCTTCTTTTTGTCGAACCGTTCGTTAAAACTCATTAAAACCTCTTCTATTTTGGAAGCGTTTATAACTCTGGAATTGTATTTTTTTATTTTTTGAATGGTGTCTTGTAAGTCGTCAGAATCTATAGGTTTTAATAGGTAATCTATGGCCTCGTGCTTTAAGGCCTTTATCGCATATTCGTCATAAGCGGTTGTAATAACAACAGGGAAATCTTTGTTGGTGAGCTTTTCTAAAAACTGAAATCCGTCCATCGTTGGCATCTGGATGTCTAAAAACAAACAGTCAGGCGTATGTTTATTTAAATACTGAATAGCTTCTTCCGGACTAGAAAACGTTTTTATAATTTCTATGTCGTTGCTGAAGTTGGTAAGCTCCCAGGATAACCCTTGAATAGCCTTTGGCTCGTCGTCTACTATTACTGCTTTAATCATAATATCAAATATAGAATATAATGTAATAGGTTGTCTGTAATATGTATAGTTAGCACGATTTACTGTGTAATGTGTTTTAAAGTATGTATTCGTAATGGGCTCTTACCAAGTATACACTTTTTGCAACCATCTATACAAATTGAAACATTTTGACAAAGATATTTTATCATATTTGAACTGAAATTAAGATGACCAATCAAAAAAATAGAGTGATCGTGGGGATTCACTTTTTGATTAAATGCTATTAATCATTAAAAAGTCAGGGTCAAACCTGACTTTTTTAATCTTAATTTCAATTAACATGACTTTATTAGTAAATAGTTTTAGTTAGTTTAGTTAATTATTAGGGATAAAAAGAGAGCAAATTTTGCTCTCTTTTTTTATGGAATTATTAGCGTATTTTTAACATGGTGAACTTACAGTAAACATCACTTGCCAAGGCATATTTAACAGGATTATACTTACGTTTTTGATTTTCGAACATTAATTGTAAAATACTGAATATCAATACATTAAAAATATTTTTAACAAATCTTTAATTTTTTTATAAAATCCACATTGTTAAAAACTTGTTGAAAAGGTTTCGTAAAAAATACCGAAATATCTCATACATTTTTGAATCTTTGTTAGTCCCAAATCACACTAAATTTTTCAGCTAATTTTTAAATAAAAAAAACCAATTAATATGTCTCAAGTTGTAGAACCAATTTTGCAAGAAAATAAAGATCGATTCGTGATTTTTCCTATTCAACACCATGATTTATGGGAATGGTATAAAAAATCAGAAGCTAGTATGTGGACGGCAGAAGAAATTGATTTACACCAAGACATTACCGATTGGACAGGAAAACTTACCGATGATGAACGTTACTTTATCAAGCATGTATTAGCGTTTTTTGCGGCTAGTGATGGTATTGTAAACGAAAATTTAGCTGAAAATTTCGTGAATGAAGTTCAATATAGTGAAGCCAAATTTTTCTATGGATTCCAAATCATGATGGAAAACATTCACAGTGAAACCTACTCTTTGTTAATTGACACCTATGTAAAAGACGAGAAAGAAAAAGCCATGCTTTTTAATGCTATTGAAACTTTTCCTGCGATTAAAAAGAAAGCAGATTGGGCATTAAAATGGATCGAATCTCCAAGTTTCGCCGAGCGTTTAATCGCTTTCGCTGCTGTAGAAGGTATTTTCTTTTCTGGATCATTTTGTTCTATATTTTGGTTGAAAAAACGTGGTTTAATGCCAGGTTTGACATTTTCTAATGAACTGATTTCCCGTGATGAAGGAATGCACTGTGACTTCGCCGTACACCTACACGAAAATCACTTGATAAACAAAGTGCCAAAAGAACGTATCAAAGAAATTATTGTTGACGCCTTAAATATTGAAAGAGAATTTATTACCGAATCTCTTCCTGTAAGTTTAATAGGAATGAATGCCAAACTCATGTCTCAATATTTGGAGTTTGTAACTGATGGTTTGCTTGCTGATTTAGGCTGTGAAAAAGTTTACAATACAGCAAATCCTTTCGATTTCATGGACATGATTTCTTTACAAGGTAAAACAAACTTCTTCGAAAAACGTGTGTCAGAATACCAAAAAGCTGGCGTTCTTAACAAAGAGGAAGAAGAAAATAAATACGATTTCGGTTCAGATAATTTCGATTTCTAGAACCCGTAAGTAAAGACAGAAGTATTTTAACTGGTTAGCAATTTTCGAAGAATACGTAACAACCAGTTTTAATTTCAGTATATAAACCTAATAATTAATCCATTGTTAATCAGTTTCCTGCTGATTAATGATAACTAACTAATCCTTTTTCTGAATGGTAGCTTCAGAAAACTAAAAAATGTGTAACGTATGTATGTAGTAAAAAGAGACGGAAGAAAAGAGCCGATAATGTTCGACAAAATTACGGCCAGAGTTCGTAAATTATGTTATGGACTCAATGAACTTGTAGATCCAATTAAAGTGGCTATGCGAGTAATCGATGGTTTATACGATGGTGTAACCACTAGCGAATTAGATAATCTGGCAGCCGAACAAGCTGCAACAATGACCACAGCTCATCCAGATTATGCACGATTGGCTGCGCGAATTTCTGTATCTAACTTACATAAAAATACCAAAAAGACCTTTAGTGAGGTCATGACCGATTTATATACCTATGTCAATCCGAGAACAGGAAAAAAAGCACCTTTGCTAAGTGATGAAGTCTATAAAGTTATTACCGATAATAAGGATACACTGGATTCGGCTATCATTTATAACCGTGATTTTGGTTACGATTATTTCGGATTTAAAACCTTAGAACGTTCTTACCTTTTAAAATTAAATGGTAAAATTGCCGAACGTCCGCAACACATGTTAATGCGAGTTTCTATCGGGATTCACCTTAACGATTTAGACGCTGCTCTGGAAACCTATGAGTTGATGTCTAAAAAATACTTTACACACGCTACACCTACCTTATTTAACTCAGGAACGCCAAAACCACAAATGTCATCTTGTTTCTTATTAACGATGAAAGATGATAGTATTGATGGTATTTACGATACACTAAAACAAACGGCTAAAATTTCGCAATCTGCAGGCGGAATAGGCTTGTCTATTCATAATATTCGTGCTACAGGAAGTTACATTGCAGGAACCAACGGAACAAGTAACGGGATTGTACCAATGCTTAAAGTGTTTAACGATACAGCACGTTATGTAGATCAAGGTGGCGGAAAGCGTAAAGGAAGCTTCGCCATGTACATCGAACCTTGGCATGCAGATATTATGAGCTTCTTAGATTTAAAGAAAAATCATGGTGCCGAAGAATTACGTGCTCGTGATTTATTCTATGCGATGTGGATGCCAGATTTATTTATGAAACGTGTACAGGAAGATGGTGAGTGGACCTTAATGTGTCCTAATGAATGCCCTGGATTATGCGATGTGCATAGTGAAGAATTTGAAGCATTGTATACCAAATATGAAACCGAAGGTAAAGGTCGTAAATCGATTAGAGCTCGTGAACTTTGGGAGAAAATATTAGAATCTCAAATTGAAACGGGAACACCTTACATGTTATATAAAGACGCGGCAAACCGTAAGTCGAATCAGAAAAATTTAGGAACCATCCGTTCTTCAAATTTATGTACAGAAATCATGGAGTACACGTCTAAAGACGAAGTTGCTGTGTGTAATCTGGCATCGATAGCCTTACCAATGTTTGTTAAAAATGGTGAGTTTGATCACAAAGAGTTATTTAGAATCACCAAACGTGTGACGAAGAACTTAAACCGAGTAATCGATAGAAATTACTATCCTGTAAAAGAAGCCGAAAACTCTAATTTTCGTCACAGACCAGTTGGTTTAGGGGTTCAAGGCTTAGCCGATACGTTTATTAAATTACGTTTGCCTTTTACAAGTGACGAAGCAAAAAAATTAAACCAGGATATTTTTGAAACGCTATACTTTGCAGCAGTTACCGCTAGTATGGAAGAAGCAAAAGCCGATGGACCTTACCAAACCTATGAAGGATCTCCAATTAGTAAAGGTGAATTCCAATACAACCTTTGGGGTATTAAAGATGAGGAGTTAAGCGGACTCTGGGATTGGGCGAAGTTACGTAAGCAGGTCTTAAAAAATGGTGTGCGTAATTCATTATTAGTAGCACCAATGCCAACAGCTTCAACCTCTCAAATCTTAGGAAATAACGAATGTTTCGAACCGTATACGTCTAATATTTATACACGTCGTGTATTATCTGGAGAGTTTATTGTTGTAAATAAGCACTTATTAGAAGACTTAGTCGAATTAGGACTTTGGAATGAAGGTTTGAAAAATGAAATCATGAGAGCCAATGGATCGATACAAAATGTTGATGTGATTCCTCAAGATATTAAAGAGCTTTACAAAACGGTTTGGGAATTGAGCATGAAAGATATCATCGATATGTCTCGTCATAGAGGCTACTTTATCGATCAGTCACAATCGCTTAACTTGTTTATGGAAGGTGCGACCATGGCAAAATTAACCTCTATGCATTTTTATGCATGGAAGAGCGGTTTAAAAACCGGAATGTACTATTTACGTACCAAGAGTGCTGTTGATGCTAAAAAAGTGACCATTACCAGATCTGAAAAAGCAGAACCAGTAGCCGAAGCACCTCAACAAGTTGACGAGGTAGCTCAAAAACAACAAAAAGCAGCAGAAACAGCTGCTAAATTTGCTAAGAAAACAGCAGATAAAGTAGAGGTAGAACCAATGAGTGCAGATGAAATGAAAGCCTTAATTGCTCAAGCTAAACAAGCCGAAGGTGATGATTGCTTAATGTGTGGTTCTTAATAATTAAGTGTTATGTATAAAAGCATCCCGTTATCATATGATAATGGGATGCTTTTTTTTGTTTAAAAGTCAACGGTTAATCCTTCAATTTATCGGTTCCTAAATACTTACCGTCTTTATTGTAATACCAGGCTCGGTTTTTAGGCATTTTAATACCATTTATAATGGCGGTTTCAGTTAGTAAAATATATTCACCACTATCAGATTGTAGTTCGCCTTTGTCGTTAGTTTTAAAAAACTGGTAGACTTCCATCGCATAGGTTTTAGGATCAAAATAGAAAAACCAAACATCACTGCCTACGCTTTTTTCATAAGATACTTTGAGTACTACATAGGTTTTACCTTTAAATGTTTTACGTTCTACCTTATCATGAATTATAGTGCCTTCATCTTTTAATTTCATGGGCAATCCATAGAGATAGGTATAATAATTCTTATACATTTGAGCGCGTTCACAGCTTAAGTTTTTTGCTTTTAACTGGGCTTCAGTAAGGTTGGTTTTACCATTTAATTTAATCGTACAATCTGCATTTTTAACCATATATTCAGTTGTTGTGGTATCGCGTTTGGCACTCACATAAAAATAATCTTCAGGTAAATTAATATCGATTTTACTGTCACGATTGGAATTGTTAGGCGTTTCCATCGTGATATGAAGTGTCCCATTAAAAGTGGACCAGTTTCCGTTAGGATCATGATACTTAATGGCCTTATCAAGGAGTAGGTTTCCTGTTAATTCTTGAGCTGTTAGCAATTGCACACTCAATAAAAGAATAACAATACACGTCATATATTTCATAGTGAAAGGATTTTAATACCCTAAAATAAACTATTTGAAATTAATGTTAGAATACTATATTTGAAATCTACTAACCAAATTTTGACTATGAACCGAATAGAATATACAGTAACACCAGATGTTTTAGCGAGTAAAGGGATTCGTTTTGCCAACTTTATTATCGATTATATTATGCAAGTTATAATTGGAGCAGCCATTGGTTTTGCGATTGGAATATTATCAGATATGACAGGTAATTATACGGTATCAGATGCTATCTTATATTCTGAAAGTACCTTGGTTGATTTTCTATTCGGATATATTGTTCTGCTCATTTATTATACCACTATCGAAACGCTAACAGGCCGTTCAATAGGAAAGTTTGTAACCAATACAAAAGTGGTCATTTACGACGGTTCCAAGCCAAGTTTTCATGAGATTTTGGTGCGTTCGTTATGCCGTATGATTCCTTTTGAAGCGTTTTCATTTTTAGGTGAAGATGGAAAAGGTTGGCATGATTCGATTTCAAAAACCTTTGTGGTTGACATCAAAAAGTTTGAAGAGAAAAAGGTAGCTTTTGAAGAGTTAGATGAAATTGGTCGTATAGGTAATAATTAGCCTAAAACTAAAAAACCCATCTTAACAACTATGTATTAGGATGGGTTTTTTAATAAAGAGTGTTTATCAACTACTCACTTTCATTGTCAAGATTTGGATCTTCTTCAGCGTCATTAGTCTTAATAGTTGCAGGAGTGACAGTGCCATCATGCGCATTGTAGTATTCGTCTAAAAGATTCATTGTGGCATTTAATAAGTCTTTAGTTTCTAACAACAAACTAAAATATAATGTAGTGTTTTTAGGACTTGATTCTTCAGTGCGAGTGCGTTCGACTTGCTTTTGAATTTTCTCCTTCACCAAATTATAAACTTGAGCCTTTTCATCTAAAATTACACCAATCTTTTCAAAAGATCTAGAGTCAAAAGCTGTTTTAGTGTCATTTAACAAGAGCTCCATTTTATCATCGACTTCTTTTAACTCCTTAATTTGTGAGAATTTTAATTTTTTATGATTGTTATTAATATGCTTATGACTCACTTTAGAAATATATTCTAAAGATTGGGTCATATCTTGTAGATACCCAAGGATATTAATATAAAAATTACTGGCGCCAACACTAGATTCATCCAGGTTTTTTATAAAATAAAATATGTTGTCGCGTAATTCGTCTATTTCACTTGAAAGCTTAACGACTTGTTTCTTATTCTTTTTCAGAAGCGCTAAGTCTTGTCTAGCCAAACCTTTAATGGCATTAGTGTAAATTTTATTTCCACGTTTTACAACGTTAGCAATGTTTGTAGCACTTTCTTGTATCACACCTTGTACAGAACTGCTTTCAGCTTTTGTTAAGCTGTCTTCAGCTTTAGCTTCTTTATTCTTTTTGCTGTGTACTAGATAACTTCGAAGTAAAAGTGCAAAAGCAGCTACAAGCAATAAAGGAAACATTATTGGGAGATTTAGCTTTAACAGATAAGCAACGATTGCTGCTGCAGTAAATGCACTAAAGGCAGTAAAGAACCAGCCGCCAATAACATTAATCACTCCTGCAACTCTATATACAGCGCTTTCGGCACCCCAAGCTCTATCAGCTAACGAGGTTCCCATAGCGACCATAAAGGTTACATAAGTAGTTGATAAAGGAATTCCTATAGAAGTCGCTAATGAAATTAACATCGCTGCAACCATTAAATTCACAGCAGCTCTTACCATATCAAATGCAGGTAATTCGTGAGATTTGTTTCTAGCAAGAGAAATCACAGGAACTTCAAATTGCTTTTCAATTTTTGCTTGCCAAGATTCTGGTAAAATATAGCTGGTCATTTGTGACATCGCCATAGCAACTCTAACAAATCCACGGGATAAAAAATTAGGTTGAAAACGTTCTTTGGTTTCACTTTGACTTGATAAATCTAATGAGGTTTTAACTACAGACTTTGCTTTGCTTGAAAACCATAAGGTGACAACCATAATTAATCCAGCAAAAACTAGTAGAAACGTAGGGGTAGTTACTTTTTTTGCAAGGCTATTCATAGGAAACTGATCTGCTGATAATCCAGCTGTATTAATCAATGGATCCGAAAAATCTACAAATGATTGCCATGCAGCAATTGGAACACCAATGAAGTTTACCAAATCATTCCCAGCAAAAGCGAGTGCCAAAGCAAAGGTTCCTACAATAATAATAAGTTTATAGATGTTCTTTTTTAAGGCTGTTACAAAAACATAAGATAAAAGCGACCAAACCACTAAACTTACACCAATAATTGGAAGTACATTAACTTCTAAAAAACCTCTTAATGTTAATCCTACAGTTCCTTTATCGGTATTAATTTTAAGAGCATCTTTATAATCTTTATGTGAGGTTAATTCTTTAATACTATCAAAAGCAGTTCCGAAGTAATTATTTGCCCAATCTAAAATTCCATCAGCAGATCCACTATACAGAACATCAACAATAGATTTAGCGTAGTTTGTGCCTTTAATTCCTTTGATAAAAATAAAGTAAGTTAATGCAGTTAATGCAATACCTCCAAATAAAGCACCAACCCATTTGGCTTTTTGTTCGAAATTATACGATAGCAACAATCGGGTCAACCATTGTACAAAGGCACCCACAGAAAATGCTATCACAACGGACAGCAGTATTCCTATAATAATCTTCGTGGCGGTATCTGTATTAATATAGTTAAGCACATCAGAAAAAACACCACTTCCACTATCACTATAAATTTTAATAAATGACATGGCTACCGCAGCACCTAGTAGCTCAAAAACAATAGATACTGTTGTTGAGGTAGGCATTCCTAAGGTGTTAAAAAAGTCTAACAGAAGAATGTCTGTTATCATCACGGCCATAAAGATGATCATGATTTCATCAAACATAAATTCGCCAGGGTTAAAAATTCCTTTTCGGGCAACTTCCATTAATCCGCTTGAAAAAATAGCACCTACAGCTACCCCAAGACTCGCAACAATCATAATGGTTTTAAAAGAAATGGCTTTGGACCCAATGGCTGAGTTTAAAAAGTTTACCGCATCATTGCTAACGCCTACTACCAAATCAGCTATTGCTAAAATGGCCAAAGCAATGATCATATATAAATAAATATTATCCATAGTTTAGTTTAAATAAGTTTGCAAATATCTATAGTGTTTTCGTTTAATGTGTTATCTAATTGTTATATTTTAAAAATGAATATCAAAGCCCATTCTAAAGGTGATGCTATCTTCATTTCCATTTTCAGTGGTATAGCTAATATCCGACTGTAACTTTAGTTTGTGACCAACAATAAATTTATTAACTCCCAACGTGTACTGTTTTAATGGTAATGTTTGAGTGATGCTTTCATAGTCAATAGTTGTAAAACGCGCAGCGATTTCATAGTTGTTCTTGAATAAGTAACCCGCTTGTAGGTTTAGAGCATTACCTGTTAAAACTATATTTCCTGTAGGAGTTGTGCCATCTGCTTCTGTTGCGATTTCATCGTCTGCAGTACGTTTGGCATATTCTCCCATAAATGAAAACCCTTTGTGTTTAAACATGGCGTCAGCAAACAATGTGGTTTGATCGGTTTCATATAGTGAACCGTCTGTTCTTATCATATAATCGCCTGCAAAGCCTCGTTCTCTAACAGCATCTTGATTGTAATTATAGGTAAAACCAACCATCAATTTTGGTTTTGGCTCACGTTTTAAATCAGATTGACTGTAATCACCTTTAGACTTAAACGTTCCGAAAGGTAAAAATTCTAAACGAGCGGTGTACTGTAAACCACCTTCATTACCCTCAGTGACATTACGACCTTCGCCTTGAGAAATTGAAATTTTTTCTCGCATTAAAAAATTACCACCTAAGTTGGTTTTATGTCGCAATTGAATACCTAAATCACGATCTATATTAAAACGGCTGTTTAGTAATGAGCGGTTTATTAATTGAAGATTTCCAGAAGACACAACACGTTCAACATTACCTGGAAGTTTCGTTTGTCCGGCCCATAATTCCCAGTTGCCATAAAAATTCCACATTAGAACTGCATCCAGAATGTAGCGTGGTGTATTTCTGTTAAATTGATTGGCACCAACAATATCTCTATTAGATAAACCTAATTCAATTTTATATATAAGTTTCGGACTATAAGCGAAGCCATCAAATTTTAATCGCGCACGACGAACTGTAAAATTATGTTCGGGACTTGTATACTGTTCACCGTCATGATTCCAAGATGAATTGGAACGTACTTGAAAACGAGGAGCAAATTTTATACTAAATGAACTGTCTTTAGCTGTAAAATTAATTAAACCTTTTCCAAAAGATGTGTCACTAATCTCTTGAGAGTTTGTATACGATACTGTACACAAAAGGAGTGCAAGTATAAATTTGGATTTCATTATTATAGTTTTTGTCGACTGCAAAGAACATGTTTTTATGTTAACTAAATGTTTCCAAATAATTAACTTTTAAAAACAGACTAAAAAAAAAAGACTGCTTTTTTAAAAAGCAGTCTCATTAGAAATCATAACTTAAAGTCGACAAAAACTAATTAAAATTTATGAAATCATAGATAGTGTACTAAAATACACATCATACAAATATGAGAATGTAAGGTAACTTTATTGTAATGCTAATATTATTTAATTATTAAGTTGATTGACAATTCAGTAATTGATATAAGCAAATGAAAATCAATTTGTTATAACTTTAATGTTAAATTAATGTTACGTAAATGTTTGCATATTGTAAACTTTTTCTTAACTTTGAGGTATAAATCAAACCCAAGTAACGCTATGAAAAAAATATGCTCGTTATTACTAATGTTAAGTGTGGTATTTACATTTGCACAAGAAACACCAAAAGTTGATCTTAAAAAAGATGGAGATTTAACTGTTGCAACCTATTATCACGATAATGGTAGTATTGAGCAACAAGGAACCTTTAATAAGGAAGGTGAATTGCATGGTGTTTGGACTAGCTATGATACTAGCGGGAAAAAAGTTACAGTGGGTAGTTATACCAATGGAAAGAAAACCGGTAAATGGTTATTTTGGTCTGGTGATACCTTAAGAGAGGTAGATTATGTAGACTCTAGAATTGCAAGTGTAAGCGAATGGACAGATAAAGTGCAAGTCGCTGTAAACAATAAATAAACATCTTATATAGTAGTAAGATAAAAAAGTTCCCAACGATTTTATTCGTTGGGAACTTTCTGTTTTAAAGGCTAAAAGAGTTTAAGTTTAGAACTTAAAGGTATAACCTAATGAGATTTCAGTACCTGGTTCTCTTAAAGAATATATTTGGTCTTCGGCTCCAAAGGAAACATAATCACTTTGTCTATCGCTGTTTAAAATATTAGTAACTTTAAAGTCTATAGACGAATTTTTCTTTTCACCGAATGATTTGTTTAAGGTAAAGTTTAAACTATTAAAAGGTTTTGTATACACATCTGGTACTAAACCAATACCTACTACCTGAAGCGTTTCTCCTTGAACATTATAAAATAGTCCAGTTTGTAAACCCCAATCTTGGTTGTTATAATCCAAACCAAAATTAAGTAAGTAAGGTGCTTGACCTTGTAAATCACGTTCTCTGTCAATAGATTCTCCATCTCTCGCAGCGAGTTGTCTACTGGTGAACTCGGCATCAGACATAGTTAATTCTGATTTTATAACAGATACATTGGCATTAAATTTAAGATTGTTAAGCCCTTCTGAAATAAAGCCAAGACGTTGTCTTAATTCTAATTCTACACCATAAACTTTAGCGTCTCCTAAATTATCAACCGTTAATTGTGTTGGTGCTTGTAAAAAGAAAGCTTGTTCAATAGGATCTTTAAAATCTTTATAAAAACCACTAATCGCAAACATTTGTCCGTTATCTCCAAAACGCTCAAACCTTAAATCAAAGTTGTTCACGTAGGTTGGAACCAAATCGATATTACCAATAAATAAACGGTTGGTAATAGGATCAAATATTTGAGCAACAGAAGCTTCTTTAAACGAAGGTCTTGCTGTAGTTCGTGAATACGATGTTCTAATGTTTGAATTGTCTGTTACCGAATAAATAAGGTTGGCCGATGGGAAGATGTCAAATTCATCGAGTATGGATTCTCTATCAAAAACTGTACTGCTATTTTGACCCGTATAATACGATTTAAAAAGCTCGGTTCTAATACCAAGAACTGTTTTTAATTTATCACTTACATTAAATTCTGCTGATAAATAAGTTGCCCCAATAATTTGTTCACCTTCATAGGCATCATTTGGATTAAACTGATCACCAAAGACCAAGTAGGTACCAGAATCAGAATCTGGAGTCCATAGATTTTCAGTAGCTAAAAGATTATTAGCATTGCCATCAGCAATAAATGAATCATCACCTTGAATGTTAAATGTATAATCGTCGATACTAAAATCTCTAAACTTATACGTGTAAGCTCCACCGAATTTTATTTTTCCAGGCTTCCCAAATATATCGATCGTTTTATCAAAATCAGTTTTTGCAGCCCAGCTTTCTTCGATTAGGTTTCTCCAAAGCTGAATTGGGAAAGTAGAAGCACTCGGACTAATAAAATACTCGCCTTCACCAGATTGTTGAAATGGTGTAATTCTGTGGGCCTTATCCATTACTTTTGAAAACGAAGGGGATAGCTTCCATTCAAAATTAAAGGCATTTTCATCAGCACTTAAACGATGTTTTCCTGTTAATAATAAATTGGTCACAGAGCGTTCGGTATAGGTAATCGAGTTTTTTGTTAAAGGTTCTAATCCGCCACCAACACCATCCTGAGAGATGACTTGACTAAATCTACCAGCTGTAGATTCCCCATTTTGAATGTGTAGTAAGTTTACTTTAAACTTTGACTTATCAGTTTTATAAGCCAATCCTAACATTCCGTTTAAAATCACATTATTGATACCTTCAGAACCACTAGAAGCTAATACAAAGTTTAAGTCTTTATCTGAAGCATCATCATTATTCTTTACATAAGCACCATCATTTCTATTTTCATAAAAAGTAGTTTCGTTTTTGTATGAAAATGAAGCTTGGTATCCTAACTTATCATCACCAATATCGTATTGATTACCTAACGTAAAACCAAAATCAAAGTTCATATTACTTTGCTCTTGTTTCGCTTGTAATTCTTTTAAAAACCTATTGGTAAGTGTATTTAATAAAAGTCTATTTTCAAAAGTTCCAGGAATTTGCTGGTATCTATTAATTGGTAAATTTCTGGTGCCATCATCATAGCCAAAAAAGTCGGTATCACTACCTTCAGAAGTTAGGTAGCTATCATTAAAGTGCATGTCTGGATTGTATCCCGAACCTAAAGAAATAGTGTATTCTGCTTTGGTAGGGAAATCTTTAGTTACAATATCAACAATACCACCTGTAAAATCTGCAGGATATTCTGCGGAAGCCGATTTCAATACGATAACATTATCTAAAATATTGGTTGGAAATAAATCCATTTGAATGGTATTTCTATCAGGATCTAAACCAGGAATATCAATTCCGTTTAATATAGATTTTGTGTAACGATCCCCAAGTCCTCTTACATAAACGTACTTTCCGCCTTCAATAGAGACGCCAGGAACACTTTTTACAGCACTTGCAAGATTACTTGCGCCTGTGCTTTTAATAGATTGTGCTGATAAACCATCTAAAACGACAACGGATTTCTTTTGTAAGTTTAATACTGAATTTTCTGTGTTACGTTTAACAGATGTGGTTACAATGACAGTATCTAGAGAATTGGTTTCTAAAGTGACATCAAGCGTAGTGACTTCTCCAGCTTTAATGACGACGTCTTCTATTTCTTGCGTATTGTATCCAACAAATGAGAATACTAAAGTATATGTTCCAGGATCTAACTCTAATTCAAATTTACCATCAAAATCTGAAGTCGTTCCGGTTGTAGTGCCTTTGACTAAGATATTAGCAAAAGCCATAGGTTCTACAAACTCACCATCAATAACATTACCTGCTACTTTTCCCTTTTGCGCATAAGCAAATCCAGTACCAATAAGTAGAAGTATGAGGAGTGAGTATATTTTTTTTTCCATAATTAGTGTATTATCTAAACACTACTACTCGTTACATAAATTGTTAACGAGTAGTAGTTTATAGTGTATGAGAGTGTTTTCTTATTCTAAAAAATACTGTGTTAACTTAAAGTTTCAATTTAGAAACCTAAGCCACCTGCAGTATTAGCATAAGTCCAAGCTAACTCTGAAGTTGTAGCTCCTACTGTATTCGCTCCTTGTGCTACTTCTGATGCCCATGCTGCTGCATCTGCAGTAAACGTCGTGATAAATGGCTCGTCAACATCATCATTGTTAATATCATCTTCGTCATCACAGTTTTCGACACATGCTACTTTTTCAACAAAAATGTTATGATCATCACCTGAGATTTCCCAGGTTCCGAAGGTTAAAAACCCATCTAAATAGTTTTGAGAAACCCCGTTGTTATCTAATTCAACATCTGAAGACTCTTTAAATCCGTAAGCGTAAATATTGCTTGTGTTTCCTCTTGCTCTACTTCTGTAGTCAGCATATTCACCATTACTTGTAACGGTATTTCCAATAATAGTACAGTTTTGTAATGTGAAAGACCCTTCGTTTCCTGAAGGTGTGCTTCCTTCTGGTCCATCTATTTCAAAGGCGTGATCAGAAAAATCACCTAAGACAACGACTGCATTATCAATAGTCCCAGAGTAAGCTTGATCTATATCTATAGCATCATCACCTTGAGCCCAAATAAGTAAGTTAGAAGCGTTTACAGTTCCACCAAAAAACTCGATACCGTCATCAACATTTGCAACAACTTCGATATTATTTATAACGGTTCCATTTCCTACACCACCTAAGGTTAAACCGTTTATTTCATTCCCTTCTCCAATTAAAGCACCACCATGGCGAATGGAGATATAAGATAATACGCCAGAATTATCAGCAGCATCAGTACCACCGTAAAGTCCAAATGTATCATCAGCAGGAATTCCTTCAATTTGAGCTTCAGTGATATCACCAGAGAAAGATGAAGGTGCATTTCCTAATACCAACAAACCACCCCAAAGTCCTCTGTCATTTTCATCTAGGTTAGTACCAGCAGTTTCTCCACAAGTAATATTATCACTTGTTGAAGTAAAAATGATAGGCTGAGTTGCAGTACCAACTGCGTTTATTTTTGCACCTCTTGCAATAATTAATGCCGAAGCTAAAGAACCTGTTCCCGGAGAACCTTTAATGATAGTTCCTTCTTGAATTGTTAAAGTAGCACCATTGTCTACAACAACTTTTTGGTTCAATCTATAGATATTATCGTTTGTCCAAGTGGTGTTTTCTGTAATCGCACCAGTGATATTAATTACCGGACAATCTTCGCCGCCGCCGTTTCCTTCGCCATTATTAATAATGGTAACTTCTTCAATAATGATTGGTGTGTCGTCATCTTTAAAGCAACTAGTGAAAACTAGAGAAGAAGCGATCAATGCAGATAATACTAATTTTTTCATGATATTTTTTTTAATAGTTTTTGTTATAGTAATAATGGTGCAAAGAAAGACGCATAATGTAAAGTCAAGGTTAATTGAGAATTAAACCTAAGTCAAAAAACCATTAACTCAATGTTACGTACTGAGCTATTTTTTATCTGATGGAAACATTAAATTAACATTGAAATATTCTATCTTGCAAAGA
The DNA here is from genome assembly GCF_025153525.1 of Psychroserpens sp. SPM9. Taxonomy (GTDB): domain Bacteria; phylum Bacteroidota; class Bacteroidia; order Flavobacteriales; family Flavobacteriaceae; genus Psychroserpens. Next base: position 172,463 of record NZ_JANZNR010000002.1, on the reverse strand, counting down.
CTAAAATTTATCTATGAATTGGGAACAATTACTCTCCTTAAAGCGGTTTGGAGATACTCATAAACGTTTACGAAAAGAACAAGACGAAACACGATTAGGTTTTGAAGTGGATTATGATAGAATCATTTTTTCTTCGGAATTCAGAAGCCTTCAGGATAAAACTCAAGTGGTACCAATGTCTAAAACCGACTTTGTACATACGCGCTTAACGCATAGTTTAGAAGTGAGTGTGGTTGGACGGTCTTTAGGGCGAAAGGTTGGACAACGTTTGTTAGAAAAGCATCCGCATTTAAGAGATGTTCATGGGTATCAAATTAATGATTTTGGAGCTATTGTAGCAGCTGCGGCATTAGCACATGATATAGGAAATCCGCCTTTTGGGCATTCGGGAGAAAAGGCAATTGGCGAATTTTTTAAATCTGGTGATGGTCGTTATTTTGAAGACCAGCTAACCAAAAAACAATATGAAGACCTCTGTAGTTTTGAAGGGAATGCTAACGGATTCAAAATTTTAACTGAAAGCCGACAAGGTCGTGTAGGAGGCTTACGATTGAGTTATGCCACACTTGGAGCATTTACAAAATATCCTAAAGAGTCGCTCCCTAAAAAGCCTTCATCTCATATTGCTGACAAAAAATACGGTTTTTTTCAGAGTGAAAAGGACTTGTTTGAAGACATTGCAAACGAGTTAGGTCTCGTTAAACGAGGCGCTAATGATGCTATTAGTTATTGTAGACATCCTTTAGTTTATCTGGTTGAAGCTGCCGACGATATTTGTTATACGATTATCGATTTTGAAGACGGCATCAATTTAGGTTTGATTCAAGAAGAATTTGCTCTAGAGTATTTAATCAATTTAGTACGAGATTCTATACAAACAAAAACTTATAACGCCTTAGAAAACACTCAGGACAGATTAAGTTATTTGCGCTCTTTGGCTATCAACACACTTATAAGTGAAGCCGTAGATATTTTTATGACGCATGAAGAAGAGATATTATCGGGAGCGTTTTCGAAAGCTTTGATGGATTATAGTGCTTACGAAGCTCAAATTACAGATATTATTACCTTAAGTATAGCAAAGGTTTATCAATCTGATGAAGTGATAGATAAAGAAATTGTAGGTTATAAGGTCATCCATGAGTTATTGAGTAGTTTTACAAAAGCTGTCGTTAATAATTTGAACGGTGAACCGTCTAATTTTGATAAGCTTATTCTTAAATCTATCAAGCAACATGTAGATTTAAATAAAACCAACCTCTATGATTCTTTACTATCGGTCTGCTTCTATGTCTCAAAAATGTCTGATGGAAATGCGATGATGGTGTATCAAAAACTCAAAGGCAATCACTTATAATTAGTAAAATGAAACCCTAAACTAATTTGGGTTAATGTTTTGTTGATATTAGTGTTGATAATTATTCTGAGAGTAGTTCCAAATCCCTAAAATTTACAAGATATTTGAATTATAAAGAAGGGAACTTTTAGGGGTTCCTTTTTTTGTTAGATGCATTTCATCGATTAAATTTGTATTTTAACGACAATTGACTATATTTGTTTAACCTAATCTTTTAAACCTACTCAGATGAAAAAGAATATTCTTGGAGCTGCAGTGATTTTTTTTGTAACATTAGCGTTTTTATTAATGCTTGATGATATTACAAGTAATGGTAATCATGAGCCACAACAAAACAATGTACAGGTTATAGATTCAAATGACCAGTCAGATATTGCTACTTTAGACGAAGACGAGCAATAGCATTAAACAAAAGACTTAAACTATCAGCATCAATCTTAATCGATTGATGTTGTTGTTTTATAGAGGCATGTTCAATAAATGTATCAGGTATCCCCAGAGTTTTTATAGGTTTTGTGTATTTGTGTTCTGAAGCAAATTCTAATACAGCGCTTCCAAATCCTCCAGACTTAACACCATCTTCAATGGTAATTATATAGGCATAAGTTTTAAAAATATGATGTAGTAAATTCTCATCTAAGGGTTTTACAAAACGCATATCATAATGAGAAATCAATTCAGCATCATCACTTTTATAAATAGCATTTTCTACATTAACAGCTACAGATCCAATACTTAAAACTGCTATATGTTTGCCTTGTTTTAGCTGAACACCTTTACCTATCTCAAGGGTTTCAAAGGGTTGTTGCCAATCAAGAATACTGCCACGACCTCTAGGGTATCGAATAGCAATAGGATGCTTTAATCCTAGTTGTGCAGTATACATAATATGCCGTAATTCGATTTCATTACGAGGTGCACAAATAATCATATTCGGAATACATCTTAAATAAGCCAAATCAAAAACACCATGATGAGTCGCGCCATCTTCACCAACCAAACCTGCACGATCTAAACAGAAAATTACCGGAAGGTTTTGAAGAGCTACATCATGGATGACTTGGTCATAGGCACGTTGTAAAAATGTAGAATAAATATTACAAAAGACAACCAAACCCTGGGTGGTCATTCCAGCTGCTAGAGTAACAGCATGTTGCTCTGCTATACCAACGTCAAAAGCACGTTCTGGCATTTGTTCCATCATATATTTTAATGAACTTCCTGTAGGCATGGCTGGTGTAATTCCAACAATATTAGGATTGGTTTTTGCAAGTTCAACAATGGTATGGCCAAATACATCTTGAAATTTAGGAGCTTCTTCTAAAGTTGTCTTCGGAAGGAGGTCTCCTGTAACCGAATCAAATTTTCCTGGCGCATGGTATTTTACCTGATCATCTTCAGCTTGTTTTAAGCCTTTTCCTTTGGTTGTAATCACATGTAAAAACTTGGGACCTTTAACCGACTTTAAGCGTTCTAATTCTGAAATTAATTCCGGTAAATCATGACCATCTATAGGTCCGGAATAATCAAAATTCAAGGCTTCAAAAATATTGTCTTGTCGTTCTTTTCCTTTCTTTACATTGGTTAAATACTGCTTTAAAGCGCCAACACTAGGATCAATCCCAATAGCATTATCATTTAAAATGACTAATAAATTTGCCTTAGTAACTCCAGCATGATTAAGGCCTTCAAATGCCATTCCGCTGGCAATCGAGGCATCACCAATGACGGCAATATGATGTTTGTCTTCACCTCTTAATTGAGAAGCAATGGCCATTCCTAAAGCTGCCGAAATTGAGGTAGAGGAGTGTCCGACACCAAAAGTATCATAGGTACTTTCATCTCGCTTAGGAAACCCACTAATGCCATCTTGTTGCCTATTGGTATGAAAATTATCTTTTCTTCCCGTTAGAATTTTATGTCCGTAAGCCTGGTGTCCAACATCCCAAATTAATTGATCTTTAGGTGTATTAAATACATAATGCAAGGCTAAAGTGAGTTCAACAACACCAAGACTCGCGCCAAGATGTCCTTCTTTAGTGGCAACAATATCTATAATGAATTCGCGTAACTCTTTGGCGAGTTGCGGCAATTGCTCAGGATTTAATTGTTTTAAATCTGAAGGAAAATTGATATGGTCTAATAGTCGCTTTTGCACCACACAAAAATACGAGAATTAATTAGTCTTCTATATCAAATACAATAGGTAAGTTGTAGATAATAGGAGTAAATAAATTTCGTTGTTTTCCAGGTATAAATTTAGGAAGTAGTTTAACAATTCTAATCGCTTCTTTTTCTAATTCTGGATGTGGAGCTCTTGTTTTTATGTCTTGTATTTGACCTGTTTCGTCGATTTTAAATTGTACATAAATTCTTTGTTTTCCTGATAGACCTATATGTTTTGTAGTTTCTATATTGAAATGCTTTTGAACAAAGGAATTCATCTTTGTATTGAAGTATGTTTGTTTTTCTTTACGTGTTAAATTTTGAGGTGTTTGCGGAAACTCTGGTGGTACATCAACTGTAATTAGTCCTACTAAAAAATCATCTTCAATTTCAAGCATGCCTTCTACTTCTGGATACTCGGGCTCAACAATTGAATCTATAGCAACAGGGGATTTTTCCTCATTGATAATATCGCCTGTTAGAATAACCAAACCGTTTAAAATGGGTTTAGGAGGCGCAGTAATCGGGTTCTTTTTAGTGCTTTGATGCTCCATTTTTGTTTTTGCGGCACACGCTGTTGTTGTATCTGTTTCTTGTTTGATTTCAACCTGAGTGGAATCCATTACAGTTTTAATGATCTCAACACGTTCTATTTTTTTGGACTGCCCTTTTTCATCAGAACAATTAAATAAGGTTGTTCCCATAGCTAATAATAAAGCCAATAAAAATAGTTTCTGAAGACTTAATTGTTGGTCGAATACTGTTTCTGAAATCTGTAGATTAACGGTATCCAATTGCTTCTGTTTGATATGTCCGCAAATGCGTTTGTGCTTGTTTTCATGAATGTAATTTTGAATTTCGTCGCTGTTCATTTTAGTGAAATCGACAACCGTTTTTGAACACGACTGGCAAAAACGTCCTTTGTCGTTAGGTGTCATTGTAGACCAATTTTCATGACACGGTTTGGGAATTGAAATGGAATAACGTGTTTTCATAGTGGATTGATTTCTTTTATGGCATCAAATGTCTTGCCATGTTTACGATGAATTCATTTAGAATTGTATTTTTACAACTATGGAAAACCCGTTTGACGATACTTACTATATGAAAAAAGCGTTGCAGGAAGCTGAAACGGCTTTTGATAAAGGCGAAATTCCTGTTGGTGCTATTGTGGTTATCAACGATCGAATTATTGCAAGAGCTCATAATCTCACCGAACTTTTAAATGATGTTACGGCACATGCCGAAATGCAGGCAATTACTGCCGCAGCTAATTTTTTAGGCGGAAAGTATCTAACAAACTGTACGTTATACGTGACTTTAGAGCCTTGTCAGATGTGTGCAGGTGCTTTATACTGGAGTCAGGTTTCTAAGATTGTTTATGGTGCCAGAGATGAAGAACGTGGTTGCATACATTTAAAAACAAAGCTACATCCAAAAACTAAAATGGTTGGTGGAGTTTTAGCAGATGAAGCGTCAGCATTATTAAAACGGTTTTTTATAGAGAAACGAAATTTGAATTAAGCCTAGCACATTAACGATTGAGCGTTTTGTTTGAGCTCTTCCCGATGTATTATTGGGAAAGCAAGTAGTGAAATAGTTATATTCTTGAGTTCCATATTATAAAACAGAAACCCACGAATAAAGCGAAGTAGTAAACACCAGAAATAAAACACAAAAAAAACGTCTAACTTTCGTTAGACGTTGAAACTGTAATATAAAGTATATCTTCTTAAAGAACTTGTACGTTAGCCGCAACCATTCCTTTTCTTCCTTCTTCTTCTGTGTACTCTACACTATCGCCTTCGCGTAACTCAACACCGTTAAGGTTTGATACGTGTACGAAAATGTCTTTTCCTGTTTCTTCGTTGGTAATGAATCCAAATCCTTTTGAATCATTAAAAAATTTAACTGTTCCAGTCATGGTAATAAAAATATATATTAATTAAGGTGCAAAGGTATGATTTATAACAATGCAATGTATTAATAAATTGTAATTTTTTAAATAATTGACTCTCAGTGCGTTTAGTTTTTCTGATTTTCACGCATTTTTTCTAAGTTCTCTTGGGTAAGCATATAATCTTTTATGTTTTTGCCTTTCCATCTATGGTAGGCAAATAATGGAAAAACGACGACAAATAATCCAAGAACACCAAATCCGATTAGTTTTTGGGTATAATCAACGTCTAAAACATAACCACAAATAATACTACCAAGTGATGCGATTAAGGCGACAAGTATAAAATATTTCATGTAAACAATAAAAAGTTTAATGCTCGGTTTAGGTTGTAAAATTAATCAATTCGCGGCGATAAGCTGTTAGTAATTTAGACTTTGAAACAAAGCCATAGTACTTTTTGTTTCGGATTACAGGTAAATTCCAAGCAGCCGTATCCTGAAATTTTTTCATCACCACTTTCATAGAATCTGTTTCGTAATGAATATGTTCTGGCGGACTGTGCATAAAGGTTTCTACCGAAGTGGTATTGTAAAGTGATTGGTCAAACATAACAGTTCTAATATCATCAAGTAAGATAATACCAACGAGATGTTGGTTTTCGTCTACCACTGGAAATAAATTCCGACTTGATTTGGCAACACCTTGATGTAGCATTTCACCTAGTGACATATCGGGATTAAGGATGGTGAAATCTTGCTCAATAACGCTATCCAACTTCATAAGGGTTAACACCGACTGGTCTTTATTATGTGTGAGTAGTTCACCTTTTTCAGCAAGCTCTTTCGTATAAATAGTATGATCGACAGCATTTTTAGTGATAATGAAGGACATAGAAACAGTAATCATCAAAGGAACAAATAATTGATAACCACCAGTGATTTCAGCAATTAAGAAAATAGCGGTTAAAGGCGCATGAAGCACACCAGCAATGAGCCCAGCCATGCCAATAAGCGTAAAATTAGATTCAGATACCTGAAATCCTAAACCGATATTATTAATGATTTTTGCGACGACATTTCCTAAGGCACTACCCATAACCATGGTTGGAATGATAATTCCGCCAGCACCACCAGCAGCGAAGGTTGTGGTCATGGCAACGGCTTTAAAAATGGTAATTCCAATGAGTAATGCGATGACTACCCAAATATTATCGAGATAATCATCAAAAGGCGTTTTACCTAATGCATGCAAGTGATTACCGTCTAAAAGGTCATTTATAAATCCGAAACCTTCACCATACAATGGCGGAATAAAATACAACATCACACCAATGGCCAAACCTCCAACAATGAGTTTTTGTCCGTTGGTTTTAAACCGTTCAAAAAACTTATAAACAGCAAAGTATATTTTGGAGAAATAGATGGAAGCGATTCCGGTTCCAATTCCTAAAATAATAAAAAACAAGGTGTCTCTCAATGCAAATGTGGTAGACACATTATAGTTGAATAAGACGCCGTTTCCGACAAAAAAATAGGAGGTTAATACTGAAGAAACGGAAGCAATCAGAAGCGGTAATAATGACGCAAAAGTTAAATCGAGACTAAACACTTCTACAGCAAAAATAATAGCTGCAATTGGTGACTGAAAGATAGAAGCGATGGCACCAGCGGCTGCACAACCAATTAACAAGGTTCTTGTTTTTCTATCGACATGAAACAACTGACCAATATTAGAGCTCACCGCAGATGCCGAAGCAATTGCAGGACCAAGTAGCCCAACCGAACCTCCAAAACCAGCAGTTAAAGGCGCTGTAATTAAAGGCAAATAGATCTTACTTCGCTTGAGGAGTCCGTTTTTTTTCGACAACGAAAATAAAATACTGGGAATGGCATGTTCAACCTTTTGTTTAGAGACGTATTTCACAAAAAGATATACTAACCAAAGTCCGATAATTGGAAGAATAAAATAAATACTATTTTGAGATACAATAATTCCTTTAGATAGCAGCCATTCTATGCCGTAAGTAATATTTTTAATAGTTACAGAGACTAATCCTGCAAGTAAGCCAATAAGAATTGCCAATAGAAACACAAAGTTTTTTTGCGAGATGTACTTATACCGCAAAATGAGTAAACGCTTTATGAGGTTTTGGGTTGGCATAGATTAAATCTACTAAAAAATCCTGTCAAAATACACAGAAGCCTTAGCAAAGATGTAAACTTAACTTAAATTGTTAATCTAAAATTATGAGATACTGAACCAAGTTCAGCATGACAAAAAAATTATGGTTTTAAGTTAAGTTTTAAACTCAACTCTGTCAATTGCTCTTCATCGATTGGAGCAGGCGCATCAATCATGACATCACGACCATTATTGTTTTTTGGAAAGGCGATAAAATCACGAATGGTCTCTTGTCCGCCAAGAATAGCTACCAGTCGATCCAATCCAAAAGCGAGTCCACCATGAGGAGGCGCACCATATTGGAAGGCATCCATTAAGAATCCGAATTGCGCTTTAGCCTCTTCAGGAGTAAAACCTAAGTAATCAAACATTAAGGCTTGTGTTTCTTTATCATGAATACGAATCGAACCACCACCAATTTCATTTCCGTTAAGCACTAAATCGTAAGCATTAGCTTTTACAGCTCCAGGATCGGTTTTTAATAATTCTATTTGTCCAGGTTTTGGAGAGGTAAACGGATGGTGCATCGCATGGTAGCGTTTGGTGTCTTCGTCCCATTCTAAAAGCGGGAAATCCATGACCCAAAGTGGTGCGAATGTCTTCGGATCTCTTAATCCTAAACGTTCAGCTAATTCCATACGTAAAGCACTCAATTGCGCTCTAACTTTGTTCGTAGCTCCTGAAAGCACACAGATTAAATCCCCTGGTTTTGCACCAGTCACTTCGGCCCATTTTGCTAAATCGTCTTGGTCGTAGAATTTATCTACGGAAGACTTATAGGTTCCGTCGTCATTACATCTACAGTAGACCATTCCTAAAGCACCTACTTGCGGACGCTTGACCCAATCAATAAGTTTATCAATTTCTTTTCTAGTGTAAGTGTTTCCGCCAGGAACTGCAATTCCAACCACTAATTCGGCTGAATTGAAGACGTTAAAATCTTTGTGTTGTGCGACAGCATTTAATTCGCCAAATTCCATTCCGAAGCGAATGTCTGGTTTGTCATTTCCGTAGAGACGCATGGCATCATCATAAAGCATTCGTGGAAATTTTTCAACCTCTACACCATTAACTTCTTTTAATAAATGACGCGTTAATCCTTCAAAAGCATTTAAAATATCTTCTTGTTCTATAAAGGCCATTTCGCAGTCAATCTGAGTGAATTCAGGCTGTCTGTCGGCACGTAAATCTTCATCTCTAAAGCATTTTACAATCTGAAAGTATTTGTCCATTCCTCCAACCATTAACAGTTGCTTAAAGGTTTGAGGCGATTGCGGAAGTGCATAAAACTGACCTTCATTCATACGAGAAGGCACTACAAAATCACGAGCTCCTTCAGGTGTTGATTTGATTAAATAAGGTGTTTCAACTTCAATAAATCCTTCTTTAGATAAATAGTTTCTGACTTCCTGAGTTACTTTATGTCTAAAAATCAAGCTGTTTTTTACAGGATTACGACGAATATCCAAGTAGCGGTATTTCATTCGTAATTCTTCACCACCATCAGTGTCATCTTCAATAGTAAATGGCGGTAACTGCGCTTCGTTTAATATGTTTAATTCTGAAACCAAGATTTCAATATCACCTGTAGGCATATTAGGGTTTTTGGAAGCACGTTCGATCACGTTTCCTTTGACCTGAATGACGAACTCACGGCCTAAATCCTGAGCTTGTTTCATCATGTCTTTAGAGGTGCGTTCTTCATCAAAGACCAATTGCGTGATACCGTATCGGTCGCGTAAATCGACCCAAACGATAAACCCTTTATCTCTTGATTTTTGAACCCAACCTGCAAGGGTAACTTCTGTATTGATGTGTGATGCTCTTAATTCACCACAATTATGACTTCTGTACATATTGAAATTTTAATCGTGCAAATTTAATGAAGTTTACTGAGTATTAAATAAAAAAGCCTCAACAATTGTTGAGGCTCTTTTCGCTATTAATCAAACCTTTTCTAATTCCCTAAAAGGTTTCTCATACTTTAATATAAAATCAAAGTATATTGTTAAAATTGAAATTCAATTTTTAGTCGTTAATGATGTCTTGCTCAGTCAGCGGAATTACTTCTGCTGAGGTGTTTTTACTTCTCAACCACATTTTTAAACGTGTGACTAGGTAAAATAAAATAGGCACCACAATTAAGGTTAAGAAGGTGGCTATTAATAATCCGTAGATAACGGTCCAGGCTAAAGGTCCCCAGAACACTACATTGTCACCTCCCATATAAATGTTAGGATTGAAATCGGCAAACAGCGTAAAGAAGTTGATGTTTAAACCAATCGCTAACGGAATTAATCCTAAAATAGTGGTAATAGCCGTTAGTAATACAGGTCTTAAACGTGCTTTTCCAGCTTTGACGATACTCTCAAAAAGATCGTCTTTAGATAAGTAAGCATCTTCATCTAGGTCTAATTCGTTTTTCTTACGATCAATTAAAAGTTGGGCATAATCTAGAAGTACCACACCGTTGTTTACTACAATTCCGGCGAGCGAAATTATGCCCACCATGGTCATCATAATTACAAAGGCACTACCAGAGATGACGATACCACCAAATACACCAATAAAACTCAAGAAGATAGCCAGCATAATGATGGCAGGCTTTGATACAGAATTGAACTGAAATATAAGTATGAAGAAAATCAATCCTAAACCAGTAAAAAACGCACCCATTAAAAATGCCATTTGTTTATTCTGTTCTTCAATTTGACCTGTATAATCTATTTTGATATCATCAGGCAAGCCTTCATAGCTTTTCATTTCATTCTGAATTTGAGTCACAATCGCTCCAGCATCTGTATATCCAGGAGCTAATGCAGAGTAAACCGTTACCACACGTCTTGTGTCTTTATGCTTGATAGCACTAAAACCAGAATTATTTTTCTGCTTAGCAACTGCAGATAATGGAATCTCTTTAATTTGTCCTGTATTATCTCTAAAGGTGATATTTTGATTAAATAAAGCACTGGTATTGTATCTATTAGCTTCATTAAATCTTACATAGATATCAAAATCGTCACCATCTTCTTTGTAAATTCCTGCTTTCGCACCAAAAATTGAGTTTCGCAACTGGTCACCAATTTGCTTCGCACTAATGCCTAACTCACCAGCTTTTTCTCTATCAATTTCAACCAACATAGTTGGCTTGTCTTTATTAACGTCTATTTTAAGCTCGTCAATACCAGCAACATTCTTTGAATTGATAAATTCACGCATTTGCTCGGCAGTGGCAATAAGTTCGTTATAGTCATTACCTTCAATTTCAATATTAATCGGTGAACCTGCTGGCGGTCCGTCAACATTTTTCTCTACAGAAATTAAAACACCTGGATAAATACCAACTAAGGCTTCTTGTACCTTCTGACGCAGTAATTCACTGTCTTTGCCACGACGGTATTTATATTCTCGCATCGATGCTGTAATCTTAGCTTTGTGAGGCATTTCGGCAGAAGAACCACCATCAGTTTGCGGATTTCCGGCACCTTCACCAACTTGAGATACGGCACTTTCAACTAAGAAGTTTCTGTCGCCATCCATGTATTCACTTTGGTTGATAACCTGATAAACACGTTGTTCAATTTGTTTGGTGATGGCATTGGTTTTTTCAATCGCAGTTCCTTGTGGATATTCGATATACACAATAATCTGGTTAGGCTTATTATCTGGGAAAAATTCCACTTTTGTACGTTGTGTTCCTAAGGAAATTCCGAAGGCAATAAACGCAGCAATAAGTAATAAAAACGTACCAATACTTAAGATATAAGGCCGCTTTTTAGACAAGGCACGACGTAATTGACGTTCGTACCAATTCTCTAATTTCACTAAAGATTTATTCTGGAAATTATTGGCCCAGTTTCTGATAAAAAAGCGATAAGCCCAAAGCATTACAGCTGTAAAAATCATAATGGTTCCTAAACCTCTGTAAGCACCTCCAAAAAGAAGGATAAGTAAGCCAATAACAGCAACAATAATGGTGATTCTAATAATTTGTTTAAGAGGCATGTCCTTGTCTTCAATCGTCATGTATCGTGAAACCAAAACAGAGTTAAAGAATATAGCCACAAATAATGAGGAGCCTAATACAATAGATAAGGTAATCGGTAGAATTTTCATAAACTCACCCATGATGCCTGGCCAGAGTCCTAACGGTACAAAGGCAGCAACTGTGGTTAAGGTGGAAATGATAATTGGGAATGCAATTTCTCCAATACCTTTCTTTGCAGCTTCAATACGGCTCATGCCTTCTTCGTCCATTAATCTATAGACATTTTCAACAACCACAATACCATTGTCTACCAGCATTCCCAGTCCCATAATGAGACCAAAAAGTACCATGGTATTTAAGCTATACCCAATAAGACTTAATATCATGAGCGACATGAACATGGACATCGGGATTGCAAATCCGACGAATAAAGCGTTTTTAAATCCTAAGAAGAACATTAAAACCGTTACCACGAGAATGACACCAAAAATGATGTTATTGACCAAGTCATCAACTTGGCCAATAGTTACAGATGATTGGTCGTTGGTAATGGTTACTTCTAAATCCTGAGGAAACACATTATCAATTGCATCCTGTACAATGACTTGTATTTGCTCAGCAGCAGCTACCATGTTTTTTCCCGCACGTTTTTTGACATCGAGCATAACAACAGGTTCGCCAGACTTTCTTGCAAAAGTGGTTTTGTCTTCTTCTTTAAATGATACAGAAGCCACATCTTTGAGATAGATGGCATTACCGTTTTCAGATTTAACGACGAAATTTTCAAGCTCTGAAGGCTTTTCTATTTCTCCAATAATTCTAATGGTACGACGTTGGCCACTCGCTTTTAAGTTTCCGGCAGATTGAGTGAGATTCCCATTTCCGATGGCACCAAGAATATCGCTAAACGTGACTTTTGCAGCCATCATTTTATAGATATCTACGGCAACTTCAACTTCTTTTTCCTGGGCACCTCTAATATCTGCTTTTTTGATTTCCTGTAAATCTTCAATTTCATCTTGAAGGTATTCAGCAAAATCTTTAAGTTTTTCAACGGGATAATCTCCAGAAATATTAATGTTTAAGATGGGCATTTCTTCCGAAAGGCTGAGCTCAAAAACATCAGGTTCTACTTTAGCACCATTAAAGGTTGGCCAATCTTCACTAGCAGTTTCACTGTCGATCTCATCTTTTACTTTTTGCTTGGCTTGATCTACAGTAATGTTTTCATCAAACTCTACAATAAGCATCGAATAATCTTCTTGAGATGTTGAGGTGATTTCTACAACATTACTTACGGTTTTTAGCTGGTCTTCCAGAGGATCTGTGACAAGTTTTTCGATATCTTCTGCTGTATTTCCCGGAAATACGGTGCTTACGTAAATTTTAGTTTCGTTGACTTCTGGGAAATTTTCTCTAGGCATGCTAAAAAACGCAGATACACCCAGATAGAAAAAGACAGCAATAAGCACATACATCGTGGTTTTGTTGTTTATGGCCCACGATGAGAATCCGAACTCTTTATCGGTATTTTTCTTTTTCTTAGTTGTCATCATTGCCTTCTTCTTTATAGTTAATGACTTCAACCGATTGACCGTCTTTTACACTACGCGCTCCTTCTTTAATAATTTCAACCCCTTGTTCAAGATTATTTAAGACTTCAATAACATCGCCTTGCGTTTTTCCTGTTTCAATAATTAAACGTTTTGCAACACCAATACCTTTTTCATCTTTATCGGTAACGATGTATATATATTGTTCGCCATCGGCATTTTCAGATATAACACTCTGCGGAATTAATATCGCATTCTCGTTAGTGTAATCGTTAATTTTTAATCGTGCAGTAAGATTAGGCTTTATGTTTTTGTCTTTATTTGGAACTTCGATTTCTGCTTTGAAGGTTCGGTTAGCCGGATTGATGAAATCACTGGCTTGACGAATTTTTGTGTCTATAGTTTTCCCTAACACTGGAAGGTTAACTTCAACTTTTTTGCCTTTAGTAACATTGGAAACATAACTTTCAGGAACTTCAACCTCAATATACATATCATCAAGATTTACGATACGCATTAATTGTGTTTGACCAGCAGCAACAACGCTTCCTTGTTCTGTAATCACATCATCAATGGTTCCTGTAAAAGGCGCTCTTACCGAAGTTTTAGCGATTTGTTGTTGTAATTGATTGACCACTTCTTGCTGTGATTCGTAGGTTGATTTCGCTTGTAAAAACTGGATTTCACTACCAATATTTTGATCCCAAAGGCGCTTTTGACGCTCGTAAGTGGTTTTAGCTAAATCGGTTTGAATACGTAATTGAGCTAATTGCTGACTTAAGCCACCATCGTCAATTTTGGCAAGTAGTTGTCCTTTATTTACTTTCTGTCCTTCTTTTACATACACCTTAGTTAAAATCCCGTTATACTCTGGAGTAATAACTAAGAGGTTTTTAGTAGTAACATTTCCCTGAAGTTCTAAAACGTGCTCAAATTTTTCGGTTTGTGCTGTGAAGGTTGTTATAAGTGGCACATGTTTAGTTGTATCTATTGTTTTGATTTTTTCATCTAACAATTTAATTTGTTCGTTAATGGTTTGTTGCTCATTAACTAATTCGCCACGTTTTTTACGAATGACTTCAAGGCTATTGCTTTCTAAAACGCTCTCTACCGAATTCTTCTTTTGTTCGCCACAAGAGGCCAGAAGGATTGAGGCTAATATGATTGTATATAAATTTTTCATGTTTTGATGTATGCTTGATTAGTTTAATGATATATTGTTTAATGCAGTTTCTAATGCAGTTTTTGAGTTGATGACATCGAGCATCGCCTGTAATAATTCCTGCTGTGCTGTGTATAGTTGTGTTTGTGCCTGGCGTAGCTCAAAACTAGACCCAATACCTTCAAAGAATTTGGTTTGGTTTTTTTGTTCGATACGTTCAGCTAGTTCTAAATTTTCTTTTTTGTTTTCATAATCTTCAATCGCAAATTGGTAATCACTTTTTGCTGAAGCAATCTGAAGTTTTATGCGTTGTTCGGTTTCGGTTAATTCGGTTTTTGCTTTTTCATAATTAATTTGAGCGCGTTGGGTTGAAGCACTACGCATTCCGGAGGTAAATATGGGAATGTTTAAGCTCACACCAACGAGAGAGGAACCAAACCAATCTTGACTTTTCTTGGCGAAGCTAAATTCATCGCTATAAGCAGAATAACCACCATTAATAAAGGCGTTAAGTGTTGGCAAGGCTTTGCTTTTTTCTAATTTTAATAGCAAGGCTTTAGACTCAGTATCATTTTCGGCAATTAGATAATCGATGGTGTTTTCTGGATTGGCTTCAGTTTCTAAAATGTCAAGAGATATGTTTTGCTGGGTTAAACTTTCTAAATCATCGGTAAGTGTTAGCGAATCATAGACGTCTATTCCCAAGGTAATATTTAGCATTTGATAGGCTAAAGTTTTGAGTCTGTTGGTATTATTCAAACTACTTTTTACACCAGATAATGTGATTTTAAGTTGTTCTACACTTTCTTCTTCCTCTAAACCGTTTTCAAAAATTTTATTTGTCTCGAAGAGGTTTTTTTCAAGAACTTCAATATTGCGCTCTAAAATGGTAACACTTTCTTCGGCTAAGAGCACATTTCCGTAGGCTTCAATAACCGATTTTCGAACTTCTAAATCTGTTTTTACTTTAGCATTTTTAGAAATTTCCAGAAAGACTTTAGCCGATTGCAAGCCGACAATATAAGAACCGTCAAATATCTTCTGATTTAAAGTTGCAAAAGCAGTCATGCTTTGTTTGGTGCCAAAAACGACTTCGGCAAATTCACCTTGTTGACCACCAAAAAATTCGGCAGGAATAACCTGAACCTGCTGTTTTAAAAAGTTTTGATAATCAATACTGGCATTAATTTGAGGCAAACCTGTCGCAATAGTTTCCCATTTTTGTTTTTCGGCAGCTGCGATATCACGTTCGGCATTTAGTGCTGTACGATTGTTTTCTAAGGCATAATCTATCGCCTCTTGAAGCGATAAACTTGTTGGTTTATCTTGTGAAAATCCGATACAAGTTATAATCATGCTTAATCCTATGAGTGTTTTTCTCATTTTGTAATTCTAATTTTGATTGATGTTTAATAATTCAGTTAGTGTTTTAATACCTTCTGGTGTGCAAATGCCTCTTAAATGATATTCTAAATAATATTCCATCAAGGCATTCATAGAAAATGTTTTTAATGGAAATAATTCGTGGTCTTTAAGAGACACCATGCCATAGAAATAAATCCTGGAAATAAAATCAATATTTAAATCTTTTCTATAAAGTCCTAGCTCCATCCCACGTTTTAAATTTTCGGTAACACAACCTTGCATGACTTCAAACTGCTTTGATTTTAGTGATGCAAAAATCTTGGGATAATATTTTTGTAACTGGTATTGAGGTGAGGTTTTTTCATTTTTTAAATGCTCCATTATAAACTGCTTGATGTCATAAACCTCTTCGATAGGGTTCTTTTTTAATTCACATATACAGTCTATCCCATGCGAAATGGTTTCAAAAATATGTAGTGTCGTGGCTTCTACTAATTTAGTTTTATTAGGAAAGTGCACATATATGGTTTTTTTTGAAATGCCCATTTCATTGGCAATATCATCCATTGTAACACTTTTAAATCCTAAGGTTAAAAACAAATCTACCGACTTATGTATAATTTTTTCTCTCATAATGAAGCGCAAAGATAGGTGAGGAAACTTTAAAAACAAAAAAAGTTTCCAAAGTTTTAAACTTTTTTTAACATTGCGTTAAAGTGTAGTTGTAGGTTGATGCATTTGCATTATTTTTGTGCAATGCAACATATTTCATCTTATCAAGAGGCGTTTGTTAAACATCTGGAGACTTTTGTGAGTCCGAAAGAACCTTCAACACTTTACGAACCCATTCATTATATTTTACAACTTGGCGGTAAGCGATTAAGACCAATTTTAACTTTGATGACTGCCGAAATTTTTGAATGCAATTACCAAAAAGCCCTAGATGCAGCCTTAAGCGTTGAGGTGTTTCATAATTTTTCGTTAGTGCATGATGATATTATGGATGATGCGCCATTGCGACGAGGAAAAACAACAGTGCATGAAAAATGGGATGTTAACACTGGGATTCTTTCTGGAGACGCCATGCTCATTATGGCTTATCAATTATTTGAAAATTATGAGCCTAAGGTATTTCAGGATTTAGCCAAATTATTTAGTAAAACGGCATTAGAAGTCTGTGAAGGACAACAATACGACGTAGATTTTGAAACCCGCGATGATGTGACTATTGTCGAGTACTTAAAAATGATAGAATATAAAACAGCGGTACTGGTTGGTGCTGCTATGAAAATGGGTGCTATTGTCGCCGAAGCTTCTGTGGCTTGTCAAAATGCTATTTATGACTTCGGAAAAAACTTAGGTATTGCTTTTCAATTACAAGATGATTATTTAGATGTGTTTGGAGATCCAAAAACCTTCGGAAAACAAGTAGGAGGTGATATTATAGAAAACAAAAAAACCTATTTATATTTAAAAGCACTTGAGTTTTCGGAGGCTTCAGATCAACGGCAACTGGAGCATTTATATGGTGTAAATCCTACAGATGCTTCCGATAAAATAGAGACCGTAAAGCAACTGTTTGTTTCCAGTGGTTCGGCAGCAGCCACTAAGAAAGCAATTGAAGATTATACGCAAAAAGCGTTTTCAGTATTAGAGACCTTAAAAATTTCCGAAGCCAATAAAGCAATCCTGAAAACATTTGGAAATAATTTAATGAATAGAAGTGTCTAAATTACCTACAACCTTTTCAGATTTAATTACTGAAGCTGAACAATTAGATCTTTATGAAGCCCTTATTAATCAGGTTAATAAAGATTTTCTCTTGGCTAATATCGATCTGGATTTTGAAGTTAATATATTGCCTTCGAGCTTAAAATACCTTTTACATGAAGTTATCTATAAGCTTATTCAAGAGAAATTTGCAGATTACCTCAATCTGTTATATATCGTTGATGTTTCTGAGGCGAAAATTAAAGCTTTAGACGGAAGCGATACTTTAAAACTATCTGAAGACGTTACTTTTTTAGTACTTCAACGTGCCTGGCAAAAAGTATGGTTTAAAAATCACTATAGACGTTAAAGATACTAGAAATATACTCTAACAAAAGGCATCCAAGGATCGGCATAAATACTTTTTTCTCTATCGTATAACACATCATATCTAATGCCGAATGTTACATTATTACTGCGATAACCAATACCTGCAAAAAGTGCTGGATACCAGTAATTTTGATCTTCAAAAGCCGAGTCGTCAAACCTTCGGTTAACATTTAATTCTTCAAATTCACCCGATAATTGCAGTTCAGGAATGGGATTGTACAAACCAATCACACTGGCTCCAAATATGGTCGATTTAAAAACATGTTTTTGTTTGTTATAAGTGCCATTAAGCCCAAGCCCTAAAGCAAAATCAGAATTAAACTGATAAATCGCACTTGGCGCTAATGTGCCACTAAAAAATCCGTCTCCAAAACTCAAGCCAATACCACCTCCAAAACGTACATGGTCCCAAAAATTAGTTTGTCGGTCTGAATTTTGATTTTGAGAAAAAGCAATGTTTGAAAAATTGATAAAAACAAGTGTAAAAACTAAGGTTTTCATTTTTAAAAGTTCAGAAAAGTTCATAATCCAAAATTTGCGTTAAATTACATTCATAAATATATCAAAAACGCACCTATTTTTAGTAATTGTTGTATTTTTGTTTAAATTTTGTTGAAGCGAAAACGACTGACACCCAATAATGGATAAATATTCCTTTTTAAACGCAGCACATACAGCATACTTTGCTGATTTATACGAACAATACCTAAAAAATCCTGATTCAGTAGAACCAAGTTGGAGAGCCTTTTTTCAAGGTTACGATTTTGGTAGTGAGAGTTACGGTATGGACGAAAACCTTGTTGAAGGGGTTTCAACTCAAATTCCGGAGCACGTACAAAAAGAATTTCAGGTTGTAAAATTGATTGATGGCTATAGAAGCCGTGGTCATTTATTTACCAAAACAAATCCTGTTCGAGATCGTAGAAAATACGAACCAACCTTAGCTCTTGAAAATTTCGGATTGTCTAAAGCAGATTTAGATACCAAATTTAATGCTGGAGAAATCTTAGGAATTGGTAAGCAGACTTTAAGCGAGATCGTTAGACATTTAGAAAGTATTTATTGTGACTCTATTGGTGTTGAATATATGTATATTAGAAACCCTTCAGAGATTCAATGGATTCAAGACAAGTTGAATATTAATGATAATCAACCGCAATTTTCTGCGGAACAAAAGAAACATATTCTCAAAAAACTAAATGAAGCTGTTTCATTTGAAAGTTTTCTACATACCAAATACGTTGGGCAAAAACGATTTTCTTTAGAAGGAAATGAATCGTTGATTCCTGCATTAGATTCGCTTATTGAAAATGCCTCTGTTCATGGTGTTAAAGAGTTTGTTATGGGAATGGCACATCGTGGTCGTTTAAGTACTTTAACGAATATCTTCGGAAAATCTGCTAAAGACATTTTTAGTGAATTTGACGGAAAAGATTACGAGCAAGAAGTGTTTGATGGTGATGTAAAATACCATTTAGGTTGGACGAGCAATCGTGTGAGTGATAACGGAAAAGAAATTAATCTGAATATCGCTCCAAACCCGTCACACCTTGAAACCGTTGGTGCTGTTGTTGAAGGTATTGTAAGAGCAAAACAAGACGATAAATATCCTGATAATCCATCGCAAGTACTACCAATTGTAGTGCATGGAGATGCTGCAATTTCTGGTCAAGGCTTGGTTTATGAAGTTGTTCAAATGGCTAAGTTAGATGGCTATAAAACCAACGGAACCATACATATAGTGGTTAATAATCAAATCGGATTTACAACGAATTATCTCGATGGACGATCAAGTACTTACTGTACAGATGTTGGTAAAGTGACCTTGTCGCCAGTTTTACACGTTAATGCCGATGATGCGGAAGCTGTGGTTCATGCCATGCTATTTGCGCTCCATTTTAGAATGAAGTTTAAGCGCGATGTTTTTATCGATTTATTAGGTTATAGAAAATATGGTCATAACGAAGGCGACGAACCGCGTTTTACGCAACCAAAATTATACAAAGCGATTTCAAAACATAAAAACCCAAGGGATATCTACGCTGAAAAGTTATTAGCTGAAGGTGTTATTGATAAAGATTTTGTGTCGCAATTAGAAAAAGAATACAAAGACAAACTGGAAGAGAATCTCGAAGATTCCCGTAAAATAGATAAAACAGTTATCACACCATTTATGCAAGATGAATGGGTGAATTATCAAACCGTTATTGAAGATAAAATGCTTCAGGCTGTTGATACGACTTATCCTAAAGAAGGTTTGGCTAAAATCACAAAAGTGATTTCAAACTTACCGGAAGACAAAAAATTTATCCGAAAAATTGAACGTTTAGTACAATCTCGCCAAACCATGTTTGACGAGGACAAGCTTGATTGGGCCATGGCTGAGCATTTAGCTTACGGAACTTTATTAGAAGAAGGTTACGATGTTCGTATTTCGGGTCAGGATGTAGAGCGTGGAACATTTTCTCATCGTCATGCTGTGGTCAAAGTTGAAGATAGCGAAGAAGAAATTTTATTGCTTAATCAAATCAGTGATAAACAAGGGCGATTTTTTATCTATAATTCATTGCTTTCAGAATATGGCGTCGTAGGATTTGATTATGGATATGCTATGGCAAGTCCGAAAACACTGGTTATCTGGGAAGCTCAATTTGGCGATTTCAGTAATGGTGCTCAGATCATGTTAGATCAGTACATTTCAGCAGCTGAAGATAAATGGAAACTTCAAAATGGTTTGGTCATGTTGTTACCACATGGTTATGAAGGTCAAGGTGCTGAGCATTCTTCAGGTCGTATGGAGCGTTACTTACAATTATGTGCTAAAGATAATATGTTTGTGATGGATTGTACAACACCTGCAAACATGTACCATTTATTACGTAAACAAATGAAGGCCGAATTTAGAAAGCCTTTAATCGTCTTTACGCCAAAGAGTTTGTTGCGCCATCCTTTAGTGGTTTCTACTGTAGATGAATTTGCAAATGGAAGCTTCCGAATGGTTATTGACGATGCTTCGGTTAAGGCAGATAAGGTTAAGACTTTAGTATTTGTTACAGGTAAATTCTATTACGACTTATTAGAGCGACGTGAAGAGATTAAAAGAGACGATGTAGCATTGGTAAGAATAGAACAATTATTCCCGTTACCAGAACAGCAAATTAAAGATGCGATTGCGAAATACAACAATGCTGAAGATTTAGTTTGGGCTCAAGAAGAACCAAGAAACATGGGAGCTTATGGGCATATCTTAATGCACTTAGATGAGGCAAAATCATTTAGAGCAGCTACGCGTAGGCCATACGGAGCGCCAGCAGCAGGAAGTAGTGTGCGTTCTAAAAAACGTCACCTAGAGGTCATAGATTATGTCTTTGATAAAACCAAAAACAACCAACGTTAGATTACAAATATAAACTGATACAAACGCTTAAAATAAAATTATAGAACGATGATTTTAGAAATGAAAGTTCCTTCTCCAGGAGAATCAATCACAGAAGTAGAAATTGCAGAATGGCTAGTTGCCGATGGCGATTATGTTGAAAAAGATCAAGCCATTGCTGAAGTCGATAGTGATAAAGCTACATTAGAATTACCTGCTGAAGCAAGCGGAACGATTACTCTTAAAGCTGAAGAAGGTGATGCTGTTGAGGTTGGAGCAATTGTATGCTTAATTGATACAAGTGCAACTAAACCTGAAGGTGGAGACGATGCACCAGCTACTTATGGTGGAGGCGATGAAGGTGGTAATACCAATGCTGAAAAGGATTTAGCTAAAGATCAAAAAGCGACACCTAATTCATCGAACCATGAAAAGGCACCAAACCCAGCAAAAGACACCTACGCTTCAGGTGTTGCGAGTCCGGCAGCTAAAAAGATATTAGACGAAAAAGGCATCGAGTCTTCTTCAGTTTCGGGAACAGGAAGGGACGGACGAATTACTAAAGATGACGCTGTGAATGCTGTACCTTCAATGGGAACACCAACAGGTGGAAACCGAGGGACATCGAGAAGCAAAATGTCTATGTTACGTCGTAAGGTAGCCGAGCGTTTGGTTGAAGCAAAAAACACAACTGCCATGTTAACGACGTTTAACGAAGTTGATATGTCGCCTATTTTTGAATTACGTAAACAATATAAAGAAGACTTTAAAGCGAAACATGGCGTTGGTCTTGGGTTTATGAGTTTCTTTACATTAGCTGTAGTTCGTGCATTAAAATTATATCCTGCCGTAAATTCAATGATTGATGGCAAAGAAATGTTGAGCTATGACTTTGTTGATATTTCTATAGCAGTATCTGGTCCTAAAGGATTAATGGTCCCAGTAATTAGAAATGCTGAAAATTTAAGTTTTAGAGGCGTTGAATCTGAAGTAAAACGTTTGGCGATTCGTGCTCGTGACGGACAAATAACTGTTGATGAAATGACAGGAGGAACCTTTACCATTTCTAATGGAGGTGTATTTGGAAGTATGTTATCGACTCCAATTATCAATCCGCCACAAAGCGGAATCTTAGGAATGCATAATATTGTTGAGCGTCCAGTTGCAATTGACGGAAAAGTAGAGATTAGACCAATCATGTATGTGGCCTTATCTTATGATCATAGAATTATTGATGGGAAAGAATCTGTTGGATTCTTAGTCGCAGTTAAAGAAGCACTTGAAAACCCTGAAGAGTTATTAATGAATAATGATGTGAAGAAAGCTTTAGAAATGTAAGCTTAAACATTGTTTAACAATTATAAAAAAGCCCAATTCAAAGTTTGAATTGGGCTTTTTTCCCTAATAAAAAAAATAACTAACTAATAACTAAAAAAAATTAACAAGAATGTTAATTGATATGATTAAAATGGCACTAAAGATTAAGCCTGCAATAAATAGCTTATTGGTATAGCTTTGTTTGTTTTTCATCGTTTCCATTTTTTTATTGTTTTAAATTAAAATTTCTGCCTTTTGAATAAAGCTCTGGGACTAAGAATACCCAGAGCCTTATATACCCTAATTAATTAATAGAGTTACTATAAAAAAATCCCTCTAATCTTAATAACTCTGATGTAAAATTCGGCATTATAAGCATGTCAAACAATACGTAGTTCTACGTATATTTTGATTTTTATTAAACTTTTTGAAGAAAATGGAGGGTTAAAGAAGACTAAAATTAAAAAAAGCTCTAAACCAAAATGACCTAGAGCTTTAGATCCTTCTTTTCAAAAGGAAATTGATTAATAGCGTTACAAACTTCGGTAATAATTGTATAGTAAACAATACGTAGTTCTACGTATTTTTTTACTTTTTTGAAGGGGTTGAGGCTCTAAATAAAGAAACCCTGGATTAAAAAATAATCCAAGGCTTCTGTTTTAATCCTCCCTATAAGAATTAATAGCTTGACAAATATCAGTATTAAAACTTATGGAAACAATACGTAGTTCTACGTATATTTTGATAAAAATTCTTCGTGTTCTTTGGCAAATAATACAAAGCTATTTGCATTCGATTTTAGTTTTAGCTTGTTCCGAATATTACTTTTATGTTTTTCAACTGTACGAGCCGATATGTATAAAACATCGGCAATCTCTTTAGCTGTTTTGTTTTCTGTAATGAGCTTCAACACTTTCATTTCAGTATCAGTTAGTGTTTTTAATTCTTCAGGAGTTTCTTTTATTTCAAGATACTCAATAAGTTCAGGGCTAAAGTAAGAACGTTCTTCTAGAACAGAAGCAATACAATGTTCAATCTCGGCAATAGCAAACTCTTTTAGAATGTAACCATATATGCCTAAAGATTTCGCTTTATTATAGATCTCTTCACTTTTTTCAAATGTGATGATAATAATTTTGGTATGTAAGCCTTCAGTTTTACATTTTTCAGCAACTTGTAAACCCGTTAGTATTGGCATTTGAATATCTAAAATGGCAATATCAGGCTGGTGTGCATTAATAAGTGTAAAGGCTTCTTTACCATTTTTTGCACTGGCAATAACATTAAATTGTTTTTCTAAAAGGTAGTCATTGAGACCTTTAAGAATAAGAGGATGATCGTCTGCTGTAATAATCGACGTAGGCATTGGGCTAGTGTGTGAGGGATTTAAGTTTAAATATAACTAGTTTTTACCAATATTTAAAATATAAAACTTACAATTTTAAGTATAAATACTTTTGGTCATAATCGATAATAGCTTTAGATTTTTTTAGAATATCGGCCCCAATAATACCGTCAACTGGTTGGGCTTTATGTGTTGTTAAAGCTGTATTTACATGTGTTAAATTAAAAAGTACCAGGGCAACTTTATCTTTTTTCCACTTGCCAATCTTAAGCGTGTTTTTTTTAGATAATTGCGTTAGCATATCTGTAGCGCCAGCACCAGCAGCTTTGATGTTTGAATCTTTAGCAATAAGCTTAAAGGTCTCAATAGCTTCAAAACCAACACATGAGCTCGATGCACCTGTGTCTAAAATAAACCGTCCTTTAACACCATTAATAGTCGCCTTTATCTCAAAATGATTGGTTTTAGTGAGCTTCAGTTTTGCTTTTGTATACCCTTTATCTAACAAGTATTCTTGTAGAGTTTCCATAACTTATAATTTCGTACAAATATAATTCTATAATTCGATTATTTTTGCACAATGATTATAACAGATACACATACACATTTATATAGTGACGCTTTTGATGCTGACAGACAGGAGATGATGAAGCGCGCCATTGATTCAAATGTTAAGCGCTTTTTTATTCCTGCTATAGATTCGAGTTATACCGAAGCAATGTTACAACTTGAAGCCGACTATCCCGAGCATGTCTTTTTGATGATGGGATTGCATCCTACATCGGTTAAAGCGAATTTTAAAGATGAATTGAAGCAGGTAGAAACACAGCTTGCCAAACGTCATTTTTATGCTGTAGGTGAAATAGGCATTGATTTGTATTGGGATACTTCAACTTTAGAGATTCAGAAAGAAGCTTTTAAATATCAAATTAACTTAGCCAAACACTATGGCTTACCAATTGTTATACATTGTAGGAACGCCTTTGATGAGATTTTTGAAGTCTTAGACGAAGTGAATGATGATAAACTCTTCGGAATTTTTCACTGTTTTACAGGGACTTTAGAACAAGCGCATCAAGCCATATCCTATAATATGAAATTAGGAATTGGAGGTGTCGCAACATTTAAGAATGGTAAAATCGATCAGTTCTTAAATGAAATCAATTTAAAACATATTGTTTTGGAAACCGACTCACCATATCTGGCACCAAAACCCTTCAGAGGAAAGCGAAATGAAAGTGCTTACATTACTAAAGTTTTAGAGAAATTAGCTCAGATATATGAAGTTTCCGAAGAAAAAATTGCCGAAATTACAACTCAAAACTCAAAAGATATATTCAAAATATAACTATGGCAGCATCTCAACCTAACATATTATTGGTGTATACAGGAGGTACGATTGGCATGATTAAGCATCCTGAAACTAGCGCTCTTAAATCGTTTGATTTTAAAAACCTGTTAAAAAACATACCAGAGTTAAAACTTTTAGATTGTAATATTGAAGCCATTTCGTTTAAAGAACCTATAGATTCGAGTAATATGAATCCTAAATACTGGATTCAAATAGCCGAAAGTATAGAAGCCCATTACGACACTTTTGACGGATTTGTTGTTTTACACGGAAGCGACACCATGAGTTATTCTGCTTCGGCATTGAGTTTTATGTTTGAAAACTTAGCCAAACCTATTATTTTTACGGGTTCACAATTACCTATTGGAGATTTAAGAACAGATGCAAAAGAAAATTTAATTACGTCCATTCAAATGGCCTCTTTGCAAAAAGGCGGAAAGCCAGTGATTAAGGAAGTTGGATTGTATTTTGAATATAAATTATATCGCGGAAACCGAACCACTAAGATTAATGCTGAACATTTTGAAGCCTTCGAATCTATGAATTATCCGCATTTGGCAGAATCTGGCGTGCATTTAAAGGTAGAACACGATGACTTATTTAAGCCCAATCTGAGAAAAAAACTGGTAGTACATAAAGTCTTTGAAACCGATATTTTATTAATTAAGCTGTTTCCGGGAATTTCAGAATCTATTTTGACTCCTTTATTTGAATTGTCACAAGTAAAAGGTATTGTGATAGAAACTTATGGCGCTGGTAATACAACTACTGAAGATTGGTTTATTGATTTGCTAAAAGCGACCATAAAAAGAGGGGTTCCTATTATTAATGTCACGCAATGTTCTGGAGGAAGTGTGAACATGGGGCAGTATGAGACCAGTACTCAATTAAAATCGATTGGCGTTATATCGGGAAAAGATATTACTACTGAGGCTGCATTGACAAAATTAATGTTTATGCTAGGCGAGCAAGTCTCTATGAAAACTTTCAAAACCATTTTTGAAACATCTTTACGTGGGGAAATGTCATAATCATTTCAGATTTGTATATTTGCCAACTTAAAAATAGAGAGGTGGCCGAGTGGTCGAAGGCGCACGCCTGGAAAGTGTGTATACTCCAAAAGGGTATCGAGGGTTCGAATCCCTTCCTCTCTGCGAATACATGAAAACATCCCCATAAATTTATCGAAGCTCGCTTCAGTAAATTTATGGGGATGTTTTCGTAAGCAAACGAGAGTTTGCTAATACGATGTATTATCAGCATAGTCAATTGGGATCAGCGTAGCTAATCCTATTAATATCGAAGCTCGCTTCAGTAAATTTATGGGGATGTTTTCATAAGCAAACGTGAGTTTGCCAATACGATGTATTACCAGCATAGCCAATTGGGATCAGCGTAGCTAAACCTATTTAATATCGAAGCTCGCTTCAGTAAATTTATGGGGATGTTTTCATAAGCAAACGAGAGTTTGCTAATACGATGTATTACCAGCATAGTCAATTAGGATCAGCGCAGCTCATCCTTTTGGTTGTCGAAGCTTGTTTCCAAAGACTAACAAATTTCAATTCTTTTTCGGTTATAAGGGTTTAAATTATAGATTTTCCAGTCGTCACCGATAAAATTCAATATTTACAGTATAAATTAATGAGTTTTAAAGCAGGTTTATAAATAAAAGGGTATGAGGGTTTTAAGATTTCAGATGGATAAATGAATTATAATGTAGGTTCAGATTATATAAATAGTGGCAATATTTTTTTCATTGAACTAAGAAATCCAAAACATTTTATTTAAATTCGTCACAATAAAAATTGCTGATTGCGTCTAACAACTGTTAAACCTAGTGACTCAATTAGGATTTTTATTTATTAATTGCATTTTTTTTATATCTTTAACACTTTAACTAATAAAATTAAGAACAAGAACGATGAAAAGACTATTTTCTATCTTAGCCATAGTATGTATCATGGCTTTCGGTACTGTTAACGCAAGTACAAATGCTTACACAGTAGAGACTGCAACTACAGCAGTTGCCACAACATTTCAAGACGCAGATCCAGTAGCTGCTGAAGAGGACAAATCATTTACTCAAGTAGTGAAAGAACGTTTTATTGAAGGTGGTCCATTTTTTATGGGAATTGTATTGCTATGTTTAATTCTTGGATTAGCAATTGCTATTGAAAGAATTATCTATTTAAACCTTGCTACTACTAATACTAAAAAGCTAACTCAAAATGTTGAGGATGCACTTAATTCTGGTGGAATCGAAGCAGCAAAAGAAGTTTGTAGAAATACAAAAGGGCCTGTTGCCTCTATTTTTTATCAAGGATTAGATAGAGCAGACGAAGACATTGATGCTGCAGAAAAAGCTGTTGTTGCTTATGGAGGAGTTCAAATGGGACAATTAGAAAAGAATGTGTCTTGGATTTCATTGTTTATCGCATTAGCACCAATGCTTGGTTTCATGGGAACTGTACTTGGTATGATTGATGCCTTTGATAAAATTGAAGCTGCAGGTGATATGAATCCGTCATTAGTAGCAGGTGGTATTAAAATCGCCTTATTAACAACAGTATTTGGTCTTATCGTAGCGATTATTCTTCAAATATTTTACAACTATATCATTGCTAAAATTGATAGTATTGTAAACGATATGGAAGATGCTTCAATAACTTTAATGGATTTATTAGTAAGACACAAGAAGTAATAACCAAATTATTAAATCAAACATAACATGAATATTCAAAAAATAATCAAAATTGTTGCTTTAGTAATTGGTCTAATTGCGGTATTCTTTCTAGTAAGAATCATCATGTTAGGTGATGATGCAATTAAAGCTGATGTTGACAACCAAGCTGTTTTATCATGGTTTGCTAATCTCGCTTATGTGGTTTTAGCTATTGCCGCTATCTCAGCCGTTGTATTCAGTTTGGTTAACTTAGTTAGCCATCCAGATAAACTAAAGAAAGCACTATTATCATTTGGTGTATTTGCTGTCATTTTATTAGTAGGATTTTTTCTTTCTTCTGGAGAAGAGCGATTATTAAGTGATGGTACGACATTAACAGCAACTCAATCTCAAATGATTGAAGGCGCAATAAAAGCATTCTATATTTTAATTTTGTTAGCAGCAGGTTTAATGCTGTTCTTTGGAATTAAAAAGATGCTTAGTAAATAATATTAATTATGGCAAAACGATCAGCACCAGAAGTAAATGCAGGCTCAATGGCCGATATTGCATTCTTACTTCTTATATTTTTCTTAGTAACAACTACGATTCCTAAAGATTCAGGTATAAATCGAAAGCTTCCTCCTATAGAAGAAAACGATGAAGATGTTGTCATCAAACAGAAAAACATTTTTACTGTCTTGTTGAATAATAAGGATCAATTACTAGTTGAAGATGAACTAATGGAACTTAAAGACTTGAGAGCAGCTGCCATTAAGTTTTTAGATAATGGTGGCGATGGCACTTGTGATTACTGTAATGGTGAAAAAGATCCATCATCATCAGACAATCCTGACAAAGCGATTATATCACTAAAAAATGAAAGAGAAACATCGTATTCTGCTTATATATCTGTTCAAAATGAATTAGTGGCAGCATACAATGATTTGCGTAACAAAAGAGCCTTACAAATAGGTCCTAGCAAAGGTTTTAGAGATATGGATTTTGTAATGATGGAAAAAAATTACAAAGACGTTAAGTTTTTAGGTAACAAGGATAAACTTAAAGCTGTAATTGACCAAATTAGAGAAGAATATCCTGAGAAACTCTCTGAAGTGTATAGTAAATAAAAACATTAAAGATTATGTCTAAATTTAAAAGTAAAAAGGATAATGCATTACCAGCTGTAAATACAGCATCATTACCTGATATTGTTTTTATGTTATTATTTTTCTTCATGGTTGTAACTGTGATGAGAGAAGATACACTATTGATTGAAAATCGATTACCATTAGCAGATCAGGTAGAGAAATTAGAAAAGAAAAACCCTATTAGTTATATCTATGCAGGAAAACCAACTGCAGCATATAAGAAATTTGGTACAGAAGCGAGATTACAGCTTAACGATAAGTTTGCTGAAATTAGTGATATCCAAGCTTTTATTGATGCCGAAAGAGCGGCACTTAGAGAAGAGGCTTTGATTCCATACATGACCATTTCTTTAAAAGTTGATAAAGAAGCTAATATGGGAATTGTAAGTGATATCAAGCAAGAGCTAAGAGAAGCTAATGCACTTAAAATTAATTATACTGTAGGTACAGGTAGTGCTTTAGATAATTAATTATCACACTTTATAAATTATATTAAAGCATCCATCTGGATGCTTTTTTTGTGTCATAAACCAAAATTTTCTACAAACTATTGAGTTATATTTGTAGTATGAAACATTTGATTTTTTACGTTCTATTGATTCTGCCTATTATTAATGGATTCGCTCAAGAGGATACAAATCCTTTAGCCGAAACCCCAAAAAATGATAGTATTGCTGTGGTCGATCATCAGTATAAAGAAGATCAATTTTATCTCGCTATTACCTATAACTTATTGGGTCAAAAGCCTGATGGTGTCTCTCAAAATGGGTTTTCTAGTGGTTTTCATTTGGGCTTTATTAAAGATATGCCTATTAATACACAACGAAATATTGCCATAGGACTTGGCCTAGGCTTATCTTCAAATTCGTATAATCAAACCTTGTTGATTACAGAAGAAAATGGGGACTATATTTATACCGATATTGATGATGATACCAGCTTCAGTAAAAATAAATTTACAACCTATTTATTAGAGATGCCTATTGAATTCAGATGGCGTACATCGACCCCTAAAGATTATGATTTTTGGCGAATCTATACCGGATTTAAAATAGGCTACGTCTTTCATAATTCCTCGAAGTTTAATGGGAGCCCGAATGACATTAAACTCTCAAATATTGATGATTTTAATGCTTTTCAATACGGATTGACATTCAGTGCAGGTTACTCCAATGTTAATTTTCACTTTTATTACGCGCTAAACACGATTTTTGATACCAATGCTAAAGTGAGTGGTACAGGAGAAGCTGTAGATATGAATGCCATTAAAATCGGATTAATATTTTATATCCTTTAGTCTACTACAACCAATAATTTAATAATAGCAGCTGCGGGAGTAAACCCACAAAAAAGCCTGTAATTAATTCTACTGAAGTATGGGCTTTTAAATGTAATCTTGATGTGGCTATAGCTCCAAGAATAATACACATCAATGCAATTGTACCATTAGTGTTTATCTTAAAATGAATGGCAACAGCTATCGCAAACATAAAAAATCCAGCTGAAGCAATCATGTGAATACTTGCTTTAAATTTCACTAAAGCTAAGGCCAGACAAGTGATGGTTGAAATCAAAATTCCAATAAAGAAGAAGTAGAGCTCTGGTATTTCATCTATAGGAAGGACACGTGCAATGACCAATACAGTAATGATGCAATTGATAAATAATGGAAGTCTGCGCTCTTCAACATTTTCTAAATGAATTGTCGCTACTTTATTCAAGGTTTTTAATAAATAATACAGAAGAATTGGCAGTATAATCGTAAGGATTGTGATTGAAAACACTTTCGCTTTCATCATGGGTTCCGGAATATATCGAGGTGTTTTTGAAAAGTAAAAAATCACACCAAGCAAAGGCATCAATAACGGATGAAAAATATATGATATGCTTTTAAGAATGAAGTTCATTATATTTTCTTCCGCAATCTCGCCACAGGAATATCTAATTGCTCACGATATTTAGCAACAGTTCGACGTGCAATAGGATAGCCTTTTTCTTTAAGTATGGATGCTAATTTTTCGTCGGTTAGCGGTTTTTTCTTGTTTTCTTCTTCAACAACTGTTTCTAAAATCTTTTTGATTTCTCGTGTGGAAACTTCTTCACCTTGATCATTAGTCATCGATTCACTAAAGAATTCTTTAATGAGTTTTGTTCCGTAAGGCGTATCTACATATTTGCTATTAGCCACACGAGATACTGTTGACACATCCATGTCTATTTCATCGGCAATATCCTTTAAAATCATAGGTTTTAGCTTGCGCTCATCACCTGTAAGAAAGTATTCTTTTTGATAATGCATGATGGCACTCATGGTCACAAAAAGGGTTTGCTGACGTTGCTTAATCGCTTCAATGAACCATTTTGCAGCATCTAACTTTTGTTTGATGAACATAACGGCATCCTTTTGTGATTTGCTTTTATCCTTAGAGGCTTTGTAACCTTTCATCATATCACTATATTCTCGCGATACATGAAGCTCTGGAGCATTTCTTCCGTTGAGTGTGAGTTCTAGTTCGCCATCAACAATTTTAATTGCAAAATCGGGTACCACATGCTCAACAATTTTATTGTTTCCAGCATAAGAACCACCAGGTTTAGGGTTGAGTCGTTCAATTTCTTCTATGGCATCTCTAAGTTGGACTTCGGTAATGTCAAATTTTTGAAGTAGCTTTTTGTAGTGCTTCTTTGTAAACTGATCGAATGCTTTATCGATAATATCACAAGCCAATTCGACATCTGGATACTTTTCTTTTCTATGTAACTGAATGCTCAAACATTCCTGAAGATTACGAGCACCAACACCTGCTGGATCTAATTGATGAACCGTATGTAATACCTTTTCAATCGTTTCTTCGGTAGTAAAAACATTTTGAGTGAAGGCTAAATCATCCATGATATCGCTTAACGAGCGACGTATATAACCACTTTCATCAACGCTACCTACGAGAAATTCAGCAATTTCACGTTCTTCATCATTGAGTCTAAAGGTATTTAACTGATTTCTTAAATGTTGGGTAAAGGATGTTCCAGCAGCGTATGGGACATTCTTTTCTTCGTCATCTGCACTATAATTACTGGTTTGTGTTCGGTATTCTGGGACTTCATCATCACTCAAATATTCATCGATGTTGATGTCTTCGGTGTTGATTTCATCATTGTCATTATAATCATCTTCAGAGTTATCAAACTCATCAAACTTGTCGTCATCATTACTCTCTTTACCTGTATCTAAAGCAGGATTTTCTTCCAGTTCTTGCTTTATTCGTTGCTCAAAAGCTTGTGTAGGCAACTGTATCAACTTCATTAGCTGAATTTGTTGTGGCGACAACTTTTGTGATAATTTAAACTGTAGGTATTGTTTGAGCATGCTTTGTTTTCGTTTAAAGTAAAGTTAAAAAAACTATTGATATAAGTTTATAAAATCAAATGCTTTTAAGAATAATTTAAAAGACCTGTTAGGTTTTAAATCTAACAGGTCTGTCATATCATTTTATATCAAATGCTGATGTGTTAAAATTCTGCATTTTGTGGTGTTCTCGGATAAGGAATCACGTCTCTAATATTGCTCATTCCTGTTGCAAACATTACCAAACGTTCAAAACCTAATCCGAAACCAGAATGTACAGCGGTTCCATATTTACGTAAATCTAAATACCACCATAATTCTTCTTCAGGAATGTCAAGTGCCTTCATTTTTTCTATTAAGACTTCTAAACGTTCTTCACGTTGCGAACCTCCAACCATTTCTCCAATACCTGGAAATAAAATATCCATTGCTCTTACCGTTTTTCCGTCTTCATTTAAACGCATGTAAAAGGCTTTAATATTTGCCGGATAATCAAATAAAATCACGGGACATTTAAAATGTTTTTCAACTAAGAAACGCTCGTGCTCACTTTGTAAATCGGCACCCCATTCTTCAATAATATAGTTGAATTTCTTTTTCTTATTTGGCTTAGAATTCTTTAATATATCAATGGCTTCCGTATAACTCACACGTTTAAAGTTGTTATCAACCACAAACTTAATTTTATCAATTAAGCTCATATCTGAACGCTCGGCCTGAGGCTTTGTCTTTTCTTCGTCCAGTAAGCGTTTTTCCAAGAATTCCAGATCTTCTCGATTGTGTTCCAAAACGTAGCCTAATACCGATTTCATAAAGTCTTCGGCTAAGTCCATATTACCACTTAAATCCATAAACGCGACTTCAGGTTCTATCATCCAGAATTCTGCCAAGTGACGCGAAGTATTGGAGTTTTCGGCTCTAAACGTTGGACCAAAGGTGTACACTTTTCCGAGTGACATGGCAAATGTTTCAGCTTCTAATTGACCAGAAACAGTAAGATTGGTTTCTTTTCCGAAGAAATCTTCTTTATAATTAACAGAGCCATCCTCATTTAAAGGTGGGTTCTTAGCATCTAAGGTACTTACTCTAAACATTTCACCAGCACCTTCGGCATCACTACCTGTGATAATTGGTGTATGAACGTGGTAAAACCCGTTATCATTAAAATACCCATGAATAGCAAATGACAGTGCAGAACGTAAACGCATTACAGCACTAAATGTATTGGTGCGGGTACGTAAATGGGCATTTTCACGTAAAAATTCAAAAGTGTGCTTTTTAGGTTGAATTGGATATGATTCAGGATCAGAATCCCCCAGAATCTCTATAGAAGAAACCTGAATTTCAACCTTTTGTCCTTTCCCTTGACTTTCTGCCAGTTCTCCTTTAATATGAACTGCAGCGCCAGTAGTGATGCGTTTTAGAATGGCTTCATCTGTATTTTCAAAATCAACAACACACTGAATATTATTTATAGTAGAACCGTCATTTAAGGCAATAAATCGGTTTGCTCTAAAAGTTCTTACCCAGCCTTTAATTTCGATGGGCTGAAAGGTAATGTCTTGTGTCAATAATTGTGAAACTGTGTAGCTCATTAGTTTAAAATTTTATGCAAATATAACAGATTATGAATTTTTATCTGCTTCGGAATCGTCATCTTCCATAGGAATAATATTTATAGAAGGTTCACGCATTACTTCCTTATTAGCAATGCTGCGTTCTAAGGATAATAATAAGGACGGAAGCAGTAGTAAATTAGATAACATTGCAAACAGTAAAGTCGCCGAAACTAATGCTCCTAAAGCAACGGTTCCTCCAAAGCTCGACGTTGTAAATACGATAAATCCAAAGAATAATACAATAGAGGTATAAAACATACTCACGCCAGTTTCGCGAAGAGCAGCATATACAGATTTACGTATTTTCCAGTGGTTGGCTTGTAGTTCTTGTCGGTATTTTGCCAAAAAGT
This sequence comes from Psychroserpens sp. SPM9, assembly GCF_025153525.1. Lineage (GTDB taxonomy): Bacteria > Bacteroidota > Bacteroidia > Flavobacteriales > Flavobacteriaceae > Psychroserpens. The sequence goes on along the minus strand of NZ_JANZNR010000002.1, from coordinate 138,171 downwards.
GAATGGTGTCGTCTACCGATATTCCGAAGGCAATACTAAAGACCAAAATGGTTGAAGGCTTGATAGGAACACCAAGATACCCCATTAAACCTGCTGTGATCACAAGTGGAAGTACATTAGGAATAAGGGATACAATAATCATTCTTACCGATCGAAACATATAAGCCATGAATATTGAAATTAATAGTATGGCTAAAGACAATGAAATGGCTAAGTTTTTAACCAGATACTTGGTACCTTTTTGAAAAACGAGTGCCTTTCCGGTCATGGTGACATTATAGCGATCGGCTGGTTGAAATACCTTGTTTATTTTATTTTGTAAGTCTTCTTGAATACGTTCCATTTTATCGGTACCAATATCTTTCATAAATGTGGTAATCCGTGCATATTGTCCAGTGCTGTCGACGAAATTTTTAAGTAAGTCTACATCAGAAGATGAGTTTTTTGCATAAGATAAAATAAAACTGTTTTCTTGACTTGTTGGGAGTTGGTAGTATTTAGGGTTGCCATTGTAATAGGCTTGCTTACTGTATTTTACTAAGCTAACTACAGAAATTGGACGCGATAATTCTTCGGTTTCATCAATTAGGTTTTCAAGGTCTTCCATTTTTTTAAGCGTACTCAATTTCATAACACCCTTTTTACGCTTGGTATCGACCATAATTTCTAAAGGCATAATGCCATCGAACTCTTGTTCAAAGAACCTGATATCTTTAAAGAAGTCTTCTTCTTTTGGCATGTCTTCAATGAGGCTGCCCGAGATTTCTATCTTATAAATGCCAATAATACTCGCAATAATAAGTACAAGAGCGGTAACATAAATGGCAATTTTTTGTTCACGTACCATGCGTTCAATCCAATTTACAAAACCACCAATCCAACGCTTGTTTAAGTGTTCTAAATGGCGCTCTTTTGGATATGGTAAAAAGGTGTAAATGATAGGAATTACAAATAAACACAATAGAAAAATCGCAATAATACTAAGCGAAGCTACAATACCAAACTCCTTTAAGAGTGTGCTCTCTGTCAAAATAAAAGTTGCAAAACCTGAAGCGGTAGTGACGTTAGTCATTAAGGTTGCGTTTCCAATTTTGGTAATGACACGCTGGAGCGATTTTACTTTATTACCATGAAGCTTAACCTCATGTTGATATTTATTGATAAGAAAAATACAGTTGGGAATCCCGATGACGATTATTAATGGCGGAATTAACGCCGTAAGTACCGTAATTTCATAGTTGAGAAGCCCAATGATACCAAAGGTCCACATAACGCCAACACACACCACAATAAGTGAGATAAAGGTAGCTCTAAACGATCTGAAAAAGAAAAAGAAAATAAGCGAAGTAACACCTAAAGCCAAAGCGATAAAGAGTCCGATTTCGTCAACAATATTCTGAGCATTTAGCGTTCGTATATAAGGCATTCCAGAAATACGAACGTCTAAATTATAAGTGTTTTCAAAGGCTTCAATTGTATCGTTAAGAGTTAAAAGGATAAAATCTTTTCTGGCTGCTGTGTTTACAATATCCTTTTTGAGATAAATGGCAGTTCTTATAGTTCTTGTTTTGGTATTAAACAAGAAATTGTCATAGAACGGATAGGTTTTAAATAGCTCGTTTTGAAGCGTTTCGATTTGCTCTTGTGAAGCAATCGAATCTTTAATAAACGGAACTAAATCAAACTTTTCGGCCTCATTATTTTTGACCAGTTTTTGCAGGTCATTAATAGATACAACGGTTTCTACTTCGTCGAAAGCTTTAAAACTTTCAGAAAGCTGGTTCCAAGCATTTAATTTTTCAACCGTAAACAGCGTAGAATCTTTTACACCAAGTACAATAAGGTTGCCTTCTTCTCCAAAGACATCTAAGAATTCGTTATAGGTGACATTGACCTCGTGATCATCGGGAAGTAAATTGGCTTCAGTATAGGTGAAACGCATGTATTTCCACTGCGAACTAAAGAAAAGAGTAGCCAAAATGATGACGACTAAAATACCAATTTTGTTACGCAAAATCAATCGCGCAACCACTTCCCAAAAGTTCTTTGTAAATAGTTTAAACATGTGCTTTCAAAACGAAGCCCAAAGGTAGAAAAAACCTAATGATAACCGATAAATTTAACGATATATTATTGTATTATAAACTGACATTAAATGTAAACTTCGCAGCAATATTATCGGCATAAGACGGAAGGTGATAGCCGCCATAACGATAGGCGAAACTCAAGCCAAAACCGAAGAGTAATTTGTTTAATTCAAATCCCACTTCCGAATAGCCTTTAGATAGTGTCCCGAAATTGATGTTTTGATGTCGTTCTATATTGTTCATGTCTCCAATAGCCATTCTTGAAATGAGCACTAATTGCGGTCGGTAACGCTCGGTGATTTTAAAAGGTTTTACAAAGTGTTTGAGCTGGAGCGTCGCATATCTATCTGAAAAGAATTCGTTGAAATACATGGTTTCAAAACTATTAATTCCTGCCACCGAAAATCGTTGTAAAATCGTCTCTTTAGTAATGTTATTAGGATAGGCGTGATACAAGTGCGTTAATGGTGTTTTTCCCGTAGCCAGTCCAGTGGTTAATATGGCTTCGGTAAATACATGGTCGTTAAATATAAATCGGTGTACCGTTCTAAAGTCTGTTTTAAAGAAATTGAAATTACTACCAATAACATTTTTAAAACTCTGAGTTAGTTGCAAGGTGAATTTTGGATAGCCGCTTTTAGTTTCTTTTACGGTTCCTTTTTCAACTGAAAAAAGACTAAATGGGCTCCATTGTAAAGCCGTTTTGGCGGTACTTACATTAAAATTTCCATAAGATTGTCCGTTAACATTAAATCTATAATCGTAGGTTGGATCAATTTTACTTACAGCAAATTCGGTTTCGGTAAGCAAATAATTTGAGAGTTTGTGCTCTATAGCAATCGCTTTTGTAATGTGTTTATGAAACAAATCAATATTTAATAAACGCGGCTCAAAGAATGAAAAAAAGCGCTTATCTGTTAAAAAAGTGGAGCTACCGGTTTCTTGTAAATCGTCAGTATAAGAAAGGTTTATCCAGGTGCTCGTTGCTTCATTTACCCTAAATCCGCCACCAATTTTATATTTGAAACGATGATCTTTAAATCCGTAAACCACATAACTATTGATTTTATATTTTTCTGAAAACCCTTCGTTTGTTTCGCCACCAATTCCCGTTCGAAATCCTTCGTACTGATTAAATTTTATCAGATATTTTAAATCGACATTTAAAAATTTTGTTGGATAAAACCCATTGCCTAATTGTTTTAAAAACTCTCTTTTTCTTAAAGAGTCATTTTCGACTTTAGTAGAATCCTGTGCCGTGTTAGGGGTTTGCGAATAAAGTGCACAAGTAAAAAGCGTAACCAAAATTAAGCAAAAAATCTTATGCATTTAAGTAGAGAATAAAGAGGATTAATAAAAAAAAGCGACTTATAATACGTCGCTTTTTGAGGATTTATACAGTCATAATTTCTTTTTCTTTGACTTCAAAAATATCGTCTATTTTCTTAACGTATTTATCGGTCATTTGTTGTATATCAATTTCGGCATTTTTTTGTTGATCTTCAGAAGCATCCTCAAGATTTTTTATCTCGTGGTTGGCATCTTTACGTGCATTTCTTACACCAATTTTAGCATCTTCGGCTTCAGCTTTGGCTTGTTTAGACAAATCTCTTCTGCGCTCTTCGGTTAAAGGTGGTACATTGATAATGATGGTTTCACCATTATTCATTGGGTTAAAACCAAGGTTAGCGATCATAATGCCACGTTCAATTTCTTGAAGCATACTCTTTTCCCAGGGCTGAACTGTAATGGTTCTTCCGTCAGGTGTGTTTACATTGGCAACTTGAGATAAAGGCGTTTGAGAACCGTAATAGTCTACCATAACGCTACCTAACATAGCAGGGCTAGCTTTACCTGCTCTAATGTTTACAAATTGTTTTTCAAGGTGCTTGATGGCACCATCCATTGCTTCTTGAGCTGTATCTAATATAAATTTTATGTCTTCGTTCATGATTAAAAAACTTTAATATGTAAAATGCTTACCAAAAAATGAGCCAAATATTATAAATTAACTTTAGTGCCAATATTTTCACCAGAAACTACTTTTAGCAGATTTCCTTTTTTATTCATATCAAACACGATGATTGGTAGTTTGTTTTCCTGACTTAGTGTAAATGCTGTCGTGTCCATAACTTTAAGTCCTTTTCTCAATACATCATCAAACGTAATGTGGTCGAATTTTACAGCATTTAAATCTTTTTCAGGATCTGCATTATAAATACCATCAACACGCGTCCCTTTTAAAATAACATCGGCTTCTATTTCTATCGCTCTTAATACGGCTGCAGAATCTGTTGTGAAATACGGGTTACCAGTTCCGCCACCAAAAATAACAACACGACCTTTTCTAAGGTGACTCATTGCTTTTCGTCTTATAAAAGGTTCGGCAACTTCATTGATTTTGATGGCAGTTTGCAGGCGTGTTTTTACATCTGCATCTTCCAGTGCATTTTGTAATGCTAATCCGTTAATCACAGTCGCCAACATTCCCATATGATCTCCTTGAACACGGTCCATACCTGCCATAGCTCCAGCGACACCTCTAAAAATATTTCCACCACCAATAACGATAGCCACTTCTACACCTAAATCGGTAATTTCTTTGATGTCTTTGGCATATTCTGCTAAACGTTCTGGATCAATTCCGTATTGGCGTGAGCCCATAAGTGCTTCACCAGATAATTTTAGTAGGATTCTTTTGTATTTCGTCATTTGTAGAATGAATGTTTATAAAGGTAATTAGATTGCGACAAAAATAAACAAAATTATTTTTTACTTGGCAATTGTTTTTATTTATGTCTTATCGTTTATAGCGGATTGGTCAATTTATTTTATTTCGTGCTCTGCTTGGTGTTTATTGTTGATATTAAGTGATTTAATTTTCATAGAATAAATAATTTTCGTTTTTTTATACTGTTTTCAATGCCAACCATGATGAAAAATAGTTTACCTCTTATACTTTTCGCTTTTATTACAGTTTTTTCTTGTGTCGATCCAAAGCCTACACCAAAGGGTTTAGATACCAAGCTTATTGCTTCGGCGTATAGCAAAGGAGTTGTGAAAATTATTATGGCAGACCCAGAATTAGAAAAAGAAAAACCCGGAAAAGGTTATTTAAGCAGAGGTTCTGGTTTTGTTGTCACCAAAGACGGCTATATTTTCACTAATAAACATGTTGTTGAAACTGGAGTGAAAGGCTATATTTATTACGATAGTACTGTTGGAAAAGAAAAAAAGACAAGTTTTGATGTTTACTCAGATGAGATTGTGAACACTAAAAGCCTGACTAAGGTTCATAGAGTCGGACATACAATCCCGTTGATTCAGGTATTTAATGGAAATAGTGAAAACGATTATACCTTATATAAAGCAGAAATAGTCGCTATTGGCGCAGGTGCTTTTGATGGTGCCTTACTCAAGATTGTTAGTGATATTAATGATCAACCTGTAAGTGCTAATTTCACAGCATTGCCATTAGGAAATTCAGACACCGTTTCACAAGGCGAAAAACTATGTGTGTTTGGTTATCCAGCTCAGTTTATTGGGTCTTCGGAAATGTTACTTAAAGACATGAGTACTTTGAGTGTAGGGATTATGAGTGGAAGTGATTTTGTAATGAATACAGATTATGGATACATAAAAACAGATGCTGAAATTCATCCCGGAAATAGTGGCGGACCCGTTTTTGATGAAAATAATAAAGTGATTGGTATTGCTACTGCTAAAGGAAATAAAACCGGAATTGGGCTTGTAGGAGGCGTTAATGGGATGTACTACATTTCGGCAATAGATAGTAAAGCACACAAGAAGTTGATTAATTTAGGCTTAACCTTGCCAACGCGTTCTACCTCTATTAATACAATTAAAGGTGATAAACAGCCTTTAAAAAGTAAAGCGCAGATTAATGCGGCTATTGCTTTAAGAGTTAAAAAAGAGAACGAAATTAAAAATCCGCCCATTAAATATGGTAATTACATAAAATCGAAAGTCTTTTTCTCCAATATTTCGGCAGCTTCAAATAACAATTTAATTCCGAATACGAGTAAGCGCTACACAAGTTTTACTATTGATAGGGTCAAAGGAGGTCTTATTTGGACTTATGTTGATAACGGACTTGGTAATCCGCTTTATACAGATAAGCTAAAAGTTTATGTTGATAAAATGGATGCCAGTGGTTTATACAAACAAGTAGAAGTGTTTAATGTGACTCAGGTTAATAGCAATGCCGATATTACCCATTTTTCTCATGCGTTTTACAAAGCAGGCAAATACAAAATAAGAGTATATTCGGGAACCAACAATGCTTATATTAATTCGGGATATATGAGCTTAAGTTTTAAATAAAAAAAACCACTACATCTTAGACTAAGAGTAGTGGCTTTGGTATTTTAGAGGGATCTTTTACTTCGATACAACCTTCACTTTAGTTTCCGGGTATCATTAGTAAAAAGAGTGTATTATCCTACTGTTGCACGTTTAAATCCAGTAACAGCAACATCACCAAAAGATGCTACGTATTGCGCTACAGTTTGTTTTTCATCTTTGATAAACTTTTGATCTAATAAACATTGCTCTTGATCTAAAGTCGTATTATCAGAAATAAAACGCTCCATTTTTCCTGGTAAAATTCTGTCCCAGATTTGTTCTGGTTTACCTTCTGCTTTTAATTCTGCTTTAGCAGCCTCTTCAGCTTGAGCAATAACTTCAGGAGTTAATTGCGCCATAGAAATGTATTGTGGTACATTTTTTAAGGTTTTACCTAAACGACCTAATTCGATATTATCTTTTTCGATAACAGCAATTCTAGCTTCCGTTTCAGAAGCAATAAATGCAGGATCAAAATCTTTGTAAGATAAAGTCGTAGCTCCCATAGAAGCGACTTGCATTGCAACATCTTTAACAAGAGTTTCAACGTTATCTACTTTTGCAGATAACCCTACTAAAGCAGCAATTTTGTTAATATGAACATAGTGTCCTACGTAAGGTGCATCTAATCTTTCAAAAGCAGTGATGTCTAATTTCTCACCAATAACGCCAGTTTGTTCTGTTAACTTTTCAGCAACAGTCATTCCACCAAAATCAGCAGCTAAAAACTCGTCTTTAGTGTTGTGGTTTAATGCGATATCTGCTAAATCATTAGCTAATGCTACGAAGTTTTCGTTTTTTCCAACGAAATCAGTTTCACATCCTAATACGATAGCCACACCAGAGGTGTTATCGGCATTTATTTTTGCGACTGCAGCACCTTCAGAAGAATCTCTGTCGGCTCTTTTCTCTGCAACTTTTTGTCCTTTTTTACGAAGTACTTCAATGGCTTTGTCAAAATCGCCTCCAGCTTCAACTAAGGCTTTTTTACAATCCATCATACCAGCTCCAGTGGCTTGTCTTAATTTATTTACTTCTGCGGCTGTAATTTTTACCGTATTTTCCATAATGTTTAAAAATTTAAAAAAGTCGTTTAATTTATAGTTTCAAAGAAAACAATTAAACGACTTATTTATATTGTGTAATTGTTAATTTATTCTTCTTCGTTAGCGGCAACAGGTGCAGCTACTTTAGCTTTTTTATCAGCTTTAACTTCTTTTTTTGCTGCAGGTGATTTTTCACTTTTAGCATCTTTTTCAGCTTTATCTGATTTTCTTTCAGCTAATCCATCAGCTACTGCCGATGTAACTACAGACATAATTTTGTCTATAGATTTTGAAGCATCATCATTTGAAGGAATTAAATAATCTACTTCACGAGGGTCAGAATTGGTGTCAACCATTGCGAAGATTGGAATGTTTAATTTTTGAGCTTCTTTGATAGCGATGTGCTCACGCTTGATGTCTACAACAAATAGAGCACCTGGTAAACGTGTCATATCAGAGATAGAACCTAAGTTTTTTTCTAATTTAGCACGTTGACGATCAACCTGTAAACGTTCTTTTTTAGAAAGCGAATTGAATGTTCCGTCTTTTTTCATACGATCAATCATAGCCATTTTCTTAACCGCTTTTCTAATCGTTACGAAGTTCGTTAACATTCCACCAGGCCATCTTTCAGTAATGTAAGGCATGTTTACATTTCCAGCTTTTTCAGCAACGATGTCTTTGGCTTGTTTTTTTGTAGCAACAAATAAGATTTTCTTTCCAGAAGCAGCAATTTTGTGAAGTGCTTCTCCGGTTTCTTGAATTTTTGCTTGAGTTTTGTAAAGGTTGATAATATGGATACCATTACGTTCCATATAAATGTAAGGAGCCATGTTTGGATCCCATTTTCTTGTCAAGTGACCAAAGTGTACACCTGCTTCAAGTAAGTCTTTTACTTCTACTTTTTCCATGTTGTAATTTGTTTACGTTCTATTAAATTAGCAATGATCAAGTGGTTGCTCTCGATAATCGAGGTTGAATTACTTCTTTTGTTTATTTGGAAGTAACTTGCTCGCCTTCATCATTTAGATGCTAAACTGTACCTGAACTCGTTTCAGGATTTTTTTTAATCTAGCTGAATGTGATTCAGCAATTTTAATGTAAAGCTGTTCTGAATATAAAAGTTCAGAACAGCTTTGAGATTTTTATATTCCGCATATTTCCGAAGTTTCGGAACAGAATAATACATTCCATTTGATTGAGAAAGCTCATGACGAGATTCCCAGTCAAGCTGAGAATTTTAACGTTTCGAGAATTGGAATTTTTTCCTTGCTTTCTTCTGACCGAATTTCTTACGTTCAACCATACGAGGGTCTCTAGTTAATAATCCTTCTGGCTTTAATATTAGTCTGTTTTCTGCATCAAGCTCACACATAGCGCGAGATAATGCTAAACGGATCGCTTCGGCCTGGCCTGTTACACCACCACCATAAACGTTTACTGTAATATCAAAGTTGCCATCGTTGTTAGTCATGGTTAAAGGTTGGTTTACTTTGTACTGCAATGTTGCAGTAGGAAAATAAGCCTCCATGTCTTTTTTGTTTACCGTGATCTTGCCTTTTCCTTTGGCAAGGTACACACGAGCAACAGCCGTCTTTCTACGACCGATTTTGTGAATTACTTCCATTAGTTAACTTGGTTTAAGTCTATTGTTTTTGGTTTTTGAGCTTCATGTTTGTGCTCAGAACCTACAACAACATTTAAATTACGGAATAAATCTGCACCTAATTTGTTTTTAGGGAGCATTCCTTTTACTGATTTTTCCACGATTCTTGCCGGATCTTTTCCAAACAATTCATTCGCAGTTAAACTTCTTTGACCACCTGGATACCCTGTGTGACGAATGTACGTTTTGTCATTCCACTTGTTTCCTGATAAGTTGATTTTTTCAGCATTGATAACAATTACGTTATCGCCACAATCAACATGTGGTGTGAAGTTAGGCTTGTGTTTACCTCTTAAAAGTATTGCTACTTTAGAAGCTAAACGACCTAGCGTTTGATTTTCAGCATCAACTAAAACCCACTCTTTATTAGCGGTAGCTTTGTTTGCCGAAATCGTTTTGTAGCTTAATGTGTCCACACTTATTAATATTAGTTGCCTGTTCACGACAGACGGTTAAACTTTCTCTCTCGAAAAGAGTTTGCAAATTTACGATTAAATATTTGATTACCAAATAGTGTGATGAGATATTTTTATGCCTTTTAATAGGCTTTTTTTTAGTTTGGTACTACTCTCGATTTCAATGTGTTATTTTTTTAATTAATTGGTTTGTCTAAATCGAGCTTTTACTAGTTTTGCAACTTTAAAAGAAGAACGATGATTTCAGTAGATAATTTAGCGGTAGAATTTAGCGGACAAACACTTTTTAGTGAGGTGTCTTTTACCATAAATGCCGATGATAAAATTGCCTTAATGGGAAAGAATGGCGCCGGAAAATCGACCATGATGAAAATTATTGCTGGTGTTCAAAAGGCAACGCGTGGTCATGTAAGAACGCCTAAAGATGCCGTTATAGCTTATTTGCCTCAGCATTTATTAACGGAAGACAATACGACTGTTTTTGATGAAGCGTCTAAAGCTTTTAGTCATGTGTTTGCCATGCGTGATGAAATGGACGCCTTAAACAAGCAGCTGGAAACCCGAACCGATTATGAGTCGGAGGATTATATGAAAATCATCGAACGCGTATCTGATTTAGGAGAGAAGTATTACGCTTTAGAAGAAGTGAATTACGATGCCGAAGTTGAAAAAGCCCTGAAAGGTTTAGGATTTAAGCCAACCGATTTTACCAGACCAACCAGCGAGTTTTCTGGAGGCTGGCGTATGCGGATTGAACTGGCCAAAATTTTACTTCAAAAGCCGGATTTGATTTTGTTAGATGAGCCTACCAATCATATTGATATTGAATCGGTAATCTGGCTCGAAGACTTTTTAGTGAATAAAGCCAATGCCGTTGTTGTCATTTCGCACGACAGAGCCTTTATTGATAGTATTACCAATCGTACGATTGAAGTCACTATGGGACGCATTTACGATTACAAGGCCAAGTACACTCATTATTTGCAATTGCGTGAAGAGCGTCGCGCTCACCAGATTAAAGCCTATCAAGAGCAGCAAAAAATGATTGCCGATAATATGGCATTTATCGAACGTTTTAAAGGCACGTATTCTAAAACCAATCAAGTAGCATCACGAGAGCGCATGCTTGAAAAATTGGATATTATTGAAATTGATGATATTGATACTTCGGCTTTAAAATTACGTTTTCCGCCCACACAACGTTCGGGAGATTATCCTGTAACGGTTAAAGAGGTGTCTAAATCCTATGGCGATCATGTGGTGTTTAACGATGCGAATATGTCGATAGCCAGAGGCGAGAAAGTCTGTTTTGTAGGGCGTAATGGTGAAGGGAAATCGACCATGATTAAAGCCATTTTAGGTGAAATAGATGTAGAAGGGACTTGTACCTTAGGACATAATGTAAAGGTTGGGTATTTTGCACAAAATCAAGCCGCTTTATTAGATGAAAATTTTAGTATTTTTCAAACGGTTGATGAGGTTGCTAAAGGCGATATCCGAACGCAAATTAAAAATATCTTGGGTCGCTTTATGTTTAAAGGTGACGACATTGATAAAAAAGTAAGTGTATTGTCGGGAGGTGAAAAAACCCGATTAGCGATGGTGAAGTTATTGCTCGAACCTGTGAATGTATTGATTCTCGATGAGCCAACAAACCATCTGGATTTAAAATCGAAAGACGTTTTAAAAGAAGCACTTCAGGATTTTGATGGCACACTGATACTGGTGTCTCACGATCGTGATTTTCTGCAAGGTTTGGCTAATAAAGTTTTTGAGTTTAAAGACCAACGTGTGATTGAACACTTTGAAACGATTGATGCCTTTTTGGAGCGTAATAGGATTGAGAGCGTTAAGGCTCTAGATTTGTAGTTTTCTTTTTTTCAATATTATTTCAATTTTCTCATTTCTTGCTTCTCTCTGCGTTAGCGATTGCAACGTAAAGCCCACAGTGAGGCACGAACGAGGACTTGCAGTGGAAAGCGCGACCTAAGCGATCCTGCAAGGTTTTCAAAACCTTGTAGGGATGAGTGTGGTAACGCCCAACACATAATCTTAGTTAATTCGCGTCATACAAATAACTAAGCGCCAATTTTTTGACTACTTTTGCAAAGTCATGCAAGAAGAATTAAGACTTTCGAGTTGGTTGCCTACCACAAACAAAGAGGTGAAAATACGCGGATGGGAAGCGCTAGACGTTATCCTGTTTAGTGGTGATGCCTATGTGGATCACCCTACGTTTGGTCCGGCAGTTATTGGGCGTTTACTAGAAAGTATGGGATTGCGTGTGGCGATTGTACCACAACCGAATGTGAATGATAATCTTCAGGATTTTGTAAAACTTGGTCAGCCACGCTTGTTTTTTGGTGTGACAGGTGGTTGTATGGATCCGATGATTAGCAATTATAATGCTAATAAAAAGCGTCGTGATAAAGATGCTTATACGCCTAATGGTGATATAGGTTTTAGACCAGATTATGCTTCAACGGTGTATTCTAATATCCTAAAGGAAAAATGGCCAGACACACCAGTTTTAATTGGTGGTATTGAAGGTTCCTTACGTCGTGTGACGCATTATGATTACTGGAGTGATAAATTGATGCCAACCATTTTGGAGACGTCAAAAGCTGATATGCTCGTGTATGGAATGGGCGAACAACCGCTTCGTGAAATTGTTCGTTTGCTGGAAAAAGGCGTGCCGTTTCAAAGTATCAATACCGTAAATCAAACAGCAGTACTTTTAGATAAACATGATAAAATTCCGAAAAACAGCAATTGGGAAGATGTTGAAATTGCGTCTCATGAAACTTGTTTAAAGGATAAAAAGCAATACGCTTCTAATTTTAAGGTGATTGAGCAGGAATCGAATAAGCTGGCAGCGCGACGAATTTTTCAGAAAGTAGGTGATAAGACCTTGATGATTAATCCGCCCTATCCAACCATGACTGAGGCCGAAATTGATGCCTCTTTCGATTTGCCCTACACGAGATTGCCGCATCCGAAATACAATAAACGCGGACCCATTCCAGCTTTTGAAATGATTAAGTTTTCTATCAACATTCATAGAGGCTGTTTTGGTGGTTGTAGTTTTTGCACGATTTCGGCACATCAGGGAAAATTTATTGCATCCCGAAGTCAGGAATCCATTTTAAAGGAGGTTGATACGGTTGCGAATATGCCTGATTTTAAAGGTTATTTATCTGATATTGGTGGTCCGAGTGCCAACATGTATCAAATGAAAGGAAAGGTACAATCGATTTGCGATAAGTGTGTGGCGCCGAGTTGTATTTCGCCAGTAATTTGCAGTAATCTCGATACGTCTCATAAACCGCTAACCGAATTGTATCAGGCGGTTGACAGTCACCCGAAAGTAAAGAAATCGTTTATCGGTTCTGGAATTCGCCACGATATGCTGGTGCCAGAATTTAATAAAAATGCCGATCCGAAAGAGCTTGACGATTATACCGAAGAGGTGATGACTAAGCATGTGTCTGGTCGCTTAAAAGTGGCACCAGAGCACACCAGCGATCCGGTGTTAAAGCTGATGCGTAAGCCGTCGTTTACGTACTTCCATAAGTTTAAGGAGCGCTTTGATAAGATTAATATTAAGAAAGGGTTGAAGCTTCAGTTGATTCCGTATTTTATTTCGAACCATCCGGCTTGCGAAGTAGAGGACATGGCGAATCTCGCTGCCGAAACCAAAGATATGGGCTTTCAGTTAGAGCAAGTCCAAGGTTTTACACCAACACCTATGACTGTAGCGACAGTGATTTATTATAGTGGGTATCATCCGTATACGCTTAAAAAAGTGAACACGCCAAAAACGCGTAAGGAAAAAGATGAGCAGCATCGTTTTTTCTTCTGGTATAAAGATGAAAATAAGGCGTGGATTAGAAAGACCTTGAATAAACTGGGTCGTCAGGATTTATTAGACGTCTTACTTCCTGCCAAAACCGAAAAATGGCGAAAAAATAAACCTAAAGGTGAGGCCAAAAACACCTTTAATGATGCTGTGCCTTTTAATCAGCGGAAGGATAAGGTGACGTTTAAGAAGGGGAAGAAGAAGCGGAGGAGGCGGTAAACAAAAGTATTTTAAGACTCCTTAACATTCGTTGTTAAGTCTAGGTTAATCTCTATTGGTTTTTTGGTATTGATTCATAAATCTATTAGATTATATGGGTAATTATAAACCAAAAAAATCACAAATGATAATGGAAAATTTGAAAAAAAAGATTGTTGCAATTTTAGCAACCGATGGCTTTGAAGAAAGTGAATTAAGAGAACCTAAAAATGCTTTAGAAGAAGCAGGAGCAGAGGTGCAAATTGTCTCTTTAAAAACAGGCGAAATTAAAGGTTGGGATAATGGAAACTGGAGTAAAGCTTACAAAGTGGATAAAACTTTAGATGAAGTATCTCAAGAAGATTATAATGCTTTAATGTTACCAGGAGGTGTCATTAATCCTGATATTTTGAGAAGAAATAAAATGGCCGTAGATTTTGTAAAGTCATTCTTTGAAAATAAAAAACCTGTGGCAGCCATTTGCCATGCACCATGGTTGTTGGCAGAAGCAGATGTTTTAAAAGGCAGACAGGTAACGTCGTTTAACTCTATCAAAACCGACATTGAAAATGCAGGTGCACATTGGTTAGACCAAGAGGTAGTAGTTGACGAAGGCTTAGTTACAAGCCGATCACCAGAAGATTTGCCTGCTTTTAATGCTAAATTAGTAGAGGAAGTTTATGAAGGTAAACACGAAATGCAAACAGCATAATAGCTACCTAATATTAAGAATAAAAAGCAGGATTTTTAATCCTGCTTTTTTTGTTTTTTTTGGAAAATAATAATGACCGTTTTTTTTAATTCTAATTAAAATGATTAATTTTTATGTTTTGTCCTTTTGAGTTTAATATATAAATTTACTTGTTAAAGCTAAAATACCTTTAATGATGCAGAGTCTTTTTATTCAACTAAAGGATAAGGTGATGTTTAAGAAGGGGAAGAAGAGGAGGAGAAGGTAAAACGAAATTAGATTCTTTCGGTTAGTTTTCTAATACTTTTACAAATTCTCCAATTACTCTCATTTCTTTGCTATTTTCTTCATCAAGAATTATGTTTTTAAAACTTTTATCATAAGAGTTAGGTTTCAAAATTATTGAGTTATGTTGCCAACCTTCATCTGTAATGATTTTTTCACTTGAATAAGTTTTTACAGTAAATGATGAGTTGAAATCTGGGTCATAAGAATCTCGATTTTCGATTAGGAGAATCTTTCCACTACGAGAACCAGCAAAATACTTTTTGAATAAACAAATTGAGTTGTTCGGAATTATCTTATTCATTGATTCTCCAATGACTCTACAAGCAAAGTAATCATCACTAGCATATTTTTCTGGAACAGATATTAAGTTGTACTCTTTTTCATTTTGCATTTCACTAAAGGTACCAGCTGCGGCATAGAAATCATATATTGGAATAGTAGACTCTGATTGCTTTACTTCATTTTCTATTAATTTAACTTTAGAATTTATGACTTTATCAGTTGTTTTCTTCTTATTGTCTGCAGTTATATAATTATATAAATCGTCTTTTACAGGCACATCTAATTGGAATTTGAAATGAACTACTGGTTTTCCAGATTCAGGCATTTCAGCTTGTTGAATTGAATCTTTTATGATAGATACATCTCCCATAAAATAAAAATCAGTTCCTTCAGCATCTTCTTTTTTTACAAAAAGTAATATGCGTTTAGAATTAATTACATTTTTAATTTCTTCACTAGTTAATTTTCTGTTGGACCTTGATTCCCATGCGAAGATTGAAGGAGAAATAAAATAGTCGTTATATTTTATTGTGTCTTCAATATCTTCCGACTTATGGTAAGTTACAAAGCATGGAGTGATTTCATTTCTTGTTCTATAGCCATAAACAGTACTACTTATATCATTTTCCCAATTCAACAATCTGCAAACATCTTTTCTACTATATTTATTAAAAAGAATAAGTCCTCCTTTGTAATAATCTTTGTCAAAATTATTATTGAAAGTATAAATAGAATAGTCTATAGAGTCAATTAAAAATTCTTTGAAAATGTTATTGTTAAGTAATTCTTTAAACTCATCATGAAACCTTAGGGTATTTTTATATAAATAGATGATTTTTTCCTCTTTTCGAATAAAACGAAAATTAATATTAGAAATACAAGAATCTATAGTTTCTGTAGTAGGTTTATATTGATATCTATCATGTATTAATTCATTGAGTTTTGAAATTTTAAGTTCGTTTGAATTAAGTAATTCTTTTAAAATTATACTTTCTTCAATTCTTTTGGCATTATTAATCTCTTTTGAAAAAAGCTCTAATAACTCAGCAAGTTTTTTATTTAAAGATTTGTCAAAGGTCTTATCAATTCTATTAATGAAATTAAAGTAAGATTTGGAATATTCAATAAATGAGAATGGTTCTCGTGCATTATTTTTTACAAAATCCATCATCATAGGAATTCGACCAATTCTACTCTTTAAATTATTATAGTCAATCATTAAATCTGTAAGCAATTGCATGTTAGCAGAATCAATGGAAGCGTATATTCTTTCCTTGGTGATTTCATCAAAATTGATTGTGGATTCTCCTGGAATCATATTGCTGCCTTCAGAAATTAATTTCCTTATTTTATCTTTATTATATGATGTATCGCCATATAAGGCAATAGGAATCAAATAATTGTTTTTGTAGTTGCCTATAAAATCAATTACAGTTAGATAATGTTTTTCGTCAGTTTTTCTTAAACCTCTACCTAATTGCTGAATGAAGATGATTGCTGATTGCGTTGGACGAATCATTACAACTTGATTAATTTTAGGAATATCAATTCCTTCATTGAATATATCAACAGTAAAAATATAGTCTAATTTTTCTGTCAAGTCGGTACTCTCTAATTTATTAATTGCTGATGTTCTTTCTTCTTCCGAACTGTCTCCAGTTAAAGCAACAGTTTTGTAGCCTTTTTGATTAAATTTTTCAGATAATTCTTTAGCTTCAATTTTTTTAGAACAAAAAATTAAACCTCTTGTTATTCCATTGTCAGAACCATAGAATTCAATTTTTTCTATGATTTTATTTACTCTTTCATCAGCAGTTAATAATCTAAAATCTGATTCATTTTCAAGTATTTCATCATTAACTGATAAATCTGTGACACCATAGTAATGAAACGGAATAAGCATGTCTTCTTCCATAGCTTTACTTAACCTAATTTCATAAGCGATGTTATGGTCAAATAGGCTATAAATGTCATTTCCATCAGTTCTATCAGGCGTTGCAGTCATGCCAAGAAGAAATTTTGGTTGGAAATAATCTATTAATCGAGTGTATGATTCAGCTCCAGAACGATGGGATTCATCAATAATTATGTAGTCAAAACAAGCTCTGTCGAATTGTTTTAAATGAGTAGATTTGGATATTGTTTGAACGGTTGAAAAAACAAAGTCACAATCTAATTCTCTTTTGTTACCAGAGTACAATCCCATTGTTTTAGTATTGCCAAAAATTGTTTTGAAAGTTTCCATAGCTTTTTTTGCAATGTTTAATCTATGAACTACAAATAAGAGCTTTTTTGGATTAAAAGTTTTGGCGTCAAAAGCTGCTAAAAATGTTTTTCCTGTACCTGTTGCTGAAATTATTAAGGCTTTATTATTAATTTCCCTTAACTTTTCTAAATTTTCCAATGCTTCAATTTGCATTGAGTTAGGAGTTATTTCTAAACTAAGCTCTTCAGATAATTCTTCCTGACTTTTTTTATAAACTAGATATTGTTTTTTATAAACATCTTCATAATTTTTGATATAAGATTCATTTACAATTTCTCCAACATTAAAATCACTCTCAAATTCTTTTATTACTTTATCTACAATTGAACTAGAGTTTCTAGCCGAAACTTTCATGTTCCATTCTTTATTTGTAGTTAAAGCTGAAGATGTTAAATTGCTACTTCCAACAATTAAATTATAATATTCAGAATGTTTGAAAATGTAACCTTTGGAGTGTGAATTTTCTTTTGTAATTATTTTTAATTCAATGTTTTTAAATTGAGATAATCTTCTTAAAGCTTCAGGCTGAGTAAAATTCAGATATTGAGAAACAAGGATTTTTCCTTTAATTCCTTTTTCATCTAGATTTTTGAAAGTGTTTATTAAAGTAGCTACACCTCCAGTTGTAACAAAAGCGACAGATATGTAAAAGCTTTCACAAGTTTCTAATTCCTTAATGATTGTAGATAGTACTTTTTTTCTAGGTATTTTCCTATTAATAAGTAATTCAGGTTGATAAAGAACATCAGACTCTAATGTCTTATCAATGAATCCAGTTAATAAACTATCTCTAAAATTATCATTAAACTTTTTGTCCATTCTGAACTAATCTATTAACTATTGGAATATCTGCCTCTGCCCAATCTAGCTTAATTAAGTCATTTAGTGTTAGCCATTCACAAGAAATATGTTCATTTAAATTTATATCTTTAGTTTCGGCATAACAAACAAAACTATGCATTGTTAATTCAAAATCAGGATATTTGTGAACAACTGTCAGAAATAAATCTTCAATTTTAGTGGGAATGAAATTTAATTCTTCAATAAGTTCTCTTTTTAAAGCTTCTTCTTTTGTTTCTCCTTTTTCAATTTTCCCTCCAGGAAATTCAAATTTTTCTGAAATATAACTTAGCTTGTTTTTAGGTCTTTGAACACATAAAATTTCATTTCCGAAATATATAATTGCTGCAACAACTTCTATTTTTTTCATACGATAAACTTCTTAATGCGCCTCCAACCAATTATCACCAATATCCAAATCGACATCTAAAGGCACCTCTAATTTGTATGCATTTTCCATTTCGGTTTTGATAAGGGTTTTCATGGTCTCGAGTTCGGGTTTGTAGATGTCAAATACCAATTCATCATGGACTTGCAACAGCATTTTTGATTTATAATCGCCTGCCTGGAGCTGTTTATGAATATTAATCATCGCAATTTTGATGATATCGGCAGCGCTTCCCTGTATAGGTGCATTCACGGCATTTCGTTCAGCAGCTCCACGAACCACAGCATTACGAGAATTAATGTCTTTTAAATAACGACGCCTGCCTAAAACGGTTTGTACATATCCATGGTCTCGCGCAAAATCAACCTGCTCATGAATATAACTACGTAGCTTCGGATAGGTTTCATAATAGGTGTCAATCAACTCTTTAGATTCACTACGCGATAAATTGGTTTGATTACTTAAGCCAAAAGCAGACACCCCATAAATGATTCCGAAGTTGACGGTTTTGGCATTGCTTCGTTGCTCGCGAGTGACTTCAGAAATAGGCACGTTAAATACTTTAGAAGCCGTCGATGCGTGAATGTCTTCTCCATTTTTAAAGGCTTCAATCATGGTTTCTTCCTGACTTAAGGCTGCGATGATTCGGAGTTCAATCTGTGAATAATCGGCAGCGAGTAAGGTGTACTCATCGTTTCTCGGCACAAAGGCTTTTCGAACCTGACGACCACGTTCGGTACGTATCGGAATGTTTTGTAAATTCGGATTATTACTACTCAGTCGTCCCGTTGCAGCCACCGTTTGCATATAATCGGTATGTACGCGTCCTGTGTGTGCTTCAACCTGTAAAGGCAAGGCATCGACATAGGTGCTTTTTAATTTTGACAAGCCTCTGTAGTCTAAAATTTGCTGAATGATTGCATGCTCTTTTGCCAAATAACTCAGTACGTCTTCTGCTGTTGAATATTGTCCGGTTTTGGTTTTTTTAGGCTTATCGACCAGTTTTAATTTTTCAAATAAAATAACACCCAATTGCTTTGGTGAGGCGATATTAAATTCTTCACCAGCAGCTTCATAAATACTTTTTTCAAGGTTGGCAATATCTGTATTGAGTTGTTCTGATAACGAATGCAGAAAATCCTGATCCAGATTGATACCTTCCAGTTCCATCGTCGCTAAGACGCGAAGCAACGGAATTTCAATTTCGTCAAACAATTTTTGGGTATTGGCTTCGCCGAGTTCTTTTTCGAAATGCTCTTTTAACTGAAGCGTAATATCGGCATCTTCAACGGCATATTCGGTTTGTTTTTCTAAAGGAACCTCACGCATCGACAGTTGGTTTTTACCTTTTTTTCCTAAGAGTTCGGTAATTGAAATCGGTGTGTAATTGAGGTAAGTTTCAGAAAGCACATCCATATTATGTCGCATATCTGGATTGATGAGGTAATGCGCTAACATGGTGTCAAAGAGTTTGCCTTTGACTTCGATATTATATTTAGCGAGGACTTTAATATCATACTTTAAATTCTGACCAATTTTTTCGATGGTTTCATTTTCAAAAAACGGTCGCAGGACTTCTATGAGTTCTTGCGCAGCTTCTTTATCCTCCGGAAATGGAACATAAAAGCCTTTTCCGGCTTCCCATGAAAAGGCGATACCAACGAGTTCAGCTGTGAGCGGATTAAGCCCTGTAGTTTCGGTATCAAAACACACCGATGTTTGATTCATCAGGTTATTGACAAACAATTTGGTCGCCATTCCTGGTGCGATACTCTGGTAAAAATGAGCCGTGTTTTCAGCCGTTTTACGAGTGTATTCTGAAGCGGTATCAGGAGTCGCCGAAGCATCACCACCAAACAATGAAAATTGTCCAGCACCAGCCGATTGTTGTTCTTTTGGAGTCGCTTTAGGCTTGGTTTCAGTTTGAGAGCTTGTCGTGGTTGCAGCATCAGGAACTTCTGTAGCAAATGTTTTTAAGAAATTATCGGTCAGTCGTCTAAATTCTAAATCGGTAAAAATTTGCTTGACCTTTTCAACATCAGGATGATCGAGTTCAAAATCTTTCGCATTAAATGTCACAGGAACATCCAGCATAATGGTTGCCAGTTTTTTTGAAAGTAAACCAAGTTCGCCATTGGCTTCAACTTTTTCTTTCATTTTTCCTTTAAGCTGGTCGGTATTGGCTAATAAGCCTTCCATACTTCCAAATTGAGCGATGAATTTTTTAGCCGTTTTTTCACCAACACCTGGAAGTCCCGGAATATTATCACTTGAGTCGCCCATCATGCCTAAAAAATCAATGACTTGCATGGGATCGGTTACTTCAAATTTCTTCTGTACTTCAGGAATGCCCCAAGTTTCGTAGCCACCACCAAAAACAGGTCTGTACATAAAAATGTTTTCGGTAACGAGTTGCGCAAAATCTTTATCGGGAGTAACCATATAGATTTTATAGCCTTCTTTTTCGGCTTGACGCGACAAGGTGCCAATCACATCATCGGCTTCGTAACCTTCCTTGACCATGATTGGAATGTGCATGGCTTTAAGAATTTCACAGATATACGGAATTGCAGTTTTAATGCCTTCGGGAGTTTCATCACGATTGGCTTTGTAGGCTTCAAACATTTCGACGCGGTCTGCGCTTCCACCTTTATCAAAACAAACGGCTAAATGATCTGGGCGCTCACGTTTGATGACGTCGAGTAAGGAGTTCATAAAGCCCATAATGGCTGAAGTATCTTCACCTTTGGAATTGATTCTCGGGTTTTTTATAAAAGCGTAATACCCACGGAAAATAAGGGCGTAGGCATCGACAAGAAATAAGCGTTTTTGATCTGACATCGGATTGATTTTTGAAGTTTATAAAGCTACAAAAACTTATGCGTTTATAGGGAATAAATTGAACTACAATTTGTAATTTTCCGAAGTAAAAAAAGGAGTGCATGAAAAAGTTTTCGATAGCCATTCATGGTGGTGCAGGTACATTGGTAAAAGGCATGATGACCCAAGAATTAGAAGCTCAATATAAAAACGATTTAAAAGCGGCTTTAGATGCAGGTTATGCGATTTTAAATGATGGCAGAGCGGCTTTAGACGCTGTTGAAGTTGCCGTCAAGGTTTTAGAAGATTCGCCTTTATTTAATGCAGGCAAAGGATCGGTGTTTACAGCAACCGAATCCCACGAAATGGATGCGAGTATTATGGATGGAAAGACTTTAAATGCTGGTGCTGTGAGTTTAATTACCGGAATTAAAAATCCGGTGAGTCTAGCACGTGATGTCATGGAACAAAGCGACCATGTGTTTTTAGCAGGCGAAGGCGCAATGAAATTTGCTAAAGAGCTAAATTATACGCTCGAAGACGCTGCTTATTTTTATGATGAATTTCGTCACAAACAATGGCTGGAGATAAAAGATACCGATCAGTTTCAGCTGGATCACTCAACAAAAAAAGATTCTAAATTTGGTACTGTTGGTGCTGTGGCTTGTGATCAAAACGGAAACATTGCTGCAGCGACATCTACAGGCGGCATGACTAATAAAAAATGGGGGCGCGTCGGTGATAGTCCGATGATTGGTTCCGGAAATTATGCCAATAACAAGACTTGTGCGATTTCATGTACTGGAAGCGGTGAATTTTTTATTAGAGGCG
This sequence comes from Psychroserpens sp. SPM9, assembly GCF_025153525.1. Classification (GTDB taxonomy): domain Bacteria; phylum Bacteroidota; class Bacteroidia; order Flavobacteriales; family Flavobacteriaceae; genus Psychroserpens. Next base: position 116,128 of record NZ_JANZNR010000002.1, on the reverse strand, counting down.
TTGTGGCTTATGATGTGGCTTGCCTTATGGAACATAAAAACATGAGTTTGCAAGATGCTTCCGAAGAAGTCATAAATAAACGAATTCTTGAAATTGGTGGAGATGGCGGATTGATTGCTGTTGACGCCAAAGGTAATATCGCTATGCCTTTTAATACCGAAGGCATGTATCGTGCGAGTAAAACGTCTGAAGGAGAAGAAACTATTTCTATTTATAAATAAATCATGACTGTTAAGCATCTAGGACATACAGATTTTAATACGATAATGACGTGTTTTCTATCTGCGTTTGAAAACTATTTTGTCACAATGCCTACAGATTATAATTATTATAAGAAGCGTTGGGAAGCAGCTAAAGTTAACTTCAATTGGTCTTATGGAATGTTTGATGGTGATACATTAGTTGGTTTTATAATTCATGCCATTGATGATCGTCATGGAGAACGAGTTGCGTTTAATACAGGAACAGGTGTCATTCCAGAATACAGAGGACAAAAAATTGTAAAGTTTATTTACGAATATGCTATTGCAGATTTAAAACGTCATGGAATTACCAAAAGTGTTCTTGAAGTTATTACCGAAAACGAAAAAGCAGTTAAGGCTTATCAAGGTGTCGGATTTAATATTTGTAAAACGTTTAAATGTTTTGCAGGGGATTTATCAACAGATGAAACTCAGATAATTGTCAAGAAAGTACCTTTTTTTGAGATTGACTGGGACCATATTCCAAATCAAGACACCTACTCATGGGATTTTCATTCTAGGTGTTTAGAACATGGGAATTCTGATTATTATTACGTGTATCATGAAGATAAAATAGAATCATTTTTTGCAATTAACACAGAGAATGGAACTATTAACCAACTGGAAGTTCTAATAAATCAAAACGAAAATTGGAAGCGATTATTTCAGGCTATTCAATCCATTGCAAAACAAGTCAGGATTATTAATGTTGATGACAGACTTGAAGAAAAACTTCGCGCTATCGAAGCTGTAGGTTTATCAAATACGGTCAATCAATATGAAATGGAATTGTATTTATAACACTATCTAAACCTCTGTTTTTCTAAACCACTTCACAGGGAGAAAATACAAAATGACACTCCAGATAAAGATCATATTGAACACAAATAAGATGGTTCTATGATTATACAACACAATGTACATCGCCATATCAATGGCTATCATAAGCATGAAAAAGTTAGGCGTATATAAAAGCATATCTTTTAAAGCCTCGTGATTGTAAAGTGTTTTGTCTTTCGTCTTAAGGCTAAGCCAATGTGGACTTTCAGAAGTTATTGGATCCCAGACTTGCTTTTTATCTCGATCTAAAAAAGTAAAGAACTGTTTTAATTTTTTTAAGGAGTGTTCTTTGTAGTTAATAAGTAATTGTTCTTTCGGAATGCTTAAAAACGCCAATAACACAATGGCTAAAGATTCAATAAAATGACCAAATCTAAACGAGGTCAATGTAAACAAAGAGGTATGGAAAATGATGATGAACCAAACCGTTAAATTCCTTGTTTTTTTAAATAGGATTAACACAGCAATTGCAAACTCAGTAAACATAGCGATATAAGACAAAAGCTTCGCAAAGACTAGTTTTGGCAATAATTCTGAAACATATAAATATACAGGATTCGCTCTTGCTGTTCCTAACCAGGTGTCCATAAAGGCTCCAGACCACCAATCGGGTTCCAGAAACTTATTAATAGATGCTCCAAAATAGACTAAACTTAATTGAAATATAAGCAAGTAAGGTGGTTCTTTATCGCTCGATAATCCGCCTAAAATTAAAGCGCATCCGCAGATAAAAGCATGATTAAAAAACAGCGGTTTTGAAGCTAAAATGCTTAAAATAACGACTAAACCTGTGAGGATGCTGGAGGTTCGGACTTTAATATTAAACAGAACACCAAAGGCTCCAACGACATATAAAGTTCTTAAGACATATTTGAAGACATTAGGGTAATCATTAAAATTATCTAAAGCTGGAATAAACGGAATAAACGGATCGTTTATTTTGAAAAAAAAATGATGTACACTAAGCAGAATCACGGTAAGCTTACACATCAATAAGATGTTGGGTAGCATCTTGGTGCCTTCAAACTGAAATGGTCGTACTATAAAAGAGATAAAGCTGTTCATTAGTTATATATCCATTCTTTTTCTTGGTGACCATTGGTAGAATATTTCACAATAACCTTAGCATTATCAGCCTTACCATAAGTGTCTTCATATTGAGAAATTAATGAGAAAATATTGTCAATAGAACGTTGTTCCCAACCTTTCATTTTGTATTGGTATCGCGCTTCGGCTTCTTGTTGAGTTAAGGTTATCCCATCAATGGTTACAAAGGTTTCAAATAGCGTATGACTATCATAAGGTGCCCAGCAAAAAAAACGTTCGGGTGTGAAACGTGCATACACAATTCCGCCCACTTGAAGTAGAAGAAAAAGAATTCCGAAGTAAAACCTAATTTTCATAAGCCTTAAATCTAGAATAATTAATGAGTTAAATCAAAAAAATTAGATGAAAGGAGCCTCAATAGGAAGAACTTCCACTTTTTTCTTTTTAATGTTAAAGCGATCACCATTAGATAAGATATGCGTTCTTAAATTGGTTAAAGACATTGGTGTGCCTTCTTTTAAGATTTTATGATTATTGTGCTTGATTTTTCTGCCATCAAAAACGATAACCATTCCCGAACCTATAACTTCAAAACAACCATTTTTTATAATGAGTCCGGTATCTTCAGCCAAACCAAGACCCACTAACTTAGGATGTTGAGCTACGGCTTCAGTCACTCTGCCAAAACGACCACGTTTTATAAAATGCGTATCGATAATTAAACTCGGAATCAAGCCTAATCCTTTATACATATGAACAGCCCCTTTTATAAACGCTTCAGAAGCACTTCCACCAGCAATCATTTGCTTAGTCATAGCCATGGCACCAGCACTGGTACCAGCTATTACAAACCCTGTTTCATTGGTATAGCGTTCTAATAAAATAGAATGTATGGTAGAATCGCCAATTTTATTGGTAATCTTAGATTGGTTACCACCCGAAAACATGATGCAATCTGCCGATTTTATAAGATCAATTGATTCTTGTTTTTCAGCATCTTTTTTACTTCTAATATCTAATACCGTAACATCTGTACAGCCTAGAGTTTTAAAGGCGGTCAAGTAGTTTTCTCCAACTTCCTTCGGAATACTTGAAGCCGTAGGAATCACAACAATTTTTGAATTAATACCTCCAGCTTCTTTAACAACATGATATAAAATACCTTCGTCAATAAATTCTAGAGTGTACATCTCATTGTCTTCAATCCCTTTATCTTCGTTTCCTCCAATAGGAATAAGTGTTCCTTTAATCTTCTGCATAAAATCTATCCTATAGTTTGAATATTGGGCAAAAATAAACTAATTTTTCTATTGAAAAATGTTATATTTATAATCTTTCACTTAAAAAATCAACCTATGGATATACGCAGTATCAATGCAATGAGAGGACCAAATTATTGGTCTATTAGACGTCACAAATTAATCGTCATGGTTTTAGATCTTCAGGAGATGGAAGAACGACCATCAGATAAAGTAGAAGGTTTTTACGATCGTCTAAAAGCGATGTTCCCCGGAATGTATGAGCATCGTTGCTCTGTGGGATCTCCTGGTGGGTTTTTTCAGCGTGTGGAAGAAGGGACCTGGATGGGACATATCATTGAGCATATTGCATTAGAAATCCAAACCTTAGCTGGGATGGATGTTGGCTTCGGAAGAACCAGAGGGTATGGTGAAGTAGGGGTTTATAATGTCGTTTTTGCTTATATGGAAGAATCGGTTGGTCGCTATGCAGCCAAAGCAGCCGTTAGAATTTGTGAAGCTTTAATTTCTGGTGAAGACTATGATTTATCTGAAGATATTCAGGAAATGCGCGAATTACGTGAAGCCGATCGCTTAGGGCCAAGTACAGGTTCTATAGTAGAAGAAGCTGAATCGAGAGGCATTCCGTGGATTCGATTAAATAAATACTCATTGTGTCAATTGGGATATGGTGCTAATCAAAAGCGAATTCAGGCAACAGTCACCAGTGAAACAAGTAGTATTGGTGTAGAATTGGCTTGTGATAAAGAAGATACAAAATACTTACTGGAACAAGCCGAAGTTGAAGTGCCTAAAGGTGATATCATTCGTCGTGAACGTAGCTTAGAAGAAGCCTGCCGCTATGTTGGTTACCCTCTAGTTATTAAGCCCATTGATGGTAATCATGGTCGTGGGATTACTGTCGATATTCAAAATTATGAAGATGCGCTTCAAGCCTTTCATCATGCTAAAGAAAGTTCTAAAAGCGGAGCGATTATCGTTGAAAAGTTTATTAAAGGTGAAGATTATAGATTATTAGTCATAAATAACAAATTAGTGGCTGGAGCTATTCGTACGCCTGCTCATGTTATAGGTGACGGAACATCTACGGTACAAGAGCTCATAGATAAAGTTAATAGTGATCCGAGACGAGGTTTTGGGCATGAAAATGTGCTCACGCAAATCTCTGTTAACGAACTGACCAAAACCATTATTAAAGATGCAGGTTATACCTTAGAATCTGTAATTGCCGAAGGCGAACGCCTAGTTTTAAAAGATACGGCAAATCTAAGTACAGGCGGAACTGCCGAAGATATCACAGATATTATTCATCCAGCAAATGTGAGTATGGCTGAGCGGATTTCTAAAATTATAGATCTGGATATCTGCGGAATTGATATCATGACCACCGACATTTCTAAACCATTATCGGAAACAGGTGGTGCTGTTCTTGAAGTTAATGCTGGTCCAGGGTTTAGAATGCATCTAGCACCAACAACAGGCTTACCTCGTAATGTAGCTGCTCCTGTAATTGATAAATTGTTTCCTCAAAAAGGAGATACAGGTCGTATTCCTATTATTGCTACTTCTGGAACTAACGGAAAAACTACAACCACGCGTCTTATTGCGCATATCGCCAAGATGAAAGGCTATCGTGTGGGCTATACCACGAGTGATGGTGTCTATATACAAAACAGATTACTCATGACAGGCGATTGTACTGGTCCGTCGAGTGCCGAGTTTGTACTTAAAGATCCAACCGTGAATTTTGCTGTTTTAGAATGTGCACGAGGCGGTTTATTACGTGCCGGATTAGGATTTAAAAAGTGTGATGTAGCTGTTGTTACCAATGTTGCTGCCGATCATTTAGGCTTAAAAGGAATTCATACCATAGAGCAACTAGCTAAAGTTAAGGCCGTTGTGCCCGAAACCGTACTGCCTGATGGCTATGCCATATTAAATGCCGATGATGATTTGGTATACGATATGCGACGTAATGTCGAATGTAATATTGCCTTATTTTCGATGGATGAAAATAACCCTAGAATTAAAGCTTTACAACGTCTTAATGGGATTACAGCAGTGTATGAAAATGGTTATGTAACCATTTGTAGAGGCGAATGGAAAATGCGTCTGATGAAGGCTGAAGATATTCCGTTGACTTATGGCGGCAAAGCGAAGTTCATGATTCAAAATGTACTAGGTGCTGTGCTTGCAGCTCATGTGCAAGGGATTAGTATCGAAGATATGAAAGCGGCTTTAGAAACCTTTATTCCTTCGGCTTCACAAACCCCAGGACGCTTAAATCTATTTAAGTTTAATGACTTTAGCATCTTATTAGATTATGCGCATAATCCAGCAGGAATGAGAGCCCTTCAAAAGTTTACCGACGAATTAGATGCCACTGTAAAAGTGGGAATTATTGCAGGAATTGGTGATAGACGTGTTGAAGATAATAACGAAATGGGATCGATTGCTGCCGAAATGTTTGACGAAATTATTATTCGCCAGGATAAACGCTTACGCGGAAAAACCGAAGAAGAGTTGATTAAAATGCTCAATGATGGGATTCAAATGAAAGATCCTAATAAGAAAACAACCATTATCCCTTCAGAAAAAGAAGCCATAACCCATGCTGTGAAAAATGCAGTGAAAGGCTCTCTGATTATTTTGTGTAGTGATGTGATTCCTGACGCTTTAGATCTGGTAAAGCAATTTAAAGAACAGGAAGCTAATGGCACATTGACATTTTCATAAAGGCATGAGTTCTAAACATAAAAAAATCCGAAACGCAAGTTTCGGATTTTTTTATGTTTTATATGTTTTGATTAACAAAGCTTAATAGTTTTTACTTTAATCTGTAAACTTTTTCTATAGGCTTTAATGCTAATAATTTCAGAAGTTTTCTTTCTGTTTATTTTTAATAGTTGCGCTTTAGCAGCAGAACTTGATGTTGTCTCTTTTTTAATTTCTGGAGTTTCTTCCTTATTTACAATAACAGTTTCTACAGTATCGTTATTTTTGATATCTACATTAGTTTCCTGTCCCATTGAAAGGAAAGGTAATAATGTAAAGGCTAATATGGTTAATACTTTTTTCATAATTGTTATTGTGGTATTTTGTTTTAAACTCAGTTCAAAGAAACGCAACATTCGAGGCGATAATGAATATATTAGATAAAGCGGGCGATTTTTAGTTAAGATGAAAACGACCGCAAAAAACATCGATGAAATGCACAAAAACGGCTTACAGCCCAATAAAAACGTTACGGATTAAATGACAGATTATTCAGATAACAGGTATTTTAAACTTTTCGAGAAGCAAAAAGCAAATCAATTTGCTGTAGGTAGAACGCATTATAAAGAGCGCCTTAAAAAATTAAAGGCGTTACAATTTGCTTTGGAAAAAACCTATAAACAAGAGTTACGGGATGCACTCTATGCCGATTTTAAAAAGCCACAGTTAGAAACAGACCTTACCGAAATTTATCCAGTTGTCGATGAAATTAATTTTGTAGCCTCTAATTTAAAGTCCTGGTTAAAACGACAAAAAGTAGATACACCTTTGGCTTTATTAGGAAGTTCATCGTGGATTAAAAATGAGCCAAAAGGGGTTTGCCTCATTATATCTCCATGGAATTTCCCTGTAAACCTTACTTTCGGACCATTAGTATCGGCTATTGCTGCAGGAAACACGGTTATTTTAAAACCAAGTGAGATGACACCTCACACATCTAAAGTAATGCAGGCTATAGTAAGTGATTTGTTTAATGATAACGAAGTCGCTCTTTTAGAAGGCGACGTTGAGGTCTCTCAAGAACTTTTAAAACTCCCATTTAATCATATCTTTTTCACCGGGTCGCCACAGGTAGGCAAAATTGTGATGAAAGCCGCTTCCGAGCATTTAACGTCGGTGACTCTGGAGCTAGGCGGAAAGTCGCCAGTCATTATTGACGATACTTCAAATTTAGATAAAGCGGTTAAGAAAATTATCTTCGGAAAGTTTCTCAATGCAGGTCAAACTTGTATTGCTCCCGATTATGTGTTTATTAACGACAGTATTAAAGCTGAATTTATCCAAACTTTTAAAACAACTCTGAAAGCCTTTTATTCTGAAAATCCTTCCGAATCTGATTCTTTGGGAAGAATTGTGAATCAGAAACATTTTGAACGATTGAAATCCTACTTAGACGATGCTTCCTCAAGAAATGCAAGCATTGAAGTTGGCGGAGTTTCAGATGAAAAAGATAATTATATAGAACCCACTTTAGTGTTTGAAGTTTCCGAAGACAGTGAATTGATGCAAAATGAAATTTTCGGACCCATACTTCCGGTAAAAACTTATAAAGTGATTGATGAGGTCATAGATTATATCAATTCAAAAGAAAAACCGCTGGCACTTTATATTTTCAGTAAAAATAAAAAACGTACAACACAGATTATTAATAATACCAGAGCAGGAAGCACTTGTATCAATCATAATTTATTGCAGTTTCTCAACCATAATTTACCGTTTGGAGGTTCTAATAATAGTGGTATTGGAAAATCGCATGGCTATTTTGGCTTTTTAGAATTTTCTAATCAGCGTTCGGTTTTAAAACAGCATACACTAGGCGCAGTGGATTTATTAATGCCTCCATATTCTAGTTTCAAACAGAAGTTAGTGGATTTAACGATTAAGTGGTTTTAAGCTTTATTAAAAAAATCAGACTGTATCTGCTCATTCACACCATCTTGAAACTTGGTCATACTAAACCATTGGTGGATAGCGTAACTACCCGTTTCTCCATTTTTATTGACTGCGATATAACCCACTTGAAAATCCTTAAAATTGCTGTTAGGTTTGTTGACGATTCTGCTAATGGCTTCTTCACAGGCTTCTTGTGGCGATTTACCTTGTCGCATCAACTCTACGACTAAAAAACTACCAACAGTTTTTACCACTTCTTCGCCTAAACCAGTTGCCACACAAGCGCCAATTTCATTGTCTACAAATAAACCCGAACCAATAATAGGCGAATCTCCAACGCGACCTCCCATTTTATAGGCCAGCCCACTTGTGGTACAGGCTCCAGAAATGTCCCCATTTTTATCGATGGCGAGCATCCCGATGGTGTCATGATTTTCGATATTGATAATAGGTTTGTATTTGGCTTCTACTTTCCATTTTTCCCAAGCCTCTTTTGAAGCGTCTGTCAACAAATCTTCGGGTTGAAATCCTTCAGAAATAGCAAACTGTTTGGCGCCTTCTCCTGCGAGCATCACGTGAGGAGTGTCTTCCATCACTTTTCTGGCTACTGAAACCGCATGTGTAATATTTTGCAGATAGACCACAGAGCCACAATTGCCATGTTTATCCATAATACAAGCATCGAGTGTCACGTTTCCGTCGCGATCGGGCAAGCCACCTTTACCAACCGATTGCCCTTTCTCATTAGCTTCTTCAACCATGCAGCCTTGCTCGACAGCATCAAGAGCATTTCCTCCAGCTTGTAACACTTCCATCGCTTTTGCGGTAGCATCCATGACGTGCCAGGTTGCAATAACCAATGGTAATGAAGCTTTAGTGTTGTTATTTGTTGCAGAGGTATCTACCGACTTTTTTTCTTCCGAAGTTGTTTCAGCACAAGCTACAAGTGTCGTTCCAACAGCAAGTCCGACTCCAGTTAAAGAGGCATTTTTTAAAAAATTTCTACGTTTCATGAGTTTGTGTTTTATGCGGTTACATATTTAGTGGTGAAATCAATAAGTGACCTCTTGTTTGTCTAATACCGCTTTGGTTCTAAAAGCATAAAATAATAAATATCCAAAGCAAGCTACAGCAATCCAATATGAAGATTGAATATTAAATACATCAGCTAATTTGCCTTGTACAGGAGGAATAATAGCACCACCTAAAATCATCATAATTAAAAAAGCAGAACCTTGAGAGGTGTATTTTCCTAAGCCTGCAATACTTAATGTAAAAATACATGGCCACATAATTGAACAAAATAATCCACCTGATAAAAATGCAAATAAGGCGACATTTCCTGAAGAGAATAAACCAATCAACATGGCTAAAACCCCTAATAAACTGAAGATTTTAAGTGTTTGAACCGGATTGTCTTTTGCTAAGAAAAAACCACCAATTTGAACGGCTATACATATTGCAAAAAAGAGAATCTCATCAGATGTAAAACTGTATTTAATAGAGTTCGCTAAAATAATGACTCCAAATGCAACATAAGGTACAATAATGAGCAGTGCTTTTTTCAAACCTTTGCTCGGATTGAAAACCGTAATGGCTCCAACCCAACGACCAATCATGAGTCCGCCCCAATACAAAGAAATATAAGAGCCCAGTTGAGAATCGTTTAGAACGGGTAATCCGATAGCATTTAATCCAGTATCATTAATGCTTTGTTTTAGGAGTTCTCCAAGATTACTTCCAATGGTAACCTCGACACCTACATAGGTGAAAATGGCGAGCATTCCTAAGACAAGCTGTGGGTATTTCATGGCGCCCCAACCTTCAGGTTTTTTAGAAGCGCTGGTGTAGGCGGTAAATACGGCAGCAACTACAGCAAAAAGAGCTACAAATAGAATAATAAGTCGTGTTTGTTCTATAGCTTCAGTCGTTGTTGCATCTCCAGAATAAGTACTAAAAATATAACCAAAACAGCTAATGATTATCAAGGTTAATACAATTAATAATAGAGCCGCTTTGTTAGCGGGTTCAAAGGGCTTGTCAGATTTTAGCGAAGGTAACTTTTTTGAAAAGTGAAATAACGCTGCTGCCACTAAGAATAAGGCGCCTACGCCCAAATATAAGCCTTGTACAGTTACTAAAGTGATTTCATTATTAGTAATCATTTGAGCTAATTCATCAGTACTCCATGAGGCCGAGCCAAATATAACCAAGCTTACTACAACGGGACCAATAGTCGTTCCAAATGAATTAATACCACCAGCTAAATTAAGCCTGTGCGATCCTGTTTTTGGATCCCCAAGTGCTATGGCAAATGGGTTAGCAGCTGTTTGCTGTAATGAAAATCCTAATCCAACAATAAACAAAGCAATGAGTACAAAATAGAATACAGCTGTTTGACCTTGCTCTGCACCAGACGTAGCAGGATACATTACAAAAGCACCTATAGCTGATAACAGAAGACCGTATACAATCCCATTTTTGTAGCCCCAATTGTTTAGTATGTCTTTTTTGATGACAGTAGACATTAAAAACAGAAAAAGTGCCCCAAGATAATACGCACCATAAAATGCAAAATCTACCAATTGTGATTGAAACTGGTCAATGTTAAAGTAGGTTTTACAAAAAGGAATAAAGACACCATTAGATGCTGCAATAAACCCCCAGAAAAAGAAAACTGTGACGAGAGTTGTTAAAGCTGATTTGTTGTTTTGATTAGTCATTTTAATTGTTGTTAGTTAATTTCTAGTTCCTGCCCAAAATGTAATCTATAGCCATTACAATCTAGGATAGCAAATTCTCGCATGCCATATTCAACATTTTCTAAGGGATAGCAAATGTCTACTTTATCTTTAAGTATTTGCCAAACGACATCTACATCATCTACATAAATGTATAATCCACCTGTAAAAACAGTTTCCGGGAATTTATCCTTATGAAAACGCGATGAAAACATGATGTTGATCTCATCTTTTTGAACAAATGCCCAATCATTTGATTCTCTACTAATACATTCGAAGTCAAGATGTGTTTTATAAAACGCAATGGTTTCATCCATATTTTTAACTTCTAATGTCGGTACTAATGCGTTAAAAGCCATAATTATTTAATTGATATTTCGTCAGCAAAAATCCAGCTTCGTCCATCATGAGGATACCCTAAATGCCATTCTGGTAATTCGCCCATTTTTTTTGCGACGATTTTTATAAACTGAAATTTTTTAGAAGGTTGTTTAAAGTACACTTTTTTAATTTCTATATCTTCTGATCGTTTAGCAGTATCAATTATTTTTTTACTGTCAATTGGTTCAAAATTCACACCATCTACAGAGCCAAAGCATTCGACTTGAGTCGGATAAAAAATCCAAGCACCTTGGTCTTGTAAAAAGTTGATGAACACCATATTTACTGACTTCAAACGCCCCAAATCGACTGTGGCGATCAAATCTTCATCATGATAACCTTGCCATGTACCAGTTCTAAAATCTTGAGTTCCTAAAATGCCATCAATTAAGGCATCATTACCTCCAGCATTATATTGATTGGCATATGCTGTCTCGAGTTCTATAGAAAGGTTTGGATCGATTTTATAGAATTTAGTTTCAATCGTTGCACTTTTCGTATTGTTTTTTTCTGAATACACTTGCAATGTCGTTGGCTTAGAAATTTTAAATGCATTTTCATAGCTTATGAAATCCTCACCATTCAAGCTGTAATAAATAGAAGCCTCTTCATCGATGCATTGTAAAACCACTTCCGTTTCGCCTTTAAAAGCCACATCTCCTTGCGCTATAAAAGGCGCAGAAACAATGAGATGCTCATTGATTTCTGTTTTTGGATATTGATGTTCAAGGCTTCCCCAAACAGCAGGATTGTCATTCATATGAAATTCTAGAGTGCCACCATTCACAAGTTCCTCATGTGTGAGATAACTTCGGTCTAATTTTTCACCATTGAGATATACATATTCGATGTATTTATTGGTTGCACTCAAGTTATGAGCTTGTATGGTAAATTGCTTGCCGTTTTCTAAATTAATGGTGGCTTTATCAAATAAAGGTGTACCTATGATATATTGATTCGAACCAGGCGTTACGGGATAAAATCCCATAGAAGAAAACACATACCAAGCACTCATTTGTCCGCAGTCTTCATTGCCCGAAATTCCATCAGGTTCATTAGTGTACAATTCGGTCAGAATCTGGTATACTTTCTCTTGAGTTTTATGTGGTTTTCCAACGAAGTTATAGAGGTAAGCCATATGGTGACTTGGTTCATTTCCGTGAGCATATTGTCCAATTAACCCTGTAATATCGGCTTGGTTTCGGCCAGAAGTCTGAGCTTCAGCTGTGAATAGTTTGTCGAGCTGATTTTCGAGTTTGTCTTTTCCGCCTAAAGCCTTCATAAAACCAGAAATATCTTGAGGGACATAAAAACTGTATTGCCAGGAGTTGGCTTCAGTATAGTTGAAATTTACTTCATAAGGATCAAAAGGTGAAAACCAGGTGTTTCTAAAGCGTCCACGCATAAATTTGCTTTCTGGGTCATAGATGTTTTTATAGTATTGTGCTCTTTCGGTATAGGTTTTATAATCATCTGTTTTTCCCATAGCTTTTGCCATTTGAGCAATCGTCCAATCATCATAAGCATATTCGAGCGTTTTAGAAACCGATTCACTTTCTTCTTCGACAGGAATAAACCCAAATGTTTTGTAAGACTTGAGTCCGAGTTGATCTCTAGTCGCCGAATGCTTCATCGCTTCAAAGGCCTTATCAGTATCATAATTTCTAATCCCTTTTAAATAGGCATCAGAAATTACCGGAACCGCATGATAACCAATCATACAACCTGTATAATTGGCACTTAAATCCCAAATAGGCATAATGCCGCCTTCATCATACTTTGCTAAAAATGTATTGATAAAATCGTTTGTTCTGTCTTGCTCAATAATGGTGTAAAGCGGATGAGTAGCACGATAGGTATCCCAAAGAGAGAAAACGGTATAGTACTCAAAGGCATTAGCTTCATGGATTTTTAAATCCATACCACGATAGCGTCCATCAACATCCTGATAGAGATTAGGCGCCAACATGCTGTGGTACAAAGCGGTGTAAAAATTGGTTTTATAATCGGTATTAGCAGACTCGATTATAATTTTATCTAATTGTATTTCCCAGGCATCTTGAGCTTCCTTTTTAATTTGATCAAATGATTTTTTATCAAGTTCTGATTTAAGATTGTTGGAGGCTCCAGCTTCGTCAACTGCCGAAATAGCAACTTTGACATACACAGTTTCGTTAGTAGCATTGTCAAACTCTATAGCCGCTTTTTTACTCTGGTATTTGTAGTTTTTAGAGACAGCAGTTCCGTTTTCTTCATAAGTAATGGCTTTTATAGGTTTTGAAAATTGGAGCGTGTAGAATAAGCGCTGATCGGTTGCCCAAGCTTTTGAATGTCTGTATCCAGTAATCGTTGAATCGTTAATTTTCTGAATTTTATAATCTAACAACTGGTCTCGATGTTCTAAATCGAGAATGATAAACTGTTTGCTTTCAGGAGGGAATTCGTATTTATGGATACCACTACGTTTAGAAACGGTTAATTCTACGTCGATATTTGTAGAGTCCAAATGTACTTTATAGTAGCCTGGTTGCGCAATCTCATTGTCATGAGAAAAATGTGCACGATAGCCTGATTTGCCATCGCTTCCGTTGTTAAAATTAACAGTATTTGTAGGCATTAAAAGAATATCGCCATAATCACTAACACCTGTTCCGCTAAGGTGAGTATGCGAAAATCCGTAGATAAATTCGTCACTATAATGGTAACCAGAGCAACCATCCCAGCCGTCTAATCGCGTATCAGGACTCAGTTGCATCATTCCAAACGGCATTGTAGCACCAGGATAGGTATGACCATGACCACCAGTTCCTATAAAAGGGTTGACGTAATTGATTAGTGGTTGGTCTTTTTTTGCAATTTCTATTGGTGATTCTGTTTTGCAACTTATTAGAAATAAAGTTGTTAAAGCAAAATAAAATATGGATTTCATAGAAGGCTGTTATAAATCGAATGAAAGATACTAAATCTTAAGGTATCGTTAAATATATTTTGGCAACATACTTCCTTTTTAAAATACCTTATCTTTGGAAAAACTTCATCTATGGTGCGTTGGATTATATTTATTTTAATCTATTCTCTTATTTCAATTTACGGTTATCAAGCAATTAAGACAGTTACTAAAGCGGGTTGGATACATATTTTGTTTATTCTGATTGCATTGGTGGTCGCTGGAAATTTTATTTATCAGTTTTCTATAGGAACCGAAGGACGTGTATTAACGCCAATTAAAAGTTATTCTTTTGGGTTTTTATTGGCTTTCATGTCTTTAAACCTAGTCATCGTACCAATCCTTTTAGGAGAAGATATTGTTAGAAGCGTTATTGGTTTGTATGATAAGTTAGTCACCAAAGAATCTTTTTACATGCCTTCACGACGCAAATTTATTAGCCAAGTGGCATTAGGTTTGGCTGCCATTCCGTTTACATCTTTACTCTACGGAATGTATAAAGGAAAATATCGTTTTCGAGTTTTAGATTATACGCTACATTTTGAAGATTTGCCAGAGGCTTTTGATGGCTATCGCATCACGCAGATTAGTGATATTCATTCCGGAAGTTTTGATAATCGCAAAAAAATTGAATATGGTGTAAATCTTATCAATCAACAAAAATCAGATGTGATTATGTTTACTGGTGATATGGTGAATAATAAAGCTTCTGAAATGTTACCATGGAAGGATCTCTTCGGAACCTTAAAAGCTAAAGATGGTGTGTTTTCGGTTTTAGGAAACCATGATTATGGCGATTATGTCGATTGGGAATCTGAGGAAGACAAGCAACGTAACCTTAACGATCTTATAAAGATTCAAAAGGAAATGGGTTATAATGTATTACTGAATGAAAGCCGATTTATTGAAAAAAACGGAGAACGAATCGCTATTGTTGGTGTAGAGAATTGGGGGAAAGGCGGATTTAAAAAAGCAGGCGATCTTAGGAAGGCTACTGAGCACATAGACGCTCATGATTTTAAAATATTAATGAGTCATGACCCAAGCCATTGGGATGAATGCGTTATTTATGATGATTACCATTATCATTTAACTCTAAGTGGGCATACCCATGGGATGCAATTTGGAATTGAGATTCCGGGTTGGGTTAAATGGAGTCCAGTAAAATGGCGTTATAAGCGTTGGGCAGGTATTTATGAAGAATTGGGGCAGTACATAAATGTCAACCGAGGATTTGGGTATTTAGGCTATCCTGGACGTGTCGGGATTTGGCCCGAAGTAACCGTAATTACACTTAAAAAGGGTACAAATAATGCTTAATAGCGTGGAAATGTTATATTTGTATACACATATTTGATTCAAAAGTTTAAACGTATGTCAAAATTTGGGGAACTTATTGATGTAGATATTCCTGTTCTGTTAGATTTTTTTACAGAATGGAATGAGCAATCTACCGCCATGCATCCTGTTATGAGAGATGTAGCTGCTGCATTAGGTGACAAAGCAAAAGTCATTAAAATTGACGTTGATAAAAATAAGGAACTAGCTGAAGCGTTGCGAGTTAAAGGGCTTCCTACTCTTATTATTTATAAAAACGGAGAAATGAAATGGCGACATAGTGGCGAACAAGACGCCAATACGCTTATTGGTATTGTTCAAGAATATCTGTAATCAAAATTAGTGTTAAGTTAAAGACTTAAACACATAACCTTTATTGCTAAATGTTTCCAATACTTTTGGAAGCGCATACATCATATTTTTAGACGCTTTTATACTATCGTGAAACACGATGATGCTACCAGGCTTGCTTTTAGAAAGTACATTTTCTAAACAGTTGTCTTCAGTAAGCGTTTGTTCCCAATCAAAAGAGAGCACATCCCACATAATAATTTTGTAGCCTAACGCAATTAACTCTTTGCCTTGCTTTGGTTTTATTTGCCCATAAGGAGGACGAAAAAGCCCAGCCCTTTTTGAGTTAGTTTGTTTGGTAATCACCTCTTGGGCTTGTAGGACATTATTTAGGTAATCCTTAGTTTTTGTTGACCATCCTTTAATGTGCTGATGGGTATGATTGCCAATGCTATTCCCATCTTTTAAAATAGCATTAAAAATATCAGGATGCGCCTCTATATTAGATCCAATACAAAAAAAAGTTGCTTTGGCATTGTATTGTTTAAGGGTGTCTAAGGTCCATTGTGTGATTTCTGGTGTAGGACCATCATCAAAGGTTAAAAACAATTCCTTTTTAGTTGTCGGGATGTCCCAAACATAGTTTGGGAACATCTTTTTAGCAACTAATGGTGTTTTAACAGGTGTTATTTTCATTGAAATAACTAATCTTGAATTCCTAGAATACTATCAATCGTGTCTTTAGGCATATCTCTATCTTCTCTTGGAGGTGTAGCGTCGACATCTTCCTCACCGGTGAAATGTTTAAAGAGTTTAAGATAGTTGTTGAATTTTTCGGTTTCCTGCATTGCAAACTCTTTATCGTTATAAATAACCAGCAAATCAACAAGGCTTCTGTAGCGTTCAATGTCTGTGACAATTTCGTCCAGATATCGCGTTTGATTGTCTATAGTGAGTCCGCTCCAATACGTCAAGTTTTCTTGGTATTTTCTAGCGACATCGGTATAGAGTTTTCTGGCTTTATCTTTTTTGTCTATTTCGTAATACCCGCTTATATAAGGTTCTAAAAGGGTGTAGAAACCAAATTTATTCACAGGCATTTTTTCCATGGCAAGGTCTGCTACTTTTTCAGCCTTATCATACTTTTCTTCATTGATTAATTGTTCCAGAAGTCTGGCAAGGTTTCCTCTGTAAGTGATTCCGTTTTTGCGAGTTTCAACATCGTGATAAATAGTATTGCTACCACTATTTCCCCAATCCCAGGACATCACTTTTTCGTACATCAATTCAGAATCAACACGTCCCATATCAAAAGGATTGGCTTTATCTACAGGTGTTTTTATCGGCACGAGTTTGTAACAAAGTCCGTCGAGTTGTAAATAATCTTTCATCCAGATATAATCCTCATCACTAAAAGCACCACCTGTAAAATAAATTGGACGTTTCCAATCATTATTGGCAATGATGTCTAACATCAACAAGCGATTTTTGTATAATCCACCAGCGGTAATACGAATATCAATATAAGGTTCTATTTTATCGGCATCTTTAGGTTTAACAACACCATTTTCTAATACAGCGGCTTTATTAACCGGAATTCTAACATTACTTGTTGGTAAATAGTTAGAATTAAGTAATTGATCAGGATAAACCGAAGTGTCTTCGCCTCGACGTTGTAAACCGTATTTAAGGCTGTATTTTGGATCATCACTAGAAATAAAATCCATAAAATCCTTAATCATTAAGGTGTCTTCAATGAGCTCGTATTTCATGATATAATCTCGTGTTCCGAAACGGTATTGTTCATGAGTTAATTGTGATGGAATAGGGTCACTTTCGTAAGCTTTACGTTTCATCTGATCAATATACCAGTCGGTTTGAAATAAACTCGTATTAACAACGCGAACATCGGTTCTTACACCTTCAATTTCTTGTAGATACCAAAGCGGAAAACTATCGTTGTCACCAATAGTAAATAAAATAGCATTTGGTGCGCAAGATTCTAAATAGTGTCTGGCCATAGCCTGAGCTGTGTATTTTTCAGAACGGTCGTGGTCATCCCAATTTTCAGCAGCAAGAATTCCTGGAACTAAGACCAAACAAACGACTGTAATTGCTGGAGCTAAAAATTTACTGCTGGTAAATTTCCGCAGAAAATCATAAATCGCATACACACCAAAACCAATCCATATTGCAAACACATAAAAGGAACCAACAACCGAGTAATCTCTTTCTCGAGGCTCAAAAGGTCGAACATTGGTGTAAAATTGAATTGCTAATCCTGTAAACAGGAAAAACACTAATAAGACCCAAAATCGTTTCGGATCTCTTGAAAGCACAAATAAAAAGCCAATAATACCTAAAATAAGCGGTAACATATAATAGGTGTTTCTTGCTTTATTGTTTTTAACATCACTAGGAAGATTCTCTTGAGAGGCTCCTAAATGCCATTGGTCTATCGCATCGATACCGCTAATCCAATTGCCGTGTAAATCATCATACCTACCTTGGATGTCATCTTGTCTTCCTGAGAAATTCCACATAAAATAGCGCCAATACATATAGCCTAACTGGTAATCTATCATATAATAGAGGTTGTCTCCAAACGATGGTTTTTCAATATCTAAAAAGTCACGACCAAACTTTTTCAAAAAGGCATTATAATCTTCGTAATCGACATTACCCTGAGCGACTTCATTTCTAAAATCATTAACAATGGCGCGTACCTGATTTTCCATTTGATATTGCGGCTTGATTTTAAAGTCGAGTAAGCCTGTAAACATCATATAATTTTCGGCATGCTCAAAACTCCACATTCTAGGGAGAATAGAAGCTTGGCTGGAGTTATAATTTTGCTTGGCATTTTTCCATTTATTTACAATTACATATTCGCCTTTCTCATAATCTTTCTCATACTTAGGCTTGTCATCAACATACGGATTGTTTTCATCTAATCCTGTGTATTGATCGGTAAATAAAGGTCCGTAAAACAAGTGAGTTTCGGGATATTGTTCTAAGTTATAATAAGCTAAAAGCTCGCGCGCACTTGAAGGATTGTTTTCGTTAATAATTACGTTTGCATTGGCGCGAATAGGTAACATGACCCATGATGAGAACCCAATAAATATAAAAATAAGGCAAAGGGTTAATGTATTGGCATATTTATAACCTTTATCTCTGGTGTATTTTAATCCGAAATAAAACGCAGCGATAACCAAAATTCCGGCGATGATTGATCCTGAATTAAACGGAAGCCCAATGGTATTGACAAAGAAAATTTCAGAAGCACTAAATAAACGCAGGGCATTTGGCAATAATAATTTGAAAATAAATAATAATATCGCTGCAGCAATCACATTAGCAAGAATGAAATTGACTACAGTAATCGTTTTGTAGTTTTTAAAGTAATAGATAAGTCCTAAAGCGGGAATCGTTAAGAGTCCCATAAAATGAACACCAAAGGATAAACCAATAACAAAAGCGATTAAGATGAGCCATCTGTGACCGCGAGGTTCATGCATATCTTGTTCCCAACGCAAGCCTAAGTAAAAAAGAATGGCCATAATTAAGGTAGCCATGGCGTATACTTCGGTTTCTACAGCATTAAACCAAAACGAATCGGTAAACGTAAAGGCTAAACTTCCCACTAAAGCACTTCCTAAAATGGCTATATACTGATTTTTTGTTAAGACTGTTTTTGAATTGTTTTCAGTGGTTTTATCGGTTTTGTTAGAAATAGCTGCCAGTTTCACCATGAGCATACTTATGGTCCAAAACATAAATAATATTGTAAAAGCGCTAGAAACAGCACTCATCATATTAAGCATCGCTCCAATTTGTGCAGGCTCAATAGCAAACATTGAGAAAAAAGCACCCAGCATTTGAAATAAAGGAGCGCCTGGTGGGTGACCAACTTGTAATTTTGATGAGGTCAAGATGTATTCTCCAGCATCCCAAAAGCTTACCGTAGGTTCAATGGTTAAAGCATAAGTGATTAAAGCTATGGTAAAAGCCAACCATCCTAAAATGGTATTCCATTTCTTGAAGTTGAAATGTGTCATAAAACAGTCTATTTATATGCGAGCGAATTTAACAATAAATATGTAAAGCGCTACAGATTTTAAGTAAACGTTACCATTTTTTAATTTTTTTATAAAAAATTATTTGTACAAATAAAACTTTGTACTAAATTTGCACCCTCTTTAAGAGATTGGCCTATGGTGTAATTGGCAACACATTGGTTTTTGGTACCAAAGAGTCTAGGTTCGATCCCTAGTGGGCCAACAAAAAAGTCTTCCTGTTTTCAGGAAGACTTTTTCTTTTATGGGTTTAACCGTTTTAGATTTTAAAAGTAATCACAGGTCTTTTTGCGTGATTAACAAGGTCTTCACTAATGCTTCCGTTGAAGAAATGAGAGATGCCTTGTCGGCCATGCGTACTTATTCCAATAAGATCAGCATCTATAAGTTTAGAGAAATTAAGGATGCCTTTTTCAATAGATTCATCATTATAGATGTTAACCGTAAAATTCTTAAAGCTATAGTCCTCAATAAAGGCATTGATACGCTGGTTAGCTTTTTCGGTCGTTGTAAAATTGCTAGCTGTATTAACCATTAAGAGGTGTATTTGCGCTCCAAATGCCGTCGCTAATTCGGTTGCCTGACGATAGGTTTCTTTATTATCGTTTTTAAAATCTGAAGCAAAAACAATATCATCAACACTAAAATCTTCATGATCGTTTTTGATCACTAACACAGGAACATCAGAAGAACGCACCACCTTTTCGGCATTAGAACCAATAAACATTTCTTTTAAACCACTGGCACCATGTGACCCCATGGTTATCATGGTAATACCATGTTCCTTACTAATTTCAGAGATGCCATTAAATGTACCATCAGGTTTTACGATTTCATGAACGGTAATTCCTTTTAAGTAGTCACTATCCATAATATCTTTAAACTTTTGATGTGCCATTTTCATAAAAAACATTACTTCTGGTACATCGGCATGACTGCTAACAGCATCTAATTCCTGCATCGGAATTTCTAACATATGCAGCAGATAAATTTCACTACCATGCTTTTTAGCGATTTGCGAAGCAACTTTCAATGCACTTTCGGCTTCTTTAGAAAAATCTGTGGGAACGAGTATTTTTTTCATGAGGAATTGGTTTAAATTCTTGTATATAAATTTAATAATAAAAATCGAAAGTAAACGCATTTGTAGAAATCAATTAAAATGTTGTATATTTGCAGCGTTGTTTGAAGAAAAAAGAATAATGAGCGGACGGAAAGTCCGCTCTTTTTATACTTAGAAATGTTCAAGAATACTGTTCAAAAATTATTAGATGAAGCGTTGCAGCAACGTGAAGACCTCTTTTTGATTGATTTTGAAGTATTATCAGATAATACCATAAAAGTCATCATAGATGGGGATAATGGTGTATTGGTAGAAGATTGCATGTTTATTAGCAGAGCTATTGAACATAATTTAGATAGAGAAGAACAAGATTTTTCTTTAGAAGTTTTATCGGCAGGAGCAACAGCACCTTTGGTAAATAAAAGACAGTATAAAAAAAATGTAGGACGCACATTAAATGTTAAGACGACAACCAGTGAAACTATCGAAGGAACGCTTACCCAAGCGAATCAAGATACGATTCAGTTAGAGTGGAAAACAAGAGAGCCTAAACCTGTTGGTAAAGGAAAAGTAACCGTAAAGAAGCAAGCAGAAATCGCCTATGATACGATTTCAAAAGCTCAAGTTGTAATAAAATTTTAATTCATAATAGTTATGGAAAATATTGCATTAATTGATTCGTTTTCAGAATTTAAAGACGAAAAATTAATCGATCGTGTAACGCTAATGGCGATTTTAGAAGATGTATTAAGAAATGCATTAAAGAAGAAATATGGGGATGACGATAATTTTGATATCATTATTAACCCAGACAAAGGCGATTTAGAAATTTGGAGAAATAGAATTGTTGTTGCTGATGGTGAAGTTGAAGAACCAAATCAGGAAATTGCATTAAGCGAAGCTCAAAAAATAGAGCCCGATTTTGAAGTTGGTGAAGATGTTGCTGAAGAAGTGAAATTAGTAGATTTAGGACGTCGTTCGATTTTAGCATTACGTCAAAATTTAATTTCTAAGATTCACGAGCACGACAATACTAATATTTACAAGCAGTTTAAAGATCTTGAAGGAGAGATTTATTCAGCCGAAGTTCATCATATTCGCCATAGAGCAATCATTTTATTAGATGATGAAGGGAATGAAATTATCCTTCCTAAGGATAAGCAAATCCCCTCCGATTTTTTTAGAAAAGGTGAAAATGTTAGAGGTATCATCGAAAGTGTTGAATTAAAAGGTAACAAGCCTGCAATTATCATGTCTAGAACGGCACCTGCTTTTTTAGAGAAATTGTTTGAGCAAGAAATTCCGGAAGTATTTGATGGCTTAATTACCATTAAAAATGTGGTCAGAATTCCAGGTGAAAAAGCAAAAGTTGCTGTAGATTCTTACGATGATAGAATTGACCCAGTTGGTGCTTGTGTGGGTATGAAAGGATCCAGAATTCACGGGATTGTTCGCGAATTAGGAAACGAAAATATTGATGTTATTAATTACACCAATAACCTTCAATTATTTATCACAAGAGCATTAAGTCCTGCGCGTGTAACGTCTATTAAATTAGATGAAGAAAATAAACGTGCTGAGGTTTTATTAAAACCAGAAGAAGTATCTAAAGCTATTGGTAGAGGCGGTCATAATATTAGATTGGCAGGAAAATTAACAGGTTATGAAATTGACGTGTTTAGAGAAGGTGCTGAAGAAGATGTAGAACTTAGCGAATTTACCGATGAAATTGAAGGCTGGATTATTGAAGAATTCAGTAAAGTAGGATTAGATACGGCTAAAAGTATTTTAGAACAAGATGTTGAAGATCTTGTTAAACGTACAGATTTAGAAGAAGAAACAATATTAGATGTCATTAGAATTCTTAAAGAAGAATTTGAAGACTAATACCTAATAAGGTATAAAAGATTTTTAAGTATATTATAAGCAATTTATGGCTCAAACTAGATTAAATAAAGTATTAAGGGAACTTAACATCTCTATAGATCGTGCTGTTGATTTTTTAGAATCAAAAGGTGTCGAGATAGAGAAGAGCCCTAATACAAAAATATCAGAAGAGGTTTATGCAATTCTTTCCAACGAATTTCAAACTGACGCTAGTAAAAAAGTAGCTTCATTAGAAGTTAGCGAAGCAAAGCTAAAAGAAAAGGAAGAGTTACGTGAACAACGCGAGCGTGAATTGGAAGAAAAGGCTCAAAAAGAAGCTAAAGCTCGTGAAGTTGTTAAAGCTAAGGCAGAATTAAGTGGTCCTAAGCAAGTTGGAAAAATCGACTTAGAGAAAAAGGAAGAGGAAAAGGTAAAGGAAGAAGCTGTTGAAGCACCAAAAGCTGAAGCAACTCCCGAAGCCAAAGAAGCGCCAAAAAAGGAAGTAGAGCCAGAACCAAAGGCTGACAAACCTAAAGCGCCTGAAGCTAAAAAGCCTAAAGCCAAAGAAGCGCCTAAAAAAGAAGCCGAGCCTGAAAATGAACCAGAAAGCGAGCCTGTAGAGGAAACGCTTAAAACACAATATAAAAAGCTATCAGGTCCAAAAATTGCTGGTGATAAAATTGACTTGTCAAAATTCAATAAGCCTAAAAAGAAGAAAGAAGAGAAAAAAGCGAGTACTGATGATAACAAGAAAAAACGTCGTCGTATTAGTAAAGGACCTTCAACAGGTGGCGATAATAGATCTAATAACAGAGGTGGTAACCAACGTGGTGGCTACAAAGGTAAAAACCAAGGTAAGCGAGGTTCTACTGTAAAAGAAGAACCAAGTGCAGAAGAAGTACAAAAGCAAGTACGTGAAACTTTAGAGAAACTTCAAGGAAAGTCCTCTAAAGGGAAAGGGGCGAAATACCGTAGAGAGAAAAGAGAACAACATAGAGAGCAGACCGAAATCGATCAAAAAATCGAAGCAGCTGAAAGCAAAATTCTTAAAGTTACCGAGTTTGTAACAGCAAACGAAGTTGCTACGATGATGAATGTGTCTGTAACCGAAATTATATCAGCCTGTATGTCGCTTGGTATGATGGTTACTATGAACCAACGATTAGATGCCGAAACTTTATCGGTTGTTGCTGATGAGTTTGGTTACAAAGTTGATTTTATTACTGCTGATATTGAAGAATCAATTGAAGAAGTTGAAGATAAACCAGAAGATTTAGTCAGTCGTGCGCCAATCATTACGGTTATGGGTCACGTTGATCACGGTAAAACATCTTTACTGGATTATATTCGTAAAGAAAATGTAATCGCTGGAGAGTCTGGTGGAATCACACAGCATATTGGAGCTTATGGAGTTCAGTTGGATAACGGACAAAAAATAGCATTCTTAGATACACCAGGTCACGAGGCCTTTACAGCAATGCGTGCTCGTGGTGCGCAGGTAACCGATTTAGCAATTATTGTAATCGCTGCCGATGATGCCATAATGCCTCAAACAAAAGAAGCCATTGCACACGCACAAGCTGCCGAAGTGCCAATCGTTTTTGCAATCAATAAAATTGATAAACCTGGAGCAAATCCTGAAAAAGTAAAAGAAGGATTAGCCAATATGAATTTACTAGTTGAAGATTGGGGTGGGAAAATTCAATCTCATGATATTTCAGCTAAAAATGGAACAGGAGTAAAAGAATTACTGGAAAAAGTATTGCTTGAAGCCGAATTATTAGAGCTGAAAGCAAATCCAAATAAATTGGCATCAGGAACAGTAGTAGAAGCATTTCTCGACAAAGGTCGTGGATATGTGTCGACTATTTTAGTACAAGCCGGAACATTAAAAGTAGGAGATTATGTCCTTGCTGGTAAAAACAGTGGTAAGGTTAAAGCGATGCATGATGAGCGTGGAAAAGAAGTGAAAGCTGCCGGACCATCAACACCAGTTTCCATCTTAGGATTAGATGGTGCGCCGCAGGCAGGTGACAAATTTAACGTCTTTGAAGACGAACGTGAAGCGAAGCAAATTGCAGCCAAACGTACCCAGTTACAACGCGAGCAATCTGTAAGAACACAACGTCATATTACACTTGATGAAATTGGACGTCGTATTGCACTTGGTGATTTCCAAGAATTAAATATCATTCTTAAAGGTGATGTGGATGGATCTGTTGAAGCTTTAACAGATTCGTTTCAGAAATTATCTACGGAAGAAATCCAAGTCAATATCATTCATAAAGGTGTTGGAGCCATTACCGAAAGTGATGTGCTGTTAGCAACGGCATCTGATGCGATTATTATCGGATTTAATGTGCGACCTATGGGTAATGCACGTCAAATTGCTGATAATGAAGAAATTGACATCAGAACATACTCCATTATCTATGATGCGATTAATGATCTTAAAGATGCGATGGAAGGAATGTTATCTCCAGAGCTTAAAGAAGAGATTACAGGAACCGCTGAAATTAGAGAAACCTTTAAAATTTCTAAAATTGGAACTATTGCAGGATGTATGGTAACCAACGGAAAAATTTATAGAAACTCAGGCATTCGACTTATTAGAGATGGTGTGGTTATTCATACTGGAGAATTAACATCATTAAAACGTTTTAAAGATGATGTGAAAGAAGTCGCTAAAGGTTACGATTGTGGTATGCAACTTAAAAACTATAACGACATTCAGGTCGATGATGTTCTAGAAGCATTCCAAGAAGTTGAAGTGAAAAAGAAACTTAAATAATAATTAGGACCCCAAAAAAAAGCGACTCATTGAGTCGCTTTTTTTATTTTAATAGCATACTATTTTTAGTTGTCCTTTTTAGGTTCAAAAACCATAGCTTTTGAAAATTTCTTTTTAATTTTTAAAAGTGCAATATCCGCTTCTAAACGGGTGCTAAAATTACCAACCCAAACTTTATAGTTAGGCGTTTCATAAACCACATCAGTTGGCCATTGCGAAAAGGTGTTTTTAAATTTTTGTTCTAATGCCATGGCTTCAGAACGCGAACCAAAGTCTAATTGTATTTTGTATAAATCAACAGTTTTTACATCTTTTTTATACTCTAAAAGTTTTGAGATGTCTTGATCCTGATCAATTGTGACCACACCATCCTGTGCGAATAACGGATTAGCAATGGCTAATAATGCCAGTAAAAACAACGAGTTTTTTAATGTAGATGCTTTCATATATTTTGAAATTTAGTACAAAGAAAACGATTTTTTTAATGTGTTGTTTCAATAGTTAAAAATAATAACTATTTTCAGCACATAAATATTATTTAGAATCCTTATAAATTATCAATTAACAGTTCTGTAACATTTCTAAAATGGTCTATAAGTATTATTTTTGCATGAGATTTTACAAACGTTTTTTTCAATAGCAATAATGAAAAAATCATACCAAAGTTTAGAAGATAATTCAACTAACAATATGATACAGGTGATTTACCGTCAACTAGCCTCAAAGATTCCTTACATAGGATTGGTTATTTTACTTACGTTTTCCACTTCACTTACAGCCCAAGAAGGCGATCCTGCAAAAGGAAAAACTTTATTCAACACCAATTGTGCGTCTTGTCACCAATTAGATAAGAAAATGACTGGACCTGCGCTACGTAATGTAGAAGCGCGTCTGGATGAAGAACATGGTTTAGATAGAGCTTGGCTTAGTGCATGGATTAGAAACAGTGCAGGAATGGTTAAGGCTGGTGATGCTTATGCAAACCAGATTTTTAATGAGTACAATGGAACAGCTATGACAGCGTTCCCGCAATTAGAAGATCAAGATATCTCAGATATTTTAGCTTATACGGCTCAGCCTATTCCAGAAGATAATGGTGGAGGTGGCACTACTACTGTTGGACCTGTTACTCCAGTTGAAGGTGGAATCTCAAACAAATTAATCTTAGGTGCTTTAGCAGTATTATTTGCCTTATTGGCAATTGCTTTAGTTTTAGTAAGACAAACATTAAATCGCTTTGCACAAGAAAAAGGTATTGAAGCTGCTGCTAAAGACAAAAGCCTTCCAATCTGGAAAGCCTTTGCTCAAAACCAGTTCTTGGTTTTGGTTACAGCTATCTTTTTCTTATTAGCTAGTGCATATTTTGTCTATGGTTACCTATCTCAAATAGGTGTTGATCAAGGATATCAACCTGTACAGCCAATTCACTTCTCGCATAAAATTCACGCAGGAGATAATGGTATTGATTGTAAGTACTGTCACTCTTCAGCAAGAGTTAGTAAAACATCTGGTATTCCGTCATTAAATGTATGTATGAATTGCCACAAGTCAATTTATGAATATAAAGGAGAAACTACGGCGAAGTATGATAAGGCATTTTATGATGGAGAAATTCAGAAATTATATGCTGCTGCGGGATGGAGTGATGCCGATCAAAAGTATACTGGAGAATCACAGCCAGTTAAATGGGTGAGAATTCATAATCTTCCAGATTTTGCTTACTTCAACCACTCACAACACGTTGAGGTTGCAGGTGTGCAATGTCAAACATGTCATGGACCAGTTGAAACAATGGAAGAAGTGTATCAGTTTGCACCTTTAACAATGGGATGGTGTATCAATTGTCATAGAGATACCAATGTTAAGGTTGAAGATAATGCGTATTACACAAAAATACATGAGCAATTGTCTAAGAAATATGGTGTAGATAAACTTACGGCTGCTCAAATGGGCGGATTAGAATGTGGTAAGTGTCACTATTAATAAATTTAATAAGAAGTAATTCAATTATATAATATGTCATCAAACAAGAAATACTGGAAAAGTGTTGAAGAGCTAAACGAAAATAGCTCTATTGTTGAGACGCTAAAACAAAATGAATTTGTTGAAGAGATTCCTACTGATGAATTCTTAGGCGATAAGAAAACATTAGAATCTTCTTCTACAACGCGTCGTGACTTTTTAAAGTATGTTGGTTTTAGTACTGCTGCTGCATCATTAGCAGCTTGTGAAGGGCCAGTCATTAAATCAATTCCTTATGTAGTTCAACCAGAATCTATTATTCCTGGTGTTGCTAATTATTATGCAACTACAATTGCTGATGGATTTGATTTTGCAAGTGTTTTAGTAAAAACACGTGAAGGTCGTCCAATTAAAATAGAAAACAACAACTTAGCAAAAACACATAATGGTGCTAATGCAAGAGTTAACGCTTCTGTCTTAGGATTATACGATAGTTTAAGAGTTAAAGGTCCGATGAAAGGCGATCAAACGATTTCATGGGGAACTTTTGATACGGAAACGAATCAGAAATTAACAGACTTGATGAATGCTGGAAAAGAGATTGTGTTACTAACACAAACCTATGCTAGTCCGTCAACATCAAAATTGATTTCAGAATTCAAATCTAAGTATGGCAATGTACGTCATGTTGTTTATGATGCTGTTTCAGAATCACCTGCTTTAGATGCTTTTGAAGCGCGATACAAAACACGCGGATTAGCGAGTTATGATTTCTCTAAAGCGATGACTATTGTTTCTGTTGGCGCAGATTTCTTAGGCGATTGGCAAGGTGGCGGATTTGATGCTGGATACGCCCAAGGTCGTGTTCCGAAGAACGGAAAAATGTCACGCCACATTCAGTTTGAATCAAATATGTCATTATCTGGTGCGAATGCAGACAAGCGTGTGCCTTTAACACCAAGTCAGCAAAAACAAGCACTAGCAAAATTATATAGTATGATTGTTGGTGGTTCTGTTTCTACAGATTTACCAGAACATATTAATGCAGCTGTTCAAAAAGCAGCTTCCGAATTAGATAAAGCAGGACGTAACGGTGTTTTAGTTACAGGGATTCAAGATGTCAATGCTCAACTAGTAGCATTAGCAATTAATGAACACCTCAATAGTAAAGCATTTGATCCTTCTACACCAATACTAACTAGACAAGGTAATAATGCTTCTGTAGCTAAATTAGTAGCTGATATGAAAGCAGGTCGCGTTGGCGGAATCATCATGAGTGGTGTGAATCCAATGTATACCTTACCTAATGCTGCAGATTTTGCTGAAGGTTTAGAAAAAACGGAATTGTCAATTGCGTTTTCGATGAAAGCAGATGAAACAGCAAAAGTTTCACAATATACAGCAGCAGCACCTCATTATTTAGAGTCTTGGGGTGATGTCGAGCTTAAAAAAGGACATTACAGTTTAATGCAACCGACGATTCGTCCGTTGTTTGATACACGTCAATTTCAACAAGCTTTATTAAAATGGACAGGTAGCACTATGAGTTACCGTGAGTACATTAAGGATGCTTGGGGAAGTAGTATTTTAACAGGTTCATCTTTTAACAAAGCACTTCAAGATGGTGTTTATATTGGAAGTATTGCAACTGAAACGACTAATACTGCCGACGATGTTGTTGATGCTGAAGGGGAATTAGAAACTGTATTAAACACATCAGTAACAGCTATTTCTGCTGGAGCAGCAGCTAGAGCTTTAGTTGCTTCTGCTAAGTCTGAAGGTATGGAGCTGTCATTGTATACCAAAGTTGGTATGGGTGACGGTCAGCAAGCTAATAACCCTTGGTTACAGGAATTTCCTGATCCAATCACAAGAACATCTTGGGATAACTATTTAACCATTTCAGCAGCAGATGCAAAGTCAAATAATTTGATGAATGAGCATGTTGCTACTGGAGCATTAAATGGTAGTTATGCCGATGTAACGGTTAATGGTGTTACTGTAAAAAATGTACCTGTAATTATTCAGCCTGGACAAGCTAAAGGATCTATTGGATTATCTTTAGGTTATGGTAGAACAGCAGGTTTAAAAGAAGAAATGATGACTGGTGTTAATGCTTATCCATTATACCAGAATTTCAATACAGCACAAAGCGTATCGATCAAAAAAGCTTCAGGTGTGCATGAATTTGCATGTGTTCAGTTGCAAAATACATTGATGGGACGTGGTGATATTATTAAAGAAACGACTTTAGAAATATTTAATACTTACGATAGCCAAGATCATAAACATGGATGGAATAGAATTCCTATGGTGTCATTAAACCATGAGGAAACTCCTGTTACCGATCCTAATGTAGATTTATGGGATGAGTTTGATCGTTCAATAGGACATCACTTTAACTTATCTATCGATTTAAATTCGTGTACAGGTTGTGGTGCATGTGTTATTGCCTGTCATGCAGAAAATAATGTACCAGTCGTAGGTAAAGAAGAAATTAGACGTAGTCGTGATATGCACTGGTTACGTATTGATAGATATTATTCTTCAGAAGATACATTCGCTGAAGATGATAAGAAAAAAGATGAATTTTCTGGACTTTGGGGAGATAAAGGGTCATTAGGCGGATTTGGAGAATTAGAAAATCCAGCTGATAACCCACAAGTAGCTTTCCAACCAGTAATGTGTCAGCATTGTAACCATGCACCTTGTGAAACTGTTTGCCCTGTGGCTGCTACATCACATGGTCGTCAAGGTCAAAACCATATGGCATACAACCGTTGTGTTGGTACCCGTTACTGTGCTAATAACTGTCCGTATAAAGTACGTCGTTTCAACTGGTTCTTATACGCTCAAAATGATGAGTTTGATTACCATATGAATGACGATTTAGGACGTATGGTATTAAATCCAGATGTTACAGTTCGTTCTCGTGGTGTGATGGAAAAATGTTCTATGTGTATTCAAATGACACAAAAAACTATTCTTGACGCTAAACGTGACGGAAGAGAAATCAAAGATGGTGAATTCCAAACCGCATGTTCTGCAGCTTGTAGCAGTGGCGCTATGGTATTTGGAGACATTAATGATAAAAGCTCTAAAGTTGCAAAACTTAAAGAAGATGATCGTATGTATCACTTATTAGAAAGTGTTGGTACCAAACCTAATGTGCAGTACCAGACGAAAGTGAGAAATACAACAGAAGCATAAAAAAGAATTAATTAAGAAACAATTATAATAGATTATGGCGTCTCATTACGAAGCACCTATTAGAAGACCCTTAGTTACAGGAGAAAAATCATATCACGATGTATCAGTAGATGTGGCTGCACCTGTTGAAGGAAAAGCAAACAAAGCTTGGTGGATTGTATTTTCAATTTCACTGGTCGCATTCCTTTGGGGAATCGGGTGTATTATCTATACAATTTCTACAGGTATTGGAACCTGGGGATTAAATAAGACCGTTGGATGGGCTTGGGATATTACTAACTTCGTTTGGTGGGTTGGTATTGGTCACGCAGGAACATTAATTTCTGCAGTACTATTACTATTCCGTCAAAAATGGAGAATGGCAATTAACCGTTCTGCTGAAGCGATGACAATTTTCTCAGTAGTTCAAGCTGGGTTATTCCCAATCATTCACATGGGTCGTCCATGGCTAGGATATTGGGTATTACCTATTCCAAACCAATTTGGGTCCTTATGGGTAAACTTCAACTCTCCACTACTTTGGGATGTATTTGCAATTTCTACCTATTTATCGGTGTCACTTGTATTCTGGTGGACAGGTTTATTACCAGATTTTGCGATGATTCGTGATCGCGCAGTAAAACCATTCCAAAAGAAAATATATTCTTTATTGAGTTTCGGGTGGTCTGGACGTGCTAAAGACTGGCAACGTTTTGAAGAAGTATCATTGGTTCTTGCAGGTTTAGCAACACCATTAGTACTTTCGGTACACACCATTGTATCTTTTGATTTCGCGACCTCAGTAATTCCTGGTTGGCATACCACGATATTTCCACCATACTTCGTTGCTGGTGCGATTTTCTCTGGGTTTGCCATGGTAAATACACTTCTTATAATTATGAGAAAGGTATGTAGTCTGGAAGATTATATCACCGTACAACATATTGAATTAATGAACATAGTCATTATGATTACAGGTTCTATTGTTGGTGTGGCTTATATCACAGAGTTATTCATTGCTTGGTATTCTGGTGTTGAATACGAACAATACGCCTTCTTAAACAGAGCAACAGGTCCTTACGCTTGGGCTTACTGGATGATGATGTCTTGTAACGTATTCTCGCCTCAGTTTATGTGGTTTAAAAAGTTAAGAACAAGTATCATGTTCTCATTCTTTATCTCCATTGTAGTAAACGTAGGAATGTGGTTTGAGCGTTTCGTAATTATCGTAACCTCATTACACAGAGATTACTTACCATCATCTTGGACAATGTTTCAGCCAACCTTTGTTGATATTGGAATCTTTATCGGAACTATTGGATTTTTCTTTGTACTCTTCCTATTATATGCGAGAACTTTCCCTGTGATTGCACAAGCTGAAGTAAAAACAATCTTGAAATCATCAGGTGAACGCTATAAGAAAATTAGAGAACGAGGTGATAGCTTAGTAGGAACTGGTGCTGATGAAAGAACCTCTAACTTAAAAATTGAAGCGAAAACAACTTCAAAACAACCAACTCAGGATAAATCAGATAAATTGGAAAATCTGCTTAAAGGAGTTGGTACTTTTGATCCTGCTTTACAAACTGCTGACGATTTAAAAGTAATCAATGGTATTGGGCCAAAGATGGAAGAAGTTCTTAATAGTATAGGAATATTTACTTACGCTCAAGTAAGTAAAATGACAAAAAGAGAATACGATTTGTTAGATGATATCACAGGTTCTTTCCCTGGAAGAGCCGAACGTGATGATTGGTCTGGACAAGCTAAAAAATTAATAAACTAAAATAGTACATGGAAGCTTCAAAAGTAATTCACGCTATTTATACAGATGATGACGTCTTAATGAATGCTGTCAAAAAAGTGAAGGCAGAAAGACATCATATTGAAGAAATTTATACGCCTTTTCCAGTTCACGGACTAGACAAAGCGATGGGATTAGCGCCTACAAGAATAGCCATAGCCTCATTTATGTATGGTTGTGTTGGTTTAACAGTGGCAATCGTTATGATGAATTTCATTATGATTGAAGATTGGCCTCAAAACATTGGTGGTAAGCCAAGTTTTAGCTACATCGAAAATATGCCCGCTTTTGTACCAATTATGTTTGAGTTAACTGTATTTTTTGCAGCACACTTAATGGTGATCACGTTTTATTTAAGAAGTAGAATGTGGCCATTTAAAAAAGCTGAAAATCCAGACCCAAGAACTACCGATGACCATTTTTTAATGGAAATTGCTGTTCATAACAATGAAAACGAATTGACAGATTTGTTAAAGGAAACAGGAGCCGTAGAGATTAATTTAATTGATAAAGCGCACTAAACGATAACTATGAAAAGCTTAATTAAAATAGCAATAGTATTAATGGTATTTGCAAGTGTTGTGGCCTGTAAAAAGGACACTAGACCTAATTACCAATTCATGCCTAATATGTATGAGCCCGTACCTTACGAAACTTACCAGCAAGCTGATGTTTTTGAAGGTGGTATGGAAGCTCAAATACCAGCAGAAGGAACAATTCCTAGAGGTGGTCACATGCCTTTTGAAATTGAAAACACGACTGAAGGTTATGACTTAGCTAAAACAACATTAACGAGTCCGTTAGATTCTACGCAAATTGATTCTAATAGAGGCGGACAATTATATGATATTTACTGTGGAATCTGCCACGGAAGAAAAGGTGATGGTCAAGGAACTTTAGTTAAAAATGAAAAAATACTAGGAATCCCTAGTTATGATGATGCAGGTCGCGCTATTACAGCAGGTAGTATTTACCATACTATTTACTACGGAAAAAATGCCATGGGTTCTTATGCAAATCAATTGAATGAAGAAGAGCGTTGGCAAGTTGTTGATTATGTATTAAAGTTAAAAGCAGACTTAGAAAAATAAGATAGATAAAGATTATATAATGGAATATAAAATTTCAAATCGATTAAAAATGGCTTCTATTATCCTAATAATCCTCGGATTAATAGGTGTAGGATATGGATTTGCAACATCTCATAAATCTTTAGACGATGTGAAAAAGATGATTGCTCTTGAAGAAGCTGGACATCATGGAGGTGGTCATGAAACAACAACCGATGCACATACTGTTGCCAATGATCATGGAACATCTCATGCTGAAGAATCTCATGGAGAAGGTTCTCATGCAGATGCTAAAGAGCATCATGATGATAAACATGCAAAGCACGTACAACACCAACTAGAAAACAGACCTTGGTCTGCATTATATGTAGCAGCGTTTTTCTTCTTTATGATTGCTCTAGGTGTGTTAGCATTTTATGCTGTACAATTTGCTTCTCAGGCAGGTTGGTCTCCTGTATTATTTAGAGTTATGGAGGCAATCACAGCTTACGTTTTACCAGGTGCATTGATAGTTTTAGGGATTGCTGTTGCTTCTCATTACATAGGACATA
This sequence comes from Psychroserpens sp. SPM9, assembly GCF_025153525.1. Classification (GTDB taxonomy): domain Bacteria; phylum Bacteroidota; class Bacteroidia; order Flavobacteriales; family Flavobacteriaceae; genus Psychroserpens. The sequence continues at coordinate 81,999 of NZ_JANZNR010000002.1, read as the reverse complement.
ACAATATCTTTATCTGGATGGACCCAGATTTAACCAATCCTGATAGCGATAAATATGATGCTTTAGTTGATGGTAAATCAGGATTCTTAAATATGACTGGATTTATTATTAGAGGTTTGGTCTTTATAGCAGGATGGTCATTATACAGACACTTTGCACGAAAATTTTCTATTGCACAAGATAATGCTACCGATAACAGAAACTTTAAAAAGTCATTCCGTATCGCTGCAGGATTCTTAGTATTTTATATCTATACCGAATCTATGATGTCATGGGATTGGATTATGAGTGTTGATCCTCACTGGTTCTCTACATTATTTGGATGGTATGTATTTGCTTCAATGTTCGTAAGTGGTATTACTGTTATTGCAATGATAACCATGTATCTTAAATCAAGAGGACACTTACCATTTGTAAATGATAGTCATTTACATGATTTAGCAAAATTCATGTTTGGTATCAGTATTTTCTGGACCTATTTATGGTTCTCTCAATTTATGTTGATCTGGTATTCAAATATTCCAGAAGAAGTTACTTATTTTGTGACGCGATTCCAAGACTACCAATTACCATTTTTAGGTATGGTTGTGATGAATTTTGTATTCCCATTATTAGTATTAATGAATAGTGATTACAAACGAATTCCTTGGTTTGTAGTTATGGCTGGTATTGTGATTCTTTGCGGACACTATATTGATGTTTTCAACATGATTATGCCAGCTACAGTTGGAGATAGATGGTTTATCGGAATCCCAGAAATAGGTTCCATTTGTCTCTTTGCAGGATTATTCTTGTTTATTGTTTTTACAGCTTTAACAAAAGCACCATTACTGGCAAAACGAAATCCGTTTATTAAAGAGAGTGAACATTTCCATTATTAATAAAATATATAAAGAACAGAAACGACAATGACTGCTTTTTTAACAATTATAATAGTACTTTTCATAGGAGTTGCAATTTGGCAAATGGTCAAAATATTTGATCTGGCTCAAGTAGGGTCATCTAATAGTCAAGTAGCTACAGATAAAGACAATAAAATTAATGGTTATTTAATGATGGGATTCTTAGTCTTCATCTATGCCATTACAATTGCGAGTTTTTGGTATTTAGGAGACTTACCTTTAATGTCTAATTCAGCTTCAGAACATGGACCAGGTTTAGATAATTTAATGATTATCTCCATGGTACTTATTTTTATAGTACAAACGATAACACAGTTTTTATTACACTATTTTGCATTTAAATACAAAGGTGAAAAAGGACGTAAAGCATTATTTTATGCTGATAACAATACCTTAGAGGCTATTTGGACTCTAATTCCTGTTGTGGTGTTAGCGGGTTTAATAATCTACGGATTATTTACTTGGACGAGTATTATGAATGTAGAAGAAACGGAAGATACTTTAGTTGTCGAATTATACGCGCAACAGTTTAACTGGAAAGCGAGATATGCAGGTGACGATAATGTTTTAGGTATGGCTAACGTAAGATTAATCGATATTGATCGTGCTAACATATTAGGTTTAGATGAGTCTGACCCTTATGCACAAGATGATATCATTACTACAGAATTACACTTACCTGTTGGCCGACCAGTATTATTTAAAATGCGTTCTCAAGATGTATTACACTCAGCTTATATGCCTCACTTTAGAGCACAAATGAACTGTGTTCCTGGTATGATTACGCAATTTGGGTTTACACCAACAGTAACGACTGCCGAAATGCGTCAGAATCCTGATATTGTAGAAAAAGTGGCTAATATCAATGCATTGAGAGCAGAAAACAGAGCAGATATTGAGGCTAGAGGACAAGAAGTAACCTATGAGTTTGACTATTTGCTGCTTTGTAACAAAATTTGTGGTAAGTCACACTACAATATGCAGATGAAGATTATTGTAGAAACTCAAGAAGAATATGATGCTTGGATTAAGGAGCAAAAATTATTCAAGAATTCTTTAACTAACTAAAAAGATTTAAAAAAGAAAATAGATTATGTCAGCACACGCAGATACTCACGCACACGACGATCACGGACATCATCATAAAGAGACTTTTGTAACTAAATACATATTTAGTCAAGATCATAAAATGATTGCTAAGCAGTACCTTATCACAGGTACCATTATGGGTGTTATTGGAGTTTTGATGTCCATTATGTTCCGTATGCAAATCGCATGGCCAGAAGAGCCTAATGTTCTTTTTGAAGCATTATTAGGGAAATGGGCGCCAGGTGGTGTTATGGATGCCGATATTTATTTAGCATTAGTCACCATTCATGGTACCATCATGGTATTCTTTGTATTAACAGCTGGATTGAGTGGTACCTTTAGTAACTTACTTATTCCGTTGCAAATTGGAGCACGAGATATGGCTTCTGGTTTCTTAAACATGGTATCGTACTGGTTGTTTTTCCTTTCAAGTGTTATCATGGTTATTTCATTATTTGTTGAGGCTGGACCAGCGGCAGCAGGATGGACAATTTATCCGCCATTAAGTGCCTTACCAATGGCACAAGGTGGTTCTGGTGCAGGTATGACCTTGTGGTTAGTATCGATGGCTATATTCATTGCATCATCATTGTTAGGGTCGCTTAACTATGTTGTAACTGTAATTAACTTACGTACAAAAGGAATGTCTATGACAAGACTACCTTTAACTATATGGGCTTTCTTTGTAACCGCTATTATCGGTATTGTATCGTTCCCTGTATTATTATCGGCAGCTTTATTATTAATCATGGATAGAAGTTTTGGGACGTCCTTCTTCTTATCTGATATATTTATACAAGGTGAAGTTTTACATTACCAAGGTGGTTCTCCAGTACTTTTTGAGCACTTATTTTGGTTCTTAGGTCACCCTGAAGTATATATCGTTTTATTGCCAGCATTAGGAATTACTTCCGAAATTATAGCTACAAACTCCCGTAAACCAATTTTCGGTTATCGTGCGATGGTGATGTCAATCCTTGCGATTGCCTTCTTATCAACCATCGTTTGGGGTCACCATATGTTTATCTCTGGTATGAATCCATTCTTAGGTTCTGTATTTACTTTTACAACCTTATTAATTGCGATTCCTTCCGCAGTAAAAGCATTCAACTATATTACCACGCTCTGGAAAGGTAATCTCCAGATGAATCCAGCAATGCTATTCTCTATCGGTTTAGTATCTACATTCATCACAGGTGGTTTAACGGGTATTATTTTAGGTGATAGTGCCTTAGATATCAATGTTCATGATACCTATTTTGTTGTGGCGCATTTCCACTTAGTAATGGGGATTTCTGCACTTTACGGAATGTTTGCAGGTATTTACCATTGGTTCCCAAAAATGTACGGTCGTATGTTAAACAAAAACCTAGGCTATTTACACTTCTGGGTAACTGCAATTTGTGCTTATGGTGTCTTTTTCCCAATGCACTTTATTGGAATGGCAGGATTACCAAGACGTTATTATACAAACTCTAATTTCCCATTATTTGATGATACTGCTAATGCGAATGTTGTGATTACAATGTTTGCAATTGTTGGTGGGATTTTCCAATTGGTATTCTTATGGAATTTCTTCTATTCGATTTTCTACGGAAAGAAAACAACTCAAAACCCATGGCGTTCTAATACTTTAGAATGGACGGCTCCAATCAAGCATATCCATGGCAACTGGGAAGGTGAGATTCCTCATGTTCACAGATGGGCTTACGATTACAGTAAACCTGGTCATGAAGACGATTTCGTGCCTCAGAATGTGCCATTATACGATGGTGAAGAAGAATTACAGCATTAAGATTTATATATAAAATATTGAAAAAGCCTTTCGTAACTATCGAAAGGCTTTTTGTTTATATTTGTTTTGACTGCTTTGTCATTCTGACTCCTGATAGTAAATGTTAGGAAGAAGAATCTGATTCTAATGCGACAAAAGATTCCAGATCTCACAGAAGACGAATTATAAAATTAATATGTGGAAATTAGTTTATATCGGTTTTTTTTATAATTTTATAAATATCTAAGAATCAGATTATTATGAAAAGTACATTTAGTTTATTAGCGGTTATGGTCTTCTTGTTATTTTCTTGTGGAAAAGAAGATGATAGTCGTATTTCCACAGAATCATCAGTTAAAGAAGAACTAAGTTTCAAAAGACTAACTAACAGTAAAATAGGATATGAAAAGGATGGAAAAGTTAAACTTGATGTCAGTGATGAAAAAATTATGGCATCTTTTCGAAAGTATATAGCTATTGCTGATTTGGAAATAGAGCCACAATATTGTAAAGTAATTACTATTCATAGCAAGAATTATTTGCGTTTTTATGGTAAGGATATGCAAGTATCTACTATCGCATTGATAAAAAATTCTGATAATGAGTATAGAACTGGTAATACTGTATGTACATCAACAGCTTGTGCGAGTTGTTGTGGGTGTTTGCCAGATGGGGATTATTGTACTAAATGCACGCGTTACCAAAGCCTTCCTGGAGGACCAACCAATGACTGTAAACGATCTACGACAGGATTTGAATAGGAGTTAAATATCCATATATTTTAAAATTTTTTTAGTAAGCCTTTCATCTAACGCGAAAGGCTTTTTAGTTATATTTGATATATGTCGAAACACCTATATTCTTTAATGATTTTGATGGTTCTATTTTCATGTCATACAGACCATAGAAATAGTAATGATGACCGCATAATTTATGAGTTAGATAATAAACATTCTGAATACATAATTGAATATTTTGAAGCAGCAAGTATGAACTCAAATGCAGACAAGTATAATTTAAAAAAACAGTTTGTAGCTATTTATGGTTTCAAGGAACGCTTTACTATTCATTTCAATAGTTGTGACGATTATTATAAAAATGAACAGTATATGAGATTAACCAATAGATTTTTGAGGTTATCAGAGGATTATTTTATACCAATTGTTCCTTCTGAAGATGCAGAGTTTTCAATTTTAGAGAAACCATCTAATAACTTACAAAACTGGGTTGGTTCAAAAGGATTATCATTTATTGTAGATGAAGATGGTTCAATACAAAAAATGACTATAATGTAAATTCTTATTATTAAATTTGAACTAAATAGATTTGCAGTTTAACAAAAGTGAACTTTCCTGTTTTTTTAGGAACTAAAGATGAACGAAAACCTAGATCCAACAAACGATAATTTTTCTCCTGAAGAACTGGACGTAGAAAAAAAATTAAGACCCTTATCCTTTGATGATTTCACAGGCCAGGATCAAGTGTTGGAAAATCTTCAAATTTTTGTTCAGGCCGCCAATGGAAGAGATGAAGCTTTAGACCATACTTTATTTCATGGTCCTCCAGGATTAGGAAAAACCACCTTAGCACACATTTTAGCAAGCGAACTCAACGTAGGGATAAAAGTGACCTCAGGACCTGTTTTAGACAAACCAGGTGATCTCGCTGGTTTATTAACTAATCTCGATGAACGTGATGTTCTGTTTATTGATGAAATTCATCGCTTAAGTCCGATAGTCGAAGAGTACCTATACTCTGCAATGGAAGATTATAAAATCGACATCATGATCGAGTCTGGACCCAATGCCCGAACCGTTCAAATTAATTTGAACCCCTTTACACTCGTTGGAGCGACAACCCGATCGGGATTATTAACGTCTCCTATGCGCGCTCGTTTTGGGATTCAAAGCAGACTTCAATATTACAACACCAAATTACTAACAACTATTGTACAACGTAGCGCATCAATTTTAAATGTGCCCATCTCTATGGAAGCAGCTGTGGAAATAGCAGGACGTAGCCGTGGCACACCCAGAATAGCTAATGCCTTATTGCGTCGCGTTCGTGATTTTGCCCAAATAAAAGGCAACGGAAACATTGATATCAAGATTGCAAAATTTGCACTTGAAGCTCTTAATGTAGATGCTCATGGCCTGGACGAAATGGATAATAAGATTCTAGAAACTATTATCGATAAATTTAAAGGTGGTCCTGTAGGCATTACAACTTTAGCTACTGCAGTTAGCGAAAGTGCCGAAACAATAGAAGAGGTGTATGAACCCTTTTTAATTCAGCAAGGATTTATCATGAGAACACCTCGTGGTCGCGAAGTCACGGAGTTAGCTTACAGACATCTTGGTAAAATAAAAGGGCCAACTCAAGGCGGATTGTTTTAATAAACTGACGTCGTTCTGAACTTGTTTCAGAATCTCATTTTACGAACAAAGGAGATTACGTAATGAATACATACAAACAAATACCTACAGTTCCTTTAACCAGATTTATAAAGCATTCGTTTGAAATACTTAAAAATCCGCTGCCATTTCATGCCCAAAATTTTGAAAACCTAGGCGATGTTTTTAGATTGAAAGTAGGGTTCAATACTGTTGTTTTTTTTTCCAGAGATGCTGCTTTTGCCGAATATGTGCTTCAGAAGCATCAGAAAAACTATGTAAAATCTAAAATCCAAACCGAAGATTTAGCCAAATATGTAGGGAAAGGTTTATTGACTTCAGAAGGCGAGCATTGGAAAAAACAACGAAAACTTATCCAGCCTGCCTTTCATAAAAAACAACTTGAAAATTTATTAGCGTCTATTCAAAATGCTATTCTTTCAGAATATAAACGTATCGAAACAGATACAGTTATTGATATATTTCCTATTCTAAATGATTTGGCATTTCAAACGGTTGTAAAATCTTTATTCAGTAGTGCTGCAAATCAAGATGATATTAACCGACTTCAATACATTACCGAAGCAGCTCAAAAAATGATGGTGAAAGAACTTAGGCAACCGTATTTAGGCTGGTGGTTTAAAGCCAGTGGTAAAATTGAAAAGTACTTAGGTTTAACGAGAGAGGCACGTGATATTTTAAAGCGAATAGTCAATGAAAGACGTGTTTCTAAATGCAAAGAAAATGATTTGTTAGACATGTTGTTAGATGCGCGCTATGATGACGGCAATGCAATGGATGAAGAACAACTCATTGACGAAATTCTAATTTTATTCACAGCAGGTCACGAAACAACCTCAAACGCGCTAACGTTTACATGTCAGCTTTTAGCCTTACATCCAGAGTGGCAAGAGAAGCTATTTGAAGAAATTACAGAAGTCAACCAATCTACAACCGATCTGATGAGCCGTGTAATGGCTTCAAAAGTTTGTCAGCAGGTCATCGAAGAATCCATGCGATTATATCCGCCTGCATATTTTATTGATCGTGTTAATATTCATGATGACGCGTTTAACGATATGCATTTTAAAGCCGGTTCAAACTTGTTGTTTTCGGTGTATGAGATTCATCGTCATCCTAAATTATGGGATCAACCCAATACTTTTTTACCAGAACGTTTTGCTGAAGGTGGCCGAAAATTTTCATCGCAATATTTTCCTTTTGGTGCTGGACCAAGAAAATGTATTGGAAATAACTTCGCCATGTTTGAAATGATTATTGCGGTGACCCAATTGGTTTCTAAATTTAAAATACATCCCGATTTTGAAAGGATTGAAATCACACCTTTAATTACATTGAAACCCAAAAACGGCTTTTTAAGGTTTGAAGCAAGAGCTTAAAAGTTGTACGGTTCTTTAATCTGTAAAAGTTAACATTTTATCTTACAGAGACTTATCTGAACTATTAAAAGGACTGTTAATCTATTATTTTTAATTAAATTTTTATTTTGGTTTACTTTTCAGAAGCTATTAAACCAATCAAAATGAAAAAATTACAAATATCAGCATATGTTGTTGGCGCTTTGTTTACACTTATGTCTTGTGCGTCTGATGATGATAATTATGTGACTATTCCGTCACAAGATCTCTTAGAAAATAGAATCGTAGAACTTTATGGTTCAAAGGCGGCATTAATTCAGCCTTTAGCAACAGATTTTAGTTTGATTCCTAACGATATTAATAATCCGCTTACCGAAGCTAAAGTCGAATTAGGTAAAATGCTGTTTCATGAAACAGGTCTTGCAGAAAATCCAACTATGGAAGAAGGTATGCATACCTATTCTTGTGCAAGTTGTCATCACGCCCAAGCAGGTTTTCAAAGTGGAATCTTACAAGGTATAGGTGAAGGCGGAATGGGTTTTGGAATTCATGGAGAAGGCCGATTTAAAAATAGCATGTACGCTGAAGCTGACTTAGATGTACAACCTATTAGATCACCAAGTGCACTTAATGTAGCCTATCAAGATGTTATGCTTTGGAATGGTCAATTTGGTGGTACTGGAACCAATCAAGGTACAGATGCTAATTGGACTGTTGGAACACCAAAAGAAGTTAATAATTTAGGCTTTGAAGGTGTGGAAATTCAAGCTATTGCAGGTTTAGATGTGCATAGATTAGTGATTAATGAAGACTTTGTTTTAAATTCTGATTATAAAACGATGTTTGATGAAGCTTTTCCAGATGTGCCTGTATCTGAGCGGTATTCAAAAGTAAATGCAGGACTAGCTATTGCTGCCTATGAACGTACCTTATTACCTAATCAGGCACCATTTCAGCAATGGTTAAATGGCAATCAAAATGCAATGAATGCTCAAGAAACTAAGGGAGCCTTACTATTTTTTGACGACGCAAAATGCTTTTCTTGCCATTCAGGACCGGCTTTAAACGATATGAATTTTTATGCTTTAGGAATGAATGATTTGGCTGGTGAAAACATACTGACACTTATTGATGACGCAACAAAACGTGGACGTGGTGGATTTACAGGAAATCCTGAAGATGACTATAAGTTTAAAACACCACAGCTTTATAATTTAAAAGATGTCGCTTTTTTTGGTCATGGCGGAAGTTTCCACTCTATTGAAGAAGTTATTCGTTATAAAAACAATGCTGTTATTGAAAATCAAGACGTGCCATTAACTCAAATTTCTCCGTTGTTTGCACCGCTTAATTTATCGGATGATGATATTGATGCTATTACGGCTTTTTTAGAGCATGCTTTATACGACAGCAATTTACAACGCTATGTTCCAGACGCCTTACCAACAGGCTATTGTTTTCCTAATGCAGATAGCATGTCATCTCAAGATATGGGCTGCGATTAATAAATCTTGTTTTAGAAGCGTAGTAACTCTAACGTTTACATACATGGTTAGTTGCGCACAAGTACGCTGTTATTCTTTGATAAGCAATATAGTAAATTGTGAGAAAAAATCCTGCGCTTAGCCAACACTAGCAATTAATTATACACGTTGTTGGTAACTGGCTATTTTCCTTTATTTGATCTATCTACTTTTTCTTTATAGAGTAAAAGGCCAGCAATTTGTTGAGGAGACTTTCCTTCAGTCGAGGCTAATTTTTCCTTAAATGATTTCGGAAGTTCTAAATGGTTATTCATAACGTGCAAACCTGTTACATTTGGGTTTCGAGAATAATTAGTCTTTTTGTGACTGATCTTATAATCTAAAGTAATTATTTTCAGAATCTCTGGAATTTTGTTTTTAAAATCTTTTGCGGACGAAAAAGTCATATCATCAACAAATGAAGTGAAAGTAGCACCATTATTTTTAGCAAACTTATTTAAAATGTCTCCCGTTTTGATAAAAACCAAATTTGCAAGAGTGGAGGATGTAGGTGCTCCTTGAGGGATTTGTCCTTTATATGTTGTTAGTTGTGTTAGAATTCTTGCCACTGTTGGAGAAAATCCTTGACTAACAAACATTTTAAAAACAGCCTCATTTTTAATTGAGGGAAAAAAATCTTTTAAATCAGTAGTGAATTTGTACTTTTTACCTAGATGTTTTTTTGCATTGTCTACATTGTCTTTTTTCTTTACAGCTCCATATGCATAACTAGGCATTTCTATTTTATTTAAAATATTTCGATGAATTCTTTTTTGAATAATTTTTAGCCTTTTTTTACTTGGATGAATTATTCTTTTTTTTGGAATTCCTTGAGCGTCAAGTTTTGGTTTTCCGAATTTATCTGTCTTAATTTCTATTTTCTCCCTATAGAAGTTATCTATATTCTTAATAATTGATTCAATTTCTTTGAAATCTACTTTTAGTGTATACGCTAAATGTTTAGTAGTACGGATCATTGAGTTGCAAAAAATTGATTAATCAGTGATTTCACAGATGGAGCAATTATTTTAAACGCTTCTTTTTTCTCTGGGCTAATATCTTCGCTATCAATAGAAAGAAAAAACAATATTGGTAAAGGTGTTTCTAAATTATTAGAAATTACTTTCAATGTAGAAAGATTAGGTTCTTTATTATTATTTTCTATTTGAGATAAATACGCTTGCGTTATATCACAAAGTTGAGCAAATTCGGTTTGTTTTAAACCTTTTTGCTTTCTTATTGACTTGATTGCTAGTCCTAAATCCATATAGTACTGTTTTAAAAAAATTAAGGGGTGTCGGGTCAGAATAAGTTCTTAAAGTCATCAAAATTTGAAAATACTCTACTGAGTAAATCAATTCCTCTGAATATTAGACTCCAATCAATTGGCTTTTTATTGCCTTTTTTCTTGGAATCTTCCAAATACCTAATTGCATTAGTTAAATGAACTTTTTCTTCGTCCGAGAATGAACAACGTCTCTCGGAAAGGATGGTATTCATACCTAGTATGAGATCATCGACGTACTGATAATTGCTTTCTTCACGCATATATCTTTGGGTTTTAATTAAAAAGGCACTATTGCCTTGCCATTTTTCCAATATGCTTAATAATTAAATTCAATATGCGTTGTCCACAATATCACCCCCGAATTATTCCTTGCCATTACATAGCCTTGTTAGACTAATTGCCAGTTATTAGCTTTACTCAAATCAGAATAGCTTTTAAGCGTTTCAAGGGTTTTGCCTTAATACATCTTAGCAGTTTTCTTACGTGAATGACTTCATCTGTTTCAATCGTTAACCGAAACAGCGTTTACATCGTAACTCTTTAAGAGCGCTACGTGCCGTCGCCAATAGAACCATAAATTGGTTGTGTAACTTAATACACTTTAGTAGTTTGAATTTAATTACTACAATTTTCAATACTCTTTCAAAGAACTTATGCAAATATAAAACAATTATTTTAATCACCAAATAAATTGTAAAAAATATATCTGTGAGTATATAAAATATACATTTTAATAATCTACAAGTTATTATATTTTTTTATTTATAACTGTCAGTTAATAATATAGTGATATATATATACTTTGGATGTGAATAAAATTAGTGAAAAGTTATGGGTCATTAGCTTGTTGTCAACAAATTTTAGTGTTTTCATTTGCGTGTGATGATATAGATTTCAAAATTCGTAGCATCTGCTTAAAAAACATTAACTTTAGTACTTATTAATCAATTGGTAATAAGGTGGTTATTGGGTGTGTTAGATTGCGTATTAACAATAAATGGCAAGGCTTTACTTTTTTGTGTTTAGGCATTATGATGCTGTCATTGTCTTCAGCTTTAGCCCAATCTAACAACGAAGCTTTCAGAATTAAACATTTTAACTTAGAGCAAGGCCTTTCACAAGCTTCAATTAACGACCTTATTAAAGATAAACATGGGTTTACATGGATTGCAACGGCAAATGGAATAAACAGGTTTGATGGTAAATCATTTAAGCATTATTTATATGATGAATCCAATCCGGCAAGCCTTCAAGGTAGTTTTATAAATAAATTGCTTGAGGATGGTCATGGGAATATATGGATTGGAACCATGAATAATGGCTTGAGTATTCTAGAGAATGGCTATACTAAATTCAGAAAAATTGAATTAAAAAGTGATAAAACCATATCGAATATCACAGCTTTAGAAACTGATGCAAACCACTCAATATGGGTTGGAAGTGATACACATGGACTTTTTAAAATTGATAGTCAGAACACGCAAAAGCAAGACCTTGTTTTCAACAAAGCGATTACAGCACTTCAATACGATTCTAATCACGATAAATTATGGATTGGGACATTAAACGGAGATATCTATACTTATGATGTTAATGCTCAAAAAGAACCGAAATTTATAGCTACAACTGGCGAGCAAATACGGTCTTTTTACGTTTTAGATGCCATATTGTTAGTTGGAAGCAACGAAGGGCTATTCAGACTTGATATTGAAACACACAAAATCACACATAAAGAACTGGAAGTGAGTGGTAAGTTCAAGACAAAATATGTACTTACATTTTTGGAGAATGATGATAAAAGCGTTTGGGTTGGTTCGGGGAATGGCTTATACCTTTATAACTGGGCAGATGATAGCATAAAAACTAAATATGAAAACTCTGATGAAAGCAAATTACAATTAACAAATAATACGGTACATTCTTTACTTAGAATTTCTGAAAACAACATATTAGTTGGCACGGCGAGCGGACTGAATTTATTAGATTTTGAAGTGCCTTATTTTAATAATATTTCTAAGAACAAAAAAGGCGCACAACTCCTTAATGATAACGTTATATTTTCAGTATATAAAAATGATATCGGTTTATGGGTTGGTACGTCTCGTGGTGGATTAAATTTAATTACAGATTCTAAAACCTATCAGTATTTTCACCATCAGGATTCTCCAAATTATTTGGCAGGACCCACCGTAAGAGGTCTTCAGGAAGATCAAGTAAATAAGCGATTGTGGATCGCAACTTCAAGAGGCTTGAGTATGATGGATTTAAATAATTTTGATCCAGAACATCCCATAATTTCTAATTTCTTTCATGATCATGAAAATCCAAATTCAATCAGTGCCAATTTCTTAATGGATATTGCTTTAGATTCTAATAAGGATTTATGGGCAGCAACCTCAGGGCATGGTATTTTTAAACTTAAACTCGATACAGAAACAGGTCTAACCATAACCCAATTTAAACACGATAAAGACGATAGTAATACTTTGGTTAATGATGTGGCACAATGCTTAAAATTTGATGCGAATGGTAATTTATGGGTTGGAACCAGAAATGGTGTGAGTAAACTTAGTTTTAACGGACATAAGTTTTCTAACCCAGAATTCAAAAATTATCTTCACGATAGTAACAATTCTAATTCCTTACCTCAAAATACTATATATGATATTTATAATGATGTAAATGGTAACGTGTGGTTTGGTACCAGAAAAGGGCTTTCGGTATTGCGTGATGGGAATTTTACAAACTGGAAAGTTCAAAAACAGTTTCCCAATGATATCATATATGTTGTAGAAGGTGATGAAAATGGCAATATCTGGTTAGGAACCAATGATGGGATTGTAAGATTTGACAATAACAATCAGCAGTTTAGCCATTATAAAGATTCTGATAATATCCAAGGAAGAGAATTTGATATTCATGCAGGATTTAAAGACAATAATGGGATTATCTATCTCGGCGGAATTGATGGCGTCACCTATTTTAATCCGAATGATTTCGACAATATTGATACACCAAAACCATTGTATTTTTCAGAATTACGGATTAAAAATGAAAAACAAGATCATGCTGTTTTACAAAATAAGATACTAACGGATGATTTAATCAATACAAAACACTTACAGTTTAAACATAATCAGTTCCCATTTTACTTAGATATCTCATCCATAGATTACCGAATAGATAAAAGTGTAGAATTTGCATACCGATTGCTTCCAGATAATCAAGACTGGATTACACTAAAAGATAACGAGGTACAGTTCATCAATTTACCCAGTGGTGATTATACGCTGGAAGTAAATGGGTTTTCAAGAGGAAAAGAATGGAACCAAGATCCCCTAGTAATGAATTTGGCAATATTACCACCATTTTGGGCAACCTGGTGGGCTTATACTTTATACGCTTTAGTTTTAGGGTATTTGGTTTATGTGTTTTATAACTTTCAATTATCCAAAAAACTGGCTATTGCAGAGCGCAATAAGCTTAAAGATCTCAATACGCTAAAAAGCAATCTTTATACCAACATCACTCACGAATTTAGAACACCACTTACCGTAATTCTGGGACTAAGCGAGACTATTAAAGATGATTTCAAAGTACAAAATTATCAAACGGCTAATGAAGCCATTAGTATTATTGAGCGTAATGGTAAGGATTTACTCTTACTGGTTAATCAGTTATTAGGAATTAGTAAGGCAGAAAGTGGTACAATGGAGCTAAACTTAATACAAGGCGATATCATTCCTTTTTTAAGGTATATCTGTGAGAGCTTTCAATCGTTGGCAAAAACAAAGCAAATAAATATTACCACTTATTTTGAAACTGAAAGCCTTATAACAGATTTTGATGATGGCAAGTTGCAAATTGTGATATCCAATTTACTGTCTAATGCAATTAAATTTTCCTCTTCTGCAGAAAATATAATTTTTCATGTCAAAAAAGACATCGCTAAAGATGCTGAAGTTGTGAGTATCAAAGTCAAAGATTATGGTATTGGTATTCCGGAAAGTGCAATTCCACATATTTTTGATAGATTTTATCAGGTAGAAAATTCATTGTCTAAAGCTGGAAAAGGCACCGGAATTGGTTTAGCACTAACCAAAGAACTGGTCACACTTATGAATGGAAGCATTTCAGTAAAAAGTAAAGTAGGTAAAGGTTCTGAATTTGTTGTTACGATTCCGGTAACTCAACATTCAAAAATCACAGCACCAACGTTAAACAATCCGATGGATTCTGTTGAAGATCTACCAGAAAATCAAGAATGGTCTTTACAACTTTTTGATACAGATGCTCATTTACCCGAAGCTTTAATTATAGAAGACAATACCGATGTGGCTTATTATTTAAGGCTGTGTTTACAAAATAAATACCATTGCCGATTTGCTAATAATGGGGATTTGGGTTTGGAAAAAGCGTTTGAGAAAATTCCAGATATCATTATTTGTGATGTGATGATGCCTGGACGTGATGGTTTTGAAGTTTGCAAAATATTAAAAACAGATGAGCGTACAGACCATATTCCAGTGATTTTACTGACTGCAAAAACTTCTGAAAGCGATAGACTCAAAGGCTTACAACATGGCGCAGATGCATATTTAACGAAACCTTTTTTAAAAGCCGAATTGCTCACACGTATCGACCAGCTTATTATCCTTCGTAAGCGGATCACCCAATCATTTGCTAATAATAAATTTTCTCAAATATTAAACTCCCAAGAGAACACGCCAGAAACAAAATTTCTTCAGAAAGTGATTCAAATGATTCATGCTGATATCGATAATCCAAATTTAGGCTCAAGACACGTGGCGCAACAAATGAGAATGAGCGAATCTCAAATCTACAGAAAGCTAAAAGCTATAACAGGTAAATCTACAGCGGTTTTTATTCGATCTGTCCGATTGGAAAAAGCTAAAGATCTCATCCAAAGTACTGAAAAATCAATTTCTGAAATTGCTTACGACGTAGGTTTTAATGATCCTTCTTGGTTTAGTCGCGCATTTAAAGAAGAATTTGGTCAGTCTCCCAGTGCAATGCATAAATAATTGATATTAAGCAAGTTGAATTTATTTTGATTGACTTTTTTGACTAAATACTGCTAGTCTTTTATGGGCTTGCATAAATAGTTCGTGTCCATAAAAGAATAGTGAAAGACTATTCTATATGTCTTAGTTAGCTTGCACTCAATGAACAAACTCCGTTCATTTTAAAACTATCAATTATGGGAATCGACGAAAACAAATTAAACACGCTTTTAGGCAAAATGGTAACCGAAATGGGAGCCGCAGCAATTGGACCACTTATCATTATAGGTGATAAGCTAGGCATTTATAAAGCTATGGAAGCAAAAGGTAGCGCAACTTCAGCCGAACTTGCCAAAGCAGCAAATGTCAATGAACGCTATTTAAGAGAATGGTTATCGGCTCATGCCGCTTCAGGATATGTAGAATACGATGATACGAATGAAACCTTCACGTTATCACCAGAACAGGCATTTGTTTTTAGTAACTCAGATAGTCCTGTGTTAATGACAGGCGCGTATTATGCCATTTCGTCAATGTACCACGATGTACCAACCATGGAAAAAGCCTTTCAGTCTGGAGAGGGTGTATCTTGGGGAGATCATCACAGTTGTTTGTTCTGTGGAACCGAAAAATTCTTCAGACCATCTTATGCGACTAATTTGGTACAAACATGGTTGCCATCTTTAGATGGTGTTGTTGAAAAACTACAAAAAGGAGCTAAGGTTGCCGATGTTGGTTGTGGTCATGCTGCTTCAACAATGATTATGGCTAAGGCATTTCCAAATTCAGAATTCATAGGATTCGATTTTCACCAAGGTTCTATCGATCATGCGACTCGTGTCGCAAAAGATTCTGGTTTAGATAATATGTCGTTTCAGGTTGCAACTGCAAAAGATTTTCCTGGAAATGATTACGACCTCGTAACTTTCTTTGACTGTTTGCATGATATGGGAGATCCTGTAGGCGCTTGTGAACATGTGAAGCAAACTTTAAAGCCTGATGGCACCTGTATGATTGTCGAGCCATTTGCGAACGACACCTTACGAGAGAATATAAATCCTGTAGGACGTGCATTTTATTCCTTTTCGACCTTATTGTGTACGCCAAGTTCAATGAGCCAGGAAGTCGGTTTGGCATTAGGCGCACAAGCAGGCGAAAAGCGATTAGGAGACGTTGCACACAAAGCGGGTTTCAATCACTTTAGACGCGCAACAGAAACACCATTCAATTTAATATTAGAAGCAAGACCGTAATTTTTTAATAGGCAACGATTAATATGAAATCAAGGAGCACTTTTTTTAAACGACTTACAAATTTTGCTGGGTTTGTTATTGCTTTTCTGGTATTACAGCAATACGCTATTGGACAATCGAATGAGGATATGTCTTCCCAACAAATTTTTGACAAAATAGTCGATTATTACGATCCGGAAGGTCTGTGGAATACCTTTTCAGGTAAAATGAAGCAAACCTCTCTCTGGAATGGGAATCTTAACTCACAAGACATATCCCTAAACAATAAAACAAATACATATATTTGTTTCAGAAAACGAGAGGATGGGATTTACATCAAAGGTATTAAAGACGGACAATCGTTTTTCAGTATCAACGGTAAATCATATACAAAAGACGACGTTCCCGAGGCTTATCAAAAGTATCCCTATAGCCTCTCAGAACACTATGCACAGACTTACAAAGAGCATCATGCTTTTCATTTTAGTTATCCGCTAGTCCTAAAAAATGCTGGAGCAAAACCACTAGAAGGTGTAGGTGAAAAGTATGTATTTGGGCAACTGTGTCAATCAATTAAGTTTAAAGCGCTTCCTAACTACTATATAAATGGATATTATACTGGTGACATAACTTTATATGTTATCCCTGAACAGCATTACAAACTTCACGCAGTTCATATCGATAATGGTAAAGGTCGTGCCAAAGAAGGATGGATGGTATTACTGGATGGCGAAATTGAAGTCGAAGGGATAAAAATACCTGCAAGTAAACTGACTTTTTATGCTGGTAGTTTAGATTTTTTGATCGTTGATATTTTAGAAATAGAAACAGGAAACTAATGTATTTTCATGGAGTAGCCTCCACCATTCAAAACCTACAAGTGTGATGCTGAATGTTAATCGAGTTATATCTATTTGTCAGCGAATTAAGATTTATAAATTTTAAACATAAAAAAAATATAAGGATGCCTTTTTACATGGATTTACACGTTGTTCCAGGGTTAACACCAGAAATGGTGGCTCAAGGACATGCGGCAGATTTAAAAGTTCAAGATGAGTTTAATTGTAAATGTATCACCTATTGGGTTGATGTTGAAAGAGGTAGAGCGTTTTGTTTGGCAGAAGCACCAACTAAAGAAGATTTACGTAAAACCCATCTTAAAGCTTTGGGAGTCGCACCTATAGAAATCATTGAAGTAGATGACAAGGTTGTCAATATGTTTTTAGGACGATTAAAAGATCCGGAAACCTATCTAATAGACGGGTTAACAGGTTTAAAGATTTTCAATGATCCAGCATTTAGAATTGTGCTGGTTTGTACTCGGGAAAACACAAAATTATTAGAATATAAATATGGCGAGTCTAATACCAAGCGCTGGCTCAAAGATTATAAAACATGTGTAAGTGATCTTGCAAAAACTCATGGAGGTAGAGAGATTAGAAGCGAAGAATTTGTACTGTCTTTTCGAACCGTTTTTAAAGCTGTAGAATGCGCTTTGGCCATACAGAAGCAACTTCAAGATAGTGGCAAAAAGATAGGTTTGCAAATGAGTTTACATGGCGGATTACCTGTTACAAAGAACAAACAGATTTTTGGTGATGTTATCAATTATGCAAAATTTATATGTAAGTTTAGTAATAGCGCACAAATTGTTATTTCACCTATGATTAGGGAGATGTACAAAAGAGAATATGAAAAACTATTAGCCAATGAAGGCATTACCTGTATTAATACTTCAGAAGATTTATTTACTGAAATGTTGGCCCAAACACTTCATAATAATTGGCAAAACCCAGAATTTAAGATTGAAGACTTTAGTAGGCAAATGTCGATGAGTAAATCTGAATTATATCGAAAAAGTGTATCCTTAACTGGGATGTCTCTTAATGCCTTACTCAAAGAATTTAGACTCCAAAAAGCACTCGAACTTTTTGACAGCAATAATAATATTTCTGAAACAGCATTCGACTCTGGTTTCAGTAGTCCTTCCTATTTTACAAAGTGTTTCCAAAAACGGTTTGGTATTCAACCCAAAGAACTTCTCAAAAATTAGCCTTTGGTCTAATTTTACAAGTAATTGAATTGTTTTTGTCAGATACTTAGAGTTTTACTGCATAATTTAGTGACGTTGAAGGTGCATTTAGAATTAGATCTAACTACCAAATCAATTATTTTTTAAAAAATATAAATACATAAAATTATGTCAATTAACAATAGGAGATTAAGTGCTTGCGTAGGGATAGCACTTTCAGGAGGTTTACAAATAAAAGGTATAAAATTTACAAGTTGGAAGCATGAATTTAATATTAAGGCTGTGCATTTTGAATATTTAGAAGATGGAATTAAAATCAATGGTAATAAAAAACATCATATTTCACACCATAGATCTTTTAAAACTGATCAGCAGGTTTATTATGCTGCCAAAGTAAAGAATAATGGAGAAATAGAAGGCATTTGGGTTAACAATGAATCTTCTACAATTATATTAAAGAACTGGTTTGAAACTTTTGATTTAAGAGCAATTGTCAAGATAATTACCCAAGATGGTTTTCAATACGAGTTGTTATCATCACCTATATTTTGGCCTCAAATAGAAGCTGCTGCTAATACAGATTTGCTATTAGATGGAACATGGCGTGGTGATGTAGAATGCTTAATAGCTAATATATTAATATATGCAGCAGTTTGCAAGATGCCAGAAATTGCAAATGACCCTCCTACACACTTTATACCTGAAGGATTAGTTGAGAAGCTCGCTTTTGAATCTAAAATAAGAAGAGATTATCAAAACCGTCAAGAAGAAGAATTAGATAAGGATATTTTATTTGATGTTTCTAAGATGGAAGAATCAGAAAATATAATTAAATTATAAGTCTATTTTTCATAGGCGCATTATTAGAGAGTATAGAAACAAGTTATAAACATAAAAACTAATAATCATGAAAAATTTAAAAAACAATAAAGAGACAGTTTATTATAGCACTTTATTTGCTTTATTAATAGCAGCACTTTTGTTAGTCAGTTGTAATAATGATGACGATTCAGCACCAGAACTTGAAGCCTGGCAAATTGAAGTCAACCAATTAAGGGCAGCCATAAACCCAATAAGTGCTATAAATGATGCTATGGCAGCAGGTTGGAATATTGATGCAACTGGCTATATGCCTAACATGGGACACCATTATATTAAACTGGAATTAATAGACAATGTATTTGAAATAGAAAAACCTGAAGCCTTGTTGTTTGTACCAGACGAGAATGATGTGATGCAGTTTGTTGGCGTTGAATATTTAGTGCCAATAGAAGATCTAGATAATCCGCCACCAGCACCAGAAGGTTATACTGGTACAGAAGATGTTTGGGAAATAAGTACCATGGATAGCATGTGGACACTACACGTGTGGATTGGTTTAGAAAATCCTGATGGGATTTTTGCCAGGCTCAACATGACACTTGATTAAAAAGAACACACCTAATTTTCAAATGTATTGACTTAAAAGGTTTACTATTTGATACGTTCAATTTAATTTTTTAAGGACTAATGTAAAACCATATAATATGAAAACTTCAATCGTTATTATTGCGCTCATATTTATAAATACAACAGCACTTATAGCAGAACCCATTAATCAACTGTTAAATGGCATAAACACTTGGTTACTTGTACTAGCAGAATTGATTCTTTTTTTAAGCTACTACATTAATAATATTGTTAAGTCAATAAAAAAAGCATCAGAAATTGATTTCAATAATATATTAACCCAGAAGGATATTGATATTTATTTCTAAATCCTAACTTTTGACTCTAGGTTGGTTTTTTGAATGAATTATAAAGTGTATTTTAGTACTTGTAAAATGTCACTTGTGTCTCACAAACAAAGCACTAAAGAAATTTGGACCGCCTTAATAAAATCCGAAGCCAAACGCCTCGGATTTTTGTCTTGTGGTATTAGCAAAGCTCAGTTTTTAGAAGAAGAAGCACCTCGCCTTGAAAAATGGCTGAAGAATAATGCCCATGGTGACATGCGTTACATGGAAAACCATTTTGACAAACGCCTTGACCCAACAAAACTGGTAGAAGGTTCAAAAAGTGTGGTGTCTTTGTTGTTGAATTATTTTCCATCCGAAACACAAAACCCAGAAAGCTATAAGCTTTCAAAATATGCTTACGGAACCGATTACCACTTTGTCATTAAAGACAAGTTAAAGTCTTTGCTCTATTTTATTCAAGATGAAATAGGTGATGTTCATGGACGCGCTTTTGTCGATTCGGCACCAGTTTTAGATAAAGCATGGGCAGCCAAATCGGGTTTGGGTTGGATAGGTAAACATAGCAACTTATTGACGCAACAAATCGGGTCGTTTTATTTTATTGCTGAATTGATTATCGATTTAGAGTTAGATTACGACACACCTGTCACTGATCACTGCGGAACCTGCACTGCCTGCATTGATGCGTGTCCAACAGAAGCCATTACAGAACCGTATGTTGTTGATGGCAGCAAATGTATCTCGTATTTTACGATAGAACTCAAAGACAATATCCCATCAGAATTTAAGGGCCAGTTTGACGATTGGATGTTTGGTTGTGATGTGTGCCAAGATGTTTGTCCGTGGAATCGCTTTTCAAAGCCACATAATGAACCTCTCTTTAATCCGCATCCCGAATTATTAGCAATGACTAAGAAAGATTGGGAAGAAATTACGGAAGATACCTTTAGAAAAGTGTTTAAAAAATCGGCAGTTAAACGCACAAAATTTGAAGGTTTACAGCGGAATATTAGATTTTTGAACGATTGAAAAAGAAGAAAGCTCTTTCGAAATTAATCAAAAGAGCTTTTATAGAGATTATTAAATATAGGGATTTACTTTTTTATAATCTTAAGGTTTTGCATTTGGTTTTGAACTGTTTTTATCGTTACCAAATACAATCCACGACTCCAGTTTTGTGCATCTATTGTCGCTTTATTGGAATGTATGTTTTGCGATTTAGAAACCAATTGCCCCAATGCATTATAGACATAAACAGATTTTAATTCACGTTCACTTTTTAAGGTTAAAATCTCATGGATTGGGTTGATAAATTGTAATGAGTTTTCTGTATCAAAATCAGAAACTGACAATGCATTATCTGTAAAATTCTGAGCATAAGCTTGTTCCCCAGAGCCTCTATCTTCGGTAAATGTTGCAACCAATTCAGCATTTGATATTTTATTTAAGTTCACATGGGATTTTCCAGCCGCATAAGTTGCTATAGGTTTTGATTGTTCTGTCCAAACAAAATCACCATTGCTATCTAATAAATTGATATTAAGCTCATTGCCTTCAACTGTTAGAAACACAGGTTGGTCTTGACTCAATCTGAAATCTCCAATCGGACTTACATTATTGCTTATTGCATAAATTTCTTTAGCATTATCTGTTAATTGTCTCGCTCCAGTTTCTTTATCAAACTTTTGAAGAAAAATACCACTATCGCCTTGTCCTGAACCTGTGTATCTACATAAAGCAAATAGGTTTTGCGAACCAGGAGACATTGCTATTTGTATTTCTTGCTCATAATCGGTTTGATTGGTGTCAAAATCGACACCAGTAATTCCCCAAGGTAATGTCCCATCTGCATTAATGCGTTGCACATAAGCGTCAAAACGATTGTCATGTGCTAATTTGTAAGACATATAAATAACATCTCCATCTTGTAGCCCGCTATATTTTACATTATAAGCTGTATTGTTACCATTTGCAAATAATTGAGGAGGTGTAGCCCATTGTGTATTTCCATTAGTATCAATGTTTTGTGCATAAAGTCTAGAGGTAATTCCAGAAAGTAAAACATGATACACGATTGTAATACTACCATTAGATAATTCATAAGAATTAGCAGGTACAGTTCCAGAACCAAGTTCTACAGGATTTGTCCAAAGCGAATTTCCACTCGTATCAAATTTTTGTATAGTTCCATTAAAAGAACCACTAAGCCATGTAATAATTGTCTCTCCAGAAGCTAAAGGAAGTAACCGAACAATATAGCCAACACCTAAGCTAATTCCATTACTATCCCAGAGATGATTTCCGTTACTATCTAATTTGAAAGCATAACCTCCGTTTCCATTAGTTGCCGTAACACCTACGTAAATATTTTCATTAGCATCCGTAGTTAAACTCGAAACTTGGGTAAACGAACTCATTGGTAAGGTATCACTAATTAAAGCGCCTTGATCTCCAAACTGAATGTTTCCTAATGCATCTGTTTTTTGAATACGAAGCTCATAATTTGCAGGAGAAGGTACTTCACTCCAAATTAAAGTATAAGTGTTTCCGTTTGATGTTGTAACCGATTCTATGGTGCCAGTAGTTAGATCTGCTAATAGTAGATTGGTTGCTGTATCACTATTCCATTGCGCATGAGTTATAAAGGTCATTAATATGCTAACCATTAAAAGTGTAATTTTTTTCATGATTGTTTTGATTTATTTATGTAAGAATTTATTTTGCCTATAATTTTTTTCAAAGCCTCTTTTTTGATTTTAGAGGCTTCTAATAATTCTTCTAAACTTTTAGTATCATTATGTTTTGATTCTGAAGGCATGTTCTGTTTTTATTATACAGATACAAATCTAAGATGGCATTACTTGATTAAAAAAAACAAGCCCATTGTTAAAACACTCAATCACAAATAATGAACCTATTAAAACCACTCGAATAAGTTTAATTAACTCATAATCAATTATTTATTGAGTATGAATAGTGCAAGCTAATTTAAAGATAATGAGTTCAAATAAGTTGATAAGTTGACTTTTTCGTTGGTAAGATTCAGCTTTTTACGTAATCTGGTACGTGCATTTTCTACTGCTTTAAACGATTGCCCCGTAATTTGAGAGATTTCTTTAGACGTTAAATCTAGAAATAATAAAGCACAAAGTCTGCGATCTTTAGGAGTAAGATCTGGATGGTTTTGGGTTAGGTTTTTATAAAACGATTTATGGACTTGTTCAAAACTGACTTCAAATTCTTGCCAAATGTCGGTATTAAGATCGCGTTGTAAACGTTTTAAAATAAAATCGATAGCTTGCTGGGTTTCTTTTTTAACAGCTTTAAGCTTAATTTGTTTTAAGTCTGTTAAAATACTGTTGATGATATCGGTTCGATGCATTTCGGTCATTGCTTTTCCTATAAGCACCTTGTTTTTAGCATCTAAGCTATAGGATAATTCTTTTTGTTTAGTTTCAAGCAATTCTTTTTCCAAACGATTGTTAGTGATTCGGTTTTTATATTTTATGAGTAAAATAAGGAGTAATAAAATACTAGCAATTAAACTCAAACCAATCAAAATATATTTGAATTGTTTTTTTTCAGCTTTTAACGCTTCTATTTGTGCCCGAGTTCTGTATTCTTGTTGTAATTTTAAGCGTTCAACATTAACGGCTTTTTCTTCAATATTTAGGCTATCACGAATGGTGTTAAAGACTTCAAAATATTCCGCTGCATCTTTATAATTTTCTTTATTGATATACGCTTTATATAGCGTGTTCACAGCATTTTTGTTGCTAAAACTGTAATAATTGTCTTTTAGTAAATTTATAGTTTTTTTAGCATAAACAATAGCAGAATCATTTTCTTGACGGTTGAGATAATATTCAGAAACAGATTGGTAAACAAAAGCTTTTGTAGGTGTTTCAACAACATTTGCAATGGAAATCGCTTTGTTTAAAAAATACGCTGCATTGATGCTGTCATTTTTTGAAGTATAACTTCTAGCTAAATTGGTGTAAACATATGCGCTTAAAGAAGTATTGCCAAGTGTTTTTGAAATTTCAAATGCTTTTTGATAATAAAGCAATGATGAATCGACATTGGTTTCTAAATAAAGTGTACCAATATTATTAAGTATTTGAGCTAACCTGAGTGAATCATTTTCTTTAACTTGATAATTATACACATTTTTAAAATGCTTTAAGGCTTTTTCTTTGTCGTTCAAACGCGCATAAATAATAGATAGGTTGTTTTCAGTTTTGGAAGCTTCCTCACTATTATTGGTTTCATTGTAAATATTGTATGCTTTTTGATAGTAATCTAATGTAACATCTAAGACGTCTTTTGAAGAATACATTTGACCTATCGTAAAATAAATAGGTGCTAAGTGGAGATTCGGATTTTCAGATTTTTTAGCTTCACTTTCAGCCAGTTCTAAATAAGTGATAGCACGTTCCCAATCTGTATCCTTGAGTTGAAAAGCTATCTGCTGACTTAATACTATCTTTTTTTTAGGGCTGTCAGTAAGGTTCAGACTGTCAATTAATTTATCAACTGGAGATTGACAGTAACTTAAACTGCTAATTAATAGGATTATGAGACGTATATATTTTAGCATATAATGTATTACTGTGTTAAAGATAGGTAATTTTATTTCAGATTTTAAAGTACAATTTGATGATTAGATGTTTGGTTGTAGAATCATTTTTCAAAGCCACATAGCGAACCTCTGTTCAATCCATATCCTGAGTTATGAGCAATGACTAAGAAAGATTGGGAAGAAATTACGGAAGATACCTTTAGAAAAGTGTTTAAAAAATCGGCAGTTAAACGCACAAAATTTGAAGGTTTACAGCGGAATATTAAGTTTTTGAAATAATTGATTTAGTAGAATTCCTTTTGACAAGAGCGGTTTCGAGTTCTATGATTTTGGGATGTATTTCTTTTCCTTTTTTTGCAGCTCTTAACTCTTTATATAATTGCTTAAAAGCCATTTTTCCCATTTGATAACCAGGTTGATCAATTGTCGAAAGTGTAGGTGTTATTGCTGAAGACATAAACCAATTACTAAAACCAACAATAGAAATGTCTTCAGGTATTTTTACGCCTCGTTTATTAAATTCTGTTATCGCTCCAATAGCTACCATATCTGTGTTGATGAAAATACCATCAACATCATTGTGATCTTTTAACAATTGTGCAGCATTTGTTTTTCCTTCTTCAAAACTCATATCACTACAATCACAAATGTAGACAAGAGAAGGATCATAAGGTAAATTATTATCTATTAAAGCTTTTTTATACCCAAGAAAACGATCTATTGAATTTTGTGGTAATAACGGACCTCTAAAATGAGCGATGCGTTTACAACCTGTGTCAATAAGATGTTGAGTCGCAATGTAAGCTGCTTTACGGTCGTCGATAATAATTTTAGAACAATTTACAATTTTTGCAATTTTGTCAAACATGACAATAGGCTTATCTTGATCAATAACATCAGTTATATGTTTAAAATCAGATGTTTCATTGGCAAGTGATATTAATATCCCATCAACGTGTTTACTGAGCAATAAATCAATTTGCTTTTTCTCAAGTGTGTAGGATTCATTAGACTGTAATGTTATAACGAGATACCCTTTTTTTTCTGCTTGAGCAATTATTCCTTTTATCACTGAAGAGAAAAAATGATGCACAATTTCAGGAATAATTAAACCAATGGTTTTCGATTCTTTAGTTCTTAAGTTAACAGCAAATGAATTAGGCCTGTAATTTAATTGTGCCGCTGTTTCTCGAACTAATTTTCTTGTTTTTTTGCTAACGTCGGGATAGTCTTTTAAAGCTTTAGAAACTGTAGTTACAGAAATGTCTAAAATTTCTGCAATTTCTTTTAAGGTTATAGGTTTCAAAATGGATAAATTTTGATACAAAATAGTAAAAAAAAGTCAAATCGAAAACGTTTTCGGTAAATCGAAAACGTTTTCGATTATTATTTTATCTTTTTTTGGCCTAATAAATATAGATTAGCCAATAATAAACCAAAATAATTGTCAAATTATTAAAAATAGACTAAAAATGATCACAACTAAAAAATGTTACAGTTTATTGCTTCTATTAATGATGTCTATATCTACCGTTATGGCACAGTCAGATATATCAGGTAAGATATCTGATGAAGCAGGTATGCCTTTGGCAGGAGTTAATATTGTTCTTGATGGAACCACACAGGGTAGCGTTTCAGATTTTGATGGGAATTACACCATTTCAAATGTTGAAAATGGAACATATGTTTTGAATGCTACTTATTTAGGGTATTCAAAATTCACTAAAAATGTTACAGTAGATGGTGAAAACATCACTGTAAATATTACAATGACTGAAGATGCAGAGTCTCTGGATCAAATCATTATTACAGGTGTAACTAATCCAAAATCTAGAATAGAATCTAGTGTGTCTGTAACCACAATGCGACCAAAAGTTATCGAGCAATCTGCTCCTAGAACAACTGCAGAGATTTTTAGAACAATACCAGGTATTCGTTCGGAGTCTTCTGGTGGAGAAGGGAATTCTAATATTGCAGTTAGAGGTGTACCTGTATCTTCTGGAGGATCAAAATATGTACAACTTCAAGAAGATGGTTTACCAGTTTTGTTATTTGGAGATATGTCATTTGCTACCGCAGATATATTTACAAGATATGATGCTAATATTGGAAGAATAGAAGCAATTAGAGGTGGTTCTGCATCTACTTTATCTTCAAATTCACCAGGTGCAATTATAAACTTAATCAGCAAAACAGGGAAAACTGAAGGTGGTTCAATTGCAACATCCTTTGGATTAGATTATGGAAATTTTAGAACAGATTTTGACTATGGCGCTCCTATTGCTGAAGGACTTTATTTTCATATGGGTGGTTTCTATAGAGTTGGTGAAGGTATTAGAGATGCTGGCTACACAGCAAATAATGGTGGACAATTCAAATTTAATTTAACCAAAGAGTTTGAAAAAGGTCATGTAAGAATTTTTGCTAAGTATTTAAATGATAAAGCCATTGCATATTTACCAAACCCAATTCAAGTAACAGGTACAAACGCAGATCCGGATTTTGAAAATATTCCTAATTTTGATGCTAATAATCAAACATTACATACACCGTATTTAGACCAGAATGTTGGTTTGGGTGCTAGTGGTGAATTAAGACGGTCTAATGTAAGTGATGGGATGAATCCAATCTCAACTTCTTTTGGCGTACAAGCTTCATTCGACTTAGGAGATAATTTTAAGATTACAAACAATGGAAGATTCTCATCTAATAAAGGTGGGTTTAACTCTCCATTTCCTGCAAGTGTTTCTACAGCAAGCGATTTTTTAGCTGGTGATTTTGCTACTAATAATGGTTATGATTCATTAGTTTACGCAAATGGTGATGGTGCCGTAAGTGGTTCATCCTTATTAACACCTGTTGTGTTGTTTGATACACAATTAAATAACTTTAATAACTTTATGAATGACATTCGTTTATCGAAAAAGTTTGATAAATTAGATGTTACTGTTGGTTATTTTAAAGGCATTCAAAATGTATCTATGTCTTGGCTCTGGAACTCTTATTTATTAGAAGCTTCTGGTGAAGACGCAAGATTAATTGACGCGCTTGATGCTGGAGGAACGCCTCTTTCTGTGAATGGTCTTGTAGGCTATGGTGCTGCATTTTTTGGTAACTGTTGCCAACGTAGTTATGATACAAGATATAATACTTCAGCACCTTATTTAGCACTTGCTTTTGAAGCATCAGATAAATTAAATATTGATGCGAGTATTCGTTTCGATAAAGGTCAAGTTGATGGGTCATTTGCTGGACCAGCTACATCAGTATATGATGTCAATAATGACGGAGAAATCTCTTTACCAGAACAAACAGTTCAGTCTATAGATCTAACCAATGCCACAACGGTTAATTATGATTACGATTATGTGTCTTTTTCATTAGGTGCAAATTATTTACTCAAAGAAAATGAAGCTGTATTCGCTCGTTATAGTAGAGGTGGTGCTGCAAAAGCAGATCGAATTTTATTTGCAGGTTTAGATTATACCAATAGTGATCGTATTAACGCCTTAGATTTTATTAATCAAGCTGAAATAGGTTACAAAAGAGGATTTGAAAAAGGATCGCTTTATGCAACATTATTCTTTGCTAAAACTATAGAAGAAGGTGGTTTTGAGGCGACTTCTAACAGTATAATCGAAAATGATTATAAGTCAGTTGGTATTGAAATAGAAGGATCTTATAGATTTAGTGAAGATTTTAATGTTCGAGGTGGTTTAACATTTACAGATGCAGAAATTGATTCTGGAGATAACGCAGGAAACAAACCTAGAAGACAACCTGATTTTATATATAATTTCATTCCAACGTATAACTTCGGAAAAACAAATAAAAATGCATTTGGCTTAAGCTTTATTGGTCAAAGTAAAGCCTACGCTCAAGATTCAAATGAGTTAGTGTTACCAGGATTTGTAATCATAAACAGCTTTATAAATATCGGAATAACTGACAATCTTAATGCAAACCTATCAGCTAATAACTTATTTGATTCATTAGGAATAACTGAATCGGAAGAAGGAAGTATTATTGAAGGTCAAACAAATTATTTGAGAGTTAGACCTGTACCAGGACGTTCTATTTCTTTAGGTTTAAATTATAGTTTTTAAATAAATTTTAAGTGTTAGTAAAATTTATTGAGTTTTTTAGATTGATTTGAGTTAGAGAGTCAATGCCCTTAATAGCATTGACTCTTTTTCTAAAAATTAAAGAGTACATTAGATAAGTTAATTCAATACGAGATGGGAACCTTTCTAAATAAACCAAAATTAAGTTTCTGGCAAATTCTAAATATGAATGTTGGATTTTTTGGCATTCAATATAGTTTTGGATTACAACAAAGTGCCGTAACGCCAATTTATGATTTCTTAGGAGCTAGCCCAGATCAAATACCGTTACTTCATTTAGCTGGTCCAGTTACTGGCTTATTGGTTCAGCCTATTGTTGGAGCTTTAAGTGATAAAACATGGAGTCCAAAATTTGGAAGGCGTAAACCCTTTTTCTTAATAGGAGCAATTTTATGCAGTTTGGCACTATTAGCGTTTCCATTTAGTAGTTCTTTATGGATGGCTGCAGGTTTATTGTGGATTTTAGATGCAGGAAACAATACAGCAATGGAACCCTATCGAGCATTAATTGCAGATAAACTAGACGAGGCGCAACAGCCTTTAGGTTTTCAAATGCAAAGTTTTTTTACAGGCTTAGGTCAGGTATTAGCTAACGTGTCATTATTTGTTTTCCCGTTAATTTTTATTGGAACAACAGGAGCTTTACCAACTTGGGTTTATGCTTCTTTTTTTTTAGGAGCAGTATGCTCCATAGGAACTATATTGTGGAGTATTAGTAAAACTAAAGAGATCCCTCCAACAGAAGAAGAATTAGCTAAACTTAGAAGCGAAAAAAGAAGTGTTTTAGGGCCTCTAATTGAAATATTTTCAGCTATAAAGGACATGCCAAAAGTAATGTGGCAATTAGCCTTAGTCTACCTTTTTCAATGGTATGCACTATTTTGTTATTGGCAAAACTCATCAAAGAGTGTGGCGCTTTCAGTATGGAATGTCACGCCAAGCAGTAACCCTGAAGTCTATAGTGAGGCAGTTAGTTGGACAGGTTTAGTAAATGGCTGGTACAATGTTGTAACATTTTTAGTTGCTTTTGCCTTAGTAGGTTTTGCAAAAAAATACAGTCCCAAAAAAGTACATGCTTTTTGTTTAATTATTGCAGCATTAGGTTTTTTAACATTCCCTCATATTGAAAATAAAAACATTTTATTTTTCGCAATAACAGGTTTTGGTATTGGTTGGGCGAGTATGATGGGCATCCCTTACTTAATGGTAGTGTCTAATATCCCTAAAGAACGATATGGAGTTTACATGGGAATAATTAACATGATGATTGTGATTCCTATGATCTTACAAACACTAACTTTTGGATACATTCTAAAGAATTTTTTAGATAATGATCCTCGTCAAGCCATTACATTTGCTGGAGTGTTATTGCTTATTGCTACAGTTTGCACCTTATTAATGACAACAAAAAAACAGTTGTCAGTAACTCCTAAGAGTTAAAGAAAAATCAATCAAATATTTTTAAACAGATAAATTAGAGATTATTTATGATGAATTATATTCCCGATGCTTACAGAAAGAAATTTGTGAATGGTATTCGACATCCATATTTATACTTATGGGATTCATGGTCTTATGTTGAAAATAACATAATACATTTATATTGTTTGGCTATTTCACGTCATAAGCCCAATGGAGAATTGCTTGAACCCACTAATCGTAATGATTTTCCTTTTCATATAAGACATTTCACCTCATTAGATGATGGATTAAGTTGGGAAGATCAAGGTTGTTTTTTAAAACCAGAAGACGTCTCAAAGCATAATTATCGAACTATTTGGAGTGGAAGTGTTGAGCCGATGCCTAATGGTGAAAAATTAGTTGCTTTTACAGGTCTTGAAGCATTAGATTCAACCCATAATTTCAGACAAAATATAGCTATCGGAACATCAAAAGAAGGTTACACGGTTGATACTATTCAAAATCATATCATATCTTCACCTACTAGAGATTGGAAGACTATTACAGGAAAAGGATATTATCTAGATTCAGTAGAAAATTTGGGAAGTAATTTGGGTGAAAAAGATGGGCCAATTATGTCTTGGAGAGATCCCTTTATTTTTTATGATAAAGATGGTGAATTAAATATTTTTTGGGCAGCTAAAATTAGCCCTAGAACTGGTGCATTGGCAAGAGCTACCTTAAAATATAATGATGTGTTTTTTGATATAGCAGAATTACATCCTCCGGTTACCGTACCCGATATAGCCGATTTTACTCAGTTAGAAGTTCCTAAAATAATTTACGATGCAGACAAAGGACGTTATTATATGGTAATCGCTAGCTGCAACCGTTTACATGAAAATCAACCAGACTCAGAAATCAAAAAGGAAGTGAGAGTATATACTTCTAAAGATATTAATGGTCCATGGGAATCCTTAGGAGAAAAACTATTGGGTGAAAAAAATATGTTTGGTCTCACCATACTAAAATCAGATTTTAAAAATAACCGTTTACTCTGTATAGCGCCTTATACCGAAGCTGCAGATCCTGATTTAATGCTCACGTTTGCGCCTGTGTTTTATATTTATTTAGACGAACTAAGAGTCGAATTTTTGAAGGAACTAAAAACAAATGACTAATACTTAGAATTTAAAAAGTATGAAAAAATTAAATATAGTATGTTTTGGGGAAGTACTTTGGGATGTGTTTCCTTCACATAAAACAATTGGAGGAGCACCTTTAAATGTTGCTATAAGGCTTCAATCATTAGATAATAAAGTTGCTATTATTAGTAAAGTTGGAAAAGATGAATTAGGAGATTCATTACTTGAGTTTATTAATGAAAAAGGAGTCAATTCTGATAACGTTCAAATCGATTCAGAATTAAAAACTGGTAAGGTAAATGTAGTTATTAATGAATCGGGTTCTGCGTCCTATGAAATTATGTTTCCTAGTGCTTGGGACGATATTGAAATTACAGATTCAAATACATCTTTAGTAGCATCTTCTGACGCTTTTGTTTATGGAAGTTTAATAGGAAGAAATAAGACTTCTAAACAAACTTTGTTGCATTTACTTAAGTCTGCAACTTACAAAATTTTTGATGTCAATTTAAGACATCCATTTTATAATTATGAACTTTTAATAGAACTCATGCGTCATGCTGATTTTATTAAATTCAATGATGAAGAATTACATGAAATTTGTACATATTTAGACTCTAAATCAAATTCAATTGAGCAAAACATAGCTTATATTTCTAAGAAAACAAATACCTCTCATATATGTGTGACCAAAGGCGAAAAAGGAGCTGTAATGTTATATGATAGTCAGTTATTTGAAAATAATGGTTATCGGGTAGATGTTGTAGATACTGTTGGGGCTGGAGATTCTTTTTTAGCCACTTTAATCAATTATTTATTAAAAAATGAGCATCCACAAAAAGCTATTGATCAAGCTTGTGCTGTAGGTGCGATTGTAGCCCAAAAAGAAGGAGCTAATCCTATAATCAATCGGGAAGATATTGATGCATTGCTTACCTCTAATTAATTATTTAAACAAAACAACGAAGTTTTTTTAAACTAAAAGCATTCATTTGAGTATTTTGGATAGTCATTAATGATTAAACTTTTTCGTATAGACCTTTCTCATAAAACACGTACATTTGTAATTCGGTTTGTCAACAAATTATAACTACAAATTGATTAATTCACGCAGTATATGAGCAAGCAAAGTAAACGCAGAGAAGCTTTAGTTTATCACGCAAAACCAACACCTGGAAAAATTCAGGTGGTTCCAACAAAAAAATATGCCACGCAAAGAGATTTATCTTTAGCCTATTCACCTGGTGTCGCCGAACCTTGTCTCGAAATAGAAAAAGACAAAAACAATGCTTACAAATATACAGCTAAAGGAAATTTAGTTGCAGTGATTTCTAACGGAACAGCCGTTTTAGGCCTCGGAAATATTGGTCCCGAAGCCTCAAAACCGGTTATGGAAGGAAAAGGTTTGCTCTTTAAAATCTTTGCCGATATTGATGTGTTTGATATTGAAGTAGATACTGAAGACATTGAAACGTTTATTCAAACCGTAAAAAATATTGCCCCAACGTTTGGTGGTATTAACCTTGAAGATATCAAAGCACCTGAAGCTTTCGAAATTGAGCGTCGTTTAAAAGAAGAATTAGATATTCCAGTCATGCACGATGACCAACACGGAACTGCCATTATTTCGGCAGCCGCCTTATTGAATGCTTTAGAGCTTGCTGGAAAAAAAATAGAAGCGGTGAAAATTGTGATAAGTGGCGCTGGTGCTGCTGCCATTTCGTGCTCTCGATTATATCAAGCCTGTGGTGCAGAACGTAGCAACATGGTTATGTTAGACAGTAAAGGTGTGATAAGGGATGATCGAGAACAACTTAGTACTGAGAAAGCCGAATTTGCCACACACCGAAAAATAGATACTTTAGAAGAAGCCATGAAAGATGCCGATGTTTTTATTGGTTTATCAATGGCAGATATTGTAGAGCCTGAGATGCTAAAATCAATGGCAAAAGATCCCATAGTGTTTGCAATGGCAAATCCTAATCCAGAGATAAATTACCAGTTGGCATTAGACACACGAGATGATATTATTATGGCAACGGGTCGTAGTGACCACCCTAATCAAGTGAATAATGTTCTTGGGTTTCCATTTATTTTTAGAGGCGCTTTAGATGTTAGAGCAACAAAAATTAATGAAGCGATGAAAATGGCTGCAGTTCGGGCTTTGGCAGATTTAGCAAAAGAGCCTGTCCCAGAACAGGTGAATATTGCTTATGGTGAAACACGGTTGACTTTTGGTAGAGACTATATCATTCCAAAACCTTTTGATCCAAGATTAATTGCCGAAGTACCACCAGCAGTAGCAAAAGCTGCTATGGAAAGCGGTGTAGCTAAAGAGCCCATAGAAGATTGGGAAAAATATAAAGACGAATTATTAGAGCGATTAGGGTCTGATAATA
Organism: Psychroserpens sp. SPM9; assembly: GCF_025153525.1. Taxonomy (GTDB): domain Bacteria; phylum Bacteroidota; class Bacteroidia; order Flavobacteriales; family Flavobacteriaceae; genus Psychroserpens. Next base: position 47,973 of record NZ_JANZNR010000002.1, on the reverse strand, counting down.
AAATTGTTAGACTCTTATTAAATCGTGCGAAACTGAATCCTAAACGTGTTGTTTTTGCCGAAGCCGATCAATTGGATGTCTTAAAGGCAGCCCAGATTGCACATGATGAAGGTATTGCAATTCCTATTCTGTTAGGGCGAAGAGATAAGATTTTAAATCTGATGGAAGAGATTGAATTTGAAGCCGATTTAGAAATTATTGATCCTAAAACCGATGAAGAAGAAGCGCGAAAAAATGCCTATGCTAAAGTGTATTGGGAACAACGTAAACGAAAAGGGGTTACCTTATATTCTGCAGAAAAATTATTACGCGAACGTAATTACTATGCGGCTATGATGGTAAATCAGGGCGATGCAGATGCTTTGATTTCTGGGTATTCTAGAAGTTACCCTTCGGTGGTAAAACCCATGTTAGAGCTTATTGGTTTAGCTCCAGGATCAACAAGAGTGGCTACTACTAACGTAATGATGACGCAACGTGGCCCTATGTTTTTAAGTGATACTTCTATCAATATAAATCCTTCAGCTGCCGACTTGACAAAAATTGCTCAAATGACAGCTGGTGTGGTTAAAATGTTTGGTATGGAGCCTGTTATGGCGATGATTTCATATTCAAACTTCGGGTCATCAAAAAACCAAACAGCTATAAAAGTTAGAGAAGCGGTAGAATACCTACATAAAAGACATCCTAATTTAGTAGTTGATGGCGAATTGCAAACCGATTTTGCCCTTAACAAAGAAATGTTACAAGATATATTTCCGTTTTCTAAATTAGCAGGACGCAAGGTTAATACACTTATATTTCCAAATTTAGAATCGGCAAATATTACTTACAAACTCCTTAAAGAATTAAATAAAGCCGACTCCATTGGGCCTATTATGATGGGAATGAAAAAACCAATTCATATCCTTCAATTAGGCGCTAGTGTCGATGAAATTGTAAATATGACCGCTATAGCTGTCATTGATGCTCAGCAGAAAGATAAAATGAAGAGCTAAAAGGCGTACTGTTTTAGACGTCTAATCGCCTTTGTAATGTAAATAATTTTATTACATTTGAGTTTTTAACTTAAGCGGGTAAATGATTACGCATATTCAAGGAAAATTGGTAGAAAAGAATCCAACAGATGTAGTTATAGATTGCAATGGTGTTGGATATCTTTTAAATATTTCATTACATACGTTTTCTCAAATTCCTGATAAGGAAGCGCTTAAGCTTTATTCTCATCTCATTGTTCGTGAAGATTCTCATACCTTATTTGGCTTCTCATCGATAGCCGAACGGGAAATTTTCAAACTTTTAATTTCGGTTAGTGGTATTGGTGCTAATACAGCGCGAACCATGTTGTCTTCCTTAACACCACAACAGGTTAAAGAAGGGATTGCGCATGGAGACGTCGCATTAATTCAATCTATCAAAGGAATTGGAGCTAAAACAGCTGCGCGTGTCATACTCGATTTGAAGGATAAAGTGCTAAAAGTATACGATATTGACGAAGTTTCTGTTAATAAAAACAATACCAACAAAGATGAAGCGTTATCTGCTTTAGAAGTTTTAGGATTTGCTAAAAAACAATCCGAACGAGTTGTAGACAAAATTGTGTCCCAGCAACCAGACGCAACAGTAGAAACAATTATTAAAGAAGCTTTAAAAAATTTATAAAATTTGATTTCAACTAACTTTACTTTATCAAAATCATACCGCCTCATATTTTTCCTTGCTATTGTATTGGTTAGTGGCCTTGGCTTTGCCCAAGATAGCACGAGTACAACCTTTTCTTTAGGAAAACTTTCAATACCAAATCCGCAGAGTATTGTTTCAAAATATACGTATGATCCTATTACCGATCGGTATATCTATACAGAAACAGTTGGGAATTTTAATATCAATTATCCTTTAATTTTAACACCTGCCGAATATCAAAAGCTCGTCCTTGCCGAAAGACAACGTATGTATTACAAGCAGAAAATTGATGCTGCTGCAGGACAAAAAGACGGTACCGAAGACGAACAAAGAAATCTTTTGCCCGAATTTTATGTCAATTCTGGGTTTTTTGAAACCATTTTTGGAGGTAATACGATTGAAGTGATTCCTCAGGGTTCTGCCGAAGTCGATCTAGGTGTTTTATTTACCAAACAGGATAACCCCACTTTTTCTCCTAGAAACCGAAGTAATTTTACGTTCGATTTTGATCAACGTATTAGTGTAAGTTTATTAGGTAAGGTTGGTACACGACTTCAGGTGACAGCCAACTATGATACCGAATCTACTTTCGATTTTCAAAATTTGGTAAAACTAGAATATACTCCTACTGAAGATGATATCGTACGAAAAATAGAAGTAGGTAATGTGAGCATGCCACTAAATAGTTCGTTAATTACAGGTGCTCAAAGTTTATTTGGTGTAAAAACCGAATTGCAATTTGGTAAAACAAGGGTGACAGCCATTTTTTCTGAACAACAATCACAATCACAATCTGTTGTCGCTCAAGGTGGAGGAACTGTTGAAGAGTTTGAGTTTTTTGCCAGAGATTATGATGAAAACAGACACTATTTCTTAGCGCAATACTTTAGAGATACTTATGACCAATCGATGCTGCGTTATCCATACATCGCCAATAATATTCAAATTACCCGAATTGAAGTTTGGGTAACTAATAGAAGTAACCAAACCGACAATGTTAGAAATATTGTGGCACTTCAGGATATTGGAGAGTTTAATACCATCGGAATTAATGGCGGTGTTGCTCCTGGCGGATTCATAAATCCTGCCGGTTCACAGTTTCCAGATAATAATAACAACGCTTTCGATCCTAATGATATTGGTCAAGGAGGTTCGTTTTTGTCACCAGCAATTAGAGATATAACCACTGCAGAACAAGGGATATTAACGCCAGCCAACGAAGGTTTTGACTTCGGAAAACTTGAAAATGCAAGAAAATTAGAACAAGGAAGAGACTATACATTGAGTCAGCAATTAGGATATATTTCCTTAAACCAAAGACTGCTTAATGATGAGATTTTAGCCGTTGCCTTTCAATATACTATTGGAGGTGAAGTGTATCAGGTTGGTGAATTTGCTAATGATGGTGTCAATTCTACGGCGACCAATAATGACGATGATGGTGATGGGATACCAAACGTTGCCGATGTCGATGTTAATGGTGATGGTACGGCAGATAACGGAACCGATACCGATGGTGATGGTATTAACGATAACACCGATTCTGATGTTAATGGTGATGGGATTATTGATAACGGACCAGATATAAATGCCGATGGCATCAATGATAGTTTTGTTATTGCTGAAGGTTCTACACAAAGTCTTGTAGTGAAGATGCTTAAGAGTCCAATTACAGATGTCAATCAGCCAATTTGGGACCTGATGATGAAGAACATCTACGATACGGGAGCCTTTCAGTTAGACAGAGACGATTTTAGATTAAATATATTTTATACCGAAGCTTCGCCTTTAAACTATATTGCACCTGTAGAAGGAACCTCATTTCCGGTTTTTGAAAATAACACACCATTTGATACTTCTGATGATGGCGAAATATTAGACACGCCTTTAATTCGTTTATTTCATTTAGACCGACTTAATTTTAATAACGATCCGCAAGCAGGAGGTGATGGGTTTTTTGATTTTGTTGAAGGCATGACTGTATTGTCACAAAACGGAAAAATCATTTTCACGAAGGCTGAACCATTTGGTCGATACCTCTTTGATATTCTTGATGATGATGGAAACCCTAATAATAATGACGTAGATTACGAAGCCGAGACTTATACCAACTTAAACCAGGAAAAGTACGTTTACGATATTCTCTATAAACAGACTAAAACAGCTGCTTTAGATGAAGCTGAAAAGAATAAATTCCAAATCAAAGGACGTTATAAAGCTTCAGGAGGTGATGGGATTCCGTTAGGCGCATTCAATGTGCCAAGAGGATCTGTTATTGTAACGGCTGGTGGACGAACTTTAGTTGAAGGTCAGGACTATACTGTAAATTATCAAATTGGACGTGTTTTTATTATCGATGAAGCTTTAAAATCATCCAACATTCCTATTAATGTTTCTGTAGAAAACAATGCTGTATTTGGTCAGCAAACAAGACGTTTTACAGGTGTTAATGTTGAACATCAGTTTAATGAGAATTTTGTATTAGGAGCTACATTCTTAAATTTAAATGAGCGACCAATAACTCAAAAAGCCAATTATAATACAGAACCTATTAATAACACCATTTTTGGCTTTAATGGAAACTATTCTACCGAAGTTCCTTTCTTTACAAGATTGGTGAACAAATTACCTAATATAGATACCGACGTGCCATCTAATCTTTCGGTTAGAGGTGAATTTGCTTACTTAGCGCCTGGTGCGCCAAAAGGTACCGACTTCAACAACGAGGCGACAGCTTATGTAGATGATTTTGAAGGGACTCAAGGCGCTATTGATTTATTATCACCACAGTCATGGTTTTTATCGAGTAGACCAAGAAGTTTAGGTAAAGTTTATGCAGGTTTTGGAGGTGAAGATGAAAACGGAATTCAGAACGGATTTGATAGAGCCTTTTTAAACTGGTATACTATTGATCCTATTTTTTATAGTAATCAGCGTCCGGGTGATATCAGCGATGAAGATGTTTCAGATTTATATACCAGACGTGTTTTTATTGATGAAGTGTTTCCAGAATTGGATATTGCTCAAGGTCAAAGTACAGTCATCAACACACTGGATTTAGTATACTATCCAACCGAAAGAGGTCCTTACAATTTTGAGCCTGGAGCTACAGATGATAACTTAAATCCTGATGATAGTTGGGCAGGTATCACAAGACAAATTACATCGACAGATTTTGAACAAGCCAATGTGGAATATATTGAATTCTGGTTAATGGATCCGTTTATGGATGATACAGGGAACACTATTCCAGGTTCATCTCCAGGAAAGCTATTTATTAACTTAGGTAATATTTCGGAAGATGTATTAAAAGATGGGAAAAAACAATATGAAAATGGATTGCCAGAAGATGGTGATATCACACCATTATTGCCTGAAACAGTTTACCAAACGGTTGTTCCTCGAAATCAATCATTAATTTATACATTCTCAACTGGAGGCGCTGAGCGTGCAAATCAAGATGTGGGTTACGATGGTTACGACGATGCCGAAGAATTAACACAGTTTGGTGGTGCTTTTGGTGAGGACCCAGCAAAAGATAATTATACATACTACTTAAATACTGAAGGAAATATTTTTGACCGTTATAAAAAATATAATGGACTACAAGGTAACTCGCCAGATGTATTTACAGATACCAATCGTGGCTCTACACCGCAACCAGATGTTGAAGATATCAACAGAGATAACACAATGAATACCATTGATAGTTATTTCCAATATGAAGTAGATATAGATCCTAATACTTTAAATGAAAACAACCCTCAAATTAACGATATAAAAGCAAGATCAGTAACCTTACCTAATGGTCAGTCTGCTACAGTAACCTATTACCAGTTTAGAATTCCAATTTCAGAACCTACCGAAGCTATTGGAGGAATTACCGATATTAGATCGGTTCGTTTTGCCCGCTTATTCTTAACCGATTTTGCTGAACGAACGGTACTTCGTTTTGCGACTTTAGATTTAGTTCGTAGTGATTGGAGACGTTATAAATTAACTCTAGACGATGAGCCAAATAATGATAATGATAATACCGAATTTACAGTTGGTGTTGTTGGTCTTCAGGAGAATGATGGTAATTATGTCTTGCCTCCAGGTGTTGTTTTAGAACAATTAAATAATAACAATAATATCATAAGACAAAACGAACAATCCTTGCAAGTTGAGGCTTGTGGCTTAGAGCCTGAAGATTCTAGAGGTGTCTTTAAAAATATTAATGTAGATATGCGTCAGTATAATAAACTGCGTATGTTTATTCATGCCGAAGATGGTGATGTAGGCTCCTTAAACGATGGCGATCTTGTCGGTTTTATTCGAATGGGTAATGACTTTACTCAAAACTATTATCAAATCGAAGTGCCATTACAGGTGTCTTCCGGACAAGCATCTGCAGAAACCGTTTGGCCAGAAGTAAATGAGATTAATATCGAGTTAGATGTTCTGGAACAAATGAAATCCCTAGGAATTGCTAACGGAACATTAGCCAATGTAGATCCGACTTTTTACGATTTAGTAGGAAGTGAATTATCTGAAACCACAGAATTTGCTCCTTATACAATTGGACAACAACGACTCGCTATTAAAGGTAATCCAAACTTTGGAGATGTAAGAGTATTAATGGTTGGTGTTAAAAACTCTGGTCAAAGTGGTATGGACGTTTGTGGCGAAGTATGGTTTAACGAATTGCGTTTGGCCGATTTAGATAATGAAGGTGGATGGGCCGCTGTTGCAGCTATGGATGCTAATTTTGCCGATTTTGCCGATGTAAGTGCTACAGGACGAAAGAGCACAATTGGATTTGGGTCTGTAGAGCAACGTCCTAATGAACGTAGTCGTGAAGATGTAGAACAATACGATGTTGTTACCAACTTAAATTTAGGACAATTATTGCCTAAAAAATGGGGGATTCAATTGCCATTTAACTATGCGGTTGGAGAACAAATTATCACACCAGAATATGACGAGTTTTACAGAGATATCAAACTACAAACGCAATTAGAGAATACGAACAATAGAGATTCTATTTTAAAAGTCAACGAGAACTATACCAAACGTAAGAGTATTAATTTTATAGGTGTTAGAAAAAATAGAACAACCGATAAAAAACCACGCTTTTATGATGTTGAGAATTTAACATTCAATTATTCTTACAATAAAGAGGAACATAGAGATTTTGAAATTGAACGTTCTTTAAGCCAAAACATTAGAGCAGGAGTTAACTATAATTATAGCTTCGAGCCAATGACAATTGAACCTTTTAAAAAGAATGATTCTTTATTTACAGGTAAATATTGGAAAATCCTCAAAGACTTTAATTTTAATCCTATTCCGACGAGTTTTTCAGTAAATACCGATATCATTCGTCAGTTTAATAAACAAAAATTCAGGGAAGTAGATCTCACTGGAGATAATATCGGGCTCGAAGAATTATTCCGAAGAAATTATAATTTTAACACACAATACGCTATTAATTATAACTTGACCAAAGCGTTGAGTTTAAACTTTACTGCGGCTAATACCAATATTGTAAGAAATTATTTTGTCGATGATGTCCTTAATGGTAGACAAGATCCTAATCTGGATGTTTGGGACGGCTTTTTCGATTTAGGAGATCCTAATATTCAAAATCAGCAACTGCAAGTCAATTATGAATTACCGCTGTATAAAATTCCTACACTGAGTTTTATGCGTGCTACCTATTCGTATACCGGAGATTTCCAATGGCAAAAAGGTTCAGATTTAAATAGTAATCTTCCTATTGAAAATGAAGATAATCCGGGGACGTTTACTACCTATAATTTAGGGAACTCCATTCAAAATGCGAATACGCATAATATCAATTCTACATTCAACTTAGAAACACTGTATAAACATATTGGGTTAACTAAAAAGAATACCAGAGCTTCTGCAAGTAGCCGTAGAGTAGCAACGCCAGGTAGCTTAGATAAAGATGGAAAACCATTAGCTACAAAAGATCAAAATGCTGGAGCTAACAGCAATAAAGGGTCTAAGCTTTTAAATGCTGGTATTGATATTTTGACAGCGGTTAAACGTGTTCAAATTAATTATACCGAAAATAATGGATCTTATTTACCAGGATATTTAAGAACACCAGGATTTATTGGCACATTTAAGCCTACTCTTGGGTATACTTTTGGAAGTCAAAGAGATATTAGAGACTTAGCGGCCAGAAATGGATGGCTAACCGTATTCCCAGATTTTAACCAGCAATATAGTGAGACGACAAACCGTATTTTAGATATTTCGGCAGATGTAGAAATTATCAAAGACCTAAATATTGATTTAACTGGTGGACGTGTCTATTCGGAAAACACCACCCAAAACTTTAATACAACCGATACCGATGGTGATGGCTTTAGTGATACTTATAATGCCTTAATTACGAATTCCTTCGGAAACTTCAATATTTCAACAGCGTTAATCAAAACGGCATTTAGTAAAAGTGACGAAAATGAATCTGCTGCGTTTGAAGATTTTAGAGCCAACCGAATAATTGTCGCTAGACGTTTAGCACGAAACTTTTATGGTAATGATAACTATGCTGTAGATGGCGAAGGTTATCCTTTAGGCTTTGGTAAAAATAGCCAGGCTGTATTATTGCCTTCATTTTTAGCTGCTTATAAAGGTTCTAGTGCCGATAAAATTAGCTTGTCGGCTTTTAGAGACATTCCAATTCCTAACTGGCAATTAAAGTATACCGGTTTTATGAAAATGAAATGGTTTAAAAAGAATTTTAAACGTTTCTCAATTACGCATGGTTACCGTTCAAGTTATACCATAAATCAGTTTAGAACCAATCTTGATTTAGATGCTAGTTTATTACAGCCTGGTGTCGATTATGAAAGTCAAAACCCTGAGGTATTAGATCAATCTGGAAACTTTAAAAATCAAACGATCTTTAGCAATATCAATTTAGAAGAACAATTTAGTCCATTATTCAGGTTAGATTTTGAGATGAAAAATTCAATCAAGATTCTAGCGGAAATGAAAAAGGACCGAATTTTATCAATGAGTTTTGATAACAACTTATTAACCGAGATTAGAGGTAATGAGTACATTCTTGGTTTAGGTTATCGCATCAAAGACTTACGTATTCGCTCTAAATTAGCAGGACCAAAACAAGTCATTAAAAGTGATTTGAACATGAAGGCAGATATTTCGGTACGAAATAATAAAACCATCATTAGATATTTAGATATTGAGAATAATCAAATTACTCAAGGGCAAACCATTTGGGGATTAAAGTATACCGCAGATTATGCTTTTAGTAAAAATCTAACGGCTATTTTCTATTTTGATTACACCTTCTCTGAATATGAAATATCTACAGCGTTTCCGCAAACTACCATCAGATCTGGATTTACATTACGATACAATTTTGGAAATTAAATAGTAATTAAAGTCTAAAAAAATTACATTTGTAGCACACAATAATTTTTAATTTATAAGATGAATATACCATCAGATTTAAAATACACCAAAGACCACGAGTGGGTTAAAATAGAAGGTGATACTGCAACAGTTGGCATAACAGATTTTGCACAAGGTGAACTAGGCGATATCGTTTATGTTGAAGTCGAAACTGTAGATGAAACTTTAGATATTGAAGAAATATTTGGAACGGTTGAAGCTGTAAAAACGGTTTCAGATTTATACTTACCACTATCGGGTGAAATCATTGAGTTTAATGAAGCGCTTGAAGACGAACCAGAAAAAGTAAACACAGATCCTTATGGAGACGGTTGGATGATTAAAGTTAAATTTTCTGATGCTTCAGAATTAGATAATTTACTATCTGCCGATGATTACAAAGCTATTATTGGCGGTTAAAAAATGGGCGCTGCCAATCGTCATTGTTTATACACTGGCATTAACGATTGCAAGTTTAGTTCAGCTAGGTGATATACCAAGCTTAGGGTCGTCATTTGATGATAAAATCTACCATTTTATTGCCTATGCCGTATTTACATTAGTGGTGTATAATTATTGTAGACTCCTACACTTTAAATCTCCCATTATTATAACAACAGTGAGCGTCATAATTTATGGCATCATTATTGAGCTTTTACAAAATACAATAACCGTTTACCGTACTTTAGACGTTTACGATGTATTGGCAAATGCATTAGGCGTATGCTTTGCGGTCATACTGCTTAAGTATGGTGATAAACGATTAGTTAAAAAGAAACAATAGCTTGCTTTTTTAACAAAAAATTGGTTAATTTAGCATTCAGAAAAAACCTTATTAGCACATGGAACCTAAAAAGAATGTAAAATCAGACGTCAGTAGAAATAGTTCGCTCTATTTTGCTGTAGGTATGGTATTGATGCTGGCTTTAACTTATATGGCTATCAATTATAAGACTTATGAGAAAGAAGCCATTGATATCGGACAGTTAAATTTAGATGATTTAGAAGAAGAAGAAATTCCAATTACAAATCAAGAAATAATTCCACCACCTCCACCACCTCCACCACCAGTAGTGCCAGAGGAAATTGAGATTGTGGAAGATGAAAAGGAAATTGAAGAGACCGTCATCGAATCTACTGAAACAGATCAAGAAGAAGAGATTGTTGAAGTCGAAGAAATTGAAGTCGAAGAAGTAGAAGAAGACATCGAGGTCCCTTTCTCAGTGATTGAAAATGTTCCTGTATTTCCAGGTTGCGAAAATGAAAAAGGTAACAATGCTAAAAAGCAATGTATGTCTGATAAAATCAGCAAGTTCGTAAACAAAAAGTTTAATACAGAACTCGCTGGAGATTTAGGATTATCTGGAAGACAACGTATCAATGTGATTTTCAAAATTGATAAATCAGGAAATATTATTGGTGTCCAAGCAAGAGCTCCACATCCAGGATTGGAAAAAGAGGCCAAGCGTGTTATTGGTTTATTACCAAAAATGAAACCAGGTAAACAAAGAGGTAAAGCGGTAATTGTACCGTATTCATTACCTATTTTATTCCAAGTGCAAGACTAGAAATAGATAAGCATATCATAAAATTTCAAAATCCCATCTAAATTAATTAGATGGGATTTTTACTTTGGTATGCTTATTGTGATTTTACCATAATATTAACATTTTTAAAATAGATATTATGAAAGATTTAAACAAATCGCACAACATTGCTGGTCAGAGCAATGATAATGTGCAAAAATCACACAAACATGATGCAAATTTACAAAAAAACTCAACGCTCTATTTCCAAATAGGCTTAATCCTTTGTTTATTGGGGACCTTTGGTATTTTTGAAATGCAGTTTGAAACAAAATCCAATGAATATGCTATCACGTTTTTAGAGCCTGATCCAGATCATACTTTTGATTTGAAAAATTATATTCCTGAACCTGATGCACCAAAGAAGGATCCTGTTAAACAAAAACAGCAACGTATTATTGATAAAGAACCAAACATTATTGATAATGATGTGCCTACGCAAGAAACACCAGACCTCGTTTCAGAATTACCACCATCATCAGATCCAATAGATCCTAGTGATTTTATTGAACCTGTAGAACCTAAACCGACACCTCCCGAAATTTTTAATATGAAAGATGTTGAAATTGTTCCAATTTATCCAGGCTGCGAAAAGAAAACAACCAATAAAGAACGCGTGAAGTGCATGTCTGAGAAACTGACGAGACTCGTTCAGAAAAAATTTAATACAGATATCGCTCAAGATTATGGTTTAGAAGGTGTACAACGTATTTCTGTTCAGTTTAAAATAGATGAAAACGGTGACGTTACCGAAGTTTTAACCAGAGCGCCACACCCAAGTTTAGAAAAAGAAGCAGAACGCTTGGCTAATAGAATCCCTAAAATGAAGCCAGGAGAGCAACGACATAAACCTGTTTCTGTAATTTATAATTTACCAATTGTATTTAAAGTCAATTAATCAAACAATATTACTTTGTAATTAAACGGTTTAAAAGGCATTTTTTAGACCGTTTTTTTTGGGCGACTATTTTGAAAAATAGTATCTTTCGGCATCTAATATGATGCGCTTGCTCTATGAAGAATAGCTTATTATTCATTTTTTTGTTTACCTTAGGTTTACTGTCTGCTCAAGACAACGGGACATTTGAAAAATCACCGATATTCCCCGAATGTGAATCTGAACCCATTTCAGAATTAAAAGCCTGTTTCAATACTAAAATTAACGCTCATATTTTTAAGACGTTTAAAGTCCCTCAAATTGTTAGCGATGATAGTTATGTAGGAAAAATGCAAGTGCTATTTGAAGTGGATAAGGAAGGGCAGATCACTGTACTGTATATTGATGCTGTTTATGATGAACTCAAGCAAGAAACCAAACGTGTTTTTGAGGCCTTGCCTAAAGTTACTCCTGGGACTTATAACGGACGCGCAACTTATTTTCAATATTCACTTGCAATCGATATTCCTTTAGTTAATCCTGCTGATGTTAAAACTCAAAATGAAGAAACAGGTGTAAAGGATATCAAAAAAATAGAAAATCTCAATGTCGATGTAAGTAATGAATACGATGCTGTTAATGATAGTATTGTTCCGTATACTCAAAAAGAGTATACGAGTCAGTTAAACATTCCCTTCACCCATAATTATTACGCTAAATTTGACCAGCAAATGAATGGTCTCGGAACCAACAGTCATACAGCTTCTAAGCCTTTTATGTATGAAGAAGTTTCGGCGTATTATGATTTTAAAGCTGAAAAAGAAGCCTTAGTTAAAGGTAGTGAGAGTTGGTGGAGTAAAAAATTATGGAACGAACATTTAGTCACAGTACAAGGCAAAGATTACTGGTTTACTTTAGATCCAGTTTTTGATTTACAACTTGGTAAAGACACGGAAGCCGATTTTAGTACAACTTACAATAATACACGTGGGATTTTTATTCAAGGTGGTTTAGGAAAAAAATTAAGTTTCTCAGCCTCTATTTATGAAAGTCAAGGGCGTTTTGCGCAATATTTCAATAGTTATGCGTTAAACTTACAAGCCGAAGGTGGAGAGCCTATTGTTCCTGGTCGAGGCTTGTCTAAAATATTTAAAGATGATGGTTTTGACTATCCCGTAGCTGAAGCCTATTTATCGTATTCGCCAGCTAAGTTTTTGAATGTTCAATTCGGACATGGAAAGAATTTCATTGGAGATGGTTACCGGTCTTTATTACAGAGCGATGCAACGAGTCCGTACCCATTTTTAAAACTGAATACTAAGTTTTGGAAAATTAAATATACCAATACCTGGATGTGGCTAAGAGATGTAAGAGCCGAAGTAACTGAAGATGGTGCTTTTTTAAGCAAATACATGGCCAATCATTATCTGAGTTGGAATGTTACCAAACGCTTGAATGTGGGTTTGTTTGAATCGGTATTATGGACCACCAGTAACGATAGAGGATTTGATATCAATTATCTTAATCCTATTATTTTTTATCGCGCTATAGAATTCTCAACAGGTCAAGACGCAGGAAATGCAATTCTGGGTGCTTCAGCTAAATATAAATGGAATAATAAGGTGAACCTTTATGGGCAATTTATTCTAGATGAATTTGCCATAAACGATATCACAGCTGGTGATAAAAGCTGGAGAAATAAGTTTGGTTATCAACTAGGTGTAAAATATTATAATGCTTTTAAAGTCGATAATTTATTATTGCAACTAGAATACAACCGCGTGCGTCCATATACCTATTCGCATAATTCTATTGTGTTAAATTATGCCCATAACAACCAGCCTATGGCTCATCTTTGGGGCGCCAATTTTAGTGAAGCTATTGCGATAGGACGTTACCATTATAAACGCTGGTTTGCTGATGCTAAATTTATCTTCGGAAAACGAGGCTTCGATTTTAATGATGGTGTTGATAATGCCAACTACGGAAGTAATATCTTTAGAAGTGAGGTCGACAGAAATGCCAACACAGGCATCACTGTTGGACAAGGAAATACGACTAATGTTTTTCAAGCTGATTTAGGAGGTGGTTATATCGTGAATCCGGTATCCAACTTAAGACTGTTTACAAATATTACGTTCAGAAATTACAATCCGCAAGCCGTTACTGCAACAGCACTCGATACTAATACCGTTTGGTTTACAGTGGGCGTACGAACCGATTTGTTTAATTGGTATAACGATTTTTAAGAATTGTATTACTGCAAATGTGATAATTTGTGGTTAATATATCTTTAAAGATAGCTGCTTAAACATGAATATGAATTTTTAAAAATACATCCAATTATGAAATATTTTAAAACCCTAGCAATACTTTTACTGAGCTCAGTTCTCTTTTTTTATGGCTGTAATGACAAAAGTAAAACGACTAAAAAAGACAAGGCAAAGCCTGTAGAAGTTTCAAATACAACTAAACCTGAAAACCTGACTACCACTAAAGAGCCTGCTCAAAATGCTACTGGAGTTTGGCATTATACATGTAGATTAGGTTGTGCTGGAGGTGCTGGGGCAGCTGTTAAATGCAAATCTTGTGGTAATGTTTTAGCTCATAATACAGAATATCACTCCAAGACAAATAGTAATTTAGATACTTCTCCTTTTGCAAATCCACCAGCTACGAAGTCTACTACTACTCCTGAGCCTGCTCAAAATGCAGCTGGAGTCTGGCATTATACTTGTGCTAATGGACATCCAGGAGGTGCAGGGTCTGCTGTTGCTTGTAAAACATGCAGTACAAAACTGACTCACAATACGGCTTATCATTAAGCGGTTTTAATGCTATGACATTAGTGTTTTAATTAAAAAATAAACTATAGGAAGTCAAAAAATGTGGCTTCCTTTTTTTATTCTTTTAAGCTCACATGAAATGGTCTACAAATGTTTTCAGAATGGATATAACCTCTTCTGTAATTTAAGTCGTTATACGTTTTTGTTAAGCGTTCATTTTTAGCAACCTCCTCTTCGGTTTTTCTTAATTTAATTTCGGCAAGAATATTAGTTTTAAGTGTTTCAAGCATCTTTAAAAATCAGGTATTTTACCTAATTACCATTTAATTAGGTTTTGAATTGCCCAAAAGCTTTTTTCAGAGTATCTTTGCAAACGCAATAAAAGGACTAGGATTGAGTACTACAAAACCAACAGTTAAACAAGCTTCAATTATTTCCGATTTTAAGGAAATTACTAAGATGAGACTTTCTATAAGTGTTGTGTTTTCGGCACTCGCTGGATACTTGCTTGGTGTGGTTGGCCCTGTTGATTTCTACACATTAATGTTGTTGGCTTTTGGTGGTTATTTTATGGTTGGTGCGTCTAACGCCTTTAATCAAATCATCGAAAAAGACTTAGATGCTTTAATGGATCGTACTAAAAACCGACCAGTTCCAGCCGGACGAATGAGTGTACGTTCAGCATTTATCATTGCAACTATTTTTACGATTTTAGGAATTACAGTACTTTATATTATTAATGAACGTACTGCAATGTATGGTGCGATTTCCATTTTCTTATATACCTGTGTGTATACGCCTTTAAAAACCAAAACGCCTTTAGCCGTATTTGTTGGAGCTATTCCTGGAGCCATTCCGTTTATGTTAGGTTGGGTGGCAGCTCGAAACGATTTCGGCATTGAACCAGGTACCTTGTTTGCCTTACAGTTTTTTTGGCAGTTCCCACATTTTTGGGCGATTGGATGGTTTTTGTATGATGACTATGAAAAAGGTGGATTCTATATGTTACCAACCAAAAAACGAGATAAAGGTACTGCGGTACAAACCATAATGTATACCATCTGGACAATTTTAATATCTATTGTCCCTGTGTTTGGTGTGACTGGTGATTTAAAACTCTCTATAGTTGCCGCAATTATCGTATTAATTCTTGGTTTGGTAATGTTGTATTATGCCTTTGAACTATTTAAAAAGAGAACTGCTAAAGCAGCAAAACAACTTATGCTTTCTAGTGTGTCGTACATCACTTTATTGCAAATAGTATATGTTGTAGATAAATTTATAAGATAAAATGGATTTAACCCAAGGAACATTAGAAGAGAAAAATGACAGAGCCAAACGCATGATGCTTTGGTTTGGTATTATTTCATTAATCATGTCATTCGCTGGATTAACAAGTGCTGTTTTAGTGAGTAGGAAGCGTGAAGACTGGATGCATGACTTTGCATTACCCAAAGCATTTTTAATCAGTTGTATTGTTATCGTTATAAGCAGTATGACTTATATGTTGGCTAAAAAGGCTTTAAAAAGTAGCAATCGAGGACTCACAACGGTATGGTTACTTGTGACATTTATACTTGGTGTCGCCTTTATTATCAGTCAGTTTTATGGTTTTAACCAAATTGTAGATTCTGGATATTATTTTACTGGAGAATCGTCAAATGTGACCATGAGTTTTATTTATGTCATTGCAGCAGTACATATTTTACACGTTGTTGCTGGACTAATTTCAATTATGGTCGTAATTTATAATCATTTTAAACAAAAATATTCTGCTCATCAAATGCTAGGTCTGCAACTCTCTGTAACCTTTTGGCACTTTGTAGATATACTGTGGATATTCTTGTTTTTATTTTTAACATATGTAGTTTAAATTTTTAATCATTTTGACAGGCTCAAACATCCTATGCAGTCTAGTAAACACCTATGTTTTTAATTTTTAGAATCGGATGTTTTTTTAGATAGATAAAATGATTATTTTTGTGCAACTTTTAACAACTAAATGCTTTATATGGATACTACAGTAGCAAATACTGGAACAGAAGGCAAAACTTGGGGTGGCGGAAATCAGCCACTAAAAGCGAGTTATGGTAAAATGATGATGTGGTTTTTTATCGTATCTGATGCCTTAACATTTTCTGGATTTTTAGCAGCTTACGGATTTTCAAGATTTAAGTTTATTGGTTCTTGGCCAATAGCAGATGAGGTATTTACTCACGTTCCGTTTTTTCATGGAAATTACCCAATGATTTATGTGGCTTTTATGACATTTATTTTAATTATGTCATCGGTAACAATGGTATTAGCCGTTGATGCTGGTCATCATATGAATAAAGCTAAAGTAACCTTATACATGTTTTTAACCATTATTGGAGGTTTAATATTCGTTGGTTCACAAGCCTGGGAATGGGGAACTTTTATTAAAGGTGATTATGGTGCAGTTCAAACCAATGGCGGAAATATTCTTCAGTTTGTTGATAAAGAAGGGCATCGTGTAGCGTTGAGAGATTTTGTTGTCGCTGAAGAAAAGGTAAGAGCAGAACACGAGCGTAAAAATGGGTTATGGTTTGTTGAAGAAGCAACATTGCCAGCTTACACTATTGATGAAGTTTACAAAGGATTAGAATCGCATCCAGATGTATTGGTTAGAACACAAATCATTAATGATGAAGGTGAGAAAACAGTACTAACCAGAGAAGAATCATTAAATCAAATAAAAAATAACGGAAAATTAGTTGTTGAAGGGGCTAACCTTCACGTCAACGAATATGGAACCTCGTTATTTGCCGATTTCTTTTTCTTTATTACTGGTTTCCACGGTTTTCACGTATTCTCCGGAGTCGTTATTAATATTATTATTTTCTTTAATGTAATCTTAGGAACCTACGAGCGAAGAGGAAGCTACGAAATGGTTGAAAAGGTTGGTTTATACTGGCACTTTGTCGATTTAGTTTGGGTATTTGTATTTACATTCTTCTACCTAGTTTAAATTTTATATAATAGAACACAGCATGGCACACGAACATAAGTTAGCAATATTTAGAGGTACAGTTAAGTTTAAATCTAACACTCAAAAAATTTGGGGTGTACTTATTTTCTTAACTATAGTAACAGCAATAGAAGTTATTCTTGGTATTTACAAACCAGAATTTTTCATGCACACTTGGATGACTCCTTTTGAAGGTGGTTTTATGGCAACGCTTGGAAATATCTTATTCTCTCCAATCATTTACATGAAGCCTTTAAATCTAATTTTTATTGTTTTAACAATCGTTAAAGCCTATTATATTACTTGGGATTTCATGCACATGAGAGATGAAACAAAGGCTTTAAGACGTATGGTTGTTTGGACAGGTGTATTCTTAATTTGTTATTTAATTTTCATCCTTTTACAAGAAGGTGGATACATTGAAAGCGTTTACACAAACGGATATGTTAAAAGAGATTTTTAACATAGATTCATTGATATAAAGTATACGAAAAGACGGTTTTTTAAACCGTCTTTTTTTATTTTTGCACTATGCAAAATAGCAACATAAAACGGAACTTAGTTTTGGGTATTTTATTCTTTCTACCTGTAGCATTTTTATTGATGCTCTACCCGTCAACACATAACTATAATCCATTAGATATTGTAGATGAAAGCGTTTCTGAATTGAAATTATTTACCTCAAATTCCGATACGAAGATTCAGCTTAAAGATCATATTACCATTGTGGCGTTCTTCGGAAATGAACCCATGAATCATGTCATACCAGCTTCCAATTTAAAAGAACTGGTTTACGATAAATTTAAAGGCTTTAAAAAGTTTCAAATTGTTGTGGTGCTACCTAAAGGTGCTGAAGCAAAAGCAGAACAACTTCAGAAAGAAATAAACAACTATGACGACATGCGCTTTTGGCATTATGTTTTTGGAGAACCTAATGATATAAAAAACGTATTTAATAGTTTGAAAATTGAAGAATCTTTGGATGCGACATTATTTACAGATCATATCTTTGTTGTCGATAAAGACCTCAAGCAACGTGGGCGACTAGACGATAGAGAAGATAAGGAGAAGGAAAAAGAAGAACCCAGTTATCCTTTATACTCTTATGATTGTATAGAAGTGGCCGAAATAAAAAATAAAATGAGTGATGATCTTCGGATTTTATTTACCGAGTATCGTCAAAAGCGCAAAGGCAATTTTGACTCATCATCTCGACGTGCAGAAGATTTAAATGCTAATACGAACTAAATTATTATGAGCACAAAAAAAACAAACTATTCTTACATAGGTATTGCTTTTATCCTTTTGGTTTTCGGAATTATTTTTATTCCAAAAATTGTCAATAGAATCAAAGGAGGCGATGTTACCCGAACCGAAAGTCGATCTAAAGATCTATCTAAAGATGCTGAAGGCTACCTTTCTGATTTGATGTTTCTTGAGATTAATGGCGAACCTAAAAAAGTACCGCCTTTTTCATTTGTAAATCAAGATGGAAAAACCATCACTAATAAAGACTATGAAGGAAAAGTCTATGTCGTCGAATTTTTCTTTACCACCTGTCCAACAATTTGCCCAAGAATGAACAGAAACCTCGTGCAAATACAAAACACCTTTTCAGATTTTGAGGATTTTGGTGTGGCTTCATTTACGATAAATCCCGAATTTGATACCCAAGAGGTTCTTAAAGCCTATGCCAAAAATTACGGAATCACAAATCCTAACTGGCATTTAATGACAGGAGATCAAGAGGCTATCTATGCTTTAGCAAATATTGGGTTTAATATTTATGCTGGTGAAAACCCAAATATCGAAGGCGGTTTTGAGCATTCCGGAAATTTTGCACTTATCGATAAAAACGGATTTATGCGCTCTAGACAAGATAACTTCGGAAACCCTAAAATTTTCTATAAAGGAATCATCAGTGAAGAAGAACAAGAAGATGAAGATGGAGAAACCGAAGAAATTAGCATGTTAAAAGAAGATATTGCTAAACTATTAAAAGAAGATTAAGTTACTATGAGCACTATTGAAAACCCTTCCGAAGAAAAAAAATATAACAAATGGATTGTTATACTGTCTATAGCCATACCTGTTGTTGTTGCGGTCTTATTTACAGTTAAAATACCTAATGTAGAACCGCTGTCGTTTCTGCCTCCAATCTATGCGACTATTAATGCTATTACAGCATTAGTATTGGCTACGGCATTATGGGCTGTAAAAAATAGAAAACTCAAGCTTCATGAAAATTTAATGAAGTTTGCTATTGCATTGTCTGTTGCTTTTTTAGGCATGTATGTCGCCTATCATATGACAAGTGAGTCTACTAAATTTGGTGGTGAAGGAGCGATTAAATATGTTTACTACTTTATATTATTGACGCATATTTTATTATCAATAGTCGTAATCCCTTTTGTGCTTATTACTTACGTAAGAGCCATTACCAATAACTTCGAACGTCATAAAAAGATAGCAAGAATCACCTTTCCTATTTGGTTGTATGTAGCAATTACAGGAGTGATTGTATACATAATGATCTCACCTTACTATGCTTAATCTATGAAACCCAAGTTTGTCATTTCGCTTTTTACTTTTCTTTTAGCACTGCAATCAAACGCACAATGTGCAATGTGTAGAGCAGTCTTAGAAAGCGAAGAAGGACAATCTACAGCTCAAGGTGTTAATGATGGGATTATGTATTTAATGGCCATTCCTTACATTTTAATCGCTGGTGTTGGATTTTTAATTTACTGGAATTTTTTCCGCAGAAAAAAAGAAACCGATTAAAAACGAGTTATAGTGTAACAATTTTGGTATTTAGACGTCTTATAAATATCAATCAAAAAGATAATTCTTAACAAATACTTAGCATAAATCCTATCGGGTTTTACTTAGTTTTGTTAGAATTAACCATCCATACTATGATTCAAATCAAAGATTTGCATAAATCTTATCATATGGGAAGCAATTCGCTTCACGTATTAAAAGGAATTAACTTTGAGGTTAACGAAGGCGAACTCGTCTCAATTATGGGTTCTTCAGGATCGGGAAAATCAACATTACTCAATATCTTAGGAATGTTAGATGAAGCCGATCAAGGGCAATACATTCTTGATAATGTCCCTATCAAAAACCTAAACGAAAAAATTGCAGCTAAATATAGAAATGAATTTCTCGGATTCATTTTTCAATCCTTTAATCTTATCAATTATAAAACGGCTTTAGATAATGTATCAATGCCGCTATACTACAAAGGGATTAAACGTAAAGAGCGTACCGAAAAAGCAATGCACTATTTGGAGAAAGTGGGACTTGCAGATTGGTCTCACCATTTACCAAGCGAATTGTCTGGTGGACAAAAACAACGTGTTGCAATAGCACGAGCTTTGGCAAGCGACCCTAAAGTACTCATGGCAGATGAGCCAACAGGAGCTTTAGACACAAAAACATCTTATGAAGTCATGGAGCTTATTCAAGGTATTAATGATGAAGGTAAAACCATATTAGTTGTGACTCATGAGCATGATATTGCGCAAATGACCAAACGTATCGTGAATCTAAAAGACGGATTAATTATTGACGATAAACCAGTAGAACAAGTAAGAGCATCTCAATATGTTTGATATTGAACGTTGGCAAGAAATATTTGAAACGTTAAGCAAAAATAAATTGCGCACGTTTTTAACAGGGCTTTCAGTAGCTTCTGGGATATTTATATTGGTTGTACTTCTGGGGTTTAGTAAAGGTATTGAAAACGGCGTAAAATCACAGTTTGAACGCGATGCAACTAATTTAATTACGGTGTGGACAGGTGTTACTACCAAAGGTTATAAAGGATTAAATCCGGGACGTTATATCCAGATGAAAAATGAGAACTTCGATATGATTTCTCAAAAATATGAAGATCATATTGAATACCAAACCTCGCTATTTCCTATTTGGGGTGCCGAAATTGCTTATAAAAATGAAACTGGAAATTACCGTGTAAGAGGAGCAATGCCTGATCAACAGTTTATTGAAAATGCCGATATGGAGTCTGGACGTTTTGTGAATCTGGCTGACTTAGAAGACAACCGAAAAGTAGCAGTCATTGGCCGCCGATTAAAACAAGATTTGTTTAAAGACGAAGACCCTATTGATAAAAGTATTCAAATCTTCGGAATGAGTTTTAAAGTTATTGGTGTTTTTATAGATCCAGGAGGGGAACGTGAAGAACAACAAGCTTACATTCCTTTGTCAACATCTCAAAAGGTTTTTAATGCTGGTGATAATATCAGAAACATGTTATTTACCGTAAAAATGTCTGATAATTTTGATGATGCCGTTGCATTGTCTACAGGAATGGCCAATGCTATTGAAAATGAATTAAAATTAATGCATACGGTCTCACCTGATGACACGAGTGCTGTAAGAGTGTTTAATACTTTGGAAGAAGCCAAACAAATTTATGGCTTAATCGCCACCATACAAGCGGTGTTTTGGTTTGTTGGTATTGGAACTATCATTGCAGGAATCGTAGGTGTTGGTAATATCATGCTTATTATTGTTAAAGAGCGTACCAAAGAAATAGGTATCCGAAAAGCCTTAGGTGCTTTACCAATGTCTATCGTAGGAATGATATTGCAAGAGGCTGTTTTTGTAACCATGTTTGCAGGTTTATTCGGATTAATTTTCGGACTTGGTTTACTGGAACTCGTTGGGCCTCAAATTGAAAGTGATTTTATAAAATATCCGCAAGTCGATTTTAATATTGCATTAACCACTGTGTTTTTACTAGTGTTTGCTGGTGCTTTAGCCGGATTTATTCCAGCCTATCGTGCAGCGAAAATCAAACCTATTGTAGCACTTAGAGACGAATAATATGTTTAGTAGAGATCGTTGGGACGAAATATTGGAAGCCTTAAATGCTAATAAAGTTAGAACTTTTTTAACGGCATTTGGCGTGTTTTGGGGAATCACCATTTTGGTGCTATTGTTGGCGTTGACTAACGGACTTAAAAACGGCGTGCTAAAAGATTTTGGTGACTTTGCAACTAATTCAATGTTTATGTGGACGCAAGGTACGTCAAAGCCTTATAAAGGGTTGCCTAAAGGGCGCTATTTTAATTATAAAATTGATGATGTTGCCGCCATAAAATCCCAAGTTCCAAATTTAAAATATGTGTCTCCTAGAAATCAATTAGGCGGATTTAGAGGTGCAAATAATGTGATTAGAGGTACCAAAACAGGGGCTTTTGAAATCTATGGTGATTATCCAGAATATATCAATCAGCAACCTATGGATATTCTACAAGGACGCTTTATAAGTTATTCCGATATTCAAGCCAAACGTAAAATTTGCGTTATAGGTACAGGTGTTGTCAAAGGCCTCTACGATAAAGGAGAAGATGCCATAGGAACCTATATCAAGATTAATGGTGTCAACTTTTTAGTCGTTGGAACCTTTAAAATGAGCAATAGTCAAGGCGATAGTGAAGAAGAAGCCAGTACGATTTATATTCCATTTACCACATTTGGCCAAGCGTTTAACAGAGGTGATAGAGTAGGTTGGATGGCAATAACAGCTATTGATAATGTGCCTATCACAACAGTGAAACAACAGGTTTTTGATTTAATGAAATCGAGACATAAAGTGCATCCAGAAGATGATCGTGCGATTGGGCATTTTGATTTAGCTGAAGAGTTTGGCCGAATTAGCGGCTTGTTTTCCATATTGTCATTTGTAGGTTATTTTGTTGGAATTCTAGTTTTAGCGTCTGGGATCATAGGAATTAATAATATCATGCTCATCGTCGTCAAAGAACGCACTAAAGAAATTGGTATACGCAGAGCATTAGGTGCAACACCTTGGATGGTTAAAGGACAAATATTACAGGAGAGTTTAGTATTAACAATTTTATCAGGTATGGTTGGTGTGTCCTTTGCAGCATTTGTCATTTGGATCATGAATACAATATTAGATAGTGTAGGTCCAGTTGAAAATTTTGCAAACCCAAGCGTAAGCATGCAAGTGGTGTTTACAGCATTAATTATTTTAGTTATATCTGGTTTATTAGCAGGATTAATTCCAGCCAATAGAGCGACTAAAATGAAACCTGTTGACGCATTAAGAATCGAATAATTATATAAATCATTAATCAATTTATGAAACTTTAGTTTCGTAGCATCATTAGAAAATAATAACAATCAGCACATGAAAAGAACGAGAACCATAATTATATTAGTTTTAATAGTTGTCATATTTGGAGGCGCATTATACTACTTATGGAAAAAAAATCAAGAAGACCCAGAAACCTATACATCTGAAGCGCCATCTGAGCAAACTATTGTTGTAAAAACAGTGGCAACAGGAAGTATTGTGCCTAAAGAAGAAATTTTAATAAAGCCCAATATCTCGGGAGTTGTAGAGGAAGTTTTTGTTGAAGCAGGAGAATACGTAAAACAAGGAGATTTGATTGCGCAAATTAGAGTCATTCCTAATGTGTCTAATTTAACAAGCGCTAAAAATAGTATTGCTTCTAACCAAAATGCTTTACAAACTGCTGAAATTAATTATCAAACCCAAAAAACAATTTTTGATCGTCAAAAAGAATTGTTTGAAAAAGGCGTGATTGCAGCGAATGAATTTGATCAAGTCAATAATACATATCTACAAGCCAAACAGCGTGTTGAGCAAGCTAGAATCGATGTCAATCAATCCCGTCAAAATTATGATATTATTAAAACAGGGACTACTTCTGGATTAGGCAACGTGGCTCAAACACAAGTAAGAGCCACAGTAGCAGGAATGGTATTAGATGTTCCTGTTAAAGCTGGTAACCAGGTTATTGAAGCTAATAATTTTAATGAAGGCACTTCTATTGCATCCTTAGCCGATGTAAAACAAATGATTTTTGAAGGAAAAGTTGATGAAAGTGAAGTCGGAAAAATAAAAGAAGGCTTACCACTAGAGATTACTGTTGGTGCCATTGAAGATGAAAAATTTGATGCTATTCTAGACTATATTGCTCCTAAAGGTGTTGCTGAAAATGGTGCCATTCAATTTGCGATTAAAGGCTCACTTAAAAGTGTCGATTCAACTTTTATTAGAGCAGGTTTAAGTGCCAATGCTTCTATTATCTTAGAAAAAGCAGAAAATGTTTTGGCTATTAAAGAGGCATTAGTGCAATATGATAAAGAGACTAATGAGCCTTTTGTTGAAATCGAAATTGGGAATCAACAATTTGAAAGAAAAGAAGTTCAGTTAGGTATCAGTGATGGTATTTATGTTGAAGTAAAAAGTGGCATCACCAAAGACGATAAAATCAAGGTTTGGAACCAAATACAAGGCGCTCCGCAATTTGCCCAACAATAATTTTAACATTTAGTGTAACACTTTAACATTTAAAGAGACATATAGATAATTATGAAAAAAATAGTTAGCATATTTATCGTTTTAGTGACGATAAGCCTACAAGCCCAAAATAAAAAGTGGACGCTTATAGAATGTGTAGAATACGCATTAGAAAATAATATCTCAGTGAAACAAAGTGAACTGGATGTGGAGTCGGCAGATATTGACAGACTTACAGCTATAGGGAATTTTCTTCCAAGTTTGTCTGCAGGTGCTGGTGTTTCCGAAAATACAGGTCTTAGTTTTAACCCGGTTACCAACAATGCGCAAACGACCACTTTTTTATCCGCTAATGGAAGTATTAATATTGGATACACTTTATTTGACGGATTGAGAAATATTAGAACGGTACAACGTGCTAAAATTTCAAAGTTAGCAAGTCAGTATCGTTTAGATAAAATGAAAGATGATATTTCATTGTTTGTTGCTAACGGTTACCTTCAGGTAATACTAAATAAAGCGAATCTAGAAGTCTTAAAATCTCAAAATGAAGTCACGCTTGAACAAATAGAAAGAACGCAGCAATTGGTTGATGCAGGCTCCTTACCAAGAGGTGATTTGCTCGAAATAAAAGCGACTGATGCTAGTGAAAAACAAGCCATTATTAATGCTGAAAATAGTGTCACTATTTCCTTAATCAGTTTGGCGCAATTACTACTCATTAAAGATTACGAAAATTTCGATATTGAAGACGAAGGTTATGATATTGTAGATGCAGGTATTGCCAGTAAAGACATCTCCGAAATTTTAGCAAAAGCGAAAGAAACGCGTTCTGAAATTAAAATAGCAGAGCAAAATGTAGCGCTCGCTCAAAAAGACTTACAAATTGCTAAAGGAGCAAACCTTCCAACGCTTTCCGCATTTTTCGGTTACAATACACGATATGCCAATACGACATCATTTATTCAGCAAGTAGATCCAGATAACCCAACTGTAACAGAGCAAATTGGTGTGGTTGAAGCTACTGGACAAGCGGTAGTTGGTCAATTTCCAAATACGTTTTTACAGGAAGTTGGTGCCGATCCTTTTGTAGATCAGTTATATCAAAATGATGGTATTGGTTACGGACTTAGCTTAAACATTCCTATATTTAATGGGTTTGCGACCAAAGGGAATATTAAACGTAGTAAAATAAATTTAATGCGTTCTGAATTTCAGCTAGAACAAGCCGAATTGGATTTAGAGTCTACAGTGTACCAAGCTTACGTTGATGCCAAAGGCTCGCTTAAGTCTTATGAAGCAGCTCAGTCTGCTTTAGAGTCTCAGCAATTAGCTTACGATTATGCTAAAGAGCGCTATGATGTTGGATTAACTAATGCTTTCGATTTTAGTCAGTCAAAATTAAGATTTGATAATGCTAAAATTGAAGTCAATCGTGCTAAATACGATTATATATTTAAGTTGAAGGTTCTTGAGTTGTACTTCGGAATTCCTGCAACAGAATTAAAGTTTTAAACCATGACCAAAAGAACAAAAATTATTATCGGTGTTTTTATCTTGCTTATTGTAGCATTACTTGCAGGATCTAAAATGGGATTGTTTGGAAAAAAAGGCAATTTCAAAGAAGTAAATGCAAAAAAAGTTGCTTTGGTTGATATTGTTGAAACCGTATCAGCAACTGGTAAAATTCAGCCTGAAGTTGAAGTGAAGATTTCAAGTGAGGTTTCTGGAGAGATTATTGAGCTCCCATTTAAAGAAGGTCAACAAGTCAAAAAAGGCGAGCTTTTGGTAAAAGTAAATCCAGATTTAATTCAATCTGCTGTAAGTCGTTCACAAGCGTCATACCAAAATGTAAGAGCAGGATTAGATCAAGCAGAAGCCTCATTAAGAGAGGCCAAAGCTAATTATGATAGAAATAAATCACTTTTCGAAAGAGGAGTGATTTCTAAAGCAGATTGGGATCGTTCGGTTGCCAGTTACGAAACCGCTCAGGCTTCAAGAAATTCAGCTTACTATAGTGTACAAAGTGCAGCTGCTACTGTTAATGAAGCTCAGGATAACTTGAGTCGAACAACAATTTATGCGCCAATGAGCGGAACCATCTCATTACTGAGTGTAGAATTGGGCGAACGTGTTGTTGGAACACAACAAATGGCGGGTACAGAAATTCTAAGAGTCGCCAATCTCAATAATATGGAAGTTGAGGTAGATGTTAACGAAAATGATATTGTTAAGGTGCAAATTGGCGATTCAACAATTGTTGAAGTCGATGCGTATTTAAAAAAGGAATTTAAAGGAATTGTAACTGAAATCGCCAACTCGGCAGCAGGCGCTTTAACTGCAGATCAAGTCACTAATTTTAAAGTAAAGGTTAGAATTTTAGAAGAGTCGTATGCTGATATCATGGAAGGTAAACCTGAAAATTTTTCACCTTTTAGACCAGGTATGACGGCAACTGTTGATATTATAACCGATAAGAGAGATAAGTCTGTAGCTGTTCCAATCAGCTCAATAGTTATTAAAACAGATACCTCTTCAGCTAAGAAAGACTATACAAAAGTTGGTGCAGAAGAGATTAAGCCTGAAAATGAAGAAAAATTTGAATGTGTATTTGTAAATGCTAATGGTGTTGCCAAATTACGTGTCGTAACCACTGGTATTCAGGATGATACTAATATTGAAATTATTTCAGGCTTGAGTGAAGGTGACGAAATTATCACAGGACCATATAATGTGGTTTCAAAGACTTTAAAATCAGGTGATAAAATTGAACTTAAAAGTACCAGTACAACTAAAACCAGCACAAATGAAGACTAAGTTCCTCCTCCTTTTTAGTGTGGCATTTTTGACTTGTACTTTAGGCTTTTCACAAAAAAAGCAACTGTGGGCTAAGTCCTATATTAATAAGAAAGCACCAAGTATTTCTGCAGTTAAATGGCTTACTGAACAACCAGAATTAAAAGGAAAATTTATACTACTAGACTTTTGGGCAACCTGGTGTAAGCCCTGTAAAGATGGTATTCCGCATATGAATGAATTTAGCAAAGAATTTAAAGACGCTTTGGTTGTTGTTGGTATTAGTGCCGAAACCGAAGCCAAAGTAAAAAGCATGAAGACGCCTGTTATGGATTACTACAGTGCTTTAGATACAAGTTCTGCTTTAAATACAGCCTATGGCATTCAAGGGATTCCACATGTGGTGCTTATTGATCCTAATGGTATTGTGCGTTGGGAAGGCTTTCCTAGTTTACCAGGTCACGAACTAACATCTGAAGTTATCAAAGCTATTGTAGAAAAATATAATCAGTAATAGTTATGGCTTTTATACTAAGTATAGAAACATCTACAACGAATTGCTCAGTCTCTCTTTCAAAACAAGGAGAGACTTTAGTTTTAAAGGAAGTTAATAATGTCAATTATTCGCATGCAGAATCCTTACATGTTTTTATTGCGGAGATATTACAAACAGCAGGTATCGAAAAAACCGATTTAAGTGCTGTTGCAGTAAGTAAAGGTCCTGGGTCTTATACAGGATTACGTATTGGTGTTTCGGCAGCAAAAGGCTTGAGTTACGCACTTGAAATTCCTTTAATAGCTGTATCAACACTTGAAGCTTTGGCGCATCAGCTAGGCATCGAAGCAGGAGTGATTGTTTCAATGCTCGATGCTCGACGTTTGGAAGTCTATTCGGCAATTTATGATAAGAACCATGAGCTTATTAGAGGCATTGAAGCACAAATTTTAAATACACAGTCGTTTGAAGCTTATTTAGAGAAAGGAAAGGTGCATTTTATTGGAAATGGTGTTGAAAAAACCAAGCAACTTATTCAACATTCTAATGCGGTCTTTGTAGATGGTAAACTACCATCAGCTAATGAAATGAGTGCTTTGGCTTATGCTAAGTATAAAAAAAGCGACATCGAAGATGTCGCCTATTTTGAACCTTTTTATTTAAAAGATTTTATTGCGTTAAAACCAAAGTCTTAACCTTCTTTTTGTATTTCGACAGCATGCGGATAAGGAATCTCAATACCAGCAGCATCAAGCGCTTCTTTAGTTTGCTCAGTAACATCAAAATAAACAGCCCAATAGTCTTCTGCATTACACCAAGGTCTAACCACAAAATTTATAGAACTATCTGCTAATTCAGAAACAGCAATGGTTGGTGCAGGATCTTTCAAAACTTTTGGATGCGCAGCCAAGACTTGACTAAAAACTTCTTTTGTTTGTTTGATGTCAGAGTCATAACCAACACCAAATACTAAATCGACTCTTCGCGTTCCTTCAGTCGTATAATTGATAATGTTTCCATTAGAAAGAGCGGCGTTTGGTATAATAATTTCTCTGTTTGAAAGCCCCGTAAGTTTAGTAGTAAAGATTTCAATTTCTTTAACAACACCAACTTCACCTTGAGCTTCAATAAGATCTCCAATTTTTATCGGTTTAAAAATCATTAACAAGACGCCTCCGGCAAAATTGGCTAAAGAGCCTTGTAGAGCTAAGCCAACTGCTAAACCAGCAGCAGCTAATATAGCTGCAAAAGACGTAGTTTCAACACCAACAGTCCCTAACACAACAATAATTAAAACAATTTTTAATGTCCAGCCTAAGAGGTTTAGCAAGAATTTTTTAAGACTGGGATCGTAGTCCCGTTTATCCATGGTCTTTCTTAGTCCTTTGATTAAAGATTTAATAATCCATGAACCAATAATCCAAATAGCAATCGCAGCCAATACTTTTGGTCCAAAATCAATAATAAGGTCATAGCCTTTGTCAATCCATTTTTGTAAATCCATAATGTGGTTTTTAATTAGAGTATAATATTAATAAAAAAAACCCGAATGATTTACTGGAAATCATTCGGGTTTTAGTGATAAAGTCGTCTTTTATAAGGTACTCATGTAATTAAGTAACTGGACTAAATCTTCTTGTTTTGATGTTTTAATTTTATTGGATTTAATAAAATTTAAAATGTCTTTTGAGTGTTCTGGAAATAAATTAGCCACATCTTTTTTATTGCTTGGTATTTCAACCGCAACACCACTACTGTTTAGAGTAAAGTATAAATCGCTTTTTCTTTTATATTGAGCAGGCTTAGTTTTATCGTAGCTACTCTTAGCTTGTTTTTTTTCAGTAAAAACAATTCTTTCTTTTACCAATAGTGGTTTTTTATTATCAGAAACCACAACAAAATAACCTTTCATGTTGTTATTAGTGTCTGGGTCTATGTAATTATAAGCTCTATACGATTTATTATCTTTAGTAAATGTGATAGTGACATTTGATAAATCTTTATTGAGAGCTTCTAGATCACCATTGCTTCTTTCTATTTCAATAACATCATTAAAGGCGTTATACCTTAAGTTGTATATTTTACTTTGTTCATCAATAGATATCTTCCCTGGCATAAACTCATTAACGATATAAGGTGTTCCTTTTATAGAGTTATCATTCATATCGAATGAATAAATCATTCCCGGAGAAGTTAAATTTTGTCTCGCTGCATCTTGTGCAAATACATTAAACGACATTAGTGTTATAATAGCCGTAAAAAAAATTGATTTCATCATAATTAGTGTTTTTTTAACAAATACTTCAATAAACATGCCAATATTAAAGTGATTTGGGATTGTTTTGCATTTATTTTATTTCAAAAGTTAATTTCAAATTCACTCTAAATTCTGTAACTGCATTATCCTTTACAATTGCACTTTGATCTTTTACATAAACAGAGCGTATGTTTTTTACAGTTTTTGATGCTTCTTTAACTGCTTTTTTTGTTGCGTCTTCCCAGCTTTTATCAGAATTAGACAAGACTTCTATTACTTTTAATACTGCCATTTTAAATGTTTTTTTTTAGTTCCTATAAATATATGAAATTCTTAATCAGCATTATGATATTGTTGAATATTAATAAAAATTTAAGAATTGCCTTACTTTTTTTTGTTTTTTAACTTTTTATTTAGTTATTTCATACTAATAATCACTAACCTCAACATTTATGCTAAACCTCTACAAGTGGAAAGCTGTTTTCTCATTGGCTTTCATGTTCCTGTTCTTTTCATTTAGTTATTCTCAAGACAACTTATTATTAGATAAATACCATATTTGGATTAAGGGTAATAATGATACGAAAGAAATATTTAATAACAACCCTGTTGTGGAACTCGATGAAGATTTGAGTTTTACAAATAAGTTAGCTAAAAAGTCGACATTCTTTTTTGTTTATAAAAATGATTCTGTCAATTCAAGTAATATCGCGCGTTTAAAATATGGAAATCATAATGTGGAAATCACTACTGAAGGGCTTGTGAAAAATGGCAAAAAAGTGCTTGAGGTCAAAAACAAACCTCATGGGCAAATAGTCACGTATAGTTTTCATGACCCAAGAGTTAATCTGTCTTCTAAAAATGAAATTATAATTTATAAGCCAAAAGCAATGGACAATAATTTTCAATTTTTAGAAATTATTGTTGTACCAGAACGCTTATCTAATAGAGAGATTAGGAAAATAGAAACCTATTTGTCTATAAAATTTGGAATCTCCCTTACACAAGAACAAGATTATTTAGGACGTCATAATGATACTATATGGAATGTTTCTAAGTCTGAAAAATTCACTAATAGAGTTACAGGTATTGGCTTTAATATAGACAATGGGACCAACCAAAAGTATTCAGGTAATTCGCAAGGAGATGGATTGGTTATTGGATTTTCTAATGATCAAAATAAATCAAACACCACAATCGAATATTTACTTTGGGGTGATGATAACGGGACGGTAAAAATAGATGGAGATCAAAAAGGGTCTAATTTTATAGAGAGATCTTGGAAATATGCTTATACAATTGTTAATGATGAGGTTTCGGTTGAATCTCCATCTGTAGATATAAGTTTTGATTTGTCGTCATCAAATCTAAAGTCACTACAAGGAAATGAGAAGTTATATTTGGCACTTTCAGATCGCATAGAAGCTTTTGATGTAGATAATTTAGATGCGATAGAATTACATGAACCGTCACAAAGAGACTCTTTGTTTATAAACTTTAAAGGAATTAAACTTCAAAAAAACGGCTATTTTAAGCTGCTAAAAATTGATGATTTAAATATGAAATTTACAGAAGCTATCGTCTGTAATTCATCATCAGAATTTAAGTTTGATATTTCAGGAGGTGTAGAGCCGTATAGGATTCAATTGATTAATCTTGAGACAAATGCTGAAGAAAATTATAGTGTGACAGATAAGGTTTTTACTAAAACATTTGAAAATTTTGGAGATTTTGAGGTTGTAGTAAAAGATAAGTTTAATCAATTAATTTCTGATGTCATCAACGTTAAAAATTCACAAATTAAAGTAGATATGCTCTCACAAATTGAAATTAACAAAGATGAATATAGGATGTTATCGCCTACAATTACGTCTACTACAGATTTATCAAACTTGAATTATAAATGGTATTTTGAAGAGCACTTAATTGCTGAAACTAAAGATGTTATAGTTGCCGAAGAAGGAACATACAATTTGAATATATCTTCTGAGAGTTTTAATTGTGATTTCCCGGTGATTGTAGAATACAAAAAAATCGATACTACTACCAGCTCAGAAATTAATTTGACGCCTAACCCAATAAATGCAGGGGAAAATCTAAACATCAATTTTAGTTTTAACAATGCTCAAAATTTAAAAATTACACTGTTTGATGTCAATGGTAAGTTAATTCACAATGAAAATTTGCAAAATGTAAAAACATCAACCTTTCGAAAACAGATTGTAAATAGCGGAATTTATTTCATAAACGTAGAATATTCTCAACAAACCCAAACCTTTAAACTTATCGTAAAATAAAACTACATGAAAATAATTACTTCAAGCTCCGACTTAAACAATAAGAATTTTTACAAAGGTTTCAAAAAAGTTTTTATTTGCCTATTTATCACATTCGGTCTTTACCTTTCTTATATCCAGGAAAGTGAAGTTGTTTATAATGATGAAAAAGTCTTGTCACTTTATAAGGCCCCACCGATAAGTAACGAAAATAAAGTTAATGTATTAATGGCTGATACATTATTAAAAAGTGCTTATAAAGCTGTAAAGAAAAAACCATCTCCAGTTGTAAAACCTTACAAGCGAACTATAAGTTCTGAAAATAATTTTAAAATTGAAACTGTTTTTAGTGCCGACTTACCGATTGGAAACATAGAAGTTGACACAATTACAAAAATTGATAACCCCAAAGACAATTATTTTAATGTAATTATTCCCGATAATTTTGGTTTAAGAGATAAGAAAATAGTTTTGGAATATGAGATGTATGGTTTAGATGAGAACTCGACGCCTTCAAAAAGTATTAATCACCAATGGGTTTATGGCGGTTATATGGTTAAAACATCAAACCAATGGGTGAAAAAAAGAGAAGAAATTGATTGTAAATGGATGCGTACAGGAGACAACTCTATATTTTTTACGCTTCCACCCAATGCAGATTATCACTATAAAATTAGGAATGTAAAAATAAAAACCGAAGCCTCTAGTATTACTAAAAATGATTTTACCGACATTGTTCTTACTAATAAAAATTATGATTTAACTAAATCTGGGAAACGCTATGTTGTTGGCTTTTTACGAGGCTTTGCAAAAGATTTTAAAGTGTTTGCTAATAAGCAAGAATTGAAATTGCATGAAAATGTATTTGAAGGCTTTATTGATGTAGATCACAATTCAAACATAACTATAGAATTATTTGGTGATAACGGCCTAAGAAAAATTAAGGAAAAGCAAATTAGAGTAGAAAGCATTGAAGCTGATAATTTTAGTACAATTGAGTTAGAAAAACGTTCTTTAATTCAGAAATTTGAAGCGTATAAAAAATCCTCTCTACAAATAGGGAATGCAACATTGACTTTAAATGATAGCTCGATTATTCAACCCAAAACATTAACTGCAAAAATTTTAAGAGCTATCGATTTACCAGATCTAACACCAGGTTTAATTAATGTAACCGCTGGTGGTCGTGCTTATCGATTTTTACCAGATGGTACTCAGTTTGTCAATCCTGTAACTTTGAAAATACCTTATGATTCAACAGCAATCCCTAAAGGCTACACTGAAAAAGATATTAAAACCTATTTTTTTGATACAAAAAGTAAAAGATGGCTTGTTTTAGAAAAAGAGGCTATTAACTACAATGAAAAAGTAGTCGTTTCTAAAACAACACATTTTACGGATTATATTAATGGGATTATTCAAGCTCCTGAAAGTCCTCAAACAAATGCGTTTACTTCTACTATAATGAGTAATGTCAAGCCTGCTAATCCTAGTAGCGAAATAACTATGATTTCTCCTCCAAAAGTGTCTCAAAAAGGAGATGCAAATGTTTCATTTCCTATTAAAATTCCTTCAGGTCGAAAAGGAATGCAACCGCAACTGGGCTTGCAATACAATAGTGAAAGCAGTAATGGTTGGTTAGGCATTGGCTGGAATTTAAACACTCCTGCTATTACAATCGATACACGATGGGGTGTACCATTATTTAATACCTCAAAGGAATCAGAGTTATATATGCTCAATGGGGAACAATTAATGTATCCTAAGATAGAAAATAGTGAAGGCGCTAAAGTAGATTGGATGCCTAATAGACATTATGATGCATCATCACAGTCTGGGATTTATTCAACGGTTGAAAGAGATAGAATTGCTAATGCAATTTTTACTCCGAGAAAACAAGGAAGTTTTTCTAAAATAGAGCGTTTAGGAAACAACCCTAGTAACTATTACTGGAAAGTAACCACATCTGATGGAACAATTTTTTGGTATGGTGGAAAATCTAATGTCGTGAATAACAGTGTTATTAAAGACGATAGCGGAAATATTGTTCATTGGGGATTATTTATGGTTGAAGATGTATATAAAAATAATGTCAAATATGAATATAGTAATTATGTTGCTTTTGGTTATAACGGAGCTAATGCCAATCTAAATGGAGGAAGAGTTTTTAGAATAGCAAATATTTATTATACAGGTTATGCCGAAAATAATGGCCTATATAGAGTAGAATTTGTTTCTAATAGTTCAACAGGAAATTTACGTCAAGATCCAATCATTGATGCACGATTAGGTGTAAAACGTGTTGTTCCAGGTGTTTTAAGTGAAATTAGAGTCTATGACGATGGAGACTTGATTAGATACTATGCTCTAAAATATGGCTCAAGCGTATTTTTTAAATCTAGATTAAATAGCATAGCCGAACGGGATGCAAATAATGTTGAGTTCTATGAATATGAATTTGACTATTACAACGATATTGGTAGAAACAAATTTATGTTTAATCCACCCAAATCTATCAATGTTCCTAATTTTTCAGCAAACTATACACTTGGTTTTGGGAATGCTTTAGGTACTTCAAGAATAAATTCTAGTGAAAGCACCGAGTTGAGCTGGGATGCTAGAATAGCTGCAGGAATAAGTTTGTTTTATGTTGGAAATAACCCAGGGTGGGTTTTTACAGCTGGAGCAGTTTTTGGAGAAAATTATACCAATAGTAAAGGTAAGATTGCCATGGTTGATATGGATGGAAACGGATTGGATGATATTCTATATCGATCGGGTAATAAACTTAAATACCTACCTCATATTGTCGACCAAAATGGCGATCATATCATTATTGACGAAGAAAAAACAGTGCTAAACATTAATAATTATCAAAAAACAAAAGGCAAAACAGTAACTGTCGCTGGTGATTCTTACGATATGCACTTTTTAAAGTTTTATGCAGGTACTAAACGTTTTAAAACTAAAAACGAAACAGATATTTATATTACAGATGGTAATGGCGATTTATTACCAGATATAGTCAATAATAATAGTGTTTATTTCAATACAGGTCTAAATGGTGAAGGGAATAATGTTTTTGAAACCTCTAGTACCAATACACCTAACATGTTAATCACTGCAGACCCAAGTTTAATAAGCCCAGATGATGTGGAGGATATTGATCCAATTTCTGAAGAAGTTTCTACACATTATGACATAGTTAGAACTTGGATAGCACCTAGAAGCGGGTATATAAGAATTACAGATAGTGTACAATTTATGCCACAAAGTTCTAACAGTACACTAACCTATAGTATTGAATCTGAATGGTGGAGAACCAATGATAATTATAGATTGTACTTAAGAGAGTTTAATTCTTCTTTTCAGAGTGAAAATATTCTTATTACTCATGTTGATTCCTATAACCCATCTCTTGATATTTCAGATATACATGGACATGATAGTTATAATGGGCTTACAATGCAAATCAATAAAGGAGAGAAAATTTATTTTAGAGTTCATAAAAATATCGAAGGTGAAAATGATGTACTCTTAACCAATCCTACTATAAAATATGTAGCTTCTGATGGCACAGACATGACGGTTTCTAACTTTGACCAAAATAATTTGAATAGAGATAGATTTAATTACGGAGAAGATTTCCTTTTAGGAGATAATCGCGAATTAGAGCTTGAGGGGACAGGTAATATCCAAATTACATGGCCAAGTTTCACAGTCTCTAATCAATCAGACGATGTAGAATATAAAATAATTCAAAGTACAAGAGACTTGGTTTCAGGCGATGTTACTGAGAATGATATTTTTTATAAATTTTGCCCGAAAAACAGTACAACTTTCGTGTCTCAAACTGGAAGTGTGAGTAATTTTAATATCAATAGTATACCGGTTAACTCGCAAATATCATTTAGGTTTGAGGTTAATTCTGATTCTAATGTAAGATGGGAAGATACCGAATGGAAACCAAAGTTCGTTTACACGCCTGATGCAAATGCCAGTAATGATGGTATTATGGAATTTGAAAAAGAGATAGCACCAATATACTCCATCTATTATGAATATAATCCAAAAGAATATCAATTAGAGTCATATAGCAATGGGTCTGGTACTTTTGTGTATAATTTACCAAATACAAGTACAACCTACAGTGTATTACCAAA
This sequence comes from Psychroserpens sp. SPM9, assembly GCF_025153525.1. Lineage (GTDB taxonomy): Bacteria > Bacteroidota > Bacteroidia > Flavobacteriales > Flavobacteriaceae > Psychroserpens. The sequence goes on along the minus strand of NZ_JANZNR010000002.1, from coordinate 11,300 downwards.
TACCATATATCCAACTAATTCATCTCAAGCGCTTACAACAGAAGATTCAGGTGAGTTTTTATTCGTTGCAAAAAAGAATGGAGTTGTTATTGGTAAACGAACGGTGATGATTGATGAAGGTGTTATCAGTTTAGATAACGATACTCCTATTTCTTTTTATACGGGTAATGCGACTACAGACCCTAATGATATACTCGTAGATTTTGCATTTTATATCAAAGGAAGAAATAACCATTTACTATTTGAAAGGTATAATAATGCACTATTGGCATATACGAGTATGAACCAACATAATAAAGGGAATATCATCATTGGTCATACAGATGAATGGAATAATTTTCCAATATCTGATAACAGCCACTTTTTGAGAAGGACGGTATATTCGTGTAATGACGATTATCAACATTTAGGAAGCCTAAACAGGTCTTGGGGGCAATTCCTTTATAACGATGAATTAGATGATGACGATTCTGTACCTAATGATGCTTTTGGAAAACTTATCAATAGAGATATTGTTAATTTGCCTTCAAGTAATTCATCAGATGATATTTTGGATATTTTAGGTGTTGATTCTAATTACTGTTCAGACACCTATACTGATCAGCAAGATATAGAAGATTGTTTAATTGCTCAATTGGAAGAGTTATATGATATTCCAGATGAAGGTTCCGTAGATGAGAATACAGATTTAGAGTCACTTGTAAATACAATTTTTACCAATGTTGATATATCTGCGCTTTCAAATCTTTCCGCTTTAATGTCTATGAAGCCTTTTAGGTACGAAGAAGATAATGCTCTGAAAGAAAAATGGATAGGGTTTTCTGACAAACAATACACGACTAGAAATTCAGTGAAAAATGGCGATTTTACATTTAGTGAATTTGATGAGGTTTTTGAAAATCCAGATGATGAAGAGAGTCCGTATCTGGAAGCAGATCAAAGTACAGGTATGTACGCAATGACTCTTGTGCATAAGAGTTCTGCAAGAAGTTATTCGGCAGGTTTTGGCAGCTTGACATTTTCAGAAAGTGAATCGAGTTATAGTAATAGAATTTCTGGATTCATGGATATTAATGGTGACAGATATCCAGATTTGTTAACGTCTATTAGTGCACAGCCTACCAATATGACTGGAGGTCACACTGCAGCTGTGAATAATTATAATATTGACCCAATAAGTTCTACCGATAGTGATAATTCATCGCTATCTGTAAAACGTAGTTATCCTATTGCAGGTCGTCATAAAGCAAAAGAGTCTAAGTCTGATACGGGTGATCCTAAGTATCATGCAGGTATAGGACTAAGTGCAAATTTGGGCGGAGAGAATAAAGAAAAAAGCTCATTTATTGATCTTAATGGAGATGGTCTTTTAGATAGAGTTACACATAATGGTAGTACATTTAAATACAGACTTAATACGGGAAGTGGATTCTCCAATACTCAGGATGATTTTGCATTGTATAATTCTATAGAAACACACCCAAATTCACTTAGTGCTAGTGCAAGTATTTCTGCTAATTTAAACCTAGGGAATGTGCCTTTTTCTGTATCATTAGGCTATTCTTCTACGGGATCTAATACCGATATATCGCTTCAAGATATGAACGGCGATGGCTTAATTGATCTATTGGTTTTTAATAACAGTAATAACGCCAAAGTTTATTTTAACGTAGGTAATAAGTTCTTAAATTCTCCAGTATCACTTACCTATGCAAATAATAGTTATGTTAGTCTGTTTGATGATGGAAAAACAACGAGCGCATCATTAGCTGGAAGCTTAAGTTATTTCTATGGTTGGTCTGTTTGTTGTCCATTACCATTCCCTCCATTTTATTGGCCAATTATTTTTGTTAAGGTTGGTGGAAGCGCTGGCGGAAGTGCAAGTTTATCTGTCTCTGAAACGGAAAGACAATTTAGTGACTTTAACAATGATGGTTATGCCGATTATGTTAAAAAAGACGGAAGAGACTTAAAAGTTTATTATTCTAAAATAGGTAGAACAGACAAATTAAAGACGGTGTCTAATCCATTAGGAGGACTATTTACCATAGACTACAAAAATAAAAGTGTAGATTACAATAATCCAACATCAAAATGGGTGATGAGTAGTGTTCTTGTTGATGATGGGCGAGATATTGCATTAGATGGTAAAGATATTTACAGAATGGATTTTGAATATGATAATGGATACTATGACCGAAGGGAACGCACTTTTTATGGCTACGAAACTGTAAAAACAAAAGAGTTTATTAATGGCGATACAGACTATCCGACCTTATATCGAACGTCTATTTCTAAGTATCACAATAAGAGTTACTTCCTTCAAGGGTTGGCAATAGAGTCAAGAATGGAAAGAGCAGATGGTGGTTCAAGCAATACCTATTCCATTACGCAAAACACCTATGAACTTTACAAGGTTAATCCAGATGGAACTATAGATCTGGATAGTCCTGTTGATTTAGATTATGATATTGGTGGTACTGAAGGAAGACGTCAAGCGGCTCCATTGTTAACAGAAGCTTTAACAGAGCTTAAAGAGTTTGCTACGTCTTCAATTATAAGTAAGGTTAATATGCAATATGATGAATATGGACGTGTTATTAATTTTATTGATCATGGTGATTTAGCGATTGAAGACGACGATTATCATACAACTATAAGCTATCACGATTTGAATAATAATATTTTAAACGTGCCACGAGAGATGATTATTTATAAGGGTAATAATGGCACTTCTAATGTAATTAGAAGAAGATCAACTCAAGTTGAAAATTCAAATACCGGAAATATCACAAGTGTTAGAGCTTGGCTAAATGACTCTGATTATTCTGAATCTAAAATGGAGTATAATGATTATGGTAATTTAGTTGTTATGACTTATCCAAAAAATTATAATGGTCAGTCACTGAGTTATAAATACACCTACGATGATTTATATAATAAATATATTGTTAATACCTTAGATGCATTTGGATACAGTTCAAAAAATACCTACGACTCCAAATTTGATGTAGTACTAAAATCAATAGATATAACAGGTAATAAAATTGATTATAATTATGATTCCTTTGGAAGATTGGTGTCTATTGTAGCACCCAAAGAATCTGCAAATTCAAATGCATATACGGTAGGGTTTCAATATATGCCAACTTATAGTCATTTAGTAAATAATGGTTACAGTGGTTGCGTGAGTGAAGAAGATTTTGTTCCTGTAGCTGTTACAAAGAGATATGATGCGTTACACCCAACTAATCCTTTAGAGACTATTACTATTGTAGATGGTCTGTCTAGACCTATACAAATTAAAAAAGATGTCGTGCTAAATGTAGGTACACCAAATGCTCCCGAATATAAAGAGTTTATGTCGGTTTCTGGAATGGTAACATATGATGACTTTGGGAGAGTCATTAAGCAATACCATCCTAAAAAAGAAGTGAAAAATTGTTTGACTAATTTCTTAGTTAATGAAATAGATGATCCTCTATCAAACTATTATATCTTAACTCAACTTGACGAATTAGATAGACCAATTTCCTTGACAGATCAAGCAGGATTTACTAGCGATTTTCTATACGCAATTGAAAATGACGCTAACGGAAATTTAACTCAATTAACGACTTCAACTGTAGATCAAGGAACTCAAAATGTAGTTACGCACACCTACAGAGATGTAAGAGGAAGAACAACTTCAGTCAATAACCTTGGGTCAAATGGTGATATATGGACTAAGTATTCTTACAATCCAATTGGAGAATTAATTTCATATACAGATAATCAAAATATACAGGTATACATGTCTTATGATAAACTAGGAAGAAGAATATCATTAAAACATCCTGATAATGGGAATTCATTTTATAATTATGATCTTTCAGGAAACTTATTAAGATATCAAACTGCAAATTTAGGTAATACAGGCAACTTTATAGAGTATGAATATGAATTCAATAGATTAACAAAAATAGTCTTTCCTGAAATAGCTTCAGGAAATATCAGTGATGTCACATATGGCTATGGTGGACCAGATTCTGGAAATAAAACAGGGAAATTAATATATCAACAGGATGCAACTGGTACTCAGGAATTTGATTATGGTAATATGGGAGAACTTACGTATAATAAGCGAACTATTGTGGCTCCTAATTTGCCGACTAGAACGTTTGAAACCTATCACGAGTATGATAGTTTTAATAGATTGATGAAATTGGTTTATCCAGATGGAGAAAAAGTTGCCTATCGTTATGATTTAGGAGGCAATCTTAACAGTGTGGTTGGTGAGTATCAAGGTTCAGAATATCCGTATGTAAAACAAGTAGATTATGATTATTTTGGACAAAAAACATTTATATTATATGGTAATGGAACTAACAATACCTATACTTATCAACCAGAACTGAGACGATTAGATAATTTGGTCTCAAAAACAGCCGATAATAATGTAATGTTTAATAATACATATAAGTATGACAACATCGGTAATATTAAATATTTAGAAAATAATTCAGCTTATAACCCAAACAATAAACTAGGAGGCGCCTATATGCATAAATATTCATATGATAATTTAAACCGACTTGTTGATGCTGAAGGAGGGTTTAAAGGCTTTGAAGATAATACTGCAGATTATAGATTGAAAATGGAATATAATACGACGCATGGAATCACTGTAAAAAAACAGGCCCATACTCAGTCTGGTAGTACTAATGAAGATAATTCTTATGCAAATACCTATAAATATAATGAAGGGACTCATCAAGTTATAGAAATCAATAATGGGTCTAGTAATACGAAATACTTTAAGTATGACCTAAATGGTAATTTGATAAATGAACTAGACTTTGATAGCAATGAACGTCGTTTTTATTGGGATGAAAGTAATAGATTGAGGGTCGTTGCAGGCAAAGAAACAATGCATCATTATATTTACGATGCCACAGGTGAACGTACTTTAAAATCGTCATCTTCTCTCGAAGAAGTGTATAACAATGGTCAGCCAGTCAACACAAATAGTACAAACTTTGATAATTATACCACCTATGCGAGTCCCTATTTAGTTATTGATGCTAATCAGAGATATAGTAAACATTATTTTATGGGATCTCAACGTATTGTAAGCAAACTTGGTGAACAAGATATCGAGATCTTCAATAGTGAAAACCCACGATTGGCTTTAGCAGGGAAAAGAAATGATTCTGAGTCAAGAGTATCAATGGATGAAATTCGACAGCGACAAATTTCAGATTTACGTTTGATATTAGAAAAAGCTGATTTAGGTACTCCAAACTTTAAAGACTATGAAGTCCATTCAGATAGTTTATCTAAGAATGAAGCCCGAGCACCACAAAATTATGGCATGTATTTCTTTCATCCTGATCACTTAGGAACAGGGACCTATCTTACTGATATGTCTGGAAATCCATACCAGTTTTTCATTAACTTGCCTTTTGGAGAAACCATGTATGAACAACATAGTTATGCCGAAGATTATATTAATTCTTATAAATTTAATGGTAAGGAATTAGATGATGAAACAAATTTATATTACTATGGTGCACGTTACTATGATCCATCTACTAGCATTTGGTTAAGTGTTGATCCTATTGCCTTATGGAACCCAATACAAGAAGTTGAGCACTACATAGAAGGTCAACATAATCAAGGTGTTTATAATAGTAAAAACTTAAATGTTTATGGTTATACTTATCAAAATCCAATAAAATATATAGATCCAAATGGTAAGCAGGTTGATGTCGTATTGTTGAAACCTGGAACAGATGATACAATTATTAGTGGTGCATCTAATATTACTAGTCTACCAAACACATTGCAAATAGTTGCTCATGGAACCCCTAATTATTTTAGAAACGTAGATGATAAAGGCAACAAAACAAACAAGATTGATGGGCCAATTACGTTTAATAAAGCTATGAAAAATAATGATGAATGGAATAATAATAAAGATAAAAAAGGGTTTACAGTTATAATTTATTCTTGTAGAACAGGAAGTTTAATTGCATCGAAAACAGGTAAAAGTTCAGTTGTTAAGAGGATTTCCGAAGCATACCCTAATGTGTCCTTTATTGCTCCATCATTATATGGTTGGTTTAGTCCTAGTGGATTAAGCGGTTCTTATGGTAAAAAGAAAGGGAAAGACGGAAAAGATATTATTGATAAAGATAACCCAGGGTATTGGTTTGTTTATAAAGCAGGTGAAATAGTTGAGGTATATGATGCAACTTGGACACCTGGTACTGATCCTGTAATAACAAAGTGGTTTGGTCTATGGGTTGAACATGATCATACTGTGGATAAGTCAGAACTTACTAAAGAAGAATTAGGTGGTAGCGAGAAAACTGAAACTGATAGTGAAGAAAAAGATGATAAGAAAAAGTCATAGCTTGTTATTAATTGTAATATTATTAATTACTGGCTGTGACAAAAGAAAGCCAGATGTAATCGATGATAGTGAAACGAATATGTATAATTTAAACGAATTAAGGCAGGAAGTTTATTTAAAGGGTAACATAGAATCCTATAATTCTTTAAAAGAAATTTATTTAAATAATGTAGAATCTGATTTTTTGCCTTATGCCATGATTATGGCAAATAAATTTAATAATACAAATGCGTCTTATGATACGTTTGAATTATTGATTAGTATAGATGGCTGTTCAATAGACTATAATTTATCATGTGTTGATGAAAGTACTCGGGATTTAGCATTATCCTATTTAGTAAATGCCATTAACAAAGGACACAAAGTCGCTTCAGAGATACTTATAGAGTTCTATTCCAAAGATAAATCTTATCCAATAGGTAATTTATATTTAGACAAAAATTTAATGAATAAAGCTAAATCAAATATTATTGATAAATAAGGTTGTTGTGATACTACCCATTTATAGCCTCAACCGTCTCAACATGACCTTTAAGCATTTCCTTAAGCATGTTTTCTATACCGTTTTTAAGGGTAAATGTTGAAGACGGGCAACCACTACAGGCGCCTTGTAAGATTACTTTTACCTTTTTTTCTTGGGCATCATAAGATTGAAATTCAATATTACCACCATCACTCGCTACTGCGGGTTTTACGTATTCTTCTAAAATATTGATGATTTCTTTTGAAATGTCATCTCTTTGCTCAAATTCACTGTCAATATAAGCTTCCGTTTTAGCTACTTGTTTTGGTGCATTGGCACTAATGATGTCTTTACCATTTTCAATATAAATTCTGATAAATTCTCTAAGCTCCATGGTAATGTCATTCCATTCAGCAATATCAAACTTGGTTATAGACACAAAGTTTTCATCAATAAATACACTTTTAACAAAAGGAAAATGGAATAATTCTGCAGCTAAAGGCGCATATTTTGTGTCATCAATCGACGTAAATTCATGTGAATGAGTGACGAGTTTTTTATTCGCTACAAATTTTAAAACCGAAGGGTTCGGCGTGCTTTCGGCATACACCGTCACAGGAACTTTCTTCCTGTCTTCTGAAGACGTTACAACGAGTCCGCCAGAATTTAAATAGTCTTCAATTTGTTTAGACACCTCTTCCTGAACATCTTTCCATTCAACAATATTATAACGTTCAATGGCAACAAAATTATTGGAAATATATACCTTCTTTACAAAAGGTAAATAAAATAGCTGTTGTGCTAAAGGAGATGATTTAGCCTCATCGATGTTGTTAAACTCAAAACTTTCATGTTTGGTAATAAAACTATCGGCTTCAAATTTTAAAATCGTCGGATTTGAAGTTTCTATAATTGAGATGGAATATGTCATTATATTTCTTTTTGCAAAAATAAGTAACTCAAAACTCAAAACATATCTTTTAAGAATTTCATAACTATTAAAATTTTTAAAGCATCATAAAATAAGCCAAAAACTGAAATGTTTTGCAAAATCATGCTAGGGGTTTTAAGTGTTAAACTGTTATTTTTAAAACGATTTAGAAGTCGTAATTATTTAATTTTTACTAAATTTCGCACTTATTATAAAAAACCTCTACTTATAACTAAATTTCTAACTGCTTTTTATAATAATAAAAGCTTATAAGGTTATTATCCTTAGTTAAATAGATTTTTGTTCAAGAAGGTAAGTTTAATAATAAGTTTAAAACTATTTTAAACGCTATGAAGAAGCTCTACATTCTTTTATTGACACTAGTATCTTTTAATGCCTTAGCGCAGGATTTAAACATGCAGGATGGTACGTTTAACAGATGTGCACCCGATAAATTCTACGATTCAGGAGGACCAAGTGGCGATTATTCAGATGGTGAAAACCTTGTCACAACCATTTGTCCACAAAATGCAGACGAGTTTATTATTTTAGAATTCCTTTCATTTAGTACACAACTTAATGTTGATGTAATGACTATTTATGATGGAGATGATACAACTGCTCCAGTCATAGGTACTTATAATGGTGCAAATAATCCAGGAACTGTAATCGCTTCAGATCCTACTATAAATCCAAGTGGCTGTATTACCATACAATTTGTAACCGATGCTGCTGCAGGAACAGCAACAACAGGATGGGAAGCTGATATTATTTGTGCAGTACCTTGTCAAAATATTTTTCCAACAATCGATAGCACCACTCCCGAAACTAATTCGGCGGGCACCATTTTAGTTAATGCTGGAGAACAGGTTGATTTTAATGGTAGTGCCACATTTTCTACAGATGGAACAGGCGCTACTTACGAATGGAATTTTGGTGATACTAATACAGCTTTAGGGCAATCTGTATCTCATACATATGCAGCTCCAGGAACTTATCAAGTGACATTCACCGTCACCGATACTAATCCAATTGGTTGTTCATTTGGAAGGGTAATAACCGTAATTGTACTTGGTGAAAATATTGTTGTAGATCAAGATACTTATACCGTAGAACAATTGGTGTTAGATGTGTTGATTGATAGTCCTTGTGCTGAGATTAGCAATATTTCATGGTCTACGGGAACTGATTTTAACGATGACAACGGAATTGGGTACTTTGCTAACGACGGAAGTCTGTTCCCATTTACAGACGGTTTGTTACTAACGTCTGGTGATGCAAGTCGAGCAAGAGGGCCAAATGATAATGCTTTGAGTGATGGTGGATTTGGTTGGCCAGGAGATGCCGAACTAGATGCTGAAGTTGGTATTAATTCAAATAATGCTACCATCATACAATTTGACTTTGTGCCTTTGGCCGATAGTATTAGTTTTGATTTTTTAATGGCTTCGGAAGAATATAATGGAAGCACTGGCGGAACTTTTGAATGTACCTTTTCTGATGCTTTTGCTTTTTTATTAACAGACTCTAATAATAATACAACGAACCTTGCTGTATTACCAGGAACGACGACTCCAATCTTGGTGACTAATATTCATCCTCAAAACCCTGGATGTGCTGCCATTAATGAAGAATATTTTGGGGGTTACACTAATAATGACTTAGATGGAGATCCAAATGATATAGACCCTCCAATGAGTTTTGATGGTAGAACAACTGTTTTTACAGCTCAGTCTCCAGTGATTCCAGGAGAAACCTATACGATTAAACTCGTTATTGCGGATGCTTCAGATACATCATTAGATTCTGGTGTTTTTATTGAAGCAGGAAGTTTTAATTTAGGAGGTGATTTAGGAGATGACATCACAATTGCTGCAGGAACAGCAGAGTGTGGTGGTGAAACTATTGTTTTAGATACTCAAGCACCAGCTGCAAATCATGTATGGTATCTCGACGGAACTGTGATTCCAGGAGAAACAGGATCTACTCTAAATGTTACTGAAGAAGGTGTTTATTCTGTGGATGTTGTATTCTCAGGGTCATGCCAAGCTTCCGATTCTGTTTTTGTTGAATTTAAACCTAATGCTGAAGCAAATACACCTCCAGATTTATCAATTTGTAGTTTTTCAGGTGTAGGCGATTTTACGTTAACAGATAATGACGATGCTATTTTAGGAACTCAGGATCCAGCAGATTATATTATTTCTTATCACTTAACAGAACAAGATGCCATAGACAATGTTAATCCATTGCTTAGTCCGTATACCAATGTGTCAAACCCGCAAACTATTCATGTACGTATTGCCGAAAACACCCAGGAATGTTTTGATTTAACGTCATTCGATCTGGTTTTTACTGATCTTACCATCAATACAGCTGTAACTCCAATCAACGAATGTGATGATAATAATGACGGTATTGCATCGTTTATGCTAAGCGATAGAAACGCCGAAGCTATTGGCGCTCTTGATGCATCTACTGTTACCGTGACGTATCATTTCTCTCAGGGCGATGCTGATAATGGTGTTAATCCATTACCAATTCCGTATACAAATGCTTTAGCCAACAACCAAACAGTGTATATTCGTGTTGAAGCTAATACTGATTCTGGTTGTTATAATACCACAACTTTAGATTTAATTGTTACACCTGTTCCGGTTCCGGTAACCCCAACAGCAATTGAAGTTTGTGATGACGATAATGATGGTTTTGCGATGTTCGATTTAACATCTCGTGATGCTGAAATATTAAACGGGCAAACTAATATGACCGTAACCTATCATGAAACTCAAGCTGATGCTGATAATGGTGTAAACGCTCAATCAAGTCCTTACAGTAATATCTCTCCTAATACACAAACACTTTTTGTGCGATTAGAGGCTGATGATTCAGACTGCTATGATACTGTTGAATTGGTTTTATTGGTTCACCCTATTCCGGCTGTTGGTACAATTTCTAATTATGAATTGTGTGATTATAATAATTCAGGTGACGACATAGAAACCTTTGATTTATCAACCAGAGATATCGAAGCTATAAATGGACAAACAGGTGTCACTGTATCCTATCACGAAACCCAAGCAGATGCCGAAAATGGGACCAATTCATTATTAAACCTTTACAATAATACAAGTAACCCACAAACCATATTTGTTAATATAACTAACACCACAACAAATTGTACCAATGTTGGTAGTTTCCAACTCATAGTCAATCCATTACCAGCTCTAGTTGTTCCAACGGCCTTAGAAGTTTGTGATGACGCTACTCCAGATGGCATTACCAGTATTGATTTAAGTTTAAAAAACGTAGAGGTTACAGGAAACAATCCGGATTATTCGGTGAGTTATCATTTAACTCAGGGTGATGCAGATTCAAATACAAACCCATTACCAATTCCGTATACTAATACCTCTAATGGCCAAATCGTCATTGTACGTGTTCAGGATATCAACACGGGATGTTATGATACTACGACTTTAGAATTAGTTGTAGAGCAGGCACCAATA
>NZ_JANZNR010000029.1 GCF_025153525.1 Psychroserpens sp. SPM9 | reverse complement strand
CGTACTTTCCTGAAATAGGTTGACTAAAAATTAAACCTTTTAGCAACATACCTAATGAAAGACAAAAAACAACACTGCCGAAAAAATTCCTACAAAAAAGTAGGTTTCGATTTAAAACTTTTAATCATAGATCAGATTCAAAACGGACAGATATCCGTGAATCATGCTTCAGAAAAATATCAAGTCTCTAGATCTTCTATTGATTACTGGTTAAAAAAATATAGTACCTTAGAACAAAAGAAACTTGGTATGAGCAAGAAAGACGAAATCAAAAAACTTAAGCAACGTATCGAAGAACTGGAATTCGTAAAAGACTTCCAACAAGACATTATTGCTGACATGGAACTCATTACAGGTGTCGATATGTCAAAAAAGTCATTGCCCAAAACATTAGCAGACGAGATCGAAAAAAAGAAACAAGACCGTTTAAAAGAAAATGGTTGATCCAATGTTTTGGGATTAGTAAACAAGCCTTCTATAAACGCTTGAAATCACACAGAACCAAAGTAAACAATGACCAAATCGTAATTCAAATGATTAAGGATTATAGAGATGAAGTCGGACAAAGAACCGGTGGCATTAAGCTCCATGACAATCTTAAACCTAAAATGGAAGCTCTTGGAATAAAAATGGGAAGAGACAAGTTTTATAAACTATTAAGAGCTTACAACCTCTTAGTTCCAAAAACCAAAAGGTATTTTATAACAACTAATTCTAAACATCATTTTTATAAATATGATAACCTGGTAAAAGACAAGGCTCCTACTCGATCTGAACAGCTTTGGGTAAGCGATATCACCTATATCAAAACAGAAAATAAACACTGTTATTTGGCACTGGTTACTGATGCCTATTCTAAGAAGATTATGGGCTATAAATTTGCATCACATATGAAAACATCTCTTTGCATAGATGCACTCGCTATGGCCATTAAAAATCGTAAATATCCTAATGAAAAACTAATACATCATTCGGATCGTGGAATTCAATACTGTAATCCAGCATATACCCAGTTTGCTGAACAAAACAATATAACACTATCAATGACACAACAGTATGACCCTTATGAAAATGCAGTAGCTGAACGAATCAATAGAACATTAAAATACGAGTACGGACTCAAACAAACCATAAAAAATAGTACTTTAGCTAACAAGATGATAAAAAGAGCTGTGAGCATTTATAACAACAAAAGAACACATTTTAGCTTAAAATTAAACACGCCTGCTTTTGTTCATCTTAACCAAAATGTAAAATACTGTTCCTACAAAAAGAACAAACAAAATTTAGAATATTTGACCTTTTAATTGACGAAAAATGAACCAAAAAAAGGTCAACCTATTTCAGTATAATACA
>NZ_JANZNR010000028.1 GCF_025153525.1 Psychroserpens sp. SPM9 | reverse complement strand
AGAATTTCAATGTCTGAAAAGTCATTAAATTCCGCTTTGTCAATTTTGTCAGAATTGCAAGAAGTTAGAATTAGAAGTAAGATTATTAAATGGTTTCTCATTTTTTCTCAAATGACACACAACGTGTATGTGTATGGTTAGTTGCGTACAAGTACGCTGTTATTCTTTGTTATGCAATATAATAAAAAGTAGGGAAGAACCCTCGTCTTAGCCATCAGTAGCAATTAACTATACACGTTGTTAGGTGCAGTTTTTATTTTTTTTAGTCCAATCCATTCGTGTTCAATATTTTTCATTAATAATGCATTATCAAATTTGACAGAACCTTTTGGGAAAATACTTTCATTTTCAAAAAAGCTTGATTCTACATTCTCTACATCCAAAAGTGATACTTTCCAATTATATGCTTTTAATTCAAGTCCGTCAAAGTCATTTTTGTCAGGCGAATATCCAATAGAACCATTTTCAAAGAACTCAGAAACACATTCTAAATTTTCAAATACACTTTCGGAATTCCAAGAGTTTGTTTCTTTTGCCTTTATTGATAATGAAGTTTTGTCATCGCTGATAAAACCGACTTCGTAGTTTCCATCTTTTTCATTTACTTTAAAATTTGCTAAATGATGAATTCCAGGAAATATAGTTCCGCCAGCTAAAGAATTTAATTTAGAAGAAGTATCTCTTCTTGGAATATAAACTCCTTCTTTTTGCTTTCCGTTTTCAGTCCATTCAACTGCAATTCTATGAGCTCCATTTTCAGAGGAAATTCCGATTTGTTTCGGCAAACCTTTGGGTCTGATTTCTTTTAATCTTATCAAACAGATTCCCGCAATTCCTTTTCCGTTTACTAATTTAGGTTTGAAAGGTTTTGGTAAATAATTTTCCAAGACTTCTTTATCAATTTGGTAATTGATTAAAATTCGTCGGTCTATTATTCCTTTTATTTTCGGTATTTTCATTTGAGTGAGTAAATTGCACCTAACGTGTATGTGTAAGGTTTCGTTGCGTTGGTTTGCTTAAAATTAATAAAAGAAACCAAAACCATTGATGTTTTTGTCTAAAATATTCCAAGTACAAAAAAAAGAAGCAATGAACTTTACACGTTGTTATTTACTGTGCCGACAACTAAGAGTAATCACGTCCAGCTTGCGTTTCTGAATCCAGAGTAATCACACAACACGAGAAGAGTAATCACATAAAGAGGTTGAGTGATCACGTTTGCTAATCAATTGTTTTTTGAATCAAACGATTTCCTTTTGAATTGAACCTCTAATTTATAGATTTGAGTGGTTCTAGAGTTGAGTGAAAAAACTTTCGAGATTGAGTGTGAATTACTAAAATTAAGAATGAATAATCTCTCCATTTGAGTGATTCGGAGGCATTGTATATAACGTGTATGTGTAAGGTTTCGTTGCGTTGGTTTGCTTAAAATTAATAAAAGAAACCAAAACCACTGATGTTTTTGTCTAAAATATTCCAAGTACAAAAA
>NZ_JANZNR010000027.1 GCF_025153525.1 Psychroserpens sp. SPM9 | reverse complement strand
TTGTGTGTTTTCCGGTTGTAAGTTCGTCTAAAATTTTCAGTTTAAAAGGTTCTGAATACCGTCTAATTATTTTGTCATTTTTGTACATAATGTTTAAAATTATGTAGCCTATATTCAGGACGGGTCAGTATTACTGCCAACGTGTATGTGTATGGTTAGTTGCGTGCAAGTACGCTATTATTCTTTGCTAAGCAATATAGTGAATTGTGAGAAAATATCCTGCGCTTAGCCATCAAACCGCAATTAATTATACACGTTGTTGCCAGTAGTTTTTATTTTCCATACTGTCTGTCTCAGCATAATAGTGAATTCATCTCCTACATTTTTTTTAGACATCATTATTTTGGTTCCTTCATGGCTTTTATTTAAAATTCTAACTGTAAAATAGACATTTGTTTCGCCAACACTAAATCCTTTTTCTATAATAATTCCGTCAATTGATAAATCCATTTTTTCATCATATTCCCAATCCATTGTGGGACAAGGATAATCAACAACACTATTTGATTCACTAACTGGCATTTTTATGTTTATGGTGTCATTTACTGCATAACTTTGATAAATTTCCAGTCCTTTTTTTTCTTGAATTTTAGCACAATCTATAATTGGCTTCCAATATTCCTTAACACTATTTACTTGCGATTCAAGTTCAATATCTTTATTGTTTAAGTGTTTATGGTAAGATTCTATAATTATTGATGACATATCATCATAATGATGAACTCCAATAGAATCAAAAAATCGTGTTAGTTTTTCAGAATGCTCGCCATTCCGCAATAAATAATTTCTTATGTTTAATCCAATTCCGAAATGATAATCCACAAAAGTGGTGTCATCTTCAGTTCTGTTTTTAAATTGTTCTATTGATTTTTTATCCCATTTTTCATTTATATAGTCAAATGCAATATTCAAATCATTTGGAATTTTTTCCTTTTCTTGACATGAAAGAAATATCGAAATTGAAATAAGGACAATTATGTTTTTCAATGTTTGCGGTTTGGTCAAATTACTGGCAACGTGTATGTGTAAGGTTTCGTTGCGTTGGTTTGCTTAAAATTAATAAAAGAAACCAAAACCACTGATGTTTTGTCTAAAATATTCCAAGTACAAAAAAAAGAAGCAATGAACTTTACACGTTGTTATTTACTGTGCCGACACTTAAGAGTAATCACGTCCAGCTTGCGTTTCTGAATCAAGAGTAATCACATAATGCGAGAAGAGTAATCACATAAAGAGGTTTGAGTGATCACGTTTGCTAATCAATTGTTTTTTGAATCAGACGATTTCCTTTTGAATTGAACCTCTAATTTATAGATATGAGTGAGTTTCAGAGTCGAGTGAAAACCCTTTGAGATTGAGTGTGAATTACTAAATTAAGATTGAATGAACTCTCCGTATGAGTGATTCGGAGGCATTGTATATAACGTGTATGTGTAAGGTTTCGTTGCGTTGGTTTGCTTAAAATTAATAAAAGAAACCAAAACCACTGATGTTTTTGTCTAAAATATTCCAAGTACAATAAAA
>NZ_JANZNR010000026.1 GCF_025153525.1 Psychroserpens sp. SPM9 | reverse complement strand
CCCAACAGCGCATATAAAAAATAGCTAGATCAGTTATGAATCGTTTTTTTTCGTTTCTTTATAGAAGTAAAATAAGACTAGGAAGTTAGGGATTTGTTAATCGCTACTTTCCATATACGCACATGTTAGGCACAAGCTGAACTCACTCAAATGAATAAACGAATTTCTAAAATACTGAATGACGTACAAGACAGAAATTCTGTTGCTTGGAAAAAACTATGCGAATATGTTGACCAAGTTGCTGAAAATGAAAATGACGAGTTTGTTCCGAGAGAAGCTCTTGGAGATGAGTTATTTTCTCAAATTTTCACACTACCTGAATCCATATCAAAACTAAAAAAAGTTAAAAAAATTGGACTTTACGGAAGTAATCTCAAAAGAATTCCTCCTGAAATTGGAGAAATGGAATCACTTGAATACTTTGACCCTTACACTTCTTACGATTTAAATTGGTTCCCATTTGAAATTTATAAGTGCACAAAATTAAAAGACAGTCGAATTAGTACAAGAGCACTTTATGGGAATTATAAAAACAGAATGGGATTTCCAAAACTTGACCATAATCCAATCAGATATTTTGGAGATAACTTAAAGTGTAGTGTTTGTAATAAAGAACTGACATACAAAACTACAAATCAAATGTGGATTACTGCACACATTGGAACTGACACTATTCCAATGTTAGCAAACCTTTGTTCATCAGAATGCGAACTGAAATTACCAAAGCCACCTGAAAACTATGTTCAATTTCCACATAAAGGAGGTGCCGATTTGGTACAACCACCAGACGAAGATGAATTGTGGGAAATTGAAATAGCAGAAAGAGAAAAAGCGGAAAAAGATAATAAACTTGAACAAACGGAAGAAATTAAGACAGAATCAGAAAATACTAAATTTGACATGTCTAAATTTCCAGTTTTAAAACTTGTAAGAAAGATTTGGGACAAATAAGAAAAAGCCAGTGCCTAACAACGTGTATATTTAATTGCTTTTGTTGGCTAAGACGACGGTCCTTCCCTACTTTTTATTATATTGCATAGCAAAGAATAACAGCGTACTTGCACGCAACTAACCATACACATACACGTTGTAAAACATTTGAATGAAACGATTTCTAACAATCATATCCTTACTTCTAATTTGTAATTTGTCTAATGCTCAACATTCTGATAGATTCAAAAAAATAGTGAGTAAACTTGTGGAAATTGAATCTAAACCAGACACAATTTTTTACGGAAATGGAAAAATTTGGTGGATAAGCACAATAACCACTTATAAATACAATTCCGAAAACTTTTCAACTCATTCAGGAAAGCAAACTCAATATTACAAAAACGGACAAATCGCGAGCGAAGTTCTTTTAGGAAAATACGGAAATATAATATCTTGGAATTCTTATGACCGAGAAGGAAATAAAACGTCCGAATCAATAACGACTGAAATCGACTCAAACGCAAATAATCTGACTGAATTTTTCGAATCCGACGAACATATCAGTTTTAAAAGAATTGAGAAATATTATAAATGCTCATATAAATTACAAGTCTGTTATTTGTTTAAAGAAGGACAAACAGTGAACGGAAAAAAGGTCGGACTTTGGAAAACTTTTAACGAAAACGGAGAACTGAAAAAAGAAAAAAACTATTGAATAAAAAAACGTTTTACAACAACGTGTATAATTAATAGTGTTTAAAGATGGTTCCAGAAATTCTGCCGAATTTCCGCACTCTTCGTTCTTTTTTGCTAACTTAGTTCTCTAACACTACTAACCATACACGAACACGTTGTGTGTCATTTGAGAAAAAATGAGAAACCATTTAATAATCTTACTTCTAATTCTAACTTCTTGCAATTCTGACAAAATTGACAAAGCGGAATTTAATGACTTTTCAGACATTGAAATTCTTTAT
>NZ_JANZNR010000025.1 GCF_025153525.1 Psychroserpens sp. SPM9 | reverse complement strand
TGCAATTAATTTATACAATGAAATAAGATTACATTTATCTTTAGACTATAAAACACCAAATATGGTATACTTAAAAACAGCTTAAATCAATTTTTAACCTGTAGCCATATTTCAGGACTAGACATTAAAACGAACATATGTTTTACAAAGTAGACAGAGTAACTAATAACCAAGGAACACCAACAATATCCCTTGAATGCCCTCATTGTGGACACTATGGAACATTTCAATCAGTCGGTTCTGACTCAGCCGTAACAACTGGACCTTCGACTAAAAACTTTGGACAAAGAAAATGCCCAAGACCTGAATGCAGAGGACACATTTTTACAATAAGTCAAGGAAGTAGATTGGAATTAAGTTATCCACCAAGATTGATTTCTTTTGATTCGACAAACATTCCAGACAGAATATTGGAATCGTTTCAAGAAGCAATTCTTTGTCACGGAAATAATTGCTTAAAAGCATCCGCAATTATGATACGAAAGACGTTGGAAGAGTTATGTAATGATAAATCTGCAAGTGGAAAAAATCTTTACCAAAGACTTGAGAATTTATCGACTCAAATTGTTCTTCCAAATGAGTTGAAAGAGGCAATGCAGGAATTAAGATTATTAGGAAATGACGCAGCTCATATTGAAGCTCAAACTTACGATGAAATTGGAAAAGATGAAATTGAAATATCCATTGAGTTTACAAAAGAAATTTTAAAAGGAATTTATCAATATGATTCATTATTAACTCGATTGAGAAGTTTAAAAAAGAAAGAAGAATAACTGGGCACAACAACGTGTATAGCTCATTGCGGCTGAATTCCTAATCGGAATTCATTGCAATTTGCTATCTTTCGGTTACGGCGGAAAATCATAGCTGATTTTCCGCAACGAGCCATACACAAAACCGTTGCCCACAATACTTGAAAAACAGAACGAAATGACAAAATTTAGAGTTTTAACAACAATAATAATAATTTTCGCAACTGTTCTGATTAGTTGCAACTCTGAAAAATCGAAAAATAATTTAGAAAAAGAGAGTATAAATCAAACGGAGATAGAATCTGATACTCTAACGAAGCACATAAAACCATTCAAATCTGAATTGCCAACAATCGGACTTTTGATTTATAACGGAGTTTTGCAAAGCGAAGTGATTGCAACTTCTGATGTTTTCGCAAAACCAACCGAAAGTGGAAAACAGATTTTTAACGTAATCACAATTGCGGAAACTGAAAAACCAATAAAAACCGAAGAAGGAATTAAAATTTTACCTGATTTTACATTTAAAAATTGTCCAAAATTGACTGCTCTTTTTGTGCCAAGTGCTTATGATATGTATGCTCAAGTTCACAACGAAAAAATCATAAGCTTCATAAAAGAGAAAAATAAAGAAACTGAATATGTTGTAAGTAATTGTGCTGGAGCTCAATTAATCGGAAAATCTGGAATTGCGGATGGACATAAAATCGTTACTTGGATTGGTGGTGGAAAACAGCTACAAAAAGATTATCCGAATTTAAAAGTACAAAATGATAGTTTGGTAACTTTTGTCGAGGATGGAAAATTTAGTTCCTCAAATGGAAATTTAGCAAGTTATATTTCAGCATTGAATTTATTAGAGAAAATGACAAGTACTGAACATAAAAAGTTCGTGGAAAGTTATTTATATCTTGACCGACTTCAAAACTGGAAAGAATAATGTACTGTGGGCAACAACGTGTATAGTTAATAGCTAATGTTGGCTAAGCGCAGGATCTTTGTGTACTTTTTACTATATTGCTTAGCAAAGAATTATCGCGTACTTACACGCAACTAACCATACACGAACACGTTATATACAATGCCTCCGAATCACTCATACGGAGAGATTATTCAATCCTAATTTTAGTAATTCACACTCAATCTCGAAAGTTTTTTTACTCAATTCTAGAACCACTCAAATCTATGAATTAG
>NZ_JANZNR010000024.1 GCF_025153525.1 Psychroserpens sp. SPM9 | reverse complement strand
TTCCTGTTTCTCTATATCTTAAATCATAGGTTGCTGAAGGCACAGCATCCCAAGCGACATCGGCCGTTGATGGCGTAATTGCGCTTGCTGCTACATTCGTAGGTACACTTGTTACACATGGAATTTTGATGTCTGTAATTTTAAAATCATCAAAAGTAAATCCTTCAAAATCTGCATTATAATAAGAATCTTCTCTATTGGATGAATCGGTAAAAAAGACAAATCTAAAATAAACCGAACTTTGCTGATTAAAGGTCGAATTATTTGACGCATCGATTACGATTTCTTCCATATACCATCGGTCTTGCGTATCCCCATCATATAGAGGTTCACCGTCGGGCTGAAAGTTATTGTTGGTTGTACTTTTTCCTGAATAGGTATTGTTAGCATCTGGAGCTCCTGGTTTTGTGAGTTTTCCACAAAGCGGTGTCCATGTATTAGCATCGAGAGACGCTTCTAATTGTACATAATCAAAACTACGTTCTAAATCCCATTTAGCATAAAACTGAATAAGTGCTGTTGATACTCCTGTTAAGTCAACTGAATTTGTCAATTGAATTCCACTGGCTTGATTATGACTGTATGGTATAGACGCATTAGAAATAATAGCTGAAGAACCAGCAGAGTTTGGGTAGTTATCAGAAGTGGTAGCCCAAGTGCCACCAGTTCCTACAGCTGTCCAATTTGATAAGTTATCTGTGGCATCATCAAAAATGACATTAGATGGTGCGTAGGTTTTTTTAATATTGGCTTCATATAATACATTATCTGAAGCATAGTTGTTTGTGAACACAACATTAAATTCAATTTCATCATCAGCTTGAATTCCTGCATCTAAAACATAAGGAATACTAATAAAACGTTGTTCTAAAACTTGCGCTGCTGTAAAGCTTTCGGTAACCGAATTTGTCGCACCAGGAATGGCAATATTTGCTGAAACCGCTGTAACGGTTACTGTAAAATCTGATGCTTTTTGTCCGAGATTCTCAATAGCAAATTCTAAATTTCCTGCAAGGTCTGTAATGTCACTTTGGTTTAAATCGTGCAGTTTTCCGTATTTACCACTAAAATAAGCAGCTAAGAAATTCATTCGCATGGCACGTTTTGCAATCGGTAAAAAGTTTGAAGGTGCAGGCCAAAATCCGCTTCCTGTTGCACCTGCTTCAGATCCTAATCCGTTTTCTGGTGTCCAGGCTAAGGTTTCTTTACCAGATCCTGTTCCTGTTGGTGTTCCGTTAGCACTTGTGCCTGCTGGTCCGCCAAGCATCCAGTCATTCATATTACCACTATTAAGTGAACTAATTGAAGTACTTGGTCCATGAGCATACCTGTTATAATAGGTCATATCATGGTTGTATTTTGAGTATTCGTCTGGTCTTGGATTGGTGATATTTGTTCCTGCATAGGCATGGAGCATCGCATTTTTAAAAGAGTGATGATTTAAGGCTAGTTCGAAATCATGGAGCAAAAAGAAATCACGCATAATTTGTGTTTCATTTTCTGAAAACGGTCCAGTTCCCATATAAGTATCATTACATGAATTGGTCGAAGAACCACCATTTCCCCAGTAATATGCTGAGTTTCTGTTAAGATCAATTCCTTCTAAATAGGTAGAACAGCTTCCTGAAGCTGAGGTGTTTCTGTTTTTACGTTGTAAACCACCGCCATTTGGAGCCTGGGTTTGATTGTGAACAAAGCCATCAGGATTAAATACTGGAATGAAATATAAGGCCTGATTGTTAACTAAGTTTCGAATAGCAGGATCGGTATCATAATTTTCTAATAAGTACCACATGAAAAATAATTGATTCATAACGGTAGCCGATTCTCTGGAGTGAATAAGCGATTGGTATAGTGTTTCAGGCTCATTAGGTTCATCAATATCTGGATTGTCAGAAATTCTAATATACCAGATGGTTCGACCTTCAAAAGTGGTTTGATTTGTTGGCGAAGCATCGGCTCTTGCAGAGATAAGATTAGGATATAAGGTGCGCATATCATCTAACTCCTGGAGCACCTGAGCATAGGTTAAACAACCTCCAAATGAATTTGGCGAACTGTTTGGGTTTAAGTTCCAGTTGGCTGGTGTGGCCCAATCTATTTCGTCACAGTCGTCGTATTGACCAACATTATTTAAAATCTCACTAACGCTATGTCTTCCAAGTTGTTGCGACATTAGTTTGTCTTG
>NZ_JANZNR010000023.1 GCF_025153525.1 Psychroserpens sp. SPM9 | reverse complement strand
AAACCCATTACCAATTCCGTATACTAATACCTCTAATGGCCAAATCGTCATTGTACGTGTTCAGGATATCAACACGGGATGTTATGATACTACGACTTTAGAATTAGTTGTAGAGCAGGCACCAATAGCCAATACACCAACACCACTTACCTATTGTGATCCAGACAGTGATGGATTTGGAGTTTTTGATTTAACCAGTAAGGATATAGAGATTACTGGAGGCGACCCAAGTTTAACGGTAAGTTACCATGAGACTATGGCCGATGCCGATAATAATGTGAACGCCTTAGCGAGTCCTTATAACAATATTGTAGAAGACCAGCAAACGGTTTATGTTCGTGTAGAGAGCTCTACCATAGCGACCAACTGTGCGACACTGGTAGAATTAGTATTAATCGTTAATCCAACACCGCAACTGGGAGCAGCACCAACGGCTTTAGAGATATGTGATGATTTATCTGCAGATGGTTTTGGTCAGTTTGATCTAACGAGTAAGGAAGGTGAGATTTTACAGAATTTAGCAGATCCTACGCAATACACAGTGACTTATTATGAGACTGAGCTAAATGCTGATACACCAAGTAATGCGATTGTCAACCCAGCCAACTACACCAATACTACGGCTTTTAATCAAACCATTTGGATTCGTGTGGAGGATTTAGATCCAGCAACAGCTTGTTATAAGCTTACCACCATGGAGCTGATTGTAAATGCACTTCCTGTTTTGGTGCAACCAGCACCACTGGCGTTATGTGATGATAATAATCCAGGCGATGAGATGGAAGCCTTTACATTGGAAGCTGCCACGGATGAGATTCTCAACGGACAAACCGGAATCAGTCTGACTTACTATGAGACACAGGCCGATGCTGATGCAGGCGTAAATCCCATATCAAGTCCGTATACCAATATCGTAAACCCACAAACTATTTTTGTACGAGCAACCAATGATGTGACTGGCTGTTTTGTAAGCACTACAGCAACGATTTTACTACGAGTAAACCCAATACCATCACCAACCCCTCCAACAGATTTAGAGGTTTGTGATTTGGATAATGATGGTTTTGAGAGTTTTGATTTAGAAACACGCACGCTGGAGATTATAGGTGGTGAATTAGATACTGCTGTGACCTACCATGAAACGCAGGAAGATGCAGAGACAGGTGATAATGCACTTTTAAGTCCGTACACCAACATTGTAATCAACCAGCAAACGATTTATATTCGTCTTACCAATACCGTTACGGGATGTTATAATGCATCAGAAACCTTAACGATTCGCGTATTACCTTCACCAGAGGTTCCTGTAGATATAGAAGAGTATGTAATTTGTGATACCAATGCCGATGGCATTGCTCAGTTTGATTTAACCACCAAAGATGCTGAGATATTAGGAACTCAAAGTGATGTTACTTTAAGCTATCACGTAACACAGGCCGATGCAGCAACAGGAAATAACCCTATAGCTAATGTGGGGAACTATACCAATACCAGTAACCCACAAACGATTTATGTGCACTTATCAAGTGATACTAATGGTTGTGTCGATACAGGTCAATTTGAGATTCGTGTCGAGTTACCACCAGTAGCCGTTCAACCAAGTCCGTTAGAATTATGTGATGATGAGCTGGCGGATGAGATTACAGTTTTTGATTTAACGCAAAAGGATAATGAGATTACAGCAGGTGAGGCAAGCTGGAGTGTGAGTTACTATGAAACTCAGGCAGATGCCAGCGGACAAACCAATGCTGTAGATGCGCAGGCCTATACCAATACTTCTATAGGAGGAGCACCAGCAAACCCACAAACGCTGTATGCTGTAGTGACCGATACTGATACGGGTTGTACAGACCAGGTTACTTTAACCATACGCGTATTACCAAATCCTACACCAACTACGGTATTACCAGAGCTTATACTTTGTGATGATATCAATCCAGGTGATATGGAAGAGGTCTTTGATTTAACCACCAATGAGGTCCTGCTTTTAAATGGAGAGACAGGTGTCACGCCAAGTTATCATGAAGATCAGGATGATGCTATTGATGGGATTAATGCTATAGCAGATCCAACAATGTATACCAATACAAGCACACCACAGGTGATTTATGTACGTGTGACTAATGATATTACCGGTTGTTTTACAGTGGTAGACTTCACGCTTATCGTTAACCCATTACCAGAGGTTGTTGCGGTGAGTGATTTTAT
>NZ_JANZNR010000022.1 GCF_025153525.1 Psychroserpens sp. SPM9 | reverse complement strand
CAATAGACCTCGAAAAATAATTGGGTATAAAACGCCTCAAGAAATTATGGATTCTGAACTAAAAAATGTAGCTTAGTATCAACTAAAAAAAAGCAACGTTTGTTGCGTTAGAACCTTGAATGCAGCAAAATTGATGATAAGCAAAAAACTAAAAGACTTTACCACAATTGAATTTGCAAAATTCATAGAAAAAAGACCTGGTATGTTTCTCGGAGACCAAATTACTCTTACAAATTTGTGGAATATGCTTTTGGGTTTTGACATTAATTCTGCTGAAAGTTTGCCACCATTTCATTACTTTAACTATTGGACTAAACAGAAACTCAAAAAGTTTGGAGCTCGTTACAACTGGAGAAATGCAATTTTGGAAGCAAATGAATCGGATGAAAGACAAGCTTTCGATAACTTTTTTGAATTACTTGATGAATTCTTAACCATAAAGCCAAAAAACATTATTTCCGTTCTGCTATCTGAAAAAAATTTCGAGTTTTATTATAACAGAAAGAATAACAAAAAAAGTCGTAGAATAATTGGGAGTACAATGGAATCTGAGATTTTGTTTCCCGCACCTTACGAAATTAAATTAGTAGAATTTGATTATTGCACACACGCCTATCATTATGATTTCTATTATGTAGTTGGCGATTATAATAAAGGAAAATACTATCAGGAATTTGACAATTTAAATTTAAGTAAGAAAACTTACGAAGAAAAATTTGGAGAATTAAAATGGTCAGAAACTGATAATGGGAATATTGAAAAAGAATTCAAATTAATAGTTGAAAATATTAATAACTACAGCTAACAACGTGTATAATTAATTGCGAATTGCTGGCTAAGACGACGGTCCTTCCCTACTTTTTATTATATTGCATAGCAAAGAATTATAGCGTATTTGCACGCAACTAACCATACACGAACACGTTACCCACAATATGAAAAAAACCGTTCTGATATTAATAATTTTGTTATCGAATTTGACTCTTGGACAAAACAGAATAGCGGAATCACATACGGAATTTAGACGGTTAGCGGGAATTTTAATGGACGCTGACGGGCAACCTTTATCTGGTCAAAATGTGATAATAAAAGGAACGAGTATTGGAACGCAAACTGACTTTGACGGAAAATTTTGCATAATGATACCTAAAAACAAAACTATCTTTATAGAATTACCATTTTGTTTCGACCAAATATTTCGTGAAATTAAGCCGACTGAAAAAATAGTTGAAATGCGGATTGGAAAAGGAAAACGGAAATCAAAAAAAGCGTGGAGAAATTATGACAAAATAAAAGCGGAATTAAATTCTGAATTGAATAAAATTTATAACAGTAGTGAATACAAAAATGCGGAAAAATACTGTGGGTAACAACGTGTATAGTTAATAGTGTTTAAAGATGGTTCTAGAAATTCTGCCGAATTTCCGCGCTCTTCGTTCTTTTTTGCTAACTTAGTTCTCTAACACTACTAACCATACACGAACACGTTATATACAATGCCTCCGAATCACTCATACGGAGAGATTATTCTTTCTTAATTTTAGTAATTCACACTTAACCTCTAAAAGATTTTCACTCGACTCTAAAACTTACTCAGATCTATAAATTAGAGGTTCAATTCAAAAGGAAATCGTCTGATTCAAAAAACAATTGATTAGCAAACGTGATCACTCAAACCTCTTTATGTGATTACTCTTCTCGCGTTATGTGATTACTCAAGATTCAGAAACGCAAGCTGAACGTGTTTACTCTTAGTTGTCGGCACAGTAAATAACAACGTGTAAAGTTCATTGCTTCATTTTTTTGTGCTTGGAATATTTTAGACAAAAACATCAATGGTTTGGTTTCTTTTATTAATTTTAAGCAAACCAACGCAACGAAACCTTACACATACACGTTGTACAACATTTGAAAATGACTTCCGAAATCGAAAAAAGCAATAGAAAAATACTGTATTTTCTGAAAAAAAAATACCCAATGGAAGTCGCTAAAGGAATTCGATTCGATTTAAGTAAATATTCAATTATTCCAAAAGGAAAATTTTTAAAAAACATCTACACTTGGAAATTAACGGGATTTGATTTTGATGCTTATTTACTATCTATTCGTAATTCATATAAAACTGAAATAATGGGAACTGCTGGAGAATCAATGATTGAAATAGATACTGAAAGTAAACATAATGGAGTGATTTTAAAAACGGAATCAGATCTTCCTGAGCTCATAATTAGACCTGCATATCTGAAAGAAAAAATTGCCAATCTATTCCTGAAATTTGACAAAAAACTTAATGATAGAAAAGAATTTAACAAAAAATACATTTTGGAATCTTCATTGAGTCAAACGGAATTAGAAGAAATAATAACAAGAAATATAACAGATGAATTAGTTAAAGTCAATGAATTTAGTTTGGAATTTAAGGACAATTCAATCTTTTTAAAATTTGAAAAAGAATTTAACGAGGAAGACTCTGTTAATCTTATAAAACTTGGAAAAATAATAGAAACGGAATTAAAAAACGTTGTACAACAACGTGTATAGTTAATTGCTTCTGTTGGTTAAGACGACGGTCCTTCCCTACTTTTTATTATATTGCATAGCAAAGAATTATCGCGTACTTACACGCAACTAACCATACACATACACGTTGTGCACAATTTTGACCCGTCCTGAATATAGGCTACATAATTTTAAACATTATGTACAAAAATGACAAAATAATTAGACGGTATTCAGAACCTTTTAAACTGAAAATTTTAGACGAACTTACAACCGGAAAACACACA
>NZ_JANZNR010000021.1 GCF_025153525.1 Psychroserpens sp. SPM9 | reverse complement strand
ATGCAATTAATTTATACAATGAAATAAGATTACATTTATCTTTAGACTATAAAACACCAAATATGGTATACTTAAAAACAGCTTAAATCAATTTTTAACCTGTAGCCATATTTCAGGACTAGACATTTTAAATCAAAACTAAATATGAAAAAAATATCACTATTTATTATCTTAAAGATAATTCTAATAAGTTCAATTTCTGCTCAAGTTCCCTTAGAATTAAATGATGTTTCCTTAGATATAACATACATTGGAAAACCCACGACTTGGGAATTTGGAAAAACGAAAGAAACTGATGTAAAACATAATCTAATTATATTTAAAGTATTACTCAAAGGATTCGATACAGATAAATTGATTGATTTAAATCATTTTTCACTTGTAGATTCAGAAAACAAGATGAGATACAGACCTTTTCAAATTGATTTGAGATTCACTAATAGACAAGCAAGTCGCATTAGAATAGAAGACTATAAATATGAAGATACTTTCTTAAAATACTCGATTGAAGGTTTAGAAAATTTTGATCAATTTTGTAGATATCAATTAGGAAAAAACAAACCAAGATATCAACACAGATTTGAGCCAACCATCATAGAAGGAAAAAAGAAAAATAATAGAAAATTAACCTTTTACTTTCCTGCAAAATTGGATCATTCTGGAATATTTTTAATTTATTGGAAAGATAAAGTTGTTGGAAAAATAAATCTTAACGAAAAAGGTTAGGTAAGAACTAAACAAATCAAACTATGCACAACAACGTATATAATTAATTGTTCGTTCTGTGTGTTCTCGGAAAATTCCTGCGGAATTCTCCATAGATTCGTTTCCTTTTACTAACTTAGACCTAGCCAACACAACTAATCATATACGAACACGTTGGCAAACATTTTAAAGGAACCAGTAAAAACGAATAAAAGTCAGATGGTCTTTTACTTAAAAAATAAATATCATGAACAGAATTAAAATTGTGATACATGTATTGGTATTTATATTTTTCACAACTTCGACTCTTGCACAAGTAGAACCTTTGCATAAGTATGATATTGCTGATCTTGATAAAGATGACTCCATTTACAGAATAAAAGGACAAAAATTTTATAGATATAAAAAAACGATAAAAAAGAATGATTCTATTATAAATAATGAAGTATTTAGAAAAGATAATGACACTATCCATGATATTAAAACTGAAGACATAACCTATTACTCAATATATAAAAAAAGGTATTTGTTTATTTCCTACTATCCAAAAGAACAAAAAGGATTGTCATTTGGTTTTTCGATAAGACGATTAGGAAAAGTCGATGTAATTGATTTAAAAAAGCCTTCTAATAAATGGCATTTTAACTTTGAACATGATAAAGGCGTAAGTTTAAGTGGGATTTCTGAGTTTAAACCAGAAACAGGCGAAATTGTTTTCATTTATAAATTTTCTATTAATACTAATAATGAATCAAATTCAATTCCTATTCATAAAAATTATGGGAGATACTAATATAAATGATAGTTTAAAACATAATCTTAAACAAATTGCATTGAATATAAAGACTAAAAAAGGCGCAATTCTGATTGTGACATTCGACATCATAATTGGTATAAAATAGAATATATATTACACTTATCTTCTTAATGAATATACAGAATTCGATTTAAGAAAAAATTTCTGAATAAAAAACGTTTGCCAACAACGTGTATAGTAAATTGCTTTTGCTGGTTAAGCGCAGGATCTTTTCCCACAATTCACTATATTGCTTAACAAAGAAAAATAGCGTACTTACACGCAACTAACCATACACGAACACGTTGTAAAACATTTGACAAAGAATGACCGAAAGTATTTTAAAAGAATATTTTGAGAATAAAATAAGTCCTGAAATTCTTTCGGCTGATTTGAATGGAAGTATAAAAAAACTGACTTACGACACTTCTGAAATAAGTGTTATAAGAATGGAATCTGACATCGAATTTGAAATTAAACAAAGTCATCTAAATAAAATTATAAATGATGCACTGAATGGCAATCTGACTTTTGATAATCTGAAAATTATTGCATCTGGATTAATATTTTCGGAATATTTTATTTGGGATTCTGACACTAAAATCGGAAATAGAATTGCGACAATTATTACGGAATTAGACAATACAAAAATTAATTTTCCGATTTCAACTGAAAATCTAAAATTGTGGAAAGATTATTTGGCAAGCGGAGTTCACAAGTTAAAAAGACATGAATAGAGAAGATAGAAAAAAAGAGCTGAGAAGAATTAAAGGAAAAATGAATATGATGTTTCTAAATCAGAGAAATATTGATGAGTTATCCCGAATTATAAAAGATGAATTAAGAAATGAAGAGATTTCATCAAATCCAAATAAAACATATCTAAAAAACTTAAAGCAAACGATAGAAAAACAATTAGACCTACTTGAAGACTCTAACAAAAAGCCAGAAAATAGAATTGAGGAATTCAAAGATTTTAAAAATAATTTCAATCAAGATATTGAAAGATATCTAGATGACTTAGAACTTAATTATAATTAATTTAATAGTGAAAAACGTTTTACAACAACGTGTATAATTAATTGCGAATTGCTGGCCAAGACGACGGTTCTTCCCTACTTTTTAATATATTGCTTAACAAAGAATAACAGCGTACTTGTACGCAACTAACCATACACATACACGTTGGCAGTAATTTGAGAAAACGTACTTTCCTGAAATAGGTTGACTAAAAATTAAACCTTTTAGCAACATACCTAATGAAAGACAAAAAACAACACTGCCGAAAAAATTCCTACAAAAAAGTAGGTTTCGATTTAAAACTTTTAA
>NZ_JANZNR010000020.1 GCF_025153525.1 Psychroserpens sp. SPM9 | reverse complement strand
GATTAAAAGTTTTAAATCGAAACCTACTTTTTTGTAGGAATTTTTTCGGCAGTGTTGTTTTTTGTCTTTCATTAGGTATGTTGCTAAAAGGTTTAATTTTTAGTCAACCTATTTCAGGAAAGTACGTCATCTTAAATGTACCCTAACGTGTACGTGTATGGTTAGTTGCGTGCAAGCACGCCATTATTCTTTGTTAAGCAATATAGTGAATTGTGAGAAAAAATCCTGCGCTTAGCCATCAAACCGCAATTAATTATACACGTTGTTACCTGTAGTACTTATAAATTATTAATAATCACCTTTAAATGGCTCAAATGGGACTTTGTTATATTGTATGAAATATAGTTTACTATCGATATCACTTAAGTTTTTTTCCAATGTTTTATTGACTTTTTCTACATTATTAACATTACTCAATTTCAAAGATTTGATTTTCTCAGATAAATGTTCTTGACCACTTACGACATTATTATTAAGGTTAACTACATTTTTATTCAGGCTTATAACATTATTGTTTAAATTATATATGGCTGATTCTATACTATGCGACATATTATTTATTGCGGATTGTAAATTTGAAAATCCAAATGCTAAAACTTTTTGAGTTTTTCTCTGTTCCCATAAGTTTGCAAATTCAAATTTTTTAAATGCTTCTCTCTGTATAAATTTAAAGTCGTTTATTAATTTTTCAGGTCTTTCTTTATTCAATTTAGAAGGAAACTCTTTTGGGAAATTATTTTCTGTACTATGTATAATTTGATAGTACAGTTTTCTGTTTTTCTCGAGAGAATTTAAAGTTTCTTTATAAGAATTCATTCTTTTTACAAAAATTTCAATTTCATCCCAAAAAGGAATTAAAGCGTTTTCATTAAATTCAAATTTAATTCTTTCTAATGTTGAACTGATTGAATCAAGCTGTATTGCTAAACCTTTAGTTACTAAAAAAGTTGATTTATCTAAAACTCCATTAAGTTTTATTGACATTTCTTCGGCTAGTTTAGTCCTATGTGTATTTTCTTTTTTTAAATCACTTTCTTTAGATCTTCTTTGTCTTTCAGATTCTTTTCTTTTATTCTCAACTTTAGCCCAGATAGTAGCATTATAGTATATAACAATTAATAATACAAATACAAATATTACTATTCCAAAAGTGGTGCTGAAATATGATGCAATAATTGCGGCCACTAATCCCAGAACTTGTTTTGTTATTTCATGACTATCCATCGTTTTAAAATGTTCTTTCTGTCGATCAAAATAATCAGCTTTTACTTTTGTAGTAACGAGATTTGGTTTTATAGAATAAGTGTTCATTGTGAGTGTATTACAGGTAACGGTCTTGTATATGAAAAGTAGCGGACTTTATGCACTAACTTTTCGGTTTATAACTGACCTTTAATTTATTCATTTTGTTTCGATTAAGCGATTAAACCGCTATTTTTTATATACGTTGTTGGCATTAGTTTTTTTCATCTTCTCTATAAAAAGCCTGATTTCTTTCAAGTTGCTATTCTTAAGCTTAAATGAATAAAATAGTTTTTGCTCTATTTTTTTAGAAGATTTAATTGGGGTTTTAATCAAATTTTTGTTTAACCCTTCTTCACACAAATGCTTAGGAACTATACTAAATCCGCTATTGTTTTTTAAAGTTTCTATTATGTCCAAATAAGAAGGTAAAATATATCTAGGAACTATTCTAGGATTAGTATTGAATCTAGTATCCCAGAATTTTTTTATATCATTTTGGTTATTGTCATAAGTAAACCAAGTTTGTTTTTGTATCCATTTGATAAATTCCTCCTCACTTCTTTCTGTATTCTTTGGAATTTCAATGTCTTCGGAACATATTAATTCTAATGTTTCATTCTTTACATATATGAATTGATGGTCATAAACATCATATTTTTTTATTCCTACAACTAATTGGATTTTGTCCATTTCAAGAGCTTCAATCAAATCCTTTTCAGTTCCAAAATGGGTAACAATGTACATATCAAAAGAGTAAATTTTATTGATAAGTTCTTTTTTAAAAAAGTCTGTCGTACAACCAATTGTTATAGCATAGCGTTCTTTTTTTGCCCTTTGACCAGAATAATATTCTACTTTTTCTAATTCCTGTAATGGGTTATTAATCTGTGTATATAAAAAATTTCCATATTCGGTAGGTGCTAATTTCCGAGTGGTTCTTTCAAATAGTTTTTTCCCAATATGGCTTTCTAGTGCAGATAAATGTTTGCTAACACCAGGTTGAGTCATATTTAACTTCTTTGAAGCTTCTGTAATATTATTACATTCATATATAACACTAAAAGTCCTCAACCATTCTAAATTAATCATAATATATGTTATATATAAGCAAACAAAAATAATTAAAATTATCAATAGTTTGAATTTATATTTGTAAAAAAAATAGAAAAAATGACAAAAACATTAGTTATAAACTACACACCTAGAAAAGGCTCTTACACCAAAATTTTATTTGATGAGTTTGTTGAACTAGCTAAAGGAAAAACAGAAATAAAACATTTAAATTTAGCTGAAACTCCACCTGAATTATTATTAGAAAAAAACTTGAATTTAATTATGGAATGGAATACGGGAAAAAGAGATTTTTCAGAAATGGAACTTTCTATTCTATCTAATCATAATAGACTTATAGATGAAGTTCTTGAAGTTGATAATATAGTATTGGCTTTTCCCATTTACAATTTTACTATGCCTGCAACAGTAAAGGCTTGGATAGATGCCATTGTCGTTAGTGATAAAACATTTTCTTTTAGCCCTGAAACAGGATTTACTGGTCTTTGTAATGATAAAAAAGCTTTATTACTAGTAGTTAGTGGGTTCGATTATAATAATTCGGGTAATATTAAAGAATATGCTTCGTCTACAATAAAACAAAATTTTGATTTTATGGGAATATCTTCAGAACAGATTTCAGCTTTTGGAGTTGACCAAAATAGAGACCAATTAAATTCAATTCTTGAGAATGCGAAATTTGAAATAAAAACTTTGATTGATAGATGGTTTCCTAATGTCTAGTCCTGAAATATGGCTACAGGTTAAAAATTGATTTAAGCTGTTTTTAAGTATACCATATTTGGTGTTTTATAGTCTAAAGATAAATGTAATCTTATTTCATTGTATAAATTAATTGCATT
>NZ_JANZNR010000001.1 GCF_025153525.1 Psychroserpens sp. SPM9 | reverse complement strand
AAAATTCCATGTGTAACAAGTGTACCTACGAATGTAGCAGCAAGCGCAATTACGCCATCAACGGCCGATGTCGCTTGGGATGCTGTGCCTTCAGCAACCTATGATTTAAGATATAGAGAAACAGGAACAACACCATGGACTGAAGTTTTAGATCTTACCATGAATACTTATACAATTAGTGGATTAGATAATCTTACAGAATACGAAGTTCAAGTCAGAAGCAAATGTTCGGTTACTACGTCAGCTTATTCCGCTTCGGAAGTATTTACAACATTAGATTCGTGTTTAGATGGTACCATATCAACATTTCCTTATACACAAGGTTTTGAAAATAACACATCCTTTACAGACGAATGGAAACAAGGTGTCAATAGCACCGATGATGATATTGACTGGACAAGAGATAGTGGAGGTACGCCTTCAGCTAATACAGGTCCAACAACAGGATCAGGTTCTACGTGGTATATATACACCGAAGCATCTACAAACGTAACTCCAGCTGGTAGCCCACGAAAATCTGCCATCATAACAAGTGATTGTATAGACTTTACAGGTTGGCAAAATGCAAGAATTAGCTTTGATTACCATATGTATGGTGCTGATTTAGGTAGCGCTACCGAAAACCCAATTGAAACGGGCTATATCGCACTGGAAGTTAGTGATGATGATGGTTTAACTTTTAATGTTGAGACCATTTTAAACGATAACAGCCAAAACACGTGGAAATCAGCAACTAATATTGACCTTTCTGCCTATGATAATAAAATTGTTTTAATTCGATTTAGAGGTGTTACCGGATCGTCTTGGGGCAGTGACATGGCACTTGATAATATTAATATTGATGCAGATCCTGCAGCTTCAGATCCACCTGTAGCCGTTTGTCAGAATATAACAGTCCAGTTAGATAACACAGGAAATGCAACAATAGTAGCTACTGATGTTGATGGTGGTTCCTCTGATGATGTTGCAATTACAGATTATGGTATTGATATCGATACTTTTGATTGTACTAATATTGGTACGCCAGTTGATGTCACATTAACCGTTACTGATGCTGAAAATCAAACCGATTCATGTGTAGCAACAGTTACAGTTGTTGATCAAATAGATCCAGAATTTGTTAATGTACCTAGTGATATAACACTTACTTGTGGAAATAATCAACCTAATTGGGTAGATCCTTCCATTACAGATAATTGTGGTGGTGAACTAGTAGCGATACGAACTGATGGAACTGGTCTTAATAGTGGTGATGTCTTTCCTTTAGGCGTGACAACTATTAGTTATTCTGCAACCGATAATAACGGAAATACAAATACAGCATCATTTAATATAACTGTTGTAGCCGACAATGAAGATCCTAGCGCATTTTGTCAAAACATAACGGTTCAACTGGATGCCAGTGGCAATGCAACGATTACTGCAGCTCAGATAAATAATGAATCTTCTGATAATTGCGGAATTGCTTCTATTGCTGCCTCACAAACAACTTTTACATGTGCCGATGAAGGCGCTAATAATGTCACATTAACGGTGACCGACACTAGTGGAAATACCGACACATGTACAGCAGTAGTTACAGTAACATTACAAGATGAACCAGCAACATTAGAATGCTGGGAAACGGCTACTTATAACTATACGACTTGCGAATGGGATTTAAGTGGTACACAACCTACTGAACCAACAGCCACAAACTGTTGGGATGATTACCAATTTAATGATACAACTTGTGAGTGGGAAAATCAAGGTACAGAGCCTTTAGAACCCGCTGCTACAAATTGTTGGGATGATTATCAGTTTGATAACGATGATTTATCACCAACCTATTGTACTTGGGTGAACCAAGGAACGCAACCTATCGAGCCAACAGCCACAAATTGTTGGGACGATTATCAATTTAATAATACAACTTGTGAATGGGAAAATCAGGGAATTGAACCAACTCCACCTACAGGGTTGTCTGCAGGTTCAATTACAGCTACTGGAGCAACAATAAGTTGGGATGCAATGCCTTCTTTTGATTTTGATTTAAGATACCGCCAACTTGGAAGTCCGACATGGATTGATATCTTAGATATAACAACCAACTCTCAAGCATTAGCAACTTTGACATCTTCAACAGAATACGAAGTAGAGGTTAGAAGCAAGTGTTCGGCAACAGCCACTTCTGGTTATGCGACCGCTATTACATTTATAACATTAGATGATACAGCTGATTATTGTGATTCTACGAGTACTAATTCCACAGAAGAATACATCAGTAATGTAGAATTGAATACTATCGACAACGCTTCTGGTGCACAGGATTATTCAGATTTCACCAGTATTTCAACAGTACTTAGAAAAGGGAATGCTTATACAATTACAATTACACCAGCTTGGGCAGGTACAGTATATAATGAAGCCTATTCCGTTTGGATTGATTATAATGGTGATGGTGATTTTGAAGATTCAGGAGAACAAGTATTTACTCAAGCACCTACACAAAACCCAACGGTTAGTGGAAGTTTTACAATTCCAGCGACTGCTTCAGTAATTAAAACAAGAATGCGAGTTTCTATGAAATGGAACGGAATTCCAACATCTTGCGAGACGTTTACCTATGGAGAAGTAGAAGATTATACGGTAATTCTTGTTGGGTTTGGCGATTTAATTTATACCAGTAGCGCATGGACGCCTTATGCGCCTTCACCTATTACAAATACAGACAATGCATTTGTATTAGATGGGACTTACAATGTAACCGATGATATCCAAATTAATGATATGACAGTTTGCGATGGTGCAGGAATTGTTATTGAAAAAGCAAAGTCATTAACCGTAAATGGCGCATTAAAGACTGCTGATAATGTGGTTATGGAATCAGATTCTGATGAATATGCAAGTTTAATTGTTAGTAATCTAGTCGTTGGAACTGCACAATATAAGCGACATGTCAATGCAACTGCTAGTGTAGGAGGCAACGATTTGATTGCACCACCAGTTTTTGGAGAATCATTTATGGACTTTAGAGCTGTAAACCCTAACATATTGAGCAATACAGCAAATACCTTATTTTTATTTGGACCATTTGATAAAGTGACAGGAACTTATGAGTTATATACAGATTCTGAAACTGCTCCATTAGAAGCAGGAGTTGGGTATAGAGCAGCATCAACTGATGCTAGTACATTTACTTTTACAGGATTAGTAAAAATGGGAGATGTTAATTCACCTGTAGTTATATCTGGTCCTCAAAGCCCGGAGTGGAACTTAATTGGTAATCCGTACACTTCTTATATAAAACTATCTGATTTCTTGAGTGCGAATAACTCTAAATTTGACACCCAGCGCTCAGGAATTTATGGTTATGACGGAAACGCTACTGATGGATGGACGATTTGGAATCAGGCTTATTCTGATGCCAATCCTAATGCAAAAATCACACCTGGACAAGGCTTTTTAATTGCTACAGCAACAAATCCTGAAGAAATTGTGTTTACACCAAGTATGCGTTCTATAGGTAGTGATGATGATTTTATCCTCGGAAGAGAAAGTAATAACACAAACATTTCACATTTAAAATTAGAAATGAGTAATGTCTCTAATAGGTATCATACAGATTTCTATTTTACAGACAATGCCTCATTAGGTTTGGATCATAATTATGATTCTGGACTTTTTGGAACAGCACCAGGGTTTTCAATCTATTCTCATTTAGTTGAAGAGAATCAAGGACGTAATTACGGCGTTCAATCTATTGGAAATACTAATCTATCTGATGTTGCCATACCATTAGGTGTTCATGTTTCTCAAGGACAACAAGTCACTATTCGTATCTCTGAAACAACGCTAAATGAAAGTACTGAGGTTTATTTAGAAGATGTACTTAACAATACCTTTACTTTGTTAAATACATCAGATTATACCTTTACTACAAACACTAATGTTACAGGTACTGGACGGTTCTTTTTGAGATTTGCTGAAACAACCTTAAGTACGCCTGGCAGTGAAACTAATACAATTGATATTTACGCAACAACACAACCTAAAACATTATATGTTAAAGGACAATTATTAGAAGACACGCAATTAGCAATTCATGATATACAAGGAAGGTTGATTAAAACGATGATTTTGAGCGACCAACAAACTATCCATCGTATTGACGTGTCGTCGATTTCAACGGGAGTTTATATTGTGTCTCTAAAGAACGGAATTCAAGAGAGAACTGAAAAAGTAGTAATTAAGTAATTCTTAAAGTTTTTATAGACTTAAAAATCATTATAAGCTTACTCACATAATTAAAAAATAAAGTCCAGATATGAAATCTGGACTTTATTTTTTGACCATAATCTTCATATATAAATGATGGTGTTGTATATCAACATTTGTTGCTATTATTTGTGGGATAATTCTTAGTTTTTTATACCGATAATCAAAAAACTTATTCATTTTAATTAAATTTTAACAAAAACTCGTTATTTTCAGCATTTTTATTGATAACAAAATTTCTTCTGATTCATTTGATTTTTCAGAAATTAACCCAAGTCCAACATGAATAAAAAATTATACCCCACTATAGTTTTTTGCCTAATTATATTGTCTATAGGTACTTTTTATCTGTTCAATTTTCAATCTGAAAAGATCCCAGTTGAACCTCAACTTTCAGTCGAAGCGTTAAGAGAAAAGCATAAAAACTATTTAAATAATAGTCCGTTTAAAAACACCCTTAGCTGGGATAAGAAAAAACGTAAGCATCATGGCTTACCACCTAATCGCTATTTTGAACAAATGTGGGAGCTAACAATAAACCCATCTACAGGAAGATTAGATGATGGCGAGTTAACACTTTTACGAGAACAATTAGTACAACAAAGAACAATGTTTAGATCACCAGGCAGTATTGATAATGCTTGGGTAGAAAGAGGACCTGATAATGTTGGAGGAAGAACCCGTGTTATCATGTTTGATCCCAATGATTTAACTAATAATACGGTGTATGCAGGTGGTGTAAGTGGCGGACTATGGAAAAATACAAATATAGGTAGTGCTGCGTCAACCTGGACCAGAGTTGATAATGTGCCTGGTAATCTATCAGTGACTTCATTAACCGTTGATCCTAGAAATTCTAATATATGGTATGCAGGTACTGGAGAACAATACACCGCTGGTGATGTGGTAGGTAATGGCGTTTATGTTACTACAGATGGTGGTACAACTTGGAACGCCATAAATATTCCACCAGCAGATAGTGGAGATATTAACTTTAGTGCTACAAACTTATTCCTATCAGGTATTTATTACGTCAATGATATTTTAGCATGGGATAATGGAACATCTACCGAACTGTTTGTGGCAGTTGGTGCTCACATCTATGGTGACGCAGCTAATCCTAATAACTGGCTGGGTTTACAATCTTCAGGAATTTATCGTTCTACAGATGGTGGTGCAAATTGGAATAGAATAGAATCTGCTAATATGCAACATTCTTTTGGTGGAGAAACATATTACTATATTCCTAACGATTTTGAAGTTGGTGCAGATAATAGAATATGGGTAGGGACAATTGGTTCTGCTATTGGAGAAGGTGGAGGTCGTGTATTTAGTTCTACCAATGGAAGCACATGGACCGAAGCTGCCGCATCTCCATTAACCGATTCAGATCGAGTAGAGTTGGAGTGTTCTGCAACTAATGCGAATAAAATTTATGCATTAACCGAAGGCATTAATTCTCCGGTTCATATTTACGAAACAACAAATGCTTTTGGAAGTATTACATCCTTAAATTTACCTAATGATGCCGATACCAATATAGCAGCAAATGACTTTTGTCGCGGACAAGCATTTTACGATTTAGTAATCGAAGCTGATCCTGCCGATGATGATACATTTTATGTAGGAGGAATCGATTTGTTTAAAACAACTAATGGAGGAACAACATATACACAGCTTTCGCATTGGTATGGTGGTTTTGGTTATCAATTTGTTCACGCTGATCAGCATTCTATTGCCTTTGGGAATAACTCTTCAACCGCTATGCTTTTTGGACATGATGGTGGTATATCTTATTCGAATAACGCAGGAGGAACGATTAGTACCAGAAACAACGGCTATAATGTCACGCAATTTGTTAAAGCAGGAATAGGTCCTGACGGAACAGGTGACACCAATGGCATTTTTTCAGCTGGCGCACAAGATAACGGGACTCAGGCTTTTAGAGATGCAAACACATCGCCTGGTATAAATTCTTCTGAAGAACTAAGTGATGGTGATGGTTTTTACACCTTTGTAGATAAAGATGGTGATTATATGATTGCCACTTACGTATTTAATGTTATCTACAGATTTGATCTACCATGGGATGGTGTGAGTCGAATTAATGGAGGCGCCACTTCTTTAGCTAATAGTCAAACAACGGGAGATTTTGTGAATCAAATGGGTTATGATGATGATGCAAATCGATTATTGTCTAATAATTCTTCGGGTACGTCTTATTCTATTCGAAGTATTAATGTTAACAACGCCTCAAGTGGTACACTTTCTAATGCTACGAATTTAACATCAAAACCAACCGCTTTTAGAGCATCACCTTTTGCCGCAAATACATGGTATGTCGGGACAGCAAATGGAGGCTTATTAAGGTTAACTAATGTGACTAATTCTTCTGCGACGTGGACAACAATTACAACGCCTTTCGTGGGCTCTGTGTCTTCAGTTAGATTTGGTGAAACCTTTGAAGATTTAATTGTTACCATTCATAATTATGGGGTAACAAGCATTTGGTATTCTGATGATGAAGGTCAAAGCTGGGTAAGTAAAGAAGGAAATCTTCCTAATATACCTGTGAGAGACTTTCTTTTGAATCCTTTAAGTCCTAACGAAGCTATTGTTGCAACCCAGTTAGGTGTTTGGCAAACTATAGATTTTGATACTGCTAATCCGTCATGGACACAGTCTTACAACGGTATGAGTGATGTGAGCGTAACGTCGTTAGATTACTGGGATGTGAGTGGTGATGATACAACGAATCAGGTCATTGCTTCTACCTACGGAAGAGGTGTTTTTACAGGGAGTTTTACCGAAGCAGCTATTCCAGATACTGAAGCGCCTACTGAACCAACAAATTTAACAGCTGCTAATATCACTGCTAATTCTGTAGACTTAAGTTGGGATGCCTCAACTGATAATATTGCTGTTACTGAATATGAAATTTATCAAGACGGCGTATTGATAGCTACAATACCAACGACTTCTTATCAAGTTACAGGACTTAGCCCTTTAACCAACTATGATTTTTATGTTATTGCCAAAGATGCTGCTGGAAACAGCTCTCCTCAAAGTAATACGGTTTCTATTACGACTCTCGCGCCAGATACAGAAAGTCCTACAACACCATTAAATCTATTAGCAAGCAATGTTACTGATACCACAGTAGATTTAGCATGGGAAACATCAACCGATAACTTAGGGGTTGTGACTTATGATGTGTATCAGGATGGAACCCTTATTGCGAATGTCCCAACGACAAATTATCAAGTTACAAACTTAACTCCTGAAACGATTTACGTTTTTAAAGTGATAGCTAAAGACGCTGCAGGAAATGAGTCAGAAGATAGTAATGAAGTGGCAATATTGACATTACCGGAAGTTTTAAGTTATTGTGTTTCTGAAAGTGAGAATGTTAATGATGAATATATTAGCCGTGTACAATTAAACACTATAGATAATTCTTCAGATGCTCAGTTTTATTCTGATTTTACCAATATATCAACGGCTTTGAGAAAAGGCAACCAGTATACGATTACTATAACACCTACTTGGACAGGTACGATTTATTCTGAAGGTTATGCTGTTTGGATTGATTATAATAAAGATGGTGATTTTGAAGACTCAGGTGAGCTTGTGTTTTCTCAAGCACCTACGACCAATACGCCTATTAGTGGTAATTTTACTATTCCGTTGAGTGCTACTGAAACAGATACAAGAATGCGCGTGTCTTTAAAGTATGATGGGATTCCTACCTCTTGTGAAGATTTTACCTGGGGTGAAGTAGAAGACTATACGGTAAAACTTATTGGTTCAGGAGATTTAATTTACACAAATAGCGCTTGGACACCATACGCACCATCAGCATTAACAGGAACTGATAATGCCATTGTTTTAGATGGAACGTATACAGTTACTGACGATATTCAAATCAATGATATAAGAGTTAATACTGGCGCAGGAATAATTATTGAAAAAGCAAAGTCATTATCGGTTAATGGTAATTTAATTACTAATGACAATGTTATTTTAGAATCCGATTCTAATGAATATGCAAGCTTAATTGTCAGTAATTTTGTTATCGGAAATGTGCAGTACAAACGTCATGTAAACACAACAGCTAGTACTGGAGGCAATGACCTTATTGCACCACCAGTATTTGGGGAATCGTTTTTAAATTTCAGGCAAGCTAATCCTAATATTCTAAGTAATACGGGTAACACGTTATATTTATTCGGACCATTTGATAAAATCACAGATACTTATGTATTGTATTCAGCTACTGAAACGGCACCTATGTATGCTGGTATTGGTTACAGAGCAGCTTCTACAGATGCAAGCACCTTTACATTTGATGGATTAGTGACGACGAGAGCATTAAGCATACCAATTGTGAATAATGGACCTAACAATCCAGAATGGAATCTTGTAGGAAATCCTTATCCGTCCTATATAAAGCTTTCCGATTTTCTTTCAGTAAATAATTCACAGTTTGATACTCAGAGTTCAGGAATCTACGGCTATAATGGGAATGCCAATGGTTGGGAAATATGGAATCAGGCTTATTCTGATGCTAACCCCAATGCTATTGTCACGCCAGGTCAAGGGTTTTTAGTAGCCTCTGCAACTAATAACGGGTCGATAAGTTTTACACCAACCATGCGAAGTATAGGAAGTTCAGATGATTTTATATTGGGCCGACAAGACGGAAGTTCAAGTATTGTTCATCTACAATTAGAATTAAGTCATGCTACACAAGGCGTTTACAAAACAGATTTCTACTTTACCAATAATGCTTCTAACGGAATGGACTTTAACTATGATTCTAGCGTCTTTGGAGACCAGGCGCCTTCAAATTTCGCTTTGTATTCTCACCTATTAGAAGATAATAATGGTATTGATATGGCAATTCAATCTCTGGGGTTTGATGCTTTATCTAACGCTGTGATTCCGTTAGGTGTTCATATCGCGCAAGGTCAGCAATTGACCATTAGTATTTCTGAAAGCACATTACCAGAAAATATAGAAGTCTATTTAGAAGATAGCGTTAATAATACTTTTACCTTATTAAATAATAGTGATTATACTATAACATTAAATGAAGACTTAAGTAATATTGGAAGATACTATTTACGATTTAATGAAGACACTTTAAGTACAGTTTCTACTGAAGACAACACGATTGAGATCTATACAAGTACCAATACAAAAGTTGTGTATATCAAAGGGCAGTTGATTGAGGATACAGATGTAAGCATCTACGACATTCAGGGACGACTGGTTAAACAAATAACTTTAGACAGTGCTCAGACCACACACCGTATTGATGTGTTATCTGCGGCAAGAGGCGCTTATATTGTGGCATTAAAGAATAGTGTTCAAAAGAAAACTCAAAAGGTTGTCATTAACTAGAGTTAAAGTCTTGATCCTATACATGAATAATTTCATTATCATGTAATAAGTCGTCGCCACGTAATCTTAAGAAAATTTGAGCAACGGCAATGGTGTCTTTTTCGCAATAGGTGATAATACGGTCAATTTCTTGATCTTTATAATACACGCGGTATACTTCACTGCCATCGATATCATCTTTTGGAGAAGGAATGCCTAATACATTAGTCAGTAATTTTAGAGAGGTGTAGGTTTTATAGTCGCCAAATTTCCAAAGTTCTAAGGTGTCCAGGTGAGGAACTTCCCAAGGTTTTTTTCCGAAGAGATTTAACTTATAAGGTAATTCGATATTGTGAATGATCATACGTCTGGCAATGTAGGGGAAATCAAATTCTTTACCGTTATGTGCGCAAAGCAAATGTTTATTTGAACTGAAATGAGTTAATAACAAGTTTTTAAAGTCCTTCAGAATTGTGACTTCATCACCATAAAACGAAGTAACTCTAAAAGTTCTGATGTCGCCTTCCATTTTAAAATATCCAACCGAAATACAGATGATTTTACCAAACTCTGCCCAAATTCCTGCACGCTCATAAAACGCTTCAGCAGTATATTCGTCACGTCTCTGGTACTGTGATTTATGTTCCCAAAGTTGCTGTTTGGTGGCATCCAATTCAGAATAATATTCGGTTTCAGGAACCGTTTCAATATCTAAAAATAGAATATTTTCTATATGTAATTTCGTAATCATGAGTGAAAAAGATTTTAAGTCATTCTAATGGTTAGAGATTTATATTTAATTGATAGGTGTGCCTAACATCTTGTAAGCTTCTTCAATATACAAAGAAATATCGTTACTAAATGTATGTGTATTGTTATCTGGCGATTTTCGATGTCCTAATCTAACGATAATAACATTGTCATCCGGCTCAACAATAACGTATTGGCCTAGGTGTCCTCGCATCATAAAAAAACTTTTGTCTCCCATGTCTTTAAGCCACCAACCATAGCCATATTCTGGACTTTCAGGAAATCGTGGTGTAACGGATTTTGCCACAAATGCAGAATCTAATAATTGTTGTCCGTTCCATTGTCCATGATCTTTATACAACTTTCCAAATCGGGCAAAATCTTTAGCATTACTAGCGATACAACAAAATGCTTTAGCCAGTCTGTTGTCCTCGTCATCTAACTGCCAAAGTGCATCTTCCGACGATCCTAAAGGTTTCCAGAAGCTTTCAGAAAGATAATTTGAAAGTGTTTTTCCTGTAGCTTTTTCGATGACCATTCCCAGTAATTGGGTGCTGCCACTCAAGTATTCAAATGCAACTCCAGGTGTTTTTACGACTTTTTGATTTAAAATGGTTTCAGCTAAATCATCATCATAATTTGCTCTGGCTGTCACTGAAAACGGACTCGTATAATGCTCTACCCAATCCAATCCAGATGCCATAGACGACAAGTCACCAACAGTAGTTTTTGCATAGCTGTATTCTGGGAAAAAATCACTAAGCGGTTGGTCTAGACTCTCGAT
Source organism: Psychroserpens sp. SPM9 (assembly GCF_025153525.1). GTDB lineage: Bacteria > Bacteroidota > Bacteroidia > Flavobacteriales > Flavobacteriaceae > Psychroserpens. The sequence goes on along the minus strand of NZ_JANZNR010000001.1, from coordinate 890,722 downwards.
ATAGCCATCCATAATAGCTTTTCCTAATAAGCCTGAGGTATAACTTTTTGCCATCGAAAATGAATTGGTTTTTGAGGTATCATCAAAACCATCATAATAAGTTTCAAACCAAATACTATCATTTTTAATAATCACATAGGCTATGGTTCCCCAATCTTGATTTGCTTTTTCTAAGGCTGGTGTTACTGTTACCGAATTGTAATTTTTATGATTAGCCCATTCATCTGTAGTGGCTCCTTTGCTAATGGTATCGTTTTCAAAATACGGGTAGTCATCGATAAATGCTGTGTCATGTCCTGTAAAATAGACCACACGGACACCTCTTAAGATATAACCGTAATCAAAAATATATAAGAGTAACACCAATAAGGCGATAATGCCTAATGTCCATTTGAAGAATTTTTTTAAAAATTTCATTAGTATTTCATTGTATTTATGTACGACGTTGTTTTAATTTTTCCTTGTAAAATTGCTTGTCTGCGATATAAATTGTTTTCTTAAAAGTAGCAATATTATTTTGGTTGCTATCCACGAGACTCATCGTTTTAACAAGATCAATTTCATGGTTTAGAGCTACATCTTGTTTTATTTGTTGAATGTCTTCTTCGGAAAACACAAAGACACCAAATATTTTGCTTTTAGCAGGTCGTTTATAGCGTGCTTCCACAGATTTGTCCCAAACAACATAATCATCACCTAAGATTTGTATAAGCTGGATCATGTAAATTGGGTCGGTTGCCGATAACATGCTTCCTCCAAATATAGAACCTACAAAATTCCGGTTTTTCCACTGAGGTTTCATCGTGATGACCACTTTGTGTAAATCGTCGCTAACTTCAATTAATTTAGCTGTGGTTCGCCTATACATTGGCGACCAGTTAAAGCCATATTTAAATAAAGTTGAAGGCTTAACAAAACGTTTTAATACTTGACTTAAGTATCTATACATTAAAATAAAGATTGTTGTTTATAAGGGCTTTCATGTTCTAGCAACCACTGCTTTCTGTGTAATCCTCCAGCATATCCTGTAAGGCTTCCGTCACTACCAATAACACGATGACAAGGCACTATAATCCATAAAGGGTTTTTACCATTAGCATTAGCGACGGCTCTAATCGCCTTGACATCACCTAATCGTTTTGATAATTGCAGATAAGAGACTGTTTTTCCGTAGGGAATCTCCTCCAAAAGGGTCCATATTAATTTTTGAAATTCAGTGCCTTGCGGATTTAATTTTAAATCAAACTTAGTGCGTGAACCTTCAAAATATTCCTGTAGCTGAATAGCACAATCTTCCAATTCATCAGGAATAATATCGGTTTCTTTTTCTTCAGAATTTAATACAGTAACTTGGCAAATACCATCTTCATCACCAATAATTTTGGTAAACCCAAGAGGCGAATTGATGATGCAAGTTTCCATTATTGGTTGTTGTCTTCAGAAGTGTTAGCGTCCAGAATTCCTAATTTTTTAGCTCGTGTCTCCCAGCTTTTTCTAGCCATATATTGAAGATCTGTGACATTATCACTTTCATCCATGATTTCTAATCCGAGTAAAGTTTCAATCACATCTTCCATAGTCACCAAGCCACTTACTGAGCCATATTCATCAACCACAAGTGCCATGTGATTACGCGTTTCTACCAATTGCTCGAATAATTTAGGAATGGCTAAGTTGCGATCTACAACGATAATGTGACGCTTTAATTCTGACAGCTTTTTAGTTCCATTATCTAAAGCCATTTCCTTAAAAATCTCATCTTTTAAAACCAGACCTTTAATATTATCTGGATTATCAGAATAAATAGGAATTCGTGAAAATCGAAGGTTCATATTCTTTTTGAAAAAATCTTCAACAGTTGTGTTTTCATCTTCAGCTTTCATGACTGTTCTTGGAGTCATGATATCTTTAGCAAAGACCTCTTTAAAGGTGAGCAGGTTTTTGATAATTTTACTTTCATTTTCCTGAAATACGCCTTCCTCATGTGCCATATCTGCCATAACTAAAAAACCTTCACGGCTTAACACACTGCCATGACCTTTACCGCCAATTAACTTGGTAGTAAGTTGAAGAATCCAAAGAATTCCGGTCCATTTTAACGGAAAGATTAAAACATTTAAGGCTTTGGTAGTAAAATTAGCTAGTTGTTTCCAGTAGGTGGCGCCGATGGTTTTTGGGATAATTTCCGAAGCCACTAAAATAAGAATCGTCATGATTGTTGACACAACACCAACCATTAAATCTTCTGTGAACTTGACACCAAAAATACTTCTTGAGGTGGTTCCGTAGAGTTCTGCATAAGCCACTTTTGCTTGTACACCAACTAAAATCGCTCCCACAGTATGTGCGATTGTATTTAGAGTCAGAATCGCAATAAGTGGGCGATCAACATCCTTTTTTAATAGCTCTAAGTCTTCGGCATAGGCTTTACCTTCACTTTTCTTTAAATTGAGAAATGTAGGCGTTACACTTAGAAGAACAGCTTCTAGAATGGAACATAAAAAGGAAAAGAAAATGGAAATAATGGCGTAAAATATGAGTAATCCCATGGATTTTTTTGAATTTTATAACTACGAATTTACGATAATAATTTTACAACATCCTTAGCAAAATAACTTGCAATCACATCTGCACCAGCACGTTTAATAGCCGTAATCTGTTCGAGCATCACGGCGTCATGGTTTAACCAGCCTTTTTCGGCGGCTGCTTTAAGCATGGCATACTCTCCAGAAACCTGATAAACAGCCACAGGAACATCGACTTCATTTTTTATTTCGCGAACAATATCTAAATAGCATAAACCTGGTTTTACCATCACAATATCAGCACCTTCATCGATATCCATTTCAGTTTCTTTTAAAGCCTCAAAGCGGTTAGCAAAATCCATTTGATAGGTTTTTTTATCCTTCGGAATATCTTTCACATCTGCAGGCGCAGAATCTAAAGCATCACGAAACGGACCATAAAATGCTGAGGCATATTTTGCCGAATAGCTCATAATTCCAGTATCGGTAAATCCATCGTCTTCTAAGGCTTCCCGAATGGCTAAAATACGACCATCCATCATATCGCTTGGTGCGACAAAATCGGCACCAGCCTGAGCATGAGATAGGCTCATTTCTACTAAGACATCGACGGTATCGTCGTTGACTATAATACCGTTTTGAATAATGCCATCGTGACCATAAGATGAATAAGGATCAAGTGCGACATCGGTCATGACCAGCATTTGCGGACACACATTTTTTACGGTTTTTATGGCGCGTTGCATGAGTCCGTCAGGATTTAGAGCTTCAGTACCTTTATTGTCTTTTAATTGGTCTGGTACTTTTACGAAGAGCAATACCGATTTTAAACCTAATGCCCATAACTCTTTGACTTCGTGTTCTAATAAATCAAGGCTAAATCGATAATAGTTTGGCATCGATGGAATTTCTTGCTTAACGCCTTTTCCTTCAACGACAAAAAGTGGCACAAGAAAATCATTAGGTGTAATAATCGTCTCACGAACTAAGCTTCTAATCGCTTCATTGGTTCTTAATCTTCGGTTTCGTCTAAGTGGAAACATAGTAGTATATTTTTTAGTGTCTTAAACCCAATCAATAGGGTTTTGTAATACGTTTATTAATTTTTCTTCGTCGCTGCCTTTTTCTGGATGATGGTCATAAACCCATTGTACATGAGGCGGTAAACTCATCAAAATACTTTCAATACGGCCGTTGGTTTTTAATCCGAAAAGCGTGCCTTTATCATGAACGAGATTAAACTCTACATAACGACCACGTCTAATTTCTTGCCAATCCCGTTGCGCTTTGGTGTAGTCTAAATCTTTTCTTTTTTCTACAATGGGTACATAGGCTTCTAAAAAACTGTTACCAACTTCGGTGACAAAGTCGTACCAGTTTTGCATGCTCATCGCATCGGTTTGTTTGCAATAGTCGAAAAACAAACCACCAACACCACGACCTTCATTTCTGTGGGCATTGTAAAAATAATCGTCGCAACGCGCTTTATAATTATGATAAAATTCTGGGTGGTGTTTATCGCAAGCAGTCTTACAGGTTTGATGAAAATGTTTAGCATCGTCTTCAAACAGATAATAAGGCGTTAAATCTTGTCCGCCACCAAACCATTGATCTACAATATTACCCGCTTGATCATACATTTCAAAATAGCGCCAGTTGGCGTGAACAGTTGGTACCATTGGGTTTTTAGGATGTAGAACAAGACTTAGTCCGCAGGCAAAAAAATCGGCATCCTTAACACCAAAATAAGCTTGCATAGACTCAGGAAGTTTTCCATGAACCCCAGAAATATTAACTCCGCCTTTTTCAAAAACATTACCATTTTCTATGACACGAGTTCTTCCGCCACCACCTTCGGGGCGTTTCCAGAGATCTTCTTGAAATGTCGCTTTACCATCAATGGCTTCCAGCTTTGAAGTGATGGTATCTTGTAAGTCGTGTATGTAGTTGAAAAATTTATCTTTCATTTTTGTATAGTTCATATAGTTCCATATCCAAGGGCTGTTCGCCTGGAGGTGTATATTCGTTTTTTAAAGTGTTTTGCCATTTGAAAGCATTCTTTTTAGCAACTTTAACACTTGGGATATTGTCTTTGTGTACAATAATTTGAAGCCTGTTTAAACCTATGGTTTCAAAGGCATATTGCGATAAAGCCTCTATTGATTTTGATGTTAAGCCTTGCCCTTCAAACGGATACCCAATGCAATAGGCAAATTCTCCTTGCTTGTTGTCTAAATCGATTTCTTTGATGTATATGAGTCCGGCAAGCTCACGTGTTTCCGATTTTTTTAGCGTGAACAAAAACTCTGATTTAGTCTCAAAGGCTTTGACTTTTTTTTCAACAAAAAATTGAGAGAGTGTCGGATTTAAATTTTGTTCTAAGGTTTTTGGGAAATAGCGTTTTAAACGGTCTTCATTGACTACCATAAAATCACAAAGTTTCCAGGCATCACCACTGTGAATAGGGTTGATTTCAAAACCGTCGAACTGTATCATTCTACACCAAGGTTTTATGACCACCTAACAGTTGGTCGTCTTTGAGCAGGTTTACCGTTTTTAATGAGGCTGCAGTAACACTCATTGGTAATACTAAAATTACGCCTATAACCGGAATTAATAAAAAAAGCATAAATACGATGCCATTTCCTATGGCAATCCCTCTGTGTTTTCTCACAAACTGAATACTTTCTCTATATTTAAAATGACGTTCTAGTGTATAATCCATATTCCCAAAACCAGCATAGTACGCCTGAACTAAAAACAATAAAACTGTGGAAAAAATATTGATTACAGGAATAAATTTTAAGAGTAAAATAGGGAATGTGATGAGTAGTTCTTTGCCTAAATTTCGCATATTAATTCTAATCCCTCTCCAGAGTTGCTCTTTAAACGAGGTGTTTCTGTGATGGTGTTTTTCTATACCAGTAAGATGGGCTTCTATTTTTTCGGATACCGGACTCATAAATGGCGCAGACAATGCCATAATGATGTGTTTGTAGAGAATCAAACCAATAGCAATAATGATGATGCCTCCAATCACACTTGTAATGGATGTGAAAGTTTCTTTTCCCCAATCCCAGATCCATATTTTGGCTAAAAATCGACCTAGGTTATCTGATAAACCATAGGCAGATAAACCAATGATAGTTGCAGTGATGATACTAATGATGATAGGAATAAAAAAGTATTTCCAAAGCTTTAATTTTGAAATTAATGCCAAAGCTCCTGAATACGCCTGGATGCCTTTTAGAATGTTTTTTATCATAACACTTTAATTAGGTCTGTTTTTTAATAAGGACTAAAGTAATCATTGTATCTCAATTTTGCGTTAGCGATGGAGCCTTTGTTGGAGCTCATCTTTGATAGCGACTGGTGAGAGCGCGACCTTTAGGTAACGCCCAGCAACTTATACCTTATATTCTTTTACAGCATCAATAAATGCCTTGGCGTGATCTAACGGAATATTAGGTAAAATACCATGACCTAAATTTACAATATATCTGTCTTTACCAAAATCATTAATCATTTGGTGGACCATTTTTTTAATGTCTGAAGGCGGAGAAAATAAACGTGTCGGGTCAAAATTACCTTGTAAAGTAATGTTTCCGCCAGTTAAATAACGTGCGTTCTTAGCAGAGCAGGTCCAGTCGATACCCAAAGCAGAAGCACCAGATTTTGCCATGGTATCTAATGCAAACCAGCAGCCTTTTCCGAAGGCAATCACAGGCGCATCGGCTTTTAACGCATCAATAATTTGTTGAATGTATTGCCATGAAAACTCCTGATAATCGACTGGCGATAACATGCCTCCCCAAGAATCGAACACCTGAACGGCATTACATCCTGCTTTTACTTTCTCTTTTAAGTAAGCAATGGTAGTATCAGTGATTTTTTGCAATAATTGATGTGCCGCCACAGGGTTTGTAAAGCAAAACTCTTTAGCTTTATCAAAATTTTTAGAGCCTTGACCTTGCACGCAGTAACATAAAATCGTCCACGGCGAACCTGCAAATCCGATTAACGGAATCTCGTCGTTTAATTTTTCTTTAGTGGCTTTAATGGCTTGATACACATAGTTTAAAGCTTCTTTAACATCGGGAACTATAACATTGTCGACGTCCTTTTGAGAGCGAACCGGATTTGGTAAATAAGGTCCAAAATTAGGTTTCATCTGGACTTCAATATTCATGGCTTGCGGAATGACCAAAATATCGCTAAATAAAATAGCAGCATCCATCCCATAACGACGAATTGGTTGTACGGTAATTTCACTGGCAAGTTCAGGTGTTTGGCAACGCGTGAAAAAATCATACTTTGCTTTGATTTCCATAAATTCTGGAAGGTAACGACCAGCTTGACGCATCATCCAAACTGGTGGACGCTCTACGGTTTCTCCTTTTAGTGCTCTTAAAAATAAATCGTTTTTAATCATTGTTTTTTATTCCTTTAAAATTCTGGAATCGGATTAATTATTAGGTGATGCTGAATCAAGATCAGCATGACGCTTCGTTATTCAAAATACTGGTTCACCAAAGCTATGACACTTTCTACGGTTGGAACTTTAGCAACTCTTACATCTTTAAAATGCCTGCGGGCTTCTTTTGCAGTAGTTTCTCCTATGCAAAATGCAGTAATATCATCATTTTCATTTTCCTGTTTGTAGCTTTGAACTGTTGACGGACTATAAAACATAACCCCTTTTACAGTGTCTTTAATTTTAACAGCATCATATTTAGTCTCATAAGCTGTTACTTCATTGACTTCAATTTGATTGTCTTTTAAAATTTTAGGTAAGGCCTCTAAACGTATATCACTACAGAAATAGGTGACTTGAGTCCCTTCGATATAGTCTACTAAATATTCGGCTAAGGCTTTAGCGTTGTTTTCGGTATGTTTTACAGGACCTATTTTACGTTCTACGAGTCGCTTAGTTCGTCGGCCTACGCAATAGATGTTTTCAAACTGTAATTCTTGAGGCGCAAAGTTGGTTAGCAAGGCTTCAACAGCATTTTTACTGCTAATAATCACATTCTTTGGCATTGGTCGTAAGACTTTATGCGTCATACGATTGAGGCTGATTTTTATAAAATCGGAACTATCAGAAACCACAGCATCATGAAACAGTTGTTTTTGATCATCGGTTAAAGTTTTAGTAGAAAAGATAGTAACGGCTTGAGATGATTTTTTTAAATCGTCCATTAAGCGCTTTCCACCACGTTCGATAATATAATCGGCACAAAACTGGGCGAGTTCGTCGTGTTTACCTAAAGCGACAGTACGTTGGACTTCTATTTTTTTACTTCCATCAAGGCTTAATAAAATGCCTTGAAAATGCACTTCTTCATCTTTTACGAAGGCTAAAGCACCAATGGGTGCTGAGCATCCGCCTTCTAAACGATTTAGAAATTCACGCTCTATAGATGTTGCAATTTGAGTATCTTCATGATTAATTTCAGCACAAATAGCTCGCGTTTCTTCATCAGTTTCGAGTGCTGTAATCATAATAGCGCCTTGCGCAGGTGCAGGAATCATCCATTCTAAATTAAAGCTCTCTTCAGGCTTCATATTGAGACGACCTAAACCCGCTGCAGCGAAAATGGCACCATTCCAGTCGTTGTCTTCTAATTTTTGCAAGCGTGAATTTACATTACCACGCAAGCCAACGATAGTATGTGTTGGATAACGATTTAACCATTGTGCTCTACGACGTAAACTTCCGGTTGCAATTACCGCATCTCGTTGCGATAAGAACTCTTCGTTGTTTTTAAATACTAAACAATCTCTAACATTTCCACGTTTTAAAACGGCCGCCTGAACAATGCCTTTTGGCAATAAAGTTGGGACATCTTTTAGCGAATGTACAGCAATATCAATCTCGCCATTAAGCATTGCGATATCTAGTGTTTTGGTAAATACGCCAGTAATTCCGAGTTCGTAAATAGGTTTGTCGAGTACAATATCTCCTGTAGATTTAACAGGGACGAGTTGTGTTTTATGACCTAAATGTTCGAGTTGTGATTGTACGGTTTTGGCTTGCCATAGTGCTAATTCACTATCGCGAGTTCCGATTCTGATGGTTTTAGACATTATCTGTAGTTGCTTCTAATTGAAACACTTTTTTTATGAGTTCAAGGCTGTCATCTGTAGAAATGGTATCATCTTTTAAATGATGCGCAAAATGGTTGGTGATTTTTTGAATGATATTATTGCTAATCAATTCGGCTTGCGCTTCATTGAAATCACTCATTTTTTTGCGTTGTGTATCTAATTCGGCCGTAGCAAAATCTGCTAATTTATGTTTTAATGCTTTTATGGTTGGTGCAAATTTTCGGGTTGCTAACCAAGCGTTGAAATCGGTTTTAATCTCTTCTATAATGGCTTCTGCAACAGGAATATGAGCTTTTCTGCGTTCTAAAGTTTCGTCGGTAATTTGCGATAAGTCATCTAAATGCACAAGAGTCACATGCTCTAAATCGGTGACATTTTCATGGACATTTTTTGGAATAGACAAGTCTAAAATTAGAAGCGGTTTAGTACTTTGAATACAATGTTTGTCGACCGTTGGATTTTGAGCGCCTGTGGCAACAATTAAAATATCTGAAGTATTAATTTCCTCTTGAAGATGCGCGTAATCTTTAACGAGAAGATTAAACTTTCCTGCGATAGCTTCGGCTTTATTTTTTGTTCTATTGATTAGAGTGATGTGTTCATTTTTGGTGTGTTTAACCAAGTTTTCACAAGTATTTCTTCCAATTTTACCAGTTCCGAAGAGTAGAATATTTTTTTCTGAAACCTTTTCAATCGTATTTAAAATGTACTGCACTGATGCAAATGAAACTGATGTTGCACCTGATGAAATTTCAGTTTCAGTTTTGATGCGTTTTGATGCCTGAATAACGGCATTAATTAAGCGTTCAAAAAACGGATTGAATAAGTTGTGTTTTTTAGACAGTTTTGCACTGACTTTCAACTGACTTATAATTTCAAAGTCTCCAAGAATTTGACTGTCTAATCCTGAGCCTACACGAAACATATGAGCAATAGCCTCTTTGTTTTTGTAGACATAGGCAACTTGTTGAAATTCGTCAACAGTACCTTTGGTGTTGTTGCAAAGTAATTGAATGAGTTGAAAAGGATGCTCGGCAAATCCGTAGATTTCAGTTCTGTTACACGTTGAAGTCACCACAATGCTCTCAATACCATTTTGCTTAGCTTGTTCTAATACTGCAAGTTTAGAGGCGTCGTCTAAACTAAAGTGACCACGTATTTTGGCATCGGCTTTTTTATAGCTGAGGCCTATGGCATAAAATGTTGTTCCTTTTGATCTGCTGTAGTGCTCCATACCTGATTTGGAAAATTACGAGAACAAAAATACTAAGGTACGTGGATAAAAAACAACGCTAGAAGAACTTTAAGTATCGTTTCTGGTTTTTTAGGCTTATTTCTTATTATAATATGATAAATGTCATACTTTTGCAGTGAAATCAAGACTTTAAAACGTTTCAGTTTAGAATGAATCTAAATAACATGAAAAATAATACGCCTCTTTCAGATGCAAAAAATATCGCTAGAAGTTCGTTTGATGAAACCAAATTAGACGAAGGGTTTTTTGTGCTCACCTATCAAAACGAATCGCATGCTGTTCAAACTCTTGAACGTGAGATTGATAGTCGGTTTATTCAGTTTCACTTTTGTATTAAAGGCTCGAGTGAATTCATTTTTAATAAAGGTAATTATCGTTTAAAAATTGAAGCCGAAAATTCGTTGTTATTATATAATCCGCAACGCGATTTACCAATTCATTTAGAAGTGCCTCCCTATTCGTGGTTGGTTACGGTATTGGTTTCTATTAAAAAGTTTCATGGTTTGTTCTCACAAGAAGCCGATTATATCACTTTTTTAAGTGATGAGAATAAGGACAAAAAATATTATAAAGACGGAAAGATTTCACCGTCGATGGCAATTGCACTGAATCAATTGATTAACTACAATCTCAATTCGTCTATTAAAACCCTATATTTTAAAGGAAAAGCGCTTGAGTTGCTAAGTTTATATTTTAACAGGAGTGAAGATGCCGATATAGAGCAATGTCCGTTTTTAGTCGACGAAACCAATGTGATAAAAATTAGAAAAGCCAAAGATATTATCATTTCCAGAATGGCCGAGCCTCCTACTTTACAAGAGCTTTCAGATGAGATTGGATTGAGTTTAAAAAAACTCAAAGAAGGTTTTAAGCAAATCTATGGTGACTCTGTGTTTAGCTTCCTGTTTGATTATAAAATGGAAGTCGCTAGAAAACTTCTGGAAGCTGGGAATCACAATGTCAATGAAGTGGGCCTAAAAGTAGGTTATAGCACCTCGAGTCATTTTATTTCGGCATTCAAAAAGAAATACGGAACGACACCAAAAAAGTATTTGATGTCGTTGAGTTAAAAGTCAAATTCGTCATAACTTCTATTATTAGACACGCGTTTTCTGTTTTTGTGTTTTATAAGTATGAGTTGATTTTCAATAACTTCCTCTTCGGTAGTTGTATCACTAAGATAAACCCCTAAAGTGTTTTTAGTCATGTAATACGGTTCGGTTTTGTAATGGCCAGAATCAGAAGTTTCAAAGGCAATAAAATTGAGATATGATCTTTCTCTGATGCCATCCTTTTTGGTTTTTTTGAAAATAAATAAGGTCAACGGTTGTTGTTTGTCGGTTTCGATTTGACGTTTATCAAACAAGACAATCGAGTCTTTTGTACTCGTGAACTTTTTTGATACTACTTTAGATTTAGCAAAGGTTTCTAAGTCGATGATTTTAATAATAGCATCGGTTACTAATTTTTGTTTTTCTAATTTTTCGACAAGTAAAGATTGCGCTTTTTCATTGTAAAGTGTTTCTTTTTTTAAGGCTTCGGAAATGGGTTCATTGTTCTTTTTGAGAAGGACAAATAATGTGGTTAATGCATTTTCATTTTTGCTTTCAATTAACCTGTCATAAAATGCGATTACGTCGCTTTCTTTTCGGTAAGGAAATAACAATTTGGTATAATGTTCTAATACGATATGACTCGAATTAGAAAAGTTAGTTTTGCTTAAGCTGCGCTTGATTTCAATTTTTGCGTCATTAATGATTTGTTTTTTTGAAGACTTATAAATTTTTGGTTTTACTAAATTGCTGTCCAATAGTTTGGTTAGTAAGCTGTAAATGGGCTTTTTGTACTCTTCAATGCTTGTGTACTGAAGCAAATCTGGATATAATTGTTTGATTGTTTTTAAAGAATCTGACTTGGTTTTATAATAATTGAATTGTGAATAGCGATTGCTTAAAGGCACATCTATTTGCATTAAATCTAACACCAATTCGGTTGATTTTTTACTGCTTCGCTGAAGTAAGGCGTTGAGTATGGTATTCTGAATTTTTGGCGCTGTATACGAATCGGTATAGAGCTGTTTGATAAAGTTGTAGGTGGCTTCGCTATTATCTACTTGTATTAATTTACCAACTAAATAGGTTTTAATTTTTTCTCTATCCTCAGTGAAGGTGTTAGTTTTTAGTGCCTGTATTAAAGCGTTTGCATGACTTTTGTTAAAATTCAATTCGGTATAACCATCAATTATAATACTATCATTAGCTTTTAAAGCGTTAAAGAATTGAGGTGTCTTGTCTTTAAAAATATCTTCACCAAGTAACGAGTCCATAGGTGTGAACGAATTAAAAAATTCTGAAATAAATTGAGAAGGTTCACCAACGTCATCAGTTAAGGCCGATAACTTGTAAACCACTCCTTGTTTTTGAATGTACTTTACGAGTATTTTTTTACGACTCAGCGAGTCTTTTAAAGAATAGGTGTAAATGTTGTTGCCTTGATCTTTAAACTGTTTTTCATCAAAAACTTTTAAAGGCTTTTGCTTTTTGATTCGGTTAAAGATTTTATGGTCGTTTTTTAAATCGCTCCATAAACTATCGATATGTTCAGACATGTATAAATCGTGAAACTTGGTCCGTTTTACATAGATACGTTCATTAGATTTTGATGTATATACTGTTGTTTTATTAACTTCATCATAAGGCTTTTTGTTTCGCGAATAGTAACCTCGATACGATAAAGGCGCTTTAGTGGTTGAGTTTACAGTAAACAATAACGAGGTGTCAGTCACGGTTTCAAAACGCTCGTAACTTGCAGTTTTAACCGAAAAAGAATTAAAATACGACTGGGCCTTTTCATGATCTAATCCAACATAGCCCAACAGGTAATAACTACCATCTTTTACAATCGATTTAAGCCATATTTTTTTGTGTGTAATTGTATCTAATTCTGCGGAAGATTCATAACTACTAAAAGCTTTTGAGTTAAGCTTGCCATCAAAGGCTTCAATCTTTAATTCTTTATAAAAATTTGAATGAATAAAGGCCGCTTCAAAATCATCTTCTTCAATATAGCTTACATCGTGATTTGGTGCTTCTTGAAAAAAGTAATAATCAGAACCAATCACACCTTGAACCGTTTTCTTTCCAGGTTTTGAAAGGTTGTCGGTAATGTAATATTCAGGAAATTCAAAGGTGTATTTTTTTAACGGATCGGTAAATGTAGTATAGTCTTCTGTTTCAGATTTAAACCTTATAGAATCAAAAATTTCGCTTTCATAGTTTAGTACAAAATCTTGTTTCCCGCCAAATTTCACGATAATAATTTCTAATGGTGTTTTGTAAATATGATACTTTTGATAGTCCCCTTTTTTAGTTTTATTTAAAACACTTATTCCAGGATAGGGCGCGTTAATCTCTTTCTTTTCGATAATATCACCTGGAATATCTTCATACAGTAAATCTTTAATGTAATCGAGGGTCACTTTATCTTTTTCACTAGGTAAGAAGTCGAAGGTGTTAAGCCTGTTAATGGTTAGGTAAGCTCCGTTGGTCATATCGGGAGCCACATAATACTTAAGATTATTAAAGGTAAATTCTCGTAATTCGTCAAAACTTTTAATGGCTAGAAATCCATCTGGTGTCGTATGTACCTTTAATTTAGGTTGGGTAAATAAGTTTTCGAGTTTTTCTTTTTCAGATTGCGCAAATTCAGTTTGTTTGGACGTTAACGGTTTTACCGTATAACCACGATCTCGAAGCATTTGAATCATGCCTTTTTCGCCTGCAAGATGTGCAGCGCCAACACCTGCAAATATGGATGTTTTAGGCATCACCGAGTCCATAACCACAACCATATTTTCATTGCGTTTAAACAGCATGTGTTCTCTGTAAAAATTGGTGTTTGTTGCTGCTCCAATAGAATCTAATAATGCAATATTTCGTTTTCTGTAAACGTCCTCCTGAATTAAATAACCGTTTTCATTTTTGAGCATTTTTGCAAACCAAGGATCCATTTTCTTTTTATTCGGATTGTAACGTGCCTTTGTTGTTAAAAATCGAGATTCACTAATATCTTCAAGACCTATAATGGGTTTTCCGTTTTTCTTTCCTGCCTGAAAAATAAACATGTCCAGATAGGTTTCTTCTTCGAAATTATCAGAACGTTCATTTTTACGATAGAGATATCCGTTGATGATATTATTATCAAAGCGAATGATATTTCTTACCGACAATTCTTTAACTGGTTCCAGTTTAAAGAGTCGAGAATAAAAGTTGTCTCTGTACGAATAACTAAGATTGTTATACTGTAAATCTAAATCCTCATAAGAATGTTCTAACCATTTTGTTGGGTCCGATTCTAGGGCAACAACTTCGCTTTTATCGAGCGCTTTAAAAAACACGTCATCTAGTCTAAAAGCGACTTTCCTACTTACATGCATGGTGCCGTAGAGATATGAATTTTTAGTTAACCCGTTTCCAGAAATCTCCCAAAGCAAACTGTTGTCTTGAGCGAAACCAAAGGTTGAACATAATACGATTACTGTAGCAACTATTATTTTTTTCATAAGTGGTCAATTAGTTAAGCTAAATATAAAAGATAGTTAAGCGGTCGCCAAACCGAAAATGAGTAAAGTACCCTTTTCAATTAGTGAACGTATAAAATCGAACTCTATTATGAAATACTATCGTATTTTTGCAACATAATTATTGCTAGAAGAAAACACATGAAAGGAGTTTTACTCGTCAATTTAGGGTCGCCAGATAGTCCAGAGCCTAAAGATGTAAAGAAATATTTAGGAGAGTTTTTAATGGATGAACGCGTTATCGATGTGCCGCTGTGGGCTAGAACATTACTCGTAAAAGGCATTATTTTAAACACACGACCAAAAGCTTCGGCAGCAGCCTATAAAAAAATATGGTGGGACGAAGGTTCGCCATTAATTGTATTGTCTGAAAGATTACAAGATAAGATTCAAAAACAAGTCGATTTGCCTGTAGCATTGGCTATGCGCTACGGAAGTATGACTATTAAAAAAGGGCTTCAGGAATTGGTCGATAAAGGCGTTGATGAGGTGTTTTTAATGCCGTTGTATCCACAGTTTGCAATGGCTACTACTGAAACAATTTTAGTCCTAGCTGAAGCAATTCGAAAAGCCCATTTTCCGCAGTTAAAAATTCAGGATTTAAAAGCGTTTTACAACAATACCAATTATATTGAAGTACTTTCAAATTCTATCGCTCGACATTTAGAAGGGAAAGATTACGAGCACTTATTATTCTCATATCATGGTGTTCCTGAGCGTCATATTAGAAAAAGTGATATCACTAAATCACATTGCAAAATTGATGGAAGTTGTTGTGCCACACCATCACCAGCTCACGAATCTTGTTACAGACACCAATGTTTGGAAGTCACACGTCTTGTTGGTGAAAAACTCAATTTAAAAGAAGGCACCTTTTCAACGTCCTTTCAATCACGTTTAGGATTTGACCCATGGTTACAACCTTATACCGACCGAACCATTGAACGTTTGGGTAAAGAAGGACTTAAAAAAATGGCGATAGTCACGCCAGCATTTGTTAGCGACTGCTTAGAAACACTTGAAGAAATTGCTATGGAAGGGGAAGAAATTTTCCATGAAATGGGCGGACAAGATTTTACAACGGTTCCATGCTTAAATGACGATAAAGCATTTGTAGATTTACTATCAAAGTGGATTAACGAATGGGCAACTTCTACAAGCATTGAATCATAATGGCAAAAACCTCCTCTAAAGATTTAGGAACGCAACCCATAGGGCAACTTTTAATTAAGCAGGCGGTTCCAGCTTCTATCGGGATTTTAGTCATGTCTCTTAATATTTTGGTCGACACCATTTTCGTGGGGCAGTGGATTGGTGCTACAGCTATAGCTGCCATTAATGTGGTGCTTCCTGTGTCCTTTTTTATTGCCGCTCTAGGAATGGCAATTGGTGTTGGAGGTTCATCTATTATTTCTCGAGCTTTAGGTGCAGACAACAAACCAAAAGCTTTAAAAACATTTGGGAATCAAATCACGCTAACGTTTTTGTTTACGATTTCATTTGCGGTTTTCGGACTCTATTTTGTGGATACACTTATTCCTGCTTTTGGAGGAAAAGGTAGCATCTTTGATCCAGCAAAAATCTATTATGAAATCATTCTTTATGGTGTGCCTGTTTTAGGATTCGTCATGATGGGCAATAATGTGATTCGTGCCGAAGGAAACCCAAAATTTGCAATGTACGCCATGTTGATTCCATCCATTGGAAATTTACTATTCGATTATATCTTTATCAACCTGTTAGACATGGGAATGGCAGGAGCAGCATGGGCAACCACAGGCTCTTATATTGTGTCGTTTCTGTTTATTCTATGGTACTTTTTGTCGAAAAACTCCGAATTAAAAATCAACCTATCGCATTTTAAATTAGATAAAACTATAGTTTCCGAAATAGGATCTTTAGGCTTCGTAACACTAGCAAGACAAGCTGTGGTGAGTGTCACCTTCTTACTCGTTAATAATGCCTTATTCAATTTTGGTGGTGAAACCTCCGTAACGGCTTATGCCATTGTTGGTAGAATGATGATGTTTGCATTATTTCCCGTATTTGGTATTACCCAAGGTTTTATTCCAATTGCAGGTTATAATTATGGTGCCGAACAATTTGATCGTGTTAAAGAAGTTATTTATACGGCTATAAAATACGCTACACTTTTAGGAACGATTGTATTTATTGGCTTGATGGTTTTTCCAGAAGTGATCACCAAATGGTTTACTACCGATTTGAATGTTATTGATGTCACGCCAAACAATATGCGATGGGCTTTTGCTGCAGTTCCTATTGTCGCTTTACAACTTATTGGAGCGGCCTATTTTCAGGCGGTTGGTAAAGCATTGCCTGCTTTACTTTTAACCTTGACAAGACAGGCGATTTTCTTTATTCCGCTCATGTATGTCATGCCTATATTTTTTGGAGAATTGGGCATCTGGATGTCGTTTCCAATTTCAGATGTACTGTCAACACTCGTCACGGCTTTCTTCTTACGTCGCGAAGTGAAGTTAAAATTAAATAAGTCTGTAGCATAGTATTTTTTTATGCTTATTTTTAAGCTATCATTAAAACCATCCAGACAATGCGACTAATTACCTTATTCTTGTGTGTGTTTCTCTTCGGAAATGTAACACAACTCGACGCCCAATCTTTTAATGAATCACAATATGATGCTTTAGAGTATCGCCTTCTCGGCCCTTTTCGTGGTGGACGAAGTGCTGCTGTAACGGGAGTTCCTAATAAACCGAATCTGTATTATTTTGGTGCTACAGGTGGTGGTATCTGGAAAACACAAGATGGCGGACGCAGCTGGGATAATATTTCTGATGGATTTTTCGGCGGAAGTATTGGTGCCATTACAGTTTCAAAAAGCGATCCTAATGTGATGTATGTTGGCGGCGGAGAAAAAACAGTTCGTGGTAATGTGTCTTCGGGTTATGGCATTTGGAAAAGTGTCGATGCCGGAAAAACATGGACGTCTTCAGGATTGAAAAATTCACGTCATGTACCAAGAATTGCGGTCGATCCAACAAACCACAATATCGTTTATGCTGCTGTTTTGGGAAATATTTATAAGCCTACTGCAGACAGAGGTGTGTACAAAAGTATTGATGGCGGAAAAACATGGAAGAAAACGCTTTTTGCTAATGAACAGGCTGGTGTTGTCGATTTATTGATTGACCCAACAAACCCAAGAATTTTATATGCTTCAACCTGGCGTGTGCAACGTACACCCTATAGTTTAAGCTCAGGAGGTGAAGGTTCTGCACTGTGGAAAAGTACAGATAAAGGTGAAACCTGGACCGAAATTTCAACCAAAAAAGGCTTTCCCGAAGGAACACTCGGAATTATTGGTGTAACGGTTTCTCCAGTGAATAACCAACGCGTTTGGGCAATCGTTGAACACAAAGACAAAGGGGGTTTATACCGAAGTGATGATGGTGGCGAAACTTGGAATCAGGTTAATAGTGAACGAAAATTACGTCAGCGTGCCTGGTATTATACACGGGTTTATGCCGATACTAAAGATGTTGATGTGGTGTATGTTTTAAATGTACGTTATCATAAAAGTACCGATGGCGGAAAGTCATTTGAAACTTACAATGCGCCTCATGGCGATCATCATGATTTATGGATTGCACCAGAAGATCCCAACCGAATGATTATTGGAGACGATGGTGGCGCCCAAGTGACTTATGATGGTGGTGAAACCTGGAGTACTTACCACAATCAGCCTACATCTCAGTTTTATCGTGTGACTACAGATAACCATTTTCCTTATCGTATTTATGCGGCACAGCAGGATAATTCAACAGTTAGGATTCCGCATAGAACGGATGGACGTTCAATTACCGAAGACGATTGGGAAAGCACTGCTGGTGGAGAATCGGCTCATATTGCTGTAGATCCCGAAGATAATGATATTGTGTATGGCGGAAGTTATGACGGATTTTTAACACGAGTGAATCATAAACGCGGAACGGTTAGAGCAATCAATGTTTGGCCAGATAACCCAATGGGTCATGGTGCTGAAGGCATGAAATATCGTTTTCAATGGAATTTTCCTATTATCTTTTCAAAACACAATCCAGACCGTTTGTATACCTTTTCACAGCATGTGCATGTGACCGAAAATGAAGGGCAATCCTGGGAGATTGTGAGTCCGGATTTAACCAGAAACGCTCCTGAAAAATTAAAATCATCAGGAGGACCAATTACTCAGGATAATACATCTGTGGAGTATTACTGTACCATTTTTGCAGCTCAGGAATCTCCAATTACTGAAGGATTACTTTGGGTTGGAAGTGACGACGGATTAGTTCATGTTACCAGAGATGGCGGAAAAAACTGGGAGAATGTAACACCTAAAGGAATGCCAGAATGGATGATGATTAATAGTATCGAACCAAGTGCTTTTGATGCAGGAACCTGCTATGTGGCTGGGACTAAATATAAAACTGGAGATTTTGCGCCTTATTTATATAAAACAACCGATTATGGTAAAACCTGGAAGAAAATTACCGACGGCATCAATCCCGAGCATTTTACCAGAGTACTTCGCGAAGACCCCAAAAAGAAAGGTTTATTATACGCAGGAACCGAAACAGGAATGTATATCTCATTTAATGATGGTAAAAACTGGAAGCCGTTTCAGTTAAATCTTCCTATTGTTCCTATTACAGATTTAGCTCTAAAAGACAATAATTTAATCGTAGCGACTCAAGGGCGAAGCCTTTGGATTATAGATGATTTAACCGTTTTACATCAGTTATACGGTTCTAATTCTGAAGTGTCTCAACTTTTTAAACCTAAAGACACCTATCGCATGGATGGCGGTTATAGAAAAGGTAGTAAAACCGCAGGAACCAATCATCCTAACGGTGTGATGACCTATTTTAATTTAAAAAGCTATGATGCTGAAACCGATGAGGTATCACTAACTTATTTTGATACGAAAGGTGATACGATTAAGACCTATTCATCAAAAAATAAAAAGAAAGATAAGTTAGAGGTGAAGAAAGGTATGAATCAGTTTGTTTGGAATATGACTTATGATGGTGCCGAAAAACTCGACGGCATGATTCTCTGGTGGGCAAGTTTGAGTGGTCCTAAGGCTATTCCGGGAACTTATAAGGTAGATTTAAATGTGAATGGGGAAGCAACATCACAATCATTTAATATCATAGCCGACCCAAGAGCAGAAAGTACACAAGCCGATATGCAAAAGCAGTTTGATTTTATTAAAGATGTGAATACAACTATGGATAAGGCTCACAAATCCATAAAGAAAATTAGAGCGATCAAAAAACAACTCACGGCTTTTGAAACCCAATATAAAGGCAATGACAATTTAAAACAGTTGTTAGAAGATGCAAAAAACCTCAAAGAGGACTTTACTAAAATAGAAGAAGCTTTGTATCAAACTAAAAATAGAAGTGGTCAAGACCCATTGAATTTCCCAATTAGATTAACCAATAAGTTAGGACATTTAAATTCATTAGTTAGTATGGGAGATTTTCCGCCAACAGAACAGGATATCGCTGTTAAAGATGAATTGACGGCTAAAATTAATGAACAGTTAGATGTATTTAATAGCATGATTACAGACCGAATTAGTCAGTTTAATACAGATTTTAATGCTAAAAACTTAAACTATTTATTTGTAGAAGATTAATGGAATATTACAATTATATAAAAGCACTACATCTTATTTTTATCATCACATGGTTTGCGGGTTTATTTTATATTCCTAGGCTATTTGTGTATCAAATTGAAGCGTTTCATAAACCATCTCCCGAAAAAGAAATTCTAGGAAAGCAACTCAAATTAATGGCGAAACGTTTATGGAATATCATCACTTGGCCTTCGGCAATATTAGCTACTTTTTTTGCAGTTTGGCTATTAATTCTAAATCCTGTGTTGTTAAAGATGCCCTGGATGCATGTGAAATTAACCTTCGTTGTGCTCCTGATTATTTACCATTTAAAAACACATCAGTTTTACAAGCAATTACAACAGGATGATGTGAGGAAAACTTCAAATTTCATGCGTCTGTGGAATGAAGGTGCCACCTTTATATTGTTTGCAGTCATTTTCTTAGTCCTACTCAAAAGTGCTATTAATTGGGTGTTTGGTGTCATCGGAATTTTAGTCTTAGGTCTACTATTAATGTTAGGCTTTAAAATTTATAAAAACATCAGAAGTAAAAACCCTGATGCTTAAATATGCTTCAATCTCTTAAATCATATAGAATGATAGTATTTTAAATTTAGAATTAGTGCCAAGTACTTTTGGTTTAATTATTGTTACATTTAGTGCACTACAGATTTTGATATGAGATTAAATAAATTGTCTTTACGAGTTCGCATTTTTTTTGCTATGATTTTATTGGTATTGATTGCCTCAATACTTATTGCAGGTGTTACAATCTACCAATACAACGAAGAAGCGATAGATTATCACAAAGAGCGGTTAGAACGAAAGGAGCGTGCCATAATTAGTGATATTAATTATGTGATTAGAGAGACGACCTATCCTGTTGAAACCGAAAAAATCCCATTAATTTTTAAAGATGAAATTTATCGTATTGATGTTATTCATGGGTTAAGGGTCATCTTGTACGATTTAGATGGCACACTTTTAAAGTCGTCAAAGGCAAGTATTACTAAAGATACTGTTGTAGACTGTATTGACGTTGATATTTTAAATTCAATTTCAAATGGTGCAGATCATCGGTTTGTTGTAAAAAACGAAAAAAACGGAGAGACCTTTCAATCGTCTTACACCTATATTTATGATAGTAAATCGAAGCCTTTAGCAATACTAAATCTCCCGTATTTAGAAAATGATGATTTTTTAAACAAAGAACTCAATGAGTTTTTAGAGCGCTTGGGTTATGCCTATTTATTCATGATGTTGATTGCTATAATTTTAGCATTTTTATTGTCAAAATACATCACGCGAACCCTAAAAACGATTTCCGATAAAATCAATGAAACACGTCTTGAGAAACGCAATAAGAGAATAGATATATCAACGTCGAGTGAAGAAATTTCTACCTTAGTCAATTCGTACAATAGTATGATTGATGAACTTGAAGAAAGCGCTGTTAAATTAGCTAGAAGCGAGCGCGAACAGGCCTGGAGAGAAATGGCGAAACAGGTTGCTCACGAAATTAAAAACCCGCTCACACCAATGCGTTTAAGTGTGCAAAGTTTTCAGCGTAAGTTTGATCCTGAAGATCCGAAGATTCATCAAAAAGTAGATGAATATAGCAAGACACTCATTCAGCAAATTGATACGATGAGTTCTATAGCTTCAGCATTTTCAAATTTCGCAAAAATGCCAGCCCAGCAAAATGAAACACTTAATGTTGCTCATATTGTAAAACTGGGCTTAGATATTTTTAGTGAAGATTATATAGTTTTTTCTTCGGAAGCAGATGAAATTATGGCAAATTTTGATCGAACCCAATTAATTCGTGTTGTGACAAATTTGGTTAAAAACGGAATTCAGGCAATTCCAGAAGCTAAAGAAAACCCTCGAATTGAAGTTAGAGTAACTTCAGAAAATGATTTGGTAAATATCACTGTAGAAGATAATGGCGTTGGGATTTCTGAAGAAAATAAAAGCAAAATTTTTGAACCTAAATTCACCACCAAAAGCAGTGGTATGGGATTAGGTTTGGCAATGGTTAAAAATATAGTAGAAACATACCAAGGAAATATTACCTTTACATCTCAACCTGGTGAAGGCACCATTTTTAAGGTTACATTTCCGAAGAAATAATACAATACATTATGAGTTACCAAAACATTTTAAGCCGTACAAATAACGGTATTACTACAATAACAGTTAATAGACCAACAAAACTCAACGCTTTAAATAGAGCCACTATACAAGAATTGCATGAGGCACTTAAAGCGGCAAATAAGCATAAAGAGACTAAAGTGATTATCATCACCGGAAGTGGAGAAAAAGCTTTTGTTGCAGGAGCCGATATTAGTGAATTTGCTGATTTTGATGTTGAAAACGGACAAAAATTAGCAGCCAAAGGACAAGAATTATTATTTGATTATATCGAAAATTTATCAACACCAGTTATCGCAGCTGTCAACGGTTTTGCGCTTGGTGGTGGTTTAGAACTAGCCATGTCTTGCCATTTTAGAATTGCCAGTATCAATGCAAAAATGGGACTTCCCGAAGTGTCATTAGGTGTGATTCCAGGATATGGTGGTACGCAGCGTTTACCGCAATTAGTTGGAAAAGGTCGTGCTATGGAAATGGTCATGACAGCCGGAATGATTGATGCTAATCAGGCTCTGGAGTACGGATTGGTAAATCACGTGACCGCAGAAGGTGAGCTTCTGGCTTTAGCCGAAAAAATTGCAGGTAAAATTATGCGTAATTCTACTGTTGCCATAAAATCAGCTATAAAATCAATCAATGCGAATTATAAAGATGGTGTTAATGGTTATAAAACTGAAGTCAAGCAATTTGGTAAATGTTTTGGAACCGAAGATTTTAAAGAAGGCACTACTGCATTTTTAGAAAAACGCAAAGCGAATTTCCCAGGAAAATAAAACTCAGGATTTTTTAAAAAGAATTGAAACCCATACATTTTGCATTGTATTATTTTGTAATTTTACAAAAAAATAAGCAATATGTTAAAGAAATCAATTCTTAAAGGTCGTGGTGCTCAAGCCAATGTTCATAACCGCTTTTTTGAGTTGAGTCACGAACAACGTGCTGATTTTTTAGAGTATTGTGCTAAAGAAGGCGAGGATGCCGACCCAAATAAAACTCAGTATCTTTCAGTATTTCCTAAAACGATAGTCAATCAAGTGAAAAGCCCAGATGTTGGGATGGCTTACTCTATGAATATGTATCAAGGTTGTGAACATGGTTGTATTTATTGTTATGCCAGAAACAGTCATGAATATTGGGGATTTAGTGCAGGATTAGATTTTGAGCGACGGATTCTTGTTAAAAAAGATGCTCCAGCATTACTGGAAACATTTATCAAACGCAAAAGCTGGAAAGCTTACCCGATTATCATGTCGGGAAATACAGATTGTTACCAGCCAGCAGAGCAGCAATTTAAAATTACAAGACAGTGTTTAAAGGTGTTTTCTGATTATAAACATCCGGTTGGTATCATCACAAAAAACGCCTTAATTTTAAGAGATTTAGACATTTTGAAAGCCTTGGCTCAAGATAATTTAGTTAGTGTCAATGTATCCATAACATCCTTATCTGAAGCCACAAGACGTATTCTAGAACCCAGAACGGCGACGATAAAAAAACGTTTAGAAACCGTAAAAGTTTTAAGTGATAATGGGATTCCTGTTAATGTGATGCTGGCACCTATAATTCCGTCAATTAATAGCCATGAAATCTTGCCACTTGCAAAAGCGGTTTCAGAAGCTGGAGCACTAAGCATTGCACATACCATTGTTCGATTAAATGGCGCAATAGGGGAAATTTTCACTGATTGGATTCACAAAGCGATGCCAGACAGAGCCGAAAAAGTGTTGCATCAAATAGAAAATTGTCATGGCGGCACACTCAATGATTCACGATTTGGACAACGCATGCGCGGAGAAGGGCATATTGCCAAACAAATTAATGACCTTGTTGCATTAGCGCGACTTAAATATTTTAAAGGGAAATCTATGCCTATATTAAACACAGAACTTCACGAGCCATTTAAGAGCGGACAAATGCGTTTATTTTAGTAAAGTTTATCCACAAAAAAAGTTCAACATCACTGTTGAACTTTTGTTTGCTCCTCCTCTTGGGCTCCCCGAATCACTTCGTTTTCGGGATAAACTTTTCGCCCAATTTAATCCACAAAAAAAGTCCAACATTACTGTTGAACTTTTGTTTGCTCCCCTTCATAGTCTACTATCGAACCGCTTAATTCTGATTTTCAAAGAGTTGTGTGGTAAAAATTTATTGAAATAAGTTTTTTTATATTAAATACTTTTATACTCTTAATCTTAAGCCTCAATTTTTAAAGCAAAATCTTATTTTTTTAAAGCAGATTCTTTAATAAAACCTTTTTAGTGATTAGTAACTTCCAATTGAGTTCAACATCATTGGTGTAATAGTATTTATTTGGAATATTAACATTAAAAAAATATTATGAAAAAATTTAGATTATTAGTTATTATCTGTGCTTTACTGATATCTGGTAGTATTAGCTCGCAGGAGAAAGAATTAGGTTCAATTTTGGAAATGAACTTGGAGAGTATTAAAAATCCATTAGCTCAAGTTACTGAAAAAGAGCGTTTAAAAATGGATAATCTTAAAGAGGGAATATTTGTTTATCAAACTGATGGTATATCTGGTTTATATTACTTTACAGGAAAGGATTGGGTACCAGTGAAAGCTAATAACGATGTTCTAAAAAGTTTATTAATCTGTGCAACA
The DNA here is from genome assembly GCF_025153525.1 of Psychroserpens sp. SPM9. GTDB lineage: Bacteria > Bacteroidota > Bacteroidia > Flavobacteriales > Flavobacteriaceae > Psychroserpens. The sequence goes on along the minus strand of NZ_JANZNR010000001.1, from coordinate 865,830 downwards.
AAAATAATTACTATTGATACCGTTTCAGAGCTAGATGACATTCATAACAACTGTGGTACCGACATTAATACGGCCATTGTTTTAGGTTATCACGAAAAGCATGATGGAGGTGGAGGCGTTTTTGTGTATGATAATACGTTGGCTAATGAGAATGATGGAGGATTGGTTTTCGACGGATGGAAGCGTAGCTTAGTTGATAGTGCACTAAATGTAAAATGGTTTGGAGCTAAGGGAGATGGAGGAGATACGACAGATTTAACTCTTATATCCAACAATACAATTGCATTTCAAAATACGTTAAGTGCTTTTAAAAGGAAGTTTAGATTTCACGATTTTGACGCTCTTGTTAGTAATAGACAGTCTTATTCAGGAATTTTTATACCCTCAGGAGAATATATTATAGGTGCAGATGCCTTGTTTACAGATGATATAGATAGTAATTATAATGTAAGATTGGCAGGAATTAATTACTTTTCAGATGGTAATGCAATACTATCACTTACAAATACTGGAAATACTTATGCGTTCAGAAATTTAGATAGAGGTTTGTTTATTACATTTCAGGATATAACTTTTATTGGTAATTCATCAACTACGAATGCTTTCTATTCTGAATCCAATGGAGGTGCTCAGGATTATCTATTTGAGCGTTGTACATTTCTAGGAAGATATAACAGAGTGTTTACGATAAGGGGAGGAACAAGCCCTAATACAAATTCTGAATGGAGTTTTGAAAAGTGCTCTTTCAATGGAGAAATCCAAGTAATTATGGATGTGAAAGATTCTGGTCAGTTTTTAAATTATTGGTTCAATGAGACAAAGTTCTGGTCAAAAATTGGTAGTACCATTATTTCGGATAATGGAGGGCATTTTAAATTTGTGAATTGTGATTGGTCTGGCTTTGAACCAGAAAGTGACACTTATATTTTCGAATTGAGAGATAATAACGCGAGTAGAGGTGTGAATGATTTCAGGATTATTAATGGAAGATTTGAACTAAAAAATGAGCATGCAAGGGTTCTTAAAAGTAATTGGAACCAAGGCAATATTGAGATAAATGCAGATTTTGGTTCTCAAGTTTTTAAATTTGGACTTGAGCAACAGGATCCTAATTTTATTGATATAAATACTTTAAAGCATTTTGAGTTCAATCTTCAAGGCACAGGAACTGTTGGGAATTCTTTAAATGTGAATTTCAAAAATTCAGTGATGATGGGTTATCATGACTTTAATTATCAAAATAACTCATGGAGAGGTACTGGAAAAATTCTTTATGAAAATTGTTCGTTCCCACATAGAAACTCTTTAGATGATTTTGTTAGAGTAAATCATGGGTTCAATAACAATATTAGTGGTATTGCAAATATAGAAATTAGAGATGCTATTTTTGAGAATAATTATGGCGTTTCAGGTGTTAATTTTTATACCCTAGAAGCTTCATCAGTTAACTTTTATCCATCCTATAGTAATAGTGGTCTCAAAAAGAAGTATATAAAGATAGCTCATCCAGCAAGAGGAGAAAACCCACTTGCAGGACAATCATTTACTTTAAACTTTCCAGAAGAGGCAGAGTCTATCATAACTAAAGTAAGTTGGTATTTACCAAAAAATAGATTGACATCAATACGAACAGTACAATTTGCTTTAACAGATATTAATAATGTTATAATCACGGATGACTTTAATTCGAGTTTTGAACTTAAATCGCCACTTGCAATGATGAAAGATGGATTTCGTTTTTCACAAGATGTTTATGTAAACATCAAAAACCTTCCAGAGGGAAAGTTAGTTTTAAAAGATATTACTAATCAAGCAGACCAAGTTGCAAATGAGTTTATGTGTGTTATTGAATACTATTAATATTCTACTTACATATAAAGAAAAAGATGGACTAAAGTCCATCCTTTTCTTTACTATCAAAATATCTTATTATTGATTTAAAGCAAAACGCTTAGTTTTTTAAAGCATATTGCACAATAGAGATAGCACCTTAGTAAGTATCTTAGATCAAATTTGATACTTATATAAATGGTTAAGAAGCTACTGATTTTTCTAATGCTAGTAAGTCTTTATAGTTGTGAAGAGATTATAGCTGTTGAAGATATATCTAATGAGACGGTCAGCATTATGGCTCCAACTAACAATGCTACTATTTCAATTACTTCCATAAACTTTTCATGGCAACCTATTGAGTTTGCAGATCAGTACCAATTGCAGATAGCAACTCCTGATTTTGAATCCACTCAGCAAATTGTTGCGGATACGATTATTTCAACTTCAAGTTTTACAAAAGCCTTAGAAGCTAATAGCTACCAATGGCGTGTTAAGGCAATTAATTTCGCCTATGAAACTCAGTTCACCACTCAAAACCTAATCGTTGAAGACTAAAAAGAAAACATACATATTACTAGTTTTGGTACTAGGCGTTTGGGGGACTTTCACTTACAAGCTAATTTCAGGTCTAAACCCTGATCTTCCAGAATTAAACTCGCAACTACCTGTTGCTGCTAAAGAGTTTAAACTAGACACCAAAATAGATGCTTTTTCGATTAGTACAGTCGATAAAGATCCTTTTTTAGGAACAGTATTGAAAAAGAAAAGATCTAAGGTCATTAAAAGTAAACAGAAAACAATAGCATGGCGAACAATAGAATACTTAGGTATTGTAAAAGGGAAAAACAGAAAAGAGAATGTGTTTATTGTTAGTGTTGATGGAAAGCAGTGTCTTTTTAAATCAGGTGAATCCAGAGATAGTATGACTCTGCTTTATGGGAATAAAAATCGAGTGACCCTTAGGTATAAAAACAATAATAAAACATTCAGCAAAAAGGGGTGAGAATAAAAAAGTTAAAGGCAGGCTCATTACAGATGGTCACTTTTATAATTGTAGTGATAGCACTACTCTTATCCTCTTTTCTTATTTTGACTCACGTTCATAAGCGATTTCGATTACAAACGAATCATATTATTGAACTTACTAAATTGGTCGATAGAGGGTTTTATGATCATCAAGCACAATCCTATAAAGGGAATGATACGCTGACGATTCCTCTTATGGATGAAGACTATAAATCTCTAAGAGTCCATAAGGAGTTTTGGGGCGTGTTTGAAAAGGTATACTCAGAAGCTCAAATCAAAAATAAAAAGCTTGCTAAAGTTGCAATAGTGGGACAGCAAGGCCAGAAATCTAAAATAGCATTATTTCTCAATGACAATAGAAAACCATTAGTGGTAGTAGGAATAACAAAAATTACAGGAACAGCACTATTGCCTGAGCGAGGCGTAAAAACAGGTCACATTTCTGGACAACCCTATTATGGAACTCGAGCCGTATATGGCGAGATTAAAGAAAGCAAAAAATTCCCTCAGCTGGATAATAGAATGCGTCAGTATATTACTTTATTATCTCGAGGTGAATGGACAAAGCAAACGGAAGTTCAATATTTCGATCTCAATGCTAAGAAAAAAGTAGTTAATTCGTTTCATAATAACTTACTTCTGGCATACAGTCCTAACGAAATTATGCTGACTGATATGGAGCTTAGCGGACATATCATTGTTCACTCGAATACTAAAATAACTGTTGATGAGTCCTCATTACTTACTGATATAATTTTAATTGCACCTGAAATAGAAATTAAAGACAACGTAAAAGGTACATTCCAGGCCTTAGCAACTGGTTCTATTTTAGTTTCAGACCACGTTAGACTTGGATATCCATCAGCTTTAGTATTGATTAGTGATTATGAGAAAGAGCAAGACCATTTTTTAAAGATGACATCCAAATCTCAAATCAAAGGGAGTCTTTTATGTTTGGGTAAGACTACGGCTGATAACTACCAGGCTCAACTCGAAATAGAAAGCGATGTAATTATCGAAGGAGAGGTGTATTGTGAGCAGAACTTAGAATTAAGAGGCACAGTGTATGGCTCTGTATATACCAACAATTTCATAGTCAGAGAAGATGGTACTACCTATCAAAACCATCTATTTAATGCTGAGATTAATATTGATAAGATGAGCGAAGAATATGTTGGATTATCACTTGATAAATCTCCAAAACAAGTTATGAAATGGTTATACTAAAAAAGATAAAAGGCTCTAGTATCATGGAGACTTTGGTGGCTACGGTTTTGATTATAGTCATATTTATGGTCTCAAGTATGATTCTAAACAATGTATTTTCTAATACGATCAGAAATAATACAAGACCAATTACATCACATCTCTGTGAGTTAGAATATTTATATAGTAGCGGGAAATTAGCAGTGCCATATCAAGATGATTATTTAGGATGGAATATTTCTATTACTGAAGAGCAACAAGAACAGCAAAAATTCATCCAGCTCTCAGCGTTTCACCCCTTAACTAATAAAACAGTAGTGATAACAACTTACAACTAATGAAATCAAAAATCAACGCATATACGCTCAATGAGATGCTGATTGTTATCATAATATCAACCATCATAATTGGTATGGCCTTTACGGTATTAACACTTATTCAAAGAAATATGTGGGCTATACAAGAGAATTTAAAAACCAATACCGAATTAAGCAGGTTGGAGCAATCCTTATGGATCGATATTGCTAAGCACGGGAAAGTATCGTTTGTTGAAAGGGATGATAAGTTGGTTTTTAAATCTGAACTAGACTCGGTAGTTTACAGGTTCAGTAAGAATTTTATCACCAAATCGGTGGATACCTTTCACGTACAGATTGATGAGAAACTATTTTATTTCAACGGCAACAAAACCTCAGATTTTAAAGTAGATGCGTTTAGATTAGAATTACCAAAAGTATATGGAGATCAACATCTGTTTTTTTTCAAACGAAATGATGCAATACAATTTATGGATTAATGGCATTTCAACTAGATAACATACATGAACATAAAACTATCGCGACTAAAGGCAATAATTCTATTGAATCTATCTTAAATAAAGAGATTGTGGTTTTAAAGAAACCGTTTTCTAATAAGATAAAAGAGGCCTTTTATAGTGAGCTGAGCGTACTACTTAATGCTGGAATAAATTTGAAACAATCCTTAGAACTCATTATTAATTCTCAAAAGAATAAGAAAACAAAAATCATTTTAGAAGCGATACTCAAAGCCATTGTAAACGGTCAAAGTTTTTCAGAGGCGATAAAGCCTTATAAGGATTTTTCAGACTATGAATATCATTCTATAAAAATTGGAGAGGAAACTGGAACTATGTCAAAAATAGCACAACAACTTGGAGATTTTTATGCTAAAAAAAATGAACAACGTCGACAACTCATTAGTGCATTAACCTACCCAACGATCATATTAACTACAGCCATTTTGGTTGTCATTTTTATGTTGCAGTTTGTTGTACCTATGTTTCAGGATATTTTCAAACAACAAAACGTAGAGCTTCCGGCGATTACGCAGTTTGTTGTGAATTTATCCAATACGATTCAAAATTATGGTTGGCTAATTTTATTATTAATTTTTAGTTTCATACTTACTAATATGGTGGTTAGAAAGAAGTACTGGTACAAACGTATTAAGGATAGGACACTAATTAGAATACCTTTTATCGGGAAGTTTTTAAAAACAATGTATTTGTCACAATTTACTCAGTCAATGATGCTACTCACAGCTTCAAAGTTACCTATCGTTAGTAGCGTAGGTTTGGTCAAGAAAATGATTGATTTTTATCCACTTACTACTGCACTTGATGATGTTGAAAAGCACATAGTGCAGGGACATTCTTTCAGTAATTCTCTGAGTAATCATGACTTATTTGATGATAGAATGATAACCTTAGTTAAGGTGTCTGAAGAGACTAATCAGACAGAATATATTTTCACTAAACTTAATACGATCTATGCAGCTAAAGTTCAAAATAGTTCTAAGATGTTATCTACTTTATTAGAACCTTTCATTATTATTTTTATTGGTGTCTTTGTTGGATTCATACTAATAGCAATGTATTTACCTATGTTTAGATTGAGTAGTATCATATAGTCCATTTAATTACCCAAAACTCCTAAGTAGTACATGAGCCTGCAAATAGTACTTACCAGTTTTAAAGTTTTTCTTTTTCTTAAAATCCAGATTGATCACTTCACCAAACTTGGTCTGTTGCTCTAATTTATGAATGAGAGTTATAATCGCATTGTAATTACCTTCTAAAGTGAATTGATAGGTATTTATGGTTAAATCATTTTGCTTGATCTGATGAGGTTCTATGAAATTATTGACTTTAATATTGGTGCTATCAGCATAAGTGTTGATAGTTTTAAGTATGATGTTCTGAATCGAATTACCTTTAAGCTTAAATTTCACCAGTAACGAATCATAATACTTTTCTTTTTGTTTTAGTGATGATAATTGTGAAGGCATGTTATCAAACATGGCAGCTTCTTTTTTTAAGCTATTGTATTGTTGTTTTACACTTATAGTATTTGAAAACGCAAATTGATAAGCAATCCATACTAGTAAGATAAAGCAGCCTATGAGGATAATATTTTTAGTTTTTTGAGTCATCATCAATGTAAATTTTAAAAGAGAACTCCGATGATGATTTGAAGGTGTCATCAAAGCTGATAATCTCAATATGTTTTATCCATTTTAAAGCTTCTAGTTCTGATATCCACTGAGATACCAAAATGCTTTCTGAAGATGCTCCAGAAACGATAATGGCATTAGTATCATTATGAATTGGCTTTTGGGCTTTTATTTTTTTGAGCAGTGGTTGATAATTGAGCTCTGATAATAAGATTTGATCAGGCAAACTCGTAATAATGGCATCAGCATAGTAAGAGCTTTTAGAGGCATTACTTTTTAAGACATCTTCTACCATTTTTTGAGTCTTTTGAACTTTTTTATTAAGCTGAAATACTTTGCTCTTTGATGAATTTAAAACTTGAGCAGTCACTTTGAGTTCACTCACTTTATCGTAGTAATTATTAAAGAGAAAGAAATTACCAAGTAATAAAACAAACAAAAATGACAATCCTATTTTCATGAACTTTGTAAAAAACCGTTTTTCCTTGAAGTCTTTTAAAAGATGATTTTCAGATTTACTAAAGACAGAGGTAGTTACTTTAGTTTTAGTGATTAAACTTAGTGCAGACGAAAAGGTTAATAATTCGTTATGCGCTAGAGTAGTTTCGTTACAATTATAATTAACCTCTTGTATTTCTTTCTGAGGCTGAATATCAATAATCTGGTCATCAGCTTTTGAAATAATTGCATTCGAGCTGTGGATGTGGTCTTCAGAAATAAAATGGGCTATTGATGCAATCATCAAGTTTCCTAAAGAAAAATTAATTACTGAAATATTTTTTGATTTGTACTGCTCAAATAACTCATCAACATAAGTTTTTCGGCAGATGGAGACAAAATGAATGTTGTCTTGTTGTAATACCTCATAGTAGAACTCATCAATCTTTAAATTTGCAAAGACATGATGTACTAGTTTCAGAGGGTCTGTTTCACGGCTTTCAATTTTTTTAGTGATGACCTGATCATTATTTACAACTAAAAAAGCAGGTTTTCCTTTAGGGATATATTTAGAAGCTTCTTGAAGCGAATCAAACTGAAAACATTTTTCAACATCAACCTGGTTTTTTGTTTTTTTTAGCTCAATTCCATAGCAAACCACATCACCATTAGCTTGCGACTGCTCTATGCTATAAAAGCGGTTTCCATAGGTGAGATATGATATAAGTTTGTCCTTCATTAATTAATAATTGTAGGCTTAATAAAAACAGTGAGTTTTGATTTGCGTCCTTCTCTTACCCGTTTGCTAAATAGCCACTTAATGATTGGTATTCTAGCTAAAAAGGGTACTCCTGATCCTGAATTGTTTTTATAATTCTCTTCTAACCCACCTAAAACAGCAATGTCCTGATCTTTCATACGTACTATGGAAGAGAAATTACGAGAATTAATATCTGGTGGTGCATCATCAGCGATACGCTGTCCAAAACTGGACTGTATCACATTGATATCTAATAGAACCTGTTTATCGCCAGTTACGTAAGGTTTTATGTCTAATCCAAGTTTAGCATCAATAGGGAAGTAGTTTCTAATCTCTGACGTTTGCGGATTATCGGTTCCTATGATATTTCGTTGAACAATCGCATAGTAAGATGTTTGTCCGTTGGAAAACGACGCTCTATGACCATTGAGTGTTGCTAGTTTTGGAGTGGATTTAATTTTAAGATCACCATTAGTCTCCATGGCTTTAATGGTAGCAAAAAAGTTAGGAACAACACGTCCGAAATTAAATACGGATGTATCACTAAAGCCATTGATAATTTTGTTTATGGTCTGAGCACCTAAGGTTAAATCGGTAGATGGGAATATGCCTCCTTGTGCGACTTGCGGTTCATTTCCAATTCCCCAGCTTACTCCTGCCTCTAAGGTATTGGTGGTTTGTGCCTCTACAATCATCACCTCAATTAAAATAACAGGAACGGTTTTGTCTATATTTCGAATAAAATCTTTGAAGAACTCTATTCTAGCACTTGTACCAGTGACGTAAATATTATTAAGCTCAAAATCGACTTTAAAGTCTAAACCGTATTTAATCTCCTCTGGAACAATATCTAATATACTTTGTGCTTCTTGATTTTCGCTTAATCTATTTCTATTATTGGAGTTTTGCTGTCTATTATTGATATTGCTACCATTAGATGAATTGTAATTGATCTGGTTTCTATAGCCCTGGTCTACTGCTATGAAATTATCTCTAACGTTGTTATTGAGCGACATGGACTCAGGGTCAGACATCAAATTTACAGAGCGATGCTTCAGAGTTATAATTTCCACTTTTCTTACACTTAACTGATTGGCCGTTCCAAAGAAATAGATATTACCTTCTTTCTTAAACGTATAGTTTTTAGATATTGGATTAGTGAGTTCAGAGCTGTTATTTCTACCATTTGAAGAAGTGGTAGAATTATCAATATCAATAGGATTAATATCGACTTGTGGCTCAAACATTTTTATTAGCAGATCATCAAAAGTTATAGACTTTGTTTTAAGTGTTACTGTTCCAGATTCTTCCAAAGGCGATGCTAAGAACATATTTATATCTAATGAATCTGCAATGGTTTTTATAACATCTGCGATTTGAGAGTTTGAAAAGTCAACTTCAAGTAGCTTATTATTTTTATTAAGAACCTTAAAACTTAAATTTGGATTAAGACGATTTCTTATGCTTCTTTTTTTATTTACATCACTAGTAATTTGATTATCAAAGACATAAAAATTATCTTTTGTTTTAGTAAGAATAAGATCATTGGAAAGCGCCATATTCTGCATCGCAGCATCGAAATCAGTGGTTTTAATATAGGAGGTAAGTTTTAAATGTTCCATGCCTGGTGCAAACATGAGGTTTTTAGCACTTGCATCCATAATATGTTTAAATACTTCATATAAGTCGTTTTCTCTAGTATCGATGGCGATGGTTTCGTTGCTGGGATTGTAATCAACACCAATAGGATAAGTGGTGTCCTCTTTAATTGGATTAAAGGTTTTTATGGATAAAATACTGCCTGTAAATTCAATAGTTAATTGATGTTCTTTACATAAAAACACAAGTACATCAGATACAGTAACATCAGAAAAATTATTAGTAATCTTAATTTGATTAAGCTCTGGAGACACGTTTATATTTATGTTATGAACATTGGAAACCGCCAGTAAAAAGCTAGAGAGTGATACTTCATTTAGGGAAATACTGGCATCTAGTTGTTCAATGAGCCCAGAATTAGTAACCGATAAACTATCTAGTTTGTTTCCAATAGATAACAAGCGATCATTGGTTTGCGCTTGTCCAAATGAAAGTGCAAGAAATATGAGAATAATGGATAGTATCGATTTCATTTAAAGTAATTTTAAATTAGTAAAGCATACACTTCTTCAACAGAGGTGATTCCGTTTCTTATGAGTTCAACAGCATTATCTTTCAATGTTGAAATTCCTTCTGCTTTGATGTAATCATCAATGTCGAGATGATTGTTTTTAATACGTGACATGAGATCATTGGTGATAGGTATAATCTCATAAATGGCTTTTCTTCCTGAATATCCTGTGTAATAGCAATGATCACAACCAACAGGAATTGATTGATATTTTAATGTTTTTGGGATAGTAAAAGACTTAGGGAAATCAGTAGTTACAATTGGAGTTTCGTCTTTGCAGGTAGTACATAACTTTCTAACTAGTCGTTGAGCGACACTAACATTGAGTGTGCTAGCAATTAAGAATGAAGGGATGTCCATGTCGACTAATCTGGTTATAGTTGCCCATGCGGAGTTGGTATGAATAGTAGATAACACCAAATGCCCAGTCAGTGCAGCCCTAATAGCCATATTCGCAGTTTTGGCATCTCGAATTTCTCCTACCATAATCACATCAGGATCTTGACGTAAAAACGTTCTTAAGGTGCTGGTGAAATCGAGACCTATATTTTCCTTGAGCTGAACCTGATTGATGCCCTCGAGGGTGTATTCTATAGGGTCTTCGATGGTGAGAATATTTCGCTCTTCGTCATTTAGTAGTTTAAGTGTCGCATAGAGTGTTGTTGTTTTTCCAGAGCCTGTTGGGCCAGAAATTAGCACGATTCCATTAGGTTTTCTTATAGTTTCTCTATAAGTATTTAATTCTTTGTTCGAAAATCCTAATTCCCCAAGCTCAATATGATCAGCATCTTTACTAAGTATTCTAAGTACCATTTTCTCGCCATTTAAAATTGGAAGTGAGGACACTCTTATGTCAAATTCATCCGATTCAGTATTGATTGTAATACGTCCGTCTTGTGGCAGTCTTTTTTCTGAAATATCTAATCCAGCTTTAATTTTTAATTTGTTGATGATGATTGGATACTCTTCTTTACTAATGATAAAATACTCTTTCAGTTTTCCATCCAAACGAAATCGAACGCGGCATTTATGCTCGTAAACTTCAAAGTGAATATCACTGCTTCCGATATCCTTAGCGGTAGTAAGAAGTTGCACAAGAAAATCAGAAGAATAATTAAGTGCTTGGGTTTGCGACTGATGTCTAATTCTGAAGTTAGAAGATAAATATTGTCTTATGTTTTCAGGAGATTCTTTAATAAGCCTGACAGATCTACCTAATATAATCTGTAATTCCTGTTTTAAGGTTTCAGAAGTGCTTTCAGACTTAAATATAATTTGATCATCCTGCTCATCTACAGGAATGATTTTGTAGGCATAGGCCTGCTCACTACTAATGAGTTGAGACAATTGTACAGGTGTTTTAAAATTCTCTTTTATCATGCTATATGGTGTATAAGGAGTTAGTGATACCTAGCCAAAAAGCGATGTATGAGCATCCAAAAAACAAACTTAAATAACCGGCAAGAGGAACTGTTTTTACTGCAGAATACTTTTTCAGTAGCAAATGAATAACCAGTGAAAATAATAAGGCAAATACAAAAATGATAAGAAATGATACTGTCGAAAATGAAAAGATAAGGACAGTAAAAAGAAAGGCATCACCTGATCCAAATGCTTCGGAAATTTTGAGATTTAGAGTAAGTTTAGAATACAGAAGTACAACTAATAATAAAAACGCAATAAAAACTGAGTTTAAGATTATAGAACTCCAGAATAATTCTGGAAGTGTGCTTTTGTAAAACAAAATTCCACTACAGAGTCCAACTAACGGAAATAGAAACCAATACACTTGACGATCTTTATAATCTTGATAAAAGATCATACTAAAGAGTCCTATTAATATGAGTTTGATTACTATCATTAGTCTTTTACTATTTGTTTAGGTGTACCATCTTGATTGATTTCCCAAACGTTAAAAATGCCGTCACCATCAAAATCAGTAATGGCAGTAGCTCTAGCTGTAAAATTGGTGTTGTCGGCGCTTAAAATTTCGTAAACATAGTTTGCAGTTCCGTTTTCTTTGACGGTTTTAGGCGCTTCAAAATCTAGCTCAGAGAGATCTGAAGTGTATTTGGAATATAAGTACTTATGCGACGTTTGATTATTAAAAATATATTTTAACTGAATCTGCGCTTCAATACTTTTAGCTTTCGCAACTAAAGGCATCAAGTTTGGTAGCGCAATAAGCATAAATACGCCAATAATCAGCAGCACAATAAGAATCTCCTGTAGGTTAAATGCGTTTACTTTTAATTTTGAATTCATAGTCATTATATTTAAATAAACCCATACTCTTTTGCTTTTGAAATCAAAAGTGTATCGTTGGCGTTTTTGACTTCAAAAAGTTGTTTTAAATTTCGTTTTCTATATTCCACAGCACTCTTAGATAAATGAATGATCTGTGTAATATCTTTCATTTGAGTGCCTTTGGATATTTCGTAAAGCAAGGTTCTATCTATTTTATCCAGCGTAAAATCATTTGAAATATGACGCCTCATAAGTTGAATTATGAAGTTACTGTAATAAGGCTCATTATTAATGACTGCATTGATAGAATCGACAAGTTTAATATAGTCGATATCACTTTTTATCAAAAACCCTTCTGGATTTAAGGTTTTGAGTATGTTATTAAGCTTGTAGTTATTGCTATCTGACGTAAACACAATCGTCTTAACATTGGGAAACAGTTCTTTTGTTTTAATTCCTATGTCTACACCAGATAGTAGTTTGTTGTCGCTTGATGCGGGTATACTGATATCTAATAGAATCAGATCGATGGGATGAGATTTTAATGCGTTTTGAATCTCCTCGTTAGCCAAGTCACAATTTATTACAGATTTTACTCTAAAATCAAATACATTGGTTTCACTTATTTGGTTTAGGGCGTTCTCTAATACATTAATAATTAGAGGCTCGTCTTCTACAATTAAGACATTTATCTTCTTTGTCATAAGTATGTAAATAAAATGGTTAGGATTTAATATTTACGCTACTAAAATACTTATAGGGAGTAAGAGAACTTAAAGGATTGTGCTTTAAAAAATAAAGCAAAGACTTTAAATTTTGAAAGCAAAAATTACAAACAAAATTTCAATTTCATCAATAGATTTATGGACATAAAGATGTCAGCAAAATCAGTTATTAAGTCTTCAGCCCAAATTGGATTTTAGGTTTTGCTATTCCGTTAACAATTAAACTATTTTTTAGATGAAAAATTTTGTAGCACCTATTATGACTGTATTTGCAGTCATGATATCCATCATGTCGTTTGGACAAGAATTACCTGAGGTCATTCCGCCCTCACCAACTGTAGCTAATTTGATGCAGTTTGAAGAAGTGCCAGTTAGCTATTATACTGGTCAACCTAATATTTCAATTCCTATTTATTCTAAAGGACTTACTGGAGATCTTTCTATGGGGATTTCACTTAGTTATAATACCCAAGGCGTACAGATCAACAATAGGTCAGGTTGGACAGGAACCAGTTGGTCGCTAATGGCAGGCGGAACAATATCCAGAACTGTAAGAGGAGAACCTGATGAAATTACAAAGAGTACGTCTACAACTAACAAAACAGGAATCTATCATTTAAATGATTATTGGAGCTATAACAGTTTGAGTGGAGCTCAAAAGACAGAATTCAATTTCTTGGTTGTTGGCGAATCAGGAAATAAATATGATAATAAACCTGATTTATATCAATTTAATTTTATGGGATATTCAGGTAGATTCGTCATTCTCAAAGAGGGATCTAATCTTGTTCCTAAGTATATTAGTAGAACAAGTAATTTTGAAATAGATATTACACATGATTCAAATTATGTCATAAGTGCCTTTAAAGTTACAGATGCTAAAGGTTATCAATATACGTTTGATGTTGTTGAAACGTCAACTTCTACACCTTTTACAGGTACAAAAGTACAAGGGAATTTGTCAACATTCAATGTTTCTGCTGCTGCTTCAAGCTATAATGCAAACTCTGCTTGGCATTTGTCAAAGATCGAAACTAGCAAGGGAAATGACCTAGCGACAATCACCTATCAGAATGTTATAGAAAATTACACAGCTTCTACAAGTAGAACTTCAAATACGATAATAAATTTTGGAGCTGGATACAATGATTTGGTTAACAATTCCTACAACAAAGGTATATTGGAACCTGCGGAGTCGGTATCCTATCAATCCATAAGTTCCACAACAAAGAAAATTAATGAAATTACGTTTACAAGAGATAATATTAAAGTAAAATTTGATTTAGATCTTACATATACTCACCCAGAGACTAATGGTAGAACATTAAAAAGTATTACTATTAAAAAGGGTTCTACGGTTAACAAGACTTTTAATCTTAATTATGAGGAAACAAGTGATACCTCACTTAATCCGTTAGTTTTTAAGCGTGTTTGGTTGACAAAAGTGACTGAAACAGCAGGAGGCATTAATCAAGATTACAATTTAGTGTATAATAACAAGCAAGATCTTCCCGGATTTAATAAAGACGATGTGAGAGGTGATAGTTGGGGTTATTATAGTGGTATAGATGTTGGTCAAACCAGTTGTGATAATATTTCTTACTCTGAAAGTATAGTAACTACAGGGCTTTTAAAATCAATTGAATATCCAACAGGCGGAGTTAAAGAATTCGTATTTGAGCATAACAGTTATTCTTACTATCAAGATCAATTAATTGGGTATGATGACTATATGCAAAACCCAAGAAACATTTTAGTTCAAACAGACTCTACTAATAATTTTGTTTACAATCATAATGGTAATTCTGCTCCTACGGTTACTATTGAAACATTCACTCTGGATTTTGATCAAGATATTTATGTGAGTTCTGATGTGACTGCCAATCCCAGTCAGTACTTAAGTGATCACATTATAAAAATATATAATGGGTCTTATGAGGCTTATGTAGATTTAGATCAAAACTGTGTTAAGGTTTCAAATGTTCCAGCAGGAACCTATACTATGGCACTTGCTCCTTACATTAACTTAAACGCAAATACCTATCAAATCTCAGGAGATTTTGAAGTAGTTTATTCAGATCAAAGTCAAAATGTAGAACAAGCAATGATAGGTGGAGGTGTTCGCATTAAAGAGATTCTATTTAAAAACGCAATTGATTCGCAGCTTAATGATAAGAAAATTAAGTTTGAGTATCTGGATGAAAGTAATAGTAGTTTGTCCTCAGGTGTGGTGGATGCCAAGGCTGATCGATTGGTAAGAACCTACCAAAAAAATACCAGTAGACATGTTTTTGGTAACATAGAAAATATATGTCATTCTCTTTTACCACAAACTATTCAGTATGAAGTCATTGAAAAAGGGGTTAATGTTGAACTATCTCAAGGGAGTTATGTGGGTTACAGGCATGTTAAAGTATACGAAGAAAATAATGGTTCTACTACTTATAGTTATACTTCTCCTTATGATTATCCAAGTGTAACTGCAACATTTGATTTTGAACAGCCCAAACCAAAAGAAAATCTAGATTACAAAAGAGGTCTATTACTAGAACAAAAAACTTATAATCAATCTGGCGACCCTTTAAAAGAAATTAGTTATTTGGATTCAAATGGTGATCCTAATTATGAATTTCAGGAAGACTTTCTATTTACAGACAGAAGTGTGTTTAGACCAAATTGTAATCTTTTACAATATTTTACTGACTGGACATTCTATAATAATGGAACTATTCAAAACCATCCCCCTGCAGAAGGAGGAGGTTTTTGTCAAGTGCCAAATCAAGCACAACAACCGTGTGGTGCTTTTCCAGTAATTGGTACTGACTTCAAATCGGGTTGGGCAAAACTTAAAGGAACAACAACTAAAGAATACTTTTATAACGGTGGGACAACTGTAAAAGAGAGTAGACAAGAGTTTTTGTATAATTCTTTAAACTACCAGATAAGTCAACAAGATACCTACTATGATAAGTCGGGTGTTGAAGAACATCTTCAGACCAAATATTTTTATCCTGTAGGCACTAACTTAAATAGCAACACTACAACCATAAAAAATAAGCTCATAGCACTTAATAAGGTTAATGAAGTTCTTGAAACACAAACTTTCAGAAATGGGACAAAAGTAAGTGAAACTCATACTATTTATCATGAATTCCATACCAACGTTGTGTTGCCTAAAGAGGTTAAAGTGGGCAAAGGAACTATTACTCCTGAGAAGCGAATAGAGTTTCATAAATACGACACCTATGATAATCCGTTAGAGGTGAGTAAAGTAGATGGAGCACACATCAGTTACATCTATGGGTTTAATAAATCTTTACCTGTTGCCAAAGTCACTAATGCTACCTATGCCAATATTGAAGTGATACTTGGAACCAATTTTACGCTGGCTGATAATTTAAGTGCTGCTAATGAAACTAGTTTGAGAAATGGATTACCAGACGCTTTAATATCGGTTTACAGGTATGATCCTATTTTGGGTATCACAAGCACTGTAGATGAAAAAGGCTACGAAATGACTTATGAATATGACCCATTTAACAGGTTAAAGCGTGTTAAGGATGCCGATGGTAACATACTTAGCGAGAATGCATATTTCTATCAAAACCAATATTAAATCTTAGAACACATGAAAACAATATATAGTATTATCATTTGCCTATTTGTTATGCAAATGACCAACACGCTTAATGCACAGCAATTAGCAGATTTTAATTTAGTAACGACTAAAACATTTAGTGATGATTATGATCTGGCTATCACATCAACATTTGAAAAAGAGGCAAGTACTTTGACTTGGATACAAGAATCTGAGTTGACAAATAATTTGCAAACTATTGTATTTTCAGTTGATAATGTATCAGGAACATGGAATGAGACAACGTCAACAGGAATCTTAGTGTTTGATCTTTCCATTCAAAATACATCCTACACATTTACACTTACAGGAACATCCTCTGGAATTATGGCAGAGATTGATTTGTCGGTTTCAAGTCCTAATGAGAACGAGTATTCATTTGAAGACTGCACAATTAATTACCAATAAAAACTAAATATTATGATTATTATAAAACAATTAGTAAAAAAAAGTACGATATTATTTGCATTGGTAACATTGTCATTTGCAAGTCTAGGATTTAGTCAAGATTTAAATGGTGCAACAAGTGTAAATCCAAATAGTATTCACTTATATTCATTTGATAATGGCTTAGTTCATTCGTCTAGTTGGACTGTTTCTAATGGAACGATACTGTCCACAACCTCACCACAACGAAGTTCTGGTTTTACAAATTATACTGTAAAAATCCAATGGGGAAGTACAGGAGTAGCTTCATTAACATTCAATTCATTTGGTTTTCCACAAGAGACGTTAAATGTAACAGTAATGACTGGTGGTGGAACAGGTTTGTCTAATGTAAACTATGTACATAATATTACACCTCGGGCAGCTACTAGCGATGTGTCACAATTAGCCAACGAAGAAAAAATAGAGAGTGTTACTTACTTTGATGGTTTAGGAAGAGCAGAGCAAAGTATAGGGATACGAGCTGGTGGTAATGAAGAAGACATCATCACTCACATTGAATATGACGATTTAGGAAGACAGCAGAAAGAATATTTACCATTTGCAATTTCTGCTAATGGAGGCGCTTACAGCTATACAGCGTTGTCGCAAACCAATACGTTTTATAATACTGCTAAATATGAGAATACCACCAATCCATATTCTGAAAAAGACTTTGAAACCTCACCTTTAAGTCGTGTTTTAAAACAAGCAGCTCCAGGCTATGACTGGAGAATGGGAGGAGGTCATGAAATTGAAATGTCATACCTAAGTAATACCATTAATGAAGTTAAACGTTATGAGGTAACATTAAGTTTTGCTAATAATACTTATACACCAACTTTAGTCCTTAACGGAAATTATAGTTCAGGGGAATTATATAAAAGTATAACCAAGGATGAAAATCATGATGGTTCTAGTACTAAGGCTCATACTACAGAAGAGTTTAAAGATGCAGAAGGGCGTGTTATTTTAAAACGTACTTATGGTACTTCAATAGTAAGTGGAAGTGCTCAAACTAATGTTCCACATGATACGTACTATGTGTATGATATTTATGGTAATTTATCATATGTACTACCTCCAAAATCTGAGCCTCAAACAGCAAAACCAGATGCAACAGAGTTAAGTGAACTATGCTATCAGTATGTTTATGACCATAGAAATAGATTAGTTGAAAAGAAAATCCCTGGTAAAGGCTGGGAGTATATAGTTTATAATCGGTTAGACCAACCTGTTATGAGCCAAGATCAAAATCTTAAGGCTCAAAATAAATGGTTGTTTACAAAATATGATGTTTTTGGCAGAGTCATTTATACTGGAGAAAAAAACTCTTCAGCAACAAGGTTGAACTTTCAAAACTCAGTAAATAATAATATACAACAGTATGAAACTAAGGTTGCTTCTGGGACTGGTTATTCAAATACATATTATACATCAAATACAATTCCAATAAGTGTAAATGAAATACACACTATAAATTACTATGACAATTATGTTTTTGATTTATCAGGAGCAACTTCTGAAGTGTCATATGGTATAACACCTATTACAAATGTGAAAGGTTTAGCAACAGGGAGTAAAGTAAGAATTCTAGGAACCAATAATTGGACTACAACCGTTAATTATTACGATGCCAAATCTAGACCAATTTATATATATAGTAATAATACATATTCACATATTACAGACAAAGTGAAGAGTTTATTAACTTTTGATGGTAGAGTTTTAAAAACATCAATTAACCATGATAAATCAGGTAGTTCAGTACTCAATGTTGAAGACGAATTTGAATATGATTCTGCCAATCGAATAACAATTCAAAAACAAAGAATCAATGTACAAAAGTATAAAGAAGTCATAGTAGAGAATAGTTATGATGAATTAGGTCAATTAGAGCAAAAAGGAGTTGGTGGAAGTACGCTTCAATCACGTCTTCAAACTATAGATTATTCATATAATATAAGAGGCTGGTTAAAAAGTATTAATGATCCAACCAATCTAGGGAGTGACTTGTTTGGGTTTAAGATTAACTATAATACTGAAGACCATAATGGCACTAAACTTTATAATGGTAACATTGCTGAGACAGAATGGAAGACACTTAATGATAATGTTCTTAGATGGTATACTTATGACTATGATGCCTTAAATAGAATTGCTGCCGCTACGAGTAATTCTACAAATTATCACGTTTCTGGAATTTCATATGATAAAAATGGCAATATTATTAATCTAACTAGAAAAGGTCATACCAATTCAAATGCGACTACGTTTGGTAATATGGATATTTTAGAATATATCTATGAAGATAAAAGCAATCAACTTAAGAAAGTTTTAGATAATGGTAATGATAATTATGGTTTTGTAGATGGAGCTAATTCAACAACAGAATATACATATGACACTAACGGGAATATGATATCGGATGCTAATAAAGGTATAGCGCAGGTTCTCTATAACCACCTAAATATGCCCGCCAAGATAACGGTAACAGGCGCAAATGCGGGTGTATTGGATTATGTGTATTCTGCTGATGGTATCAAACTTCAAAAGAAAAAGACAGTTGGAGGAAATGTTACTACAACGGATTACGCAGATAATTTTTTATACGAAAATGGAATATTGAAACAGTTCTATCATCCAGAGGGCTATGTCGAGCCTGATGGAAATTCATACAGATATGTCTACCAATACACAGATATATGGAATAATGTAAGAATCTCTTATTCGGATTTTAACAATAATGGAGCTGTTACATCATCAGAGATAATACAGGAGAGAAACTTTTACCCATTCGGATTAGAGCATAAAGGATATAATAATAATGTAATATCCGAGAACAATTATCAGACGTATCAAGACCAGGAATTGAATAAAGATTTAGGTTTAAATGTTCACGAATGGAAATACCGTATCAGCGACCCAGCAATTGGTAGGTTTTGGCAGATAGACCCATTGGCAGAAAAGTATGTTTATAACTCTACGTACGCTTTTCAAGAAAATAAATTAGGTTCAGGAATAGAACTTGAAGGACTTGAAAATACAGGTTTTGACATGCGTCAAAGATATAGAGACAAGCAGCTTTTAAAGGGAAAAATGACCCAAGAGCAGTATTTAGAGCAAAGTAGTGCTGAAGGTAAAGGTGCAATAGCAGCACTTACTATAATTAGCCCAATAGACGAAGTGACTATTATTGGAGGAGCAGCTATTAAGTATGGAGGGCCATTATTAAAAGCAGGTTTTAAAGCACTTGGAAAATTATTTGGAAAAAGTGATGAAGTAAGTGATGCTGCTAAAATATTAGCTAAAAATAAAGATATTGGAACTAAAGGTGAGAACCTTATAACAGAATCTCTAGGAAAAGAATTTAAAGGAGATGAAATATTGACACAAGTTACAGGGAAGTTTGAAGATGGGACGAAAGTTAGGTTTGATAATGTTGTAGTAGACCCTAAAACAGGTAAAATAAAACTTGTTAATGAAACAAAGACAGGAAACGCAAAACTATCAAAGCAACAGGAAAGATTTTTTAATGGTGGAGAATCTGTAGAATTAGTTGGAAAAAACGCTGGAGGCGTAAAAGGACAGACAATTAGCAACTCAACTACCCAAACAAGAGCTACTACTGTAGACCGAAAATTATTAGAGGAACAATGAAAATAATGGAAATATCTAGCAAATTATTAGGAGGTCTTGAGCCTGACTTTGAAAAAAGAGGTTTTAGATTAAATAAAAAAAAGCGTGAATTTATAAGGGATGTTAATGGCTGTACTCAAATAGTTGATTTATTCTTTTTTAAAAAAGGTAATTCTATTGTAATAAAACCTGAAATAAGAATAAAGGTGGAAAGAATAGAAAGTATATATAAATCTATTACCAAGATTAAGGATAGACCTTATCTTACATTAGGAAATCACCTTTTTGACATATTGCGTTATATGGAGAAAGGGATGGAAAAAGGATTAAGAAACATTCCTTTGTCTGATTGGTTAGTTAAAGATGAAAGGGATATTAATAAACTTATAGAAGTTATTCCAGAATACTTTGAAGAAACAATTATTCCTTATTTTGATAGTAATAGTTCCATATCAAGAGTTGACGAGCTGTTAAATAAGTACCCAAGAGAGTTGTCTGTTCACAATTATTTATATCCTTTGCGTTCTAATATTGCGATAATAGCTGCAAAACTTAATGATAATCCTGAATATGAAAAATTAGTAGAGATATATGAAGAAGAGTTGGAGGAAGCAGAAGAAACCTATAAGGAAGATTTTTATAAACTAAAGGAGAATTTAAAAAATGTTTGTGAAAATAATTAATAAAGCTTTAATCATAATATTATCGTTAGCTAGTATTTTTTCTTGTTCACAAGAAATAAAGTGTGATGATTTTAAGAAAGGTAGATTTGTTGTTCCAAATGATACAGAAGGAACTACACCTTACAGGATTATTAGAAGCGATACAACACAAGTGGAAATTGATAGTGAAGGAGTAAAAAGATACTCTAAATTAAAATGGCTAAATGATTGTAGCTATGTCATATTTTATGATGCAGACAAAATGCCTTTAACTGATTTTCAAAAAGAGGTTAATAGTGTTGGTGGGATAATAGTTGAAGTTACTAAAATAGAAGACAGTTGTTTTTATTATACATCTAATATTAAAGGCGACGATGATAGTGAGCGGATTGATGGCATAATGTGCAAAGAATAAATTAAGAGCCGCTCGAAATGAGTAATTTTTACTGTGCTAACTTTTGAGTTAAGTCAGCCTTAAGAACAAAAGCAGAAAGGAAATCTTTAACGGTTTCCTTTTGTTTTTTGGAGAGTTTTTGAGCCTTGTTAAATAATGTAAGTAAGTCGGTGTCTTCAAGAGTGTCCTGTGCTTTATTCTCACCGTGAACTAATCTATCCAAAGAAATCTCTAATACTTCTGCCATACGTTTGGCAACTTCTAAAGATGGAACTGAAAGATTACGCTCATATTTAGAAAGGTTGGTAACGTGAACACCTATTTTACTTGCAAATGCTTCCTGCGAGAAACCTTTTTCACTACGTAAACTTTTTAATATAGAACCGAAATCACTCATAGTCTTTATACTTATTAACACGTCTAATAATGTCTAAACGCTATACAAAGCTACAAATTGAACAGCGAATAATACTATTGTTGTGAATAAATAAAACCAAATAGGATTAGTCAAATAAACCAAATTCGCTATGTTTGTAAGTGAAAACGATTAGTAAAAACTTATGAACACTCTCAACACATCCAACCCAAACAACTACGAGTACGTTACAAAATATTTAGAAGTCCACATTTTAGGAGGTATCAAGACCACCAAGCTCGAAACTTTACGCATTGCTTTATCTGTTCAAAAGCCTAAAGAACACAACGTATTAAGACACTCGATAGATTTATACAATGACAACCAAGTAGAAAAACTGGTGCGTAAAATAGCGGAACGCCTTGAAATAGGAACAAGTATAGCACGTAGAACCATACAGGATTTAACGAGAGAACTTGAAAACTATCGCTTCATTTTATTGGAGCAATCGCAAGTAACATCTATAGGAAAAGAGTTAACAGCTACGGAAACCAAAAAAGCAGAAACCTTTTTAAGGTCAAAAAACTTACTGACCAAAACCAATGAACTCATAGGAAAAAGCGGAGTTATCGGCGAAGTGAACAACAGGATTTTAATGTACTTGATATTTACAAGCAGAAAAACCAACAATCCTTTACATTGCATCAGCTTGGGCAGTTCCGGAACAGGAAAAACACATTTACAATCTAAAGTTGCAGAATTAATACCTGATGAAGATAAAGTTGAGATTACAGTACTATCAGCCAATGCCTTTTATTACTTCAATCGCACAGAACTACAACACAAATTAATCTTAATAGAAGATTTAGACGGAGCAGAATCTGTACTCTACCCTTTACGAGAATTACAATCCAAAAAGCGAATTACAAAAACGGTTGTACACAAAGACACCAAAGGCAATACCAAAACAATCCATTTAACAGTTGAAGGTCCTGTATCTGTAGCAGGATGTACCACACAGGAAAGCATCTACGAGGATAATAGCAACCGTTCTTTCCTATTCTACATTGACGAAAGCACAGAACAAGACCAAAGAATAATGAATTACCAACGTTTTATGAGTGCTGTAAAAATCAATATACAAGAGCAAATAGAATCCAAACAATTACTACAAAATGTACAACGATTATTAAAACCAATTAAAGTAATCAATCCTTATGCAGAATACTTGGAGTTGCCACAAAGTGTATTTAAACCACGAAGAACCAACAGCCATTATTTACAGTTCATAGAAGCGATTACATTTTATAAACAATACCAACGAGAGTCGAAGTTCGACACCCAAACTGGAGAGGAATACATTGAGACGACGATAGAAGATATACAAGAAGCCAACGAACTGATTATAGAAGTCTTATTGCGAAAGTCCGATACCATTACAGGAGCTTGTAGAAACCATTTAGAACGTCTAAAGACGTACTTGGCAAATAATAATCAAACAACCTTTACAAATGCAGAAATCCGCAGAAATCTACGAGTAAAGGAAACTACGTTAAGGCGTTATAACAATCAATTATTATTAGAGAATTACATCAAGAAAGTAAAAGGTAAAAAAGGACAGCTCTATCACTTTGAAATCGTAAATATTGATGAATACAAGGAACTTAAAAACTTGATCAAAAACGCATTGGATAACTGTATTGCACAAATAAACTTCGCCACTAAACTCTAAAAAACACATACCGAAGTGAAAAAATTAAAACTCAATAGCAAAACTTACAAGGCTTTATTAATCTCTTTTAAAGACTGGTTGGACATCTTGGGTTATAGCAAGGGCATTGTAAAGTATTCGCCTATTTTTTTACAGGAGTTCTTTTACTGGTTGGAGCGTTAAGTAATCCCAGTTTGAACGGTCATATCAGTTCATTAAAACGCTTTAACGAATATCTAAAAAAACACAATGCAAAATCACTATCCATACACTTACGTTTTGAGCGAACCGATAGACTAAATGAAACCGATATCGTTACCCAAAACGAAATTAAAGAGTTATTTAAAGCCACAGAATATACAAGTCCATTACAAAAATTTAGATTACGTGATAAAGCCATATTGGTAGTTCTATACAGTTGCGGATTGAGAAGAAACGAAGCAGTACATTTAAATCTCAATGATGTGCTTTTTGACAAGGAACGTATTGTAGTTAAAAAAACAAAGAATAAAAGGGAACGTTTTGTACCAATCAACTCTTACAATTTAAGAATCCTCGAAGATTATGTATATGATGCACGACCAGAATTTTATAAAGCCAATAAAAATGAAGCTTTGTTTATAAACTCACAAGGTGGCAGATTAGGTGGAATGAGTTTTAAACTTCGATTGCGCCAAATCATAAAAGCAACTAACGATAGCGAGATTATAGAAAAGCGAATTACACCAGAAGAATTAACATATAGCAACCTATTGAAATACGCGAAATATCTGCAAACAGAAAAGAATTATGAACGCTCATCAACCAATAATGAATTACGAGCAGTTAAGCTGTATTACGATTATCTGATAGAAAAAGGCGAAACAATGGAAAATCCTGCGGAAGATATGACCATAAGAGGCAAACGTATCAAAGTCATTAGCAATTTATTAAGTGAAGAAGAACTGGAGGATTTATATTACAGCTACGATATAGAACATTACGATACCTTTTTTAAAGCGACCAAATTAAGGGATAAAGTGGTGTTGGGCTTAATGGTATTCCAAGGAATTACAGGAATAGAGCTCTATCATTTACAGGAAGAATATGTGCAACTGAACAAAGGAAAAATAGACATCCCAAGTACACGAAGAAGCAATGCAAGAACACTAAAACTGCAACCTTGCCAAATGATGGATTTATTGAATTATACCACGCAAACAAGAAGTTACCTATCTAAAAAGATAAGCACGAAAAACAACGAACAACTCATTTTTGGAAGCACATCACAAGGTAACAAGTTACTCACAAATAAGGTCAAGTTTAATCGTCAATTGGTTATCAAAACACAACTTGCGACAGGTTCAATATCTTGCAGGGCATCGTTACATATCTTCAACCGAAAAATATGTACAAGACGATTTAGAAAACCTGCACGACATCGTGAACAACTTCCATCCAATAAGTTAGAATCCACGCAAAGCAAATCCAGTTTTTTGTCCGCAAAAACCCTCTGTATTTGCTTTGCTTCCTCGCCAACGCTCTTGCAGTTTTTGGCTTCCAATGCAATTACAACACTTTACAAAAATGAGATTTTTATAAAAAGTTGTAGCCCAAGCTCACACCAAAAACTGCCCCAAGCTATGTTACATAATAGAAGTTATAAGTCCGCTTCGCACAGTTTTTAACGTTATCATTTTAGAAAGATAAAAAACAGTCGTTATAACTGCTATTATGTAAAATATCCGCTAATCCACCGCTTTTTGCCGACGCTACTGCCAGCGCACTACGAAAGGTTAATTATTTTGCTCAATCGTCGCAAAACCTCTATCATTTTAAAAAGCTGAAGATTGCCTTTGCGCTCAATCCCGATAGCTATCGGGACAACCGCCTAAATCTTCATCTTTTTAAAACGTTTGCTTCCTCTGAAAACGTTTTAAAAGGTTGCGGAAGCTGTTGGCTGATGCGGATGAGTTCCGCAATCTTTTAAAATGAGACAACCGCAGGGCGTTCAGTCTTCACAATCTTGTCAATCAAAACTAACAATCTTCAATTCGTGTTCGGCTGTGAGCGTTGGAAGCTTGGGGCGCGTCGGCTGATGTTGTTGGAAAGGGAGTATTTTACATAAAACTGGTTATAGCTACGCCATTGGTGGTGCGAGGAAGTACTATAACCCGTTTTATGTAAACATACCGAGGCAAAGGAAACCAATAAAATACAGAGGGTTTTTAAGGTTAAAAAACTGGATTTTATTGGTGCGGAATTAATCATAAAACCATATATTGTAGTCAATAAAAAAACGTTCTTTTAAATATTTTTAGAGGGTCAACCTTGAAAAAAACGTGACCGAATTTTTATTTTTTGCGTAGGTGTAGACACTAACGGGAATATGATATCGGATGCTAATAAAGGTATAGCGCAGGTTCTCTATAACCACCTAAATATGCCCGCCAAGATAACGGTAACAGGCGCAAATGCGGGTGTATTGGATTATGTGTATTCTGCTGATGGTATCAAACTTCAAAAGAAAAAGACAGTTGGAGGAAATGTTACTACAACGGATTACGCAGATAATTTTTTATACGAAAATGGAATATTGAAACAGTTCTATCATCCAGAGGGCTATGTCGAGCCTGATGGAAATTCATACAGATATGTCTACCAATACACAGATATATGGAATAATGTAAGAATCTCTTATTCGGATTTTAACAATAATGGAGCTGTTACATCATCAGAGATAATACAGGAGAGAAACTTTTACCCATTCGGATTAGAGCATAAAGGATATAATAATAATGTAATATCCGAGAACAATTATCAGACGTATCAAGACCAGGAATTGAATAAAGATTTAGGTTTAAATGTTCACGAATGGAAATACCGTATCAGCGACCCAGCAATTGGTAGGTTTTGGCAGATAGACCCATTGGCAGAAAAGTATGTTTATAACTCTACGTACGCTTTTCAAGAAAATAAATTAGGTTCAGGAATAGAACTTGAAGGACTTGAAAATACAGGTTTTGACATGCGTCAAAGATATAGAGACAAGCAGCTTTTAAAGGGAAAAATGACCCAAGAGCAGTATTTAGAGCAAAGTAGTGCTGAAGGTAAAGGTGCAATAGCAGCACTTACTATAATTAGCCCAATAGACGAAGTGACTATTATTGGAGGAGCAGCTATTAAGTATGGAGGGCCATTATTAAAAGCAGGTTTTAAAGCACTTGGAAAATTATTTGGAAAAAGTGATGAAGTAAGTGATGCTGCTAAAATATTAGCTAAAAATAAAGATATTGGAACTAAAGGTGAGAACCTTATAACAGAATCTCTAGGAAAAGAATTTAAAGGAGATGAAATATTGACACAAGTTACAGGGAAGTTTGAAGATGGGACGAAAGTTAGGTTTGATAATGTTGTAGTAGACCCTAAAACAGGTAAAATAAAACTTGTTAATGAAACAAAGACAGGAAACGCAAAACTATCAAAGCAACAGGAAAGATTTTTTAATGGTGGAGAATCTGTAGAATTAGTTGGAAAAAACGCTGGAGGCGTAAAAGGACAGACAATTAGCAACTCAACTACCCAAACAAGAGCTACTACTGTAGACCGAAAATTATTAGAGGAACAATGAAAATAATGGAAATATCTAGCAAATTATTAGGAGGTCTTGAGCCTGACTTTGAAAAAAGAGGTTTTAGATTAAATAAAAAAAAGCGTGAATTTATAAGGGATGTTAATGGCTGTACTCAAATAGTTGATTTATTCTTTTTTAAAAAAGGTAATTCTATTGTAATAAAACCTGAAATAAGAATAAAGGTGGAAAGAATAGAAAGTATATATAAATCTATTACCAAGATTAAGGATAGACCTTATCTTACATTAGGAAATCACCTTTTTGACATATTGCGTTATATGGAGAAAGGGATGGAAAAAGGATTAAGAAACATTCCTTTGTCTGATTGGTTAGTTAAAGATGAAAGGGATATTAATAAACTTATAGAAGTTATTCCAGAATACTTTGAAGAAACAATTATTCCTTATTTTGATAGTAATAGTTCCATATCAAGAGTTGACGAGCTGTTAAATAAGTACCCAAGAGAGTTGTCTGTTCACAATTATTTATATCCTTTGCGTTCTAATATTGCGATAATAGCTGCAAAACTTAATGATAATCCTGAATATGAAAAATTAGTAGAGATATATGAAGAAGAGTTGGAGGAAGCAGAAGAAACCTATAAGGAAGATTTTTATAAACTAAAGGAGAATTTAAAAAATGTTTGTGAAAATAATTAATAAAGCTTTAATCATAATATTATCGTTAGCTAGTATTTTTTCTTGTTCACAAGAAATAAAGTGTGATGATTTTAAGAAAGGTAGATTTGTTGTTCCAAATGATACAGAAGGAACTACACCTTACAGGATTATTAGAAGCGATACAACACAAGTGGAAATTGATAGTGAAGGAGTAAAAAGATACTCTAAATTAAAATGGCTAAATGATTGTAGCTATGTCATATTTTATGATGCAGACAAAATGCCTTTAACTGATTTTCAAAAAGAGGTTAATAGTGTTGGTGGGATAATAGTTGAAGTTACTAAAATAGAAGACAGTTGTTTTTATTATACATCTAATATTAAAGGCGACGATGATAGTGAGCGGATTGATGGCATAATGTGCAAAGAATAAATTAAGAGCCGCTCGAAATGAGTAATTTTTACTGTGCTAACTTTTGAGTTAAGTCAGCCTTAAGAACAAAAGCAGAAAGGAAATCTTTAACGGTTTCCTTTTGTTTTTTGGAGAGTTTTTGAGCCTTGTTAAATAATGTAAGTAAGTCGGTGTCTTCAAGAGTGTCCTGTGCTTTATTCTCACCGTGAACTAATCTATCCAAAGAAATCTCTAATACTTCTGCCATACGTTTGGCAACTTCTAAAGATGGAACTGAAAGATTACGCTCATATTTAGAAAGGTTGGTAACGTGAACACCTATTTTACTTGCAAATGCTTCCTGCGAGAAACCTTTTTCACTACGTAAACTTTTTAATATAGAACCGAAATCACTCATAGTCTTTATACTTATTAACACGTCTAATAATGTCTAAACGCTATACAAAGCTACAAATTGAACAGCGAATAATACTATTGTTGTGAATAAATAAAACCAAATAGGATTAGTCAAATAAACCAAATTCGCTATGTTTGTAAGTGAAAACGATTAGTAAAAACTTATGAACTGCTATTCCCAAGGTCATTTTAAAATGAGTTGTCCCATTTATGGGAATCGACTATAAATGAAATAGTTATATTTTAAACTCAAGAAGATTAAGATTTTACAAGTTTAATTTCAAAAGAGAAGTAATTGATTTTGCCGCTCTTATTGATTTTCTATTTGTAGATAGTTTTTATGAACATGATCTGCAAGAATTTTGTTTGTTTAGAACAATTCGAATGGCTTTTTGAGCTTTAAAGCAATCAGAGTACTGATTAAAGTTAATTGGTTTGCCATTAAAAGTTTCGTCAGGTGTATTTCCGCCTAATCTTAATTGTGGTCTTACACTATTATAGATTGGTATGACTTCTCTCATTACGTTTTCAAGTGAAGTTCTATTACTAATCGTTCTCGGATATAGAAACTGATGTTTTAAAACTTTATTAAAGGCCTCAATCATGGAGTTTGAAAATAGCACATCTCGTTGAGCGACCCTGTGAGTAATAGTGTCGTTATAAGATTTTAAAAGTGATGAGACAGTTGTATTAACATTTTCTGAACCACCATCTGTTAGAAACACAGTATTCTTTGGTCTGGATTTTTTATAAGCATTTTGTAATAAAGATCTGATCGCTTTTCCAGAACTAAATCCCTCAATACGATATCCAATAATTTTTTTAGAATAATGATCCATTAAGATATGGATGTAGTGTTTTATATGATCCTGAGTTTTAAAGATAGTAACATCAGCGCACCAAACCTCATTAGGTCTTGAAGTTTCCAAAGGATTATAGCCGTCAGCTTTTTTAAACGTTTTCAAATTAGAAAAACCTAGTAACCTGCAATACTTATAAAATGTAGAGAGTCCACAGGATAAGGTGTTATCTCTAATTGCTCTTAAGTAAATACACGATTTTGACCAGTGACGATAATCGTCATTAGGCAAATAGCTCTTGATGGTACTTACTTCCTTAACTAATAATTGATTTGAAAAGCGTCTAGTATACCATTTAAAATAAGAGGCTTCACATTTATGAATAACAATGGTCTTATAGTTTTGATAGGTGGTTCTTGAAATATTAAATAGTTTTAGAGCATTATTAATTGGGACAGTATCAACTATGGAATCAATGGTATTCACAATAAGCTCTTTTTGTGATTTAAGGATAGATTTTACACCTTTAATGTTTGAAATTACATGATGAAAAGTATCCGCTAGCTTAAAGTAACTTTCGTTGATTTTCTTGATCTTCGAAGACTGGTTCATTCGTTTAATGAATTCAATTTCTTGTTTTATAATCTCGTTAATTTCAGAATATAAATACTTACTATCAGATTCATGTCTCCATCGCGATAGGTTTGAACTAGGAATTGAAGCTATTTGTTCAATACTTAGGATGTCGCTTAATAATCCATGTCTTGCCAAATGTTTGATGGAAGTGTCCCAAGAAGTTCTCATAGTAACCAAATAAAATTTGGTAAATAAAATAGACACACTGTAATATAAAGGATCAAGTTTTTGTCTTAGTATTCTAAAGTGGAATGCTTTAAATTTTAAATGGAAAAAGTCCGTTTAACGACATTTTAATTACACTTTATTTGCATAATCATGTGCTTTGAGATTATGCTCTAGCTAGATAAATCCTTTTATTCGAGCTTGGTCTAATAGATAACAATCATTCTTTTTTTCCACATTGAAGAGTATTTTTAAGTTACGTTTTCTGCTTTCTATAGCACTTTTAGATAAGAAAACCAGATTCGAAAGGTCTTTAGTTTTAGCACCTTTTGATAAGTGATATAAAATTAATTGGTCTTTTTCATCTAGTGAAATATGACAAGTCATGCGAGAGCGTAGTAACATTAATATAGTTTTACTGTAAAACGGAATATTATTAATAACATTCTTGATGGCGTGAATTAAGTCTTCAAAGTCAATATCACGTTTTAACAAAACGCCCTCGGGATTAATTGTTTTAATAATTTCAAGTATCATATAATTATTACGATAGGACGTTAAAGTCAACACTTGGACTTTAGGAGAGGTCTTTTTTAAGATGCTTATCATATCTATAATTAATTTTGATTTTTCGCCTCCAGTCAAAAACATGTCTATATTTAAAAACACGAGATTAAGGTGTTTTAGTGACTTTATTTTAGAACGTACTGACTCATAATTAGAAACAGATGTTGTATTATAGTTTACTCCTGATTGAGACTCAGAGATACGATGTAAGGCTTCTTGTATTGAATAGGTTATCAATGGCTCTCGTTCAACAATAAGCACGTTGGTTGGCATACTCATGGTTAGTGATTTTTCTTAAAGTTAGGATTGAAAAAATAAGTACACAGATAGAAATGAGTAAAGAAATCTTTTGGTTGAGGGAAGGGAAGATTAATCATAAGTAAAAGAGTTGTATATAACTACAACGCATTAAATGTAGAAATTATTCTACACAAAGAGTGATTTCTATTAAATATACGTAGAACTACGTATTGTTATAGACTAGTAATTGATTTAACTTGACTAATCCTAAAACCTTTTACAATGGCGTTAGATACTAAAAAGGCATATTTCATAAGTGAAAGAGATGTTGTTCTCAGGCTTCTACCAAAAGACAGTACAAGTAAAAATGCAGCAAATCATCTTATTTTAGGTGACTACGCTCGGTATCTAGGAGAGACCAGTGGTGATTGGGTTAAGATGAAATGTCGTGGCAATGAAGGGTGGTTAAAAGAAGAATGGGTTACAGATAAGCGTATGCTGGAGATCAACTTTGTTGATATAGGTCAAGGTGATGGCTGCCATTTAGTAACTCCTGATGATGAGATTATCTTAATAGATGCAGGTGAAGGAATTGGCTTTGATGGTACAGGAGGAGATAATATGTCACGTTTTTTAAACTGGAGGTATAATTTAAGATATAGAAAAGTTGCAGGCGTTGATGATGTTACAGATGCAACGACTGGTGTTAAAAAACCAAAGGAGATTGATTATGCAATTATATCTCATCCCGATTTAGATCATTACTATGGTTTTCATAATATTTTCAATAACAAAAAACTAAAGATTAAAAAGGTCTGTCACAATGGAATTGTTGAGAGATTAACAAAAGGAATAGATAAAAAGACTTGGATGTATGATTTGGGGAGAAAAGTACCACCAAAGCCAAGGCAGAAAACTTACCACTTATGGGACACGGTACTCACCAACAAAGAAATGCATGATTTATTAGCCAAGAACATTAAATCAACTAAATACTACTTAAAGACTTTAGTATCTGCAAAAAAGAATAACCCTGATGTGGAGTTTGAGTTTTTGGATATTTCAAAAGAGCATCTAGATCATTACAAAGGTAACAACCCACTTAAACTAGAAATATTAGCTCCTATAACTGAGACAGTAGAGTTTGAAGGAAAGAAAAGAGAATGTCTTAAAAAACTTGGAGATGAAGGAGAAACAAAAAATGGGCATTCAATAGTGTTTAAATTACATTACGGCAAGCTTAAAGTACTATTGGGAGGGGACTTGAACACAAAATCTCAAGATTACATTTCTCAGTATTATTCCAAGGATGAAAACATAATGAGTGATCTTGAAAAAGAGATTTACAAATTAAAACAGAAGTTAGTTAGTGATAATAAACTTTCTGTTGATAAAAGAAGAGCGCTGAATCAAGAATTGGAACAACTGAGTCTTCAACTAGATTTGATAATTTCTAAGACAAGAGGGAGATTTCAATGTGATATTGCAAAAGCGTGTCATCATGGAGCAAGTGATGTACTTGATTCTTTTTTAAGTGCAATCAATCCAATTGCTACAATTATCTCAAGTGGTGATAACGAATCACACTCTCATCCACGTCCTGATGCTCTTGGCTCATTTGGTAAGAACAGTCGAGGAAAGCGTCCACTTATTTTCAGTACTGAGCTAGCAAGGAGTACCAATGAGTTTTCTTATCCAATAAAGTTCTACGCACTTCTTAAGAAAATAGAAGAGCGTATGAATGCAGCTACTACCAAAAAAGAGAAGGAACATTATGAACTGAGGATGAATAGACTCAGAGATAGTAATGTAGCAAAGTATGGCATGATTACGGTCAGAACCGATGGAGAGCAAGTTATTATTGCACAGAAACTTGAAAAGAAGCGTTCAGATGGTCAGAAATGGGATATCTATGAGCTTAAATGGAACAATAAGTTAGAAGAGTATGAGTATCATCCTAAAGGGGCGCATTAGTTTTTCTAAGGTTAATTAGATAATAAGGGTCTTTAGAGAATTCATCCCATAGTGATTTAAGTTTTTGAAATAGAAGTTGCTCTTCTGAGTTATTTATTTTGATTTTATCCTCATGGTATCTTATAAGATGAGCTAATAGATTATAACATGCGGTAAACTCACCGCAGGCAATTATAGCATCGAGAACATTTTCTTTTTTATTATCATCACTAAACCAAAGCGTTGTTCCAAAATTTGCACTCTTAAGAGAAACAGCTTTAATGTCATCACTAATACTTCCAATATGTCCCTCAATCAACTCCCAATCTCTTTGATATTCTGGCTTACCATCCTTACAGCGAAGTTCATATATAGTTGCTGTTGTAGTGATGTCTCCATAAGCGTTATAAATACTATTGGCATTTTGACGTCTGTCATTTTTTAAGAAAACTTCAGTTGCCATTTTTATAAGAGACTTAGCTCTATCAATAACAAAAAGACCAAAACGTCTTGGAGGGATTACAAGTCCCTGATTGATACCTGTAGCTTTTTTAATGTATCTGGAAGCTAAAAGAAACACTCCTTGTATACAAAGCATGGCTACCCCTAGAATTACAGAAAATGTATAGAGTATCCACCATCCTGATTTAAAAAAGAATATTGCCATTAATATTACCAATAACAACGCAGGAATACTTGATAAGTAAGTCAAGTATTTAGTGAGCGAATTTTTATCAGCAAACTGAAAAGATTTCATATAGGGAGAGGCGACGTCACAGATAAAGAATAAATCATGTGGATTGTGCTTTGGATCATTTTTTATAAATACTGAAGCACCTTGGTTATCGACAATACCTCCATCCATAAGTCCAATTTCATCATCATCTTCATCTTTATTTTCATAACCTTTTACAAAGTCGGTAGGGAATCCAATTGGTTCAAAGCCTCCAGGGAAGGCAGAAGAAGAGGCTAAGATGTCTCCAAGTTTAATCTTTGGAATGAGATCTTTGTACTTACTATGAGCATTGCTATTACCAAACCTTAATCTTGTGCCTTTAACATTTTGGAATCGAAACTGTAATCCAGAAGAAAAATCTGTAGCATTAAAAACAACACGATCTAAATGTGTCTTTTTATTAATGACACAATCTTCAAAATCGCCTAAAGTTCTATGCGATGTAAATATATTATACTCAACGGCAAAAGCATTAATTGGGTTTTTTCTTTTATGCTTATTCTCTTCTTTCTTCCATATAGCATCGGCTTTAATATGTGAAATTGCTCGTTCAGTGAGATTATCATCAGTTAACCAGTTGTAATAGTCACTATAGAATGAATCAAAATTCAAAGCATCGATTTGGGATTGCGCATACTTTACACCAGTAATAGTGCCTCCAGACACGGTTGATATGGCTTTTACTTTATCTAATAAATCAATCTTTTCGAATAAAGAAATGGCACCAAGAGAAAAGCAAGCTGCTCGATATCCACCACCTGAAAAACACATGGCAATCGATTTGAAAAATGCACTCATAATTCATGGTTTTAAAATTCACAATATTAGCTATAAGTACATAGGGAGAATGTTAAAGGTAATAAATATTTTTGACCTATTATTAGTTAAGCAATTAAAAAAAGCTGCCATACTAATGACAGCTTTTCCTATTGAATTATGTAAGCCAAATTTCTTGCGACTTTTCAAACCCAACCCCCCTATGATTTTCATCATGACCACGAGAGGCTAGTTCATAACGAATAAATTTCTCAAGTGGAATTTTGTGAGATAAAATAAATCTCAAAATCTCACCATGTATAGTAGAGAACATTCCTTTGATTTCTTCAAAGTGAGCAAGTGGATTCTCATCCATACCTATATGACGAATATGATTATAGGTCATATTGGAATAATCTCTAGGTAAAACCTCAAAGTCTTCTCCTTTTAGAGATGGGTGATTGATTTCACTAACAAGATAATCACCTTCGATGCTTTGGATAACTCCAAAGGTTTTACCATCTACTCGATGTTTGAAGTTGAGCCACAAAGCATGATCACAAGCTTTCTCTAAATTAGCTTGTCTTTTGATCTTTTTTGTCATTGGGCTTTGGTTTTTGAGTTTGACTTGATCGTGCCGGAGATTTTTCAGCAGGAGGTTTCTTTTCGGGAATCTCTTTACTCCATTTTTCAGTGACATAGGAAATGATAAAAAGTTCATCCTCGATGAGTTCTAGAAGTTCTTTGTTTTCCAATTCCACAAGATCATGTTCTTTTGGAATAGTTCCATTAAATTTCTTTTTCAAAATCTCGATAAGTTCTCTTCTTGAAAAGTAAAACGCAAGGTTTTTACCCATCAAAGAATCCGTCTGTTTTCCTAATGCACGACCCCGAAGAACCGTAGCAAAGTACTTCATTAATTGCTGTTTGCTTGTTTTCATGATATTAAATTTTAAATGTTACTATGTTATTAAATAGAGTTTATGAATCTTCAGCTCATTGGCTTTGAACTGTCCTTCTCACTCTATGTTTTTGATCTCACCTTCTGCTTCCTCATATGTATCAAAGAAGTAAGATGGTTTGGTGGTCACGGCATAGACATCTTCTGCAAGTACATCAGATGTGAATATGCCAAAGACCTTTTTCGTAGTTCCAGTTTTTAAGAGAAGAGACCGATAGTTTGAAACATCGTACTTATCCCACTGATCAACTGGTTTTGATGCCAAGTAGTGCGTTTCCTTTTGTGTTCTTGAGAAGAATCGAGTTACTTCCTCCCGTGTTAACTGAGGATATAAAGGAGTAGTTTTTTCAATGTGATCTATAAGATATAGCACTATATTTGAATCACTACCTATGAGTTCTATTAGCTCCTTATCTGTTTTATTTTTTAAAACTTCATGTGTCCAAGTTTTTGGATACGTCCATAAGACGATGTCAATGAGCTCTTCAGTTAAGAAGTACTTGATAACATTCGGATGAATTTCATTTTGTTGTTCTGTAATGAATCTTTCAAGAAGTAATTCTAAGTAAATAAGAAGTCTTCGTTTTTCTCTTATCTTCATAACTCCTCGTCTTTAGCTTCACAATGATTCATAATCGTTGCGAGCAAATGGTCATAGTCTCCGCTTTTCGCCTCAGCGAGTACCATTTCAATTTCAGAGGTACTCCAGCCTTCTTTTCTAGCTTGTTTTTGGAATACACCCATTACTGCGAATGCATTTCCATTAACGCCAACCAAATCTAGGTTGACGGTTTTGTCAATTACTTTTTTCATTTTTAAAAAGAATTTATGCGACGACTTGTCGCGGATTAGTATTTATTTTTTTAATCTCGCTTAGCGAGTAGTTTGCGGTGAGTACTTCTGTTTTTCGTTTTCGTTTCTTTCCAGAAACTGCTTTTTGAGCAGATAGGGGCTTGTCAAACACGATAGTATGCCATCCGTTTTTCTTGGTGTATTTGCTAAGGAGTTTTGAAGGGTAAGAGCTTAAAATGAACTTACCTTTGACATTAGTAAGGATATCCAATAAATTCTTGTAATCCGTTTTAGAATACCCTGAATAATGTCCTTGATTGGAATCGATATATGGCGGGTCGACATAATGAAATGCATCTTCTGTATCTCGAGAAGAAATCACTTTACAAGCATCCACATTTTCAATCTGTACATTTTCTAAACGTTTACATACAGTTTCATCAAACAAGAGTTTCTTGTTACGAAACGAATTCACACGCTTAGAATATTTGTCATAACCCCAAGACCCAATTTGGCAAGTAAACCCCATATTCGTTCCTACATAAAATGCCCAGGCTTGTTGTAGTTTAGAAAACAAATGAGGCATTCTATAAATGGCAACGGCAACTGAATAGGTAGCTCTTGAAAACAGCGTTGCTTCAATTTTTGTTTTAAGATTATCAAAGTCAGTAATTACTACTTCATAGAAATTGACCACCATATTATTGGTATCATTAATGACCTCTGCTTCAGAAGGGGACTTAGCAAAAAATATTGCACCACCTCCAAAAAAACTTTCCGTATAGATTCGGTGTTTGGGAATGAGTGGAAGTATCGCAGAGACCATATTTATCTTACCTCCATAGTAAGTTATTGGAGTCTTGGGCATAAAAAGAGAAGTGATTAAGGTTAAGTAAGAGAAAAGGGGAGGGCTTGCTAGAGCATGTGATTATCAGAAAACGAAAAGTAACTCTCAGAGGTGATGATAAGATGGTCCAATAAAGTTACATCGATAAGCTCGGCAAGTTTCATAAGTTTTTTTGTTATCTGTTTATCATTTGCAGAAGGTTTTAATGTTCCAGAGGGGTGATTGTGAGCCACGATTAGACTAGAAGCATTGGTTAGCAGCACAAGCTGATAAATCTCATGAATATTTGTGGCTACCCCTTTAATAGTTCCAGAGCCAATTTCAGAAATTCCAAGAACACGATTGGCGTTTGATAATGGAATGACCCAAAAGAACTCCTTAAGATCAATGCGCTCTAAGTCAATATAGGACCTTAAAATCTGATCAGCATCTTTAGAGCCTTTGATATGCATCATTTTGTTAAATAGAGGCCGTTTATAACAGACCTCAATTTCACTACAGCTAAAGAGCTGAGTAAAGGGCAATTTTGTTTTCATTTTTAAATCTGTTTTTAGTTGTACCAATTGGCACGGATTAGAAATTCACAGAGACCTATAAAACAGTGTCTGCGCTAAAAGGTTTTGAGGGCTTACCATCGATCATCAGTCTGAGGTAAATGGAATGATTGGGAAGGGAAGTGAAATCTGAGGCTTTAAATTCAGGATAAAACTCCTTTTCCATAAGTCGTGCATCTTGAATACCTAAACGGAAACAAATAATTGTTCCAACGTTTCCAAGAAGACTAGCTCTAACATCAGGGTCAAGCTGATACAAAAACTGATTACTAAGATTAAGTCCAATAGCGAACTTTCGAATTTGAGCTAAGAGTTCAGAGATAAGCTCTGAACCGCTGAGAGTTTGAAACTCATCGATGTAATAGAAATAAGGTTTTCGATCTTCAACTGGAGAATCAATACGAGAAAAGGCTGCAGATGATAGGGAAGTGAGCAGTAGTCCACCAAGGATATTAGCAACATCTGTTCCTACTGCACCCTTAGCTAAATTGATAATGAGTACAGTCCCATTATCAATTATTGACCTCAGAGATAATTGATCCGTATTATCAACCAATATTCGTTTTACGATATCGTGAGAAAGAAGTGCTCCTAATTTATTTAAGATAGGAAATAAATCATTCGGCTTATACTTTGGAAATTCCTTTTCAAAGAAGGTCTTGACCGCTTCATTTCGGATATAAGGAATACAAGAATTCCTAAAGGACGAATCATAAATGATTCTTAAAATGTCCGATAGGTTTGAATGAGGTCTGTCCAATAGACCAAGAAGGCACATTCTTAAGATATGTTCCATTTTCATTCCCCAAGCGGATTTCCAATTACGCTGAAATATCTCAAGGATATTGGAGGTTACTAGGGAACGTTTCGAAGCTGAAACATGGCGAAGCGGATTATATCCAAAAGGAATATTTGGATCAGTGACATCAAAATAGATGTACTTAGTTAAAGGAAACCGCTTACGAATATAGCTGTCCATAAAAGAAGCTGAATCACCATGAGGATCAAGGAACATAAATCCACGAGAAGCTAACAGATCTTCAGACATTAAAGTCTGCAATAATGTCGTTTTACCACTGGATGTTTTTCCAAAACAGTAGAGGTGCATCATTCTATCCTTTTGAAGGATGCCGAATAGCTGATTATCATTTCTAAAGTTCGCTCTAGCAAAATAGCTCACCTTGAAAGGATCAAAGGACATAAAGCTATGAGATGAAATGAGTAAAAGATTTGGGTGTATTGAATTGTAACCGATAAGGATTGACAATTATAAAAATTGTTTAATCACCCTTAGGGTGTTGGGGAAAAGAACTGACTGTATAGAGATGGAGTGATAAGCTTAAGTGACTAACTGGTAGATAAAAACTGCTTTGCTTATCTCCATTATATCATGGCAAGGCCATAAGTACCAGTAGTAACTTTTGATTAAGGTTCGCTAGAATGAATCTTGATTTTATTTTTATTATGAGATACACTATAAGTGGTAAACAAATTAAAAAGAAACCTCGTTGCCCGAAAGGGTCGTTTGGAGCATATGTTTCAAACTAAGGAAACAACGCGAGTTTATCATTGTATCTCTCACTAAGCGAGATTTGGCATTAATATATTTTGATTGTCAAATCTACCATAGGTAGCAGGGGTATATGAAAGACCCGCTAGATTTCCTTTGGCGGGTCTTTTATGGATTATGACAATTGAAAAAGCAATACAGATTTATTTAAAGTGGAAAGAAGGCCACACTAATTCTGCATTTTATAGATACAAGAAACGATTGGATGATTTTATGTATTACATTATGCCGAAATCATGTTTAATGGATGTGACTGGAGATGATGTTGTTGCATTCCAAAACAGTATGAGAGGGAACTATGCTCCAGCAACGATAGCTTATTCATCGGATATTTTAAAAAACTTCTTCTGGTTCTGGCAAGGAAGAAATGAAGTGAATTTAAATCCGAAAGAAATAAAGCGCATAAAATTTATAAGCCCAGAAAAAGCTATAGTAACGAGTTCAGATTTTGAATTCATGAATGATATATTGGATGAGAGATATCTAGGCGATCTCCAAAAGAAATTGGTGCTTCATCTTCTTTGGGATACAGGAATGAGAGTTAGCGAGCTTTTAGATATCAAACTTACTGATATAGGAAGCCAAGGAATCAATGGGCTTAGAACCGCTAAAATTAGAACTCGAAAAACGATGCGATATAATCTAGTGGTTTGGGGAAGTGATACCAATGAACTCATGAACA
Organism: Psychroserpens sp. SPM9; assembly: GCF_025153525.1. GTDB lineage: Bacteria > Bacteroidota > Bacteroidia > Flavobacteriales > Flavobacteriaceae > Psychroserpens. The sequence goes on along the minus strand of NZ_JANZNR010000001.1, from coordinate 825,829 downwards.
TTTATTTAGGGATAAGACTATGTATGCCCGTATCCTCAAAATATCTATTAGTGAACCCAAAAACAAGCAAACCTTATACTGTTAAGAGTATTCAAAGGTGGGTAAAGCAAATAGCTAAAGATGCTATGGTTGATAAAGATATCACACCTCACTCATTTAGACATGGAAAAGCTAATGAAATATTAGAACGTGGAGGAACTGTTAGAGATGTAAGTGCCATCCTCAGGCATGTGAGTCCAGAATCTAGTTTTAACTATCTGCAGCTATCAGAGAGCAGATATCTAGAGACAGCAGAAAAGTTCTTACAGGTAGCATAACAATATAAAAAGCAATCTCAAATGAAGATTGCTTTTGTATTGGAATTGGAATATAATACTAATAGTACCTTTAACTATAAATACTATTGAACCTCACAAAAACTTATTTATTTAGTTAATACTTTTTGATTTGTTTACCACAAAAATGGTGTCGCAGAAGCCCTTATTTAATAGGGTATTATATTTTCAAGACATAACGTCGCAAAAGATATAGTACGGAACATCGATGTCGTAAAAGTATATGACGAAAAGTTTTTATGAGTTGGGTAGTATTGGTCTTTAGACCTAAGGTTAAAGGTTACTTAAAACAAAACTTAAAATGTCTACATTTTATAATGTCGTTAGTCGAAAAGAGATTCCTAATTCAGGAGGGAAAGTTATTCATAACAAGGTTGGAATTATTAAAGTGACCCCAAATAAAGGGTGGTACTTGAGCTTATTTCATCTTCCAAATGATTTTCAAATTTTTGCCAATCAGAACGAAGAATTACCAGTGATTGACTTTAATGATCATGAGGCTTAAATACACGACACCGATACCGAATCGTTTCTTCGATGAGCTTATGATTGATCTGTCTGCTTCAGCTGTAAGGGTGTATTTAAAAATCGCACGTAATACTTATGGATGGCGAGACCCTCAAGGAAATGTGAAACCCAGAGATTGGATCAGCCATTCGCAGTTCTCAAAAGTTGGACTCTCATCAAGAAGTGTCACGACAGCAATTACTGAGTTGTTAGAATTAGACCTTATCACCTTAACAGATGACTATGGAAACATATTAAATAATCCACAGAAACGAAAGAATGCCAAACGTATTTACTACGCATTAAAAACTATCAATAAAGAAAATTACACGTTAGACAAAGCAAAAAATGACAAAAACAAAGGGCAAATTTTGCCCAGGACAAAAGAAATTCCTCTACAAAAGTTGAAAGCAAATGAACGTTTGACGGACCAGGAGCGTATGCAAGAGATACTACAAAATGAAGAAGAGAAGCAAATTAAAAGAGATAACTGGTATTAGTTGTCTTTTTTAATTTAGTAAAAGCTAAAGCTTTTGATGGCAGAGTTCTTGGAAATGTAAGTCATTCTTGAGCTTTACTAACTGCTAGTTAAATTAGTATAGTCATCATGATTAATTACATTATACCCTTTCAATTTTAGAAGTAAATCTTCAAATGAGATGAAGTGTATTGGGAGATAACCTGATAAATCCGACATAGAAATAGTTCTTTTAGAATCATCAATAAAGACCATCTCATGAATTTGCACATTTAATTGTTTAGCCAAATAATAAAATGCTTTTGGGTCAGGTTTCATCATATTAATTTCAGCAGAAATAAGAAATGTATCAAAATAAATATCTACCTTCTTTTTTCTTAACTTAAGTGCTTCTTCAGAAGAGTTATTACTTAATAGCCCTAATTTATAGTTTTTTTCTTTAAGTAGTTTTAATAAACTAATCATTCGAAAATCTATTTTACTTTTTGGACGAGAATTCAAAAATTCTAAAAATGAATTTAATTGGTTTAAAATTCCAAGTTCATTTAATATATTCTTCCACATTAACTTTAAGGTTTCTTTTTGACATGAAACAGAACTTCTATTTATTATATGATTATGTTTGAAATATACAGATCTAAATCTTTCTTTTTCAACTGATAAAAATGAAGCTGCTGAATCGTTAAAATTATCTCCCTCTATTCTTGAAATTACTCCCTCCCAATCAAAACCTATAGCCTTAATAGTCATTAAAACTATTTTAAGCCAATTAGAGAATGCTGTCCATAGATCATCATTCACATAAATTTTAATATTTTGGTATAAATTTTTTTAAATGGCTGACATACCAAATTTCTTACTAATAACTTTAGATAGTTGCAGGTGGGACACGTACAAAATGGCTAGAACTCCAGTTCTAGATAAGTATTTTGATTTTGAAAAAGCATATTCTCAAGCTACATTTACTCTTCCATCTCATGTTTCCATGTATCAAGGGATGTTTCCATCGACAAAAAATAAACGGCCTTATTACAATCGTTTTTCAAAACCTATTTTAAGAATCAATGAGCGAAATAATTTAATTAATGCTCTTGTGAATTTCCCGAAAGGAACCCAAAGTATTTTTGAAGGGTTCAGAGATTACAATAAAAAAACTCTAGGTTTAGGCGCAATGTCATGGTTTAAACATGAATGGTTGACTTCATGTTTTGAAGAGTTTATTTTTACTGGAATACATTTAAAGCATCAATGTGAATTAGCAAAACAGTTTATTGAAAAAAACAAATCGAAAGGATTTGGGATGCTTATCAATATAGGAGAAACACATGAGCCTTATGAATATGGTGGATTAATAAAACCTAGTTTAAAGTCTAGAGCTCGTGTCAGAACTTTTGACACTAGTGGTTATGATAAAAGACTTCATTCAAAGCAAATAAAGGCTTTAGAAAATATAGATAATGAATTAAAATTTTTATTAGATTTCATATCATCGGAAAATCAACCAACATTATTAATCTGTTGTGCAGATCATGGAGAATGTTTTGGTGAAGATAATCTTTGGGGGCATGGTTTTTATCATCCAAAAATCATGGAAGTCCCTTTAGGTATTGGGAGTGTTAATTATCCTATTGATTAAATTTAACCACCCTGTCATCAGATATAAATATATCGCAACCAAGTTTTTTTGATGTTTTTTCAGATTGCATAATGGTAAAGGAAATAGGTTCTCTGTTTGCATTTAAAGAAGTTAATAATAGTACAGAGTTTCCTTCGACAGCTTTATAATGGGTCATTATCTTAGCTAATAATGAAGTGCTTTCATTGTTAAGCACCTGAACTCTAGCTTCATTAGTAATATGCACTGCTCCAATAATATCTTGTTTATACTGTTCTTTGATTTTCACTGTCCAAGCCATATATTCTGAACCTTCTCCCTCAAAAAAGAATTTGAAATCTTTTTTGAAAACAACAGGAGCAAAAGGCATAAATGAAGGTCTTTTTTTCATAGCGTTTAACTTATCTCTATTTTCAATAGTTGGTTTTGCAATTATACATCTACCTCCAAGTGCTCTTGGCCCAAATTCCATTCTTCCAGAAGATATGGCCACGATCTGACCCTGTTGTAACGCTTTTGCTACACCTTTAATTTGATCAGTTTTTAATTTAAACCCCTTATAATCTTCTGGTAAATGAGATAAAAATGGATTAGATTTTAAAACATTAAACTGTTTAGAATTACTCTTATAGTATGCATAATACGCTGCACCGATCGCAGTGCCTCCATCATCTGACCATGGAGAGACTATAACATTTATCTTTTTTGATGAATAAAAGCGTTTTATTTTACCATTTGATTGGCAATTCAATGCAGCACCGCCCACAAGACCTATGGCTTTAGTTTTTTGACCTTTTTCCTCTAATAGATCAATACCTTGATTTATTATGGTAAGACTTACTTCATTAAACAATTTTTGTAGTGAAGCAGCTAAATCAATAGCTAATTCATAATTATCTTTTGATTTTAAAATTTCTTCCTTTAATTTTAATTCTTGTGTGTTTTTTTCATCGAGGGCATTATTTGCAAAATGCATCCAAGCTTCTCGCATTTTCCATATAGGATAATCATTAAACTGAAGTTTTCCTTTAGTTATTCTTAAATATTTTTTCAAAATAGTATACCAGATAGGACTTCCATAACCAGATAGAGCCATAAGTTTTCCTGGACCTTGCCTTCCTCTAAATCCGACATGATATGCAAATTGATGATACATGCTTCCTATGGAATTAGGGTAGTCTGAACTAGCAAGATGTATCATTTTATTATTCTTCCAAAAATATAAAGATGTACATACATTTTCTCCTAATGCATCACTAACGAAAATTAATGTGTCCGATTCCATACCACAAGGTAAAAGACTATAGGCATGAGATTTATGATGTCCAACAAATTTAGGTTGTGAGAGTTTAATATATCGGAAAAGACGCTTTATTTCATGTATAAAGCGGTACTTGATGTATGAAGTATCTGCATTAATATATCTTATTGTATGAACAATCCCTTTAAAATACATTCTTCTCCATAAATGCCAACCTTCAAAATGAGAAAAATAAGGACCATATTTTTTGTTAACAATTTCCAAAGCGAGTTTGGGATAAGCATCTGTGTTTTTAATTTGATTAAGACGTTCTTCTTCAATGGCAAATATTAATTCACCTTCATTATTTACTAAAGCCACAGCAGACCCATGTCCTAAGTTTGTGCCTAAAAACATAATTTATGAAATTTTGTTCTAATATTCTCTATTAGGAAATTTTCATCTTTACCTAAAACAGTAGCATTTATCTTCTCCATCACCATATCTTTTGTTATCTTTTTGGTTAAACCTAAAAGATTCAGTTTGGGGTATTTTTTTTCTAATCTCACCCATGTTGTATTTTCAATAATATCTTTAGTAATTCCAATTTTTATTTTGTAGAGCCTATTTAATTCTAAGTCATCGTATAAGTTTAAAATATCAAAATAACGTTGTTTACTATTATTTCTTAAGGCTATAAGACTAAACTTAGAATTTATATAGTTTTTTCGTAATGGACATTGCTTATGAAGTTTATCATTTATATAAGATTGTAAAAAATACTCTGGCAATAAAATTTTATTCAGTGTTTCAATATTTACTTCATTGAGAAGGTTATTGGGGTGAATAGAAACTTTAATTTTGTATTTATTCAAATTCTTTTGAATACTTTGTTGTGCGTCTAAAGCTCTTTTTTTTTCTAGATTGTAACTATATAAATCTAAATCACTGAAGCTTGTTTGAGAATTGAAATCAAAATGAAAATCATCGTGCTTCCATGATCCATTTATAATAATGGACGAATCTGTATATTTAATATGGCCTAGAATTTCACTTTTTAGTTCCTTTCTAAGCTCGTTTATTCTTTTATTTATTATCAAACTCATCAAGCACATGCCTTATTTGATTCCATTTATCAATTGTTGGTGAATTATAAAATGGAATTACTACTTCCTGAAGTTTTCTTAAGTAAGTTGTAATTGGTTGTATTTTACTTTGGAAAGATGTTCTGCCGCCATCAGTTGGATCCATAGCATCTATAATAAGGTCTTTAAATTTACTATTGGAGATTAAATAAAGTAATTCAGAATAACCTTCTGATTTAGGATTACATCTTGCAACATAAGCTAACAAATTAGCTAAGACCAATCTAATATCGGCCTTATCTTTTTCTGCGTGATGAAGTAACATTGCACTTTCAATAAATAAGGCTTGATTAATGACCTGTATTAAATTAGTTTGATACCTTATTTCTTCACTTTTACTTGTGGTGTTTTTGAAAAAATTATATTGACATTGGACAATAGATTCGAAAGGATTCTCTATGTAATCAACATCTAGGAAATAGTAAAGCATAATTTCATACATCACTACTATATTACTTAAGTGTAATTCTTTTTTTTGCTCAGCTATTTTTTTTGCTTTTTCAATATGATTTGAACTTGATTCGGCATCATTTAAACACGCATAAGCAAAAGCTACTCTTAAGTTTGCTGAGCAAAGCCTTATACCAGAAGGAGAGCTTTCTAATAACCGCTCGACATTTTTGAAAAGAGATAAAACCTTCTTGAAATCGTGAGATTGACTTGAAACTTTTAATTGTATTAATTTGATTAATCCTAATTGCTCATCCGAAACCATATTAATATCCAATCCTTCTAAAATATTATCTAAAAATGATTTACATTCATCTAATAGGCCATATTTTTGTTGAATCTCTAAAACTTTTATTTGTTTTCTTAAGGGTAAATCTGATAATTCTTGTCCAGATTTTAAAAAATTTATAGCACTGACATAGTCGCCTATACTCATAAGGTGTTTAATCTCATCATATAGTACGGTGTTCTTATTGAATGCTTTCTTTCCATTTAAATTCTTAACCGCAGTAGCAGGAGTAAAATGATTTTTATCAAATGGTTTGAAAATTGGCTTAAATGTATTTCCATCTATTTGAATATCAAAACTATCAAAGGGCTTACACTTTTTTAAGTGTTTTAAAAAGGTATTGATGTTTTTTAAATGTTTTTCAAAATTATTTCCAGCACTTCTAAATTCAATTGCATTAAAGAATGATTCTAGATTTTCAACTGTATGTGATTGATATTCTGGTTGTATTTCCATAAAAGAATAAAAGAAATAACAAAGGCAAGCATTAATATCCCCATGACTCAAAGTTATTTCTGGCTTCCCAATTGAAGATTCATGTCCATTAAGTTTGATCCTATTAAACTTCATTTGGAAACGCTTAAGGTCGATATTCAAAAAACTTGAGTCAAAGAACAATTTTTCTTCAGGATTTAATAAATATTCTTCGTGTAGAATAAACTTTGGTTTTACATGTTTTATCTCAAACAGTTTGGGTACTGCATCCATAACAGCATTAGGCAATGATATTTTTTTATCACTAGGATTAAGCGCCTCACTAAAAGCTTTGAAATCTAGAACTTTAAATTCTATTGGTTTGTTTGCCATAAGTATAAATGTAATAAAAAACAATGATTCTACTTATGATTCTACTCATTGAAAGTTAATCGTAATATTATTCCTCTTATTATAAAATAATTCAACTCATTACACTTCTGCTTATTAGGGTTAAATAGCTGTTATTCAGATAGATATTTGTCATTATTTAAAACTTATGACAATGAGGAATTTAAAATCTAGCAAAAAACCTACAAGAAATCCTAACTCTCAACTGAGTCGTTTGGAATCAATCCATAAATTAATTAACGGACGAGCATTTCAACCTAGTTTGGTTGAAGAGAAGTTATCTCAAATCAACACAAGCTACTTAACACCATATTGTTTGGTGTACTTCAAATACTTAAACGTTAGACATCACTTTAATTACTACAGAGCGGAAGGTGCATTAGAGCATTTGGAACTTTCTATGGGATTATTGAATGAAATGGATCAAACAGCCTATAAGCTCAAGGTAAGAATCAGTAATGATGAATATCACTTCACTAGAGCCTATGTTCGATTTACCGTAAGCTTTCACTCTGAGGATGAATACGATACTCAATTTATCATTTCAAAGGTGAAACACATCACGGACAATGCACTACGCATCAATCCAAAAGATTCAAAATTCAAGTGGCTTAAAAACCAGTTAGCGGCCTAATTCAAACACTAATAATAAAAACAAATAATCATGACAGTAGAAAACATTTACACATTCAAGCAAATATCTGATTACTTAAAGCATTTCAGATACTTACCAACTTATAGAAAAAATAACAAGGATGCGTTTTATAACCCAAGAAATCGTAAGGATATTCTAATCCCTACCAATAAGCCGTCATTTAACAAGTCTGACATTATCAGACTCTTTAATGAGTCAAGTGCAACTGATTACCCAGCTGAAATTGAATGGTGCAGATTCTTGTTATTCCAACACACAAATTCATAAAACTTTAAAAACTAAACAATTATGATACTTAAACGTAAACCTAAAAACACAATTACCAGATTAGTAGATAAAGAATTGGAGAACTATATCAATGAAAAAGACCTCCAGTATATAGAGAGTCATCTAAAGACCGCTACTAAATTATCTACGCTTGATTTCAAATCGCTAGTTAAAGGCACAAGAATTGGAGATTTCATTGGTGCACTTGTAGCCGATTATCAGCATTTGGTTGATTACTTAAACACGAAACTTAGTGGTGACATCCAAAAACTAAAAGGGCAAAGCGATATTTCTGATGCTCAGGAAGAACTTGAAGATATTGAGCGAAAGATTAAAATCGTCGATGGAAAGATCACACCACTGAAAGGTAAGTTTGATGATGCAGTGAAAAAGTACAAACCAGAAGTTAGAAAATGGTTTTACTTATTTATTCCCCTACTTATCATTATTGCTTCAATGGAACTCATTGGAAACTTTGATGCGCTTAATACTTTAGGTGGTTCAAGAGTGTCCTCTTTTGGACTCGCCATTTTAAGTGTTATATGCATTTATTGGTATTCTCATTTTACCCCTGATAAGGTTAAGAAATATGCTGGTAACAATATAAAAAAGCAGGTACTTCTGTTCTTTTTGTTTCTGATTCCCATTGTGCTTGTCTTTGGTTTTTTCTCTAGCATGCGAATCCAGTACATGATAACCATGAACCCAGAGCTCTCGGAGGTTTATAACACCTCACCACTAGTGTTTACAATTATTAATGCTTTTGCATACACAATTTCATTTTGGATCATTTGGGCTTTTAAACCTGATAAGGAGGTGATTTTAAAGTATAAAAAGTACAGGAATGATCTCAAGGAATTAAACGCTCTAGAAGCAGAACAAGAAGCTTTTTGTCAAAAACGCGCATCTCTTCAGCCTGAACTGCGTCAGAAACTCACTGATAAATATCAAGTGCTATTACTAGGAAAACAAACAGAAGATGAGATAGTCACTCGTATGCGAAGTTGTTTTGAGGAATTTAAAATGGAACTATTCTTAAAGACTAATGGTGCTTGTGCTCCACTTTTTACGGGGCACATTGATAAGGATTTGCCAAAACTTAAACTCAACTACCAGTCCATAATGGACACTAAAGATAATATCAACAACAAATTCGAAGACTCATGAAAACTATAATCATATATCTAATTCTTGCGCTCCTAGTATGGGGTTGCGAAACTGAACCATCACAGTCTATAACGATTTCTGTGTTATATGATAAGACAGATAGTACCATTCCTAGACCAGAACTCTCACATATCAAACCTTTTTTTGATGATGTGCGGTTTGCAAAGGGTAAACGCCAATTCCTGTACAGTAGTATTACTAATACCAATGTTAATTTGGCTTATAAGTCAGAACTTTTAGAAGGCTCTATAATCGATAATAATCTTGAGCGTCAATCAAAGGTTAATAAATTTTATACTCAAATTGATACTCTGTTGAGTCAGGAAGCTGATGAATCCAAGATTTATCTCAATTCAAGTATTATAAGTCCACTAGTAGCGCATATGGAAACGGTAAGTAAATTACGAACCACTTCAAAGGTGGTACTTTTATATAGTGATATTCTTGAAGCCAGTGATCATCTGAATGTATACACTTATGGAGGACAACAATTGTTACTTAATAACCCTGAAAAAGTCATTGATAGATTCAGTCTGGCAGTTAAGATTCCCGACCTGAAGGGAGTGGAACTTTATATCATTTATTATCCAAACGACTTAAAAGATAACCGTCTTTTTGGACAAATGTGCAAAGTCTATGAAGAACTGTTCAAGGACTCAGGGCTTATAATCCATATCGGTCTTACTAATACAATAAACTTCTGATGCTATGAAAAAAACAAAAGGAAGTGCATTTGTTTCGGCAATCAAATACCTGCTTAAAGGCCTCTGGAGGCTTTTGCTTTTATGTCTTTATGCAGTAGCCAAAATAGTAGAAGTCCTCTCTGGCTTTGTTGCTAAGATGACGGACAAGTTTTTAACCTAAAAATGAAATAGACATGATAAAATCAATTATAGATATCGCACTAGAGTCGTTAGGGGGTATTGGTACTTTTATTTCAGAGATATTTGATGACCTGACTCAAAAAGACCATAGTGTTAATGCTGAGTTTGGAAACCCAAGTAAACTCATCTCAAAGAGTAATAAGGGATGGTGTGTGGACGGTAGACGATTTTTGGATTTAAAAATGAGCAGGCAAAATATGTGTGTGGTGGCTGGAAGCGGCAAGGGGAAAACTCAGGTTCATATATACCCAACACTCATGAACAGTAATTCCTCAATGGTGGTGAATGATAACTCTTCTGAATTGTCCAAAACGGTTTCATACCTAAAAAGTAAGGGAGCTATTCCTCTTATTATGAATCTCACTCAAAAAAGCGGAGTATATCTCAATCCGCTTGATGGTTGTCATAACAATAAGGCAGCAATCAGAAAAGTGTCAAAGACGCTCATGGGAAGTGTCTCGAAGGAAACCGATTTCTTCTCCACCTCTGGGGAGGACTGTCTGTCTCTTTTTATCCAATATGTTTTGGAATCTGAGCCTCGTATTCATGCAAACCTTGGAAATGTGTATAGGCTTCTATTGGAATATCAAGGGTCGCCTGATGTTATTGAAAGGCTATTTGCCGATAAGGCCTCTGAAAATGTATGGTCGAAATTCCTTGCTCTAGCCGGAAATTCTGAGCGTACTTTAAAATCGATAAGAGCCACAGCGATTTCGGCACTCTCATGGCTTGGTGACAACCCAGTACTTGCTGATATTACATCTGTTACCAATATTTCATTTGAGGCGTTTAGAGAAAAACAGCATGTACTTTTTATTCAGTCACCTGTGAGTGATACCAAGCTATTTGCTCCAATGGTGTCTTTGGTGTTTCAGTCATTTTATCGCTTTGCTTTTTCAAAGCTTCCAAGTGAAAAAGACCTAGATATCATGATGGTTTTGGATGAATTTTCAACTCTCATAGGAGGTCTTCCAGATTACAGCAATACCATAAGTAACAGTCGAAAATTCAAGATACCACAGCTCATTGTGCTTCAGGACGAATCCCTCCTAAGTCCTTACAAAGAGCTCAAGGATAATATCCTTGGGAACTGCTTTGTAAAATGCTACTACGGAGGTCAGGACAAAAAGGCTTTTGAGCTTGAAAAATTATTGGGGAGCTATACCTATGAAGATAAATCTTCAAAACAGAAAAAGACACGTCCACTAATGTATGCCAATGAGATTAGGGAACTAGATAGTGAGATACTGGTTATCCCTAATGGTCAGAAACCATTAAAGGTAAAGATCACTCCAGCATATAAGCAGTCGAAACTGAAAAAACGACTGGCTATGGAATCCCAAGAGGGAACAGTTGAAGTAACTGAGTACTCAATTCAGTATATCGATCTGTCCCCTTACAGAAATGAGAATGAATAGTAATTAAATAATCACTAGTCATGAAACTAATCACAAAAGAATTACAGCAACGTTTTAAGGAAATTGGAGACCAATCCGAAACAAGAGACCCATTATTTATAGCCAAGTTTTTTGATCCATGTGGATCTGGGACTTGGTATGCATCGGAGTATGATCCAGAGGCCAATGTTTGTTATGGTTATGTTACTGGACTCTTTGAAGACGAATGGGGAAGTTTCTCTATAGATGAGCTTGAGGAGTTAAAACTTCCTTTTGGACTTGGTATTGAGAGGGATATTGCTTTTAAGGAGATTCCATCGAGTCATATCATACAAAAGGATAGGATATCTGAACTAGACAAAGTTAAGTCCAAAGAAGATCAAGACAACGAAATAGAACGCTAATGAGTATTGAAGCATTTCCATATAAATCTGTTCATGAATATCTTGAAGAAGAACTGTCCTTAGTTCCAAATCCAAGTCATGAGCAGATAAAAGAGGTTAAACAAGCTTATTGGAAACGCTATTACAAATACTACAGGCGACAAAAACGAAAAGTCAGAAAAGAATTTACCCTTGGTTTTGATAGAGAACGTTTACAGCTCATAGATACAAAAAGAGGAGAGCTCTCTATCTCAAAGTTTTTATATCAGATCATTGATAGGGAACTTGAGTCCAATGAAAACTTATTTCATAACCAAGAACAACTATCACAGTTGGATTTACAACTAATGAAACTGATATCACTCACAGAAGAACTTCTGGACAATGAAGATTCTGAGATGATAAATCAAATTCTAGAGCGTCTTGAAAAACTAGAACAATCATTTGAACAAGTTATAAACCCATGATTATGATCATAAAGTCAAAGAGTATTAAATCAAAAAAAGCACTGGAGAATACCATTCGCTACATCCTCACTAAGGATGATCAAAATGATGTTGGCTTCACTATGAACCGCTATATAAGATTGGATAGGCAGTTTGAAAAGGTCATCAATAGTGAGACAGATCAGTACAAGCGCTCAGTGCTTTTAAATAAGCGAATTGAGAATATTATAGATTCGTTTGAATCTAATGAATCAAAGCGTCTAATTAAGCGTAAAAATGCCAATCATGCCTATCATGAGATCATATCCTTTCATAAAGAGGATACAAAGCACCTTCCCAAGAAGGTACTTCTAAAAATTGCTAGAAAATATGCCAAAGAACGTGCACCAAATGCGATGGTGATAAGTTCTATGCATTCAGACAAGGAGCACCTTCATATCCACAATGTCATTAGTGCCTTGGAATTTGCCACAGGCAAACCTATTAGACTCACCAGAAAAGAGTTCAAAGAGGTAAAGACTCGTATGGAAGCTTGGCAGGACAAGGAATTAGGACTTACGCATAGCAAGGTTAACCATTCGAAAAAAAAAGTACAGATGTTGCAACTTGATATCGAAATGGAGCTGAATCTCAGAGGTAAGCGTAGTGAAAGGCAACAGATTCAAATGAAACTGATTGAAGTGTTTTCAAAACAGAGAAGTGAGAAAGTTCATTATAGTGAATTTGAAAAAGCTGGATTAAAGCTTTATTCCAGAGATGGAAAGATTGTTGGTATCCATGGACTTCGAAGACGCTACCGTTTAAAAACCTTGGGTTTCGAACCTGAACGTATTACAATTGAGAAAACTAGGACGCAGAATCGCCTGCAAAACTTAAAAGAACAACTATCTAAAAGAGACAGAGAACAAGATTTAGAACTTTAACTCTAAAGCATTCATCTGTCCTATGATACAATTTAAACACAAACCGCCATGATGAAAGAACAACAATTTTGGGATATCATTCAGACCACATTGGAGCATAGTACACTGGAAGATGATATGGCTTATGATGAGTTTCTAGCCAAAGAGCTAGTCAAAGAACAAGTAAAGGACATTGCTGGCTTTCAGTTGCGACTTTTGGAGCTAAGACGAACATTGGATAGCTTTGAGGTTATAAAGACAGCACAAGAACTAGGTTACTATCCATCAAGGGAAGTCTTTAATCGTTTTTGTAATGGGATCGTTGCCTCAGGAAAGACGTTCTACAATAATGTGAAAAATAACCCTGAGTTTATAAAAACACTTTTAAAGGAAGAACCTGTAAAGCTAAGATATTGTTACTATGAAGGCTTTAGTCTTATAGCTCCGAATGTATTTCACGAGAAGAAAGGTTATGATGCTGATTGGGTCTCGGCATTAAAAAATGCACAGCGACTCTCAGAGTTAAATAAGGGCAAGGATCACGATAGTGAAAAAAGTCGAGAACTTTAAGGACAAATTTTTAGGATTAAAAACAAGACAGGAACTATTACAGTTCCTGTTTTCTTTTATAGAAGGGTAAATGCAAATAGGGAATCCCTTTGCCAAGATCGCTTTTGAAGACTGAACAGTTCAAAAGCAATCTTGCTCATGCTGTCCCAAAAGATTTTGACTTGGGTTAGCGTGAATTAAAAAATGTCCTAAAAGTAACGCACTACGACTTAGGACATTTTTTTTAATAAAGGACATAGTTATTGTAACTGCCATCCTGTATCAAAACGAATAAAACTTGCTCTAACGGATGTGCCTGTTTCTTCGTTGCATCTAGTCTTACCTATCTGTAAGTTATAGAAAGGTGTATGTACCCAATCTCCCTTGAATTGTACGATAGCTTTATTACCATCCTCTTGGTATGAAATACCAATAATTTCCTTTGGGATAAACTTAGTCATAGCTACACTAAAGGAACTATATCCTGGACCTGCTTCATACTCTGCTTCAGCTTTTTTGGTATAACGTATTCTAACTCCAATAACCTCCTTTTTCCTGTTTTTAATTTTTTTGGTAGTGACAAGTCCCTGTTTCTCTAAATTATAAAAGTAAGATTCAAGTGCATAGTAATTAGGGCCATCATAGAAGGTGCTAATAAAGTCATCTGCGTCATTCTTACAAGACTGTTTAAAGTCTTTCTGAAGGATTTTAAGTGCTGTAGCATTGTCCAGTTTACTCTGTGAAGAGCAACTATATGTTAATAGGACAATGGCAAAGGCAAATAGTAGTTTTTTCATATTGTCTGATTTTGAGATTAGTACGGACAAACATATAAAAAATATCTTAAAGGCAACGTATACGTTGCCTTTAATTATTATGAATAAGAATATATTCCAAAACACGTTAAATCAATGGAGGAGCTAAACGATAAGGAATATTTGAAGCAATTCGGTAAAAGAATTAGATCACTAAGAAAGGATAGAGGTTTATCTCAATCTGAACTTGGAGCAAAAGCTGATATGGAGAAGTCAGCAATTCAGCGGATAGAGAGAGGCTATAATCCTACTCTGAAAACATTACGAAAAATTGCTCAAGGCTTGGAGATTAAGATTTCCGATATGTTCGATTATAATGATTGTGTCTAATTTAGAAGTTCAGTATATTAATTAATTTCCTTTACGACTTCTCTTATAATTAATTTAGTTCCACTTTCAATATCTATGATTTCAATTTCTCTTGTTGTTTCTTTTATGACAAGATTTTTTTTAGCCGTTTTCTTTTTAATTCTTTTTACTGCAAACTGAAATATTTCGTTCATCGTTATTCCTACTGCTCCAGAGAGAAAAAAGCCGAGAACCTCTAAGCCCTCTATAAAGTTTTTATTGCCTTGTTTTGAAGCTTCATGAGTTTGTATGTTAAGATTTAATGCATTAGCAGCATCATTAATCAGCTTTTTGTAATATCGGGTATCAGCGTGGTCTGCCGAATTTATAGTCACAGTAAAATTTGTCATAGTTATATTGTTTTTGGCAAATTTAAGGGTTTGATTATATCCTTCAGACCTAATAATAAAACTTTTAATAGATATTCGGTTTCAGAATTTTGTCTTTTTTCAAGTTCAAGCCAAAGTCTTTCAGCTCGCGAAATTGGATTTGGATGTGTATTGCGAGAGGGGATATTGCCATTTTTAATATAACTAAATTTTTCAAGAATGCTAAAATAATTCATGAGTATAATTGGTAAGCAAAGCAATTTATTATTAAAAACTAAGTATCCTTTTTTATTTTTTGAGTTCAATAACTGATCATAATATTCAAATGCTAGTTTGTCTGCATCGAATTCTAAGTTTGGATTCTCAACTTGATTTATATGACCTAGTTGTACATGGGCAATTTCATGGCATATTATAAACGCAATCATTGCTTTAGAGATACTGTGTGCAAACTTTGTACATTCAGGATAAGTAAACAATAGAGGTTTAATATTATCTCTTATTCTCTCGTGTAAGTATGGGCTATAAAAACACTTAAATACGGTTGAATATATTTTTAAAAGCGTCTCATATCTTTTCTGTGATTTTATTTCTTCAAAAGTAAATATGGAATTTAAAAAACACATGTCCATGAGCCAAAAATCAAATTGTTCATCAAAAAAAATAGTATTATTTTTTTTGCCATCATTACTTGCAAAGGCTCTTATATGCCTTGTAGATGCAGAGAAGAAATTGACTGTCTTGCTATCTAGATTAATTTTATCGGCAATTTCATTAAAATAAATACTGTGTAAATTTGAGGATAGCTTTTTTACTTCATCGTTGTTAAAAGGGATATTCAACTTATCAGCAAGTTCTTTAGATAAATTTAATGACTTTTTATTTGGTAGAAAATATGAGTACTTGTCTTTCATTAGATTAAAAGTAGTAAATATCAATGAAACTAATTGTTGTTTTTAATAAATAAAACTCTTTACTTAGTTGTTCTCAGAGCGGTAGTGAATCTGTAAATATTTTTTATAATAAATTGTAAATGAGGTGTTTTGAGTTAAAAAAAAGAGTACATTTATGTAAGATAATACCTTAGGTTATGAATAGAATTGTCCTTTATATTTTCATTCTACTATCTTCAGTTATGTTCTGTCAGAATATATATCAAGGCGATGCTGTATTTTCAACACAAGAAGAGCTAGATTTATTTGCATCAGAAAATTATGAAGGTATTGAAGGTAATTTAGCTCTTGTTTTTACTGGTATTACAGATTTATCAGAATTATCAACATTAGAATCTGTTTCTGGGTCTATTGTTATCAGGCAAAATACCGCTGTAGAATCTCTTTATGGCTTACATAACGTTGCATATATTGGAAATGATTTAATTATTGATGGGAATCAAGTATTAGGAAACTTAGATGGGTTTGAGGGGCTAAGTAGTATAGGTGGGAATCTTCAAATTTTAAACAATAGTCAGTTATCTAGTATCGAAGGCTTAAGAGACTTAAGAGAGATAACGGGATTTCTAGAAATAATTAGTAACAGTGTGTTGACCTCTCTTGATGGGCTTAATTCAATTGAAACTATTGGAACTGCTAATGGAGCCTTAGGAGATTGTGGTCCCTCAAGTGGTGTAGAGAATGCTAGTTTGACAGTTGCTTGCAATAATATTTTAGAAGATTGTTGTTTAATAAATAGACTTCTTGGAATAGTTACAGGAGTAGTAAATATATCTAACAATTCTGGAGGCTGTGGTTCTATTGATGAAGTAGAAGAGTCTTTGGTTAACTGCTTAGTCGATGTGAAATATCCAAAGGGCGAGGATGTTTATGTTGCTGGTAGAAACATAAAAATTGTATTTGATATTATTCCAATATCTACAAATTTAGAAATGAATTATGAGTATTCCATTGATAATGGAAATACGTGGCTGAGTGCAGGTTTAGATAATGAAATTACGACCACTGAAATCAATTCTAAAAATTTTGTTGATTGGATATCTCCAAATAATATTTCACAACCAACAAATACCATAATTAGAATTACAACAAATGTCGACGGAAACCAGATTGTTGTAGAATCTGATGTGTTTCAGGTTCATGAATCTAATCATTATCAGAATCAAGGGTTCAGAGATATGGGAACGACTGAATTAGTATTTCCGTTTCAAGGAGTTTTAGATACAAGTGTGGGATGGTTTAAGGATCTTAGTAGCCCTCTTCATAAATGTATGGATATCAACTCGCAAGATTGGTTCTATAATCTCTCTGGTCCAAATGGTAATAATGGATGCAGTAAGGACATTCGATCACCACTTTATGGTAAGGTGATTTTTATTGAGAGGAATAGTGATACTGAATTGTGTGAAAACGCAATCCAAAGTGGTTATCAGAAACAGGTAGTAATTCAATCATTGGTTGATAAGACTATCGCATTTAGGGTAGCTCATCTAAAAGATGTTAAATCTGGCCTCTCTAAAGGACAAATAATTCAAGTTGGAGACGTAATTGGAAAAGTTGGTGGCACAGGAACGTTGTCGACACATGCTCATTGTTCATTATACAAGAATATTTATGAATGGCCTATGTTTTACGATAATGAACAAGACCTTCAACTCCCCCCGATAATTGAAATATTAGAAATAGGAGAAACTTTTGTAAATGACTCTCAAATAAATTCATGTCAAAATTTCATTGATGATTACTCAGCAGATTTGGATATAGATACGTCTTATTCAAATATAGTATCTACAATAACACAATGTGTTTTATCTTTAGAAGATCTGATTTTACTTTCACAAGCTCAATACACAAGCATTTTTCTCAATTTGCTTATAGGAGAATGTCCAGAGGAGGATAGAGCAACTAGTAGTCAGAATAATAATTTTTTTAATATAGATGGTCTGGAAACAATTCTATCTATTGACGGTAATTTAGTGATTAGAAGTACAGAATTGACAAATTTGAGTGGTCTCGAAAACTTAACTCATGTAGGAGGAGATGTAATAATCGAGAACAATAGTTCTTTATCTAACTTTTGTGGTCTATATAAGTTGATTGAAAATGAGGGGATAACAGGTCAGTTGATTATAAATGGAAATGCTTACAATCCAAATGAAGAGGAAATTTTGTCTGATAGTTCATGCGGAGATGTTTTGAGTGTTGAAAACCCTTTTCGAGATAACAATATAGTATTATACCCAAATCCAGCAGGTGAATTTATAAATATTGATAATCAAAATTCAGAACAAAAATATCAGGTTAGTATTTATGATATTACTGGTAAATTGTTGAAAAATGTTAAAGACAAGAAGGTAATATCTTTAAAAAAAATTAGTCCAGGAATCTATTTTGCCAGAATTTCGATCAATGGAAAGTTTATTTTTACCAGAATGATTATTAAAAAATAATTTGTTATAATGAAAACATGAATTTCCATGTTTACTCTTTGAGATATATATTATATAGCTCAATTATTCTTTTTATAGTGCTTTTTTTAGGTAGGGACATGCACCTAGTTGTTATTCCTAATCTATTGTTATTGATTCCTTTAGTTGTTTTTTTGGGTTTTATAATTGGGTTGTTGAAAATTAAGGCTAAGTTCTATTTGAAATTAGTCTACATATTAGCTCTCTTAGTAATAATGGTTTTTACTGTTTTTATAGTTACTACTTTAAATGGCATAATGCATTTACATTCTCTGAACGAAAGGGAGTCTTTAGATTATCCAAACCAATTAAAACATTATCAAATTTCAGATAGAATTAAGGTAAAGTTTGATTAGTTTAATATTATAATTTTTTTGATAAGACAGAATTTTAATGCTTGATTTTATCAAGCTCAGATAAGCGTTTCTTCATTTTAACTTTTTGAGTTCTCTCCAGCTTATCCTTCTCCAAAACGGTATCAATCATAATCTCCAAGATCTGCTGGTTATACTCCTCCATATTCTTAATCATTTCCAATTTCTCAAGTAAGGTCTTGTCAGCATGAGTATCTTGTTTGAAAAGGCGTTCCATGGGAACTTCCATAGCTTCAGCTAATTTTTCTAAGGTAGACAAATTAGGGCTTACTTGGCAGGTCTCAATCCTAGAGTACGTAGATGCAATAACTCCTGATCGCTCAGCAACAACATTCTGATTAAGTCCTTTTTCCTTACGAATAGCCTTTAGATTCTCTGATAGTAATTTCTGCGTATCGGTGATATCAGCCATAATGGAAGATTTTTATAAATGTCGATTATCGACCAAATGTAGGGACAAATAATTGAAATAGCAAAATACACAATAATTTATTTTTATTATTGTGTAATAAAGCATATATTTGAACATAAATTTGTGTATAAATATATCAAAGCGCAATTATTATCAGACATGAATACTTTTGACACATCAAACCCTAATCATTTCACTTATACAACTGAGGTATTAGAGCTACATGTTTTGGGTGGATTGAATGTTCATGGTCTCGATAGAATGAGGGTCACCTTAAAGATCAACCGAATCGAAGATGAGTTTCATGCGCTTAGGCATAACATCGATCTTTACAACTCAACATCAGTTGAGAAACTGGTTCGAAAGCTAGCTGAGTTTTTGGAAGTTGGTACATCAGTTATCAGAAGGGCATTAGTGCCACTGCTTAAATATATAGAACAGGACAGGCAAATACTTCAAGATGCCATACAAAGCCACACAGACGCCTTATTTCCACTTAACTCAGATAGGTTTGATATTATCTTAAGACATCTATTTAAACGCCTCAAGCGTATAAATTATAAGGTTAAGGATGTGAAGCAAATTAGGGCTTCAGTAATCGTCTACTTGCTCAATTCCAATAACATTCGTGAGGTTCAGTATATGGCTGGACATCGTTTTATTTCTTCCACTGAACGTTATCTTCAAGATGATTTAGAAAACCTTCATGAAATGATTGAAAATCTACATCCAATTAATTAATTGTAATATATTTGTAAATATTCTTCCTATAAATAACTCCCTCATAACTCTACGGTTTGCCGTAAACTAGATAAGTAATGTCATTGTATTTTTGCTTATTGAATTGTAATGAATTTAACTTTTAAACTTATATAGATGAGATTAGCTATTGTAATTGAAGGGGAACAAAACTCAGGAAAGACTTCTACCATTAAAGAGTTTGTGATGTTGTTCACTGGACGAAAATTAAAACAAATGAGAAGAGGATGGCAACATATTTTTTTAAACCCATCTTTTAGATCTATACGATTTATTTGTTATTGTCTTCCAGCATCTCCCTCAGAAACTGGTGTTAAACTGGGCAAACATTTCAAAAATAGTGTTCCACAAGTTTTAGTCTTAGCAGAGCAACCATCTGGGATAAACTACTCAGACACCTATAATTTTCTCAACAATAATGGCTATACAATTATACCGTTTCGAATATTGAAATCTAGTGGCTCGTTGGATTGGGAAAGATTTGAGTCTTCAAACAAATCTACCAAGCTTGCTAACAGAGCAAATGATATAGCAGATAGCATAAGGAACTATATCAATTCAAATAATTTAATTTAATAACTATTATAATATTTAAAGCGATAGTATGCTCTCAAATCTATAACCTAAACTTTTTAAAAAATGAATAAAAACAAGATTATCATACAATTGCTTATACTTTTATTATTTCAAGTTACACTAGCTCAAGAGGTTGAAATTGTAAGAGAAACAAAACAGCTAGTAGAAAGTAGAGATTTATATATCAATGGAGGTGCTAGATCGCAATTCGGAGGTAAATCACGGACATATATTAAAATAGACTTACCACCAAATACAGTTCAATGGTATTATAGCTTCTCTACCTCTGCTGGTAAAAGTGGAACTAAGAACTTGAATTTAGCTATTCAACTTGGAGGTATTCTTGCAGACCCTACAGGAATAACTTCAAGTACAATTTCAGCCATTGATGTTCCTGAGGGAGAGGCATCGGCAGATGTTTATTTGATTGATCGTAGTAATCTTAATTTATTTCTTGATAAAAGTGAGTACAGGCATTTTCCTGAAGGTATGGCTGAAAACACAAAACAAGCAGTCGTTAGAATAGATGATATTAAATCTGGAACATGGTATTTAGGTATTAAAAACCCAAGTGCTTTAAATGGTATTAATTTAAGTATAGAAGTTGTGGCTATAACAGAAGCTACAACGGTTAAAGAGAAGTCTGCAAATCAAGAAAAAGCTGAATTGCTCGGTGCATTGGGGTGGAAAAAATTTGAAAATGGTGAATATGATAAATGTATCGAGTATTCTGATAAATCAATTTCAGAGTTCGAATTAGGCTGGGTTAAGGCGAATAAAGGTCTTGCACTCATTATGCTTGGTAGAGATTCCGATGCAATGGATACATATATAGAAGCAATTACATTAATTAAAAAGCAACCGAACCCTGATTATATATTTGATGAAGTGGTTAAGGATATTGATAATATTTTGCGTAAGAATCCTAATATAGTTGGAGCAAAAGATATAAGGGAGATAATAGAGTTGCAAAGAAATTGAGCTTATAATTTCTTTGCTGGAAGTTATAAAAATCTGAATGTCAATAAGTCATATTATTATAAATATTAATTTTTAACTGACAATTATACATGTTTAAGATAAAAACTTTTAACAAATAACTGATAAACTTCTTTACCATGTCATATCTATTCAATGGCATGGTCATTGAACAACTTGTAAAAACTTTAAAGATGGCAAACTGCAATAAATTATTCCATGACTATAATGGAAATTTAACAATTTCAAAAACAAAAAATGATAAGCTAAAAGACTCTAAAGAAAAGGTTAGAGATGCAATAAGAAACCACTTTAAAGATAATCATCCAGATTATAATCCTGAATTTTTTATTCAAGGTTCTTACAAAATGAAGACGACCATAGTGACAAAAGATGATGAGTGTGATGTTGATGATGGAGTTTATTTTAAAAGAGAAGTTGGTGTTTCAGGTACGACATTACAACAATGGATAAAGGATGCTGTAGCTGATGTTACTACAACTACTCCTGAGCATAGGAAAAAGTGCGTACGAGTTATATATAAAGCTGATTACCATATAGATCTCCCCGCTTATTATTTTCCTGAAGATTGGTCACATCCACAATTAGCAGTAAAGAATGAAGATTTGCAAGAGTGTGATCCAAAGGATGTGGTTGACTGGTTTAAGAATGAAAAAGATAATAATGGTCAATTAGTAAGAATTGTTAAATATCTTAAAGGTTGGGGAGATTATAAAAGAAATAAAATGCCAAGTGGCCTGGCGATGTGCATTCTGGCTGCTATTAATATTCAGTACAATGACAGAGATGATGTAGCAATAAAAGATACTTTAGCTAAAATTCAAGAGAGTTTAGAAAACTCGTTTGAATGTATTGTACCCGCAACACCTTACGATGATCTCTTTGAAAGCTACGATGAAGCTAGAAAAAACAATTTTTTATCTAATCTGGATGATTTTGTAAAAGACTCAGAAAAAGCTGTTAATGATGAGCCGAATCAAAACAGAGCCAGCAAAATTTGGAGAAAATATTTTGGAGACAAGTTTCCACTAGGTAAAGATGAGGATACTGATGCTAAAGAAGCTCAATTAAAATCAGTATCTAATAAAATATTGAGTGGTACAGCTTATGCGGATTCAGATGGTAAAATTAACTCATCAGAAGGTGTGAAACACAAACCACATACAAATTATGGCCAATAGAAGGTTTCATAAAAACAGGTTTAATAACAACCATTTTGATAATCTCAAAACACACACCCTTAACACTCAAAAAAGATTAATAAAGAAGCATTATAATTTTCTTGATTGTTCATTAAAAAAGGGAAAACTTATTTGTACTGGAGAAACTAAGCCAACTGATCTATCCATTACTTACGTGTTTAGGATAGTTTATGACGGATTTCAACCTCCAAGAGTCTATGTAATTGATCCAGAGATTCAATATAATGAGGAAATTCACATGTTTCCTGAGGACAATAGTCTATGCCTTTATCACTCTGAAGCAGATGATCTTAATTGGAATTTTAAGAAACACAATCTATTTAATACAATTGTTCCATGGACTCTGGAATGGTTTGTCTATTATGAGTTATATGAAATCACGGGTAAGTGGGAACACCCACATATAGATCACAGATTACAAAATGTTAATCATGAATCAGAGAAGATAAAATCTATAGAGGTAGATATTTAATAATTATTTTAAATACACAAGGTTTACGTTTTTTCAATATAGAGATTTCTTATCTTTATATAAATTAACATAAAACAATTTGTTCTTATGGATGAAGATTTAAGCTTACACAAAGAACTAGACCTCATACAGTCAGTCATAGGGAGAATGGCTAATAATTCCTTTTTAATAAAAGGATGGACTATGACTCTAATGTCAGCCTTAATAGCTTTTGGCAAAGATTCAATTTTAAGCAATATCAATGGTATATATTATTTGCTTATAATGATAGGGGTTTTAATTCCTTTTTGGTGGCTGGACTCCTATTATCTAAGGCAAGAGAGGGTTTTTAGAAAGTTATATGAAGTTGTAATTGCTGACCCCAAGGCAAAAGACAGAACAAGGTTTAATTTAGACCCTGAGAGTACGGAGGGTTTTATTGAAGAAAAATTGTTTAGCGTAATGTTTTCTGGTTCAATACGGTGGTTCTACATCCCTTTTGCTCTTGTTCTAATTTTGGTTATTGGGTTGAAAATTGCTGGAATACTTTAGTTAGATGTTATTTTTATGAATAGAATTATTTATGTCTGTGCCTGTTTTTTACTTTTAAATTTGGGGTGTGATTCCTCAAAGGCATTATCCGATAAAATTATAAAACCAGTTCTCAAAGTGAAAAAAGTAAGCGATATTCAACAAGAAGTAGATGATATCCATTCTCTATTGATTTACAGTTTAGTCTATGCAGATTGGCAGCCTGATAGTATTCCAAGACGTGAACGTAGAGGATATAATATTGGGGCGTTATTGGTAGATAAAGAAAATATCCCAGTGCATTATGGACTTAATTGCATAAACTCAACTGATAATGCTACTCAGCACGGAGAGGTTAGAGCAATAACTAGTTACTTAGAGGAAACAAGAATTTTTAACCTCAAGGATTATTCAATATATACTACTTTAGAACCATGTGTGATGTGTGCAGGAATGATGACCATGACTGCTGTAAAAAGGGTTGTTTATGGTCAACGAGATGTTGCTTACAGCAAGGCATTTGAAAGACTAGCTATAGATACAACACCAATAGGAGGTTTCGAGCCTTATCCAAGACAGGTGATTTCACAAGCGTCCAATATCTCTTTTTGTGCAGAGCTTGACGAAAAGTATCATGAGTTTCTAAGTGAAGATGAAGAGAAAATTTTAGCGAAATTCTTAGCATCTGAAGAAGCGAGGCTTATTTACTTAAAAGCAGAAGAGGTCTTTCTAAACTACTCAGTCAAGTTTAAGGAAAATGAGAATATTTATATTAAGGCTATAGAGTTTTACAAATCAAAAATTAAATAAGATGGGAGAGGATAATAATGATTTTCCACATTTGCCAGATGATGAAGCTGTCAAAAATCTAAAGGGGAAAATAGATGAAATTGGAAAGCCAAGTGTTTTCATAGGTTCAGTATCAGAATCTATTTGGATTTCAGAACTGGCTCAATCATATTTTGATAAAGAGGTTTTTGAGGTCGATGCATGGCACCAAGGGATTTTTCAATTAACAAAAACGAGTGGCGGCAGTGCTAACAATGCTGAACAGTTAAAGAATTTTACCGATATATATGATTTTGCTATTTTTATTTTTTCTCCAGATGACAAAATTGTTAGTCAGTACAGAAAAGATAAATCGGGTAAATACAAAAAAGCACTTGCTACGAGGCATAATGTTGTTTTCGAATTTGGACTTTTTTTAGGTCGTATTGGAGCAAAGCGAAGCTTTATTCTTTTTGATGATAATTCTAAAGACTTTATTGAAGACTTTTTTACTGACCTTAAAGAAAACATTAACGATACAGAGGAAATAACTGACGATGATGTCGATAATTCTAATAAGTTCAGGTTAGAATTATACCAATATAAAGGCACAGATAGGGAAATAGAAAGTGAAGAGCAAAGAAAAAAGGAATTTGATTATAATGATTTTAAATTACAAGTAGAGAAGATTCAAAAAAGAATAGTTAAGACTTTTAAAGGTTACGACATTGGTTTTCTACCCTCTACATCATTAGCAATAGGTTATTACAAGAATTTTTTAAAAATTGTAATTGAAAATATTTTTGATGTTGTATCCAATAATATATCAGCCTCCGTTCAAGAAGAGATTGACAAAAAACCTCAGATTCAAGAGTTTGTATCCTATTTAACTACTTGCGATGATATTCAATTTAAGATCATTAAGCCTTCTTCAATCCAGGGTGCCGATCCAGATATTATTAAAGCATTTTTGAAAAAGTCTACTGACAGATATAACCTGCCTGGTAAATCAAGGAACATGGGGATGAATATTAAGAAACGTCTTTCCGCTGTAGATAATAAACAATGTATTATTTATGATGTTCCTACTACTATGTCGATTTCTTTGGATGCCATTCAAATGCTTAATTCCAATAAGGATATTATAGAACTTTTATCGGAAAAAGAGAGAGTGAATTTCATGAAAGTTTTAAAGCATAAACTAGAAGAGGAGACAAATAATAATTTAAGGCAATTTATAAACAAAACTATAAAATTTATTACTTGGGAGGAATTTCATTCGGAGACGAAGGAATTTGATAATTTTTAGTATAATCTTTTATTAATAGGTTTTTGGGAAGTAATCTTCGTTAATACCTTGTCCTCTACTTTGATCTCTTTTTTCTCTAATGTCCATGAACTTTCTAAGACCAGGATAGAGAATTTCTAATTCTTCCTGTTTATATTCAGTTCTATATGTTCTCCATGATAAATCTGAGAAAGGACCAATTTCTATCAATAATACACCTTCATTAATTCTAAAACTTGGAAATAAGTGTAAGCGAACTAAATCAAAAATATGATTTATTGCTCGTGTCATTTCTAAAAGTAAATCTTCTACTAATAAACAATGATATTTATACTTATTTAAAAGATCATTATACCTTTCAGTATCCCAATCTCCTATTCTATAAAATTTCTCAGTATAAACCATGAAATCTTCTTTTCCTTTACTTGACGATCTGTCCCTTTCTACATATTTATCAAACACAGAAAGAAATTCATTAGTTACATTTTTGAAATTAATTATTGCAATTTCTAATTTAGGATATCTTTTTGGCCAAACTCTCGATAAAATAAATTCTATTAATTTTCGAAGATTTCTTATGGTTTTATTATTCATAGTGGGTGAACTTCCTCCAAAAACATAAGATGTCCAAGCTTTCCAAGAATTGACATCCGCAAGTTCAATAATTGTATCAATATATCCTGCATAGATAATTTCATCACGTTCTTTTATTTTATCAAGTGAGAGATTTTGGCTTACCCAATGTTCATGTTCTCTCTTATATTGATTTAATATATCAATTGTATATTTGTTTTTCTGATCATCTACTAACTTATGATGAATACTACATAGCAAAATCAAATTATTATATCTATCACGCTGTTCTCCAGTTAATTCTGATTCACCTCTTGGTCCGTTTTTTTTTCGAGCAACGATATGCGCCTCTTCGCCAATGATAGAAGGGTCATCTGTTTCACTCTCATCCATAACTAAATCTATTTTACAATCAGGAAATGAGCATTTATTACCTGATTTTCCCCAAAGAATTTTATGTGTTTTTAATGATATTCCCATTCAATTTATCTATTTACATAAATGTTAGTATTAGTTCTCATTAATTTTTAATGGAAGATTAGTTGTAATGACTCTAACCAAGTTAGTAAAAGAAAATGATTTTTTAATTAAATTTACTACATATGAAGAATTTCAAAATTCCAAAAACCAAATGGAAATCATTTCCAATTGATTCGGCAAAATTTATATTAGAGGAGGGTAAAGATTATTTAGATTATACACTTAAAGAATCTGATAAAATAACAAACAGAGCTTATTCCTTGATTATACTTCTATCAACAATTCTTGCGGCTATTGTTGGTTATACTTTTACAAAAATCACTACAGATTCTATTTCAAGTGTAATTGTTATGAATTTGTATTTTTCTTTCGCTATTTCAGGGTTTATATTATTTTTAGCAACTTTAGTTTTTCCACGTTCAATAATGCAGAAAGGAAGAATTCCATCGAAGTTGGCACAAGAAAAGTTCCTAACAAACAGTAAATTAACATCAGAAGAGATTTATTTGTCGTATGTTATTAGAGAAATAGAAAACACCCAAGATAAGATAAATTATAATTTAAATAAAAATAGGCAAAGACGAATAAAACTTGAAGTGAGTTTGTATTTTATTACAGTTCTATTTCCTATTTATTTATCAATAGCTTTTTATATTTTTAGCTAATTTCAATAGGGTTTTCAGTCGTGTCAGGCGAAGGGTCACTCCCAGGAATATCGGGGAAATCAAATTCGTCGTCGTTTGGGTCATTAAAATTCATAAATAGTTATTTTAAATCACTTTAGTGATATTTATATTTTAATTTCATTCTCTTAACTTATGGCTAAGTTAGTAAATAGAAAGTGAAATAGAAGGAGATATTTAAGATTTTCATATTGATAATATCAGCGATAAAAAATCTCTTTTGAAAAAATTTTATTTTTTTGCCTTTGTGCAGACAACATTCAGTATATATGCGGTGCTATTGTCCATCTTGTAAAGTACTTTATAATCCCGAACCACTATTCTTCTGTACTCAGGAAAAATCTCATCTTTTTGAAATTGCTCTGCAAACACAATTTCTTTTGAAGAGGTGATGATATCTTTACGCACTATCTTTCGTGCCGTTGGTATATCTCTATACCGATAGTCAAGGATTGCATTGAGAGATTCTCTTGCTTGGCGAGTCCAAACAACATTTTTGATCTTATCAGCCATTAGTCTTCTTCACGCTCAAAGTCATCAGCAGAAATAAAATCTCCTTTTTCAATCTGGGCTTCGGCAGTATCTAAGGCCATCTTATACTCCTGACGGGTCATAGGCTGTCCATTTGGGTGGTAAGCTACCACTTCATTTTTAAAGTAACCTTCATAGAGAGCGTCTACCATCAGCAAGAAACGATCATCAACAGTCTTAATTGACTTCATCCATTTTTTTCTAAGTTCTAATATTCCCATAATATTTCTAGTATAACCCAAATATACATTTTATATAGATATAGTATAAAGTTAAGATTTCTAACGTAAAAAACCTATCAATATTGAGGCGGTAGATGTGATTTGGTTTTATAGAAATCAAACACCAGCTAATTAATTTTCTATAAAGACTTTACTTTCTAGGATTTCATAGTAAAATAAATACATAAATAATAAAAGGCTAAACCCTTTAAAAAATAAACCCCATGACTATCAATGGCAAAATTATATTATGTATTATCGAAGATTATAGAGCAATTAAATAAAACAGATCTAACAACATTACAATTGATTATTAAATTAATGCTAGAAATTTTAAGTTCCTAATCAATAGGTAATATGTTCATGATTATGATGAACATATGATAAAGTAAAACCGCTCCGTGGCTTCGGTAATTGCACTTTAGACACAAAATGATGATTTAAGAACAGCTCAAAGAAAGTCCAGACATCGTTTTATAACTTCAACAGAAAACTACTAGAAATACGACCCAAATGTCAATAGAGAGGCTGCGGATAAGTATCATGTGATACAATAATCTTAATTTATATAAATCGGAGCACCATCATCTTCATTGTCAATACCATCTTTTATATTACTTTTCAAATGCCAATAAATAAATTGTAAAATGTTTTGTGCATTAGAATTACCATCGTATTCACTCCAATTAATCTCGATTTGGTCTGGGTCATTGTTGTCTTGATATTCTGGCAATACCCTTATTATCTTATCAAAAATTAAATTACAATCTAGACCTAGAACATTTGATATGTACTGATAATTTTCTTCTTTAAACACACCATTAATAGTTCCATTCCACAGATAAGTAAAGCTTCTAATAAATGATACTATGTTATCTTCAGAATTCAAATACTGTAATATATATTCTTGAAACTCATCAAACTCCAACCTAGACCATATATCCATAGTCATTTTAGCTACATTTCTATCTTTAAAAAATGGATGGTTTTCAATAGTTTTTGCTTTGGCAATCAGTTTCTTCTCAATCTCTTCCATGTATTCGATTTCATTTCCATCATAGGTAAATACTCCTAAATACCAGCAGGTTTGCAAATAGTCTAATTCATCAGGTATAGAAATAATAAGTTTCTTTTTCTCGTCTCGCTTTTCAACAAGCTTTTTTGCGATACTTTGAACAATCTCTATGTTGAATGGTTTAGTGTCTGACCTTCCTTTAAACTCATTAATATGTTTAATTAAAAACCAAACAAACTTATCATGAAGCTCATCAGATAATACTTCAATTTCGGATGAAATTCGATACACTATTTTCCATTCTCCAGTATTCTGTATCATTCTATGCATAATTTCTAATGCCTCATTATCTTTGTCTGAATTTATTAATGCCTTAAAATTTGAAAACATTAATTCTGAAATTTTACCTTTTGTATGAAAAGAGAAATATTTTTCAAAATGATTCATATGATTAATGCGTAATTCTGCATCTAATACATTTGTAGGTTTAATTTTTGGAGTTTGATATGCTGAAACGGTTCCTGTTCTAATCATTGGAAATAAAAAATTAATAATTGGATATGATTCTTTATGCTTATCCATTAAATCTTTTCTGAAACCTGTCTCGTTTTTATCTTTTGCGAATGGACTATTAAAATCTATTTTATCTATAAAAAGCATATTAGTTTTTATACCACTTCTACTAGCATAATCTTTAATACTATTATAAGTCTTTATATACTTAACCTTCAGATACTCAATCCAAAATAAATCATGTACATTAACTTCATCTCCAATCGCATAGAATGAAAATGCAAAGGAATTTATTACACGTACAACTTCTCTAGGAGAACTGAAGTAACCCCCACTTAGACTGTCATATAATTCTTTTAAATCCGCCTCTTTAATCTTTTTACTTGATAGAATCGGTTTTATTTTCTCTTTAACAAAGCGGTCTAAATCTGCTTCCTCAATTAATGGTAACTCTAAAGGAATATTTATTATTTTCTCTAAGAAGTCTTTGCCAGATTTCTCATCATTTCCATATCTATGATGTATAGCCTTAGCGACATATTCTTGGTCAAGACATATAATGAAAATCAGATTCTTAAAGTCTGCATTTATTTTGATTAATTTGAATAATGTAAATATTTCGTCCTTATCCAACCTATCAACGTCATCAATAAAAATTATAATCTTTTTATCTGATTCTTTTAGAATATCATCTATTTGTTTTTTAAGTTCATTTAAGCTTTTTTCTTCACCTTCTAAATCTTCACCAAGCCTCTTAAGTATCTCGTATGGTTCAACCGAAATGCCAGCGTTGAATATTTTTGGAACACCAACTGATGCAGATAATTTTACAGCTTTTAGATACTTGCTATATTTTTTGATGAATTTTCCAGCTTTCTTTAATGTATCATTACCACTGTAAACCAATTTTCGTGTTAGTGTTTCAAAGAAATCATAAAGCATCTCTTCTTTAGTTTGGTATATCCAAGGGTTGTAATGAAATTTTATATATGGCTTGTCATCTTTGTCCTTGTGAAACATCTCAATATGCCTTTCAATGAGATTTAAAAGCGAACTTTTACCAGCCCCCCATTTACCATATATTCCTATAGTCAAAGGCTCTGGATTATTAGCATAACCTTGTATGACACTTTGTATTTTTTCAGCGTACGGATAGTAATTCAATAAATCTTCTTCCTTTTTGCCGATTGCTATATCATTGATAATTATATTTTTGTTTTCCATTGTTTTTATAAACTTTTTCTATTGGTTTAATATAATTTTTATTTCATTATAGACGATTGATTAAATAAAAAAAATCTTCTGTTCTTCTGTAATTTACAAGTACAAGTATTTTTCATTATTGTTACTAAATGCTTTTTGAATTTCAATTTCTTTCATTTACTAAAAACAAGTGCAAACCATGTCACAGTAATATCTAAATGCTTGATTTAACTTGTGTTTTTTAGTGTCCTATTTTATGTTAAAGCTAGTAATTACCTTGCTTTCTTAGTTGTCAAAAAGGAGTGTCCTTTTAGTAAGGGACCAAATTTTGTAGCTTGAAAAATCATGTCTTAATAGGAGTGAAATAGAAAAGCGTCCTTTTAAGATGTTGAAACCCTATGGGAGAAATAAATAATAATATAATTATGAAAAATGTATCAAATTTTAAAGCATCATTGATTTTTGTATTTGCTCTGGTAGTTGTCTTTTGCTTTGTTCCAATCACTAGAGTTGAAGTTATTGGAGACTTCTTCGAGAAAATACTATATCCAATAAGTTTTCCATTATCAATGATTTTGGCTGGATTTTTTGGAGGAAAAAAACTAAAGAAATATTTGAAAAGTAAAAAAGGAAAATCTCCTTGATAATCGGTGATAAAAAATGTACATTTACAGTATCTCCCTATTATAAATAATTATCAGTACTGCGGAAATCCGTAAATAATTAATGAGTACTTTTATTAGATGGGCTCATTTATTTTATTGTTTTAATTTTAATTAAAATGCAAGTGGAGGACCGTTAAAGCCATTAAAATCTATAAAGCCTATAAAAGGAGTAAAAGAGATTAGACCAATTAAACCAATTAAATCTTTTAGTTGGTCTGATGTAGATTTTAATTTTTTTTTAATGTTAATCGATTACTTAAATTTGAATACAATAAAACGTTCTTTAAAATAATACTTGTACCACACTATTGTAGGTGTAAAAAAATAAAAAAGTAAGGTATAGCTCTTTTTTTAAGCAATGTAGTAACTCTAAGAATTTAAACTTAGCTTATTTTTTACGAGCTTTATCTAAATCAGCCAATCGTTTTTTCATTTTAGCCTTCTGAGCCTTTTCAAGCATGTCCTTTTCAATAATTGAATCCAAAAGAATTTCAACAACACTTTTATTATATTCAGAAAGATTATTTATTATTTCCAATTTTTGAAGAATTGACTTATCTGAGACTTGACGAGATTGTAAGAGTTCAGCAATAGGGATATCAATTGCATTTGCAATCCTTTCAATGGTTTCAATAGAAGGGGAGACCTTCATATTTTCAATCCTATTATATGTAGAAGCCAACATATCACTTCGATCAGCTATATATTGCTGACTAATCTTTTTCTCTCTTCGTATAGCCTTTAAATTATCTGAGAGTAACTGTTGAATTGGACTCATTTCACTTTGTTTTAATCAAACTTAATAAATATTTACGTATAAACGCTTAATAAAACATATTTTGTTTGTTTTTGTGTGTTTTAAGGCATATATTTGAATATATTATGCTGCTAAAATCAAAAAATATAGTTGCTAACTCCAATAAAGCTCCTGGAGTTGAAAGGACTCTAAAGTCTAAGTTACTCTTTTTTGCCATTATAGAGTATGAACGCTATTTAATATCTGCTAAATGCCAAACGCAATAATATATACCAGAGTTTCAACTGATGAGCAGGCCAACAAAGGTTTTAGTTTACCTCATCAAAAGAGTGTGCTGGAATTTTATTGTCAACATAAAAATATAAATATACTTCGCCATTTCAAGGAAGATTATTCAGCTAAAAACTTTGATAGACCAGCCTTCAAAGAACTAACATCTTACATCAAAGCAAATAGAAAAACGATTGATTGTCTATTATTCACAAGATGGGATAGATTTAGTAGAAATCAAGAGGAAGCGTATAGAGTTATTCGAGAATTCAAAAATCTAGGTATTGAGGTTAATGCTATCGAGCAACCCTTGGATTTATCACAACCAGATTCTAAGGTTATGTTAGCTGTCTATTTGGTAATTCCAGAAGTTGAAAATGATAAGAATAGCATAAGAACCAAGGAAGGGTTACGAAGAGCCATGAAAGAAGGATGTTTTGTTGGAATGGCACCTTATGGTTATAAAAACTATCGAAATGAAAACGGAAAGGCAACTTTAACTTTTAATAATAGAGTATCTGATGTTATTAGAAAAGCGTTTATAGATTATTCCAAGGGTGTTTTGTCAGCTGAAGAAGTTAGGAAAAAGTATTACGATAAAGGCTTAAAGATTACCAAGCAGAGTATGCTCAATATGCTTAAGAATCCAGTCTATTGTGGCAAGATATTGATAAAGGAATGGAAGAAGGACGATGAGGTCATTGTTAATGGTTTACATCCAGCTATTATTGATGAAGATACATTCGACACTGTTCAACGTATAATATCAGGAAAGCATAAAGCTAAGATTCATAAGTTTTCAGAGATTGATGAAAAGTTACCACTACGAGGACATTTGTTATGCAAAAACTGTGGAAGGTCATTAACAGGAAGTGCATCTAAAGGTAGAAATGGTAAAAGACACTTTTATTATCATTGTCAGCCGAAATGTAAAGAAAGGTATAAAGCTGATGAGGTCAATAAACTTTATGAAGACTTATTGAGTGAGCTTGTAATAAAACAAGATGTGTTGGAGCTCTACAAAGAAATACTAGAGGAGACATTTAGTGGTGAACAAAAATCAAGAGATTTACGTATTAGACAGATTGGGTTGGATCTCAAAAAATTAAGTAACCGAATGGAATCTATTGAGGATAAGTTTTTTGATGATCTTATCGATGTTGGAACGTACAACAGCATGAAAGGGAAGACTCAAAAAAAGCTTAATGACCTTAAGGCAGAAAAAGCTAGAATAGAAAGTCTGAGTAAGAATCTAGAGGAGTATTTGAAACTAGGAATATCATTCATGCATGGTATTGACAAACTCTACAAATCATCACCAGCGAACATCAAAAAAAAGATTACCGGTTCGATATTTCCTGAAAAACTGATTTATTTTAAAAATAAGTATCGAACCGTAAAATTAGATTCTTTCATTGCGCTCATCCTTAATAAAAATAAGGTTTTCAAGAGATTAGAAATAAAAAATCCCGTCAAAAATGACGGGAAGTCTAAGAAAGCTCCTCCTCTTGGGCTCGAACCAAGGACCCTCTGATTAACAGTCAGATGCTCTAACCAACTGAGCTAAGGAGGAGTGTTTATCGCTTTAGCGAGCGCAAATATATACTATTTTTTAAGTTTGTCAAAACGTCTTTTAAAATTTATTTAATTTTTTTTAAAATTTAAAATTAGAATCGACATTCGGTCGTTCATTTAACTGGAAAAAGCCTTGAAGATATCGTTTCCGTTTGCGAAAAGGACTAAGGCAATTAATATGATAAATCCAACTAATTGAGCACGCTCTAAAAATTTCTCACTTGGTTTACGTCCAGAAACCATTTCAAATAATAAAAACATAACGTGACCACCATCTAATGCAGGAATTGGCAACAAATTAAGGACACCTAACATGATCGATAAAAAGGCTGTAATTCTCCAAAAATCTTCCCATACCCAAGTGTCTGAAAATATATCGAAAATCGCTTTAAATCCTCCAACACCTTTATACGCTCCAGTGCTTGGCGTGAAGATTTTTCCTAATTGATCCCAGTAACTAAATACAGTTTCAACAAATTTATCCTTACCACCTCCAAAACTTTCTAAAAAGGTGTATTCTTTTAATGTTAAATCATAATAACCTAATGCATCAAATCGTTCAGAATCCTTAGCAGGAATAATCCCTACCTGTCCATCTTTGTTCACCTTTAATTCGCGTGTGATGGTATCATTTCCTCTTAAAAAAGCAGAGGATACGGTTTGGTTTTTATAGTTAGACATAACAGTACTAAGTTGGTCGTAGTACTTAACGGTTTGGTTGTTTACAGTTAATAAGATATCACCTTCTTTAAGGTCCACAGTTTTATTAGCCATAGTATCTATAACTTCGCCAACCATAAATGGAAATCTTAAATTAAAAAGACCACCTCGTATTTTTCTTGATGATAATTGACCTAGGAAATCTTCAGGTAATTGAATGTCAATTTCTTTACCATTTCTATCAATCGTATATTTTTCGGTCTTGACAATATTTTTTAAGACATCAGAATGTGCATGAACCTTAACATCGTCTATTTTAATAATTTTATCTCCGGTTTGAAAACCTAACTTTTTGAGTAACGGATTTTCAATCCAATATCCATCTTTTAAACTTTCGGAAGTAATATCAGTATCGCCATAAGCAAACGAAATAAACACATAAATAAAATAGGCCAAAATAAAATTAACCGTAACACCACCAAGCATAATAATAAGACGTTGCCAGGCAGGTTTTGAGCGAAATTCCCATGGTTGCGGTGGTTGAGACATTTGCTCTTTATCCATGCTTTCGTCTATCATTCCGGCAATTTTCACATAACCACCAAGAGGAAGCCAACCAATCCCGTAGACCGTTTCACCTATTTTCTTTTTAAATAATGAGTATTTAATGTCAAAAAAGAGGTAAAATTTTTCGACCTTGGTTTTAAATAATTTGGCAGGTATAAAATGTCCTAATTCGTGTAATACGATTAGTAGTGAAAGACTCAATAAAAACTGAGATATCTTTATTACAAACTCCATGTATCTTAAATCATAAAAATTCTAAGCGACAAAAGTAGTGTTTTAGCCTGATTTATGCTTATTTTTTTAACACCGATTTAGTAATCACCCGATCGGATGTTTGAAATTGTATAAAAAATAATCCTGTAGCCCAAGACGAGGTGTCTATTGTTGAATTCCAAGCGTGTTGATTCACTAACTGCCCCAGCGTATTATAGATTCTTACTTCTGAAATTTCTAAGCCTTCAGGTTTTTCGACATTAAGAACTTCGGATGTCGGATTAGGATACACCACCAGTTGTTGGTGTAATTCTGGTTCATCTGTGCTTAAAAGCACATTGTTATTTGCTGAAATTAAATCAGATTCAGGATCAAATACAATACTATTTACAGTAAAATCTATCGTTTCTAGAAAACTTTCCTGATTTTGTGTATGGTCTAAAACAATGTTTTGTTCTTGGCCAAGAGTACCAATAAGACGTAAGGGTACTGGTGCTTCAAAAAACGATACAGACGGATGACTTTGGGTTTGGCTGAGTGTGATAGAAACTTCGTTTGCTGCGGGTTGATGCCATTCTACAGTATAACTCGGATATCCTTCATTATAGAGCCAATCGCTGAAAAATTCGGTTAAATCTTCACCAGAAGAAGTTTCAGTGATAGCGATAAAATCTTCCGTTTTTGCATAGTCGAAAGCAAGTGTTTCCGAAGCAAGATAATCTTGTAAGGCTTGAAAAAAAGGAGCATCTCCAAGTTTTTTTCGAAGCATATGTAAGACCATTGCACCTTTTGTATAGCTGAGTCTGCCATTAAATATTCTGCTCACACTTGTCGTATCTACATCACTTAAATATACAGCGCCATCAGGTTCAGAAGTAATAATGTCTATACGTTGTTGTTTCCAAACAGAAAACACATTAGTACCATCTAAATTTTCGTAAACCAGTCCAGAGAGATACGTAGCAAAACCTTCATTAAGCCAGATGTCTTTCCAGCTTCCGCAGGTAATTTTATTTCCAAACCATTGATGAGCCAGTTCATGTGCTATAAGGTTGCGGCTAAAATTCCCCATAAACGAAACCGTTGTATGTTCCATGCCGCCTCCCCAGCCAAATTGTGCATGACCGTATTTTTCATTTGCAAAAGGATATTCTTCGAATAAATTAGAAAACACATTCATTATATCTACCGTAACTGCGGTGCTAGATTGTGCTGCAGCTAAATCTTCGGGATACACGTAGTTGACGATGTCAAAGGGATTTCCATTATTGGATACCGTATGCGAGTACACTTCATAATTTGTAGCTGCTATGGCAATAAGGTAAGCTGGAATGGGATAGCGATGTTTGAAATGCGTGGTTTTGTTACTTCCGTTGATAACTTGACTTTGCTCTAAGCCATTAGAAACCGAAATGTATTCTTCATTAGAGGGATTAAACCTAGGTGTTGTTAGAAACACATCTACAGAGTCAATTTTATCAATTAAATCTTGTTTGCAAGGCCACCAGGCTTTAGCGCCATAAGGCTCTGATAAGGTCCAAAAAACAGGATCACCATTATGTTGATTCACTTCAAAGGATCCAAATCCAGAAGATTGAGGATTACCCGAATAACTAACCGTCAGGGAATCTAAAACGCCAGTAGTTTGTGTGGCTGGTAATGTGATTACAAGCTCATCCGAATTATGAGTATATGATAAGGTGTTTCCGCGTTGTAGGACTTGTGTAACGGTCATATTTGATGCCAAATCAAAAGTAATGCTAGACATATCACTTTTAGCAACAAAATAGGAGGTTATTGCTCCAGAAATAAAAGCAACCGATGGGTCTACATTCAATTCTAACCTGTGGTATTTTAAATCGTAGTTACCTGTATTAAGATTGGCTCGATGCATCATTCGGTTTAATGCAGATTTTGCCTCAGCCACTCTAATAGTGTTTAATGTTTCATTATAATCTTGCGAAAATGACACTGTGCTAAACAGTCCCAATAGGAGGAGTAGTCGTAATTTCATGATGGTCATTTTTTCTTTTTTAACACTATAGCATGTTAAAAGTAGTCATTTTGTTGCTATTGTGTCGTATTTTTGCAGTCTAAACTTACAATTCTACACGATATAAAGCCTTAATTATCAGTTTATGTTGCGATATGTAAAACAACTCAAAATATTCTTTCTAGTGTTAGCCGTAGTGTCTGGGGTTATTATTTATTTCATGTATTCTGCACTAGATACCAATAAACCTTTACCAATTTATCAGCCCAATAGAATCGATGCCTCTCTTGTTGATAGTAGCATTCAGCATAAAA
This sequence comes from Psychroserpens sp. SPM9, assembly GCF_025153525.1. Taxonomy (GTDB): domain Bacteria; phylum Bacteroidota; class Bacteroidia; order Flavobacteriales; family Flavobacteriaceae; genus Psychroserpens. Next base: position 787,789 of record NZ_JANZNR010000001.1, on the reverse strand, counting down.
AGAAATACCATACCATTGCCGATTTTAAACTCATCAATCAAAATGGAGACACAATTACACAAGCCAACTATGAGGATAAAATCTATGTTGCTGATTTCTTTTTTACAACCTGTCAAACTATTTGTCCGATAATGACCACACAGATGTACCGCATTCAAAAAGAAATTCTAAATGACGATGAAGTGATGCTTTTATCTCATTCGGTCACTCCAGAAATAGACTCTGTTGAACAATTAAAACGGTATGCTCTTGAAAAAGGTGTTAACGATTACAAATGGAATTTGGTCACAGGCGATAGAAAACACATTTATGATTTAGCTCGAAAATCCTATCTCGTGGTTAAAGATGATGGCTCTGAAAATTACGGAATGATACATACCGAAAACTTTGCATTGATAGATAAGAAGAAGCAAATCAGAGGATTATATAATGGCGTAAGTCCTGCTTCTATTGACTCTTTAATACAAGATATTCAACGACTTAAAAAGGAATATCAATAAAAAACGACTACAATTTTTTTACACTGAATTTTTACTTTATTTTTGCTTACTTAAAATCAATCTAAATAAGCTTGCAACTCACTTTAGCAGATATAAAACGCGGCCAACAAGGTATTATAACTGATGTTTCATCCATACATATTCCTCTTAAGTTATTGGAAATGGGATGTTTACCTGGTAATTTGGTGGAGCTCGTACAAGTGGCGCCTTTTGCAGATCCTATGTATCTCAATATTAATGGAACCCATTTAGCGATTAGAAAAGAAACTGCAATTCACATTTTAATCGAGATTTCAAATGGCTAAACAAATTAATGTTGCTCTTATTGGAAATCCTAACACAGGAAAAACGTCTGTATTTAATGCTTTAACAGGTTTAAATCAAAAAGTAGGAAATTATCCTGGGATTACGGTTGAAAAGAAAGAAGGGATTTGCAAACTCCCTAGAGGTGTGAAAGCCCATATCATCGATTTGCCAGGGACTTACAGCTTAAACGCATCATCGCTTGATGAAAATGTGGTTATTGAATTACTTCTTAATAAAAATGATAAAGATTTTCCCGACGTTGCAGTCGTGGTTAGTGATGTCGAAAATTTAAAACGAAACCTATTACTTTACACGCAAATTAAAGACCTGGAAATTCCAACGATTCTAGTCATTAATATGTCTGATAGGATGACCTACAAAGGGATAAAATTAGATATTCCTTATCTGGAACAGAAGCTGGAGACCAAAATTGCACTTATAAGTACAAGAAAAAATAGAGGTATAGACGAGCTCAAAGAAGTGATTGCTAACTATAAAGAATTATCTGTTAAGCCCTGTTTAAATGCTTCGGAAATTGATACCGATTATTTTGATAAACTCAGAAAAGCCTTCCCTAATCAGTTATTATACAAGCTTTGGTTGGTTATTACTCAAGATGTTAACTTCGGAAAAGTAGACCGAAATCAAATAGATGCCATTCATAGTTTTAAGACAAAAAGTGAGGCAGATCTCAAACGTTTACAGCAAAAAGAAACGATTAAGAGATATCAGTTTATTAATAATACGCTTAAAAAAGGGCAAACTATCGACTTAAATTCTGCCAAGGATTTGCGCATTAAACTGGATCGGATTTTAACTCATAAAGTATGGGGTTATTTGATCTTCGGGATCATTCTTCTTACCATTTTTCAAGCCATTTACGATTGGTCAAGTGTTCCTATGGATTTTATAGATAGTGCATTTGCATCCTTAAGTGAGTGGACAAAACACCTAATGCCAGAAGGCGCTTTTACTAATTTGATAGCCGAAGGCATTATTCCGGGACTAGGCGGTATCGTTATATTCATTCCGCAGATTGCATTTCTGTTTTTGTTTATTTCTGTCTTAGAAGAAAGTGGCTATATGAGTCGTGTTGTTTTTTTAATGGATCGTATTATGAGGCGTTTCGGATTGAGCGGAAAGAGTGTAGTGCCCTTAATTTCTGGAACAGCTTGTGCCATTCCTGCTATCATGGCGACGCGAAATATTGAAAGTTGGAAAGAGCGTCTTATCACTATTTTGGTTACACCTTTTACAACTTGTTCGGCACGTTTACCAGTGTATTTAATTATCATTTCACTGGTGATTCCTGAAGGACGATTTTTCGGATTAAGTTATCAGGCATTAACCCTAATGTTACTTTACCTTATCGGATTTGGAGCAGCGATTGTTTCTGCGTGGATTTTAAATAAAGTCTTAAAAATTAGAAGCAAAACATTTTTTGTTGTTGAAATGCCCAATTATAAAGTGCCCTTATTAAAAAATGTAGCCTTAACCGTTTTAGAAAAAACTAAATCTTTTGTTTTTGGAGCCGGTAAAATCATTTTAGCAATTTCGATAGTATTATGGTTTTTAGCTTCTTATGGTCCTGGTGAACAATTCAATAATGCAGAAGATATTGTAACACAACAACACGCTTTAGATAACCTTACACAAGATGAACTAGATCAAAAAATAGCGTCGCATAAACTAGAACATTCCTTTATAGGTATTGCAGGACATGCCATCGAACCTGCGATTAGACCCTTAGGTTACGACTGGAAAATTGGTATCGCCATTGTCAGTTCATTTGCGGCAAGAGAAGTTTTTGTGGGAACCTTAGCAACTATTTATAGCGTAGGAAGTGACGAAGAAGAAACCATTAAAAACCGCATGGCAGGAGAAGTGAATCCAATTTTAGGCGGACCGTTATTTAATTTTGCTAGTGGGATTTCCTTGCTCTTATTCTATGCATTTGCAATGCAGTGTATGAGTACTCTGGCCATTGTAAAACGAGAAACGAACTCTTGGAAATGGCCAATGTACCAATTGGTGATTATGAGTGCATTTGCGTATCTTGTAGCTTTAATAGCTTATCAATTTTTAAAGTAAGTTTCCTACTGCTAATTAGGATTCTGATGAAATAAAACAATATTAGTAACGACAAACCTATCATGAATACGATTATACAAAATATATTGGTTTTTGCTGCAGTAGCCTTAGCGTTGTGGTTTTTACTGAATAAGTTTGGCGTTCTTCCGAAGAAAAAAACAGCTGTAACTAAAGCTTGTGGTAAAGATGATTGTGGCTGTCACTAAAGTCGCTTAGGCTGAAAGACAATTTCAAGATGGTATTCTTTTTTTGGAATCGCTGCTGTGGTTTTTGGATAGGGAGTTAAAGCCATTCCGTAAATTTTAAAATCATCGGCATTAAAAGCCAGATTGTTGTCTTCAATAACATAGCCACTGGCGTCAATAATTATAATTTTATCAGAAATAAATGCTCCGTTTTTATAAAGCGCTAAACGGACTTTAGCCTCACCTGCTCTTATACACATCACCTCTTTTGGACATCTAGAATCAGAAATAACATTCTTGAATTTCACCTGATAGTCTTTGTAGTTTGTTTTTTCATTCAACCCTATTATAGAACTCACGCTAAGCGAGTCTTTCGTAAAAGGCGTCTGAGCTTCTATAAATGTAAAGGCACATAACAGGCTGATTACAATCGTAAGCGTAATTTTTTTCATAGCTTGAATTTAACTAAAAACAAACATTAATCTGTTTAGGATTAACAAAACATTAAAATTTTAGTTACATTTGTAAAATATTTAAGCATACTTAAAAATTAATTAAAGCTATTTAAAAATGTCTATAGCTATTGAAAATTTTGTAAAAGCCATTTACAACAACGACAAGCACGATATAAAAAATACCAAGCCTGGAAATATCGCCAAGAAGCTGGGAATTTCAAATGCAGCTGCAACCGATATGGCTAAAAAGCTAGCGGCAAAAGATTTATTGAATTACGAAAAATATCAAGCGCTTCAACTTACTGAAAAAGGAACCAAAATGGCACTCAATGTCGTAAGAAAACACCGGCTTTGGGAAGCATTTTTATTCAAAATGTTTGATATGTCTCTGCATGATATTCATCGGGAAGCCGAATTATTAGAGCATCAAACTTCAGATTTATTAGCAGAAAAAATAAGTGATTATTTAGGCCATCCAAAGTTTGATCCTCATGGTGATCCCATCCCCAATGCAGATGGCGAAATCACTACTGAAGATACATCGATTGCTTTGTCTGATGCCATCGAAGGGAACACCTATACGATTTCTAGATTGATGAGTGATGATAAAGAATTCTTTGATTTTTGTGCGCAAAACCAAATTAAATATAGAAATACAATAACGGTGTCCAAGCAGTTTGTTAGTAACAAAATGACTCAAATTTCAATAGCATCAAATACCATTGTTTTAAATGAAGATTTTACAAAAATTATTTATGTTGATGAAAACTAAAAGTAAATTAGATGGTCTTAATTATAGCCCCAAGGCCCTTTTATTATGTACAGTATTGGTCTTGTGGTCTGTGTTTTCTTATGCTCAAAACACAAGTCAGTTACCTTCAACGACTGAAGCATTAGTCACAGACAGACCTGATGCTACCGAAGCTTCGTCAACAGTAGGGAAAGGAATTCTCCAAATCGAAACAGGTGGTTTGTATGAATCTTTTGAAGCCAATTCTACAAAACAGGAAGCCTATACCTACAATACAACACTAATTAGATATGGAATTCTTGATAATTTAGAATTGCGTTTGGGTTGGGATTTTGTAGAAGGTGTAACAAAAGTTAATGGTCATAAATTAGCTAATGTAAGCAGCGGTTTATCTCCATTGTTACTTGGGGTAAAAATTGATATTGCCAAAGAAGACAATGGTATGCCAGAAATAGCCTTAATTGGTCACGTTTTCCCATTGTTTACAGCAGCTCAAGATTACCGTCCGGAAACAACAGGTGTCGATTTTAGATTTTCTCTGTCACATACCTTAAGTGAAAAATCCAGCTTAGGCTATAATATTGGTGCAGAATGGGGAAATGATTCTCCTGAAGCTGCAGCTATCTATACGCTGGCTTATGGCTATAGTATTACGGATAAATTTGGGATGTACGCTGAGCTCTATGGCGATTTACCTGAAGATAGTTCGGCCAACCATTATTGGGATGCTGGCTTTACGTATTTGGTGTCTAACGATTTACAATTAGATGCCTACTTCGGAACAAGCATCACCAAAGGACAAGATCTATTAGTGGGTTTAGGCGCAAGTTTCAGAATGCTTAATGAACGCTAACTAATAACGATTATTAAAAAAACAAAAATGAAAAAAAATATACTCTTAGTATTAATCATCGTAAGTTTCAGTTGTAAAAAAGAAACGCCATCCAACGGCAAATTAAATATAGTAACCACAACAACCATGATTACCGATTTGGTAAAAAACATAGGTGGTGATTATGTAAATGTTCAAGGTTTAATGGGAAGTGGCGTTGATCCACACCTTTATAAAGCAAGTGAAGGTGATGTGACCAAACTGGTAGAAGCAAACGTCATTTTTTATAACGGATTGCACCTTGAAGGAAAGCTTGTTGAGGTATTTGAAAAAATGGGAAGTGCGACCAAAACACCAATTGCTTTAGGAGAAGAACTCGATAAAAAGACATTGATTGGTTCCGATTATTTTGCATCCAATTACGATCCGCATGTATGGTTTGATATAGATTATTTTAAGCAATTTGCAAACAAAGTGGCTCAAGTGCTTTCCGAAAAGGACCCTAAAAATGCAGAAGCCTATTCTAAAAATTTAGAAACTTATTTAGAAAAACTCACAGCTCTTAAAACCAAGGTGGTTACAATCATTAATGAGCTTCCTAAGGATAAAAGAATTTTGGTGACGGCTCATGACGCTTTTAATTACTTCGGAAAGGCCTATGATTTTGAGGTGGTTGGTTTACAGGGTTTATCAACAGCAACCGAAGCTGGAGTTAAAGATGTACAAAAACTGTCAGCATTCATTATTGAGAAAAACATCAAAGCTATTTTTGTAGAAAGTTCTGTTCCTAAGCGAACCATTGAAGCCTTACAAGCCGCTGTAAAATCTAAAAATCATGAAGTAGCCATTGGAGGAACTTTATATTCTGATGCCTTAGGAAATGCAGGAACAGCCGAAGGCACATATATTGGGATGTTTGAGTATAATGTCAATACGATTGTTAATGCACTGAAATAAATCAACTGGCATACGCATCTAATCTGTAATCACACAAAAGATTCTTAAGAGGTGCCTCATTCTGAAAGACAAAAACATAAAATATGACTAAAATTGCAGTTCAAGTAGACGATTTAACAGTAGCTTACAACTACAAGCCAGTACTTTGGGATATTGATTTAGAAATCCCTGAAGGTGTACTTATGGCTATAGTTGGTCCCAATGGTGCTGGAAAATCAACGCTCATCAAATCTATTTTAGGCATCTTAAAACCTATTGCAGGAAGTGTTACAATTTATGGAAAATCTTACGAAAAACAACGGTCTTTAGTAGCTTATGTGCCTCAAAAGGGAAGTGTTGACTGGGATTTTCCAACCACAGCACTCGATGTCGTAATGATGGGCACCTACGGAAGTTTAGGCTGGATTAAGCGTCCGCGTCAAAAAGAAAAAAAAGCAGCTTTAGAAGCCCTTGAAAAAGTTGGTATGCTGCCTTTTAAAAACCGACAAATAAGTCAGTTGTCTGGTGGCCAGCAACAGCGTATATTTTTAGCACGTGCTCTTGTACAAGATGCATCCATCTATTTTATGGATGAACCGTTTCAAGGTGTTGATGCTACAACTGAAATTGCCATCATCAATATTTTAAAAGAATTACGAAAAGCAGGCAAAACAGTTATCGTTGTGCATCATGATTTACAAACAGTTCCCGAATATTTTGATTGGGTCACCTTTTTGAATGTGAAAAAAATTGCAACGGGTCCGGTGAAAGATATTTTTAATGATGATAATTTGACCAAGACCTATGGTATTAATTATAAGGTAAGCATACAGGAATAATGAATATTCAGGAGTATTTCTCTTTAGTGTTTTCTGACTACACGCTCAGAACCATTACACTTGGTACAGCCATTCTGGGTGCCGTAACAGGTATGCTGGGAAGCTTTGCAGTGCTCAGAAAGCAAAGTTTACTTGGTGATGCCATTTCACATGCCGCACTTCCCGGTATTGCCATTGCATTTCTTATGACAGGAGCAAAAGACAGTAATACTTTATTATTGGGAGCTTTGGTTAGCGGATTAATTGGTACGTTTTGGATTCGAGGTATTATTACTAAAACCCATTTGAAATCTGATACAGCTCTCGGACTCATTTTGTCCTTGTTTTTTGGCTTCGGAATGCTCTTACTTACACACATACAAAAACAACCTAATGCTAATCAGGCAGGACTGGATAAATATTTATTTGGGCAAGCGGCTACGCTTGTTGAAAGTGATGTGTGGATGATGGCCATCGTTACCGGAATTTGCCTTATTGTACTGTTGTTGTTTTGGAAAGAATTTAAGATTTTACTTTTCGATAAAGACTATGCTAAAACACTTGGGTTTAATACCAAAACGATTGATATATTAATCACAAGTTTTATTGTATTGGCGATTGTTTTAGGGCTCCAAACAGTAGGTGTTGTACTCATGAGTGCTATGTTGTTAGCACCTGCCGCAGCAGCTAGACAATGGACGAATAGTTTAGCAACTATGGTGTTTTTGGCAGCGATTTTTGGAGCGCTTTCTGGAGTATTCGGAACCGCAATAAGTGCCAGTCAAAACAATTTGTCTACAGGACCAGTAATTGTTCTTATTGCTGCAGTATTTGTATTCGTTTCTTTTGTGTTTTCTCCAAGTCGAGGCTTATTATTTAAACAGATTCGATTTATAAAAAACCGACGTGATTTAGAGTTGCATAAAACACTAGCATTCATGTACCATATTGCCGAAACACATGATGATATTTCACATCCTCACGAGATTAAAATCTTAAACAATTTTCAGGGTTTTACTAGAGGAACATTAAAGAAACTGGTTGAAAAAAACTATGTTACACTGCAAGGCACGACTTGGAGTTTAACCCATGAAGGCTTTAAATCGGCTTCGAACTTATACAATCAATTAAATAAAAACGATGAGTAACGCACAAATAGAAATACAACTTATTGCTAGTTTAGTTGCCATCGCCTGTGCCATTCCAGGAACTTTTCTGGTACTTCGAAAAATGGCCATGATTAGTGATGCGATAAGCCATTCAATTCTTCCGGGAATTGTTGTTGGGTTCTTTATTACTCAGGATTTAAATTCGCCATTACTAATTTTACTAGCTGCTTTAACGGGTGTAATAACAGTGGTTTTGGTAGAGTATATTCAGAAAACAGGTTTGGTAAAAGAAGATACAGCTATTGGTTTAGTATTTCCAGTACTGTTTAGTATTGGTGTGTTGATGATTGCTAAAAAAGCCAATGATGTTCATTTAGATATTGACGCAGTTTTGGTAGGCGAATTGGCTCTAGCTCCTTTTGATCGTTTAATTATTTCTGGTGTTGATGTCGGTCCCAAATCATTGTGGATTATTGGTGGGATTCTTTTAGTTACCATAGGTTTGTTAATTGCGTTTTTTAAAGAATTAAAGCTGAGTACCTTTGATAAAGGTCTGGCTGCTTCTTTAGGCTTTTCTCCTGCGATTATTCACTACGGATTAATGTCTGTTTCATCGGTAACTACGGTTGGCGCTTTTGATGCTGTTGGTGCGATTCTAGTTGTTGCTTTAATGATTGCTCCAGCGGCCACGGCCTATCTTTTAACGACAGATTTAAAGAAAATGCTCCTACTTTCTATAGTCTTTGGTGTGTTTAGTGCCATTTCTGGGTACTGGTTTGCTCATTGGCTTGATGCTTCTATAGCGGGCTCTATTACAACCATGCTTGGTGTCTTGTTTTTAATGGTGTATTTATTCGCGCCTAGTAAAGGTATAATTGCGGTAATGTACAGAGAGAAACAACAGCGTACAGAGGTTTCATTACTTACGTTTTTACTTCATTTAAAAAATCATGACGAAGAAGCCGAGCGTCATGTTAACCATTTAAATGAGCATATCAACTGGCAGAAAGTACGCTCTAAAACCGTTTTGGATCTGGCTCTAAAAAATAATATGATAGTCATAAACAATGCTATTGTATCATTAACATCTAAAGGGAACGAATTTACGACCCAAGCTATTGATTATATTATAACTAACGAAGATGCTCAGATAGAAGATATGAAAGATGACTTCTTTTTGTTTAGAGGTTAGATTCTTCAGTTGTGCTTCCTTGTCTGTCAAAAAACAAAAGTATTTTCAGTTAGTCTTTAATAAGTTTCAATCCTTTAGCAATTAACACTTCAGAATCATAAAACCGGATGGATGTTTTTATAGTACGATTCGAAGTATCTCTTGGCGACTTTGTATCGAATCTAGCTTTAGAACTATTAAAATTTAGCGTGTACTTTTCATCAAGGTCTAAAGTTTCCGTAGAAAAAGTAATCACCTTTTTGTCTATTGTCCAAGTTCCTTTTCCGTAAAGATGGACGTCATTAGGAATTCTTCGTTCATGTTTTTTATAGGCATAAAACTCAAAAGTGCCATCTGCATTTAAGGTTAATGTACGTGAGAGTGAAGTCGTTGTACCATGTCTTTCAACTTTATAGATGCCCGTTAGGTCTTGTGCATTTAGAGACACAGCGCATAAAGCTAACATCATGGGTATGATTAGTTTCATATTATTTAAAGGTATTTAAAATCTCCAATTGACTCTTCAATTCTTCAATAGTAACTTCCTTAAAGTTAAAATCAATTTTAGGATTGGCTTCTGTTTTGGTATCTATGGTATCGTAGTAGAGTTTTCCATTTTTTCGTTGTATAGCAACCAGAATAATAGCTTCATTAGCACCAACAGTTTGAAAATCATAAACGCCATTTGTATGCCAGCTAGGTAAAATAGAGTTATACGATTTAAAAACCATATTTATATGTGCGCCTTCTGCGTTTTTAATTTTGAGTTTGTAGGGGATACGTTTTGTGTTTCTATTGATAAAGCGATCACAATTAATCCATCCTAATTTTGAAGTGCTCAGTACATAATAGCTGGCGTCTCTCGAAGAAATACTAGTATCGCTTTCGTTGCTTAATCGCGCTTCAAACGCTTTAGCAGTTATAGCTTCTGATCCAGCAGCAAACACTTGTTTCGGAGTGAGATTCATGACTCTGGTAGTTGTTGGTATTTTAGTTTCATCCCAAGGAACTCTTAGTATATGTCCGCCACGTGTTATCGAATCATCATCAAGAATTTTGAATTTCGTGTTATCCATTTCAAAAAGTGATTTTCTTAACATATAACGTCTCAAATTTGCAGTACCAATTTCTCTTATGAGTCGTTGTTGTTTGTAACGTTGCCATGCATTTATAAATAATGAATCTACAGGGAAATCTTTATCATGCATGACTTCTCTTATCTGTTCAACGATGCCTCTACGATCACTATAAATAGTGTCCATTTCAATAGGGTTTACGCTTATGTTTTGAGGAGAAATTACAGAGGTGCTGGTGGTCACGCTGTCTATAGTTCCAAAGAAACTAGTTACGGTACGTTCGTCTGGAATATCAAAAACAATAGGTAAAGAATAAGGAACTGTTACCGCTTTTCCGCGTTGCAGACCAGGATTCATTTTTGGTAATAAATTTATTACACGTTCGGCTTCTTCACTTAGTCTCGGATGAGCGGCACGTGTTTGAACAAAAACGATACGACCCTCTGGATCGATTTTAAAAATACAATTGATTCGTTGTTTTCCGGTTAAGTTAAGACCAGGAGCCAAATCGGTATTGAAGTTTCGGCTAATAAATTTTGAAATGGCTTTGGTCGTACATTGTTTTCTAATATCATTGTCTGCATTTTCACAACCTGGAAATGTAGGTGCTTGCTCAACAACAGAAAACGGAACTTCGATACCTGCTTCAAGGATTTCGAGATGTTCTAATTCTTCTATAGATTCATTTTGAAGCTGCCAGTTGATAGTTTCATCTTCCCATTCACCAGAAAATAATTGCATACCAGATTTTGGGCTTTGATTAGGAAACGAAATCTCAATAGGTTTGTTTTTTTGGAGTTCTAATTTGGTATTCCCTTGTAGGGCTTCAATATAAAGCATGCCGCCAGTTTCTAATTGTTTTCCGTTTGAAACCGTTGTCAAATTTGCCATCAATATATCCGAAAGTTTATAATATTCGGTAATGTTTAAACGAATGTTACCCTGAATAACTTGTTTGGTTTTTGGATTGATAAACGCCCCTTTACTAATCTTTAAAATGGTGCCTTCGGGTGCTTTAATGGTTGTGTCTTTCTGGGTATTTAGGGTGACCATTTGCGCTCTTTTTCTGAACGTGTTGGCCTTTGTTGAAATAGCTTCAGATGCATCTAAATGGGGTGTTGTTTCCAAAGGAGATGTAGGAATTTCAGCCGTGCTTGTGGTCTTTTTTTCTTCGGAAGCATCTATATGGATTTCAGATGCGGGTTTTTCTGTAGAAACGGTATCACTAATAATCGTATTTAGATTCTCATTATTTGAAGTTGGCTCAACTTCCGAAGCCTTAAAAACCAACGTAAATACCATGACCAAAACACCAATAAGGATGATAGATATACCTGCAATTTTTAGCCATTTTTCGGTGAGATAAGCACGTTTCCCTTGTAGGATATCGGCTTTAATTTCTAGACGTTTTAATCCGTTTATAAACACAAGATGTTCTTCATAAAGGGAATGGAATTCGTTATCGTTTTGAAGTTTTGATTCAAAATCCTGACGTGCCTCATTTGAAAGTAAGTTATTGAGGTAATCGTTTATATAGGCGATATGTTGATTGTAAGTTTCCATGCTTTTAATTTTAAGATTGAACCGATTTTAGTTGGGTTTGATAGATGTCTTTTGCTTTTTGTAAGCATTTGTACTTCTGATTTTTTGCAATTTTTGAAGATTTAAATTGCATGACTTTAGCGATATCATGAAATGACATGGCTTTGAGATAAAACAGTTGTAGCAATTGTTGACATCGGGTTCCTATTTCGGAAAAAGCATGCTCGGCAAGCTGGTATTTTTTTTCTTCAATCACCTCCTGAAAGACTGCAACCTCTTGCGCATTGAGTTCTTGTAGTTGTTGTTTGGAGATGTTTTTTTGAATGTCTGACCACACAAATCTGGAAACCGAATACAGATAGGTATAAAATGAAGCGGTTAACTTAAAATTGGAAGTTTCGAGATTTCGGTTTAAGATGATAAGCGCTTCCTGAAACACATCACTGGCATCTGCTTTACAACCTCCTTTAGAGAGAATTAATTTTTCAATTCTAGGGTAGAGGTGGTATAGTTTTTTAAACGCTTTATCGCGTTGACCATTTTTAAATAGTACTAAAATGTCTTGATCGCTCATACACTGTTTTACTTATTAATGGTCAAAAGTTGAAAAGGTCTCCTTAAATTATTCGATTAAAGTTCACAATTATGATACCAAATTAAACAGAGGAGGTTATCGGGCACAATTAACGCAAAGTAAGCTTTCGGGTCTTATAAGGATGCGTCCAACAGGAATGGGTTGCTTGCACTTTAAACAGATGCCAAAATCTTCATTTTTAAGGTTAGCTAGTACACGTTTTAGGTTGTTAAGTTTTGTTTCGGCTTGTCGTAAAGATGCTTCATTAACACTTTTATTATTGATGGCATCCATCCGACTTACACGACCTATAGCATCACTTGGAGCAATAGGTTTTGTGAGTTCCTCATAGTTTAATATTTGAGATTTAGTTGTCTCAATTTCTTGAAGAATGATTTGTTGTATATGGGCTTTATCCATTCTTAAAAATAGGTTCCTTTCGAATAAATTTCACAAGATCTTTTTGTGCACTTTCTTGATTTAAGTACCAACTGCTATAAGTTAAGAAAAAAAGTTGTGTGTTCATTCTGTTTAGAATCCTAAGATGCTCTAAACTAAACTGGGCCTCAAAATCTCCAGGATATCCTATTAAATCGATGCAGTAATAATGGCCGTTTTGAACGACGACTAAATCTATTACCACACCAGATACGATAATGGCTTTGTGCACAGCCTCTATTCCTTGATCCAAAAGAAAGCTAGAAACGTTCATTACAAATTCATCGTAAATATGCTCCTCATTTGTTTTATTGACTGGTGCTGTTTTAGATTCGAGATAACGTTTTAAAAGTGAGTTTGCTGGTAACAAAGAGGGCGTTATAGAAGTGTATAAAAGTTGTTCGTTTCTCGCTCTGGTAATGAGTACATTAAAAACATCTTCTCTGTTTAAATAGTTGAGAGATGCAACATGAGTATTTTGATCAACACAAAAAGAAATAAATACAATGTCTCGTTCTTCACCTTGAAAATGAAACGGCGTACCAATTAAAATGTTATGTTTTTTTGTGATGTCGAATGGAATGGTTTTAGAAACACTTTTTTTCAACAACTGAACTTGCTGAGTAAACGGACTAATAATTCCAATAGAAGGCGTTAATGATTCGTCCAGATCTTGATGCGCAGTAGCGATTTCTTTTAACTTTTCTAGAATTTTATTAACTTCTATAAGATTAGTTCCGTTGTCGTTACGAATACCATTTGTTTCTACTATTTCAATTGAAGATGTCGCATCCGAAATAGGGTTAGATCTTATTAATTTTAGCTGGTTATCATAAAAACTTTGATTGGAAAATTGGATTAAATCCGTCTTACTTCTAAAATGTTCGTCCAAAAAAGTGGTTTGCTCTGGGTTAGAGAGTCGACTATCAATCCAGTCGATGAGACTTTCTTTTCTATAATCGGGAATTGCTTTTCGGATATTATATTTTTGCTTTAACTCTGATTGCTTACTATCTGACAGAAACGAAATATGCTGCAATTGATGAGGATCACCTACTATAATTGCTTTTTTTGCTCTGTATAATGCCGGAATGCTCGATGCAATATCGCATTGCGATGATTCATCAAAGATAACCAAGTCAAATAGTTCTTCCTGTAATGGTAAACATTTGGAAATTTCTTTTGTGGTTGTGGCCCATAATGGTAATGCTTCTAGAATAAGTTTAAAATCTACCTGTTTCAATTTTTTATCCACAAGTGTGAGGTTTTTTTCTTTTAGCGAAGCATTGAGTTTTAGAAACTCTATTTTTTTTCGTTGAACTAACTGTAATAAGTCGTATTGAATCTTTTGTGTAATATACTTTTTTACAAGTCTGGTTTTTTCATTTTGAGCATATTTGAGTGAATCGTTGAGAACTCCAATTGGTTTCGTTCTTCTTTTCTGATATTGAAACCATTTATCTTTAAACTTAGAAAAGAAATTTTCTTGATATTCTGAATAAAAGGCGCCCCATTTTAATTCTTCATTTTCAACATCAATAATAGCATTTTCAATATTATCAATGGTTTTTAGGATGCTTTTGATTTGTTTTTGTAACGCTTTTGGGTCTAGTTTCCGACGCGGATTAATAGAAATAGCCTTGCCCAGTTTGGAAGATAGACTCCTTTTATAAATTTGGTTATAGGCTTTTATCACAATACGTTTTAACTTAAAATCTTCTTCAATAATATTGGTTATAACCTTCGAAGCCTGCGCATTTCGTGTTACAATTAAAACCGATTTATTATTAGATATGGCATCTATGGCGAGAGACGCTATAGTAAAGGATTTGCCAGTTCCGGGAGGCCCAATTATTTGAGTAATAGGATAGGCATCCGTAGCATAAAAAGCAGACTCTTGTTTACGACTTAAAGTCGTAGGTAAGTAGATGTCACGCTTCTTTAAAAATGTGATTTCAAACGTATCGAGTTTGAAGAATAAATTTAAAATAGATGATTTGCTATGATGCTCAGAAATGAATGTCAATTCGTTTAAAATACCTACGGAACCTTCGGGTTTTTTAAAAATGCCTAGCATGAAACACGATAGCAATTTTAAGGAACTGATTTCTATTATTTTGCTTCTTTCAAAATAGTTATTAAAGCTAAAGTTGATGTCCTCATAGTTTTTAAGATCGTAAGAATTCCATGAAGAAAAGTACTTGCTGAAAAATGTTTTGAGGTCTTTTAAGTTTTCTGAACCAAACGGATTTGAAGGTGTATTTTTTGCTACGACATCTTGAGAAATATCTAAGCTGTTGTCCATACTATTGGCCAGTTCAATAAAGTCTGGATTTATGTAGGTATCTTCGACCGAAACATAAGGCGTGTTATTATCTTCAAATAAAATTAATTCATGAATGTAAAGCGGTACGTAAGCTGTTCTTTTAGACCCTAAGGTGTGTTGTTTCCCTTTAATAAAAACCGAACCAGCATAGAGTGTTTTTTCCTTAGAGTTTAAGAACAAAATTTGTTCTGCAGTTTTAGCCCAATTTTTATCGACCGGGATTCTTAAATTAGGATCTCTAAAAAAAGTAGAAGAGCCAGGAATCCATCTTTTCTCACATTGATTTGAAATAAAATTTTTAATTCTAATTCCTTTTAAATCAAATTGGTAGCAGTCGCGATAGAATTTTATAATGTGCTTTAAGTCAGACAATAATTACAGATGTTTAATAGGTTTTAGGTTTGAAAAAATATAGGAAGTATTAGAACCCACGTTCCTTTTGCAATTGTTCATAGGCTTTTTGAACTTGCCTAAATTTTTCTTCAGCGCCCGCTTGATGTTCTTTACCTAAATGAATGACTTTGTCAGGATGGTATTTTTTTGCCATTTTTCGGTAGGCTTTTTTTACCTCATCATTAGTAGCTTCTTTGGTGATTTCTAAAATTTTATAAGCGTTGTCACTACTGTTATAAAACATCGCTTTAATACTTCCGTAGTCTCGCGAACTAATACCTAAATAACCAGAAATCATATAAATTTGAGAGACTTCATCATCGGTTACCATACCGTCGGCTTTGGCTATTCCGAAGAGAAAATGTAACAATTGAAGTCGTGATGCATGGTCCATCATTTCACGTATCTGTAAGCATACTTTACGTGTAGGGATTTGTTGTTTACTTATGTTTTTAAAAAGCCTAAATGCTTGATTTGCTCTATCTTTGCCATACATACTAACAAACTGCTGACGCACAAAATCCAGTTCACTTTGATCTTGTTTACCATCTGCTTTTATAACCACCGAAGCCAAGATTAACAGGCTTACTTCAAAGTCGCCCGAACGTGTTTGCGGACGTGTTCTGGTTTGGGTTCTTGGTCGCGATGAAGGACGACTAGAACGTCTTTGCTGCTTCGGGTTTCCGTCACCTAATAAAAAGCCACCATTTTCTGATGCACCATCAATGAAACTTCCTATAGCAAGTCCAATAATTGCTCCTATTGGTCCTCCAAAAGACCAACCTAAGGCACCTCCTATCCATTTTGCAAAACTCATGTATGTATTTTATTTTGTTATGAATTTCAAATATAACATTTGTTAGTTGATATATTTTTAGTTTTGTTACTAATCAACGCAACCTTTTCGAGGTCATAGCATCTACTACATATAAAATCAAACGAATCATGAAAAAATATATCTATTTAGTTGCTCTTATTTTTGTGGCGATGTCTTGCCAAAATGATGATGATGGAACGCCAAATAATGAACCAACACTTGAAGGTCCATGGTCTTTAGTGAATGTCTCTGGAGGGTTAGCAGGTGTAGACCAAGATTTTGAATTGGGTATTATTACCTGGGATTTTGATATTGAAACACAACAGTTAACTATCGTCAACACTAATACAGATGTTGTTTTTGATGGTTACCCTTCAGGCGTCTATGATTTTCAAGCACTAACAAATGGTGAAATTACCACCATAGTTATAGACGACAACATTAATCTAGAAATCAATGTTTTAACTAATAGTCAACTTGTTTTAGATGAAGGGATTGCTTTCGATGGATTTTTATACACTTTCACAAGATAAATCATAGTTCGCCTTGAAACATATCGGTATTGAAAACCTGAATAATACTATTCAAACAGCTTACTAAAATTGGTATAGGTCCTACTAATTTTGCTTATCTTTGCAGTTCAATATTAGTAATAATTAAAATATAAAAATATATGTATCCAGCAGAATTAGTAAAACCAATGCGTGAGGATTTAACCAAAGTAGGTTTTGAAGAATTACAAACAGCTGATGCTGTAGAAGCTGCTTTAGCAAAAGAAGGAACAACCTTAATTGTTGTCAATTCAGTTTGTGGATGTGCAGCAGCTAATGCGCGTCCTGGAGCAAGACAAAGTTTACAAAACGCAAAGCGTCCAGATCATATTGTCACTGTATTTGCAGGTGTAGACCGTGATGCAGTTGATGCTGCAAGAGCACATATGGTTCCTTTTCCTCCAAGTTCGCCAAGTATGGCATTATTTAAAGACGGTGAATTGGTACACATGTTAGAGCGTCATCATATTGAAGGTCGTCCAGCTGAATTAATTGCTGAAAACCTTATGGATGCTTACAACGAACACTGTTAAATGAGCGTCTTGAGCTTAGGCCAAGACAACAAAAAAGACAATCAATAACATATGGCCACGATTATATCGTGGCTTTTTTTATCCCATGATGCAAACATTTCGTCAAAACCAGAACACCTGAGGTTATCTAACTTGAATCTTCTACACTAGTCCAAAACGTGGTCTTTACGAAATTGAAATAACTGAATCAATTTTTGATTAGGTTTAGTATTTTTACGCTATGAAAAAACTCATAGCTTATCCATTAACTGTAGTGTATTTTATTGTCTTCGGAATGACCTTGCTTATTTTTCATCCGATACAATGGTTTTGCTTTAACGTATTTGGTTATCAGGCACATAAACTAAGTGTTGATGCGCTTCAGTTTTTTTTATTACGTTGTTTGAATGTTTTAGGAACGCGCTTTAGTTGGGATAATGCTTATGAAATCCCTGAAAACAAGCCCTTAATTATTGTTTCTAATCATCAGAGCATGTACGATATCTCTCCAATTATGTGGTACCTGCGGAAGCATCATGTTAAATTTGTGGCCAAAAAAGAACTGGGAAAAGGCTTTCCAAGTGTGTCGTATAATTTGCGTCATGGCGGTTCGGTTTTAATAGATCGTAAAAATCCGAGACAAGCCTTATCTGCTATGGCAGAGTTTGGTAAATACATTGAAGAAAATCGACGAGCTGCTGCAATTTTTCCGGAAGGCACTCGTAGTAAAAATGGGATTCCGAAGCCTTTTAAAACCAGAGGCTTGCAATTGTTGTTCAAGCATGTGCCTTCGGCTATTATCGTTCCTGTTACTGTAAATAATTCATGGAAAACACTTCAATATGGAGCCTTTCCGATGGGAATTGGAAGCCATATTAAATTTAAAGTGCATCAACCCATACTATTAAGTGAAGTTGAAAATCATTCAGAATTAATAAGCACTTTAGAAGCAACCATTACTAACGCTATTCATTTAGAGTCATGACCACAAGCGAAGCAGCACAAGTTGAGTTAACAAAATCATTTGTAAAAAAAACCTTAGAACATGCTGAAGGCGGACATGACTGGTTTCATACCTTAAGAGTGTTTAATAACAGTATGCTCATTTCTAAAAATGAAAATGTCGATGTATTTGTGGTTGCGCTTGGGGCTTTACTTCACGATATTGCAGATAGCAAATTTCATGATGGAGATGAATCAGTTGGGCCCCAAAAGGCACGAACGTTTTTATTCGGAATTAATACCGATTCCGCAGTTATTGAGCATGTTGTTAAAATCATTGAAAACATATCATTTAAAGGCGGAAACGAAGTTCAAAAATTTAAATCACCCGAATTGGATGTCATTCAAGATGCCGATCGTTTGGATGCTTTAGGCGCTATAGGTATTGCACGAACGTTTAATTACGGAGGATTTAAAAACCGAAAGCTATTTGATCCATCAATACGACCTAATTTGCATATGACCAAACAAGCATATAAAGCGTCTACGGCACCTACAATTAATCATTTCTATGAAAAATTACTGCGTTTAAAAGATCTAATGAATACGAAAACAGCTCATAAAATTGCATTGAAAAGACATCAGTTTATGGAGCAGTTTTTAGAACAGTTTTATGCCGAATGGGATGGTGAAAAGTAGCACCTAAGATTGCATAATTTGCGTGAGTTCTTTTCGATATTTTAAAGCGCTCTTTCCAGTAAATTCTTTAAATAATTTATTGAAATGGGAAAAGTTGTTAAAACCACATTCAAAAGCAACATCACTAATACTCATCTGACTTTCTGATAATAATTTGGTCGCATGAACAATTCGATATTCGTTGACGAGTTTTGTAAATGTTTTTCCAGTAGATTTTTTAAAGTATCTGCAAAATGCAGGAACCGTCATACTTACTTTATCTGAGATATCATCTAAAGAGATATGGTTTCGAAAATTCTGATTAATGTGTTTATAGACAATATCAATTTTTGCGCTATCCTGAAGTTCGGTTTCAAAAACAAAGCCGTCGGCATTTAAAATCTCATAATCTTTAGCTTCTGCTAACTTTTGTAAAATTTTCAATAACAGTATTACACGTTCAAAACCTACAACATCATTAAGTTTTTCAATTTTTTTACCAATACGTCGTTTGGTTTCGGGTTTAAAAATAATACCATTTTTAGCACGTTCAAAAAGCGTGTTGATATGGCTCATTTCTGGGATATCAAAAAAGTAAGGTCCTAAAAATTCGGGTTTAAACTGAACTAAAATTTCGGTTCCATGTTGGGTTAATCGATCTGTAAACCCATTATGAGGTAAATTGGAGCCAATTAAAATTAACTGGCTGTTATTAAAATAGGATAAATGATTGCCAATGTGCCGTTTACCTTGACCTTTATTAACGTAAACGAGTTCTATTTCTGGATGAAAATGCCAAAATGGTTTTTGTTCATTGTCTTTAGAGGTACTCTTTTTAACAAAAACGGAACTACCAAAATTCGGGCTAATTTTTTCGAGTGTAGGCTTTCTTTTTTTCATAGGTCTTAATTACTTACAAATTTAAGGCAATAGATTTTAAAATTCTATTCAGAATTAGCACAAAATTATACTATTTTAACCTTCATATATTTATTATCATAAGTTATTGTTAATATAACATATAAATCAGCCAAATCTGTTGTTTTCTTAGAGACTGTTCTGCTATACATTTGTAGTGTTAATCATAAAACCCAAAAAATGATGAAAACAATTAAAAATTTAGTAGTATTTGTAATGATGTTGACGATAGCAACAGGTTACGCCAATGAAAATTACATTGATGGTTCAAACAAAGTGATTACTGTTTTAAAATTCTCGAATGTTAAAAAAGGACACCAATATACAATTAAAGACAATCAAGGATTTGTAATCTATTCAAAGACAATAGATAGAAATGGAACGTATACACAAGAGTTTGATTTTACTGCTTTGGCAGATGGACTCTATACTTTTGAAATCATTAAGGATTTTGAAATTACAGTTAAGCCTTTTCAAATAGCAGCAGAACAGGTTTTATTTCTACACGATATGGAAACCAAAGAATTTAAACCTGTAGTGCGTTTAGAAAATCATGATTTAATGATATCCCACTTAACACTTGAAGAAAAACCGTTAGTGATTGAATTATTCTTTAATGGAGAACTCATCTATGCTGATGAATTGAAAGGGAGTAAAATACTTAAGCGTATTTATAAATTATCTGCTGAAGAAAAAGGCTCTTATTTCTTAAGATTAAAATCGGGTAACAGATTATTTACCGATAGCTTCAAAATGTAATCTAATTTAGTTTTAAAATTGAAAAGCACTTTTAACGAAGTGCTTTTTTTATGCTCACATATTAATAATGTTTCGATGTGTTCTTATATAAACATTTAAATGCTATTAATTATGAAACGAATTTTATTTTTTATGACACTACTTTGTGTCTCAATGAGTGCTTTATCTCAAAACGAATTTACGGGAGGTGGTGATGGTTATAGTTGGAGTGACCCCTACAACTGGTCCTATTTTGATGTGCCTCAGTATGGTGACGATATTTTAATTGATAATGGTTTTGTTTACTACGAAGGCTTTACGTTTGAACCTTATGGGACTCTTGAACTTAGAAATGGATCATCCCTATTTACCCAAAGCAATATTGTGTTATTGGGTGACTTTATTGTTGATGTGACAAGTACAGTAGAATTATATGTCAATGAAGTTGATATTTTCACACAAATAAGTTGTGAAGGAAATTACTTTTTTAACGGTTCTATGGTAATTTATATGACCGGATTTGGACCTCAAATAGGAGATTCTTTTCAAATTATTGAAGGAGCTCAAGGTTCTTGTGGTACTGCAACAACACTTTTAGTTCCTGAAAATCAAACTTCTGGTATTGAGGTTACTTTTGGTGTTGAGTGTGAGTCTGATGGTGTCTACTATACAGTAACCGATATAAACTATGCCTCTGCGATAGCCTGGGATGGTGAAGGTGGTGACGGCTTGTGGAACAATCCAGCCAATTGGGACCCAAATGGTCTCCCAACCGCAGATGACATTGTGTATTTTAATCAACCTGGTGTAGGCGATATAGCGTATACAGATGGAGCAGGTACGACCAGTGTTAAAGAGATTATCGTTGGAAGAAATAATACACTTGTTATCAATGGAGATTTGTCGATGTATTCGTTAATTAACAATAATGTAGGAGGTACAATTATTTGGAATGCTGGTGAAATTTCAAAGCAAGATGTCAATGTTCAATCGCTTTTGATTAATTATGGAAGTTTAATTATAGATGGTCCTGGTTTGAAAGAAATAGAAGATGATTTTGAAATCTGGGCTTTCGAAACAGATATTGAACACAATCAAGGAGATTTAAATATTAATAATGGAAGAATTAGAATTTTTAACTTGGTGAATTACAATATTAATGCTGATAATATTACTATAGGTTATGTTAGCGGAACAAATCATTCCTTTCAAAATCAAGGCATTGGAGGAATTATAAAAACAGCTGGTTTAGGAATTTCAACTATAAACTTGACAGATTTATATAATGGTTCAGATATTATTAGTGATGCAGGAACCTTGGTTATAGAAGAAGTGTTTACTGAAGGTCAGTTTTCTAATTTTGGTGGAAGTGGTACCATTCGATTTCCTTCTGGTTTTGAAGTAAATTCTGAAATATCTCCAGGAAATTCACCAGGTGTTTTAAACATTGCAGGGAATCTTACCACAGGAACTGATGCAACTTTTAATATTGAAATAGATGGACCTACAGTTGGCACCGAATATGACCGACTTGTAGTTCAAAACAATGCTGATATCAGTGGCGAGTTTAATGTTGTTTTAGGTTATCTGCCATCTAGTGAAGCTATTTTTGAAATTCTGACTTCAAATTCACTCACAGTTACTGATATACCCGAAACTATCGAAGCCGAATATGGTGGTAATTTTGTAATTTTTTCTGTAGAAGTTAAAGATGGTTCAATTTATTTATTAGGTCCAGGTGCAACATTAGATCTAGATGAGTTTTCTACTACAGAGATTTTAAGTATTTATCCAAATCCAGCAAAAGATGTTTTAAATATTAAATCTGAAACATTAATTAACGGAGATTGGCACTTAATTAATCAACTGGGACAAGTTGTAAATAAGGGAGACTTTACATCTACCAATACGATGATAGATATTCGTCAATTAACATCTGGTCTTTACTTTTTAAATATTAATGATAAATCAACAAATCAAGTCATTATTAAGAAAGTGATGATATCAAATTAAATAAGAATACCTAACAATAAAAGCCATCAAATTATTTTGTTGGCTTTTTTTATGCTCACATTTGATAAAAAAATCGATGACTTATTAATAAGCTTGGATGCTATTAATTTTATTAGGGAATATTAATACAGGTTTATTGTTTAAGAAGAGTTTTCAGTTAATGAAAACTCTTTTTTTATGCCTTAGACTTTTTCCGTATCCTGATTACAATTAATATAATAATTACAATAGCAAGACCTAACCAAAACACAAGGTTTGAGGAGTTATTAAGTGTAATAGGACTCGTGTCTCCAATAAGAACCAATCCAGCCCAATATTGCGGAGCTGCTGTTCTTCCTTTTGCGGTTGTAATATAATCTAATTTTGCCTTTTGTAAGGCTTCATCTTTTGGTAATCCTTTTTTGATGTATCTGTAAAAGCTTTGAATGATTTGAGCACTGGATTGTTCGTCAATTTTCCATAAACTGGTCAGCATACTTTCACTACCAGCATAATTAAAGGCGTGCGCCAAAGAAATCATGCCTTCTCCAGCTTGGTAGGTTGGTTTTCCGGTTTCGCAAGCAGTTAAAATAGCCAAATTTGAAGAGAGATTGGTGTTGTATATCTCATAAGTATACAAATAATTGTCGTCGGTATTTGAAGAATCCATAGACTTGGCAAATACCAATCGTGATAGTTCTGGTGAAATATTGTTCGATTCGGCATGTGTGCCAATATGAATTATTTTGTGCTCTTTGGCGCTATTCTTAAAAATATGCTCTGTTGAATTTTCGTTTAAAAAAGAGGTGCCTTTAAATAATCGCGTAGAAAGGTTTGCCAAATCTTTTGTAAAGGGTTGTGGTAACAAGGTGAGGTAGGTTTTGTCTATGTTTAGGGAGTCTTTAATAGACAAAAGATAATCAGATTTCATTTGATCATTAAACTCAGGAACAAAGGCGACAAAATTGTTATTATATGAAACACTATGACTTCCGTTGTCAATTAAAAAAAGACTGTAATTATATGAGATTGTGTATTGTGAAAGCAAACTGTGTGTTGCTAATTCCTTAGGATTGGAAAGCTCCTTATTGGTAAGCATTTCAAAATTGAGGTTGAATAAATCCCTATCTGGAATGATAACGACCTTTTTCGTTTTGATGTGTTGTTCAAAGGGTTTCCACAATTGCTGATATAGTTCATGGGAGAGATTGTAATTGTTTTGAAATAAGGCATTTTCATCTTGTAGACTAGTAATTTTTGAGTTTAACCCTTCAGGATGGAGTTTGAAAATTTCTATTCCGCTTTTTGAAATTAGATTGACGTATAATTCTTTATCGATGTAGATATATCGAACGATTGTTGTGTTTTCTGGGAGTTTGGTTTTAATGTCTTTTAAAGACTTAGCTATAGAAGCAAATCGCAGATTATAATATTTTGGATAATCATTTTTTAAGGTTTCCAAATGCGTTTTCCATTGCGAATTGGCTTTTATATAAGCGTCTAAATTGTCACTTTTCCCTAAAGATTCTTGAATGGCATTTTTAATTATCTTTTCTTGCTCAAGGACGTCGCTAGGGATATTGGCATAAGTCATCGAAGTTCTTGAGTTTAATTGAGCTCTAATCCTATTGTATAAAATAGATTCGTGCATACTTATCACTTCTAAGAGATAAGCCTTGTCTTTGGTTTTTTCATATAAATCTAAAGCCAGTTGTTTTGTAAACTCAAAAAGATCAGAATTTCTTTCAATTAAAAGAGAAACACTCGTGTCATCTCCAAGGAATGTTTTTTGCTTTTCTACAATAGAAATAGCTTCTTTTAAAGTCTTAAATTGCTCTTTTAAGTCAGCAATAGAATTATTTTTTCCGTTTAGTTTATATGCTGAGCGCGATTTAAGTAAAATAGTTTGTGGTTTGTACAAAATAATTTTTGTGGAATCTAAAGGATTGGTTTGCGTAGGAAGCATTTTTTTGAGCAATCCTTCAGTCGCCTCAGCATTGTTTAATGCGGCGTTATAATTTCCTAATTCATAATGTATTTCACCAAGATTTAAGGCTTGTTGAATTTCAAAAGTAGTCGTTGAACCTTGATTTTCCTTAATATAGTCATAGGCTTTTTGTGCCATGGCCAATGCTTTTTCTTCGTCATTATTTTTGGCGTAAAAATGACTCGCATTTATGATGAAATCTAAATAAATATTATCATAAGCACCTTGAAGCGCAGCTTGGTATAGTTTTTCGGCATTTTCGTAATGCTGTTTTGCAAGGCTAATATCTCCTAATTCTTCATGGAGTCTTGCTTTATAGGAATGCCCATCAGCTGCCCAAAAATTATTACCGCCTTCAGTTCTTTCTATATGTGATAGACCATCGTCTAAAAAGGTTTTAGCTTGATTGTAATCTTTTAATGCTAAATGGATTTGTCCTAGTAAAATTTTCGCTTTGTATAATTCGGGACTTTCAGAGTCAAAGTGTTTTTTCTTTGCATTATAGGAATACTCTAACAGCTCTTTTGCTTTTTCAAAATTGCCGATATCCTTATAAATTCCAGCAAAGTTCTCAATAGACATAAATAGGAACTCATAAGCGCTTTCCTTTTTAGAATCGGCAACATCCGAAACAATGTATTGATTAAGATTATTAACCGTGAATTTCATGGCATCTAAGGCTTTGTCCAAATTACCTTGAGTCGAGTAGATTGCTGAAATATTATTATTTAAGATAGCTGGCCTATAAAATGAATTTGTAGGATTTGGTTCCATCAATTTTAAGGTCTTTTCAGCTTTTTGATAAAAATATAACGCACTGTCAATTTTAGCTTCATACCACATTGAACCACCCATGGTGCTGTAAAGCACATAAAGATTGGTTTTATTGGTTTTAGGATAGGATTCGTAATGTCGTAGTGCGTTATTACCATGTTTTATGGCGTTTGCTACATCACCTTTTCTTGTTAAGAGCACGCAAAGATTATTTTCAATCAGCCCAAAATGTTCTGGAGTTGCCTCTTTCCAGCTTTTAGTGATCTGAAGCGCCTCCAAATTTGAATCATATGCTTTTTGTGTGTCTCCAACCAATTCATAATAGGTGGCAAGTTCGAGCTTAACTTGTCGTAATACTTTTGCAGAATCTGTTGCTGAGGTTAATGATTCTGCATAGTCATGTACAGAGGTGCTGGCTTGTTTTTTATTATAAAGCTGAAGATTGATTTTACCTGTATAATAAATATAGTCGGTTAGAAGATAATAGTCTTTTTTTGCTTTAAATATGTCGATGTTCTCCTCAAGATAACGCTGAGCTTCAGTATATTTTTTTTCACTTATAAGTCTGTCAAGTTGTTTTAAACTTTCAGAATTTGCATATTGAGCAGACGCAAGTGAAGCTGTCAAGAAACATAGTGCAATAATAATTTTCTTGATAGATTCCATAAACTTAATTTAATTTTTCGAGTAACTTTTTACTGTTTTCATTTGAACTCTTCTGTAAGTTCTTTTTTGCAAAGTCAATGTTACCATCTTTTAAATACGCTAAGCCTAAATAATAGTAGGCATCATTTAACAATGGGAAATCTGTATTTTGAGTCGCTTCATTTAAAAAACCGATGGCTTTAGTTTCATTTTTATCTGCTAAATAAGCAACTCCCAAAAAATAATTCAAGGTGTCATTTTTAGGTTGTATGGCGTCCCATTTTGCTATGGCTGTTTGGTAATCACCTTGTTTATAATTGACCATAGCCTCGTAAAAATCATAGTTAGAATGACTACTCATGGTTGTAGGCAGACCAGGATCTGGAGTAAAATACTTACTATACAATTTGTCATTTTGAGGCGTGCTAAACCACCAAAAGCCAGTGACGGCCAGAAGTATAACGACAGCTGCAGCTAATTTCCGGAACGTAAAAACACCTGATGCCATTGGTGTTTCAGAGTGGGTTGTAGGGATGTCTTTGTGAAAAACATCCAGTTGCTCTTTTAACGATTGGTTTTCAATACCTAAAATTAAAGTTTTGATGTCTTCAACCTGAGTTCTAAACTCAGGGCTTTCATCTAACCGTAATTCAAAGTCCAAGCGTTCTTGTTTAGACATTGTATCGTTATAATAACGTTCAATGGTTTCTAATAATTCTTGTGATATGTTGCTATTATCTTTCAATTTTTTATGATTTAGAAGCTAGAACAATGGCTCGTAATTTTTCCATACATCTGTATTTCTTATTACGCACAGAGGTCTCTTCAATATTTAAATGCAAAGCGATTTCACGCAGTGATTTTTTTTCAAAATAAAAGGTCTTTAATAAATCTTTACAAGGCTGACCCAAATCCTTGAAAGCGGTCATGGTTATGTTTAGTTTTTCATCATAGGTGTCCTCTTCGATAGTATCGTCTTGCTTTAAAAACAAGGTGCGTTCTTCAGTCAAAGACTGAGTGGTTTTAAAACGTTTTGATCGTAGAACATCCATCCATTTGTTTTTAGCAATTTGATATAAATACCCTTGTAATGCCGAATCATTTTGAGGGGTAAATAATTCGTTTCTAACGTTATTCCACATACTAATAAACGCTTCTTGATACACATCTTTTGCATGTTCTTGCGATCCACTATTTTTTAAAATTAATGCTTCAACTTTTGGGTAATTTGACGTGTAGAATTCTTTTAAGGCAATAGAATTATTGTCTTTAATAGCTGTAATTAGTTGTAGTTGATGGTTAATTTTGTAAGCTTCCCCCATGTTTTATAGCTAAGCAAGAGAAAGATACAACTATTTCATTTTCCAACAAATACTATGCTATCAAATCTAATTTTACACGTTAAACGACCAGTTTTATATTGAATTTTGAAACGATTATTTTGTTTTTATGATATAATGTTCTATTTATCAGACATCGAATTAGGGTTAAAATGTCATCATTAATTTTTAGACAAGGTGCTTTTTCCTAACCAACCTCCGCCAAGAAGCAGTAATATTAAACCAGACCAACGCAATAAGCTAAAAGATGTGGAAGGGTTTTCCATTTCAAATTCGAATATCGATTTACCAAAAGAATCCTTATCAATTTTGATGTCTTCGGCAGCTTCAGGAAATTCAATAATAAAGGTTTGCTGTACTGTTCCTCCAAATTCTGGCGGACTACTTACTAACATGTATTTATGTTCTGTTAATTCAGTAAGTTGTGCATCTTTTTGATCGGTATCCATAATCCATCGTCCACGCTTGTCAATTTTACAAACCCCATAAGCATTCAAACTCAAATTAAATGAGCGATTCATATCGTCTTTGTCTAGCTTAAAATCGTCAACGATATAAGCAGGCATACTGCGTTCCATATCTCTTTTTAGAGCTGAAGGGTTGGCACCATATGTGCCATTCCATTGTTGCCATTGTGCTGCATTCATCGTCATTGAAATATTAATTTTTGCATTTCCAATAGCATCAATGACCATTTCTATTTTTTGGTTAGACTGTTGTGAATATCCTATACTGACTAATAAGGCAGCAACTATAAATGTGATTATTGTTTTCATAATATTGTATTTTAAAATTATCGGATGCTATTATAGACTTGATTAATAATTCCTGAATTTTGATTGTATAGATAATCGGGAGCTCCAACAGCGACAAATCGAATTCCTTGTTGTGTTTTTAAGGTTTTCCCCACCCAATTAAAAGTACCATTTGCAGAGTGGGTTTGCCCTGCAAGTGCATTTCCGTTTGATTGGTATTGCATTTCCATACCGTAATTGTAAAAATATTGGTTGATAGCTGCCATGGCTTGTTGTGTATTAGAAACCGGAATATCAAAAATACTCACCGTTGTCATTTGATCTGGTGCCACAACTTGCGCAGTAAGAATGGGCATGTCTGGAGCAGGACGCATCATGGTTTGCCAGCCGTTAGGAATTGAAAATGAAAGGGCATTGGTTGTTCTAATACGATTATCTGGCATGTTAATTCTATTGTTTGGCTTGGTAGACGTGTTGTCTTGGGTTACAGGTTGTCCGTTTGACCAAGACGCTACAATATCATCTACTTTTTTTCGCATAAAATCGTTGTCTTTTAAATCCATGGCGGTTGCGCCTTGTTGGTTGACAGCATGAACATCGACAATGGTATAGCGAGGATCACCACTTTGCGATCGTTGCATAAATTCTTGAAGTTGTTTTTGACCTTGTTTAAAAGCATCTTCTGCAGACATAATATTGCCGAGTCCTTCACCTCCAATTCCAGTGGCTTCGATGGCATAATATTGACCATTCATTCTAAAACCAGGATATGCATGACCTGGAACCATGTAAATTATAGGATCAATACCAGCGGCAGACAGTACACTCGCATACAAACAACTTAACTCTATACATAAGCCTGTATTTCCAGTAATCACTTCGCGAGGTAATCTCACTTGTTGTATCATGGAAGCGACATCATCTGTAGATTGCGGTATGCCTTTAGTGCCACTATAAACCATATGTGATTTTTTAGTAGCTTCGTATATTCCTGCTAAGAACTTAACCCCATCTTCTGGTTTTTTTGAAACTGATGCAGCCTCACCTTTCATTAATTTTTCCTGAAGATTTTGTGTGTAGTATTTGACAATAGGATCATTAGGAGTTACAAAGCAAGCAATAAGAGCATCATTGTCATAAACATCACTCCAGGTGCTTATTTCTTCTTTTTTTATTCCGGTGTATACATATTCGTTGCGATTGGTAAGCTTAAACGCAAATTCTTCTTCGATAATATCATCGTCTTCAGCACCATCCCAGGAGATTTCAATTTCGGCTTTTTCCATAGACTCCGTCGTTTTTTCGGTGATGTTGTCTTTAAATTTTGGATAACATGGAATCACCAAGGTTTGTCCGGGAAACATTTCCCCAGATACCGTAAGTTCTGTCCAGTCAATATAATCTGGAATGCGGTATTTTACCGTAACATCTTCTAAAGTCACGTCACTTGTATTGGTGATTTTTGCTTTAAATAAGTAGTATTTCCCGTTGAGAGCATCAGGATTCGCATAAACGCGATGTGCAGCAGGCATTATAAACGCTGTTTTATCAATTTCAATATCTAAATCACCAGATGACGAATTAGACACAAAGAAACTTCCACCAAAGCAAAGTGCTCCAATTAAAGTTAAAGCTAAGGGAATAAGTTTTGAGTTCATTTTATAATGTTTAAGATTAATACCTCTTTGTAGGTACATCTCCCAACAGTTAAAATGTCATCAAAGTTTTAAGAATTAATTTTAGAGTTCTGATATTTCTTACGTAGCTGATTGATCATTTCAGAAGTCATTTTTTCCAGATCATACTTATGGTTCCAGTTCCAGTCTGTTCTGGCTGAAGAATCATCAATAGACTTTGGCCAGCTGTTGGCAATTTGCTGCCTAAAGTCGGGTTCATAAGAGATTTCAAAATTTGAAATATGCTTTTTAATAGCTTCGGAAATCTCTTTAGGTGTAAAGCTAATGGCTGCTAAATTATAAGATGAACGAATGGTAATCGCTTCTGAAGGCGCTTGCATCAATTTAATCGTAGCGTCAATGGCATCATCCATAAACATCATCGGAAGCTCGGTGTTTTCAGATAAAAAAGACTGATAATGCCCATCAAGAATGGCCTGATGATAGATTTCAACAGCATAATCTGTCGTTCCGCCTCCAGGCATGGTTTTCCAGCTAATAATACCAGGATAGCGCAAGCTTCTTACATCAACCCCATAATTTTTAAAATAATACTCACACCAACGTTCACCAACTTGTTTTGTGATACCGTACACTGTTGTAGGTTCCATAGTGGTGTGTTGAGGTGTGTTTAAAGTAGGTGTTGTAGGTCCAAAAACCGCAATACTTGAGGGCCAGAAAATTTGTTTAATAAAGCCTTCTTTAGCTAAGTTTAAAACATGAAAAAGAGAATTCATATTTAAATCCCAAGCTTTCATCGGGTATTTTTCTCCAGTGGCGCTTAGCATAGCAGCCATTAAATAAATGGTATCTATTTGATATTTTTCGACACAAATTTTTACAGAACTGTAATCTTGTGCATCAACAATTTCGAATATTCCAGAGTTGACAACGTCAAGGTTATTATAGCTAATATCACTTGCAATCACAGCATCATTACCGTGAATTTCGCGAAGTTTGTATGTGAGTTCAGATCCTATTTGTCCGCAGGCACCAATTATTAATACTTTAGGCATAGATGCAAGATGTTTAAATGTTCATCAAAAGTAATAAGAATAAGAACTACATAAAACATAAAATGGTAAAATTAACAGCATATTAAATTTTGTTAATTGCAATTAGAATTTAGTGGCTTTGCCTATATTTACCCTGAAATTCATATGCCCAATGATACGTAATTTAGCATTTTTTTTAATTAGCTTATTATTGTTTACTCAGTGTAAAGACGATAAAAGTTCTGAAGTCATAGTAGAGACTCAAGAACAAACAGATGCTAAAACCATTACTCAAAAAGACATTGAAGCTTTAAAATATGTTGATTTTGGTTTAAGTTCAGAATCTCAAAAAGGGGTTAACGATTGGCAAAAATTTCAAGAGCTTAATATTCAAATCGACTTATTAAAAAAAGGAGATTTAGCCTTTTTTAAAGGCGATCCTTTACTATTAAAAACCTTCTTACTGGAGTTTAGTGCCGAAATGCCCAAAGCATTACAAACCAATGAAATTATGGCTAGGATAACAGCTCTAGAGACCAAAGCTCAAAAATTGAATAGTTTTTTAAAGCTACATAATACACCTAAGCAGCAAAAACTAATAGCTATCAAAGAGTTGTTGGTAACGGTGTCTCACCTTAATTTACAGATTAATAAGAAGTATGAGTTTGAAAAAAACAACATACTAAAGCCCGAATAGTACTAATTTGTAAGTAGAAATTTCTCTTAATGTTTTGTTAATATGTAACAAAAGACCTGCTGAGACTTCTAATTAGTAACTAATTTTAATCAAATTTAATTTTCAATCACAATTATGAAAACCAATATCAAAAGTATTTTGGTAGTTTCTGTGTTGGGACTTTTTGCCTTGATAGGATGTAAGGAAGAACCCAAAGAAGAGATTACCTCAGTAGAGAAAATTCCTGGAATTGTTCTCGAAAACATGGACACTTCTGTGAATCCAAAAGACGATTTTTACAATTACGTCAATGGTACCTGGATGAAAACAACGAGTATTCCAGAGGAAGAAGCCAGTTGGGGAGGCTTTAACGTATTGCGTAAATCAACACGCAATGATGTGTTAGACATTGTTAAGGGAGCAAAAGAGTTAAATGCCTATGAAGAAGGATCAGATCAGAAAAAAGCACTTTTATTTTTTGAATCTGAGCTTGATACGATGGCAAGAAATGAATTAGGAACCAAACCCTTAATGCCTTTACTGGAAGCTATTGATGGTATTAAAACGATTTCTGATATGCAAACGGTATATGCCAAAACTACGGGTGTTGGGGCACCATTTTTTAATCTTTCGATATTTCCAGATATCAACGACAGTAGTATTTATGCACCATATATTACTCAAGGCGGATTAGGATTGCCAGATCGTGATTATTATGTATTACAAGATGAAAAATCTAAAGAGCGTCGTCAACAATATGTTGATCATGTGACCAAAATGATGCAGTTTATTGATTATAACGAAACCGAAGCGAAAGCTGCAGCTGAGATGATTTTAGCCTTAGAAACCAAATTGGCCGAGCCGCAATTTGATAAAGCTGAAAGACGTAATTTTAGTAATTTTAATAACCCTAGAAGTATTGAACAACTTACAGCATTAACACCAGCTGTTAACTGGAGTAAGTTCTTAGAGGATTCTGGTGTTCAGCAAAAACTAGATACAGTTTATGTGGTAGAGCTTCGTTATATGAAAGCACTTCAGGATATATTAACAGAAACACCAATTGCAGATGTAAAAACGATAATGAAATGGAATACTTTAAATGGTGTTTCCGGATTTTTATCTACTGAAATTGAAAAAGCAAACTGGGATTTTTACAGTAAAACTTTAAGAGGTACAGAAACCCAAAGACCTGCCGAAGATCGTGCAATGGATCATGTGACTGGACGTGTAGGTGAGGCTATTGGTCAATTATATGTCGATGCTAAATTTCCGCCTGAAGCAAAAGAAAAAGCAGAAAAAATGATTGCAAATGTGATCACAGCATTCAAAACCAGAATTGATAAATTAGATTGGATGAGTGATGCTACTAAAGCTAAAGCTATTGAAAAACTAGATAAATTTACAGTTAAAATTGCATATCCTGATGAATGGAGAGACTATTCAGAGTTAATGATTAAAGAAGGTAATAGTTATGCTGAAAATATGATGGCTTTTTCTGAATGGAATCTAAAAGAAACCTTGTCAGACTTAGGTCAGAAAGTAGATAAAACCGAATGGAATATGCCTCCACAAATGGTAAACGCATATTTTAACCCACTAAATAATGAGATTGTTTTCCCAGCCGCAATTTTGCAACCGCCTTTTTATAACTGGACTGCAGATGAAGCTGTAAATTATGGAGGCATCGGAGCTGTAATTGGTCACGAAATCTCACATGCATTTGATGATCAGGGAGCTCAGTTTGATAGTGATGGGAATTTAGTGAACTGGTGGACACCAGAAGATTTAGCCGAATTTACCAAAAGAGGTGATGCGCTTGTCGAACAATATTCTGCAATACAGTTAGGGGACAGTTTATATGTTGATGGCCGTAATACAATAGGTGAAAATATTGGTGATTTAGGAGGCTTACTTGGAGCCTATGATGGATTACAATTGTATTTTGAAGAACATGGAAGACCAGAAGATATCGATGGGTTTACTGCCGAACAACGTTTCTTTATGTCTTGGGCAACCGTTTGGAGAACCTTAAGTAGACCAGACGCTTTAGAGACTCAGGTAAAAACAGATGTGCATTCTCCAGGTGTTGTAAGAGCGACACAACCGCTTAAAAATATCGATGCATTTTACGAAGCATTTGATATTAAAGAAGGTGATGCTATGTGGTTAGCTCCCGAAAAGCGCGTTAGAATCTGGTAATTTTGTTAGTTATACAACACAAAAAAAGCACCCAATTTGGGTGCTTTTTTTGTCTTAATTAACAATAATTATTGTTTGCCTTCTTTTTTAGCGACCAAGGCATCTTTACTAATTTTAGCAAGATTAAAGTTGGCATCTAAAGCAAGTGCTTCATCTAACAAACCAATGGCAGCATCTAAATTATCTGTTTGATTCATATTGAATAAAATCAACGCTTTTAAATAGGTTAATGCGCCTTTAAGAGAGACTTCATAAGGCCTTTGAGATTCGTAATAAGCGCGTTTTTCTTCTGGTTTTACATTTACCAAACCATAGTCTACTTTTGCTTTAGCGCCTGCAAGATCTTTAGTTTGAATTTTAAGATCGGCAATTTCGTAAGCCAAATAGGAATTGGCACTGCGTTTAAATAATTCTTCATAAAAAACCAGAGCACGTTGTGGTTGATTTAAAGCTTTTAATGCAATCGCTTTAACCTCAGTATTCATATCTGTATCTGTAGGATTCTGATCAATACCTAAGGTGTTTAGAGCTTCAAGATTTCTGTTTTCTGAAGCATAAATGTAAGCTAAGGTATCTAATCGTGCCTGACTAGGCTGTAGAACATTAAGATGTGTCATAGCGTTAATAACGCCTTGTACATCTCCTTGACTTTTCATTTGCTTATAGTAGGCTTCAAAATGTTTAGTGAGTTCTGATTTGGTTTGTGCAGTTGCACCAAAGGTAGCTGCTAAAGCTAAAAGAAGTATAAGTTTTTTCATGATATTCATAATTTATAGCGCCAAAACTAAAAAATTAAATGGCATATATTCTTAAAAGTCTGCTAATTGTTAAAGTTTTACTTTGAAATCATAATTCAAAAGGCGTACCAATGTGTTTGAATCTATAATTTTTCCTTGGCTTTTTTTGGTCTCATCAAACTCAGGAATCGCTATTTGAAGGCGATTACATTCCGAAGTATAATAGTCTTTTTTTGTAGGATGTATTGGTGTTGAGGCATTAAAAGTAGCATCCCAAATGTCTAACTGCAAAAGTGTTATAATGATGGCAATACAATCTTCTCGGTGAATTAAATTAACGGGAGCATCAGCATTTTTAAGGTTTGTTTTTCCGGAAAGAAATCGTGCTGGATGCCTGTCTTCTGCAAATAATCCACTAAATCTTAAAAGTGTCGTTTTAAAGCTTTTATGTTGCTGAAAAAGACGTTCAACCTTTATGAGTTGCGCAGCTTTTTTTGAAGCGGAGGTAGCTGAAGTTTCGGTGATAATAGGAAAGCTTTCCTCATCGTCATAGACTGAAGTTGAGCTTATAAAAAGGACCTGTTTTACGGAAGAAGCTTCAATGGTTTTGACGACATAAGACATTTGTTGAACATAATCTTTGTCGGGATTTTTACTCAATCCAGGAGGGATATTTAGAATTAATGTTTCGCAACCCGAAAGACATGCTTGAAGATCACCAGTGATGCCTTCCGAAGATAATTGAATCAAAAACGCCTTGATCTGAGCCGCTTCTAATACCGCTAATTTACTTTTGGTTGTTGTAGAGCCATGAACCTTATAACCCGCTTTAACAAGTGTTTTTGCTAAAGGGGAACCCAACCAACCGCAGCCAATAACAGCAATTTTTTGATGTGTCATGTGTGGTTTTAATAAGTCTGTAATTTACAAATTATCGATTGAATGTACAGGTTGGTATTATTCACTTATTTTCAGTAACTTTAAGTCAACACAAAAAAAATTGGTTATGGGCATAAAAAGTTTTCAAGGCGCACGAAAGCAGCAAAATACTGCTGAAGCAACTTCAATTACGGTCAATGATTTTATGACACGTGATTTAATTACGTTTAAACCGGAACAAACGGTTGAAGAAGTGATACAAATATTGATTAAAAATAAAATTTCTGGCGGACCAGTAGTTAATCAAAATAACGAATTGGTGGGCATTATTTCGGAAGGTGACTGTTTGAAGGATATTAGTGAAAGTCGTTATTATAATATGCCTATGGAGCAACATACCGTTGAAAACCGAATGGCAAAAAACGTAGAAACCATTGATGGTAATATGAACGTTTTTGATGCGGCTAATAAATTTTTAGAATCTAAAATTAGGCGTTTTCCTATTGTAGAAAACGGCAAATTAGTCGGGCAAATAAGTCAGAAAGATATTTTAAAAGCGGCCATTGAATTGAAAGGTCAAAACTGGAAATAATGCTTTTATAAGCTTCGTCTTTGGTTGATGACTTCAGGTAAATCGGTGATGATTAGCTTTTGTTTGTGATCATTTTCTAAAGCCGCAATTTTTGAATAGGGATATTCAGAAATAGGTTCGCTTAAAGTTTTCCATGTTGCAATACCTGCCACAGTGATGCGTTCGCCAATTTCGATAATACCTTCTTCATAACGCAGACGTTTATTAAATCCGAAGAAATTCTCAGGATTAATATTATAGCGTCTCAAAACTGCTTCAAATTGTGGTGTAGGATCGTCAAATGTACCCGACGATTGCTTGCTGTCTTTTACCAGATAACAAATGTAATTTCGCGGATGTTCTTGAGGTTTTACGATGACAAAATCATTATTTGTGTCGACAAAAAAATCTTGAAATTTTTCTTCACGGACTAAGGTTTTCCATCGTGAATTTTTCCCAGAGCTTACTTTTTGCTGAATCCTAATTTGGTAAAATACACATTTGCGTTCGGTATAAGGTGCAATTAATGGCGCTGTAACATGTAAAGCCTTGCCGGTGACTTTTGAAAGCTCATTGGTTTTTAAACTAGATGCAGGTTTGCGCGGAATTTTTGATAAGGTTCTAATAATAACCTGCTTTTTGCTAAAATAATAAGTTATGAAGATGATGAGTCCGACCACACTTATAAAAATTAAAACCAAAACAACAGGGATAAATAAAATAGCGTTCATTTAAGAAGGATAGGTTAGTGCTTATAGGTCGTGAGATTTATGCAATTGTTACAGTAAATTAACTGTCTCGTTTAACAAGGGCAAAGTAATCTTCTTCCAGAGGTAAATACCCTTGGTCGTACACAAAATAGTAGATTGTACCTGCTTTTGTGGTGTAGATACTCGTAAAATAATTAAAATCAAATCCTTGTTCAATGAGTCGTGCTCTGGAGACTTTTTTCTTTTGTTCAGGGTTGAGTGCTTCCAGGATGCGATAGTTTTTCCGAAGGCGATTATTAGTGTTTCTAATCAAGTTTTTAGAATCCTTATTAATGGCATTATTATAGGAATTTCGGCAGGCATCACTACAGAATTTCTTATCAATTCTACCGACGATCTTGGTGCCACATTCTGGACATTGTTTTTGCATAATCTATATCTAATTTATTCGTATAAATCAACTTCAAGATTATCAATATAAACTGTTGAAGCCGATTGTGTTTCTAGATAAAACCTAACTCTAAATTTAGTGGTTTCATTTGGAATACAAATGACATTAGTTTCGAAGTTTTCAAAAACAGTTGTTGACGAATTAGTATCTAAAATAGTATAATATTGAGCAAACTCTAAATCGGTATCAACGGTATCATAAAGGTCTACAATAACCGCAAATAAACCTTCATTTAAACCATTGTACTTTAGGTCCGTTTTTACGATAAGATTCGAACAGTCGTTACTATTATCAATCGTATAATCCTTATACCAATGGCCATAAGTTGCAGTTTCTGAGTTACTTTCTGAAGCTATCCCGAGCGCAAACGGAGGTGAAAAATATTCAGTATCTTCTATAAAAAAAGTATACGGGTTTGTGCTACTCTCTCCGTTGACGGTTTCGGTTTCAAATTCCCAGTCTTGGATATCTGAAAATGAATCCTCGAGTAATGTTGCGGTATAGTTTTTTTCTACAGCCCAATCAGGAATGGCAATGCCTATGTTTAACAATTCATCTAAATAATAATCTCTTTGTACTTCTTGATACACCGTATAGACTCGGTAATTATTACAATCGCTACTGCTACACATTAAAGAGCGTTCGGAGCCATTGGGCAAATAACCTGCCATATGACCTCTAGATAGGAGCGCATGGCCAAACTCATGATACATTAAATTTTCTTTTTGAATGCTTGTCCATCGATCCCAACAACCAAATGAATTTATGACTTCCACTCTTGCGGCTCCTGTATTATTAAAATTAGGATAGCCGTAAGCACAAAATTGACTGCTGTTTGGGGCCGATATTTGATTGACGAATTCGATACTTATTGGTAAGTCTCCTAAGTTTTGCCCACGTTCTTGCATGGCTTCAATAAAGCTATCATAAAAAGGCCGTAACTCATTATCAATGGTTAATCCAGAAGGGTTTGAGTTATTAGAACCACCGCCTGTTTCGTTGTCATTGTCATTATAAGTTGAAGAGGGCGCTACATCTGGTTTTGAGCATCCCAAAAGCAAAAAAAGGATAAAATATAAACGATATTGATTATAAAACTTCATGATAATTAAAGATAAGTGTTTTATTTTAAAAAGAGGCTTATTTGAGTTAAAAGGTTGTGGGTCAGGCATCTATATACTACTTACCACAAAGTACTTGATAAACTTTATAGATTGATTATATTAAATAGAGTTATTTAGATATAAGCAAAGTATATAAAAACAATACTATTTAACACTAAATAACTCTATTTGTATGTTTTGTTATACACAACAAAACTATTTTGTAAAATTGTATTTGTCATGTAAACACTAGGATAGTGTGAATTTTACGTACTTATTTTTTTAAATAAAGTGAAATAAAAATAAATACAAAAAAATTTGTTTTACTTTCTATGTTATTCAATAATATTTTGTAGCTTTGTAGACAAGAAGGAATAAAAAAAAGGATGCTAGTCCTGAGAAACTATTAACATCCTATTTTTCTTTGATAAAATACAATTGTTGTCGGTGTAACCAAACGGTTAAGGTGTCTCTTTTTGCAGGAGAGGATTAGCGGGTTCGAATCCCGCCACCGACTCTAATTATAAGAGTCAAATATACTAAAAATAAACGACATGAACAAGGAACTATTCTACAAACAGCTATTGCAAGAAGAAAAAGATTTGGTTGCTACTTTAGAGGCAGTAAGACTTCTTAAGAAGCGATATGAGGCAGATTCTAAACCTCAAACATCAATCCCTTTTAATGAGCCTGCTCATGATTTTACAGCTATGAGTGACGGATACGATCAAGAATGGGTTCAGAAAGAAAAAGTGCTTTATGCTTTAAAACATATAACTAAAGGTACAGCAGAAGATGTTGCTAAAACCCTATTGTCTTTAGATAATGAGTTTGATGAGTCTAAAGCCTTTAATATTGCTACAATAAAACTTTCTAGACTTTATCGTGATGGAATTATTGGGGCAACTAAAGTAGGTAAGAAATATAGATATTTTGTTAAACCGAGTAACAATGTATATAATTAAAAAGCATCCTAATAGGATGCTTTAAAATACCGTAGATGAGAGAGGGGTTGAAGATGGTCTCATTAGCCATTCCTAAATCGAGTTTAGTATACTCAACCTCTTTTATTTACCAAGTAATCGAAAGGCTTTGCAAATATATACATCGCTGCAAGAGATATTAGGGCTTGATTCATAACCAAAAATCCTAAACACTACAAAAGATTACTATTAAAACGCCATTGACTGAACCCTCTGGCGTTTTTGTATTTTACAAAACTACAAAAGTTTTTGTAAGTGATATTTGACACCATTAGTATTTTCAAACTCTAGTGTTTCTTTTTTCTTAAACTGTCTATAATAGTAGTCGTAATTTCTCGATTCTTTTTCCAATTCGTTAAACTTCTCAACAAATAGTTTAAGATTAGTCTCAAAGACAACGACTTTGTTTTCAACTATAACAGCATATAAACTTTTCAAGTCTCTAATCACAATACAAATTTATAAATAATTACAATATAATACGTAAATAAATGCAAATATATTTGATATTGCAAAATAATACGTATATATTTGTATATATCAAAACCAACAACCATGAACTTTAAATCACTTCCGCAGCTTTTAGATTACTTCAAAGAAGAATCAACATGTAGAGACTACTACCAACAAATCCGTTGGAATGGAGAAGAGGCATGTCCGCATTGCGGGAGTTTAAAAGTTTATACAACTAAAAGAGGCTTTAGATGTGGTGATAAAGAATGTAGAAAGGATTTCACAGTCACTACTGGAACGATCTTTCATAATTCTAATATTCCTTTAAGAATATGGTTTGCAGCTATATTTTTAGCTACAACACATAAAAAAGGGATTAGTTCTGTTCAGCTTGCTTTAGATTTAGGCATCACACAAAAAACAGCTTGGCACGTATTACATAGAATTAGAGAAATGCTAAAAGAGAAGTCTCCGCAAATGTTAGGAGAAAATAATATGGTAGAAGTTGACGAGGCTTATATTGGCGGAAACAACAAAAACAGACATTACGGTAAAAAACGCTCTAAAGAGGATTACAGATTTACCAACGA
This sequence comes from Psychroserpens sp. SPM9, assembly GCF_025153525.1. Classification (GTDB taxonomy): domain Bacteria; phylum Bacteroidota; class Bacteroidia; order Flavobacteriales; family Flavobacteriaceae; genus Psychroserpens. The sequence goes on along the minus strand of NZ_JANZNR010000001.1, from coordinate 747,611 downwards.
AGGTAAACCGTACCAACCAAAGAAAATGGTAATAGGTATCATTGAGCGAAATGGTAAAGTTGTTTTAAAGCATGTACCTAGTGCTGATTTAAACAATGTTGGGAGTTTAATTAGTAAGCATGTTCCTAAAGGTTCTACGATATATTCAGATGAAGCACCAGTTTATAATCACTTAAAAAAGAGTTATACACATGACAACGTTAAACACTCACTTAATATTTATGTTGAGGGGAACGTTCACACGAATTCAATAGAGAACTTTTGGAGCGTTTTAAAGCGTGGTTTATACGGTGTATACCACCAAGTAAGCGAGAAACATTTAGAGCGTTATTTAGATGAATTTAGCGCGCGTTTTAATACTCGTACATTATCTAGTCAAGAGCGTTTTGAGAAGTTTTTGGTTGAGAGTGAGAGTGTTTTGAGTTACAAACGATTAATAAATGATTTGTAATAATTGTTAAAACAAGTGTTAAAAAAACATATCACTCGATGAAATGCATATATTTCTGCTGAAGTACATATTTTATCGATTAAATGCATAAAGTTTAACATATTATTTGTATATTTGTACTGTTACTCAGATGTAGTAGCACGCACCCTAAAGTATTCTATTACTTTAGTCAGCCTCTGAAACAAGGGGCTTTTTTTTGTTTTATACTTTCCTATACATATTTTATTTTTTAATATATCTTTGGTGTAAATAATTTTAATGCAGATACTTATGCAAAAAAAAAGAGTAACATTTTATGTAGATGGCTTCAATTTTTATTACGGAATTAAAGGAATGTCAAAACATAAACCTGATTGGAGAAAGTTTTACTGGATTGATTTTGTTTCCCTATTTGAACAATTTTTAAAAGAAGATGAAGAGCTTACTTTGGTTAGGTATTTTACTGCAAGACCTAAAAATTATGGTAAAACCAAGCGTCAAAATATGTTGATGGAAATAAATAAAAAAATCAATAAAGACAAACTTAAAATTCATTATGGAAGATATACAGATAAACCAATGACATGTAGAGTAAGAAGTGGTTGTGGAGGAAATTATATGCACTGGGAAGAGAAAGAAACAGATGTTAATTTAGCGGTTAAAATGATTGAAGATTCTTATAATAAATCTTGTGATAAGGTTGTTCTTGTATCAGCTGACAGTGATTTTTTACCACCACTAAGATTAATAAATACGATTCATAAAGAAGTTGAGCAAATGATTTTATTCCCTCCGACCCAATTTGCAAGTCCCTTGCAAAATTTTGGGTGTACGGTTATTGATATGGGTAAATATAAGCCGAGATGGAATAAATCCATGCTAGATGATGTAGTTGAGGTTGAAGATGTTAAATTCAGAAAGCCTATTGAGTGGGCGGTTTAATACTTAATAACATGAATAACGAGAAAGAAAAAAAGCCAGTCGAAAAAGACAGCTTAAAAATAAGAGGCACATTAGACGATGTTCTAAAAGTGTCTATTCCTCAACCTAAAGAGGACAAAAAGGACAAATAAGTCTATAATGTTAGTAGAATTATAGATGTAGTTTGTCAAGTTCATTGACTGTAATAGTTTAATTAGACCTTGAATGGTCGGCAAGATGCTCAATCTCAGATTTACTGAATTAGCGGTAAACGGTAGAGGGTTAAATGAATTACGTACTTCAAAAAAAGTGATAATCTTCACTTATAAATCAAACTTTAGAAACTTGTGGTAAATTGTATATAGATGCCGTGGGTCAAAAACTTACAAACATGTACAAACGACTACAAACATTTACAAACGATTTTAAGCAAGTAACTACCGACTAACATTTGCAAGCTGTTTCATATTTGCAGTGTTGAATCGAACAAATGACATTCAATATAATTAAAACCTTATCTTATGAATACGTTAAGAAACAAAGTACAATTAATCGGAAACTTAGGAAATGATCCAGAAATCATTAATCTTGAATCAGGAAAAATGTTAGCCAAATTTTCAATAGCTACAAATGAAAGCTATAAAAATGCAGAAGGCGAAAAGATAACCGATACGCAATGGCACAATGTAGTCGCTTGGGGTAAAACCGCCGAAATTATTGAGAAATATGTAACCAAAGGAAAAGAGGTTGCTATTGAAGGAAAATTAACATCAAGAAGCTATGATGATAAAGATGGTCAAAAACGTTATGTGACTGAAATTGTTTGCAATGAACTTTTAATGTTAGGGAAATAAACAATTAATTTATAAGCCCAAACTAGATATGATAGTTTGGGCTTTTTTTGTTTTCCTTAATTGATATGGCACGTTCTTCCATAGGCATCATAAAACGATTAGTATTAGTAGAACTAGCTAAAATTTTATAATTAGTACCATCCGTTACATAACGAATATCTCCATTGGTAGCCGTTGTTATTATAGCTTTGGTTGTGTTCGATTTTTTATAAGGTAAATTTTTACCATCACTACAAATTACTCCATGATTGATGGCACCATCCAAAACTTTTTTAGATAACATACCCATAATTATACAATCTGGGTGTGCATACGCTTTATTGGTTCCACTAGCAGAAACTGTAGAAAAATTTGGTGTAATAATATCTAGAAAAGCTTGACCCGTAGAATAATATGACCCATGATGTGCTAGCATAAACAATGTACATCGTTTCAGAATGACTTTTGGAATATTTTGAATAATAAAATTCTCGGTAGATACATCAGCGTCACCAGTTAATAACACGCCTTGACTTCCATAAACGATTAATAAAACAACACTGTTCGAATTAGGATCACCTCCATCAAAGTTTGCTGATAGGGTGTAAACCTCAGGTTCACCATCATTGGTCGGTGAGCCATATTCGGCATCAGGAGCTAAAGAAGAATAATTTTTATTATAGTAGAACACGTTTTTTTTAGTTTTTTCCAAACCTTGAATCCATTTTAAAACATCGGCATCTAAATGTGATCGTTTTCCGCCATAAAATACATATTCCGGACTTTTAGTTTCCTGTAGATAGGGAATAAAAGCAGTATGGTCTGTGTCTCCATGAGTAATAACTACGGTATCAATTTGACTGCCATTAGTTACTTTAGTAATATAGTCTCTTGCATGAGTAAATGGCTTTCCACTTAAACTAGTTTTTTGTGAACCACAGTCAACCAATAGAAATTTTCCATTTGGAAAACTCACCAGAACAGCATTTCCTTGCCCAACGTTGATAAAATCGACTGTCATAGCTTTTGCAGAACTCACACTTCCTGAACTCATAAATTTTGTAGTAGGTGGCATAATATTGTGGTTTTAATTTATGAAATGTTAATATTACCTGTGGCACTCATCATACCATTATAGTCGCCTAGTGTCACACCTGTTGGAGTTGCTGTAAGTGTAATGCCGTCTATTGCAATTGGGATCGAAGGTAAAGGTCCTGTATTATAGGAATACCCATTAAATAACGTGCTAATTAAGGGTGAAAATGCAGCCGTTATCGTTTGTAATAGTGGGTCGGTTATTGCTGACAAAATCCATTCTATAGGATTTCCTGAAGGTTTTAAAACCAGTACGAAGGTATCCGTTTTTGAGGTTTTAGCCACAATATTTACACCATTCTCGATGCTAAGATCTATTTGGCCAGCTAGTTTTGGTTTGGCATATAAATCGTAATTAATACCAATATTTGTGCATCCAATCTTAATTCCGGCATTTACATTACCAGTTCCTGTAGTTTCAAATTTAATGGATGTTGCACCAGCGTCAGCGATGCTTAATGTTCCCATTGTTATTTTAGCACCATAATGTAAGTCGCCTATTTTAAAACCAATTTTACCACTTTTCCCAAATGATTTCCCGTTAATATAACTGGTCGATGTTTTTGCCATTTCCATTTTAGCATCACTACTTAAGAGTGCAAAAAACGGGTTTGATGGCCACGAGGAAGGAAATGGTGGAGCCGGAACAGATTTGCCCTCCAGATTAGCTAAAGCTACAATATGATTTTGAGTTACTATCAAATTAGGAGCCGTAAGCTTAACATCACCAAATTTTAGAGGCGGAAGGTTAATACCGCTTAAAATAGTTCTAGCCATTGTCATTGCCTGAGGAAGAATAACAGAATTGATTAATGATTGATCTGATGGGTTACTTGTTTTTCCTGTTGCTTTGATTGGGTTTAAAGTCATAACTCCGTTAGTACTGCTAGCTTCAACGATAATAGTTACATCTACCTGATCGGTTCCAGAATGACTCGTACTGGAAACAGTCATCTCAACATCTTTCATGTTCATTTGAAAAATACTGCCAGACATAGAGTTCAAATAGGTTTCAACTATGGTTTGTTTTTCAACAGGATATTGATGATTCCAGTCCATTAAATGGGCACGAATTAATGCTTCGGGATTACTAGGTGCCGAAAGGGTGAATGTTGGTGCCGATTTTACATTCCATCCCACAGTAAAATCAATGCCTTCCAATTTAATTTTTTGACTTCCTGTAAACAGTTTTGGATACAGTTTTTCATAAATAATTTTACTTCCTTGATCCATTGTTCCGCCGTCTATTCCAACAGCCATATCAAAATTTGCCATAATATTTATTTTTAAAAGTTATTTTCTGTTATAGGGTCACCACTTCCAATTAAAAGGTCTCCTGAAGCAACAGCACACTGTTCTCCGATGGCTTCCATTATTCGCAATACTTCGTCTATCCCTACATCAAATACTTTGACTAAGGCTTCTACTACAGCTGTAAATCCAAACTCTATTTCGTGGTATAAAAATTTAGCGACAGCAGTTATTTCTTGTTTGAAAAATTTATAAAGAGCTCTGGCCACAAAAAAGGCATCTTGACCTAGTTTGAGTACACCGTTAGCAATGGCTTCCACAAATTTTGTAACATCGCTTAAAAGGTCTTTAAAGAATGTTTTTAAATTGGTATTAATCCAATTTTTAATATGCTCCCAAAGGTTAGAGAGTAAATCTACAACGGCTTTTGCATCGATTCTAAACTTGGGATTAAAATGAAAGCTTCCCCAATTAAAATCTAAATCAAAGGATAGATAAGGGTCGCTTAAATTAATAGCACAAGCAATATCTAAACTTGCATTGGGTCCGTGAATTGAAAATGCAGGTAAAATAGGTATTCCGTCTATTGATAAACCGTTAGGAAAATCTAAACTTAGGTCAAAATGACCTTGAGCAGATCCAGTAAAGCTTTTACCTTTGGCATAAGAACACATAAACTGTGCTCTAAACAAATCTGCTAATTCAGCATGAAAATTCACTTCAAAGCCATCACTTGTGGCAGATCCTGAAAATGTTTCTGTTAGTCCTAAAAATTGTATTCCGCCAGAAAAACTAAAGTATGGATCAGCTTCCATATCAGATCTTAAAATATTAATTGGTAAAAAACCAACGGCTGCAGGCAAGCTGTTTTCAGGATATGTAAAAGTTTCCGGATATAATAGGCGGTCCATATTTGAAACCGTACAATCATCGTCATTTTTTGCCGTTACCCAAGCATCATTTAATAGCCCGTTTACAGTGCTTAACCGGCTTAGATTAGTAGTATCTATTGAAGCATTTGGACCTTTATCTCCAGTTGCATCTGATATTGTGAGTATATCTAGGATACTTATAGGTTTATTAATACTCCCATTGGCAATAATTCCTTTATCAAAATTGACTTCCATCAATAGTTTTAGTTCATAGGTATAGAATAAAATATCGGCATCAACACCTATACCTGTTTTATAGAAATGTCCGTTAGGAGCCTGCCAGCCATTGGGATCATCGACTACATAAAAGTCAATATTTTTAAAAGCAAGACCATTGAGAAGCGGCACTTCACTTAAATTTAATGATGTGAATTGTTGAATTAAATCTGTAATCTTTAATGGATTGTTAGGATCTGTATCATCAAGACCAAATACAAAAGCGCCAGGAGCTTCAAAATCAATAATCTCTCCACCTATTAGAAACTTAAATTGGTCCTGTCCTGCTTCACCAATTAAAAAATTTCCAAGAAGCCCCATAGTAACACCTGTATCATTAATCCCAACACCAATACCAAAATCTATTATGGTAAGCCCTTTGATACCAAAAGGGTGTTTCCAGCAATGAATATCTAGAGAGAATGTTGCTGACGGCGGAGTTATATGTAAAACTCCTGAGCCAATAACCGTTAATTGTTCACCATGAATTCTTAAAATTGCAGAAGCATCAATAGAGAATTCTCCTGCACCTGGCTTCATATCAATGGTGAGCCCGTTAAAGGTGATAATGCCTTGTCCTTGAGAACCCGGTAAGGTAGCTTTAATTTCTGAAGTACTAAGATCTTTCGGATTTACAAAAGCATAGAGTTGAAGTGTGATATCAGAATCAAATAATTTTCCAATAAGTGATAACGCGTCACCTTTTAATTCTAATTCTGAAAAGAATGTAATTCCTGGCTGAATGGCGTCCGGTTTATAAGGTAGTTTTTCAAAATTTGGCGGACTAAAATTTGAATCATCAATTGAAGACAATATAAGTCCGGCTTCTTTCAAAACCAAGATGTCAAAAACACCTTTGAGTCCAGACCATATAGAAGCAGGCGTCCAATTAGGTTGCACTACAAGACCAGTTATAAAGCCTAATTCAGATGTTTTTTTAATTTCAAAATATAAATCTGCTTTGCCTATTTTATCCACATCGATTTCTGTGCTAAGAGAAAAATCATAAGTGGTATTGGCGTCCATTACTTCATAATAATTGGAATCATAATAATTGGAAACACCAGCTTCACCTATTGTGATGGAAACTGTTGAGTTTTCTAATTCAATTTCTGGGAGACCATTTGTTGCATTCAAATATCCTCCTGTTAATGTGCTTGCAAGATCAGAAAGATTGATTTTAGGAAATTCACCTTTAATAAGAAAATCACTAGGTAAATTCCAGTCTACATAGAATGAGGCAATTTCAGTATTAGAACTATTGAAAAGTGCAGCATTAGCAGAAACTTCACCGCCAAATCCTTTAGCACCTTTTTGGTACGATAATGCCACTTCGGCTTCTTTTAATTGAAACGCAGCGATACCTATAGGAATTTTCCATTCACTGACAACGTTTAGATTAAAGTTGTAATTTTCTTCCTTTAAATTAGCCATGACAAACAGGTTGGCAATGGTAATATCTGGTATGTTTTTAACAGATGGGATAAATTTTTGAAAGAGATTTTTAATGGTAAGGTTACTGTTTTGTTCTAAGCCTCCACTAAAAATCATTTGCGGAAAAACAGCTGTAATATCTACAGGAACATCAGTTAAAAAATTAAATTGACCTTTGATTGTTGCTGTAATATCTTTAGTGTTTTGAGGGTCATTTACCCAGAAGTTCACAGATATGTCTGGAATTTCTACATAATTTTTAATAACCGTCAAAGGAGCTGTTGTGCCTAAATCTAAGTAAATGGCGGCGAGTCCAAAAGGACTTGTGCTTAAAACTATACCAAGATCTCTAAGCCCGACAGTGTTTCCGATATCAACATATTGGCTTAAGTAATTACCAATGGGTGCTTTATTAATAAGCGCTTTAAATTCAGAAAGGGCATAATTACTAACGCCTTCCAATTCAGCAACTAAAGCAATTACAGCTCCAAGCTGAGTGAACTGCATTTTTAGAGGAATAACAACACTTCCAATTTTAATGCTTGATGACAGCTGAAGGTACGTACTTATGTCAGGAGGATTTGTTGGTATTTTTCCCCTTTGAGTGTATTTTTCACTAACCGCCGAAAAAACAAATGGAATATCCAAATAAGCTATCGGTATTGGACTTATAGGATCTGAACTGATTGTAACATAAGGAGTTTCTAAGGTGTTTTTAAAACCTCCATGTAGTTGTTTAAATTTAAATGTACTTGGAAAATTATTCAATATCGCCAAGACTCCTTTGTATTCAAGTTCAGCAGCCGTAAAGTTTAACCCTTCTGAAAGCGTTGGGTGCGTTGATGTAGCAGGACTCGATATCGAAGAGATATAGAATACTGGAGTTGCAAATTCTAACTTTGAAAGTGGTGATTTTAAGGTAGCCCAGATAGGAAACGATGTTCCTAATGTCCAGTTTTTATTAAGGTTTGGTTGTTTTGAACTTAAAGGACTTAAACTTACAATAAGTGTCGCTTTTTGAGTACCATCTAAGCCAAATTCAAGATCAATTAACGCAGGGGTTAGTCCTAATAAAGTATCTATAACACCACTAAAACTTATATGGTTTTCAGAAATTGAAGGTGTTGTTGGGTCTTTAAGAACTAATGCAGTTTGATTGCTTGACAGATAGCTTTTGATAATATGATCAATACTTTCAGAACCAATTTTCCCTATGGTTAAGGAAAACTGAGTTCCATTACTGTTCACACATCCTTTTAAGAAGTTTAATAGTTCGGTAAGGTTAGAAAAACTCATCTGCTTTGGTTTTAATTTATTTATGAATCTATTCTAGAGCCCCAGCTTTTTAATACCTGCGTTTAATACTTTAGAGAAACTATCTAATGTGCTTTGACTATTAAGCGCTTTATGCATTTTGCTTTTTAGGATATCCTGGAAAAACTTACTGTTTGCAATCCAAGAAGCGATTTTGTCATATAAGGATTCATGACCATTCCATCCGCTGTCTGAAATGGTGATTTTAAGACTTCCTAAAGACATTGTTATGGATTTGGCTGTAGCTACTAAAGTTCCTGTAGCATTAGAAAAATCAACTGTGACTCCAATTTTTAATTGTTGAGCTGCATCGCTAAAATTACCATCAATATTGAAGGTGTCTTCAGGACTAATTACTAGAGGTTCGACTCTGGCAGCGTATGTTTGATCGTATAAAGCTGTATTTAAAGGCCATGTGTCTTTTTCTCCAACTTGAGTTGCCGTAATGTCACCGTTTTTATCTTGAGTAAATTCAAAAACAGGAATTTTAGAATCAGCGTTTACAGGTGTCGCCGTTGCTACGTATTGCATTATAGTTGTTGTATCAACTTCAGTAGGATTGGTTTTTTGAAACGCAAGGATATTATCATCAAATTGACTCATTGCATTTAATAATTCGCTATAATCGTTGCTGTCTTCAAGTGTATAGCCTTCAGACCCCATCATATATGCTGTAGCTTTTACCAAAGCAATATGAGCTGCAAAACCACCAGAATATTGGTCTCCATTTCCTACTTTAGGAGCAGATCCTGGAGGATTTGATCCTGATTGTTCTTCTTGATAGAACGTTGTAGCGTCTACGACCGCGCCTTTGGTTTGTGCTTGCTGCGACTGCGCTAATACTTGTCGGTATTGCTGCGACATATTATTGTTTGCTAATTGCACTTTTTGAATGGTGTCTTGATGTGTATAATAAGCGCCAACTAAGGTTTTACCATTTTCAGATTTCGGCAATGCAACATCTCGATACCACTGTGCCAATTCAACATTGTTATCTGGTGGAGTCACTCCAGAAGCCAAAGTGCTACCGTGTACATGGCCTCCAGTAAGAGCAGCGCCTGTGGCTAAGGCGCATCCAGCAAGCCCACCTGATCCAACATCATATTTTCCTGAAAAAGCCACCGAACTAAACAAAACATTAAGATCGACTTGCGTATCGGTTGGAGATATTGCTTTGCAGGTAAGATTGCCACTAGAATAAGAGCCAATTCCGCTGAGTACAGTATCGGTCATTGTCAAATTCATATAACCAATTACAGGTTCCTTAAACATTTGTTGTTTTGGGATGTCTCCAACATCTACAGTTGCAAAAGGAGCGATGTCAATACCCAAACTTGGGACTTTCAAACCGTCATTTATAATGTTTTTGATATAGTATTTATCTGAAGCAGGGTCTGATAAGAATTTCCATAATCTGTCAATGAGGCTACAATCGTCATTTCCTAGTAGTTGATTAGTTTTCATAATATTGTTTATTAAAGGTTTATATGTTGTTTAATTGGTATTTGTTTCTATTTCGTGTTCATCAAAGATTCCTTGGTTCACAGTGAAATCTGCCAGTTCAATTAAAATGTTTCTGTAAGGGCTTTCAGGGAGAAGCATTAATTGACTGATTGCTTTTGAAGCGATTCCACGAGCTTCAGAAGCGGCTTCAATCCAGCCATTTCCATTTTTTATAATAGAGATTCCTTCATGTAATTGCTCTTCAGTTAAAGGAAGGTTCTTAAGTATGTTTTGCAAGAAATGGTCTTTTGGCAATGCTCTTAAGGCATAGATAATTGGTAAGGATAACCTTCCTTGTTTTAAATCAATTAATTGCTCTTTTCCTGAAGTGGAATTAGGTCTTACGATATCAAACACATCATCCATTACTTGAAATGCACGACCCATTAAAGTGCCATATCTTTGTAAAGCACCAACCACTGATGGTTGTCCGTTAACAATCCGAGCACCACCTTCACAAGCGAAAGAAATAAGTTGCCCGGTTTTTCTGTCGATAGTTCGGTAGTATCTATTTATAAGGGTATTGATATCTTCTTCAGGTTCTCTAAGCATTTCATCTAACTGCCCTTTACAAACTTCTTCTCCTGTTTCAAGGAATCGTTTCATTAATAGGATATCTTCTTTGGTTTCCATAAAACTGGACATCAGTCTTGTGGCTTTAATCCATTGAAGATCACCAATAATAAGAGCTATTTCATAGCCTCTAGATGCTGATATTGTTGGTAAGCCACGTCGTATAGGTGCCTTATCTACAATGTCATCATGGATTAAACTACCTACATGTACCATTTCTATGGAGGCGGCACCTGCATGCACTTTTTCGGCTAGTATTTCGTTAGGATTACGAGATGCTATTTTTGCGGCTAATAAAAAGAGTAGTGGTCTTAACTTTTTGCCTTTCTTGTAGAAGAGTTGTTCTTCCTCATTTAAGTATTTTTCCTGACTTTGAATGAGGTTGGTCATGTAATTTTCTACGGCTAAAAAGTCATCTTTTACAATTTCAATCGCCTTGTGATAAGGATGTGATTTAGGTAATGACATGTATTTAGTTATTATTAAATTTTACTTAGACAAGTGATGAGCTCTGTCCCCAAATTTTAGCGAGTTGAGCATTAATAAGTTTCTCTATATGCCCTTCTACACTCGGCTGATTTAAAAAACTTTGAATGACATCAGCAATCGCATTAGTGTTTACGCCTTGCTGTACTGCGATTTTGGCCAGTGTTTGTGCCCATTTTGGTAATGAGGCTACATTAAAGTTGAGATCAATATCTTTAGGTAATACCTTTAAAACTATATTTAATATGGTAATTGTAGGAGGTGCTCCGTTAGGTGTGTTTAACTTAGATTCTAAGGTTATGTTGAACGCCGAAACGTTTGCTTGAAATTGCCCATGAGCAGATGTTGACCAGCTTTTATTGCATTTTTGTGACCCTGTAGATTCTGGATCGCAGCACTTGACATTAAAAAAGAAATTGGGATCGGTAGCATTGACTTCTTCTAAGATGAAAGGTGTTTCTTCAGTTCCTACGGTGACATCAATAGTTACGTTAGGCGCATCAGTAGCAAACGTCATATTACCAGAACTCATATTGCTTAAATTATGTAAAAGCACATCTCCTAAGGCTAATGTTGGTTCACTTCCTACTGGAGGTATGGGAGATGTTGTATCTGTGCAGGCCTGGCTAATCACTGAAGGATCTACGCCACTAATTATAAAAGGTTTGCTTTTACCAGTAAATGTAGCTGGGTCATATGATGGAAGGCCTAAACTTGGGTCACCATTTTTTATAATGTTGGGTAGGTATAGTGAGCTATTGGGATTAAATAATTGCTTCCATATGCTTTTTAAAACAGCTTGCCATATGGGGCCAATGGGATAGGAGTTAGTGCTCATAACTTCGATAATTTAGTGTTAGTGATAAGATTATCAGCAATTTAGCACTGTTTAAGGGTAAAAAATCGAGTAATACTACCTGATTATATAATCCAGTATTTTATAAAACAATAGAGGAGAGCCAATGAATTAAACCTAAATGGTGCTATCTATAGGTGAAGAGTTTTAATGATGTTATGGCTTGGGTGTCCATTTATTTGTCCATTTATTTTTTAAGAATATTACTTTTTATTTGATACTTTAAGCACTATCTTGTATGGTCAATATCCCACACCAAGTTTATAAAAACGCATCTGCTTACTTTAAAAATAACCATTCAAATGTTGAGATTAAGAGGGACTCCTTTTACTGTTTTACTGTCTTTTTATTCGCTTTTTATAACAGCCCAAGAGACTCCTGAGTATTATGTTCATATTATTGAAACGACCACAGAAGCCCAAGAGAAATTTAATGCTTTAGATAGTTTGCTGTTTAATTTTAATTGGAGAGATGATATCGTTAAGTTGGCAAATTTTACCGAAACCTATGTTGATTTAGCAATTAAGAAAAAAAAGTATGAGTCTGCTATTGAAGCAACCCTAAGAGCCTCAAACGCTATCAACACGCATTTAGGACAAAGAGAAAGAGCACTCAAGCTTTTAAATAAAGTTGAAGGGCTGAAGGATAAAACCGATGACACGTATTTGTTAGGAGGAATATACCTTAAAAAAGGAGGGGCTTATTTTAATGGTAAAAATTATGATGAAGCGATTAAAAATTACTCAAAAGCGATAGATAATTATTCTGATAAGGATTCAATTTACATCGCAGATGCTATCTTTTTTAGAGGTCAAGTTTATTTTTCAAAAGGAAATCTCGCTACTTCGATTAATGATTATAATCTTGCTGCTCAATACTATGAAAATTTAGGAGATCAGGAATATGTCTATTATATAAAATCAAGTATCGCAAATATTTATACTTCTTTAGGGTTTTATGATAAGGCTATTCAAGAGAATAAAGCACTTATTGAAAAACGAAAAAAAGCAAATCAAAAAAGCGGATTGTTTATTGATTATTTTAATCAAGGCCTTATTTATGGAAAACTTAAAGACGACCAATCTAAGGAAGCCAGCTTATTAAAATCTTTGGAATATTATGATGATTATAATGAGAAGTCCAATTTGGATTTGATTTTACTACATTCCGAATTAACCAAGTTATATCTTAAAGCAAATCGTAATACCGAAGCTAATCTACACTATAAGAAGGCGAGTAATCTAATAGAAGGTATAGATAAAAACACCATTGCTGGCCTCGCATTTAATGTTTCAAAAATCAATGTTTTAAGTGCAGAAAAAAAATACAGTCAGGCGAAGTTTTTAGCAGAGCAAACATTAGAATCTGCTAAAAAATGGGGCGAAGTATCCCTTATATTAGAATTGTATGAAGTTTTACAAAACATACATCTGATTCAAAATAATAAAGCCAAAGCTTTAGACTATTTTAGAGCTTATAGTCAATTAAATGATTCTATAAATAGCGTTACCAAAACGAATGCCTTTTCTTATTATCAAACTCTTTATGAAACAAAAGAACAAGAGCAAGAAATTATAAAGCAAAATGCTAAAATAGAACTTCTTCAAAAAGACAAGACCATACAAGAAAGTAAAAAGAAACTATGGGTTTTTGTACTCTCTGTTATTATTTTAATAGCGCTTGCAATTATTTACTTCATCAAACAACGCGCCGAACGGTTAAAACTTAACATAGCAAATCATAAAAAAGAGCTGGAAATTTTTACTTCCGAATTATTACACAAAAGTCGAGAGTATGAATTGCTGTCCTCTGAATTAAAAGTCTTGAAAGCGGATCAAAAATCAGAAAATAAATTGGATAAACTTCAGGATTTAACCACGTCTAAAATATTAACTGCCGAAGACTGGGAAACCTTTAAATCCAAATTTGAAAATGTATACCCTAAGTTTTTTGTAAAAGTTAGAATGACTCACAGTGATATAACAAATGCTGAAGAACGATTACTTGCCCTTGAGAAACTAAATTTAAAAACACCAGAAATTGCAAACATTTTAGGCGTTTCAACCGATAGTGTTGTAAAAAACCGATACAGATTAAGAAAGAAATTAGGGATTTCGAGAGCTACTTCAATCACCGATTTTGTTGAGGCTTAGGAGTTTAAGTAATTTTGTCCATGAATTTGTCCATGATAATTTTTGCAGGCATCAGTATATTAACGTTTATTGTCCCTGTCTTATATTCAACAAAAGTAAGCAGCAATAGATAGCGTTAGTTTAGGGATTAATGATTAATAATATCTATTGATGAATAGCAGATAAGCGTGACCTTAACTTTAAAGTGTCACGCTTTTTTTAGACACAAAAAAACCCATGAATAGATTTCATGGGTTTTACGTATAATTTTCAGTTTAATTAGTGCTTAACAATTTTTTTGGTGATGGTTACACCAGTTGCTTGGTCTTCTAACTGCATAAAATACATTGATGTTTTTAATGGCGATAAATCAATATCAATTGTTCTATTGGCGCTAGAGGTTTCTTTTTCAAAAACAACACGTCCATTTATATCATATATTGATAGATTAAAATCACTGTCGTTATAATTTCCAGGAAGTGTAATTCGGATGGATTCATTAAACGGATTAGGCGCCACTTGTAAACTTTCCAGTGTAATATCTTCAACACTAAGTGACGGACAAACAGCCCAGCCCATATCTTCAAAAAGGGCAATAGTAATAGGTCCAGGATTATGGTTTGCTTGCCCATTTCCTATAGAAGGCGTCATTAACGAATTTACATTGTTAGAAGGGAACACAAATTCATCCCAGTGACTGTAACTTGAACCTTGACTAAATGGTGATGGAGCCCATAACTCTGGTCGTATGAGTCCGCCATTTGCAGCTAATGCTAATGGACTATTAGAAAATAAATTACCTCCAGTATACTGATTTAATAAGGTTGCTGAAGGATCTGTAAAGCTTAAAATAGAATCCCCATTTAAAGTTTCAACAAAATTATCATAACTATGTACAAAACCAGAATTTCTCAATACACCTTGAGTATTTGTCTCATCTGTAGTTGCAAAACCCAAAAAACCAAGTCCGTGACCCAATTCATGTAATACAACCGAGACAAAATCAACTTGATTGAAAGGCGGATTAGCGTCTAAACCAAAGTAAAAGTTTGCGGTGCTACTAAAGTTAGCAGAAATATCAGGACCTCCAGCATTAGTGTCGGTTCCAGTAATTTGCTCAGCTAAAGCTCTTGCATAGGCTGTATTAGGTGGAATTCCGGGTCCTGTTAATGGAATAAAACCCGTTGGTCCGGCACTTCCTAGAACGTTAGCCCCTAAAGGAGAAAAAGTAGCATCAACTCTAATAGGTTGATCAGATTCAAGGGTGTTGGCCCAAATATCAACAGCATACTGAAATGCAGCTTGAGCTTCAGGTGTAAAACCATTGTAAGTGACAATAAAATTAGAACATACGGTTCCATTAGATTCGGCACCTTGTCTGGCACGTACTAAAGTATTAGGAATAGAATAAGGTTCTTGGTTAGGAGCTGGATAATATTCACAAACAGGACCTTCAACCTCTATGGCTTCTCCGGTAATTTGAAACTCTTGAGCTGTTGAAATCGTTAATATAGCGAACGTAAAAATAGAGGTAAGTAGGCGTCGTTTATTAGTTCTTGATGTGAAAATGTTTTGAATGTAGGTAGTTTTGTGTGTCATTAATTTCTAGTTTAATTTTTAGGAGTCCAAATCTACAAAATAAGTATTTATGTAAATAAGAGTCGCAATATAAATATTAAAATTACAATAGCTGTACAATAAAAAAAGGCTTCCAATTTGGAAGCCTTTAAATAATCGGTCAAAAATAAATTACTTGACTGTAAGTGTATATTCTGGTGTTGGGTTTAACGGACAAAAATAAACATAAGAACCTTTTTCCAGTTTGGTGAGGTTAGATTGTTCTTTTTTGTTATTACCAACAGCTTTTGTAACATAAGCCGATTTGATGTGGTTTTCTGGGTTTGAAGCATCTTTGCCTTTTTTAACCAGAACAAATCCAACGTCATGACCTACACTATTATTTGAAATCTCAAAAATATAAGCTCCTTCTTTTAAAGTGATTTCCTTTTGAGTGAATTCACCTTTAGTTTGTTCTAAAGAAACCGTTTTAACAACAGCATCTTTCATCATTTTGTCTTGTGCATTTGAGGTTAAGGTAAATGCTAAAACCATTACGAATATTGAAATTATTTGTTTCATCTTGTTATATATTTATGTTATTAATTAGGTTTATACTAAGGCGTCTTCTAATGATGGCGCTAATGGAAAATCTACAGGAACTTTAGTGGTACTGTGTACATAATTTGAAATTGTTTTGTCACCTACCAATGAAATAGTG
Organism: Psychroserpens sp. SPM9; assembly: GCF_025153525.1. Classification (GTDB taxonomy): domain Bacteria; phylum Bacteroidota; class Bacteroidia; order Flavobacteriales; family Flavobacteriaceae; genus Psychroserpens. The sequence goes on along the minus strand of NZ_JANZNR010000001.1, from coordinate 731,357 downwards.
TCTATTAAATTTGCTTTGGTATAGCCTGCCGCAAAGTAATTGTCTAAGACATCCTGATCGGTGTTGCCTCTATTTTCTGTAATGTTTTTTGCTAATCGGGCTAAAGCATCTAGCTTGTTGTCAAATGAGGCTTTACCTGCTCTTAATTCTAAAATTTGTGCATCATTAAAACCATTCATTTTTCCTATGGCTGTGTGAGCAGATAAACAGTAAATACAATTGTTTACCTGGCTTACAGCTAGATTTACAACTTCTTTTTCTTTTGCAGATAGCGAGGTTTTTGCATTGGCAAAATTGAGATAGTTTTCTAACGCTGTGTCACTATTAGCATAGGTTGCATAAAGATTTGGAACAAAACCTAAAGCTTTGTTGAGGTTGTCAAAAATGGCTTGATTGTTTTCACTAACCTTGTCTCTTGTTGGGATATCAAATGTTGTCATAATATTTATTTTAAATGTTTATTAAAAATTTACACTGCAAAGATGCAATGCCGTTAAGGGTTTTAAAATGGAGTTTTTTCCTTTTGAGATGTCAATTTTTCCCTTTGTTAAGCTTGTGCTTCGGAAGGATGACCAATAAAAGGTTTTTCTGCATCACAATAAAAATCGTGAATGTGACTTTGTTCACAATGAGTTTTCGGACTGATAGTGTGTGCGATTTTGCTGTGATTTCTTCTGAATATTTCAATTAAATTGAAAATAGATATGTGTTTTAAATTCATCTTTATAGTGTTTTAATTTTACAGTACAAAGATGCAATGGGTTAGAATCTTAAAAAATGGAAAGACTTCCTTGCGACTTGTCAATTTTTCCCTAATTGGAAGGTTTGATGCTTTTTTTGAATTCTGAAGGCGTTAATGCTGTTTGTTTTTTGAATAAGCGACTTAAGTGAGAGGCGTCATCAAAACCAATGTCGTAAGCAATTTCTTTTGAAGATTTGTCGGTATATAACAATTGCCGTTTGGTTTCTAAAACGATGCGATCGTGTATAATCTGTAACGGACTTTTTTGATGCTTGGCAAAATTGTTGGATAAGGTTTTAGGAGATTTGTTCAGTTTTTCGGCGTAAAAAGCAACACTGTGCTCTTTTTTGTAATGGGTTTCGACCAAAAGATTAAAATGCCTCAATAAATCATTGTTCCCTTTTAAGGTTTTATGATTTTCGGTATCAGACTTAAGTATGCGTGTCGTTTTAATAATAAATCGAGCCATCAGCATACGTAGCATTTCTGCCTGAATAGTATCCGTTGTTTCAAGTTCGTCTAAAAACATTTCATGTAACAGAGAGAACTTATGCTGCTCTTCTTTTTGCAAAGTAATAATTGGAATGTGCTCATTTCCGAAGAATAACAAACCAACACAACCCACTTCTTTATCATGATCTTTAATACAATAAAACTCACGATTAAATTGATAGACAATCACAGCGCTGCCTTCTACAAATTGAAAATACTGAATGGCTGTTAATGATAAAATTTGATGCGGTTCTAAATGCAAAGGCACACCATCTACAATAACTTTTACAGGCGTGTTGGTAGCCCATACAAAAGTGTATAAACCTATAGGTTTTGAAGTGTCATAAGCTTGAAGTAAAGTTTCATTTCCAACTTTTAAAATCGCGTTTGTAGAAAATTCTGTAAATGTTTTTGCCATGTAACAATGGTCTCTTTTAATTTTAAAACATTACACAATTTTTTACTATTAATTAGAATTGCTAGTATCTATAACTTTAATTTCAGAGAGCAGAAGGTGATTATTTACAATACCATTGATGTATATATTCATGCTTTCGTTCTCTAGTTTTTTCACTTTAAAACGAATCATACCATCTTGATCTGCTTTTAAATTTGGTTTCCAATCAATAGTGCCATATTCACTGAAAAACGTCGTGTTGTAAAATTGATATTTAGGCGTGTAAAATTGTTTGTCTTCATCAAAAGTTAATGGAAAATCAAAACTAGATACGGTATTGTTTTTACCATCATTTCTGTAAAAGAATTCGCTGCTTGTATAAATCTTTATATATCCAGCCTGACCTCTAATGCCGCCTCCAAAGCCATGGTATTCCACATCGATATAATCAATGGTTTCAAGAGTTAGTGTGGCCAAAAAGTCAATACTGTCTTCTTGAAGAAAGGCGTCATCTAAATAGATGATTGGTTTATTATTTCCCCAATGTACTCTAGGATTGGTAACGGTAAATTTTCCATTTTGAAGGTCGTAATTGGCTACAAAGCCAATTTCATTTAAATAAATATACAGCGGAGTTCCTCTGAGTCGTTGATCGTCATTGATTTCAAAAATCCGCCCTTTCGTTTTTTTCTCTTGTAATTTTTGAAGCTTTGTTTTCTTTTTCTTTGCATTAATAACAATTTCATCTAGTTGCTCTAAATCGCTCCAAGAACTCGGTGTTTTTGGAATCACCATATTTGGGGTTAATTCAGATTGTTCAGGTTGAACATAGGCATACGATGCGCTAAATTTTGGAAATACAGAAGGGTAAAATTGAGGGTAAATGGTTGGAGCTCGTGGTTCTCCTTTTCTATTGAGATATCCAATTCTAAACTGTTCGTCATTAACCGGAACTAAATTTTGACTGAGTATGGCCTTATCATTTTCGGTAATGGTATAAATTTTAGAAGAAGTCGATTTTAAAGGATAACTAATATAAGTTGCAGCTTTAGTTTTACCGTTAATATTTGAGGTCACGCTAATACCTTGCTCAAAAGGATATTTGTAAATACTTTCAAAATTAAAAATACGGGTCCAATTATAACTACTCCAGCCTTGTGTAAGTAAAAGATTATCTAACTGATATTTTGTTTTTCTACTGGTATCTTTAAAATAGTAATCGGCGTGCTCAATAGGCGTTTTGATGTAAGGTTGTAAATAAATTTGAGAGATTAAATTGTGATGGTGATTGTAACTTTTTGTACTTGAAGGTAATACCGAAACACTCACATTATGAAAACTGTTGAGTTGATGATGGTCTACTTTAAGTTTAATTAGCAACGAATCTTTATCGGGAATAGAAGACACAAATTGGGTTGCACCTCTTTCCATTCCTGAATGATTAAACACCATACGTTCAAGAAGCGGATTGTTTTGTTCGTCAAAAACGGTTAAAATATTAATGCCTGTAAATACATCTGATTTGTAAACCATTAGTTTTTCAGAAAGTTCAGTCATAAAAAAAGGCACAATAAGGATTTCATTTCCATTGTGAACAGCAAGCTTGAAGCGTTTTTTTTGTAGGGTTTTTAATGAGGCGGTATTGGTTGCGAAAGTGACTAAGAAAGTATCTTTTAAATCGGTAACAGTCATATTAAACCCTAGGGTTTTGATGTTGCTTATTTCCGATTTTTCAAAATGATCATTGTGATATACTTTAATAAAATAACGACGACCTGGCTCTGGATTTAAAATAATTTTAGCAATTCCGAAAGCATTTAACTGAAATGAACTAATAACTTGGTTGGTATCATCAATAAGTTCGGCAGTCGCATTTGCAAGGCCTTTTCCAGATTTGTTTTTAACAATAACACCCGCTGTATTAAGTGTGTTGAAAACTAAGTGTCCGCCTTCACCTAACACCTGAATGTCAAGTTGGTTGTCTGTTGTTTTGGAATCAATTTCAGTTTGTGTATCGGCATCCAGCACATTAAATACCTGTTGAAAATGATTTTGTTCCTCAAAATTGAACATCCAGTTGGTATAGGCTTTAAACATAAAGCTTCCGCTGAGCAGTGTTTCATCCAAGTAGAATACATTAGAAGCAATGCCATCTTTTACATGCACTAATTTTTGCTTAATTACATTTCCGTCAAGGTCTGATATGGTACAGTATAAATTGGTGGTGGCGACCGATCGTTGTTTGGCAAATTTATCAAAGATATAAGCTGTAAATCCCAACATTTCTCCATTTACGTAGGTGGATTTATTTAAGTGCACGTATACAACTTCTCTTGGAGATTCACTATAAGTTTCATAGAGATCTAATAATACCTTATCGTCCTTAGTCGTATTTTGCGCCTTAAGACTTGAGAAATTGACAAAAAGCACTAAAATAAATGTAAGAATTAGACTAGGTTTCAGGCTGTGAAAATATGCTGTATTCATAAATGTGTTTTAACCTAAATTTACATTAAATGAATTTAATGAGGCTTAAAAATTTAAAATTAGGTACTTAAGACAGCGTTTAATGTTGATGTAATTTTAGCTGAATACGTTTTCTTGGTACATCAACATCTAAGACTTTAACAATAATTTGCTGGTGTAAATGCACATGCTCGTTAACATCTTTGACAAAACTATCAGATAAATTAGAAACGTGAATTAGACCACTTTCTTTAATTCCTATATCAACAAAACATCCAAAAGCGGTGATATTATTGACAATTCCAGGTAATAATTGCCCAGTTCTTAAATCGGTTATGGTTTTAATATGTTGATTAAAAGTAAATACTTTGGCTTGTTCCCGAATGTCTAAGCCAGGTTTTTCAAGTTCTTTAACGATATCTTTAAGCGTTAATAATCCAACGGTTTCGGTACAATATTTTTTCAAATCGATCTTTTGAAGTAAGGCCTTATGACCTATTAATTCTGAAAGCGAAACAGCCTCATCTTTGGCCATTTTTTTAACTATAGTATAGCTTTCCGGATGAACTGCCGAATCATCTAACGGATTATCACCTTCTTTAATTCTTAAAAATCCAGCGCCTTGCTCAAAGGCTTTTTCACCTAATCGAGGGACTTTTTTAATGCTGGTCCTATTGGTGAAAGCACCATTTTCACTACGATACGTTACAATGTTTTTAGCTAATTTAGGACCAATTCCGGAAACGTAACTCAGTAAACTCTCACTGGCAGTATTGATATTAACACCCACCGAATTCACACAGTTTTCGACCACAACATCCAATTCCTTTTTTAGCTTGTTTTGGTCAACATCGTGCTGGTATTGTCCAACACCAATAGACTTGGCATCAATTTTTACCAATTCGGCTAAGGGATCTTGTAAGCGTCTTCCAATAGACACCGAGCCTCTTACGGTAACATCATAATTAGGAAACTCCTCACGAGCAATTTTTGATGCCGAATAAATACTAGCTCCAGCTTCACTTACCACAAAAACCTGAATATCATTTTTAAATCTTATGTTTCTAATCAAAGCTTCGGTTTCACGCGAGGCTGTACCATTTCCAATAGCAATAGCTTCAATATGATGGGCTTCAGTTAGAAAACTAATTTTTTTCATCGCTCCTTTTTGATCATTTTTGGGTGGATGCGGGTAGATAGTTTCGTTATGCTTTAAATCGCCTTTTTCATCCAAGCAAACCACTTTGCAGCCAGTTCTAAATCCGGGATCAATCGCCAAAACCCGCTTTTCTCCTAAAGGAGAACCAAGTAGTAATTGTTTTAAGTTTTTGGCAAAAATTGAAATGGCAGCTTCATCAGCTTTATCTTTTGCTTTTTGTAGTGCTTCGTTACTTAATGAAGGTAATAGAAGACGTTTATAGGCATCAGATATAGCAAGCTCTATTTGATCGGCACAAGCATTTTGACTCCTAATGATTTTTTGGGCTATACGATCGCGAGCACGTGAGTCATCAATCTCGATTTTTACACGAATAAAACCTTCATTTTCTGCTCTTAAAATAGCTAATAATCTGTGAGATGGAATACGGCTTAAAGCTTCTTCCCAATCGAAATAATCTTTAAATTTCTGAGCATTTTCATCGGCTTTTTTAGCGTTCACAACTTGAGTAGAAATCATGGCATGACGCTCTAACTGATGTCTGAGATTCGTTCTAATATCAGATCGTTCGTTAATCCATTCGGCAATAATATGACGGGCGCCTTCAAATGCTTCTTCTACCGAAGCGACTACACCTTTTACATAGCGATATGCTATAGATTCCAGATCATTGGCATTTTGACTCATGATGATTTTTGCCAAAGGTTCTAATCCGTTTTTACGGGCAGTTTCAGCTTTAGTTTTTCTGCTTTTTTTATACGGAAGGTAGAGGTCTTCAAGTGTTGTGCTTTCTGTACATGCTTTAACTTTAGCTTCTAATTCTGAAGTTAAAACACCTTGCTCTTCGAGTGTTTTTAAGATGCTTAGTTTTCGTTTTTCTATAGTTTCAAATTGTTCTTTGTACTTAACAATTTGACCAATTTGTACTTCATCCAGATTGCCAGTAGCTTCCTTTCTATAACGCGAAATAAACGGAATTGTACAATCTTGATTGAGTAGGTTAACAGTTTGTTTTACTGAAGATTCGGGTAGTTTGGTTTGGGAAACGATATAGGCTATCATAGGACAATTTTGAAAACTTGAAAGTAATAAAAAACCTCGCAGTATTTAAACGACGAGGTTGATTACTAGATGTTATAAGATTATTTGACCGCTTCAAAAACAGCATAAGGTGCCATTTTAGCTTTGTTGAGAGTCAATTTGGTTCCGTTGAGCGCATAATTATCTGCTTTTTCTAGAATTTCTAAAAAAGGTGTTTCAACAGACATATCCGGACAAGCTTTACGTGTTGCTGCTATTTTTAACAATGTGATTCTGGAACCTTCGTTTAATTGATAAGTTCCATTAAAATTATTACAACTCGCATTACCATAAACCTTATGATCTTTAGAAGATAAGGTGATATAAGCATCTTTATCACTCACATCTTTACCCATTAAGGTAACCAATTTCCATTTGGTATCTTCTAAAGCCGTTTCAGTTTTTGGAGTTGTAGCCTCAGAACTTGTGGTGTTTTCTTTTTTTGCAGTATCACAACTGGTGATAAGTATAAGTATTGCAAAAACGTTTAGTGTTAATAATTTCATAGTGTTTGTTTTTAGTTGGTTTTACAAATTCAAGAATCAGGCCAATTAGCTTATCTGCAAGCCACTATTAACCGTCGTATCCGGATTTACAAATACCAACTTGCCTTCAGGCGTTTCGGTCATTAAAATCATACCTTCACTTTCAACACCTCGTAAGGCTCTTGGTGCTAAGTTGACCAGAACGGTAACTTGTTTGCCAATCACTTCTTCTGGCGTAAAACTTTCAGCAATCCCAGACACAATGGTTCTAATATCAATTCCGGTATCAACTTTTAGAATTAATAGTTTTTTTGTTTTTGGCATTTTTTCGGCTTCAAGAATGGTCCCAACGCGTATATCCAGTTTGGTGAAATCATCAAACGTTATCAGGTCTTTTTGAGGTTCGACGGCTTTGTTTGCCGCTTCATTAGCTTTTTTGCTGGCTTCCAGTTTGTCTAGTTGTTCTTGAATGGTTTTATCTTCAATTTTTGAAAATAATAATTCGCCTTTTCCAATTTGGTGACCTGACGGAATTAAGACGTCTTTTGTTGAAATACTAGACCAAGAATTATCAGAAGTATTTAAAATTCCTTTTAATTTTTCTGAAGTAAATGGTAAAAACGGTTCGCATAATGTTGCTAAAGCACTGGCAATTTGTAAGGCAATATTCATGATGGTTTTGGTACGAGCTTCGTCTGTTTTTACAAGTTTCCAAGGCTCTTCATCGGCTAGATATTTGTTGCCTAAACGTGCTAAATTCATTAATTCCTGACTCGCTTCTCTAAAGCGGTAGCGTTCAATAGAACTTTCAATGACAGCCGGATACGCTTTTACAGCAGCTAATGTTTCGGTGTCTACTTTGGTATATTCTGAAGCTTCCGGAACTATTCCATCGTAATATTTATTGGTAAGCACCACAACGCGATTGATAAAGTTTCCGAAGATGGCTACTAATTCATTATTATTTCTCGCCTGAAAATCTTTCCAGGTAAAGTCGTTATCCTTACTTTCGGGAGCATTAGCCGTCAATGCATACCGCAATACGTCCTGCTGATTTGGAAAATCCTCTAAATAATCAGGTAACCAGACTGCCCAGTTTTTGGAGGTCGATAATTTGTTGCCTTCTAAGTTTAAAAATTCATTGGCAGGAACATTGTCTGGCAAGATATACGAGCCTTCGGCTTTTAACATGGAAGGGAAAATAATGCAGTGAAATACAATATTATCTTTACCAATAAAGTGAACCAATTTGGTGTCTTGGTCTTTCCAGTAAGGTTCCCAGTCTTTACCTTCTTTTTCAGCCCATTCTTTAGTTGCCGATATGTAACCAATAGGCGCATCAAACCATACGTAAAGCACTTTACCTTCGCCACCAGGGATTGGCACCGGAATTCCCCAATCTAAATCGCGGGTCACAGCTCGCGGTCGTAAACCGTCATCAATCCACGATTTTACTTGTCCGTAAACATTAGGCTTCCAGTCTTTTTTATGGCCTTTTAAAATCCATTCTTTTAAGAAATCTTCATGCTTATTTAAAGGTAAAAACCAGTGCTTGGTTTCTTTTAAGGTTGGGACATTGCCAGTGATGGCCGATTTCGGATTGATAAGATCGGTAGCATTTAAACTCGACCCACAGTTTTCACATTGATCACCATAAGCCTCTTCGTTTCCACATTTTGGGCAAGTTCCAGTAACAAATCTGTCGGCTAAAAATTGATTAGCTTCTTCGTCGTAGAGTTGCTCAGTAACTTCTTCAACAAATTCATGCTTATCGTATAATGTTTTAAAAAACGCTGATGCTGTATCATGATGGATTTTTGCCGATGTACGTGAGTAGTTGTCAAAGGTAATCCCAAAATCTTCAAAAGATTTTTTAATAATCGCATGATATTTATCGACAATATCCTGAGGCGAAACGCCTTCTTTTTTAGCTTTAATTGTAATAGGCACGCCATGTTCGTCACTTCCGCACATGAAAGCGACATCATTTCCCGTTAATCTTTTATAGCGTGCATAAATATCTGCAGGGACATAAACACCAGCTAAATGACCAATATGAATTGGTCCATTAGTATAAGGTAAGGCCGCAGTAATTGTATATCGTTTAGGCGTATTCATAGCGTTTTGATTGTGTCATGTCGATCTTAGTCGAAAAGTCTTAAACAAGAATTTTCACTTTATTTTTAATGACAATGGATTCATTTAAATTGGGACAAAAGTACGCATTTTGCAAAGGATTTTGAAACGCAGTATTTACAAATTTTAGGGATTTATTTTATGAGAAAAAATGTACATTTACAGTATGTCGAAAATTCATTATTTTTTAGCCTTGATTTGCTTCTCTTTTTTCTTCGGAACTGTAAAAGCACAAGATAAGTCTATTCAAAAACAACAAGCCGTTTTGATTCAACCACCATACCTTAAAGCTGGAGATACTGTTGCTATTGTTGCAACTTCTGGAATTCTTAAAAACAGAGATGAAGAAGTAGAACGTGCTGTAAAACTATTAGATAGTTTTGGCTTACATGCGGTTATTGGAAAGCATGTGTTTAAACAGGCTAACCATTTTGCAGGTACAGATGACGAGCGTTGTGAAGATTTTCAAAATGCATTAGACGATCCTACTATTAGTGCCATTTGGTGTGCTAGAGGTGGTTACGGAGCGGTTAGAATCTTAGATAAATTAGATTATACTAAATTCAGAAAACATCCCAAGTGGTTGATTGGGTATAGTGATATTACCGCTTTACATAGCCAGTTGCATAACGAAGGGTTTCAGTCCATTCATGCTTTAATGGGTGTGAGTTTAACCGAAGATTTAGAAGACATCAAAGCCACCGTAGAAACCTTTAGATCGACCATTTTTGGAATGCCAGTGAATTATACTTTAAAAGGATCTTCTTATAATAGAATTGGCGAGGCTAGCGGACCATTAGTAGGGGGAAACCTGACGATGTTACACACTATGTTAGGTTCTAAAACAAGTATAAATACTTCTGGAAAAATTTTATTTATTGAAGAAATTGGCGAGTATAAATATCATATTGACCGTATGTTGCAAAGTATGAAGCGCGCTGGTTATTTTGATAATTGTGCAGGTGTTTTAGTTGGTGATATGAGTAAATTGAGAAAAAATACAACACTTTGGGGCACTTCAGTTGAGCAATTGATTTTAGATGCTTTATCAGATTATGATTTCCCTATTGCGTTTAACATGCCAGCAGGACATGAAAAAGATAATCGCGCTATGGTTTTAGGGAAAACCGTGACATTAACTGTTAAAAAAGAAAATACAACTCTTGTTTTTGAACACTAATTATGGCATTTTACGATTTGTCTAAATCTGAACGAGACGCTCTTGTTGTACACATAAATACAAACATTACTAACAACTTAAGTCAAGGGCAAACAAATTATATTACTACCTATTTTTCAGATGAAGACACCTATATTCGGAAAGCAGGTTATTTAGCCATCGGTAAAATCTTTTATTCGCAAACACATTTACAGGCAAATATTCTTTCCGTATTAACAACACTGATGTTATCTGATGATGAATTGATACGTCAAACCGTTGTGAATGCTGCTGGTGAGATTGGTAAGTTTCATTTTGATAAGGTGCAGTACTTTATGGATATCGGACTTTTTGATGCTCATCATCGTGTTAGAAATGCAGTGATTGGTTCAATTAAAAAAATGGGAGAGAAAAACCCTGTTCCTGTTCTGGCCTGGTGCAAAACCTATTTAAATCATCCTGATAAAGAAATTAGACGAGAGATTTGTCATGGGATTGAACTTCGAGGACGTACACATCCGCAGGATATTTTGCCGTTGCTAAAGGAATTGGAATTTGACGAAACACGTCGCGTTTCAGATACATTGGTACATGTGCTTGGGCAGATTGCCTACAAAAACGGATGTTTAAAAACAGTTGTCGCACATCTTAATACCTGGGAAAATAAAGCGCTTGTAGAAAAGGCTTTAGATGAGATTGTAGATGTACATCATCGCTATAAAAAATTTGCGGTTTACTCTCAAGATGAAGCAATTGCGTATATTGACAAACATTATAAAGCGTAGACTGTTATTATACGCTGACAACCAATCACGTAAATTTTGGCAAATCACAACGAATTAGGAAAAAAAGGTGAGGACTTGGCAGTTGATTTTCTGCTAAAAAACGGTTATGAGATTCTTACTCGTAATTATGTGTATCAAAAAGCCGAAGTCGATATCATAGCTCAAAAAGGAAACATACTCGCAATTGTAGAAGTAAAAACCAGAACGAGTGCTGATTTTGGCGACCCGCAACAATTTCTAAAACCCAAACAAATTCAGCGAATCATTAAGGCTGTAGATTATTATGTTACTTCAAACGCCATGGATGTTGAAGTCCGTTTTGATATCATCGCTATAGTATGGAATAAAAAGGAAAAGTCGTTAGAGCACTTTGAAAATGCTTACTATCATTTTTGATAATTGTCCTTCAGAATACAATGAAGAATCCGTATTCTTAAAACAATATGGATACACAACTCAGTATAAACGTTTTAAGCTTATACAAAAACTTACCTGTAAAAATGCATTTCATCTACATATTCCCAAACATGTTCTGGTAGCATAGGGCGAACATTTTTACCGTCTTTAATTGAGTTACGGATGAATGTAGAAGACAATTCCATTATAGGTGCTTGTACATGATGAATCTTAGGATGCTTGTCAAACTGAGTATCTGTAAGGCCTTCAGAAATTCTTGGATACACATAAATATGGTGATGTTCTAAAATGAGCTCGTAGTTTTTCCATTTGTGAAAACTCTTCAAATTATCTTCTCCCATAATCAAAGAAAATGTATGCTGAGGATATTTTTCCTGAAGGTAAGTTAAAGTATTTATGGTGTAATTGGGCTGCGGCAAGTTAAATTCTATATCGCTTGGTTCGAGTTTGATATAATCTTTGGTGGCGCGATACACCATTTCATAACGTTGACGATTATCTAGTAATGAACTTTTCTTTTTAAAAGGGCTGTGTGGTGTCACAACAAACCAGATTTTGTCTAAATCACTGTATTCGGCTAAGTGATTTGCAATCGTTAAATGACCAACATGAATGGGATTAAACGTCCCAAAATAGAGTCCGATTTTCATAATCTATTGTTTAATAAAATCTGAAACCAACGTATAGGCTTGATCTAATGCTTTATCTAAATCTTTATTGAGCACAATTTTATCAAATAAAGGCGCTGTAGCGAGTTCGGCAGGTGCTTTGGCAACACGCATGCTGATTTTATCTTCACTTTCTTCACCACGTTCTTTAAGTCTTATAATAAGTTCGTTAAGGTCTGGTGGTTTTACAAAAATAGCAATGGTTTCTTCCGGAAATTTCTTTTTAATTCTAAGTCCGCCCGACACATCAATATCAAAAATCACATGTTTACCCTTTCCCCAGATACGTTCGATTTCCGTTTTTAGTGTGCCGTAAAAATTATCGCGATACACTTCTTCCCATTCTAAAAACTCATCATTTTTTATTCGGTTTTTAAAATCTTTGATGTCTAGAAAATAATAATCTTTTCCGTGAATTTCATTGCCACGTTTTTCTCTGGATGTTGCTGAAATTGAAAACTCTAAATTGAGTTCTTCTTGTTTTAGCAAATGCCTTACAATCGTTGTTTTTCCCGAACCTGAAGGGGCTGAAAATACAATTAATTTACCTCTCTTTTTGTTTTTTATTTCTGACACAAGTATGGTTTATAGTTCGTTTATATTAAAGCACGTTCAATAACTGTTCCTTAATTTTTTCGAGTTCATCTTTCATTTGAACCACCAGCTTTTGCATAGGTGCATAATTTGATTTTGAACCTATAGTATTGATTTCCCGTCCCATTTCCTGAGAAATAAAACCGAGTTTTTTTCCGTTAGAATCATCAGATTTTAAAGCCTTTTGGAAGTAATCCAAGTGGTTTTTTAAACGCACTTTTTCTTCGGTGATGTCAAATTTTTCGATATAATAGACGAGTTCTTGTTCAAAACGGTTTTCGTCAACTTTCTCTTTAATTTCGGCAATGCCTTTTGATAAACGTTCACGAACGCCTTCAATACGATCAGGATCCATAGCGATGACCTCATCGAGTAATTTTGAAATATTGGTTGCCCGGTTGATGAAATCGGTTTCCAAACTTTTACCTTCATCTAATCGGTACTTTTGAATCTTTTCTAAGCTATTGTCTATAGCTTCAGCAATCTGTTTCCACTCATCTTCATCAATGTCGTCACGCTCGGTAGTTACAGCATCAGGTAGACGAATCGCCATTTTTAATAATTCGGTGGCATCACCATCAACAACCTCTTTGAGTTGCTTCATGTATTGGGTCACAACCGTTTTGTTTATTTGTGTTGAAGTTTCTTCACCTGTAATTTCCATGTACAAAGAGAAATCTACTTTACCTCGCACCAATTTTGAAGCGATGAGTTTCCTAATGCTTAATTCTTTTTCACGATACATGGAAGGCATACGTGTGTTGAGGTCAAGGTTTTTACTATTTAGTGATTTGACTTCAATTGAAATTTTTTTAGTTGGTAGCTGTATAACAGATTTACCATAACCAGTCATTGATTGTATCATGAACGAATTTTAAAAGTTGAGCAAAGGTAAGGAAAATCATAAAGTTATGAATCATAGTAAGACATTATCAAAAAACCATAACTTTGCAGCCTTAAAAAATTATTGAGATGTATAAAAAAGATTTTGAAATACGCTGGAGCGATATTGATGCTAATGGTCATTTGGCCAATTCGGCATATACTAATTTTATGAGTCATACCAGAATGGGGTTTTTTATAGATTACGGATTTTCTATGGAAACACTTTCTAAATTTGGTGTTGGTCCGGTTGTATTTTATGAACATACCTATTATTACAAAGAATCATTTATAGGAAAACCTATTACTGTAAGTTTAGAATTATCTGGATTAAGTGAGGATGGGATGTTCTTTAAATTTGAGCATAATTTTTATAATGACCAAGGGGAACACTTAGCATCTAGTGATATGTTGGGCGCCTGGATTGATTTAAAAACCCGAAAACTAACCACTTTACCTGAGGCGCTATTAAAGTTATCTGAGGCATTTCCTAGAACTAAAAACTTTAAAAGACTAACTAAAGCAGATACGAGAATAGAAGGAAAAGTCCCTAAAAATTTAAGCTGATACTTTGGGTTTTTTAGACACCAGATAAACGCCTGAGAAAATAAGTAACATCGCAATAATTTTTATCGGACTTACAGCATCAACTCCCATTACGATAGCAAATACACCAGCGATTACAGGTTGAAGGTAAATAAAGACACCAACTGTGGAAGCTTTGAGTGATCTTAAAGCTAGCGGATTTAAAACATAGGTTGCAAATGTTGCTCCAATAACTACAAAGGCTACCGAAAACCAAACATAAGGTGTGAAGGTATGCCATTGAATTTCTGAAGCTTCAGTATATCCAAAAGGAATCACCATAAAGAGCCCAAACAAAAACAGCCACTTGATAAATGTAAACGGATGGTATTTTGCCGTTAATTTTTTAATAATTATGATGTAAATACTATAGGAAATTGCATTGATAAAAATAAAGAGGTTTCCTAAGGGAACATTATCTCCTATACGAGTAGATTTCCCTAATACGGTGAGTAGAATTCCACCACAAAACCCAAGAAAGACCCCTAAAATTTTAAGTTTTGTGACTTTTTCGGCTAAGAAGAAAGACGATAAAACTAAAATGATGATTGGTGTTGTTGTAACAATCACCGAAGCGTGAATAGGTGAGGTGAGTTCTAATCCTTTTAAAAAAAGTAGCATGTTTATGGCAACTCCAAACACAGCGCCAAGAAAGAAGGTAAAATAATCTTTTTTGTCAATCTTTTCGGCTTTAAAAAAGAATCCAAAAATCCAGAATAATAGTGTTGCACCACCAACACGACAAAGGGTTAATCCGAATGTTTTAATGAACCCTTCATTGATAATGAATTTTGCAAAGGTATAGTTCAAACCATATAGCAGCTGAACCAGTGACAATGCGATAATTGCAAATTTTCTGCTATTCATTAGAATGTATAAAAGTCTTAGCTGCGTCTACTGTTTTGGCACTGTTACCAATAAAAATGTGATCATTATAAACCAAAACAGGTCGGCTTAAAAATGTATAGTGCTCTAAAATGTAATGTTTGAAATCTTTTTCGGTTAGTGTTTGATTTTTCAGATCCATTTCTTTGTAAAGCTTTGCCCTTTTACTAAACAAGGCTTCATAACTTCCTGCTAATTTGGCGAGTTCTTCTAATTGCTTAACCGTTATTTCTTCAGTTTTTATATCCTGAAATATGACATCATCGGGTAAGTCTAAAGCTTTAATAATTCTTACACAAGTACTACATGTTTTTAGGTGGTAAACTTTTTTCATGATATGGTTTTGCAAATCTTGAAATAGGTCAAGACGATGTTTTATTATTTCGCTGGTTACAAAGTAAACTGATTTCAGAAGAAAATTAGTTACTTTTATCGAAAATTTAAGCGCTTATGGATTATTATGCAATAGCATCGATTTTAATCGTAATGTCTGCACTTTTTGGGTATATTAATGTAAGGTTTCTAAAACTTCCAATTACCATTGGTTTGATGCTCATTACTATTGTGTTTACTATTATAGTTGTAGCTATCGGGCAATTTGATGATACCTTGTTATTACGAGAAAAAGCACTTATATCACAAATAGATTTTAAAACGGTCTTGCTTGATATTATGTTAAGTTTTTTGCTTTTTGCTGGTGCTTTGCATACCAATTTTAATCAGCTTAAAATTCAACGATGGCCAGTTTTAGTCTTTGCAACTTTAGGCGTGCTGGTTTCGACATTTTTAGTAGGAACCTTAACCTTCTATTTGTTACAACTTTTATCGCTTGATGTTTCGTTTATTTACTGTCTGTTATTTGGAGCATTGATTTCGCCAACCGATCCAATAGCTGTTTTAGGCATCTTAAAAAAAGCCGGAGCTCCTAAGAAACTGGAAACAAAAATTGTGGGTGAATCTTTATTTAATGATGGCGTTGGCGTTGTGGTATTCCTAACCATTTTTGCAATTGCTGCTAAACCTGATGAAGCCATTGCTTTTAGTGAAATTGCTAAACTATTTGGGCAAGAAGTATTAGGAGGAATAGGTTTAGGGCTTGTTTTGGGTTATATCACTTATAAATTGCTAAAGTCTATCGATGATTATGAGGTTGAAGTTATTATCACCATTGCCACAGTAATGGGTGGAAGTCTGCTGGCACACCACTGGCACTTATCTGCACCTTTAGCCATGGTTACTGCCGGATTGATCGTAGGAAATGATACGGTTCGGAAAAATTCAATGTCTCATGTTACTGAAATGTATGTCGACAAATTTTGGGAATTAGTAGATGTATTGCTTAACACGATTTTATTTGTCATGATCGGAATGGAAATGCTGGTGCTAACCTTTAGTCTGGACTATATTTTAGCCGGTTTAATTGCGGTGCCACTAGTATTGTTGAGTCGTTATGTGTCTTTATGGCTGCCGATCAAGTTCTTTGATAAAAAATTACAATTTGTAAAACATACCAATTTAATAATGACTTGGGGTGGATTACGCGGTGGTATTTCAATAGCATTGGCTTTGAGTTTAACACAAGATATGCATCGTGAGTTGTTTTTAGTAATGACTTACATCATCGTCGTTTTCTCCATTATTGGTCAAGGGCTCACTGTTGAACCTGTGATCAAACGTTTAACAAAGGATGCCGATTAGTAGATGTTTAAAAAGGAATTCAAGTCTTCAAAAGGAATTGTAAATTCTAAGATGCCTTGAGCATAAGAAGCAATTTCATAAGGATTGTATAAAATGATAACACCTTCATCGCTAAAACCTATAGTTTCTGGTAGCTGAAAATCCTTTCCGAAGAATTCATCTGTCATCGATGCTTCAGAATTTTTATTTATTTCATCCTTTAGTTTTTGCTCTACCACTTCAGAAAAGCCTTTAATATTTCCGATAAGATCTTTAGTCTGGTATAATTTTCCAGTCTGCGGATTAAAATTAAAAAACCGAACATTCGTATTCCCATGAGCGCCTCCCGTATCCAGATACGAGTTTATCGCAATACAAATAAGCTCTGGTGATCGATGGGTTACTTCGCCATCAATAAAAGCCTCCCATTTTTGAGAGGTATCGGGGAAATCATTTTTGAAACTATTATAGTCATAGTTAAATTTTGCTATGGCATCAGGAATGGTTAAATCTGACGCTGTACTTTCTCCTAAATTAGTTTGATTTACAATGTAAGTTTCAAGTGTTGTATTGATTTTACGGGCAATCTCTTCAGTGCCTTCAGCTTTAGGAAAATTCATCGATATATCAGCATGTTCCGAAGTTTCGATGTGGGTTTCAGAAAACTCAATCTTAGTTTCTTTATTACAAGAAATCAAGGTGATTAATACGACTAAAAGGGCATAGGTTTTTTTCAAACTGTTGGGCATTTTGTTAAACAAACAATAAAGGTATTACTTAGATTTGAATACAACGAATTAAACCTTAAATTTGTTGCTTACCATATGAAATTGAAATTTAGAAGGTTGATTTACGACTGATGACTTTTCAGATAAAATAGATAGAAACGAATGAAATTCAACACAAAAACAATACACGGAGGGCAACAACATGATCCAGCTTACGGAAGTGTTATGCCGCCCATTTATCAAACATCAACTTATGCACAATCTACACCTGGAGGTCATAAGGGTTACGAGTATTCTCGAACTCACAATCCTACTAGGAACGCTTTAGAAAATGCTTTTGCCAGTATAGAAAATGGAAATCATGGTTTAGCATTTGGTTCGGGATTAGCTGCGATTGATGCTGTAATTAAATTATTACAACCTGGAGATGAAGTTATTTCAACCAATGATTTATATGGCGGAACTTACAGATTGTTTACCAGCGTCTTTAAAAAATTTGGGATTAAATTCCATTTCATTGGAATGGAAAATGCTTCAAATATAGAAAGCTATATCAATGAACATACAAAATTAATATGGGTTGAAACACCAACCAACCCTATGATGAATATTATTGACGTTAAAGCTACAGCCGAAATTGCAAAAAAACATAAGGTGCTTTTAGCAGTAGATAATACCTTTGCGACTCCTTACCTGCAACAACCTTTAGACTTAGGAGCCGATATTGTGATGCATTCTGCTACAAAATATTTAGGCGGACATAGTGATCTGGTCATGGGTGCTTTAATCGTTAAAGATAAAGACCTGGCAGATCGTTTGTATTTTATTCAAAATGCTAGTGGCGCAGTTTGTGGTCCTCAGGATAGTTTTTTAGCCTTGCGAGGAATTAAAACCTTACACATTAGAATGCAGCGTCATTGTGAGAATGGAAAAGCGGTTGCTGAATATTTAGCCAATCATCCAAAAATTGAAAAGGTCTATTGGCCTGGGTTTGAAAGTCATCCAAATCATAATATTGCTAAAGCTCAAATGAATGATTTTGGTGGGATGGTTTCGTTTACAACCAAAGGGAATAATTACGAAGAAGCTATTAAGATTGTTGAAAACCTTAAGGTATTTACCTTAGCCGAATCTTTAGGAGGTGTTGAGTCTTTAGCAGGTCATCCTGCAAGTATGACACATGCGAGCATCCCGAAAGAAGAGCGCGAAAAAACAGGTGTTGTCGATTCACTTATTAGATTAAGTGTTGGTATTGAAGATGAAGAAGATCTTATAGCCGATTTAAAACAAGCTATTGGTTAACGAATAGCTTAGAGTTCATACAAAAAAAGACCAAGTTTTTACTTGGTCTTTTTTTATGATATGTTTATGATGTTTAGTCTAAGTAATAGATATAACCAAAATTTAACCAAACCAGCCAGTCGTTAGCTTTATTTGATGGTAGATTATGATCTAAGCCATCAATTCTATTGTTAAAATAATATTGCCATCTTAAATCAAGCATTAAATCGGAAAGCACCGTTAATTTATAGCGCGTACCAACACTACCAACCATAGACCAGGTGGTTCCACTTTCATTAAATAAAAACGGATCTTCATTGGTATTTGGATCTGCAGCATTTACCCAACCAGAAAAAAAGTTATCCATATTTTGGATATTACCATCACCATAAGTGGTTTCAACTTTAGGATTGTAGGCTGTAAAATGGACGCCTAAACTTACAAATGGTGCAAACGAATAGCTAAAAGACTGAAACGACCGAATACTCTTAGGGAAAAATTCAATTTGAGTTCCAATATCAAAATTTTGAGCAATCCCAGAATGGCGTCGTAAACGCTCAGCATTAATACTCGTTCTTGAAGCATCAACCCATTTACCAAAATGGTTTAATTTGGTCTTGTTCCAGGAAATTTCATTACGCAATTTGAAATGGTCGTTAAAAAATGTATCCGTAGAGTAACAGTTACAATCTGCCCGATAAGCAAAATTGATATAGTGTACGATACCAATTCCTATACCAGTGTTTCCTGCATTGGTTTCAAAATCTCTTCGAACACCAAAGTCAGACTGAAATGCAACTGGACCAGCAATGACACCAATTTCATGAGAAAAACCAAGTTGCGAATAACATTCGTTTATACCGAGTATGAAAACGAATATAAATGTTAATTGTTTAAAATTAAGCGTCATAGGTCTTATTTTACTGAGGGCTTGTTTATTAACAAATATATAAAAACTAGACTAACTACCAAATAATTAGACGAAATGTAAATATATCCGAACAACGACATAATATTAATTTAATATTTTGTTAAAGTATGACTGAGAATATCAAAAAAAAAGAGCATACATTTTAAAGATAATGTATCTTTGTGCTGTAAAAATCAACATACATTATTAATACTTTAATAAATGAAAGATAAAATTGAAGATTTTCTGAAACTTGTAAAAGATAAAAACAGTCATGAAACTGAATTTTTACAAGCTGTACACGAAGTTGCAGAAACTGTGATTCCTTTTATTGAGGAGAATCCAAAGTACCAGGGTAAAATGCTTTTAGAGCGTATGGTTGAGCCTGAGCGTACCATTATTTTTAGAGTGCCTTGGATTGATGATCAAGGAAATACACAGGTAAATCGCGGATTTAGAGTTGAGTTTAACTCTGCTATCGGCCCTTATAAAGGTGGTTTGCGTTTTCATCCTTCTGTAAACTTGAGTATACTTAAGTTTTTAGGTTTTGAACAAGTGTTTAAAAACTCCTTAACAACATTGCCAATGGGTGGTGGTAAAGGTGGATCTGATTTTAACCCTAAGGGAAAAAGTGATACCGAAGTGATGCATTTTTGTCAGTCATTTATGACCGAGTTATATAGACATATTGGCCCAAATACCGATGTTCCTGCAGGAGATATTGGTGTTGGTGCTCGTGAAATTGGTTATATGTTTGGCCAATACAAAAGACTTCAAAATGAATTTACTGGTGTCTTAACCGGAAAAGGAATTTCTTATGGAGGATCTTTAATTAGACCCGAAGCAACGGGCTATGGTTGTGTTTATTTTGCTAAAAATATGTTAGCAACTAATGGTGATTCGTTTGAAGGAAAAACAGTAGTGATTTCTGGATCTGGAAACGTCGCACAATACGCTTGTGAAAAAGCAACTCAATTAGGAGCTAAAGTGGTTACAATGTCAGATTCTGGCGGATATATACACGATTCTGAAGGTATTGATGCCGATAAATTGGCATTTATTATGAATCTTAAAAATGTGAAACGTGGTAGAATAAGTGAATATGTTAACCAATATAGTTCTGCTACCTATCACGCTGGTGAGCGTCCATGGTCTGTAAATTGTGATATCGCATTGCCATGTGCAACTCAAAACGAATTAAACGGTGACGAAGCTAAGCAACTTATCAGTAATAATGTGATTGCGGTTGCTGAAGGAGCCAACATGCCAACAACACCAGAAGCCATAGAAGCTTTTCAAAATGCTAAAGTGTTATTTTCTCCAGGAAAAGCATCTAATGCTGGAGGTGTAGCTACTTCTGGATTAGAAATGAGCCAGAATTCACTCAGATTAAGTTGGACCAGAGCAGAAGTTGATGAAAAACTAAACAGAATTATGGATGATATCCACGAATCTTGTGTGACTTATGGAACGAGACCTGATGGATATGTAGATTATGTAAAAGGTGCTAATGTTGCTGGATTTGTAAAAATAGCAGATGCCATGCTAGCCCAAGGTGTCGTATAATACATCTCAAAAATAATAGAGAAAAGAGCTTTCAGGTAATACTGAAAGCTTTTTTTATTGCGATACCTTATATGATATTGAGGAAAAAGTCGTTAGATATAAATATATTTGGTAAAAAATATTTGATATGTTAAAAAGAATACTTGTTGTCCTTTTAATTTTAGTTTCGTTTAAAGGGGTTTCTCAAGATTTCTCAACACTTTGGGAAGGCTATTTTTCATATTTTGAAATTAGAGATATTACTAGAAGTGAAGATAAAATTTATGCAGCTTCAGAAAATGCAATTTTTAGTTATGATGTGTTTTCAAATGAAATAGAAACCATTACAACCATAAATGGGTTGTCTGGAGAATCTATAGCCACCATACGATATAGTGAAGATTTTGATTTATTAATTGTTGGTTATGAAACAGGGCTTATAGAAATTATTTTTGATGGCGAATCCGAAATATTATCAGTTGTAGATATACTAGAAAAAGAAACGATTTCTCCTGCCTTGAAAAAAATTAATCACCTTTATGAATATGAAGGGTTACTTTATATTTCAACAGATTATGGGATATCGGTTTATGATCTCACCAATTTACAGTTTGGGGACTCCTATTTTATTGGTAATGGCGGTAGCCAGATTACCGTGAACCAAACCGCCATATTTAATGGCAATATATACGCAGCTTGTGGGTCCAATAACGGGATAAAAAAAGCAGCGTTATCTAATCCTAATTTAATTGATTTTCAACAGTGGACCACCATAAGTAATGGTAATTATACTGCTATAACAAATGTAGGCGCTAAACTTTATGTACTTCAGCTTAATAAAGTAATACATGAGATTATTAACGACAATTTAAATGCTTTATTTACTTATGGCAATTTACCATCAGATGTCAGAGCTGTTGATGGCAATTTAATAGTGACGCTATCTGAAAATGTTTTTGTGTATTCGGAAAATTTTGTACCAATTCAAAATGCCTCTACCAACGAAGACTTTGATACTAATTTTACCTGTGCTACGCTTTTAGAAAATAATATGTACATAGGCACACATAACACAGGTGTGTTAAAAACCATTCCAGATAACGCTTTAGAGTATGACGTGATATTGCCAGAAGGCCCTTCTAGTAATGCTGCTTTTAAGATTCAGGCAGGGGACGATCAATTATGGGTCACCTATGGCGAATATGATGTGTTTCTTAATTCATTCCCGTTGCATAGCCGAGGTATCAGTGTGCTAAAAGATGAGCACTGGAATAATATCCCTTTCGATAGTTTACTTACCGCTAGAAACCTTTGTGATATTGCTATAAATCCCTTTAATCCAAGTCAGGTATTTATCAGTTCTTTTAAGGATGGTATTTTAGAATTAAATAATGAAGTTGCCGATGTTTTATATAACCAAGATAACAGCGGTCTGGAATCTTTAGTGATCCCTGGTGCTCCAAATTTTATAGGCATTCGGCAAGGACCTCTCAAGTTTGACAGTAATGGCCTTATCTGGACAGCTACTTCTAAGGTTGATCGCGCCCTTAAATCATTTGATCCAGCTACAAATCAATGGCAAGGATATAGCTTTTCTGATATAATTTCTGATGCATTAAATGATGAAAATGGGTTTATTGATTTAGAGATTGGTTCTGGAGGTATGAAATGGCTAACGAGCCTTGAACATGGATTAATTGGTTATAATACAGACACTGGTGCAATTAATTTTGTGGCTTCTGAAGCACAAAACATGCCATCTGATAACGTTAGATCCATTGCATTAGATAGTCGTAATCAACTTTGGATTGGTACCATAAGAGGATTAAGAGTGCTTTTTAATACCTCTGGCTTTATAGATGATCCAGATCCAAGTGTGAACGAAATAGTAATTCTTGAAAATGGTATTCCTACCGAACTCTTATCAAATCAATACATCACCGACATCAAAGTTGATGGTTCAGATAATAAATGGGTTGGAACTTTAGATTCTGGAGTCTTTTATTTTTCTCCAGACGGACAAGAAACTATTTTTCAATTTACCAAAGATAACTCGCCGCTCCCTTCTAATGCTATTAGCGATATTTCTATTGATCCCCAATCTGGTAAAGTCTACATTGCAACCACCAAAGGCTTAGTGGCATTTTTATCTGGAGGTTCTAAACCTAAAGAAACCTTAGAGGAAGCTTATGTCTATCCAAATCCGGTACGACCAGAATATAATATTTTGGGGTTTGATGATTTGAATGACATAAACAATGGTGTAAAAATTTCGGGATTAACCGAAAATGTGAATGTGAAAATAACAGACATCGAAGGCAACCTAGTTGCAGAGGCGCAGTCTCGAGTAAATCAGCGTATATCTAAAGCCAACTATAATTTTGCTATTGATGGCGGGACAGGTATTTGGAATGGAAAAAATCTAAGAGGTAATATCGTAGCTTCTGGCGTCTATTTGTTTCATATTTCAGATTTAGATTCTTTTGAAACCAAAGTTTTAAAACTGCTCATAGTACGTTAATTTCACCCTATGCTTATCAAAACCAAAGTGATTGTTCTCTCTAAACTCAAATACAGAGATAATGATCTTATTGTTAAGTGTTTTACACTTCACCGAGGTGTGGTTAGTTATATACTCAGAGGTGTTTTAAGCAGTAAAAAAGGGGCTTCTAAAGCGGCATATTATCAATTATTATCGCAACTTCAAATTGAAGAGAACTTCAGAAAAAATCAATCGCTACAAACAATCAAAGAGGTTCGGATAGATTTCAGTTTTACAAGTCTACATACCAATATCTATAAGAGTTCTATTGTTATGTTTTTAGCCGAAGTCTTATCAACTGTATTACGAGAGGAAGAAGAAAATCAGCAATTGTACCACTACTTAGAAACGGCGTTTAGATGGCTCGATGCCGAAGATGAATTTTCTAATTTTCACCTTCTGTTCTTATTGAATTTAACCAAACATCTCGGCTTCTATCCGGATGTGTCAGACATGAATCACAATTATTTTAATTTGAATACCGGTTTTTTTGAAACCAAAAAGCAAGATGTTTACAGCGTTTCTGGAGAAAATTTAACGACGCTAAAACAGCTTTTAGGCACAAATTTTGATACTCTTAATGAGGTGAAATTAAATTCAAAACAAAGACAAGCGTTTCTAACGATGCTTTTGTTATATTTTGAATTACATTTGGGCAGTTTTAGAAAACCAAAATCCTTGCAGGTTTTTAATCAGGTATTTAATTAAGATTTATGAAGTTTACGCTTTCAGTTGTATTTATCTTTTCTTTTTTATTCAGCAATTCTCAAACGGTAACAGTTTTAGAAGAGGGAACCAAAGCCCCTATTTCTGGTGTCGCTATTTATAACTTTAAAAAGGATAAATCGGTCATTACCGATTTAGATGGAAAAGCTTCTATCAAACAATTTACGCAAGAAGAAGTCATTTACTTTCAAAATATTCTTTACAAAAAGAAAGCCATTAAAATCAAACAGTTAGGTGTTGATTTTATCGTGTATCTCACACCGCGAATTGAAGACCTCAATCAAATTATTATCTCAGCCTCAAAATTTGAACAGAGCAAACGAGATATCTCTCAAACTATTGTGAATATTAGCGCTAGTGATATTCAGTTTGAAAATCCGCAAACCAGTGCCGATTTACTAGAGAGTACAGGAAATGTCTACATCCAAAAAAGCCAATTAGGTGGAGGAAGCCCAATGATTAGAGGGTTTTCTACCAATAGATTACTAATCACAGTTGATGGTGTGCGAATGAACAATGCCATTTTTAGAGGTGGTAATTTACAAAATGTGATTTCTATAGATCCATTTACCATTCAAAATACCGAAATTACCTTAGGTGCAGGTTCGGTTGTTTACGGAAGTGATGCCATTGGTGGTGTGATGAGTTTTTATACTCAAAAACCGCAATTGTCCTACAAAGATTCACTTTACTTTAATGCTAATGCAAGCCTAAGATATGCCACTGCCAATAAGGAAAAAACAGGTCATTTAGATTTTAATTTTGGCTTAAAAAAATGGGCATTTTTAAGCAGTTTAAGTTATACTGATTTTGATGATTTACGTATGGGGAAACATGGTCCAGATGACTATTTAAGGCCAGAATATGTAGAAACCATCAATGGTGAAGATGTGATTGTTCAAAATGAAAATCCGCTTATACAAAAGCCAACAGGTTATGACCAGATTAATGTTTTGCAAAAAGTACGCTATGAACCTAAAGAGAATTTAAGCTTCGATTTAGGCTTGTTTTATTCTAGCACATCAGATTACTCTCGTTATGACCGATTAATACGATACAGAGGTGATCATTTGCGTTCTGCAGAGTGGAATTATGGTCCGCAACGTTGGTTTATGAGCAATTTGCAGGTTACTAAATTGAGTAGTAATTCCAATTTATATGATAAAATTCAAGCTACAGCGGCTTACCAGAATTTTCAGGAAAGTAGAATGGACAGAGATTTTCAATCTGAAGAACGATCAATAAGAGAAGAATCAGTTGATGCCTATTCACTTAATATCGATTTGGAAAAAGACGTAAGCACAAAAAGTAAACTTTTCTACGGATTAGAATATGTTTACAATCAGGTTAATTCTACAGGAAGTGTCTATAATATTGCGTCTAATACTTCAAACGCTACGGTAACCAGATATCCCGATGGCTCCAACTGGCAGTCTATTGCAGCTTATGCCAGCTTTAAATATAAACCAAATCCAAAGTTTGTGTTTCAATCAGGATTGCGTTACAATCATGTTTTGGCTAATGCCGATTTTAAAGAAAATAATGAGTATTTAAACTTGCCTTTCGATTCGGCAAAACTAGATGCAGGCGCTTTAACAGGAACCGCTGGAATAAGTTGGATGCCTAATGACATCATGCAGTGGAAACTCAATGCATCTACAGCATTTAGAGCACCAAATATTGATGATATTGGAAAGGTTTTTGACTCAGAACCGGGTTCGGTGGTTGTACCTAATCAAGATTTAAAACCTGAATATGCTTATGGTGGCGAATTGGGTTTAAGGCTCAATTTTAATGATCTGGTGATTGTTGATATGGCGACTTATTATACGTTTTTAGATAATGCTTTAATCCGAAGAGATTTTACCCTTAACGGCGAATCTCAAATTGAGTATGATGGTGAACTAAGTAATGTACAAGCCATTCAAAATGCATCAAAAGCATGGATTTATGGTTTTGAAGCTGGAGTAAAAATTAATTTCACCAAACACTTTAAATTTAAGTCTCAATACAATATTATTGGTGGTACCGAAGATGATAACGGTATTGAAATTCCGGTAAGACATATTGCGCCTAGTTTTGGAAATACACATTTTGTATGGCAAAATGAAAGATTTCAAGTGGATGCTTTTGCCGAATACAATAACGAATTATCTTTTAATCAATTAGCGCCTTCAGAACAGGCTAAAGATTATATTTATGCTTTAGATGGCAATGGTAATCCCTATGCACCTTCCTGGTATACTTTTAACTTAAGAACGAAGTATAAAATTTCTGAAGCAACAACATTAATAGCGTCTTTAGAAAATATTACAGACCAAAGGTATCAAACCTATTCTTCTGGAATTGCTGCTCCAGGCCGCAACCTTATTCTCTCACTTCAGTACAGTATAAAATAACCTTTAAAAAAAAGAGGCTTTAATTTAAAATTAAAACCCCTTTTAGACACGTTTGTTGTCTTACTATTTATTTTCTTTTTATGGCTTTCTTTGTGATAATTTGACCATTAGATAGTGTAATTCTAGCAATATAAGCAGCTTGGCTTAAGCGTGATAAGTTATACACTTCCACACTGCTGTTTCCTTGCAATTGGTAAATGGTGCGTCCTACAACATCAATGATTTCCACACGTTTAATCACTAAGTTTTGACCGACTGAAATTTCAACATCTCCATCACCTAATTCCACGATAGATACATCGTTAGGAGAGACTTCGTTTTCGGTTACTGAAAGCGATTCTTGACGGAATACGATTTCGAAACGTTCGGTAAAATCACCGGTTTCTGAAGTAAAGGTATAGTCACTATCAGAAAGCACATGAATAGTATTTAGTAATTTATCTTTTAAATAAATGGTATTATTTGATAAGAATTCACCTTCTAAGTCTGCAATAGATAGTTTGTAAATGGTCGCTTGAGTAATATTGGTTTTAAAACCAACAGGAATAACTTCATCAAGAGTTAGACTACTTGGCGCTTTTCCTTGAATAGCATATCTCGTATCTACATTGTCTATAAAGGTATATATTACTGAAGCTAATCCGCTAGAAAGATTTCTAGGCGCATCATAACTCCAGCTGTCTTCTCCGTTAGTTGCGCCATCTACATAAGCTACTAATATTTGATTAAAGACCCCATTATCTGAAGTAAGATTCACCCACAATCTATTGGTGTCATAAGCGATAGCATTGTCTTCAGGATCACTAAATCTAAAAAACTGATCGTTACTAGTATTGTCTGCGCGACGCATTTCATTGGTAAATCTTAAGTTTCCGCCAGTATTGATAGCACTTACAAAGAAACCTTGACCAGACGGAATAAAATTGTTAGGAGTCACCATGTTTGCACCTGCAGTATTACCACTACCAACTGTAATAATAGCATAATCTGCTTGGTTGAAATTTAAAGGTTCATTACCTGGATTGGTATCTAAAGGTGGTAATGATTGCGCCCATAAATAAGCAGCACCATCAATAATTGTACTGTTTTCAGTATATAAATCTACAAAGTCAATAGCAGAGGCATAAGGGTTACCAATAAAGTTCCAATCGTTATCTCCTGCGAAGCCATTTCTAATGACCGATTTAAATAAATCACCTGTAAAAAATTCGCCTTCAAAAGTGGCTTGATCTGTTCCAGGATATAAGCCCATTGGCGATGATGTCGCGGCATAACCTCTTCCCATTTCCATAGTATCACCTGAAGCGTTTTGCCAATCATAAGGTGGCGCATCATCAATATCATCTGGAACACCATTGGTGGTTCCATCGGTATGCTCATCCCAATAGTTGGAAGTGTCAAAATAGAATCGTCTTGTTGCTGGCGTAAAAGGCGTTGCAGCATTTAAATCCTGATTTAAAACCGGAGAACTCCAGTAGGTATACTCGTACCAATCATTTAAAATTTCAGTTTGTTTAATAACACTAGCGGTTCCATTATTGGTAAATGTACCTGCAGTTCCGGTACCAGCAAGACCAAGTCCGTCTTGTACAAAAGCACCATGAGTTTGTACTGTTAGTGTTCCATTATTTATAACGTTATTTACCACTCTTACATAGTGTGAATTGGTCACGTTTAATGTACGGCCAACACCAGAATTAATAACCAGCTGGCAAGCATCAATATCTCCATTGGCAGTCGTGTCATAGGTGTCATCAATAATAACGATTTCTGATATTGTTGGAGGATTTACGTTCGTAGCCGAATTACTCCAGTTCCATTGACCACTTGACCAGGTTACTACTACAGATTTTAATTGCGCAGCGTCTGAAGCATTATCACAAGTGCCATCTTCGGTCACTAAACAATAAAACTGATACCCTGTATAGCTAAAATAGTTTCCTGAGAGCGTCAGCTGATTACTGGTTTCTCCCGATACGGTTGCTAAGGGTAAATTTCCACTTGTAACGGTAGTCCAGCCTGTGCTAACACCATCATTAAAATACCATTGGTAAGTTAAGGTGCCGGCATTTCCTGGAGTTGCCGTTGTTGTAAACACAGCATCGCCACAACCAGAGACATCATTAGGATGTGTATCAACAGTTAAAAAGTTAGCCACAGTACCTGTAAAAGCAAACGTGCCTAAATTAGATTCGTTTTCGGTAGAAAGGTGTGACCAATCAGCTGGGTCATCTGGGTTATTTGGCCCCATTGTATTAACATCACGTCTGGCAACATAACCTTTGTCACCTTCGGCATCTGTATTAGGTTCCACATAAATATCGATAACGGTACTGCCATTACGTAAATGAAAAATATCAGCGCCATTAATACCTGCACTACCACCAGATGCTGTAAATTGAAAATCAGGTGAAGCGGTGTCTGTATCGGTACTTATTTTTCCATATAAAACCTGTCCCGAAGTAATTGAAATACTAGGGAAAAGGTAGTCTGTGTAAGTATCACTAGCTAGACGCGTCGCATTACCATAACGTCTAATATAATAGGTGCTTAAGTCTATCGTTGCACCTGTACCATTAAACACTTCTATATAGCCTAAACTTCCCGATTCGGCATCATAGATTTCGGTCATGATGAGGTCATCTAAACCATTACAAGGTCCAGATGTACTAATAATTGTAAAATCGGCAGTATCAACAGGACAGCCACTTTCTTCAACAGTAATGGCACCTGTTGTCGCACCATCAGGAACTTCAACAACAATTTCGGTATTGGTTTGCGAGACTATAGTCGCTAAGTCAAGACCAAAATAAACAACAGCAGTGCTTAAGTTGGTTCCTGTTATGGTTACTTCGGTTCCAGCAGGTCCCGAAGTTGGTGTAAAGTTGGTCACGGTTTGTGTTGGTGTACATGGCGCACAATAATCACCGGTTAAGATGATATCATCTACAAAATAAAACTCGCCACCATCTAATCCAGCAGTTCTTAGCCTTACGCTAATTTGAGATTCACTATCAGGAATTGAGGCTACCCAAGGGTTTGAAGCCACTGTTGTAGGGTCTGAAGCACTGGTATCACCAATATCGAGTGGTGAATTACTAAAACCATCTACTAACATGATAGAGCCTGTGCCTGTCCATGTCGTACCACCATCGTAAGAAATATCTAAAAATAAATCTTCATTAGAATCAGGGCCATTAGCTGCAAAAGCAACATATAATTTTACGTTGGTATACGCAGAAATATCAAAATCAGAGGTTGTGATATTTGTAGAATTACTTAAACGATACGAAGCAGTACCGTTAAATTTATTAGCTGTAGAATTGACGGTGCCGCCACCTGTATAAGTCCAGTCATCACCAGTTTCAAAAGCTAAAGTGCGAATGGTGCCTCCTGTACTTTCATTATCTGTAACCGTTAATACAGTTGCGTCGAGGCTTCCTGCTGTAGCAGCATCTCCACCAGTAACATTTGTAAGTTCAAATGCATAGTTTTTACTGTCACCACAACTCGTGTTATCTGTGATTGGAATAGTTACACATTGCTGTGCCGAACTACCCGCAGTAAACTCAAGCGTTGTTAAGGTATAGGTCACATGCGGTACGTTTGTTGAGGTTAAATCAACATCCACAAAGGTACTCACACTGGCACTTGGTGCCGAAATATCAACACATAAGTCAATGCTTCCACCATTTTCGTTAACGGTATAGGTTGCCGATGAAAAATCTACAGTTGTATTTGGTGGTGCTGGTGCAGTTACGCAAATACCAAAATCACCAGAATCATTACCGCCATACTCCCAAACTCTTATATATACTGTAGTTCCTGGTGTAAAGTCATTACGAGATATATAAGGCATATTACCATTAGTACTATCATCATCATCACATTCTATTAGAGCTAAACTACCACAAGCACCAGAGTAAACGGCCATTCCTCCATCGGTAAAGTCAATATTATTGGTGTCTATGGTTAGTTCTCCAGATGCAGGAACTAGTACCGAAAACCATACATCACCACCATTATAACTAGCACACCCAGGTGCTGTTTCACTACTGCTATCTGTAGCATTAAAATTGGTATACGTTGAATAACTACAGGTGAGTGTAGGTGTTAAACTAATAGCACCAGAACAATCGTCATTAGCAGGTGGAGGTGGTGTTACTTCACCACTCACATTTATGGTAGGTGTTGTTCCTATTCCTGGAGTTGCATTAGATATTGAAATTGTGCTACTATAGGTGTTTACGGCTAATCCAGCAACCAAACGTGTATAAATAGTAGTAATGCCATTTAAAGTACCTGCGGGAACATTTACTGAGTTTGCATAACCACTTCCAGGTGAAAGCGAAACTTCAAAATCGGTTGAATTAGATGTTACAGTTGTTCCAGCGACTAATAAGGTGCCTTCAATATCAAAACTTTGTGATGCTGAAGGACCATTGCCAAAGGCATAATCTAAACCTGTAATGGTTGTAGGGTTTGCTGTTATTGAAGGTCCGGAAGGTGGAATTGCTGTTAATATCAAGTTCCTCATTCTTATACCTCTCCCTGATGTCCCGTCAGCAGAAAACCTGAGAACAGTATTATTCGATACAGTAGCAATATTAACGGTCCTAGTTATATAAGTAGTTGTTGTAATCGGAGTTGAGTAGGATTGAGTAAAGTTTGTCCCTCCATCTGTAGACACTTCAACTAATAAAGCTCTATGGGTACCACTGCCAAAAGATCTCATATCTACTTCAAAAGTTGCATTTGCATATGCACTTAAATCATAAGCAGCTGTTTCTAAAAAATCTCCTGGATTACCTGGCTGCACCATGTAATACGTAGATTTGTCAATTGGTTCATTCGTTATGTTGTTTGTCTCTGACCAATCAGCAGGAAGTGTCCCACCTCCATTTACGTTAAAGATTTCTGTTTGCCCATAACTAGACACGACAAAACATAGCATTGCTAAGAAGACTAGAGAGTAATTCTTTTTCATAGGGATAATTAAAATTTATGCTTGCCGCAAAGCAAACGTGCTAATATACAAAATTACTCTTTTGTTAAAGGTTGAAAGCCACAGTTTTATTAACAAATTGTTATATTTTTGCACAATGTATCCGTCAAAAACATATACTGTCGATGAAGCGCAAAAGCGTTTAGAGCATTATTGTGCTTATCAAGAGCGATGTCATCAAGATGTGACTCAAAAATTATATGATATGCGCATGATTCCTGAGGCAAGAGATCAAATTATTGTGCATTTATTAGCACATAATTTCTTAAATGAAGAACGCTTTTCCAAAGCATTTGTGCGTGGTAAATTCCGAATAAAAAAATGGGGAAAACAGCGTTTAAAACTCGAATTAAAGCGTAAAGAGATTAATAATACACTTATTACTATAGCACTTAAAGAACTGAATGACCAAGAGTATTTGGAAACATTTCATGCCTTAGCTGAAAAAAAATTAGCATCGATAAGAGAGACAAATGTTCAGAAGCAACGAAAAAAGCTAGCCGATTATTTGTTGTATCGCGGTTGGGAATCTCATTTGGTATATGATAAAATACGCGAGTTGATTCCATAAAAAAAAGCATCTCCAATGATGAAATGCTTTTTTTAAAATTTATGTTTTTGCTATTATAAATTGAAGGTTGCTCCAATATTTACCGCAAACTGATTGTGGATATAATAGCCTATATCTGATTTGTCATTGCTGTATTTTGCTAATGGGAATGTAGTTTCAGTAAATATCCCAAAGCCATCACTAAAAAAATAACGCGCACCAAGATGACCTCCAAAATTTTTCAAACTCAAGCTTAAACCTGGATATAAATCGAAGTTATCATCAATATTTAAGACAGTTCCTAAATTGGCATTAAATCGTGCTTTTAAATCAAAACGATCTCCAAAATCGGCATCTAATCTGTCGTCAATTCCTAACGCATAAGCCGAAGATATACCCACAGAAATATTGTCGCCTAATCCATAATCAAAACTTACATTGATTCCTGTTGCTTCATCTTGAATATTCGCACCAACTTGAAATTTTTGATCTCCTTTACCTTCAAACGCTTGAGCATTTACAAAGGATACAGAGATTAAAGCGAAAATTAAAAGGATGTTTTTCATAATTGTTTGTCTTTAAAAAATTTGAGAACGCAAATATATTATAAGTTTTTAATTCTGAGGTGTTTTTGCTAAAAACTCTTATGTGTTCTGCTTATGGCTTGTTCGTTTTTCCAATCGATCCATTTTTGTCCTTTAACACGACGCATTAAATTATCAAAATGACGCATTATTAATACGTTGTATATGGCTTTTCCTAAATTTTTAGGATTTCGTGCAATAGCTCTTAAACTCATAGAAAAACCTGGAGTAAGGTATTTCATATAATGCCAGTAACCTTCGGGCATATAAAGCACTTCACCGTGATTTAATTCACATTGCCATCCCTTTGCCTGTTGTAAAGCGGGCCATTTATTGAAGTCGGGATTTGAGAAATCGATATCTTCTCGTGTGATTAAGGAATGCGGAATTTTATACAAATAGTCATTTTGCTTCTGGTCGAATAAGATGCACAGTTTTTTGCCCTGAAAATGAAAATGGAAAATATTGGCCAGATCGATATCATAATGCATAAACGTATGCGAATCTTGACCTCCAAAAAAGAGCATCGGAAGGCTTTTCATAAGTTTTAAGCCAAAATCGGGATAGGTAAAATCCTTTTGTAATTGCGGAATTTCCTTTAAGATATTCCATAAAAAAATACGATACTTGGTCGGCTCACTTTTTAGTAAATCGACATAGTCACTCATTTTCATTTTAGAATGTGGCTCATTAAATCCGTCTTCATAATCGACAGGTCTGTCATCATAAAGTGGGACGACCACATCACCAGCAATGGCTTTGATATAATCCAGATTCCATTTGGTATAGGCAGGCCAATCCTCAATAAAGCGCTCAATAACCACAGGTTTTTGCGGTTTAAAGTAGTGTGTTATAAAATCCTCTTTTGTGATTGTCTTCACCCGAGGAATATCTTGAAGATTAAGTGTAGGCATTAAAAAAAATTAGTGTTCAAAGTTAAGAAAACGTTACCAAACAGAATTAATTGTTTGTTAAAATATCGAATAGAACACCTTAAAAGAACCTTACTTTAATGCTTTGGCTTGTTGTTTGGCAACTTCATTGCGCTCAATGGTATGTTCTGGGCGCGACCATTTTGGTTTTTCTCCTAAAGCCTGGTATTGCGAATCTTGAGCTTCTACCGTTTGCGGTTGCATTTTTTTAATGAAAGGTTTTTGCGGATTTAAACCTAGCAGTTTAAACATTTCCATATCGGCATCAACATCAGGATTAGGAGTCGTTAATAACTTATCACCAGCAAAAATTGAATTAGCACCAGCAAAGAAACACATGGCTTGACCTTCGCGTGTCATTTCGGTACGACCAGCACTTAAGCGTACTTGGGTTTCTGGCATGACAATTCTTGTCGTTGCGACCATTCTAATCATTTCCCAGATAGAAACCGGTTGTTGATCTTCAAGAGGCGTCCCTTCAACAGCTACTAAGGCATTGATTGGTACCGATTCGGGTTGCGGATTTAAAGTCGATAAAGCGACCAGCATTCCTGCCCGATCTTCGATGTTTTCACCCATTCCAATAATACCACCCGAACACACAGTTACATTGGTTTTTCTAACATTATCAATAGTTTCTAAACGGTCTTCATAACCACGCGTAGAAATCACTTCTTTATAATATTCTTCGGAAGAATCTAAGTTGTGGTTGTAAGCGTATAAGCCTGCTTCGGCTAAACGTTGCGCCTGATTTTCGGTAATCATTCCAAGTGTGCAGCACACTTCCATATCGAGTTTATTGATGGTTCTTACCATTTCTAAAACCTGATCAAATTCTTCACCATCCTTTACATTTCGCCAGGCGGCTCCCATACAAACACGAGAACTTCCTGAAGATTTTGCACGTAAGGCTTGCGCTTTTACCTGCTGAACAGACATAAGGTCGTTGCCTTCAATATTGGTATGGTATCGTGCCGCTTGTGGGCAATAGCCACAATCTTCAGGACAGCCACCCGTTTTAATAGAAAGCAATGTGGAGACTTGAACAGTATTAGGATCGTGATGCTCGCGATGAATGGTTGCCGCATCATATAATAGCTCCATTAAAGGCTTATTATAAATCTCTAAAATGTCTTCTTTCGTCCAATTATGTCTAGTTATACTCATATTGTTTCGTCTTTATAGCGTTCAAAAATACCTATTTTATACCCATAAATTTATCAAAAAGCGCATAAAATTTTTCAGGTTCTTCAAGGTATGGATTATGAGCACTTTGCTCAAACATTTCAAATTGCGCTTGCGGCATAAAGGTTTTATATTGAACGGCGAATTCTGGTGTTGAGACGCCATCGTAACGGCCTGCAACGATTAAAGTCTTGGCTTTAACATCTTTTAAATGCTGTCTGTAATCTTGATTAATCATACTTCCCGACACATCAAAATCACCGTCTGGACCAATAATTGTCGTGTATACATCACCAGCCCAACTTCGGTGTTTGGTTTTAGGCGCTTTAGACTTTAGTTTGGTATTGTGATAGTAAATATATTTGGTCGGAAAATTACCATACACGGTTTTTAAAGGTTCCTGGCTCGATACATAACCTAATGATCGTAAGGAGTCGACTACTTTCCATTTTTCTGGAAAATGAGTTTTGGCATAATGGTTATAGCTATCGCAATTGGCTTGCCACATAGCACCCGAATGAAAGCCATTAATCAATATCATATTTTTGACATTATTTTTGTACTTGATGGCATAAGCTTGTGCAGGCACTGTTCCGTAGGAATGACCAACCAGTGATATTTTATCAAATTTTAAAAGCTTCCGAAGTTTTTCAATCATTTCGACATCATTTTCTACGCTGTATTCTGAAACATCTTTGGCATTATCACTTTTACCACGACCTAACCAGTCAAAGAACACAACAGTATGCGTTTTGTAATACTGACCAAAAGCGCCTTGCATATAATCATGTGAATTTCCAGGACCTCCAGGCAGAAAGAAAATGGGATCACCTTCCCCTAAAACTTCGACGTTGATTTTATAGCCATCGATGGTATAAAACTTGGATTCAAACTTATCAAATATGTTTGGATCGGTTTGCGCAAAGGCCATGGTTTGAAATACAACGAAAGCGAGGCAGATTTTAATAAACGATGTCATAATTGGATGTTTCTTGTAAATATAATTATAAACCAATGAACAAAAAAAATCCGCTTAGTAGCGGACTTTTTTAAGAATTAACTTTCTTTGTTATCTGGTTGCTTCGGAAGTGCTTTTGGGTCTTCCGTTTTTGTTTTGTCTTTCCCTTTTAAGTATTCCGGTAAATCCATACCAGCCATATTAAACATCTCTTGAAGCGGAGGTACAGATTTGTACATTCCAGATAGGAAATTAGCGGTAGACGATTTTCCATCTTCACCATTGCCACCATTTTCCCAAACGGTCACTTTATCAATTTTGATATTTTTAATAGCATCGGCCTGAGTTTTTACTAATTCTGGTAATTTATCAGCAATTAATAATAACACCGCATCACGACTACTATTTCCGGCTGCTTTAACGATTTCTTGCAAACCAGCCGCTTGTTTGGTTAAGACTTCAAACTGACCCTGTGCTTCGGCTTGCGCTTTAAATAAGATAGCATCTGCTTCACCTTTTGCTTTACGACGAATCATTTCTGCTTCGGCTTCGGCATCAATTTCAACTTTGCGTTTATCAATTTCAGCAGGAACGATAACATCGGCCATTTGAGATGAGCGTTCGCGTTCTGCTCTGGCTATTTCGGCATCTTTTTCAGCAGCATAAGATTCTTCTAAGGCTTTTGCACTTTGTACTTTTTCGGCAGCGATAGCGACACGTTCTGCTTCGGCTTCACGTTGACGACGTAAGGAATCAGAATTGGCAACGGCTATTTTTGCAGTGTTTTCCCCTTCAACAGCCTGAGCATTTGCAGCAGCAACTTGTGTACGTTCATCTTGAACAGCGTTAGCTTCACCAATAGATCCATCTCTGGTTTTTTCGGCAACCGATTTACGAGCCGCGTTAATGGCGTGCGCTGCAGCTTCTTTACCTAAGGCTTCAATATAACCCGATTCATCAACAATATCGGTGATGTTTACGTTGATTAATTTGAGTCCGACCTTCTTCAATTCAGATTCTACCGATTGCGAAATATTGGTTAAAAACTTATCTCGGTCGCTATTAATTTCTTCAATATCCATAGAAGCAACAACGAGACGTAATTGTCCGAAAATAATTTCTTTCGCCAGTTCCTGTACATCTTGTTGTGCAAGTCCTAATAAACGTTCGGCAGCATTTTGCATCACACCAGGTTCGGTAGAAACACCAATGGTAAATCGCGACGGAACATTAACACGAATGTTTTGTTTTGATAAGGCATTAACAAGATTAACTTCTATTGAAATAGGCGTTAAATCTAAAAATTCGTAGTCTTGAATTACTGGAAAAATAAAGGCAGCACCACCATGAATACATTTAGCAGATTGACCTCCACCAACTTTTCCGTAGACCACTAAAATACGGTCTGAAGGACAGCGTTTATACCGTTTAATAAGAATAATTAGAAAGACAAATACAATGAGTATCGCAATAACGATAACTATTGGAAAGCCTAAATCAAAGTCTTGTTGTGTCAGAAGGAATTTCATAGGTTTTTGTTTTAATTGGTTCTATAGGTTTTTTGGTTTGTTCTACGATTAATATGCCATTGCTGGTCACATCTACCACTTGAATAATGGTTCCCGATTTGAGTTCGGTTAACGAATCGGAAAGGGCTTCAAGTTCTCTTAAAGTGCCTTGAACACGAACACTTACTTTGCCCATTTTTGAACGATTTGCGCCAACAGTGAGGTAGACTTCGCCAATCGCATCGACAGCATTTTTATAATCTAGAGTTCCGCTATCGGCTAATTTTTGCATCGAAAAAAACATGGCAGCCATTATGGCCATCATTAGGAGTCCGCAAGCAGCAGCAATAACAACGCTAAGCGGTTTCGATAATCCGGCATTAAGACAAGCAATGCCTGTCCACCCGAAAATAGTAAAGAAGCCTACAAGGTTTTTAAAGGTAATAAACTGAAAGCCTATACCGGTGTCGGCATCAATATCGGCATCTACGTCACCAATTTCGCTGCCACCATCAATTCCTGCGAAAGTTGTAATGATTACAAAGACGAAAAGCAGTGAGCCTATCAGCGCAATAATCCAAAAGAATTGAGAGAATCCATCTAAAGCAGAAAACCATTCCATAATCGGTTTGTATTAAAAATTAATATTGAAATATAAGACCTTTAAAAGAGTCTTACAATTTTATTTTGAAAGCAAAATAGACACCGCATTTCCACCAAATCCGACAGCATTTACAAGGATTGTTTTTATGCGCTTAGGTGTATCGACTTTTAGGTAAGGTACCGAAATGAATGCTTGATGTTGTAACATCATAATCGCCATTTCAATATTTAAAAGTCCGGAAGCACCAAGACTGTGACCTATCTTCCACTTATTAGTAGTTAATGAAGGAATTTTGTTACAAAAAATAGTTTGAATTGCATTAATTTCGGCTTGATCGCCTTTTACAGTTCCTGGTGTATGCGTGACGATAACATCGACAAGGTCTGGGTTTAAATGACCTAAAGCCATTGCCATAGAGCGTTGAAAACAAATGGCATTCGTAGACAAAGATGCATTGTGCTCTAAAATTTCGGTAGCATAACCAATCCCTATAACTTTAGCTAAAGCATTTGATGTTTCGCCAGATTCAAGACAAGCCATTGCAGCACCTTCACCCAAAATCATGGTATTTTCGGTTTTGTTGAGGTTTAAAGCCTGGTTTGGGTACTGAAAAGTTTCACTTTGCTCTGAATGAGAACTTGTTTTAGCGTATATTTTTAGCGCTTGCATTTGCGCAATCGTAAAAGGCGTTAAAGGCGCTTCACTTCCGCCAACTAAAAATTTATCACACATTCCCGAGTTGATCCAGGCAATTCCGTTGAGCATGGCGTGAAGTGCTGTTGAGCAGGTAATAGAATGCGAAATTTCGGGACCTTGTGTTTGTAAATCGTGCGCCACCCAAGAGGAAATATTACCAAGCGTTGTGGTTGGTGAAGTTAGTGTTTCGGCTTTGTGATTTTGAAGAAATGTTTTGTGATAATTTTCAAACAAGGCTGTTGCACCACGAGATGAACCAATGTTAATTCCGAAGTTGTCTGTAGCCATCCAATTGGCATTTTTTATGGCCTGCCTTGCTGTGTGTATGGCATATAATACCGAATTGTCTAAGGCCTGATATTTAGGATTGGATTGTTTTAAAAGCACAATCGCTGATTTTGATTCTGAATTAAGCTGGGCTACAAGTGCCTTATCTTTTTTAGAAAAAAAGGCCTGTTTATTCGTGTAGTTTTTCCATACCTCTTTGGCTGATAGTCCTAAAGGTGAAATGGAAGCGATAGATGTTATTGAAATAGGTTGTTTCACGGTGTTGGTCCTGCTGAACTGAGTTCAGCATCTCATAACATTTTGATTTGAATCTAATAATGTCATCTAAATAGATGATGGTTTAGCAAAAGTACTACTTATGCGTTAAGGATAGAAGCGGCATCCTTTTTAATTTTTGAATTAAAAAGATATAGCGGATAGCCTGACCCTTGTGGTAACGCCCTACATATTATCTAAAGCCTCTATAATTACTTGATACACCTTTTGAAGTTGTTCTTTAGTAATGACGTAGGGCGCCAAAATGTAGATGGTATTGCCTAGAGGTCTCAAACAGACACCTTGACTCATAAAATAGTTAAAGAGCTTGTCGCGCAAATTGCCATAACGCTCCATTTTGAGATTTAAATCTAAGGCGAAAATAATTCCGGTTTGACGAATCGAAGCTACTTTGGGATGGGCTTTAATTTGCTTACCAAATTCCTGATGCGAATGTATAATACGTTTGATATTGTTTTGAATCTCATTAGATGTTAGTAATTCTATACCTGCTAAAGCAGCAGTACAAGCTAAGGGATTTGCAGAGTAGGTATGCCCATGAAACAAGCCTTTGTGCATATCGTCACTATAAAAGGCGTCATAAATATCCTGGGAACAACTTGTAATTGCCATGGGAACTAAGCCAGCCGTTAGAGCTTTGCTTAAACAGATGATATCGGGTTTTTGTTCGAGATGATCTGAGGCGAAATGCCTGCCTGTTTTTCCGAAACCAGTCATAACCTCGTCGGCAACAGTTATGATGTTATTGGCTTTGCAGAATTTTAAAATGCTATTTAAGCCTTGAGCGTCGTGCATTTTCATAGCAGCAGCACCTTGCACTAAAGGTTCATAAACAAAACCTGCAACCTTATGTTGTGATACGATATCTTGGAGCAGGTTTAAAATGCTATCGTGGTTTTTTCCATTGGGTGTTGGGATGCGTTTAACCTCTAAAAAGAAATCTTCAAACGGACCGTTATAAACCGATAAGCCAGACACACTCATAGCGCCAAAGGTATCGCCGTGGAAGCCATCTTCAAAAGCGAGCAAGGTATTGCGTTTATCAGCCTTATTAAAATGGTATTGCAGTGCCATTTTAATACCAATTTCGACACTTGTTGAACCGTTGTCGCTAAAGAAAATTTTGTTTTGGTTCTTGGGAAGGATTGCCATTAAGGCTTCAGAAAGTTTAATTGCAGGCTCATGTGTAAATCCTGAAAACACGACCTGATCTAAATGCTGCATCTGGTCTGAAACACGTTTGGTAATATAGGGATTACAATGGCCATACATACAAGTATACCAGGAGGCAATTGCATCAATATAGCTGTTGCCATCTTCATCGGTTAACACACAGCCTTTGGCATTTACAATCGCAATGGTATCTGGGTGTGTTTTGTGCTGTGTTAGGGGATGCCACAGGTGTTTTTTATCGCGTTCTCTTAATGTCATATCGCGTGTTTGTAATGCCTTAGTCGTCATGCTGAACTCGTTTCAGCATCTCATTATTTGTGTGACCCTGAAACAAGTTTAGGGTGACGGTTATTTTAAATTTTTTCTGAATTTCTCTGCATATTCCTTGACCACATTCTTATCAAAATAGGGTTCTTCATCGATGCGTCCAATAATGTTTACATTGGTCATGGTTGAGATAATGTCTTCAGTTGTTTTATGTGCGTTTCCACTAAAAATAACAGAGACATTGTAGCCTTTGTCTTTGAGTAAATTAATGGTTAATAAGGAATGATTAATGCTTCCTAAATAATGTCTGGAAACCACAATAACTTTATAATTGGGTTGTATTATGTCGATTATAGTCTGCTTGTGATTGATAGGAACGAGCAAGCCACCAGCGCCTTCAACGACTAAGTGGTTTTTGGTTTGAGGCGCTTTTATTTTTTTTACATCTATGGTGATGCCGTCAATATCGGCTGCAGCATGCGGACTCATAGGCGTGTGTAAAGCATAAGTGTTTTTATGAAATACAGAGGTGGTATTTGAAACGAGTTGTTTTACTTTTTTGGTGTCACAATGTTTCAGGTCTCCAGCCTGAATAGGTTTCCAATAGTCGGCTTTTAAGGCTTCGGTAACTATTGCAGCAGCAACTGTTTTTCCTACATCTGTTCCAATTCCTGTGATAAAATAGGTGTTCATTTTAGTTTAAATTCTTTTCGGCAGTTTTCACATTTGTACTTGTAGCGTGTATAAAACGGAAATATACCCAATAGAAAGCCAATTAAAAACGAAAAAAACGATTTAAAATCGGTTATCGTAGAAAATAATTCTATCTGTTCGCTATTGCAATCTGGGCAATTAACCGGATTCCCATCATCATCTATGGTGTACGCTTTGACTGTACTCAAAATATGTTGTGCTTTCAATGCGTCTTTAGAAAGCACCTGAAGTTTAACACCACCAATTGCATTGCTCACTAAAGGATCGGTGTCTATAGTGAGATGATCTTTTAAAAAGACGTCAATTCCTTCAGATTCTAAACGCCCTTTTATGATTTGGGCTTCAGTAGTGTATTGAAATCTTGCTATGGTAGTAAATGTCGAACTCATACGCGTACAAAAGTAGCTAACAACTCTAAAACTTTCGTTATATCGTCTGGAGAATTATAGCTGTGAACACAAAATCGTAAACGTTCTTTTCCTTTAGGAACAGTAGGAGAGAGAATGGCTTTTACATCAAAGCCTTTGTGTTTTAATGCTTCGGAAATAGTCTTGACTTTGTCATTTCCCGAAATGGTACAACAGTGTATTGCCGAATCACTTGTTATGAATAAGGATTGAAGTTGTAAGCGCTCAATTTCGGAACAAAAAACAGTAATATTTTGCCGAAGCTTACTAACATTCTGCTTCATTTGATTCAGCAGCTCATCATAAGCCACTTTTACAGAGGCTAAGCTATGAGGAGGCAGTGCAGTCGTATAAATAAAGGGTCTCGAAAAATTGATAATATAATCTCTAAGATCGTTATGGCTTAGTAGTGCAGCGCCATGACAACCTAAGGCTTTTCCGAAGGTTATAATTCGTGCAAAAACAGCACTTTCTAGGTTTAATTCTTGAACTTTTCCGCAGCCATGGTCTCCAAAAACACCAATGGCATGAGCTTCGTCAATAATGAGATTGGCCTTGTATTTTTTACAGAGTTGTGCCAGTGTTTTTAAATCTGGAGAATCACCA
Organism: Psychroserpens sp. SPM9; assembly: GCF_025153525.1. GTDB lineage: Bacteria > Bacteroidota > Bacteroidia > Flavobacteriales > Flavobacteriaceae > Psychroserpens. The sequence goes on along the minus strand of NZ_JANZNR010000001.1, from coordinate 688,864 downwards.
TCCATTGAGAAGACAGACTCTGTCACCACATAAATATTCTGATTTGATGCAGCATTAGGTAGGGCGTGACGAAGCATTAACTGCTCGATGGCTGTTACATCGTTATGTTTAAACTTAAAGGCTTTGGCATTGCTCATGTTTATGCCGTCGCGAATAGAAGCGTGGCAATATTCGTCATATAATACAATGTCATGTCGTTGAGGAACGCATGAGAAAACACCTAAGTTTGCATCGTAACCAGAATTAAAAACCAAAGCAGTTTCAGAATTATGAAAGGCGCTTATTTGTTGTTCTACAATTTGAAATAAGCTGTGGTTTCCAGATAATAATCGTGATCCAGTTGCTCCATTTTGAGCCTTATTACAGTTCTTTAAAATAGCATGTGTTTTATCAAATAGCTCTTTAGATTGCGAAAAACCAAGGTAATCATTTGACGCGAAGTCGGTGAGCGTATTAGGTTGTCCTAATTGTCTGAAAGCGTTTTCCTGCTTTCGTGTATCGAGTTTATGTTGTAGTTTTTTAGGAAGCATCTGCATTCATTTGTCGTTTCCAATCTGCTTTATCAATCCATTTATAATCATTTGGCACTGTAGCATCTAGTAAATCTATGCTTAATTCTTCAGATAAATAGTAGCCAACGGTAAATGCATCTAAATAATTGTCTCTATTGTATAGGTTAAAATGACGATTGTTGTCACACCATAAATTGACTTTAAATTTAGGAGTTCCATTTGAAAGTAACTCAAAGAAAACCGATACATATTCGTAATTTTTAATCGTCACCCATTTCCCAAATTTTAAAGGTCCAATCTCGTATGAAGATTTAAATCTGGTGTTTTTTAAATCGACATAAATTTTTTTCTGTGCGCATAATGAAATGCCTATTGGTGTTAGGTAAAAAAAATAGAATGCTTGAGAAGCTAATTTTTTGATAAGATGATTATCACTATAAAATTGCATTATAAAAATGGCTAGTAGCGCCAAAGATATGGTGAAACATAAAGCGGCGAATACTAGTTTCCAAAGAGATTTTTCGCGCTCTGAGACAATAATGGGTGTATCCATGGTTACAAATATAAATAATGAAATATGGAATATATCACGATTTTAAACTCAATATAATTATCTTTTTTAGATAAAAAATTATTGTTTATCAATAATTTTTATATATTTGTTATCGTTAAACAATAATAAAAATGCAAACAAAACAAATTTTTAATGCAATGAACATCATATCGTGGATTGTGTTTATTGGTTATTGTATAAAGGTAGGAGCGATCATCATTGTATCGTTACTTAGTTTTTTTGTGACTCAAAAGGCTACAGAGAACTTATACATGGGAATAGACTTTTCTAATCTCTATAGATTTAGTTTAAGTCATTATACAGTAACAATCTTATTTTTGATAGTAATTACCTGTTTAAAGGCCTATATTTTTTACCTATTAATAAAGATTTTTAAAATCATAGATTACAACAAACCTTTTAAAACAGTTGTAATTGATTTAATTTTTAAGATAAGTTATGTCGCCATAAGTGTGGGTGTGATAGGTGTTATTGCAAATTCGTATATCACATGGCTCAATTCAAAAGTGAGCTTTACACGAATTAATATAGATACAGCAGCTTATTTATTTATGGCAGGTGTTGTATTTATTATTGCTTCATTATTTAAGCGTGCTGCCGAAATTCAATCAGAAAACGAATTAACAATATAATCATGAAAGACAAAACAACTATTTTAAGCATCATTACATGGGTGGTCTTGTTATCTTCGGTATCCATATTACTGAATGATCTACGTGAATTTGACTTTAATCAATTCAAGGAATTTCAAAATTGGGCAAAATCGGCAGATAAAAATGAATCCTGGTTCACGTCAAAAAATGTGATTCAATGGAGTTACTATATTATTAGTATAGGTTTGTTTTTTTTGAAAGGCTATCTCATTTATGGGTTTTCCTATTTTTTATCCATTCTGAAAGAAATAGAAAATGGGCATTACTTTAGTGACAAGAATATTAAGTATTTTGAAAAGATTGGCCATATTTTTATTCAGTATACAATTAGCGTTTTAGTATTAAGGTTTTTACTTGCTGCTATTGAGAACTCTACCTTTAACTTTTTTAATGAACTCAAGACAGAATTTACGTTTTTAATTCCAGCAGGATTAGCTTTTTATATTTTAGCTGAAATTTTTAAGCGCGGAAAACAAGCTGAAGAAGACAACGAACTAACCATATAAGTATGCCAATAATTATCAATCTTGACGTTATGCTCGCCAAGCGGAAAATGAAAAGTAATGAGCTCGCAGACATTGTTGGTATTACTACTGCAAACCTTTCAATCTTAAAAACAGGTAAGGCCAAAGCTATTCGGTTTTCGACGCTGGAAGCCATTTGTGAAGCGTTAGACTGTCAGCCTGCAGATATATTAGAGTATGTTGAAGCTTAAATTTTTAGTATTCTAAAGCTGTTTTAGAATTTAAAATTCAAACATTTGTTATATATTTACACATATGTTTGCACTTGTAGATTGTAATAATTTTTATGCGTCTTGCGAACGTGTTTTTAATCCTAATTTACAAGGACAACCAGTCGCTATTCTTAGTAATAATGATGGTTGTGTAATTTCACGTAGCGATGAAGCAAAAGCATTAAACCTGCCAATGGGAGCTCCTATTTTTAAATGGGAAGGCTTTTGTAAGGCGAACGGAATTTTTGTGCTATCATCAAACTATCCTTTGTATGGCGATATGAGCAGTCGTGTGATGACTATTTTGAGACAGTTTACACCAGACGTTGAAGTGTACAGTATTGATGAGGCTTTTTTGGAGTTTAAAGGCTTTGATCGTTATAATTTTGATGCCTACGGAAATGAGATGCGACTGCGTATTTTGAAATGGACAGGCATTCCGACTTGTGTTGGGATTGCTCCAACTAAAGCCTTATCTAAAGTGGCTAATAAAGTGGCACGAAAATTTCCGAAGGAAACCAATGGTGTTTATGTGATCAATTCTGAAGAGAAGCGGATCAAAGCTTTAAAATGGATTAAAATTGAAGACGTTTGGGGTATTGGTCGTGGTTTACAAAAGCGGCTAAAAGCTAAAGGCTGCAAAACGGCTTATGATTTTGTTCAGTTATCTGATGATTGGGTTCGCAAAACCTTTTCGATTACCGAATGGAAATTAAAAAAGGATTTAGAAGGGCAGTCTAAAATTTTATTAGACGAACCTAAAAATAAGAAAGCCATTGCGACCACCAGAAGTTTTGAATACACCTATTCGGATATCGATAATATTAAAGAACGTATTTCTACGTTTGCAACAACCTGTGCTGAAAAACTACGAAAACAAGGCTCGAGTTGCCATATGATTATTGTGATGTTAAGCAGTGATCGGCATAAAAAAGAGTTAGAGCAACATCGTGCGAGTAAAAGTGTGAGTTTATCGTATCCAACAAACTCATCTTTAATTATAAGTCATTGTGCAGTTGACGCCGTAATGGCTATCTTTAAAAGCGGAATTAAGTATAAAAGAGCAGGTGTTATTGTTACGGGTTTGGTGTCAACCGATAATCATCAACTGCATTTGTTTGATGCCGAAAATCCTAAACACCAACCTTTAATGCAATCTATAGATACCTTAAACAGAAAGTATAAAAGCCATAAAATTAAATTAGCTAATCAAGATTTAAAGCGCACTTGGAAAATGCGTCAAGAACGATTATCACCACGATATACCACGAATATTAATGATATTATTGTTGTAAAATAAATTAAAACTATGATCACACAAAATTCAGGAAGCCTAAGCTTCTTCACACCAGAATCTGTCGAAGGTGCAGATGCCCGATTTTTTGATGCAGGAATTTCTGCAGGTTTTCCATCTCCAGCAGATGATTTTAAAGAGCAACGCTTGTCATTAGATGAAGAACTTGTTAAAAACAGAGAAGCTACATTTTATGCACGTGTGAGTGGGCAATCTATGATTGGTGCAGGATTAGAAGATAATGATTTGTTGGTTATAGATCGAAGTCTTGAACCTTCAAATAATAAAATAGCCGTATGTTTTTTAGATGGTGAGTTTACAGTAAAGCGTTTGCGTGTGTCTGATGGAGAAGTGTGGTTACAGCCCGAAAATCCCAACTATCCTATTATCAATATAACAGCAGACAATAATTTTTTAATTTGGGGTATTGTAACGAATGTGATTAAAAAGGTATAATACGCTATTGTGATTTTAGAAATAAAAAACGCCAAACATTAAGTTTGGCGTTTTTTATTATTAATTGAAGTCTTGCTTTAGTCGGCTAAAACAATGACTTTATTATCTTTCATTTCAATAGTTCCAGAATTGATTTTCACTGTCAAAACCTTATCATCATCAATATGAGGAATAATAGAGGCGTGTAATTCATCAAACACTAAATGCGATTGCGTATGTGTATGAATTTTTACAGTACCAGATGATAATAGCGAAACAATAGGAGCGTGATTGTTTAACATTTGAAACTCGCCGTTAACGCCAGGCACAACAACAGAGTCTACTTCACTACTAAACAATGTAGCTTCTGGTGATACAATTTCTAAATACATAATTTATTCAGTATTGCGTATTCAGGATGCAGTATTCAGTTTAAACTGAGACTGTAAACTGTCTACTAGTTTTATGCTTCAGCAAGCATTTTTTCTCCAGCTTCAATAGCTTCTTCAATAGTTCCTTTAAGGTTAAACGCTGCTTCTGGTAGGCGATCTAATTCACCATCCATAATCATGTTAAATCCTTTGATTGTTTCTTTAATATCAACTAAGACACCAGGAATTCCTGTAAATTGCTCAGCTACGTGGAAAGGTTGTGATAAGAAACGTTGTACACGTCTTGCTCTACCTACAGCCATTTTATCTTCTTCAGATAATTCTTCCATACCTAAGATGGCAATAATATCTTGTAATTCTTTATAGCGTTGTAATAACTCTTTTACACGTTGTGCACAATCATAATGTTCGTCACCTAAAATATCAGCAGTTAAAATTCTTGATGTAGAATCTAAAGGATCCACAGCAGGATAAATACCTAACTCAGCAATTTTACGAGATAATACTGTTGTTGCATCTAAGTGAGCAAAGGTTGTTGCAGGCGCAGGATCGGTTAAATCATCTGCAGGTACGTAAACCGCTTGTACAGAAGTAATCGAACCTCTTTTTGTTGAGGTAATACGCTCTTGCATGGCACCCATTTCGGTTGCTAATGTTGGTTGGTAACCTACCGCAGAAGGCATACGACCTAATAATGCAGATACCTCAGAACCCGCTTGTGTAAAACGGAAGATATTATCGACGAAGAAAAGAACGTCTTTACCTTGACCTTCACCAGCACCATCACGGAAGTATTCTGCTATCGTTAATCCTGAAAGTGCTACACGAGCACGAGCTCCAGGAGGCTCATTCATTTGTCCGAACACGAAAGTTGCTTTAGAATCTTTCATTGCTGTTTTATCAACTTTAGATAAATCCCATCCACCTTCTTCCATAGAATGCATGAAGTCATCACCATACTTGATAATTCCTGATTCTAACATTTCACGAAGTAAATCGTTCCCTTCACGAGTACGTTCACCTACACCAGCAAATACCGAAAGTCCACCGTGTCCTTTTGCAATGTTATTAATCAACTCTTGAATTAATACGGTTTTACCTACACCAGCACCACCAAATAAACCAATTTTACCACCTTTTGCATAAGGCTCAATTAAATCGATAACTTTAATTCCAGTATATAAAACCTCCGTAGATGTTGATAAATCTTCAAATTTTGGTGCTTGTCTGTGGATTGGTAAACCGTTTTCACCAGATTTTGGCAAATCACCAATACCATCAATGGCATCACCAATAACGTTAAAAAGACGTCCGTAGATATCGCCTCCAATTGGCATTTGAATAGGAGCACCAGTTGCAGTAACTTCAGTTCCTCTACTTAAACCATCCGACGAATCCATCGCGATTGTACGTACAGTATCTTCACCAATGTGAGATTGTACTTCTAGTACTAAGATAGAACCATCAGCATTTTTAATTTCTAAAGAATCATAGATTTTTGGAAGTTCAGCACCAGCTCCGAATTCAACATCGATAACTGGACCTACTATTTGTGCAACTTTACCTGTAACTTTTGACATTACTTATGTGTTTAATGTTTAGATATTTCGATTGAAAAAACATTCGTTTTTCGCGCTGCAAAGATATGTCTTTTAATTTAAAACTAAAGTAATTTTTAATGCTTTTTTGTGTATAAAAAAACACCTTCATTCTGAAGTACAGTTTGAAGGTGTTTTTCGTTTCTAATTTGTGGTATTCTATTGTAAGGCAGGAGAGTAATTTGTTGGATAATCACCAACATCTACAAAATTACCTGAAGCTTCAAAATTAGAGCCATAAGTAGCGTCAATTGCTCTCATAAATTCGTTAGCAATTAGTGCATAACCTCTAGCAGTTGGATGAACACCATCTAAAGAAAATGCACCTCCAGTGACTAAGCTAGACGTTAAAATATGTTCTCCAGTTGGAATGCCGCCATTATCTAATTGATTTAGTAGAGCATTAGCATCTACAAAAGCTAAACCAGCCTGACTGGCACTAGCAGCAATAGTAGCATTAAACCCTGTTGTGGCTTGTGCAATCTCAGCTTGTTCAGTAGGTAATAATACCCAATTATCGGCTAAAGGTAAAGATACACCTTCAACAGCAAATTGAGCGGCTAAAGTTGGTGGGAGTCCTTGTGTTCCTAAAAATGCTGCGAAATCTTGATTAACTGTTCCAATGACAGCAGAACTAGGTAGTACTAATAAATCATCGGCAGTTGCTTGTCTGGCTTGTCCATACACTAAACCTAATAAGTCTGCTACCTGTTGAGCAGCAGCAGCTGGTAGACCGAAAGATTCTACAAAAGCAGGAAAGGTTGGACTTCCCATCAATACATTGCTAATTTGAGTTGATAAATTCATTAAGCTTTCATCTTGAATTACAACTGCACTAGCTGAGGTTTCAGAAAAAACAATCTGACGATCTGTAGCGTTAGGAACGCCTTGACTTTCTAAAAATGCAAAGACTTGATTTAATTGTCCGAAAATACCGTTAAGAGTTGGTATTTGTGGACCAAAACTTGGATTTGTAGGGTCCAGCGGAGCGAAAGGTACAGTGGTAAAGTATGGTATTGAAGTTACATCTGGAATGTTAGCTACAACACCTTGAGCACCTTGAGACGTTAATGTTGAAATTAAAGTACTATAGGCAAAATCAAAAGTGGCTTGATCTGTTAATGCACCAGAAGCACCTCCCGAAGTTGCATAACCTAAAACATCATTGTTACCAATCCATAAAGAGAAAAATGATGGTGATTGATCCATTGCTAATCCTAGTATCGTATCATCTGTACTTCCAGTTATTCTAATGGCATAAGGATTGGCTGCAGCCGGAAAGTTTGCTAAATTACCATATCCAGGAGCGATAAGGTGAAAACTTAAAGCACCAGGCACTCCTAGGTTATTAAATGGACCTGAAGGATTGTTTAAAGCAAAATCTGTAGTAGACATGGCTGCTGGGTTTAAACTTTGTAACGGAGCAGGACCCGAACCGTTAAACACCAATCTTGGGGCAAATAGTCTTGCACCAGTAACTGGATTAATCACTGGGTTTCCTGCTAAAATAAGACCTCCAACATTGTCACTAGTTAGCGGTTGTGTAAAACTACCACCACCAACTAAAGCAAATTTTTGAGATAAAGTATTTGGAAATGAGTTTTGTTGACCTGCAATAAATAAGGCATTATCTGTAAATCCTGCGGTTAACGAATTTCCTAAAGAGACGTAAGTTGAAAAATTGGCATTACCAGCGGTTAGTTCTGGTAATGGTTCTTCCGTCATTTCTGTTGTGTCATCATCACTACAAGCGGTAAAGCCTATAAGAATGGCAGACATTAGTATATATTTAATATGTTTCATTTTATAGTGTATTTTTTTAATTCTTATAAGTTGTTAATCACCCAAGATACATAGTAGATTGATCCAACATTACCTGTACCAATTGCTGTTCTGTATTCGTCTTGTAATAAGTTAGACGCTCCAACTTTAAATGATGATTTTAAGCTAGGAACTCTATAATTTAGTTGAGCATCTACCACATGAAATGCTGGAATTTGACCGTCTCCAAAACCAGCTTCCCAGAAATAGGTGTCACTCCATCTCCAAGCAACATTGAAACCAAAGTTTTTAAATAAATCAGTATTACCAAAAGAGGCTTTTACCTTATGTTCTGGAGTATTAAAGTTCGTTTGGAAATCAGGATTAGCTTCTTGGTCAAAATCTAATTTAGCATAAGTATAATTAAGTCCGAGATCAAACCCATTAAGGACTTTAGTAGTTAAACCAATTGCAGCACCATAAGAGTTAACTTTAACTTCAGAGTTGGTGTACGTTCTGTAAACGTCAAAATCACCATTAGCAATAGCCGCAACAGCTAGAGGCGTTACACCATCTGGAGCTGTTTGTTGTAATTGTACATCGCCATAGAAAGGAGCGATAACTTGCTCGGTTGATAAGAAATCTGTGTAAGCATTATAATAGGCCGAAGCATCAATAATAATTTTATCTATTTTTCCACGATAACCAAGCTCAAAAGATTTTACTTGTTCTGGTTTAGCAAAATTAGAATTAGCAATTTCTAAGTCTGCTGGGTTTCCAGATCCACTAAAATCACTTACAGAACTTGAGAAGAATGAATTGGTATATGCACCTTGACCACTAACGTCGATTGTACTTTGTCCTAATATGGCAGCACCTGTTGGACTTAAAGCATAATTTCTTACAAAACGTTCTGGATTATCGATGGCACCACCAACAAGGTTGATAACTCCTAAGTTAAGACCAATATAAAGATCTTGTGTTGTAGGGTTTCTAAAACCAGTTTGGTAAGACGCTCTAATATTATGATTGTCATCAATTGTGAAACCTGCAGAAAGTCTAGGAGAAAAGAAACCATCAAACAATTCTGATTTGTCATATCTTACCGATCCGGTTAATTTTAAATCTACGCTTTCAGAAAGTTCCAGTGATTTTTGAACTTGAGTGTATACCCCAACTTCAGAATAATTAATAGGAGCATCAGCATCTGTAAAAATGGTACCCGATGAATTTAAACTATACTGTCTGTAAGATCCTCCAACTTGGATTTCGGCAACATCCCAAAGGTGTGTAAAGTTATAGTTAGCATCTGCATGGTAAATTTTAGAGTTATCAGAAAACCTAGACCCTGTATTTAAATCTGGATCGCTCGTAATTCTATTAAAGGTTTGTTCAAATTCTGGTGTTCCCGGAATTAAACGACCTGTATCAGCAACAGCTCTAGCGGCAGCGTGTTTTTCGGCAGTAGTTAAACCTTGAGGGTTTCCAGATAATTCGATACCAGCATAAGTTGCGATATACTCTCCAAACCAATCTTCATCACTTTTCCAAGCACGGTTTATGTTAATTCCTGTGAAAAACATGTCATAAGAATCGCCCGCTTTATCTTCAGTTACATAACCTCTAACAAAGAAATTATCGTTTTTAATTTCTAATTTATGTTGTTGTAAAAAGAAGTTTCTGATAGAGTATCTGTTACCACCTTGATATATCGTTGATCCAGATCCAATTTTACCAACATATTGAATTTCAAAATCATTTTCCCATGGGCGGAAATATAAGCCCCAGTCAGCTTTAATACTTTCGGCTTCATAATCTGTAAGATCTCTTTCTTCATAACCCGTTCGGCTTACATTTACATTAGGAATAATTCCGAGGCCAGAAGCTGTTCTAATATTGGTACTTACTTCATCACCATAGACATTAATTCCGTTGTAATTAATATCGTTTTCTCTGGTGCTGTTAGGATTGATAAGGTTGTCTGTGTCTTTACCTGAAGTATCTGTAGCAAACCAATCGGTACCTTTTAGGTATCCGAAGTTAACTTTAGCAGCAAATTTTTCACTAAACTTATAAGCCATTCTAATACCTAAATCGGTATATGCATTATCTCCGGCAGCTTCCTGAGATGTGATTCCTCTTTTAACGTAACCACTAATTCCAGGGAAGTCAAAAGGGTTTTTACTACGCATAAATAAAATACCGTTAAAAGCATTTGCACCATAAAGTGCAGACGAAGCTCCAGGAAGTAGTTCGACGCTATGAATATCGGTTTCTGTCATCCCTAATAAATTACCCAAAGGGAAGTTAAGAACAGGAGCAGAATTATCCATACCATCAACTAATTGCATAAATCGTGTATTTGCAAAAGTTGCGAAACCTCTTGTGTTAATCGATTTAAAGGTTAAACTGTTGGTATTGATGTCAACACCTTTTAAGTTTTCTAAACCATCGTAAAAATCGGCAGAGGCTGTATTCTTAATGTCTTTAAGTCCGAAACGTTCTACCGTTACAGGAGATTCAAAAATACGTTCTGGAGTTCTTGATGCCGAAATAACCACCTCATCTAAAGAGGTTCCTTCAACTAAGGTGAAGTCTAAGGTTTGAGGGTTGGTAGTCACTTCTTTTGTAACCGTATCAAAACCAACACTACTCACTTGAATGGAGAAAGGAGGCTCTTGGTCTACGGTTAAGGTGTAATTTCCATCAAAATCTGAAATTGTACCTGAAGTTGTTCCTACAATAATAATGTTGGCACCAGGTAGAGGAACGCCATTATTGTCTGTAATTTTACCTTTAACTGTTGTTTGCGCAAAAGTAAATGCACAACAAAACAGCATCATAATCTTGAAAATTGTCTTCATTTTAGGGAATTAGTTAAATTTTATAAAGCAATATAAATAATTAAATGATACTGAAATGAAAAAATCGAAAAAAATTATGCGTGCATAATAGTTTTTAACAAAAAACACACCATAATAATGCGTATTTTACAAAAAATAAGGCTGAAAATGTAAAATATTCATTTTCAGCCTTTAATATGCGTAGTAGGATATACTTTATTCTACAGTAACAGCTTTAGCAAGATTTCGTGGTTGATCCACATTTTTACCGAGCATTAGAGCGATATGGTAGGATAATAATTGTAAAGGAATTGTAGTTAATAAAGGTGTTAAGGATTCTAGAGTTTCAGGAACTTCGATAACATGATCGGCAAGTTCTTTAACTTGCTTATCACCTTTAGTTACGATGCCTATAATTTTTCCTTTACGAGATTTTATTTCCTGAATATTGCTCACTACTTTTTCATAATGTCCTTTCTTTGTTGCAATAACAACGATTGGCATATTTTCGTCAATAAGTGCAATAGGACCATGTTTCATTTCTGCTGCAGGATAACCTTCAGCATGGATATAAGAAATCTCTTTTAGTTTTAATGCGCCTTCTAAAGCTACAGGGAAATTATAGCCTCTTCCTAGGTATAAAAAGTTATTGACATCTTTGTAAATAGCTGCAATCGTTTTGACGTAATCATCCGATTCTAGAGCCTTTTTTACCTTTTCAGGAATAAGTTCCAGTTCAATTAAATGATGTCTGTAATCTGAACTCGAAATTGTTCCTTTTGCTCTGGCTAAACGAAGAGCGATTAAGGTTAATACTGTAATTTGAGTCGTAAAAGCTTTTGTTGATGCTACACCAATTTCTGGTCCAGCATGCGTATAAGCTCCAGCATGAGTTTCTCTGGCAATAGAGGATCCTACAACATTACACACACCAAAAACAAAAGCACCTTTAGATTTTGCTAGCTTAATAGCTGCAAGTGTATCGGCAGTTTCACCCGATTGCGAAATGGCAATCACGACATCTTTTTCGGTAATGATTGGATTTCTGTACCGAAACTCTGATGCGTATTCTACTTCAACAGGAATACGTGCCAAATCTTCAAAAATATATTCAGAAACTAAGCCTGCATGCCAAGAAGTTCCACAAGCAACAACGATAATTCTATCAGCATTGAGGAACTTTTTCATATTATCTTCAACACCAGCCATTTTTATGATGGCTTCATTAGACAGTAATCGTCCTCTAAATGTATCTAATATGGCACTAGGTTGTTCGTAAATTTCTTTAAGCATAAAGTGATCGTAACCACCTTTTTCAATTTGTTCAAGATTTAATTGTAGTTCTTGTACATAAGGATCTACTAATGAATCATCTTTTATCTTTCTTATTTTTACGCCTTTGTTGCGACGTACAATTGCCATTTCTTCGTCTTCTAAGTATATGGCGTTTTTAGTATATTCAATAAAAGGAGAAGCGTCACTAGCAATAAAAAATTCATCATCTCCAATACCGATAGCTAATGGACTTCCTAAACGGGCAACTACAATTTCGTTAGGTTTGTTTTTGTCAAATACAGCTATGGCATAAGCACCTATCACTTGATTTAAAGCAATTTGAACCGCCTTACCAAGTTTAATGTTTTCATTTTTTTTAACGTCTTCAATTAAATTAACTAAGACTTCGGTATCGGTATCAGATTTAAACGTATATCCTCGTTTAATTAATTCCTTTTTTAAGGATTCGTAGTTTTCAATAATTCCATTGTGAATAATGACGAGGTTTCCTGAATTAGAATAATGAGGATGCGAGTTCACATCGTTAGGAACACCGTGAGTTGCCCAGCGGGTATGTCCAATACCTAAAGAACCATTTGTGCTAATTTCTTTTTCAAGTTTCGATTCTAGATCGGCAACTTTACCTTTGGTTTTTGATAATTTAATATCGTTGCCATCATAAAGGGCTATTCCAGCACTATCATAGCCTCTATATTCTAAACGTTTAAGGCCTTTAATAATAATTGGATAAGCTTCTCTGTGTCCAATGTAGCCGACAATTCCGCACATATTGATTTAGTTGTTTGGTTCAGTAAAAAATATTTCTAAATATAGCTTTTTTTCTTCGTCTCCAGTATTATTACCATATAAGATAGTTCCTCTAGGCGAAATAATAGAGCTAACAGGAACCGTTTCTTCTTGGTCTGTACCTGTAAGAATGTCGTATTGTAAAGTATTATTTTCGAGGTTTATATTTCCTGAAACTGCGAGTCCGAGTTTTACATTTGTAGAATCTCTTAATAACAAATTATTGATATGTTCAGTAATTTTGATTTTGTATTTAATCCCATTTCCTGAAGGATCGTCATCAACACGTTGAAGTCTGCCTAAGTGACTAATTCTAGAAAATGTTGGGAATACGGTATTGGCGATATCTTGAAAATAGTCTGTTAGTGGTGTTTGATTTTCAATATCATAAATGTACAATCTATCAGGCCCATTATTTTCTAACAATTCCTGATTAACATAGAACACCAGGTTGGCTTCGTTGATTAATTTTTTGCTGCTTACAAAATTGCCATCTTCATCCGTTTCAACAAACTCATTTTTAAAGGTTTCAAAAAGGTTGTCGGTTGTATCGTCATCATCAATATCGTCGCCATTAAATAATTTTATTTCAGCAATAGAACCTTGTCCGCCTTTTAAACGGAGAAGCTCATCACCTGTCGTTTCATTTCCATTTTGAATGTCAAACTCATTGGAAATAAAATTCACACGATTTCCGGTAAAACTGATAGTATATGTAGATTGAAAAGGATCTGCACCTTCAACGTCACTATCTCTGGTGTAATAAATGGTAATATTGGTAGTAGATGCTGCTAAATTTAGAACGGATAAATTACCATCCATACCGATGGCCTCAGCTTTAAAATAGATACCTCTAAAGTAATCATTAAAGTTGTTTTGATTACTTAATTCGGGTTGACCTTCTTTGTCTATGATTTTAGTACGCCAGTAAGTTGTGTCAAGTTTGACTCTCAAGCCAGGAATAAGTCTGGAGCTTAGTTCCCCATCCTCATCGAGTAGGCGTATTTGAACATTACTAGGTGTAAACTCTTCAATAACATTATTTTCACCGTCACCTTCTAGGTTTAGCGGAACTGCTTCTAATTGGCTTGCGCTTATAAAATCGATTCCAGTGCTCATATTCGCATAGTAATTTTGCGAATCATTAATGTCTCCTGAAGGATCAAAATCTCTTAAAAAGTAATTGCTTTCAAATAGTGATAATTTGATGGGGTCACCACCAAACACAGAGTCCAATTCGTAAATGGTTTCACCATCTTCAGTGACTTCAGTAGCAGTACTAAAATACGGGATGCTTAAAACCACCGAATCCATAACGACATTCTCTCCAAAAGTAGGGTTAATGATTGATGAGGCAACTTCGGCTACAATACTTGCAGTTGTCATGCCATAAATATCGTCCTTATAAACACCAAGTAAATTAACCGGAAGGTTATTGGTTTGAACAGGGCTTAAAGCTTTGGTGTAAGCGATTACATTAAAATCTCTTGAATCGGTATCAAAATGCGTGGCATTATCATTATTAATGATATCAGAATCGATATTTGCAAAATCTTTATCACAAGCAATAAAAGAACTAATAATAAGAGATAAAACCGCAAGGTTTTTTAGGGCAATTTTTCTTTTTTTCATAAATGTGTTTACTAATCTAAAACTTTAGTATTGTAAAATTCGGTATACTGATCGGCAAAATCTTCTAAAGGAAAATACTCTAACACTGGTTTATCAATAGCATCTAAATAAGTGTCAAGTTCTTTAGGTAATTCATTGGATCCCTTAATTAAAGCATCAGAGTGATCTATCGCAATCTTCATAAGATTGTTATAAGTTGGATCAGCTAGAGATTCAATTTTACTCTCTTCAACATTATCAAATTTCACTTTGTTAATCATGTTCTTATCTAACGCACCTTCAAAACTTTGATTGTATACAGAAGTCACAATTTTACTTTCAGTAAATAAAGGTTCGTTTTTATAAAACTCTTTAAGGTAAAGCGGAAGCAAGGACGCTAGCCAGCCATTAACGTGTATAATATCTGGAGACCAGTTTAATTTTTTAACAGTTTCTATAACACCTTTGGCAAAGAAAATGGCGCGTTCGTCATTATCTGGAAATAATTTTCCGTCTTCATCGGTAAGTGTTGCTTTCCTTTTGAAATATTCTTCATTATCAATAAAGTAGACTTGTATTCTTTCCTTCGGAATCGACGCAACTTTGATAATTAAGGGCATGTCTAAGTCGTTTATAACGAGGTTAATTCCGGAAAGTCTGATTACTTCATGAAGTTGGTGTCTTCGTTCATTAATATTTCCATAACGAGGCATAAATATTCGTATTTGCCCTCCTTGTTTGTTTACCATTTTTGGAGCTTCAAATGACATTGAAGAAATCTCAGTTTCTGGTAAATAGGGTACAACCTCAGATGACACATACAATATTCGCTTATCTTTCATAAATCTGTCGTTTTTGGAATTAAAAATAAAAAACATGCAAAATTACAAAAATTTATGCAGATTGCTAGTAAAATATTAAGTTTGCAGGCGTTAAACTTTTGTTATGAAATGATGATATTTAAAAACAAAACAGACTTAATGGCTCATGTAGACCACTTAAAGTCTGAAAAAAAAACACTTGGTTTTGTACCCACTATGGGAGCTTTGCACCAAGGGCACGCGTCTTTAATTATCAAGGGTTTAGAAAACAATGATTATGTTGTCGTAAGTATTTTTGTTAACCCGACGCAGTTTGATAACAAAAAGGATTTAGAGAAATATCCCAGAACTTTAAATAGTGACGTTGCATTGCTTTCGGAAATTTCTGAAGACAGCATCCTAATTTATGCGCCAACGGTAGAAGATATCTATGGAGACAATGTAAAATCGACATCTTTTTCTTACGATGGTTTAGAACATGAAATGGAAGGAAAGTTTAGAGCAGGTCATTTTGATGGTGTCGGTACGATTGTGAAACGCCTTTTTGAAATTGTAAGGCCAGATACCGCCTATTTTGGAGAAAAAGATTTTCAACAGTTAATGATTATAAAAAAGTTAGTTGAAAAACATAAGCTTCCTGTAAAAGTTATTGGTTGTAAAATACATAGAGCCAAGGATGGGTTAGCCATGAGTTCTCGTAATGCCAGATTAAAACCAGCGTATAGATCCGCAGCGCCTTTTATCTACAAAACATTAACAGCTGCCAAAGAAAAATTTGGCACAAAAAGTGCTAATAAAGTGACAGATTGGGTGACAAAGCAATTTGCAAAAAACGACTTATTAGTATTAGAATATTTTATCATAGCAGATACTGAAACACTCAAAACAGTAAAACGAAAATCAAACAAAAAGACCTATAGGGCATTTATAGCCGTATATGCAGATGATATTAGACTTATAGACAATATCGCACTAAATTAATTATCTTTGCCACATGCAAATTCAAGTAGTAAAATCTAAAATTCACAGAGTAAAAGTAACCGGAGCCGAACTAAATTACATTGGTAGTATAACTATTGATGAAGATTTAATGGATGCAGCCAATATTATTCAAGGAGAGAAAGTTCAAATTGTAAATAATAATAATGGTGAACGCTTAGAAACCTATTGCATTCCTGGACCAAGACAAAGTGGTGAAATCACTTTAAATGGTGCTGCTGCCCGTAAAGTTGCCGTTGGCGATACACTTATTTTAATTACTTATGCGTTTATGGATATTGAAGAAGCTAAAGTCTTCAAGCCTTCTCTAGTTTTTCCTGATGAAGCCACTAATCTTTTAAAATAAACTTTGAGTCCTAAACTTAAAAAACGTCTAAGGTTAATAATTCCGCTAGCTTTAGCTGTGTTTTTTGGTTGGTTTACCTTTTCCAAATTACCTGTTGATGAAATTATACCTTATGTTAAGTCTGCTAATTATTGGTGGATTGGCTTAGGTGTTTTTTTTGGTTTTCTGAGTCATTTGTCCAGAGCTTATCGCTGGAAATACCTCTTAGAACCTATGGGTTATCACATCCAACTGCCCAACAGTATCATGGCTGTATTTATCACTTATCTGGCAAACTATGGCATCCCAAGATCTGGTGAAGTATTAAGAGCAGCTGTATTAACTAATTATGAAGATGTGCCTTTTGAAAAGGGTTTTGGGACTATTGTAGCAGAGCGTATGGCCGATTTAATCGTCATGCTTGGTATCATTACAATAACATTGATTTTAGAGTTTGATTTTATTCTAAATCTTCTGCAACAATCTTTTCATCCTGAAAAACTATTCCTGTTAGGAGCTTTAGGCGTTTTCGCTTTAATAGTTTTGTATGTGTTTATAAAGCGAAGCCAGTCGAAGTTTGCTGTAAAAGTCAAAACATTTATAAAAGGTCTAAAGGAAGGTGTTTTGAGTATTTTCAAAATGAAACATAAATGGTCATTTATAGCACATACCTTATTTATTTGGGGGATGTATGTATTGATGTTTTATGTTACCACTTTCGCATTGCCAGATTTAGACAACGTTAGTATTGGTGCTATTTTGGTAGCGTTTATATCGGCGAGCTTTACGATTGCAGCAACAAATGGAGGTGTTTTTGTTTATCCAGCTGCTGTCATGGCGGCTTTTACAACATTTCAAATTGCTAAAGATCCTAGTTATGCCTTTGGGTGGATTATGTGGTCTTCACAAACCATTATGATTATAATCGCTGGTAGTTTATCGTTTATATACTTGCCAATTTACAATAGAATTAAATAATTTTTTACCTTGTCCACATTATAAACCTTGCTTGTTATGAATAAAATTATCTTATTTATTTTATGTAGTCTGTTTTTTCAAAGCGCTACATCTCAGGTTATTTACGAAACAATTGAGTCTTCTAAAATAGGGACCTCTAGAGAGATTAAAATCCAATTGCCTAGAAACTATGATGCCGAAGGGGATATTTTGTATCCATTAATTATTGTCTTGGATGGCGATTATTTATTTGAACCAATGATTGGAAATGCCGATTATCACTCCTATTGGGGAGATATGCCTAGAGCCATAGTTGTTGGAGTTAATCAAGCAAAAACGAGAGATGCCGATTTGTCTTATAGCGATGAAACTAATTTCCCTTCAGACGAAGGAGGATCACAATTTTTTGAGTTTATAGGAATGGAGTTGATCCCGTATCTTAATAGTAATTATCTAACCTCAGAGTTCAGAATTGTTGTTGGGCATGATCAAAGTGCTAATTTCCTTAATTACTGGCTCTTTAAAGATAAGCCGTTGTTTAGAGGTTATATTGCTTTTAGCCCCGATTTATCTCCAGAAATGGCTACGCGATTACAGGAAAAACTGTCGACTACCACTGAAGACACCTTTTATTACTTAGCTACAGCCGATAATGACGTGAAAAGCTTAAGAGAAGATATTTTAGCCTTTCATACAGGTTTAAGTGCGATTGATAATTCTAAATTGCATTACAGATTTGACGATTTTACCGATGCCGATCATTACTCTTTAGTTGGTTTGGGGATTCCTAAAGCGATCAATGAAATATTTGGATTATATAAACCCATTAGCCGAAAAGAATATCAAGATAAAATGCTCACTTTTGAAGGAAGTCCTTATGAGTATCTTATGAAAAAGTATGAAGACATTGAGTTTTTCTATGGATTTGAAAAAAAGGTCGTCGAAAATGATCTTAGAGCTGTTTTAGCCGCTAGTAAAAAGAAAAATGACGAAGAGTCACTCAAGAATTTGTCAAAACTTGCACGAAAAGAATATTCGGAATCTATGATAAGTGCTTATTATTCAGGGCAGTATTACGACTTTATAGGCAATACAAAAAAGGCACTTCAAAGCTATCAATCTGGCTTATTGTTGGAAGCATCTGAGTTTATTTCTAAAGACATGTTATTAGATTTAATTTACGATATTCAGGATCAGGATTAACAAAATTGTGCATTTCATCGAATAAATTAGTAGTTTAACTTATTTTAGGTATATTTACTGTCCCTAAATTAACCTACTTAAAGATGAAAAATACCTACCTTTTTATCTTCTCTTTGTTGTTGTGCTTACAAGTTTCGGCGCAAGTAACCTATGAGAAATTTGAATCCCGAAAGCTTAACTCTACACGACAATTAAAGATTAAGCTCCCTAAAAACTACGACCCAGAATCAGAATTAAAACATCCTGTTATCATTGTTTTTGATGGCGAATATTTATTTGAACCTGTTAGTGGTCAAGTGAGTTTTCAAACGCATTTTGATGAAATGCCAGAGTCAATAATAGTCGGTATTATTCAAGGTGAAGAACGTTTTTATGACAGCTATTTTGATGAGGTTTCTGGGTTGCCGTTTGAATCTGGTGACCGCTTTTATAAGTTTGTCGAGCAAGAATTAATTCCGCATATAGATGCCAACTATAATACCAGTAAATTTAAAGTTGCAGTTGGTCATAACCTTATGGGCAATTTTATGAATGCCTTTTTATTTCATGAAGAACCTGTTTTTCAGGCTTATATAAATTTGAGTCCAGATTTTAAAGGGACTATGCATGAAAATGTTGCAACCCGTTTACAATGGTTAGAAGACGATATTTTCTACTATATGGCAACTTCAGATAAAGATATCAAATCCATTAGAGAAACCGTTAGAACCACAAATGAGCAGCTAAAAACCATTGATAATCAGCACTTGACCTATTATTATGATGAATTAAAAGGTGATACGCATTACCAGTTGGTTACAGGTGCTTTGTCTAAGGCTTTGGATAAAATTTTTGAATTGTATAAACCATTGGATGATAAAGAACTCAATGAAAAAGTAGTTCCTTATGAAGGTACTTTAGACGATTATATTGTAGACCGTTACAAGCGTATTGATGATCTCTTCGGAATCTTTAAACCCATTTCTGAAAAAGAACTGGAGCAATTAATTACTGTGGCCGAAAAACGCGAAGACCTTGAATCGGTTTATAAAATAGGAAAGCTTGCCAATAAATTGAACCCTAATTCTTCCTTCGGAACTTACTATATGGCGCTTTATGCAGAAAAACTAGGTAAGACTAAAAAAGCCCTTAAGTTATATGAAACGGCATTGGGCTTAGAAGATATGGCACATATCGATAGAGAATTTATTATGTCGCATGTTGAAGGCTTGAAAGTGGTTGAAGATGACACCGAAATAGAAGATGAGGATGATGAAGAAAACTAAACTTAGCATATATTCGACCGACTATTTTTTTGAATGGCTCTATCGTAAAGCCAAGCGATTTATATTTTCAAATCTCCATTCAAAAATTGTAACGCTTAAAATAATAGCGATCATGAGTTGGTTTAAAGATATCAATTAAAAAATCTTAATTTAGCTGAAATTTAATTCAAGATTTCCACAGTCGTGGAAGATGAATATGGCTAAACTTAAAACAACTTTTTTTTGTCAAAATTGCGGTTCTCAATACTCTAAATGGCAAGGACAATGTACTGCTTGTAAAGCATGGAATACCATTACCGAAGAGGTGATTCAAAAACCGGAAAAAAGTGATTGGAAAACTTCGTCTTCGGCAAAAAAACAAGTGTCTAAACCGCTTAAAATTAATGAAATTGACACCTCTCAAGAAGCCAGATTAAATGCCATCGATCAGGAGTTTAATCGTGTGCTTGGTGGTGGTTTAGTGCCAGGATCTCTAACACTTTTAGGAGGTGAGCCAGGCATTGGAAAAAGTACATTGTTGCTTCAAATAGCGTTAAAATTACCTTATAAAACCTTATATGTTTCAGGAGAAGAGAGTCAAAAACAAATAAAAATGCGTGCCGAACGTATTCAACCTGAGACCAACAATTGCTATATTCTTACCGAAACAAAAACACAGCTTATTTTTAAGCAAATTGAAGCACTAGAACCAGATATTGTTGTGATAGATTCTATTCAAACACTTCATAGTGATTATATCGAATCGTCTTCTGGAAGCATTTCTCAAATCAAAGAATGCACCACAGAGCTCATTAAATTTGCTAAAGAAACGGCAACACCTGTGATTCTCATTGGTCACATCACCAAAGATGGCACTATTGCCGGACCAAAAATTTTAGAACATATGGTCGATACCGTACTTCAGTTTGAAGGCGATCGTAATCATGTGTTTAGAATACTCCGAGCCAATAAAAACCGATTTGGATCTACCAACGAATTGGGTATTTATGAAATGCAAGGCTCTGGCTTACGGGAAGTGTCTAATCCTTCAGAAATATTGATTTCTCAAAAAGATGAAGAATTGTCGGGTAATGCTGTTGCAGCAACTTTAGAAGGAATGCGTCCATTGCTCATTGAGGTGCAAGCCTTGGTAAGCACTGCTGTTTACGGAACACCACAACGAAGTGCAACAGGTTTTAATGCTAAACGACTTAATATGTTACTTGCAGTTTTAGAAAAGCGGGCAGGATTTAGGTTGGGTGCCAAAGATGTCTTTTTAAACATTACAGGTGGCATCACTGTTGACGATCCGGCAATTGATTTGGCCGTTGTTGCTGCCATTTTATCTTCCAATGAAGATGCCGCAATTCAAAAGGATTTTTGTTTTGCTGCCGAAATCGGTCTGTCTGGCGAAGTACGTCCTGTTCAACGTGTTGAACAACGTATTTTGGAGGCCGAAAAACTTGGGTTTTCAACCATTTTTGTGTCTAAATACAACAAGATTTCATTAAAGAACACAGGAATCAAGATTCAGCTTATTTCTAAGATAGAAGATTTAGTAGATTATATCGTTTAAATCTCTGTTTTTAGTCGATTCCACTCACAAATCAACGTTGTTTTAAGTCGTTTATAGTTTGCGAATTACATTTCATCTAATTTCTCAAACACTTCATCTAAATAGCACTGTGAGTGCATTGTCCAATTGCCTATAAATCGTACTATTGTACTGTATATGAGGTGAATTGAAATGTTTGATTTACAGCATAAACGAATAGATGTCCCTCTAAACAAATCTATCAGACAACAAAAGTCTAAAATTAACCATTGTGCTATGAAGCTAAAACTACTACATACAGTATTTTTTCTAATACTCTTTGCTGTACCGCAATTTTCTTTGTCTCAAGATACCGATAACGATGGCTATGTAAATGCCTCGGATGCCGATGCTGATAACGACGGTATTCCTGATATTGAAGAGCAAGGTAGCGCTATTCCTAGCGGACCAGAATGTGGAGGAGAAGTCAATTTTGATTTTAATGCGATTCCTACAGAAGAGTCTGGCGATGGAAACGCAGCCACTTTATTAGAAGGGGAAGTGTTTCGATTTGCAAATGTTGGCACCGGAGTTGATATTTTAGTAACCCTTGTTGATTTTGTTGGTGCTACAGTTACCACCTTAGACGATAACTCTAGTAATCCTACGTATTTTAAACCAGGTGTTCAGTTTTTAAATATGGTGCCTAGCCAGGAAGCCTATGTAGAGTTTAATTTGCAATTTGTAGAATCAGGAACCACAACGCCAGTGGTTGTACCCGAAGTATTTATTAACCTTAATGATATTGATGGAAATACAACCTTGTCTGAAAAAGATAAAGTACAAACTCCAACAAGTTACGCTATTGATAGTCCGACCAATGTAACCATAACCGAAGAAGAAAACTTTTTAGTAGCAACATCAGGAAATATCAATTACCCAGGAACCTCTAATGCGAATCCCAATATAAATATTGCGGCACGTTACTATGACTTGTCTAGTTATACTGTGCGCTTGGGGATTTTAGCTCATAATAATATTAATTATGTGGTTAGAAATTACAGTTTAGAGTTTTCGTGTGTGACCAATTTTTTTAATCCGCAGGTGGTGTTAGCCGATTCTGATGGTGATGGTATTGCAAATTATTTAGATATCGATTCAGATAATGATGGTATTCCAGATAATGTTGAAGCACAAACAACAACGGGTTACTTACCACCTTCAGCAACTGTAAATGCTTCAGGAATTCCAAGTAATTATGGAACAGGTCTCGTGCCTGTAGATACAGATGGTGATGGTATTCCAGATTATCTTGATCACGATTCAGATAATGATGGGACTTTAGATATTTTCGAAAACGGAATGGGAAATACACTTTCTGGATTAGATGCCGATAATGATGGTTTAGATGATATTTTTGAAACGAACGGTATAAATGATGCCATTTTTGATGTGAATGAAGATCTTGATAATCCGTCAACTTTACCTGATTCTGATAGCGATTTACTTAGTGGAGGTGATGTAGATTATCGTGATTTGTTTGATACCAATCCGCCTATAACTGCAGCTTTAGATTTTGATGGAATCAACGATTATTTAACGTGTAGAGGCTTTGTTGATGGCTTGAGCCAGATAAGCCTTATGGCTTGGATTAAAATTGATCCTTCAGCATCAGGAACCATGACTATTGCTGGTGAAGATCAAAGTTGTCGCTTATTTATCGAACACGGAAATACATTAGGATTTCAGACTAAAATCGATGGAAATATAACCCGTTCAGTAACAGGTGCTGTTATCAATACTAATGAATGGCACCATGTCACAGGCGTGTATTCGTCTGTAACTGGACGTATTGAATTGTATATTGATGGTGAATTGTTTGGATTTAATACCGTAACAACAGGAGCAAATATTGATGTTACTTCAGCTAGTAATGGTGCTTTTGAAGTGGGACGACGTTCAAGTCATATTGCTAATAAAGAATATTTTAATGGTGAAATAGATGAACTAAGAGTATTTGATAAAGCTTTGTCTGTAGATCAGATTCAGCAAATGGTGTTTCAGGAAATTACCAACAATTCAGGCAACGTAAAAGGAACACTTATCGATAAAGATATTGTAGATTTTACAAATGCGTCTAAGGTCGCTTGGACAAGCCTTTTGGCTTACTATCCTATGTCTGATGTCAAAGGAAATACCTTAAGTGATTTTTCGCTTTATTCGAGAGCGCTTACGATTACTAATATTAGGTCGTTGCAAGCGCAAACAGCGCCAATGCCTTTTGAAACGATTTCTGATAATGATTGGAGTCAAACAGCAACCTGGTTACATGGAGCCGTTTGGGATATTGAAGATGCAACTACAAATAAAGATTGGAGTATTGTACATATTAAAAATGACGTCACATCTGCAAATTCACATATGCATTTAGGACTGATGATTGACACCAATAAAAAACTTACAATTCAAGGGAATCATAAAGTTGAAAATGCGTGGTATTTTGAACTTAATGGAACGTTAGATCTCAGCGATGATTCACAGCTTATTCAAGGTGCTAAAAGCGATTTGGTTACCTCCTCTCAAGGTCAGATTTTAAGACGCCAAGAAGGAACTGCTAATGTCTATTGGTATAACTATTGGGCGTCACCAGTAGGAACCCAAGCCGCAACGACTTTAAGTGATAATAATACAGGTCTAAACAATGCCAATAACAGTAGTTATAGATTGAATTTACTCAAAGAAAATGATGGGTCTAATGTGCAGTTTACAACGGCTCACCATCAAACAGGACATGTGAGTACGCGTTGGTTGTACACTTACAAAAATGGTGTCACATATAATGATTACACAGCGATCAATCAACATACAGACCTTCAGCCAGGTATTGGTTACACTCAAAAAGGAACCGGAACAACAGCTTCAGAGCAACAGTACTTATTTCAAGGTAAACCAAATAACGGAACCATAGCCATTAATGTTACAGATACGGGCGGAAATGGTTCAGTACCAGCAGTTTCAAGAACAGATTATTTGTTAGGAAACCCTTATCCTTCAGCTTTAGATATTCATGCCTTTATTGATGATAATGCAGGTGTTATTGGAGGCTCAATTCAGCTTTGGCAACAATGGAGTGGAAATTCACATGCTTTAAACGATTACAATGGTGGTTACGCTGTTGTTAATAAGATTGGCTCTGTAAGAGCATCGCAATTTGTTGGTCTCGACGGAGGGAATAGTGGTGCGCAGGAAGGCACAAAATTACCAACACGATATCTGCCAGTAGCGCAAGGGTTTCTTACTGAAATTGTTTCAAACGGAACCGTTGTTTTTAAAAATAGTCAAAGAGTTTTTGTTAAGGAAGAAGATGCAAACGGAACGTCAGATACAGGATCGGTATTTTTAAGAACAGCAGCAAGTTCAAATGTAAATGATACGACTTCCGAAGAAAATGAAGTGATGCAAAAAATTCGTCTGGAGTTTTCATCTGTAGATGGACCATCGTCACGTCGCGAATTATTATTAGGGTTTAGTACATGGACTTCAGATGGCTATGACTATGGTTATGATGCCAAGAATTCAAATGAAAACGACGATGATTTAAACCTCATTTTGAATGACGAATTGATGATGATTCAATCTTATGGACCGATTTCAGAAGATAAAGCAGTAGCATTAGCGCTTCGTACATCGGGTGATTTTAACTACAGGATTAAAGCGACAGTATTAGAGCACATTGCAGAAGATCAAGCTATATTTTTAAAAGATAATTGGACAGGCACTTATTTTGATTTGAAAAGTGGAGAAGCCTATGAGTTTAATTCTGAAGAAGGAACGTTCTATAATAGATTTGAAATAGTATTTCAAACTGAAAGCACTTTGTCTACAGAAGTGACAGATATTGATGCAACTCTAATTTATTTTAATAATAGCACAAAGACTTTATTTGCTAAAGGACTTCAAGCGAATGTTCAAGAACTCGTGATCGTTAATATGCTTGGTCAAACTGTTAGAGATTTTAAAGAGCTTTCGGCTCAAGATTTAGAACAAGGTTTAGAATTAAAAGGCTTGAATTTAGGAGCTTATGTGGTGTGTTTAAAAACAAATCAAGCTGTCAAAACGAAAAAAATTATAATTCATTAATAAGTATATTTCAGGTGTTTTAAGAATGTCGTTTATCGATGTTTTTTGTGCTTCATTTTAGGGTGCTTTCAGTTAGTCGACACTAATTGGTGTTTTGACGAATAGTATAATGCTTCTTTTTGTGCTTATTTTTCTATGCATTAATATTGTATGAGATATAATAAAACTACATCATGAGTTTTATCGTATGTATCAACACTTCCCTCAGAGTAAATCCATTTAACTAAAGATTTTATTTTAGAACATAAAACGTATAGTCCCAAACTATCAATACTTTATGTTATGAAAATAAAATTACTTTTTCTTTGTTTAATATTCTTGAGCTTAGGTTATTCTGGGAGGTCGCAAACCAATTCGCCAAGTATTCAATCTGGAGTTACTTTCCAGTGGAGTGATAATCAAACTCATAAAAATCATTCTGCAACCATAGAAAGCATAACGGTTAATGGTACTTTATACTATAACTTTGGAGTGCCTTCAGCTTATGAATTAACGCAATTGGGACCCGGAGGACATAACAAGAACAAAATTAGATTAAATGGTACGGTCGTAGAAAGCACGAGTTCAAGTGCAACTTGGGGTGTTTCGGCATTAACTGCTTATCAATCTTTGAACTTAAACAACTACTTTGAGACGAATGGAAATGGCGATAATATTTGTGATGATTATGATGCCGAAAACTCAACAGATGCCCAACGTCAAACTTTATTTTATGGCGCAGGGATTAAATCAAACTCTAGTGGTTTAATTGCAATTACTGAGCGTAATTCTAATAACTGTTACCACCTTGAGTTTTTTGGAATTCCATTTGGAGGCACAACCGAACAATCGCTTGGTGAAACTTTTGTTAATCAAGGAAATACCGAATACGGTTTTGGTGGCACAGGATCATCTAATAACTTAGGAACACCTGGAGCTGTAAATCCGCCAATTGCTGGATCAGATTATTGGTTGAGTGACCGTGTTGTAGATACAGGTGGAACTATTGGTATTGCGCTGTTTTATCTTGATGATATTGCGCCTTTTGGTTCTACAATTACTAAAGTACAATTAACATCATCTACTGTTGATGATGGTGACGGAAAACTTTTCATTATGACATTTCCAGATGTCGATCAAGATTCTTTAAGTGATATTGACGATTTAGATGATGACAACGATGGGATACTAGACGTTGTTGAATCTGGTGGTATTGACCCTTCTGCAGATCATGATATTGATGGCATCCCAAATTATAAAGATGCCGATTTTTGTACTTTAAATAGTTCGGGAGTTTGTGCTCATCTTGATTTCGATTCAGATGGAATACCAAACCACTTAGATTTAGATAGTGATAATGATGGTATCACCGATGTACTCGAATCAGGTGGAACTGATAAAGATAATGATGGACATGCCGATGGTGTTATTGGAAAATCTGCAATTACTTTTGGGGTTCCTGCTACTGCTGGTACAGGTACAATTCCTACCAATACAGATGGTACTGGAAATGATGATTATCTCGATATTGATGCAGATGATGATGGGATTCCAGATAATATCGAAGCGCAACCAACATTAACTTATATCTCACCAAGTGGAATTGGTACTTCTATGACCGATAGCAATGGTGATGGAGTTGATGATAATTACGGAACCACACTAAAACCTGAAGACACCGATTTTGATGCTGTTTTTGATTATCTAGATCTAGATTCAGATAATGATACTATTCCTGATATTCAGGAAAATGGCATGGCAAACACCCTTTCTGGAAATGATACTGATGCTGATGGTTTAGATAATAATTTTGAAACCAATGATGTTAATGATAGCTTTCTAGACGTCAATGAAGCGATTGAAAATCCTTCAGATTTATCTACGTTACCTGATACGGATGGCGATTTATATTCAGGAGGTGACTTAGATTATCGCGATTTATTCAATATAAACCCGCCAGCTTCCGCAACATTAGATTTTGATGGGATTAATGATCATGTGGTTGGGACTTCAATATTTTCATCAGTGTCTCAATCTAATACCAATGGTGTTACGCTAATGGCTTGGGTTAAAAGTGATTCTGATACCTCAGATTTAAACAAAAAGTTTGTTTTAGGAGAAGATAATGCCATCGAAGTTTTTATTACCGATGAAGCAATTAGAGCTAAAATAAGCTACGTTAGTTCTAATAATACCACATCAAGTAAGAATGTGTATAGAAGTACAACCGGAATTGCACGTCATATATGGAGACATATTACAGTTAGCGTGTCTTTCTCTGAAAATAGAGCCTATTTACTTTTAGATGGTGAAGAAGTGTTTTCGGTAAGTTTGATTGATGCCGTCGCCTTTGAAAGTTCAATAACTCCTGAAGAAGAACTGTTTAGAATGGGGAATTCTAAATCGCTTTTAGCTACAGAATTTTTTAAAGGTGCCATAGATGAGGTTAGAGTTTTTAACCTGCATTTATCCGAAGATGAAATTAAAACAATAGTATATCAAGAGATTGAAAACAATGCAAGTCAGGTTCGAGGATCTGTAATTAAAAATAATATGGATGCTGTAAATTGGTCTGACTTAGAATTATATTATCCGCTTACTGATGTCAAAACTAATATCATTTTAGACCAATCTTCAAAAGCGAATGATGCCAAAATGTTTAACATCACAACCATTGAAGAACAAACGGCTCCTATGCCATTTCAAACCAAACAAAACGGAAACTGGAAAGATAAATCGACTTGGTTACATGGGTCAGTTTGGTATGTGCCTGCAGATGAGGTTACACAAGCTGCAACTTTTGGTAATGATGAAGTGGTTACCTGGGGAATTTATCATATTAAACATGATGTAGAATTTACTACATCACTGTCAAAGCCAAATAGTCCAGGGTTTTATGAAGGTTTATTGGCACTAGGTGTTATCGTTGATAGCAATGCTGTGCTTTCAGTTGGAACTTCAACTATAGATCTACAACTCAATATTTCAAAATATTTACAACTTGACGGAACAATAGATCTTTTAAATGATTCTCAACTAATTCAAGGCTCAAAAAGTGATCTGGTAACGTCAGCTACAGGTAAAATTTTAAGACGCCAAGAGGGTAATTCTAGTGTGTATTGGTATAATTATTGGGGATCTCCAGTGGGAGCGCTTCAGGCAACATCACTAACAGATAACAACCTCAATACGACCAATACCAACAACTCTATTTACAAGCTAAATATGCTGAAAAAAGGAGATGGAAGTCAGGTGCAATTTACGAATGCCTATAACGAAACAGGTAAAGTAAGTACGCGATGGTTATACACTTATAAAAACGGAGTAACTTATTACGATTATGAAGCGCTCAACCAAAACTCAGCTATAGAACCTGGTATTGGGTATACCCAAAAAGGAACGGGTACTTCAGCTTCTAGCCAGCAGTTTATATTTGAAGGCAAGCCAAATAACGGTACTATTGCTATAAACGTTACCGATACAGGTGGAAATGGATCTGTACCAGCCCAGTCAAAAACAGATTATTTATTAGGAAATCCTTATGCATCTGCTTTAGATGTGCATGCATTTATCGATGCTAATGAAGGTGTTATTGACGGAACATTACAATTGTGGCAACAATGGAGTGGAACTTCTCATAACCTAAATGAATACGATGGTGGCTATGCTCAGGTTAATAAATTAGGTTCGGTAAGAGCCTACCAGTTTGTTGGTATTGAAGGCGCTACTAACGGAAATCAAGATGGCACCAAATCACCTACTAAATACTTGCCTGTCGGACAAGGTTTTATGGTTGAAATTGTGGCCGATGGCACCATTGTATTTGAAAATGACCAACGTATCTTTATTAAAGAGTCTGATGCGAATGGAAGCTATAAAGATGGTTCAACATTTTTTAGAACTGCGGCAACTACTTCTGAAGCTGAAACGACTTCCGAAGATCCTATCGATGAACAACTCATGCAAAAAGTACGTTTAGAATTTAGTTCAGTAGATGGTCCTTCCACACGACGCGAACTTCTTTTAGGCTTTAGCGAGTTTACCTCAGATGCTTACGATTATGGATATGATGCCTTAAATGTAGAGGCCTATGCCGATGATCTTAACCTTAACTTTGAAGATAAATTAATGACCATGCAAGCTTATGCTGCAATTACTCCAGAAAAAATAGTGCCATTAACGTTGCAAACTTCAGGGAACTTTAATTACAAGATTAGAGCAACTCAATTTGAAGATTTTGATGAAAATCAAGCCATTTATCTAAAGGATAATTTAACGGGTGCTTATTTTGATTTAAAAAATGAACAAGCTTATGAGTTCAGCTCTGAAGCAGGTTCGTTTAGCAATAGGTTTGAAATTGTATTTCAAGAAGAAGCCTCTTTATCAACTGAAGACGATACGTATCAATTCAACTTAATTTATTTTAATAACGATACCGATAAGTTGTTTGTCAAAGGTCTTCAAACCAATGCAGAACAGTTAATGGTTATTAATATTTTAGGACAAACTGTTAGAGAATTTGCCGATGTTAGTGCGCAACGTTTAGACAACGGATTAGAAGTGTCAAACCTTAGTACAGGAACCTATGTGATCTATATCAAAACGGCAACAACTATAAAAACGAAAAAGGTTATTATTAATTAATAATCGTTTAGATACCTACAAACCGCTAAAAGAAGCAAGTGTTTTTTAACCTTGCTTTTTTTTATTGACGTCTTAATCTGAGCGCATAAATAATCAATGCAGATTTTAATAGGTGTGACTTTTTAGAAATTTAAGGGTCTTAATACTAGTACCTTATGTCATCCTGTTTCAAATGAAAAACACAAAACGAATCTTATTATTAATTGCACTGCTACTGGTTTTTAAGTTGGTGTTTTTCTAATGAAATTCAAATAGTGCATTTCATCAGGTTTCATTGCATAGTTTTCCACGCTTTTTTGTGCCTACATCCTGATAAATTTATCAAAATTCATTAATTTCGCGACTCGATTAGAACTAGGATATCATGAGCGTTAAAACTTTGGTTTAACGATACTTGCATTTCGCATTATATCTAAGATTAAAGTTTACATCTGTCCATAATAACAAAATAAAAATTATCAGATGAAATTTCCTGAATATAAAGGACTTGACTTACCAAAAGTTGCAGAAGACATTCTTAACTACTGGCAAGAAAACAACATCTTTGAAAAAAGTATTTCCACGCGAGAAGGTAATGAGCCCTTTGTGTTTTTTGAAGGACCTCCTTCAGCAAATGGATTACCTGGTGTACATCACGTTTTAGCGCGTGCTATTAAAGATATTTTTCCGCGATATAAAACGATGAAAGGCTTCCAGGTGAAGCGTAAAGCAGGTTGGGATACGCATGGTTTGCCTATTGAATTAGGTGTCGAAAAAGAATTAGGAATCACCAAAGAGGATATCGGAAAAACCATTTCTGTCGAAGATTATAACGCTGCTTGTCGCAAAGCGGTCATGCGTTATACAGATGTTTGGAATGATCTCACACAAAAAATGGGCTACTGGGTCAATATGGATGATCCTTACATCACCTACGATCCAAAATACATGGAAAGTGTTTGGTGGTTGCTTAAACAAATTTACAATAAAAGCTTACTATATAAAGGATATACTATCCAGCCTTATTCTCCTAAAGCAGGAACAGGCTTAAGTTCTCATGAGCTCAATCAACCAGGGACTTATCAGGATGTAACCGATACCACAGTCGTTGCCCAGTTTAAAGCAAACGAAAATTCATTGCCCGACTTTTTACAAAATGAAGGCACTATTTTCTTCTTAGCTTGGACGACAACGCCTTGGACACTTCCTAGTAATACGGCATTAACCGTTGGGCCAAAGATTGATTATGTGTTGGTAGAAACCTATAACCAATACACGTTTCAGCCTATGAATGTGATTCTGGCTAAGAAATTAGTGAACTACCAATTCTCCGGAAAGTTTCATTTGGTGGAAGATAAATCTGAATTATTAGCCTATAATTCGGGAGATAAAAAGATTCCTTACTATGTAGTTAAAGAGTTTAAAGGTGCCGATTTAGTCGGAATTACCTACGAACAATTATTACCTTATGCCTTACCTAACGACAATCCGCAAGATGCTTTTAGAGTCATTTCGGGAGATTTCGTCACCACTGAAGATGGAACAGGTATTGTTCATACTGCACCTACTTTTGGAGCCGATGATGCGTTGGTAGCCAAACAAGCCACGCCCGAAGTGCCACCTATGTTGGTCAAAGATGAAAACGGCAACTTAGTCCCTTTGGTAGACCTTCAAGGTCGCTTTAGACCAGAATTGGGAGAATTTGCTGGGAAGTATGTGAAAAATGAATACTATGCAGATGGTGAAGCACCAGAACGTTCGGTTGATGTAGAACTTGCGATCAAGTTAAAAGAAGAAAACAAAGCCTTTAAGGTTGAAAAATACAAACACAGTTATCCAAATTGCTGGCGAACCGATAAGCCAATTTTATACTATCCGTTAGATTCGTGGTTTATTAAAGTAACCGATGTAAAAGAACGAATGGTAGCTTTAAATAATACCATTAACTGGAAGCCTGAATCTACAGGAACAGGTCGCTTCGGAAACTGGCTCGCCAATGCTAACGACTGGAATTTATCGCGTTCTCGATACTGGGGAATCCCATTGCCTATCTGGAGAACCGAAGATGGTAAAGAAGAAATTTGTATCGGTTCGGTTGAAGAACTAAAACAAGAAATGGCAAAAGCCGTTAAAGCTGGTATGCTTTCAAAAGATATATTTGAAGATTTTGAAGTAGGAAACAATTCCGAAGAAAACTATGCTAAAATCGATTTGCATAAAAATATCGTTGATGAAATTGTTTTAGTTTCTCAAAGCGGTCAGCCAATGAAACGTGAAAGCGATTTAATTGATGTTTGGTTCGATTCGGGCTCTATGCCGTATGCGCAATGGCATTATCCATTTGAAAATAAAGATTTAATTGACGATCACAAGTCATTTCCTGCCGACTTTATTGCTGAAGGTGTCGATCAAACCCGTGGCTGGTTTTATACATTGCACGCTATTGGTACGATGGTGTTCGATTCTGTAGCTTATAAAAACGTCGTGTCTAATGGTTTGGTTTTGGATAAGAACGGACAAAAAATGTCGAAACGTTTGGGGAATGCAACCGATCCTTTTGAAACGCTTGCAACCTATGGTGCCGATGCCACACGCTGGTATATGATTATGAATGCGAATCCTTGGGATAACCTAAAATTTGATTTAGACGGTATTGAAGAGGTGAAACGTAAATTCTTCGGAACACTTTACAACACCTATTCTTTCTTTACATTATATACCAATTTAGATAAATTTACTTATGCTGAAGCTGATATTCCATTAGCCGAACGCCCAGAAATTGACCGTTGGATTTTATCAGAATTGCACACACTTATTCAAAAAGTTGATGCGTATTATGCCGAATATGAACCAACAAAAG
The DNA here is from genome assembly GCF_025153525.1 of Psychroserpens sp. SPM9. GTDB lineage: Bacteria > Bacteroidota > Bacteroidia > Flavobacteriales > Flavobacteriaceae > Psychroserpens. The sequence continues at coordinate 655,688 of NZ_JANZNR010000001.1, read as the reverse complement.
CCGCCAGGGCGATTTCAGATTTCACACAAGATTATCTGAGTAACTGGTATGTGCGTTTAAGCAGAAGGCGTTTCTGGAAAGGCGATTATCAAACCGATAAAATTTCAGCCTATCAGACTTTATATACCTGTATGGAAACCATCGCAAAGTTAGGCGCTCCAATTGCACCTTTCTTTATGGAACGCTTATATATGGATTTAAATTCAGTAAGTCAAAAAGAAGGGTTTGAAAGTGTACATCTGGCAGATTTCCCAACCTTTGATGCTCGTTATGTAGATAAGCGTTTGGAACGTAAAATGGAAAGTGCTCAAACCATTTCATCATTGGTCTTATCGTTAAGAGCTAAAGAAAAAATTAAAGTCCGCCAGCCTCTACAAAAAATCATGATTCCTATTGATTCAAAAGAACAAAAGGAAGAAATATTAGCCGTTTCAGATTTAATTAAATCAGAAGTCAATGTCAAAGTTGTTGAGGTTTTAGAAGATGCTTCCGATATTTTAGTCAAACAAATTAAGCCGAATTTTAAAGTCTTAGGACCACGTTTTGGACAGGATATGAAAGCTGTTGCTCAGGTGATTAACGGTTTTAAAGCTGAAGACATTAAAATAATCGAGCAAAATGGTAGTTTAGACGTTGAAGTTAATGGAAAAAACATTACTTTAGAACAATCAGATGTTGAGATAACTTCCAAGGATATTGAGGGATGGCTTGTCGCAAGTTCGGGTGCTTTAACAGTTGCCTTAGACGTGACATTAACAGATGATTTAAAGAAAGAAGGAATCGCAAGAGAATTGGTAAACCGAATTCAAAACTTGCGTAAAGATTCTGGTTTTGAATTAACAGATCGTATTGCGGTTCAATTTCAAAAAGATGTTCATATTGAAAATGCAATTGAAACAAATATTGACTATATTAAAACCGAAACTTTAACCGACGAATTAGAGATTTTAGAAACCTTAAATAATGGTATAGAAATTGCTTTTGATGATGTAAATACCAAATTATTTATTCAAAAATTATAGAACTATGGCAAGTGATAATACAGTAAGATATTCAGACAAAGATTTAAATGAATTTAAAATATTGATTCAAGAAAAAATCGACAAAGCACAACATGATTTAGAATTAATCAAAAGTGCATATATGAACGATCACAACAACGGAACAGACGATACCTCTCCTACGTTTAAAGCGTTTGACGAAGGCAGTGCTGTGATGAGTAAAGAATCTAATTCTCAGTTGGCAATCCGCCAGGAGAAGTTTATTCGTGACCTTAAAAATGCCTTGATTCGTATTGAAAATAAAACCTATGGTATTTGCCGTGTTACAGGTAAGCTCATTAACAAAAAACGTTTAGAGCTTGTGCCTCATGCCACATTAAGTATTGAAGCAAAAAACATGCAGAAATAAATAATTAACAGTACTTGACATTGTCTAAGTGACAATAAATACGATATCTAAAACGTCTCCAACGAGGCGTTTTTTTGTTCCCTAACTTTACAGTAATGTTTGCAATAATAATCCTATTTTTGTGAGGTCTAATACAAAATGATGTCCTTAAAAAAAGCTACGTTTCTAATACTTCTTATTTTACTCGTTGATCAAATAAGTAAATTTTACATCAAAACTCATTTTGCATTAAACGATAAAACCATTGTTTTTGATTGGTTTCATATAGCTTTTGTAGAAAATGAAGGCATGGCTTGGGGAACAAAACTCAGTGATTTTGTGTCTTTTATTTCCGATAGAACAGCAAAAGTATGTCTGACTGTCTTTAGAATTTTAGCTGTTTTTGGCATCGGTTATTGGCTCAATATCTCTATTAGAAATAAAAGCTCAAAAACATTAATATTTGCTATAGCTCTGATTCTCGCTGGTGCTTTAGGAAATATTATCGATTCTGTTTTCTACGGAATTATTTTCGATTCCAGTTCGGGGCAAGTTGCAACATTTTTACCAGAACAAGGCTATGATACTTTATTTCATGGTAAAGTTGTAGATATGTTACATTTCCCAATCTGGGAAGGCAATTTACCCAGTTGGGTCCCTTTTGTTGGCGGCAAAGCATTTAGCTTTTTTGATCCTGTATTTAATATTGCAGATATGGCCATAAGTACAGGTATTGGGATTCTAATCTTTTTCAATAAACGTGCATTTAAAAATGCTTAATTCTAAAATTATGAAAATTAAATACCTGCTTAGTTTGCTTCTTGCTTTTACGTTTTTAAATGTAACCGAGGCTCAAAATCTGTATGGTATTGATTTTACTAATTATGACAGTGAACGTTGCCAAAAGTTTAATCAGGCATTTTATAACCGACCTAAAGAAGTTAAGTTTGGAATTAAACGCGATAATGCCAATTTGTATTTTGAAACCAACGACAAAGACTGGTTTAATAGTCTTTTTGTAAATGCTTATGACGGGGTTGCCATCGATATTGTAGCTAAAGATCGTTATGCCTGTGATGTGAGTCAAATTGAACCTGTTCAAATTAAAGGGAAGCTATTACCACCAGTATTTTCTAAACGACTTAAAAGCGGATTAAAAAAATCAGGTAATACCCTTTATCGTGTGTTAGTTGGACGTATTCCTGCCAATTTGCTTAACAAAGAACTCGAATTTAATACCCTTTTCCTTAGTGATAGAACGCTCTGTCAATATTATGTAATTTATGATTTGGAAGCTTATCCTTGGGATTTGCTGGATATGGGGATGTATCTGGATTCGATAACTTATAATGCCAAAGAAATCAAAGCAAATTCAGAAGAAAGCTACGTCTTAAAAAATAAAACGCTGAAGTTTAAAATTCCTTTTGAGAAAAATAAATCGGAATATTCCCAAGACGATATCAAACCACTTTATGACTCCTTGCGTTTAACCGATTTTAATATCAAATCGATTCATATTAAAGCTTATTCTTCTGTTGAAGGAAGTTTAGAACGCAACATCAAGCTTCAAGAGCAAAGAGCGTCAAGTATTGTTACGGCAATACAAGCGTTTCAAAAACCTTCTATTACAAACGTTATCTCATCGTCTGAGAATTGGGTCGAATTTTTAAATGCTATTGAAAACACAAAACACGAAGATTTAAAACACTTAAGTAAAGCGCAAATTAAGGCAAAACTTGTGGGTGCTTTAGCTACGGAAATGGAACCGATTCTCAAACAGCACAGAAAAGCATTAGTCACTTTAGAACTCGAAAAGAAAGACGTTTATAAAGATTTAAGTGCTACTGAACTTTTAAATAAATTTAATGCATCTATAGTTTCTGATGAATTAGATGAAGCTCAAAAGATTCAAAATTCGTTGTTTGAAAAGCTTAAAAACAAAGAGGTTTCTCCAGATTTGCTTAACAAAATGGAAGTCCCTAATCAGCTTAAATATGTAGCTTTTTTAAATAAAACTTCGGCCTATAAATACCTGCTTGAAGCACCTAAAATATTAATTGTTTACAACGAACTGCTTGAGCTAGAAAAATTAGCGCCAAAAGATAAGCGTGTCAAGTATAACATCGTAGTTACTAAATTAAAATTATGGCGATACAAAGCACTAGATGTCGATAAAAATAAACTCAAAGCCGAATTAAAAGCTTTGAAAAACTATGGGATTAATGATCAGTTAATAGCACGATTACTGGTAAATTACCATATCATTATTGCCGAAGATTTAATGCGTCAACGTGATTATGACAACAAGGATAAAGCGGTGACGTTTATTGAAGCTAATTACAAAAAATTTGAACTCTCAGATTATGACTATTTGAGCCTCGCTCAGTTTTTTAGTTATTATGCCAATACAGAATTGTCTGTGGCGCTTTTAAAGGATAAAGCAAAGCGAATTGATATAGATGAGAATCTATTGTTTTATTATTTAAATCTCACCATTATCAATCCCGAATTAACGAAAACTTCAGATTATAGAACGATTATGCTCAACGCTCTAAATATGAATAAGTCACGTTATTGTAAGCTTTTTAATCCTTTTGGAGAAGGCGGTGTGACCTTTCAGTTGTTAGAAGATGATTATTTGAGAAGTACTTATTGTGAAAATTGTACCGATTAATTTGTAAACGTATACACTTGTTGTGGTGTAATGCAATAGTCTAAACGGATATCGCCTTCAAATACATCAGAAATCTGGTCGACACTTTCAAAAAATGAGAGTCCGATTTTAATCGTTTCAGGTTGACATTCCGATAAAAATGTATCATAAAATCCTTTTCCGTAGCCCACACGATGTCCCGATTCATCAAAGGCTAATAAGGGAATAAAGACCACGTCAATCTGACTGGAAGCGATAGGAATACCGTTAACTGGTTCAGGAATTAGCCATTTGTTTTTTTTGATTTTTGTACTATCCGTAAGAAGGACATGAGACATTTTAAGTGTTGAAAAATCACTTTTAGAGATAACGATGTGTTTGTCTTTTCCAGAAAGGATATTCAAAATATAATCGGTATTAACTTCTTTGTGTTCGGTGATTGATAAAAAAACATGGTAAAATTCATGTTTCCAAATGGGTAAGGTAAGCAACTGGTTGGCAATGTCTAAACTAAGGGATTCTATTTGCGTTTCAGAAAGTGTTTTCCGAAGTGATTTATAGACCTTCCGTAATTCTGATTTAGTCATTTTTTAAGGCAGTTGAAATATGAAAAATGGCATCACCTTGATAGATAATCGGTGATTCATTAATATTAAAAATATAGCCGTCATTTGGTGCTTTAACAAAGTGGTTAAAACTACCATAAGGATCTGTAATATTCCCAATTACATCGCCTTTTGAAACTTTGGTATTGATGCTTATAGTGGATTTAAACATGCCAGAATAGCTAGCGCGAATCCATTTACTTTCAGAAATAAACACACATGATTTTTTAGGCTGAGACACTTTAAATTTACGATTAAGCATGCCCAATTGATGCAATATACGCTTCGCACCATTCACGCCTGTATTGGTGATAGACGAATCGATATGAAAAGATTTTCCGCCTTCAAAAAGTAGTACAGGAATACCTAGTTTATAGCAAGTATTTCTAAAGGATTTATTGAGGTTTTTTGAATACAATACGAAAGGAGCTCCAAAGGTTTTTGCGAGTTCTTTCAAGTTTTTTTCACCTTTAATAATTCTTATCTGCGCCGCATTAAAACGATCGGCTCCTCCAGTATGAAAATCCATAACCAAATCGGCATGTGGTAATATTTCAGTCACCAGTTTAAAAGCCACTCTACTCGCTAACGATCCGCCTTTTATACCTGGAAACACACGATTTAAATCACGACCATCAGGAAATTCACGATTCAAATTTATAAACCCAAAAACATTAATTACTGGGACACAAATAATAGTTCCTTTTTTAGGTTTGTTAATACCTTTAGCAATAATTTGTCGTACAATTTCAACACCATTAATTTCATCACCATGAATGCCGGCAGTTATTAAAATTGTTGGTCCAGGTTTTTTAGAGCGTTCAATGATAACAGGTACATCAATACTGTTTTGCGTGTGTAACTTAGCCACGTTAAAACTTACAGTTGCACTTTTGCCTAAAGGGACTTTTTCTCCTAAGATTTCTAAAACCTCTTTTTCACTCATTTAATTGCGGTTTCGTTCTATAAACGTAATAATTGCTCTTGCGATATTCTTTCCGGTAGCCCCTTCAATCCCTTCTAATCCTGGGGTTGAATTTACCTCTAAAAGTAAAGGACCTCTTGCCGATTGTAGCATATCAACACCACAAACAGGAAGTTTTAAAGCTCTTGAAGCGTTCATCGCTAATTTGAGTTCGTCGCTATCCAGTTTGATAATATTTGCACTTCCACCACGATGAAGATTAGATCGAAATTCTCCTTCTTTACCCTGGCGTTTCATAGCACCTACTACTTGTCCGTCAACAACCAAAGCCCTAATATCTGCGCCTTTAGCTTCTTTGATAAATTCTTGTACAATGACTCGTGCTTGTAAGCCGTTAAAAGCTTCAAGAACCGATTCTGCAGCATTTTTAGTTTCAGCTAAAACAACGCCCAGACCTTGAGTACCTTCTAAGAGTTTTATGATCACGGGTGTTCCGCCTACATGCTCGATGACTTCCTCTACATCACGAGAATAATTGGTAAATACGGTTTTAGGCATTCCTATTCCTGCTTTACTTAGTCGCTGTAAACTGCGCAGTTTGTCTCTTGAGCGTTGAATAGCATCAGAAGTCACTATAGTAAACACACCCATCATTTCAAACTGTCTAACAACAGCACAACCATAAAAGGTCACCGAAGCGCCAATTCTTGGTATGATAGCATCTACATAGTTTAAATAACGATCTTTATAATAAATGGTTGGCTTTTCTTTCTCAATAATTATATCACATTTAAGCGGATCGATAACTTCCATTTCATGACCTCTAGCTTCACCTTCTTTGATGAGGCGCTGGGTAGAATATAAATGTGGGTTTCTTGATAAAATAACTATATTCATTAACTATGCTTTTGTGCTGTTAAACGAAACATTTTCCAGATTGACATCCACTAAAAACTTTTTACTTAAAAACTGGCGACCAATTAACACAGGAAATTTCATATCGTCTCGAGTGCTTAAAGTTAAGTTAATCTTATAAGTTTTACCAAAGAATATGACTTCAGATTTAATTTTATAGCGGTTTTCTTTGAATCCGTTACTGCTTTTAACATCTGTAAATGTATAGTTTTCAAAGACAATAGGTTCACTTTTAAAGTTTGGATGCTCTTTACTTTCAAAAACACATATCAAGGTGTTGTCTTGTTCAATTATTTTCGAACAGTGGATGGCAGAGGTGTAAGCACCTGTGTCTATTTTTACGCTTATTGCGTTTAAATTAAGTTTAGGAAAGTCGACTTTGTCAACACGTCCTATCGTTTTTTTGCTCATGTACTTGGTTTAAAAAGTGGCGCAAGGTACGCATTAAGATGATTTAAAAAACAACTTTTTTTCATCTATTTTTTAGGCGATAAAGTAAGGCTTTTAAATACTAAATAGTAACTTTGGAACAATGGAAAAACCTACATTAGATATTCAAATCAAAACCTTGCCTCACCAACCTGGTGTGTACCAATATTTTGATGCAGATGAAAAGTTGATTTATGTAGGTAAGGCAAAGGATATCAAAAAAAGGGTAAGCTCTTACTTCACTAAAACGCATGACAATGGAAAAACCAGAGTTTTAGTAAAAAAGATAGCAAGCATAAAACACATTGTTGTTGACACCGAAAACGATGCGTTGTTGCTAGAAAACAACCTTATAAAACGGTATAAGCCTCGTTATAATGTGCTGCTTAAAGATGATAAATCCTATCCGTGGATTTGTCTTAAAAATGAACGATTTCCTAGAGTGTTTTCAACCAGACGTGTCTTTAAAGATGGCTCCGAATATTTTGGGCCTTACACCAGCATGAAAACGGTTCATACCTTACTCGATTTAATAAAAGGCTTGTATGCATTGCGGACTTGCAATTTTAATCTTTCTGAAGCTAATATTGAAGCAGGGAAATATAAAGTTTGTTTAGAGTATCATTTAGGAAATTGTAAAGGACCTTGCGAAGGCTTGCAAACCGAAGAAGATTATTCAAAGCATATTGTTGCCATTAGAGCGTTATTAAAAGGAAATTTTAAAGATTCTTTATCTCAGTTTAAAAGCCAAATGAAGCAATTGGCGCAAGAGATGCAATTTGAAGCAGCCCAACGTATCAAAGAAAAGATTGAGATTTTAGAAAATTACCAAGCCAAATCAACGATTGTAAATCCTAAGATTAGTAATGTAGATGTGTTTAGCATCATGAGTGACGAAAGCTATGCCTATATTAACTTTTTACAATTGTCTTACGGAAGCATTATTAGATCCCATACCTTAGAAATCAAAAAGAAATTAGACGAGTCAGATAAAGAGCTGTTAGAATTGTCAATAACTGAAATTAGACAACGCTTTAATTCTAATTCAAAAGAAATTTACGTGCCATTTAAAGTTGACTTAGGAGCAGCTGTAAAAGTAACCATACCAAAACTTGGTGATAAAAAGCACATCTTAGATTTATCGCTTCGGAATGCAAAATACTATCGTATGGAACGTTTCAAACAAGTAAAAATAATCGATCCTGATCGTCATGCCAATCGGATTATGGCACAAATGAAGTCTGATTTGCGTCTATCTGAAGAGCCCAGACATATTGAATGTTTTGATAATTCTAATATTCAGGGAACCAATCCTGTTGCGGCATGCGTGGTTTTTAAAAATGGAAAACCAAGCAAAAAAGATTACCGCCATTTTAATATTAAAACGGTTGAAGGTCCTGATGATTTTGCTTCTATGGAAGAAGTAGTTTATCGACGTTACAAACGGCTTTTAGATGAAGATCAACCATTGCCGCAACTTATTATTATAGACGGCGGAAAAGGGCAACTCTCTTCTGCATTAAAGAGTTTGGATGCTTTAAATCTTCGGAATAAAATTGCTATCATCGGAATTGCAAAGCGTTTGGAAGAGTTATTTTACCCAGATGATCCAATTCCGTTATATTTAGACAAGAAAAGCGAAACACTTAAAGTGATTCAGCATCTGCGAAATGAGGCCCATCGTTTTGGGATTGAACATCACAGAAACAGAAGAAGTAAAAGTGCTTTAACCACAGAGCTTGAAACCATTCCAGGCATTGGAGAGCAAACGGTTGTTGCTTTAATGAAAGCGTTTAAATCGGTGAAGCGTATTTCCGAAGCAAAAAAAGAAGATTTAGAAAAAGTGGTTGGTGTAGCCCGAGCACAAAAAATAATAGAGTATTACAATAAAAAGTGAAGTATAAAATCTGTATCATAGTAATTATCTTATCTGCGTTTTCAATGCGGGCGCAAACAGAACAGCCTACCCAACAACCAAAAATTGGCTTGGTATTAAGCGGAGGAGGAGCTAAAGGCTTTGCACATATTGGCGCGCTTAAAGTAATAGACAGTCTTGGTATAAAAATCGATTATGTTGCAGGGACAAGTATGGGCGCTATCATAGGGTCATTATATGCTTCGGGATATTCAGGGAAGCAATTAGATTCTATTTTTAGTAGTTTAGATTTTGATAAGGTGATAAGCGATGATTTACCGCGTTCGGCTAAAACATTCTACGAACGTGATATTTCCGAAAAGTATGCTGTCTCCTTGCCATTTAACAATTTTAAACTCAAATTACCTTCGGCATTATCAAGAGGGCAAAACGTTTTTAACCTATTATCTAAACTTACTTTACATGTAAGTCAGATTGAAGATTTTGAGCAATTACCCATTCCGTTTTTTTGTATTGCTACCAATGTCGAAACAGGCAAAGCGGTTGTGCTGGATTCTGGGAATCTTCCGCTTGCTATAACGGCTAGTGGCGCATTTCCTTCGTTGTTTCAACCCGTAAACATTGACGATCAATTGCTAATTGATGGAGGCGTTGTTAATAATTATCCTTTAGATGAATTAAAAGCAAAGGGAATGGACATCATTATTGGTGTCGATGTTCAAGATGGTTTGGCTACTCGTGAAGAGATGGTTTCTGCACCAGATGTACTCTTGCAAATCAATAACTTTAGAACGATTAATGATATGAAATTGAAGTCTAAAAAGACAGATATATATATCAAACCAGATATTAAAGATTTTACTGTAGTGTCATTTAGTGAAGGAAGACAGATTATTGAAAATGGAAAAAAAGCGGCTTTAGAACAATTAGCACAATTAAGCCAACTCTCAAAATCATCTCCTGATTTTAATAGACCTGAACTCGATTTAACAAGTAAAGATAGCATCAGAATTAACGGGATTAGTGTGACCGGAAATGAGCGTTATACCAGGTCCTATATCTTAGGAAAATTAAAACTTAAGGGAGACGAAACTGTAAGTTATGCCGATTTTGACAAAGGCGTAAACAATTTGGTGGCTACCAATAATTTTGATGCGTTTCAGTATAATTTTGTCAAATCTAAAGATAAGGAAGGCTATGATTTTAGTGCTAAACTCAAAGAAAATACGGTTACCACATTTTTAAAATTAGGATTACACTATGATGACTTATATAAAAGTGCTGCGTTGGTGAATCTGACAAAAAAGCGCTTACTTTTTAATAACGATATGGCTTCATTAGACTTGATATTGGGTGATAATGTGCGTTATAATTTTGAGTATCTCATCGATAAAGGATTTTATTGGAGTGTCGGATTGCGTTCTCGTTATAATCAATTTGAAAAAAATATCAATGCCGAATTACTGTTAGATGAGACGCAAATGACGGTTAGCGGAATTAATAAATTAGAAGTCAAATTAAGAGATCAGACCAATCAGTTTTATTTGCAAACGCTCTTTAGAAAGGACTTTGCTTTTAGCATAGGAGCCGAACATAAACGATTAACAATAAAATCTGAAACGCTCACCATTGACGATGAAACCGATGAATTTTTATTCGAAAACACCGATTATTTTAGTGCTTTTGGTAGTTTAAAATTAGATACTTATGACGATAAATATTATCCGTCAAGCGGGTTTTATTTCAATGGCGATTTTCATGCTTATTTATTAGCATCACATTTTAATAAAGATTTTGAAGAGTTTTCTATTGCTAAAGCCGATATAGGCTATGCCTTTAGTGTTTCTGAACGAATAAGCTTTAACTTACAAACTAGTGGTGGTTTTAAGATTGGAGATAAATCAACTAATACTTTAGATTTTGCTCTTGGTGGTTATGGGAATAACTTAATTAACAATTTTACGCCTTTTTTAGGCTATGATTTTTTATCCTTAACAGGTAATAATTTTGTGAAAGCCTATATGAGTGCCGATTATGAATTGTTTCCTAAAAATCACTTAACGATAGAGGCTAATTGGGCAAATATTGGTGATGATATTTTCGAATCTGCTGAAGCTTTTACCTTGCCAGATTATAGAGGGTATGCATTAGGTTATGGTATTGAAACATTTTTAGGACCCATTCAGGCAAAATTTAGCTATTCGCCAGAACAGCGTAAAAGCATTTGGTATTTTAATATTGGATTTTGGTTTTAAAAGTCTGAATTTAATTGTTGATTGTTTCAAAAAAAACAGTGAAAGCAACCAATTGTTGAATTTCTCTGTTTATTAATTTATAATCATTGTAGTTGTCATAATCTAAATTTTCCCGATATTTGAAACATGTCAAATCTCATCTTCAAAGATTTATTAAGTCATCTCCATTTTCTTATCAAGAGAAATCCTGAATAAGTAAGCATTTTTTGTATCTTTAAAACACACTTATTTTATACGTATTAACCGTATAAGCGAATCAATTTTTAAACTTAAAAAAAGATGCCTTTTTATCATAAACTAGGAAAAATTCCACAAAAAAGACACACTCAATTTCGTAAAGACGATGGGAGTTTATATTATGAACAACTCTTCGGAACTATAGGTTTTGATGGGATGTCGACCAATAGTTATCACGAACAACGACCAACACAGGTCAAAGCTATTAAAAAACAATACAGCGTTGCACCAAAAATTGCTAAAGCAAATCATATTCAATCTTATCGATTACATGGATTTAAAGTAAAGCCAGAAGACGATTATTTAGAAAGTAGAAAAGCCATACTCACCAATAGCGATTGTACTATTATTTTAGCGGCTCCAAAGCAATCTACAACAGATTATTTTTATAAAAATGCTGATGCCGACGAACTTTTATTTATTCATAAGGGCTCAGGAAAACTAAGAACACATCTAGGGAATTTAGATTTTAAATATGGTGATTATCTCGTTATTCCTCGAGGAATTATCTACAAAATAGATTTTGATACCGAAGACAATAGACTTTTTATTGTCGAGTCTCGCCGACCAATATACACGCCTAAACGCTACAGAAATTGGTTCGGACAATTACTAGAACATTCTCCGTTTTGTGAACGTGATTTAAGACAACCCTATGAGTTGGAAACTCATAACGAATCCGGAGCGTTTTTAATGAAAATCAAAAAGCAAAACGATATCTTTGATATGGTTTACGCGTCTCATCCTTTTGATGTGGTTGGGTATGACGGCTTCAATTATCCTTATGCTTTTTCAATTCATGATTTTGAACCTATCACAGGACGCGTTCATCAACCGCCACCAGTACATCAAACATTTGAGACCGATGCATTTGTTGTGTGTAGTTTTGTGCCTCGATTATATGATTACCATCCAGACGCCATTCCTGCACCTTATAACCATAGCAACATAGATAGTGATGAGGTGCTATACTATGTTGATGGTGATTTTATGAGCAGAAATGATATCGATGCAGGTCATATTAGTCTGCATCCCGCAGGAATCCCGCATGGACCGCATCCAGGTGCAACAGAACGCAGCATTGGAAAAGTAAAAACCGATGAGTTGGCTGTAATGGTTGATACTTTTAAACCCTTACAAGTCACTGAAGAAGCGCTTAAAATAGCAGACGAAGATTATTTTAAATCTTGGTTAGAACATTAAATAAAACATATGTCATACAATAAATTACCTGCAGATCCTACTGCAATGATTTTAGGAATTATCGGATTAGTTATTGCTCTTGCAGGTTGTTGCTGCGGAATTTTTGCCGTTGTGCCATTAGTCTTGGGGATTATAGGCTTGGTTATGTGTAATAAAAGTTTGAGAGAATACCATTCTAATCCCGACGTGTATACTCCTCAAAGTAAAAGTAATGTGAGTACAGCTAAAGTGTTAAATCTTATCGCTTTAATTTTGGGAGCAGCAATGATTATTGGTTATATCGTTTACTTTGCATTTTATGGTGTTATGGCATCTCAAATGTTTAAGGATGTATATGAGATTCAGCGCAATGGAGATGATTACCACTATGAATGGGATAGTGATAGCCTGTATCATGATGAAGAAACTTATGAATATGGGAATGATACCATCAGTATAGATTCTATCAGAATCGATGATGGCGAAATTATAGAGGTAGAAACAGCGCCTCTAGACAGTATAAATTAATATTAAAAGAATTCCTTCGGAAGTGTCATTTCTAAGGAAGAACGTTAAAATAAAATAGGAAATATTATGGCAAAAGAAGTAAAAAGTGTCGATTACGGATTGGAAAAAATCTTTGAAGATGCTCAAGATTTTTTACCACTTTTAGGGACAGATTATGTAGAATTTTATGTCGGAAACGCTAAACAGTCGGCTCATTTCTATAAAACGGCATTCGGATTTCAATCCTACGCCTATAAAGGTCTAGAAACTGGATCTAAAGATTCAGTTAGTTATGTGCTTAAGCAAGATAAAATTAGATTGGTATTAACAACACCACTTAACAGTAGTTCTCCAATAAACGATCATATTGTAAAGCATGGTGATGGTGTAAAAGTTGTAGCACTTTGGGTTGATGATGCTAGAAAATCGTATGAAGAAACGACCAAAAGAGGAGCGAAGTCTTATATGGAACCTGTGGTGGAGACCGATGAATTTGGAGAAGTTGTAAGAGCTGGAATCTATACCTACGGAGAAACAGTACATATGTTTGTAGAACGTAAAAACTACAAAGGTGTGTTTATGCCCGGATTTCAAAAATGGGAATCAGATTATAACCCAGAACCTGTCGGATTAAAATATATAGACCATATGGTTGGTAATGTTGGTTGGGGACAAATGAATACATGGGTGAAGTGGTATGAAGATGTCATGGGGTTTGTGAACTTTCTATCCTTTGATGATAAACAAATTCACACCGAATATTCAGCACTTATGAGTAAGGTAATGAGTAATGGAAATGGTCGTATTAAGTTTCCTATAAACGAACCTGCAAAAGCGGCTAAAAAATCACAAATTGAAGAGTATCTGGATTTTTATGAAGATTCTGGCGTACAACATATCGCAGTAGCTACTGATGATATTATAAAAACAGTAGACCAACTCAAAGCACGTGGTGTTGAGTTTTTACCACCACCACCGCAAGCCTATTATGACGATATTCCAAGACGTTTAGGCGTTCATATGGATATGATGAAAGAAGATATAAAAGAACTTCAAAAATTGTCTATTCTTGTCGATGCAGACGAAGAAGGTTACCTGCTACAAATATTTACAAAGCCAGTAGAAGATAGACCTACCTTGTTTTTTGAGATCATTCAACGAATGGGCGCTCAAGGGTTTGGCGCTGGTAACTTTAAAGCGTTGTTTGAATCTATAGAACGAGAACAAGCCAAACGCGGCACATTGTAAGTCTTTAATTTCAAGCATTATAAACTCCATCTAATTTTGATGGAGTTTTTTTTGAATTCTAACAGAACTTAACAGCTTTATTCACCATGATTTCAATAAAATTTATATTTTTGGAATAGTAATTGTAATTCTCCTTATTGAACAATAAAATGAAACACTAAAAGTTTCATTTATAATAATTACAACAATGAAAAATTTACTACTTATAGTTGGTGTTCTATGTTGCATGCAAATCTCGTTGGCCCAAGAGAAAAGCGCGTATCAAGGAGGGGAATGGTTTAAATTTGAAATGAGTTACAGTAATTTCCTCAAAGCAGGAAATGCAACACTCGAGGTTAAAGAGTCTACCATAAACGGCCGACCTGTATACCACGTTGTTGGTAAAGGCTGGACAACAGGAGCTATTAAATGGTTTTTTAAGGTGAAAGACAGGTATGAAAGTTATATCGATAAGGAAACAGGAATGCCCTATAAATTCATTAGAAAAATCAATGAAGGCGGTCATACTAAAGATATTGAAATCGACTTTGATCACGAAAAACAACAGGCTTTTGTTGAAAATAAAAAATACAAAACAAAAAAGACCATTGCAACAGAAAAGGATGTTCAGGATATGGTCTCTGCCTTTTATTACCTTAGAAATAATTACGACACCAAAAAGATAAAAGTCGGTGAAATAGTCACACTCAATATGTTCTTTGACGAAGAAAACTATAACTTTAAACTAAAGTTTTTAGGGCGTGAAACCATAGATACCGAATTTGGCAAAGTCAAGACTCTAAAGTTTAGACCTTATGTTATGGCTGGACGTGTCTTTAAAGAACAAGAAAGTTTAACCCTTTGGGTAAGTGCAGACGATAATAAAATTCCACTAAAAATTAAAGCCGATTTAGCCGTTGGCTCATTACAAGCTAACTTAGAAGCCTTTAAAGGGCTTAAACACTCTTTTCAGATTCAATTTGATTAATACGCATGAATGACGCACAAAATTTTGACACTATTATAAAACAACTTCAAGAGAAGTATACAGCTATAGATCAAGATACAGATGACCACTTATATGGCTTGCTTTACAGCAAGCCTATTACTTATTGGGACTATATACAAACCGATGCACTTTTGAACCTTCAAATTCAACGTACAACACTTCCCGATGAGATGGTCTTTATTGCTTACCATCAAATCAATGAACTTATTTTTAAAATGATTTTATGGGAAATTCAGCAAGTTGCAGAAAAAGAGGATTTAAATGTCGAATTTTTCGAGAATAAAATCATGCGCGTCAGCCGCTATTTTGATATGCTTACCACCTCATTTAATATTATGAGAGAAGGCATGGAAATAGAACAGTACATGAAATTTAGGTACACATTAACACCTGCTAGCGGATTTCAAAGTGCGCAATACAGAATGATTGAGTTTGCTTCTACAGAACTCATCAACCTCATAGATTACAGATTTAGAAAAACGATAGATAGAAATACTCCGTTTGAACACGCTTTTGAGCATCTTTATTGGCAAGCCGCAGGGAAAGATTATAAAACCGGAAAAAAATCAACGCTTTTAGTCAATTTTGAAAAACGCTATAAAGGTGATTTTATCCGTTTTATGCAAACCTATAATACCAAAAATTTATGGTCGCGATTTAAAGAATTACCAAAGAAAGACCAGCAAGATAAAGACTTAGTCAAAGCTATGAGGCACTTTGATTATACCGTGAATATTACTTGGGTAATGGCGCATTATAATGCAGCGAGACATTATATTGAAAGTGGAACAGGTGATGGAGAAGCTACAGGAGGTAGCGATTGGAAAAAATACATGCATCCTAAATATCAAAAACGCATATTTTTTCCAGAACTTTGGAGTGAAAAAGAATTAGAAAATTGGGGAGAAAACGTATAATTTAAAATTTTAATGCAACCAAAAAAATTAGTAATAGCACTCTTTATTTGCATCGGTTTTATCGCATGTAAAGAAGATGATAAAAAACAAGATTTACCACCAGTACAAGCATTTGTTGAACCAGAACCTGTTCGCGAATTTGGCTTTGTTCTAGAGGATTATATTGTTAAAAGAGACACCATAAAAGCTGGTGATAGTTTTGGTGAAATATTAGAGCGTAACAATATAGGATACCCGAAAATTTTCAATATTGCCGAAAAAACAAAAGACAGTTTCGATATTACGAAACTAAAGGCAGGTAAGCCTTATACTTTATTATGTGCAAAAGACTCACTTCAAACACCAGAATGTTTTATTTACCAACCTAATAGTATCGATTATGTTGTGATTAAAATGGCAGATTCTATTCAGGCTTATAAAGGCAAAAAGCCAATAAGTATCGTGCAAAAAGAAGCGTCAGGGATTGTATTGAATAACTTATCAGAAACCATGGAGTCTCAAGGATTACCGTATCAGTTAATTAACGATATGTCTGATATTTATGCGTGGACTATCGATTTTTTCAGACTTCAAAAAGGTGACCGTTTTAAGATTGTATACAATCAACGTTTTATTGAAGATAGTATTTATGCCGGAATCGAAAGTATTGATGCAGCTTATTTTGAACATAAAAACGAACCGTTTTATGCCTTCAATTTTAAAGTCGATAGCACCAAAAATATTTCAGATTATTTTGATGAAAACACCAAAAGTTTAAGACGAACTTTTTTAAAAGCACCTGTTCAGTTTAGCCGAATCTCATCCCGTTACAATTTAAATCGTCGTATCAAATACTATGGTTATAAATTAAGACCACATAGAGGCACCGATTTTGCAGCGCCAATAGGTACCGAAATTTTAGCAACAGCTAACGGAACAGTGACAGAATCTACGCGACGAGGTGGGAACGGTAAGTATGTAAAAATCAAACATAACGGCACCTACAGTACACAGTACCTACATATGAAAGCTCAAAATGTCAAAAAAGGAGATTTTGTAAAACAAGGTGACGTGATTGGATGGGTTGGTATGACCGGAAATACGGGAGGGCCACATGTTTGCTATCGCTTTTGGAAAAACGGTAAGCAAGTCGATCCTTTTAAAGAAAAATTACCTGCTGCTGAATCGATTCCAGATTCACTAAAAGCAAGTTATACCGAATTTATAAAACCGTTTAAATTGCAGTTAGATAATATCCAATTTGAAGATAATGCAATTCAATTACCAACAGAAGAGGAAACGTTAACGTCCAAAATACAATAATGGCACTAAAAACAATCAACCCAACAACAACTGCCGCTTGGCAAAAATTACAAACACATTTTGAATCTATAGAACATAAGCATCTAAAGGAGTTTTTTGCACAACATACAAACAGAGCAAATGACATGACGCTTGTATGGGATGATTTTTATGTAGACTATTCTAAAAACCGTATATCTAAAGAAACGATTGACTTGCTTTTAGACTTAGCTCAAGAGGTTGATTTAAAAGATGCTATAGGTAAATATTTTGAAGGCGATGTCATCAATAAGACCGAAGGCAGAGAAGTATTACATACAGCGCTTAGAAGCCCTGAAAATGCTCAGATACTTGTGGATGGAGAAAATGTAATGCCCGAAATTTTTGAAGTCAAGCATAAAATTAAATCCTTTGCAGATCAAGTAATTAATGGTGACTTAAAAAGTTATACAAATAAACCATTTACAGATATTGTAAACATTGGTATTGGTGGCTCAGATTTAGGTCCGGCAATGGTTGTAGACTCTTTAATGTATTACAAAAATCATTTAAATACACATTTTGTAAGTAACGTAGATGGTGATCATGTTAATGAGGTGATTAAAAAGTTAAACCCTGAAACAACCCTGTTTGTAGTCGTTTCTAAAACGTTTACAACTCAAGAAACCTTATCAAATGCTAATACCTTAAGGGATTGGTTTTTAAACAGTGCACCTAAAGAAGCCGTTTCAAAACATTTCGTTGCAGTGTCTACTAATATTGAAAAAGTAAAAGAGTTTGGTATTGACGAAACTAATATTTTCCCCATGTGGAATTGGGTAGGTGGCCGATTTTCACTCTGGAGCGCTGTAGGTTTAACAATCAGTCTGGCCGTAGGTTTCGATAATTTTGATAAGTTGCTCTCAGGTGCTCATCAAATGGATAAGCATTTCAAAACAGAAGACTTTGATAAAAATATACCAGTGATTACAGCACTTTTAAGTGTGTGGTATAACAACTTTTTTAATGCTGAAACAGAAGCAATTATTCCATATTCTCAATATTTAAATCAGTTTGCAACCTACCTGCAGCAGGGCATTATGGAAAGCAACGGAAAGAGTGTTGATCGAAATGGCGACACAATTGATTATCAAACCGGAACAATTATTTGGGGCGAACCTGGAACCAATTCGCAGCATGCCTTTTTTCAGTTAATTCACCAAGGAACTAAACTTATTCCTGCTGATTTTATTGGCTTTGCGAAACCGCTTCATGGTAACCAAGACCATCAGGATAAACTCATGTCTAACTTTTTTGCACAAACTGAAGCTTTGATGAATGGAAAATCTTTAGAAGTAGCAACCAAAGAATTGCAAGACCAAGGACTTTCTGAAGCCGATATCAATCTAATTGCACCTTTTAAAGTCTTTGAAGGGAATAAGCCAACGACAACAATTTTAATTAAAAAACTAACGCCAGAAAGTCTAGGAAAACTTATTGCGATGTATGAGCATAAAATTTTTGTTCAAGGCATCATCTGGAATATCTTCAGTTATGACCAGTTTGGAGTCGAATTGGGAAAACAATTGGCGAATTCTATTTTAGAAGAATTAAAAAACGACAATGTTATCAACAATCATGACGATTCCACCCAAAACCTTCTTAAATACTACAAGAATCTGAGCTGATTTTGTTAAATACTTGTGGATTTCAAATCCTTATATTTTCAAATTTTAAGAAAATTTTAAGTAATTTTAAATGTTAAAAAAAGTTAACATTGTGGTAATATAGGATCCCTTATTCAGGTGTACTTTTGCCGAAAATTAAAACTCTAAATAATTCTTAAACAATGAAAAAAATTTCAAAATGTTTATTGGTATTTGTAGTTCTGTTGTGCACTACATTTGCTTTTTCTCAAAGCACAATTACTGGTAAAATTGTTGGTTCAGACATGAACGAACCTTTACCTGGCGCTAATATCATTGTAAAAGGAACATCAAACGGAACAAATACCGACTTTGATGGAAATTTTACCCTTAAAACGCAATCTAATTCAGGAGAAATCGTAATCACATTTGTGGGTTATAATTCGCAAACTATTGCTTTTTCTGGAGATCAAGATTTAGGCACAATCACATTAACTCCTAGTGAGGTTGGACTACAAGAGGTTCAAATTATTGCTTCTGTAGCTGTAGACAGAAAAACACCTGTCGCTGTATCTACAGTAAGAGCTGCAGACATTCAATTAAAATTAGGAACCCAAGAATTCCCTGAGGTTTTAAAATCGACTCCAGGTGTATATGCTACCAAATCTGGTGGTGGTTTTGGAGATGGACGTATCAATTTACGTGGATTTAATTCAGAAAATGTTGCTGTTATGATTAACGGTGTTCCTGTAAACGACATGGAAAATGGTCAGGTTTACTGGAGTAACTGGGCTGGATTAGGAGACGTTACAAGTTCTATGCAAGTACAAAGAGGTTTAGGTGCTGCTAGAGTTGCGGTGCCATCTGTAGGTGGAACAATTAACATCTTAAGTAAAACTACCGATGCCGAAGCGGGTGGTAATGTTCTAACAACTTTAGGAAATGATGGTTATAGAAAGTTTGGAGTTACCTATTCGACAGGTCTTATGAAAAATGGTTTTGCTGCAACTGTATCTGCTGCAAAAACCGATGGAGATGGGTATGTAAGAGGAACTCAGTTTAATGCAGTTTCTTATTTCCTTAATGTCTCTAAACAAATTAATGACCAGCACAAATTGTCATTTACAGCATTTGGTGCAAAACAACGTCATGGTCAAAGACAAAACAGACACCTTATTGAAACGTACAGACAAAGTGAAGACGGAATCAAGTACAACTCAGATTGGGGTTATAAAAATGGTCAAGTGACTTTTATTGAAGATAACTTCTACCACAAACCTCAAATATCATTAAATCACTACTGGGATTTAAATGAAAACACAAGCATCTCAACTGCTGCTTATGTTTCGTTTGGCTCTGGAGGTGGAGGCGGAACCTTAGGTAGTGATGCTGAAACTCCAGGATTTGAAGGTGATGGAAGATTTAAATTTACAAGTTCTGATTACCGAATCGGAGAGTTTGGACCATTAGATTTTGATCGTATCGTCGACGAAAACATTGCGCATGGAGCCAATGGTTCTAGCGCCGCTTTAAGAGCGTCTCGTAATGATCATAACTGGTACGGTGTTCTATCGACATTGAAATCAGATTTATCGGAAGATTTAGTACTCCTTGCAGGATTAGATTACAGAAACTATAAAGGAATCCACTTTAGAGAAGTCACCGATTTATTAGGTGGTCAATTCATCATTAATGAAGACAATGTAAACAATCCAACAGGAATTGCTAGAGTTGGTGATAAAGTATCTTATTACAACGACGGTTTAGTTGGATGGTTAGGTGCTTTTGCTCAATTAGAATACGATGTAAACGAAAACTTTAATACGTTTATCTCATTAAATGCTTCCAATACATCTTATAAAAGAGTTGATTATTTTCTATACACTCCAGACGATCCTCTAAGAGAAACAGATCGTTATAACTTCTTCGGTTTTGGTGCTAAAGGTGGTGCTAACTATAGAATTACAGGTAACCATAATGTTTTTGTTAATTTAGGATATTTTGAAAAAGCTGCAGATTTTGATGCTGTTTTCCCTAACTTTAACAATGAAGATATCAATGATGATGCTGAAAATCAAAAAATCTTAAGTTTTGAATTAGGTTACGGATTTAGAGGTGAAAAACTATCGGCTAATGTTAACTTATACAGAACTTCTTGGAGAGACAGAACAGAAACCATTCCGTTTCAGTTAAGTGAAGATGAAACTGGTTTTGCAAATATCTTAGGTGTGAACGCTATCCATCAAGGAATTGAAGTTGACTTTGTTTACAAGGCAACCGATAAATTAGATATCACAGGTATGGTATCTTTAGGTGATTGGAGATGGGAAGATGATGTCACAGGAGTTCAAATTTTAGACGAAGAACAAGATGTTGTTGATACAGTAGATTTATTTATTAAAGATACTCCTGTAGGAGATGCTGCGCAAACAACCATGGCATTAGGTGCTAATTATAGATTAGGTGCTAAAACTAGATTAACAGTAGATTACAACTACTTTGATAATTTATATGCTGATTTTGATCCGAGTGATAGAGGAACAGAAGGCGCTCCAGATCCATGGAAAGTACCTGCATACGGAATTTTTGATACAGCTATTTCTCACGGATTTTCTTTTGGAGAGTTTGATGCAACCTTAACAGCACGTATGAACAATGTATTTAATACCGAGTACATTGCTGATGCCTTAGATGGTACTGGTTCAAATGCTGAAACAGCTTTAGTATATTATGGTTTTGGAAGAACATTTAGTGTTGGTGCAAAACTTCAATTTTAAAAAAATAGAACAATGAAAAGAATAATTTATGTATTTGCCTTGATAGGCTTGATTTTCACAGGATGTAATCCTCTGGAAGATATTAATAACGATCTTGCTGATCAAGATAATCCTATAATTGGAAGTGACGCGTTTACACTTACATCAGATGATTATGCAGCACTTGTTGAGCAAGGTGACGACGAAGAACCAGATTACTACGAGACTTTTGAAGCTTTTAGTGATATGGAAGATGCAAAGTTAATTTTACCTCCTTTTTTAGCTGATAGATACCCGTTTTGGGGTGACGGTTCATCTGTAACGGTGAGTTTTAATTTAAATGACGGTAACCCAGAAGACGTGAGTTCTTTTGTTAATGCCGATACTTATAATCTTGAATCTGATGATTATATTACCGATTTGAGTAATGCGTTTTTACCTGAAGAAGATGCCGAAACTGCATTAGAAAGCGTTTTAGGTGTTCAATTTCCGTCTCCAACTGAAGGTCAGGTTGTACGATTAGGTTATAATGTATTTACAGGAGAACCAGTAGCTGGATTTGCAAACGTATTTGGAGCGGTATTTCCTGAAAGCACAAGTAACTTCGAATTAGTGTCTGTTTCTGGTCCAGATGCTTTAGGATGGACAGAAGGTTCTACTAATGTTCAGGGTTCTGGATTTGATGATGGTGCTAATGCTGTTGAAGAATGGTTGGTAAGCCCCCAAATCGATTTAACAACCACATCTAATTTATTATTTCAAATCACACAAGAAATCGATTTCTTAGGTGATGAAACCTTAATTGATATCTTAGTCTCTACGGATTATACAACAGGAACTGATGTTATGGCTGCAACCTGGACAGCATTCAGTTTTGATAAAACGGCTTTTGGTGATATGACACCATCTGAAGATTTTGATTTCTCTGCTTACGAAGGTGAAACGGTTCATATTGGCTTGAAATATAGCTCAACCGATTCAGACTCACCACGATGGAGAGTTGAGTCTTTCAACCTTAAAGTTCCTGGAATTTCAGGAGATACGGAAGCGAGATCGGCTTATTTCAGATATGTTGAAGGCGAATGGGAATCAGTAGACGGTGTGTACTACTTATCTACAGCAGATTATGATTCTATGGGTGAAGCTTCTGGACAACCAGGTGCGTTTAATAACTTTAGTAGTTCGGTATTACCGTCGGATTATTTACCACAGTTTTTAAGTATCAACTATCCATTTGCTCAAGAAGAAGATGAAATCTTTATGATTTATAGATTCTTTGCTGGTGGTGATTTAGGTACAGTGACTAAAGGGAACTTATATACCTTCACAGGAGGTAGTTGGTCACCAAGCATTTCTTCTTTACAATTTGGTCTTGAAGATGGTGTTTGGGTTCCAGATAACACGATTAGATATTCACTTGTTGGTTCAGATTACACCTTAGTAGCAACTACTTTATTAGAAGTTGAAGGTTTTGAAGCTGCAGCAGGTAACTTAGATACTTTTGGTAACTTCAACAGACAAGGTGGAAGTACAACTTGGACTGATGAGATGATGATTACAGCCATGGGAATTGTATTAGATAACTTAGATCCTTCTGCTGAAGAAGGTCAAAAATACATTGTAACTGCAGATATCTATAATGGTAGTGGTGGCACTGAAGATTTTAGCCTTATCAAAGAAGGTGGCGAATGGGTTGCTAACTAATTAAATTTAGGAGTATTCTCAACTCACTATACTAAAAAAAGCCTTGACAAAACTGTCAAGGCTTTTTTATTTTCCTGAGAACAATTTCAAAAGTCATTCTTTCCATTCTATAGATTCCATGATATGCTTAATGTCATTTTTTAAATATATAGCCGCAGGATAAATGGAATCATAATTTGGTTTGGCGTAAAAATATAAGGAGCCACTTAAAAAGTGATTAATGCTATCTGTGACATAAAACTGCGATTGCGACGCTGCGTTTCCTCCAACTTCATAAAACATTCCAAATACATTCCGTTCAGGGTTTTCGTAAATAACACTTTCAATCTCGTCGGCTTTAATAGTGTGCTTTTGAGTTAAGGTTTGAGCGTCTCTTAATAAATTCTCAAGATTGGTAGCATCAACCTTTTTATAAGTAAGGTAAATGGTGCCTTTCATATCTGGGTAATTAATTTCTACACCAGAAGAGTTGCTAATCCCATCAAGTTTTATATTGGTTATTTTATCTGCAGCCTGATTTTTTTCAAAGGTGAAAGGCAATCGCACATCAACTTTAGCGTATTTGGGTTGCGGATAATCTAATCTTAGCATTGCTTTTGGTTTGGGAAGTGGATCATTTCCGCAGGAAAAAAAAGCAGCAGTTACCGAGATAATACATAGATGTTTAAAACGCATAAAGGAGGTTGTTTTAGTCTAAAATTGTAAACTTAATCTGTTTAATTCGTTTCTTGTCAATAGCTTCTATAGTAAAAACGTAATTTTTGAAATTTATTTTACTTTGGCGCCTTGGAAAAATACCCGAAATTTCTAAAACAAAACCAGCAATGGTTTCTGCTTCACCTTTGTGGTCTTCAAAACTGGCATCGTCTTCTAATTGTACAATTTTATAAAAGTCTTTGAGTGTTGTTTTTCCGTCAAAAGAAAAATTCTTGTCGTCAATTTTAGTATAAATAATATCATCATCGTCAAACTCATCACTAATATCTCCTACAATTTCTTCGATGACATCTTCTAAAGAAACAACACCAGAGGTACCGCCATATTCATCAACTACAATAGCGAGATGCACTTTTTTTTCTTGAAATTCAACCATAAGGTCATCTAGTTTCTTGTTTTCAGGAACAAAAAACGGATCACGAAGTAAGGTGGTCCAGTCAAATTGCTTTCGCTCTATATAAGGCAATAAATCTTTAACATACAAAATACCAGTAACATTATCGATGCTGTCTTTATAAACCGGAATTCTAGAATAACCATTACTAATAACATCAGGAAGGATATCCATGTATTTGGCATCTTCATTAAGTGCAAATATATCCATCCTTGGGCGCATCACTTGTTTGGTATCGGTGTTTCCAAAAGACACAATACCTTGTAAAATTTTATGTTCTTCAACGGTCGTATCACTATCACTTGTTAGCTCTAAAGCCTGAGATAACTGGTCAACGCTGAGGTTTGATTTTTGCTTTCCGAGTTTGTTGTGAATGGCCAGAGTCATATGGCGCATTGGTAGACTAATTGGCGAAAAAATAACATCTAATACCTTTAAAGGAATGGCCATAAAAGTAGAGAACTTGACGCGATTTCTACTGGCATAAATCTTTGGGATAATTTCACCAAAGAGTAAGATTAGAAAGGTAATAACAACAACTTCTAAAGTAAAACGTAACCAAGAAATAGCGATCGTTTCAAACATAGTTTCACCCAAATAGGCGAACAAAATAACAATACCAATGTTGATAAAGTTATTGGCGACCAAAATGGTTGCTAATAGTTTTTTAGGGCGTTCAAGGAGAGCAGAGATTATACTGAATTTCTTTTGATTCTCTTCCAAACCTGTGTTGAGGTCAGATTTTGTTAAAGAAAAAAATGCGACTTCGGCACCAGAAATTAAGGCAGAGAAGAGCAATAAAATTAAAAGTAATACGAATCCAGATACAAAAGATACGTTTACAGATAGCATGGTAATTATTAAACTCGTGGGTTCAGGATCCAAGGTAAATAAATTTAGTTAAAATGGTAGGTCATCATTATCTTCAACTAGAGGTTCAGAAACGCTAGTACTAGATGGTTTTTGTTCGGATTGTTGCGGGTTTGGCGTTGGTGCGCTTCCGCCTTGACTCTCACTTTTAGTTGTTAAAAACGTGAAATCGGTACATTGTATTTCGGTCGAATAACGATCGGCACCTTTATCATCTTGCCATTTTCTGGTTTTTAATCGACCTTCTATATACACTTTATCGCCTTTAGATAAGTATTTTTCACAGATCTCGGCAGCTTTGTTGCGTACCACAATATTGTGCCATTCTGTATTGGTGACACGTTCATTGGTTTGTCTGTTGGTATAGGTTTCATTAGTTGCTAATGGAAATCGGCCAATACAGTTTCCACCATCAAAATAATGCAGCTTTACTTCATCTCCCAAATGCCCAATTAGCATTACTTTATTTAATGTTCCTGACATAATTTATTGTGTTTAAGCGTACAAAATTACACATTTTGTTATCACTGTATTAAAAGTATGAAAAATTTATGATTATTCTAAAATTCAAAATTAAACTCATCGATAAAATTACTGATTAAAATCGGCGTAGGATAGCGGTTTAATTCTGAAATTGAAATCCCCTTTTTAGGAAGTTGTTCGACTTCAACAATCCAAAATTTAGTATATAAATGCTGATGTGAGAGTTTATGAACACGTTCGTTAGTATTATAAAGATGATATTCAAAAGTTAAATCTTTAAAAACTGAAGTTATTTTTGGCTCTGTTTTAAATTCTTCAGGAGTTAATGGGCTTTTAGTTTCAACGAGCGGAAATTGATATAAGTTTTGCCAAATACCTTTACGATGTCGTTTTTCGAATACAATTTGCTTATCCGCAGAAATGATGACCAAAAAATTGAAATGCTTTTTTGTGACTTTTGTTTTTTTTAATTTGACTGGAAGCGCACCAACATTGTTTTTTTGAAGTGCTATGCAGCTGGTATTTAACGGACATACATTACAATCTGGATTTACAGGCTTGCATTGTATGGCACCAAACTCCATAATCGCCTGATTGTAATCACCTGGATTTACAGGATCAATTAAAGTCGTTGCTAATGCTTTAAAGGTTTTAATCCCTTTTGAGCTATTAATAGGTGTATCTATGCCAAAATACCTAGACAATACTCTATAAACATTACCATCTACAACAGCTGCAGGCTCATTGTAACATATAGAGGCAATGGCACTTGCCGTATAATCGCCAACACCTTTTAATTTTAATAGTTCAGTGAAGGTCGATGGAAATTCACCATTTAAATCATTTACAATATATTGAGCAGAAGCATGTAAATTACGAGCTCTAGAATAGTAGCCTAAGCCTTGCCAGAGTTTTAAAATGCTTTCTTCATCGGCATTTGCAAGATCAAAAACGGTAGGAAAATGGCTAACAAAAGCTTCATAATAAGGTAAACCTTGCTTAACTTGGGTTTGCTGCATAATTATTTCAGATAACCAAATTGGATATGGATTTTTTGTTTTTCTCCAAGGTAAATTTCTCTTATTATTTGAATACCAATTAGTTATATCCTGTGTAAAATTCATAGTTTTTCTGCTGAAATCACAAAAATAATCGTTTATTAGGTTAAATTTTAATTAATTACGTTTGAAATATTGAATTTAAATTGCCTATATTTGCATCCCTTATAATTAATAGATAACCCTAAAAATTAATAACAATGACAAAAGCTGATATAGTAGCTAAAATTTCTGATAAATTAGGAATTGAAAAAGGAGATGTTCAAGCAACAGTTGAAACATTCATGGAAGAAGTAAAATCTTCATTAGAAGGAGGAGATAACGTATACCTGAGAGGTTTTGGAAGTTTTATCGTAAAAACTAGAGCAGAAAAAACTGGACGTAACATTTCAAAAAATACAACGATTAAAATACCTGCTCACAATATACCTGCATTTAAACCTGCAAAAGTATTTGTTGAAGGTGTTAAGACCAACGTTGAGGTCAACTAAAACATTAAAACAAACATTAATTTAAAAAAGACTTATTTATGCCAAGTGGTAAAAAAAGAAAAAGACACAAGGTAGCGACGCATAAGCGTAAAAAACGTAGACGCGCTAATCGTCACAAAAAGAAATAAATTAAGAAAAGTAGTTTTTTAACTACTTTTCTTAATTTTAACAACAACGTTCTTTGATATAGAATTCATGAATTTATTGCGTTTACCTTCGCAATACATGAGTTTGCTGGATTTAATATCCTGTGTCAAAAAAGTATTATCCATCTATCCCGAAATGAATTGGGATGGATTAAAATGAACAACATGGAAAAAGAATTGATTATAAGATCGAGTTCCGATATTGTTGATTTTGCCTTATTAAAAGATGGAAAACTTATCGAGTTACACAAAGATGAAGATGATAACAAATTTGCAGTTGGTGATATTTTTATTGCCAAAATACGTAAAGCTGTTCCTGGTCTCAATGCTGCATTTGTAAATGTAGGTTATGAAAAAGATGCCTTTTTGCATTATCATGATTTAGGACCAAAATTACCTTCACTTTTAAAATTCGTTAAACGTGTAAGCACAGGTAGACATACCGATTTTTTACTGAAAAATTTTCAGTTTGAGAAAGATATTGATAAAAACGGAAGCATTGCGAATGTTTTAAAATCAAATCAATCTCTATTAGTACAGATAGTAAAAGAGCCAATTTCAACCAAAGGGCCTCGCATTAGTAGCGAGCTCTCTATTGCAGGTCGCTATATTGTCTTGGTCCCATTTTCTGACCGAATTTCAATTTCTCAAAAAATTGAATCAAAGGAAGAAAAAGAACGTTTAAAACGTTTGGTCAAGAGTATTACACCTAAAGGTTTTGGTGTTATTATTCGTACAGTCGCAGAAGGCAAAAAAGTAGCCGAACTCGACAAAGATTTACAAAATTTGCTGAATAGATGGACAGCAATGTGTAAAAAATTAAACAAAGCACATCATCCTAGTAAGGTGTTGAGTGAAATGAACAAAGCCTCTTCTATTCTAAGAGATATTTTTGACGATTCATTCTCAGGGATTACAGTAGATGACGAAGTGCTTTATGAACAAATCAAAGATTATGTTCAAGAAATTGCTCCCAAAAAAGAATCAATAGTCAAGATGTACAAAAATGGCGTACCACTTTATGAAAAGTTTGGAATAGAACGTCAAATCAAAACATCTTTTGGTCGCACAGTCTCCATGGCAAAAGGAGCCTATTTGGTTATAGAACATACCGAAGCGATGCATGTTGTTGATGTGAATAGTGGGAACAGATCTAACAAAGAAAAAAATCAAGAAGACACTGCTTTAGAAGTGAATTTAATTTCTGCATCAGAAATTGCCAGACAATTACGATTACGTGATATGGGAGGCATTATCGTTGTAGATTTTATTGATATGGGAAGGGCAGAGAATCGAAAAAAATTGTACAATCATCTTCGTGACGAAATGAAAGATGATAAGGCAAAACATAAGATTTTGCCACCCAGTAAGTTTGGTTTGATACAAATCACCAGACAACGTGTTCGCCCAGAACGCAATATTAAAACAAAAGAAGAAAATCCTAACGGAGGCCAAGGAGGAGAAATTGAAGCACCAATTAAAGTGATTCAAAATATTACCCAAGACCTAGAAAGGCTTTTCAAAAAAGACTATAAAAAGATAACCTTAAATGCGCATCCTTTTATAGCAGCCTTTTTAACCAAAGGGTTTCCATCAGTACGTTCTAAATGGTTTTTAGAACACAAAAAATGGGTAAAAGTTTTACCTAGAGATGCTTACACATATCTTGAATATCATTTTTATGACAAAAATGGTAAGGAAATCAAATAATATCAAAAAACCCCTTTTCGTTTAACGGAAAGGGGTTTTGTTTTTAATGGTTATAAAGTTAGTTTTTCTTTTTGGTAGTTGTCGAGTCTTTGATTTTTACTTTGGTAAGGAGAACACTATCTAATTTCTTCTTATATTCTATATACTCATCCACAGTACCAAAATTTAAAGCTTTACTTTGGTCAATACTATAATCCAATTCGAAAGTAGAATTAGAGCCTTTCATTTGTCTTTCCATTTTCAAAGTGATTAATAATTGCTTTTGATTATATTTATTGTCTAGAAACAAATTCAATCTCCTATTTATTTTTTCAGGCTTCACCGAGTCTTTAACTGTAAGATAGAGTTCATCTATAATGACTTGATGTTTTTTTAAAGTAGAAAACTTATGATCATTAAGGTTTAAATAACTTTTAATAAGCAAGTCATTTTCTTCATTTTGAGTTTCGTCTTGTGCATAAATATTGGTTGCAAAAAAGAAGACAATTAGAATCGTATTAATGTATAGTTTCATCATTATTTTTTAATATAAGTTAATACCATAATTTGTTATAAGTCCTGTAGAATGATTATAAGTGACATGCATGACATAAATTTCGGATCTTTTCCAAGGAAATCCATATATATTCAATCCGTGTGTGATTTTTCCCTTCACGCTTACCTTTATCGTGTTTTCTTGACTAGAAATATCTGTCCAATAATCACCAATCTGTTCATATGCGACTAAAGTTTCATTACCACTAAGATAAGTTATTACATCAACAACTTCAATACAGTCACATGAATTTCCATTAGGAATAAGTTTTTCGATATCCATATGTATAGCATAGCTAAATATCCATAAGTTAAAACTGTGCGTGAATTTATCTCTATCTGTAGAAAATGTACTTGATGAAGATGTCGTAGCATTTTGATAGAAATCTTCTACTTCACTAAAAGAATCAAAATCTTGAAAGTTATTATTAGATTGATTGGAAGGACTATACTCATAGGAAACACTTGGGTTATTGATTAAAGAATTAATCATTGTCAATGCAAAATCTAAAGCCTCCTGTGAAATCTCAGTCACCTGATTTTGATCTACACCATCATTTTCAAATTCACTGGGAACGGTGTCTCTATCAATAACGCGATTATCATTTAAAAAACTGGCTATGGACTCTAATTGTTCCTGGTTAGCTTCATTAAGTAACCATTGTGCTTCAGGAAGTGATGCATGTTCTAGTTCTAATGCCATGACTATCGATACTGCATTAGGCGACACTGTATTAGATAACCACCATGGGGTTGCAGTTCCTGAATAAGGGTCGTTTAACATTGGAATATTAAACCCTGGATTTCCAAAATCAGAATCGTTTACATAACCACCTGTACTCGAATCACCTGCTGCAATAACAACTACTTCTTCATTTTCAATAAAACCATCAATACCAAACCAATCACCACCTATCCAATCTATAAAGCATCCAACACTGTCAAATGGGTTGTTACAGTCGTCACCGTTATTTCTGTTTGCATTGGTAGTACCAAGTGATGGTAAACCTTCTGCTATGCGTTGGCCTTCCGAATATTTATATGAATATTCAATGTTACCATCTAAGTCATATAATAGCATAAACCCTGAAAATGCATTATCATTACTGCTTTCAGTGTATATTAACATAATAATTTTAGATTGTAATTCGCCATTAATCTCAACGGTTCCTATAAAGCCTTTAGCGTTACCAGAAGTAGGTAAATAGATAGGAGTATATAAAATATCTATATTTTCCTGAGGTTCATCCTTATATTTTTTGGCTTTAGATCTTTCCCAATCAGAATTTAAAGTGCTTTCACCATTTCGAAACGAATAATTTATATCTAAGTTACCCAAATTTGCTCTGTCATTAAAATATGTTCTTGCTGTTTCAATACTAGGAACCTGGTATTGATTTATGTCTGATATGATCTCGTCTTGTTTTTGACAAGAGAAAGTGCTTACTACTATTCCTAATATTAGAAATAGGATTTTAAAATAATGTTTCATAATCCATTGATTTAAATTAGTGTTTATTGAAAGTAATTGATCAAATACTTGTATAGAATATTTTCTACATAATCAAATATAGAAAATATTCTATACAAAAACAAATAACATTTTGATTTATGGGTGTTTACAGTTTTAAAATTAATGCTGATTTTACGGAAACTTAATTAATAGCATGCAAACTAGGTTCAAAAAAAGAGCCCTGAAATTTATTTCAGGGCATTTATTATTCTAAGGTTTTTTTCTTAGTAATTAGTCTTTATCTAATTCTCTTTTCATAAGTTTAATTTTTAAGTTGAGAAACTTAATAATTTTAAAATACAAAATGAGTGCTAAGACCAAAATGGTCGTATAAATGAAAATAGCCAAACCATAATAGGCATAAAATACAGAGCCTAATTGAAAATCACGAGATGGGATGTCTCTAACCTGTTGATTTTGAAGAATTAAAATTACAAATGCTAAATTCATGAGATTATAGTGTGATATAGACCTATTTAAGCCAAGAATTAATCCTGTTTTATTATTGATTTAACTCACGTCTCATCAATTTGATTTTAAGATTGAGAAACGTAATTACTTTTATAAATAACCATACACCTAATACTAAAGGTATGATGAAAAGTAATAATTGAATAATTCCCAATGTAGCAAATGTACTATCAAAATTTTCAGTTGTGTACGTATTTACTTCTTGTAATAATAAGATTAATGGCGTCATAATGATTCGATTAGCTGTACTAATATAGAATATAATCGACAAACAAACAAAATAAATTAAGTTTATTTCAAGAGGCTCACCATTTTACACTTCAAGATAAAAATTTTTAAGGCGCAGGATTTGGAATATCCGCATGTACTTCATTAATCGCTTTTAAGATAGTGTCATTTAATACAATATCAATGCTGTCAATATTTTCTTCTAATTGCTCTAATGAAGTTGCACCAATAATATTACTCGTCATAAATGGTCTATCGGTGACAAAGGCTAACGACATTTGAGCTAATGTCATATGGTTATCTTCTGCGATTTTTAGGTAGCGTTTCGTTGCTTCTGTGCAATTAACACTACTATACCTTGCAAATCTTGGAAACAACTTTAAACGTGCTTGATCTCCAGCAGTACCTTTAATGTATTTACCAGACAATACACCAAAAGCCATAGGTGAATATGCTAAGAGTCCAATGTCTTCACGAATAGCCACTTCAGCCATATCGCCTTCAAAAACTCTATTTAACAACGAATAGGCATTTTGAATGGTAATCATTCGAGGTAAGTTGTGCTGCTTAGATTCTTCTAAATAACGCATGGTTCCCCAAGCTTTTTCGTTAGAAATACCTACATGACGTATTTTTCCAGATTTTACAAGGGTATCGAGACTGTGAAGAATTTCATTAAAATTGTCGGTCCAAGAATCATCAGGATTATGATCGTAATCTCTAACGCCAAAGGTGTTAGTTTCACGTTCTGGCCAATGCAATTGATACAAATCAATATAATCGGTTTTTAAACGTTTTAAACTGCCTTCAACCGCTTCGTTAAGGGCGGCTTTACTAAATCCGTTAGTTCTAATATGTGCCGTGTAGTCACCTGTTCCTGCAATTTTTGATGCTAAAACAACCTTATCGCGATTACCAGTTTTTTTAAACCAATTCCCAATAATACGTTCGGTTTCTGCATAGGTTTTTTGTTCTGCGGGAACCGGATATAATTCAGCAGTATCAAAAAAATTAACACCTCTATCTAGTGCTAAATCCATTTGTGCAAAGCCTTCTTCCTGGGTATTTTGATTTCCCCAGGTCATAGTGCCAAGGCATATTTTACTAACTTTTATATCGGTTTTTGGTAAAGTTGTGTATCTCATAGTATCGTCATTCTGAACTTGGTTCAGAATCTCATTATTTAGTTTAATAGGTTTCAATAATCATCAGTGAACCTTGTTGCCTTATTTTTAAGAAGTGTAAAGATAAAAAGATGGTTCAACTTTATAAAAATTGAACCATCTAAATCTATGTTAAGTTTTATGCTCTTGTGAGATTCTGAATCAAGTTCAGAATGACAAAAAGCTAAATATCATTTAACAGCTTAGAAATTTCATCTAGTTTAGGTGTTAAAATCACTTCAATACGGCGATTTTTTGCCTTACCTTCAGGCGTGTCGTTTGTTGCAATTGGTGCAAATTCTCCGCGTCCTGCTGCGGTTAGGTTTTCCGGATTTATAGATGCATTTTCTCTAAGTATATTAACAATTGCTGTCGCTCGTTTTGTAGATAAATCCCAGTTTCCGCTTAATTGCGTGTTTCCTTTATAAGGCACATTATCGGTATGTCCTTCAATGAGGATAGCAATCTCCGGATTTACAGCTAAAACTTCTCCAAGTTGCTTAACGGCTTGTTTTCCTTGAGATCCAACTGCCCAGCTTCCAGATTCGAAAAGGAGCTTATTTTCCATAGAGACATAAACTTTACCGTTGCGTTGCTCAACGGTTAAACCCTTACCTTCAAAATTGGTTAGGGCTTTAGAAATGGCATTTTTTAATTTGGTCATTGCAGCATCTTTAGAAGCGATGACATTTTCTAATTCGGCAACACGTTGTGAACGTGATTCTAACTCTTTTTTGAGTTGTTCTAGTCGTGCATTTTCAGCAGCTAAGGCTTGCTCTTTGGCTTCTAATTGCGCTAATAATTCTCTGTTCTTTTTCGAATTTGCTGCAATGGATGCACTACTGTTTTTTTCTAAGGCATCGTAAGACGCTTTCAAATTGTCTAAGTTAGATTTAGTCGCATCGTAATCGTTTTGTAAGGCATTGCGCTTGGCTACTGTATCTTTATAATCTTTCTGGAGTTTGGCCAAATCATTTTCGGCTTTATTCAATGCGGTTTCTAAATCTCTATTGCTATCAGCCAGTTTGCGATTTTCCTTTTTCAGAGTTGCATATTTGTCTTCTAAATCGGTATAAATCTTTTTTGAAACACAAGATGTGCTAAGTATTAATGTGAGTGCTATTAATGACAATTTTTTAATCATGTTATTTATAATTTGGGTTTGTTTTTTTGTTAATTATTTTTTGCTTTTTTAAGAAAAGAGCGATTATTAATTAGTGCTCTATTTCTACTAAAATCGGACAATGGTCACTGTGAACCGCTTCCGTTAGAATAACGCTTCGTTTGATATTTTCTTGTAATGGTTCGCTAACCATAGCATAATCTAAACGCCAGCCTTTGTTGTTAGCTCTTGAATTTGCTCTGTAACTCCACCATGAAAATTCTTGTTTATCAGGATGTAAATAGCGGTACGAATCTATAAATCCGCTAGCGATGAAATCTCCAAGCCATTCACGTTCTTCAGGTAAAAACCCTGAAACACCTTTCATTTTAGGGTTGTGAATATCAATTTCTTCGTGACAAATATTATAGTCTCCTAGAACGATCAAATTAGGACATTCGGTACGCAGTTCATTTAAATACTGATGAATCATATTCATATATTCAAATTTATGAGCTAATCTGGCATCGTTTGTTCCTGAAGGTAAATACATGCTCATAATAGAAAGTGAGTCAAAATCGATTCTTAGGTTTCTCCCTTCAAAATCCATAGATTCAATTCCTGTTCCGTATTCGACATGTTTAGGTTCTATCTTACTTAAAATAGCAACACCACTATAGCCTTTTTTTTGAGCACTAAACCAATAATTGTAGATGTAGCCAGCATTTTCAATAGCTTCAATGTCTACTTGTTCTTTCATCGCTTTGATTTCTTGAAGGCAAATCACGTCAGGATTTGCACTTTTAAGCCAATCTATAAAGCCTTTATTCATGGCGGCTCGTATGCCATTAACGTTGTAAGAAACTATTTTCATAATATAAATTTATTAGGTGTTTTTTATAAAATACCTATTATCGGCCTAAATTAAATAATACTGTACTTTTACACTATTATTTTAAGGGCATTTTAACCATAAAATAATTTTTGTCTTTACAAGTTTATATAAAGAATGAAAATTGCTACTTCACTTATTTGTTTGATGCTGTCTTTTTGTGCCGTTGCGCAAGAGGAAAGCTCTAACTATAAAACGAAAAAAGTAGCCGTTAGAGACTCCATAAAAATTGATACAGTTAGTATCAATTCCAGTTGGTTTAAGCTCAAACGCAACGATAATACCACGATCGATTCTTCTTATTATCATGTTGATTTTGCAAAAGCTTTACTCACTTTTAAAAAACCTGTTGAAGTCGATTCCGTAGAAATTAGTTATTTGCGATATCCCGATTTTTTAACACGGAAATATTTTCAGTTGGATGATAAGATTATTGTTGAAAATACCGATGGTCTTCAGCGGTTATATAAGCTGAATCAATCCAATATTCAGAACAATTACATTCCTTTTAGTGGGTTGAGTACTTCCGGAAGTATTTCGAGAGGTGTCACCCTTGGAAACAACCAGAACTCGGTATTAAATAGTGAGTTGGATTTGCAAATTTCCGGAAAATTAAGCGATAAGGTTTCCTTGCGAGCCTCCATTCAAGATGCAAACATCCCCTTACAAGAAAGTGGCTATTCGCAACGCTTAGACGAATTTGATCAGGTATTTATTGAACTGTTTAGCGACAACTGGAACATTAGAGCAGGTGATATTGATCTAACAAATACCAATAGTTATTTTGCGAATTTTACCAAGCGTGTTCAAGGTTTACAAGTGGCTGCCAATTTGGGTGGCGAAGATTCAAAAACCAATGTATTTGCTTCGGGTGCTTTGGTGCGAGGCCAGTTTACAACAAGTCAGTTTATTGCGCAAGAAGGCAATCAAGGGCCTTATAAACTCTCAGGACCTAATAACGAACTGTTTGTTTTGATTGTTTCTGGGAGCGAAACGGTTTATGTGAATGGAATTCCTATTGAACGTGGCGAAAACAAAGATTATGTGATCGATTATAATGCTGGCGAAATCATTTTTAATTCGACCTATCCCATCACTTCTGAAATGCGAATCACCGTAGATTATCAGTTTAGTGAGCGCAATTATTCAAGGTTTACCATTTATGGCGGCGGAACTTATGAAACAGAACAATTAAAATTAGGGGTGTCGGTGTATTCAGAATCTGATGCCAAAAATCAACCTTTACAGCAAAATTTATCTTCTGAACAGGTCGATATTTTATCCAATGCAGGTGATGATACGTCCTTAATGGTAGCGCCTTCTGATGTAGCTCAGGCGTTTGATGAGAACCGAATTTTATATAAAAAGGAAACCGTAGATGGTACCGAAATATTTGTGTTTTCTAATAATCCGGACGATGATTTATTTAGTGTTCGATTCACACTTGTCGGACCCAATCAAGGCAATTATATTCTTATAAATAGTAATGCTGTTGAAAATATTTTTGAATATATAGCGCCTGTTGACGGTATTCCTCAAGGAAATTATGAGCCTATCGTCAGGTTAGTTGCTCCAGAACGGTTGCAAGTAGCAGTCGTTAACGGAACCTATCAGCCTTCTGAAAAAACAGCGGTATATTTTGAGCTCGCTGGGAGTAAAAATGATTTAAACTTGTTTTCAAATTTAGACGATACTAATAATGATGGATTTGCAGGAAAGCTGCGCGTTCATCAAAGCCTTGTTAAAACAGATAGCTTATGGAACCTGAATGCTTATGCTGATGCCGATATAATTCACAAAAATTTTAAAACGATTCAGCGTTTGTATCGTGCCGAATTTAATCGGGACTGGAACTTAGAGGATCCTCAAGGGAATCAAGCCTTATTGTCTTCAGGGGTTGAACTTATTCATCCTAAAAAAGGGCTGGCGACTTACAAATTTGAACATTTAAATTACACTGAAAATTTTAATGGAAATCGTCATAATCTATTAGCAAACCTTCAGCTTAAACAGTTTAATATTTTTACAAATTCTAGTGTTTTAAATAATAAAAGCAGTATATCTACTTCAACCTTTATTCGTTCATTTAACCGTGTGACTTACAACTTTAAAAAGCAATGGGTTGGTGCCAAAATAGCTTTAGAAGATAGTGAGCAGCGAGAACGTGACACCAATTTATTAACTAATTTAAGTCAGCGATTCAATTCCTATGAAGCCTTCACAGGATATGGAGATAGTACTGGTGTTTTTGTTGAAATTGGTTACAAACATAGAGTTAATGATAGTTTGCGCGATAATATTGTTACACGCGTCAATTCCTCTAATACGTTTTATCTGAAATCGAAAATCATTCAAAATGCAACAACCAATTTGGGGATTTATGCAAATTACCGAACCTTAAAAAGTGAAGATGAAGCTATAGCTGATGAAAATTCGTTAAACTCTAGGTTGAATTTTAACCAGAAATTATGGAATAATTTAGTGTTATGGAATACCGTTTATGAAACCAATTCGGGAACCTTGCCGCAACAGGATTTTACCTATGTTGAAGTAGAGCCAGGTCAAGGTGCTTACACTTGGATAGATTATAACGAAAACGGTATTCAAGAACTCAACGAATTTGAAGTGGCTCAATTTGCCGATCAAGGTAGCTATATTAGAGTTTTATTACCTAATCAGGTGTTTGTTAAAACCCATCAAAATAGGTTCAGTCAAACCTTGACTATAAATCCGCAACAATGGGCAGTTTCCGAAGATAACACTAAGAAATTCTGGTCCCATTTTTACAATCAAAGTTCATTTTTGGTCGAAAGTAAAAAACTAAGAGAAGGTCATGGTTTTAATTTAAATCCTTTTGAAGCGCTTCAAGAAAATTTAAACATTGAAGACTATTTTCTAATCAACCAAAGTATTAGAAATGTGTTGTTTTTTAATAGGTCTAAACAGCGCTATACCACATCGTATACCTTTCTATCGAACAAAACCAGAAACTTGTTGTCTATTGGCTTGTTACAAAATAAGCTTAAGAGTCATCAGTTGCAATTCAATCATAAATTTGCGACAAGCTGGCTGTTAAATTTGGAAACCAGTTTAGAAACCAATGAAAGTCTGAATGAGAATTTTACCTCTAGAAATTATGAATTGGAAGAAGTAAGATTTCAACCCAAACTATCTTATATTTTTAATGAAAATGCCCGATTTGATATCTTTTATCAATACACGTCTAAAGATAATGTGATTGGCAATTTGGAGCAGTTGTTGCAGAATAATTACGGACTCTCATTTACGTACAATAATGCTAATAAACTGGCTTTGACAGGAGAAGTGAATTTCTTTAAAAATGAATTTGAAGGCAATGCCAATACACCTGTAGCATATCAGATTTTAGAAGGCTTACAACCTGGAAATAACTTTACATGGACCTTACTGGCACAAAAGAAATTAACGAAGTTTCTGGATTTAAACTTAAATTACTTCGGAAGAAAAACAGAGACGAGCAAAACCATTCATACAGGAACCATTCAGCTGAAGGCTTATTTTTAAAATCGGTAGCCTAGTCTTAGATGTAAGTTAACAGCAACATCACTTTCGTTAAGTATAATCACGTCATTGTCATTTAAATACTCAATATATCCAATACCAAAACCGGCTTCATAATTGAAGTGTTTTCCTATATTTCTACGAATGCCGTAAGTAGGAATGATTGAGATATCGGCTATTAATTTGACGTTGTCATCACTAGAAAAATAAAACCAATCCGGATGATAACTGGTTTTAAGTGAAATAAAATTACCACTATTACCATCAATTCGTTTCGATTTATTCTGTCTGCGATTCAAATTATAATACCATCGAGGCTCAGCTGTTATAACAAAACCTAAAATATAACCTGAAGAGTTATAGATGTCATTTCCAAAAATGCCAGCGTCCATACCTAGCTCGGTTCGTAAAACGATACTGTTGCTTAACCTTGATTCGTTGTTCGCCCAAATTCCTAAGAGTCCGGTTTGTACACCAAAAACAGATTTTTCTACACTTGCATCCTTCTGTTGCGCATAAATGGTATTAAAACTGAGAAGATATAAAACACAAATTACGACTGTTTTCATTGCTTACATTTTTTGTAACCATTCTTTTACATCCACTTCTTT
This sequence comes from Psychroserpens sp. SPM9, assembly GCF_025153525.1. Lineage (GTDB taxonomy): Bacteria > Bacteroidota > Bacteroidia > Flavobacteriales > Flavobacteriaceae > Psychroserpens. The sequence continues at coordinate 616,273 of NZ_JANZNR010000001.1, read as the reverse complement.
TTTAATGATGTCTCGTAAATCCTCAATCTTAACACGTTGTTGTTCCATCGTGTCTCGATGACGAATGGTAACTGTGTTATCTTCTAAGGTATCGTGATCAACAGTGATACAAAATGGTGTTCCGTTGGCATCTTGGCGTCTGTAACGTCTTCCTACAGCATCTTTTTCATCATAAGCTACATTGAAATCCCATTTTAGGTCATCAATGATAGTTTTGGCAATTTCAGGTAAGCCATCTTTTTTAACCAATGGTAAAACAGCTGCTTTTGTTGGTGCTAATACAGCAGGTAATTTTAAAACAGTTCTCACACTTCCGTCGTCAAGCGTTTCGTCTTCTAAGGCATTAGAAAACACAGCCAAGAACATTCGGTCTAAACCAATAGACGTTTCTAATACATAAGGTGTATAATTGGCATTGTCTTCGTGGTCGAAGTATTGCAGTTTTTTACCAGAAAATTCTTCGTGTTGTTTTAAATCGAAATCGGTTCGGGAATGAATTCCTTCGAGTTCTTTAAATCCGAACGGAAATTTAAATTCAATATCAGTCGCAGCATCAGCATAATGCGCTAGTTTTTCATGATCGTGAAAACGGTAATTATCTTGGCCCATCCCAAGTGATAAATGCCATTTTAATCGAGTTTCTTTCCAATGATTAAACCATTCTTTTTGAGTTCCTGGCTTGATAAAGAATTGCATTTCCATTTGTTCAAACTCACGCATTCTAAAAATAAACTGTCTGGCAACAATTTCATTTCTAAACGCTTTTCCTGTTTGTGCAATTCCAAAAGGAATTTTCATACGTCCTGTTTTTTGAACGTTTAAGAAGTTCACAAAAATACCTTGAGCCGTTTCCGGACGTAAGTATAAGTCCATAGCACTATCGGCACTCGCTCCAAGCTTAGTTCCAAACATCAAATTAAATTGTTTGACGTCGGTCCAGTTTCGAGACCCTGTAAGTGGATCTGCTATTTCTAATTCTTCAATAAGCGCTTTTACATCGGCTAAGTCTTCTTTTTCTAGCGATTGGCCTAAGCGTTTTAGAATCGTATCAATTTTTTCTTGATAGCCTAATACTCTTCCGTTGGTTGATATAAATTCTTCTTTATTAAAAGCCTCTCCAAAGCGTTTTTCAGCTTTTTTGACTTCTTTTTCAATTTTATTTTCAATTTTAGCACAGTAATCCTCCACTAAAACATCGGCACGATAGCGCTTTTTGGAATCTTTATTATCAATTAATGGATCGTTAAAGGCATCAACGTGGCCAGAAGCTTTCCAAGTGGTTGGATGCATAAAAATTGCAGCATCAATTCCTACAATATTATCATTCATTTGCACCATGGCTTTCCACCAGTAGTCACGAATGTTTTTCTTGAGCTCTGCTCCGTTTTGTGCATAATCATACACTGCGCTAAGTCCGTCATAGATTTCACTACTCTGGAACACGTAACCATACTCTTTTGCGTGAGAGATTACTTTTTTAAATTGATCGTCGTTTGCCATGATGCAAAAATAAAAAACCGCTCCAATTAATAGAACGGTTTTTAAGAAATTATATAATGTTGGTTATTTAAGTTTAACTTCTGTGCTTCCAAGTTTTCTGTCTTTATGAAAAATGGAAATATAATAGGTTCCACTTTCTAAAGGTTGTTCGTCAATATCAGCGTCAACATCAATGCAAATTTCAACAACTTGATTGGTGTAGTTTATGATTTCTTTTGCACTGTAAATTAATGATGAATCCCCAAAACGAACAGCGCCTTTGTCGGCAACAACATTATTTCTGGGATTCAAAATTTGAATATAAAGTTCTTTGTTTCCAGCTTCGGTTAATGAATTTTCAGCTAGTGTAAAACAAACCTCAATGCTGTGGACGCGTTTTGCTTTTGTACTAGAACGTTTAGCTCCAAAAAACTTTTCATAACCTCTGGCTTTAAACGAGTTTGCAGTAAGCAGAGCTCCTTTTTCTATACTTTTTTCCAGATGTTCGTTTTCTTTTAATAAAGTCGAATTTTCGCGTTGCTGTTTTCTTAAAGCGTTGTAAGCAAGTAGTTTTTCCTTTTCAAGACCTTTATTAACTTGTTCTAATGAATCAACTGCTTTAAATAAGGCTTTATTTTTAAGTTTTAGGCTAAATAATTGTTGTTTGAATTTCGCCAATACAGAAAGATCGCTACGAAGCACTCTAAGTGAGTCCAAAGCTAATTGGGTTTTCTTTTTTGCGTCTTCCAATTGGGAAGAAATCAGATCATTTGAAATTGAAACATCATCATAGCGGGTGATCATTTGGGAGAGTTCACTTTCAACTAGCTTCTTTTCCTGTTCTAAAAATTGCTCATGCGCTACAATGGATTTATAACTTGTAAAACTGTAAACAGTTAAAACGGCGACAGCAACTATTAAAGAACCAATTATTAATCTGTAGTTAAATGATTGAGGGTTAACTATCATTATTAATATCGTTATTTTATCTTGCGAAACTAAGTAATATGTTATTCATAACTGATTTTAATCGTTGAAATGATAAAAAACTTGTTAAACTTATTTTTTCCTAAGACATGTAGTGGCTGTAGTCAACATTTATCTGATAATGAGTTAGAAATTTGTACTAATTGTAGGCATCAATTACCGCTGACACATTTTCATGATGATACCAATTATGCAGTGCATAAAATACTTTACGGACGAGTGAAACTGGAACAAGCGACTGCTCTTTTGCATTTTTCTAAAAAGGGTATTGTACAACAGTTGATGCATAATTTAAAATATAGAGGACAAGAAACTATTGGGCATTGTTTAGGGGAATGGCTAGGAGAGGAGTTAAAACATATAGAAGCTTATCGCAGTATTGATGTTGTGATTCCAGTTCCGCTTCATAAATCTAAATTAAAAACCAGAGGTTATAATCAGGTGGATAAGTTTGGACAAGCTTTAGCTAAAGCCTTAGAAGCCGAGTATAATCCTTCAGTATTAATTAAAACCACCAATACTAAAACACAGGTTTTTAAAGATCGCTTAAAACGGAATCAAAATGTGAGCAGTAATTTTCAAATTAAAAATGGCGCTGCGCTTGAGCATAAACATATTCTCATCGTTGATGATATTATAACTACAGGTGCTACAATAGAAGACTGCGCTACGTCTTTATTACAAATTAACGGAATCACTTTAAGTTTGGCAACCATGGCAATAACCGATTAATACAAGCCTTATGACTACTGCTATTTTGAGGTTAAATTGGTATTAATTGTTTTGAGGATAAGGAGGTTTGTTGTTAATTTGTTGAAATTTGAAGTGAGCATGCATAAAAACGTTTTACAAGGTTTTGTTTTAATAGCTATTCTGGTGATGCTGGTAAGTTGTGCAAATAGAGGAACACCATCTGGTGGACCAAAAGATGAAGAAGCACCTAAAATCATAAAGGCAAGTCCGGAGAATTTTACCACCAACTTTAACGGAAAGGAAATTAGAATTTCTTTTGATGAATATGTGAAAATCAAAAATCTTCAAAAGCAACTTATCATTTCGCCTCCAATGGATCCTGAGCCAACAGTAACGCCTTTGGGAACTGCAAGTAAATACATCAAAATTATTATTAACGATACTTTAGAAGCCAATACAACCTACGCGTTTAATTTTGGGCAAAGTATTGTCGATAATAACGAAGAAAACCCTTACGATTACTACAGATATGTGTTTTCTACTGGAGATGTAATTGATTCACTTTCGGTAAAAGGTCAAGTTATGGATGCTCAAAACAGAGAAACAGACGCATTTATCTCTGTGATGTTATATGAAATTGATTCGACCTATACAGATTCGACGGTCTTTAAGCAACGTCCTAAATACATTACAAATACCTTAGATAGCTTAACCACTTTTAGTATTGATAATATCAAACCAGGAACCTATAAACTGGTCGCTTTAAAAGATGAAAACGGGAATTTTACATTTCAGCAAGGTTCTGATAAAATAGGGTTTTATGAAGGTTATATTACTGCACCTACCGATTCTTTATACACCATAAAATTATTTAATGAAACACTCAATTTTGATGTGAAACGACCAAGACAAGTTGCGGGTCAAAAAATTGCTTTTGGTTACCAAGGTGATTATAAAGACATGGAAATTGAACTGTTAGGTAATCGCCCTGATGGATTTAAAACCCGTATTACAAAAGATGAAAAGGCCGATACCTTATACTATTGGTACAAGCCTAATATTGAGGCTGATTCGGCGAAGTTTGTTGTGCGAAATAAGAGTTTTGTTGATACGCTTAACCATCGTTTTAGGGTGATTGATAGAGATTCATTAGTTATAAAATCGACGGTTTCGGGAACCATAAATTTTAATAATCAATTTGGAGTTTCAGCAAATATTCCTTTAGAAAATATCAACACGCAGCACATCACAATTTTAGATAAAGATTCTTTAAACGTGCCTTTCGAAACCAGCTATTCAAAATTAGAGAATACCTATAGGTTTCAGTTTGAAAAAGAGGAACTTCAAACCTATAAAATTCAAATGCTTCCAGGCGCTTTTGAAGATTTCTTCGGAAATGTCAATGATACACTTAATTATAATTTGAAGACTAAACAATATTCAGATTATACCAATATTAGAGTGCGTTTAGAAAATGCAGTTTATCCAGTGATTGTGCAGCTTACTAATGAAAAAGGCGAGATGAAATACCAACAATTTGCTACTGAAGAACGTCTATTTGATTTTAGAAATTTAACACCTGCAAAGTACTATATCAAAGTGATTTATGATACCAACGGAAACCAGCAATGGGATTCTGGAAATTATCTTTTACAACGCCAAGCCGAACGCGTGAGTTTTGCCAAAGGATTTATTGACGGTCGTGCAGGATGGGATTATCCCGAAGAAGTGTTTATTTTAGACTAAAAGTATCTCTGTCTTTTAAAAAACCTAGTTTTTCTCGATATTTAGAGATGTGATTTTTATAGAGTGTTACTACGTCAATGGCTTCTTTATTAGGCAACATATAATCTATGCGTTCTCCTAAAACATCGTATGCTGCCGAATGCCCAGAATATTCATAATTGTTACCATCTAAACCTACACGATTAACACCAATACAGTAACTCATATTTTCAATGGCTCGTGCTTTTAAAAGCGCATCCCAAGCCGAAATTCTTACCTTAGGCCAATTTGCAACATAGATTAAAGCATCATAATCTTCGGTGTTTCTGGCCCAAACGGGAAACCGTAAATCATAGCATACCAAAGGTTTGAGCTTCCAACCTCTATAATCAACAATCAAAGGTTTTTTTCCAGCCTTATAAACGCGATCTTCACCAGCTAAGGTAAAGGTGTGTTTTTTATCATAATATTGAACGTCGCCATCAGGCATCACAAAAAGAAGTCGGTTGTAAAAGGCATTTTGGTCTGCGATTACCAAACTTCCAGTTATAGCAACTTGGTTTTGTTGTGCCAAATCTCGCATCCAGGATACGGTTGTTCCTGTCATCGCTTCTGAAACTTGTGCGGCATGCATCGTGAATCCTGAAGTGAACATTTCGGGTAGAATAATAAGATCGACAGGTTTGGAAATAGCATTAATTTTCTGACTGAAATTAATGCGGTTTTGTTCAGGGTTTTCCCAAACCAGATTGCTTTGAATTAACGCAACACTTAATTGATTTTGCATGTTTAAATTTACAAAATTTAAACAAAAAAAATCCATTTTAGTTCATTTTGAAAAACTTAAAATGGATTTGTATTTGGTTATTAATATCGAGCTACAATTTGCCTTTTGTTTTCTCGACATTGGCTCTTAATTTTTCTAATTTATCAAGCCATTTTTGTTCATCATTAGGTGACAATTTGCCTTTCTTTTTTAGCTTGTCGTATTTGTTTTGAGCCGTTTCTAATTTTTTAGTGGCTTTGTCAAAATTATCCTGAGCTTTTTGTTTTTTCTTTAAAGCCTTTTCTGCTTTTTTCTGCTCTTTTTCAGCCTTTTTTTGAGCTTTTTCAGCTTTTTTCTTTTCTTTTTCGAGTTTTTTAGCTTCTTTTTGCTTTTTCTCTTCTAGCTTTTCGGCTGCTTCTTTTCGTTGGATTTGTTCTGAAATCGTTGCAGCTTCCTTTAAAATGGCCGTTTTATCTTCGAGGCTTAAAGTATCTGTAACCTCTTTTCCATCAAGAAAGATTTTTTCTTTTTTAACTTCATAAGTTTTTCCGTCTTTTTGAACTTCCTGAGCATGTAAAGTGATGCTAAAAGTTAACATTAAAAGAATGATTATATATTTCATGTTCATGTTTTTGTTTTGTTCTACTTATTAGAAACAAAAGTAATAGAAAAGTCACTTAAAATTAAGTTAAATTGAATTCAAGATTTGAGCTGCCGCTTTTAAAGTATCGTTGGTTTTAGCAAAACAAAAACGCAGCACTTTATCATCTCGTTGCTGATCGTTAAAAACAGATAGTGGGATAGAAGCCAATCCTTTTTCAATTGTGAGACGTTTTGCAAAAAGGAGGTCATTTTCCGAAGTAATATTTGAAAAATCTAAAACTTGAAAATATGTTCCTTTTGATGGTGTGAATTTAAAACGTGATGCTTTGATGAGGTCTAAAAATGTATCACGTTTTTCTTGATAGAATTCTGATAAATGGACATAATGATTAGATTCGGCTAAATAATCGGCCAAACCTTTTTGTGTTGGATGGTGCACCGAAAACACAGTAAATTGGTGGAGTGCTCTAAAGGCTTCCATAAGCGCTTTAGGTGCGCAGCAATACCCAACTTTCCAACCGGTATTATGAAATGTTTTTCCGAAGGATGCCGTAATAAAGCTGCGTTTTTTTAAATCAGAAAACAAACAGACACTTTGATGAGACTCGCCATCAAAAATAATATGCTCATAGACTTCATCACTCAGTACTAAGATATTGGTGCCTTCAGTTAATTTTTGAAGTTGCAGCATATCGGTTTGATGCATTACAGTTCCGCTTGGGTTGTGAGGTGTATTAATGATAATCATTTTGGTCGCAGCGCTAATTTGCTGTTCAACATGTGTCCAGTCTATACTATAATGAGGCGCTTCTAATGCGATTGCAATTGCTTTTCCACCATTGGCTTCAATGGAAGGTTGGTAGCTGTCATAGGCAGGTTTAAATATAATGACTTCGTCACCTGGTTTAATAAAGGCTGATAGGATAGAGAATATAGCTTGAGTCGCGCCAGCAGTTACTGTAATTTCAGTTTCTGGATGGTAACTGGAATTGTATAAATACTCAAATTTTTTAGAAATGGCTTGCCGTAAGTCGAAGCTTCCAGCCATAGGCGCATATTGATTATAACCAGTATTCATCGCATTTGAAACCGCATCGATGAGCTTTTGGTCACTTTCAAAATTTGGAAATCCTTGGGATAAATTAATAGCATTGTGCTTATTGGCTAAAGCACTCATGACAGAAAAAATCGAGGTGTCTACCTTGGTGAGTTTTGGTGAAAGTTGCATATGTAAATATAATAATTATACGAAAAGCGAGTTGTATTAATGAAACCAATTCAACCTGTTATTAAAACATTTTTATGTATTGTATTTGTGGGCTTAATGGCCTGTGTAGAAGCACCTAAAACAAAAGTGATTCCAAATGCCGTTGTAAACAATTCTCTACAGGAATTTCCTCTCGAAATTGCGGAACCTACTCTAGATTCGGCAAAACTTGACATTAATTTTAAGCCCAAAGGGGAGTATTCAACAATGACAAGTCGTATACTTTCAGACCGACCTTATTTTAAAAGATTATATCAAACCAATTCAGCTAAAGCGATTGATAGTGCATCACAGTATTTATATTCGAAATTGTTAAATACTATAGTGCCACATTGGTATGGTACCGAATGGGATTTTAATGGTCATACTAATATTCCTAATCAAGGTGAAATTGCGTGTGGTTATTTTGTGTCGACAACTTTAAAGCATTTAGGTTTTAATTTGAATCGTTACAAGATGGCGCAACAGGCCGGACTTATAGAAGCGCAAATGTTGCAGCCAAAAGCTCAGTTGCAAATCTTTTCGAATTTGTCTTTTGAATCTTTAAAAGCGAAAGTGAATTCGGTATATACTGATGGTGTTTATTTTGTTGGACTCGACAATCATGTTGGGTATGTGCTTGTAAAAAATAAAGAACTCTACTTTTTACATTCGAGTTATTACGATGATAAAGTAATGATAGAACTTGCTGAGACATCGCCTTGTTTTCCTTCCAATATTTATGTGTTTGCTGAAGTATCGACAAACAAACATTTAGTGAAACGCTGGATTTTTAATGAGCGTTTGCAGCTGCCAAATCCTTAAAAAATACCAGAAGTATTTTTTTATCTTTACGGCATTCTATATTCAAAACTAATGACCATGCGATATTTCAAAATTATCTTCTTTTTTATTGTGTTTCAAATGTCTGCTCAACAAGGTGGCATGTGGATTCCTTCCTTATTAGAAGGAATGAATGAAAGTGAAATGCAAAGCTTAGGAAGCAAACTTACAGCACAAGATATTTACGATGTAAACCAATCGAGTCTCAAAGATGCTATTGGTCATTTTAATGGCGGTTGTACAAGCGAAGTGATTTCTCCTAAAGGCTTATTACTCACTAATCATCACTGCGGATTTAGTCAAATTCAGTCGCATTCGTCTTTAGAAAATGATTATTTAAAAGATGGATTTTGGGCTATGTCTCTTGCTGAAGAAATTCCTAACGAAGGACTTTATGTCGAGTTTATTGTGAGCATTGAAGATGTGACATTAAGCATGCTTGCTGGCGTTACAGATGATATGAGTCCAAGAGATCGACAATCTAAAATTGATATTAATAGAAATGCAGTAGTTAAAGCGACCAAAAAAGAAGAATGGCAAAACCTTAAGATTACACCATTTTATAAAGGCAATCAATACTTTTTATTTGTTACCGAACGTTTTGAAGACATTCGTTTAGTTGGTGCGCCACCAAGTAGCATCGGGAAATTTGGTAGCGATACCGATAACTGGGTTTGGCCAAGACATACTGGTGATTTTTCGATGTTTAGAATTTATGCCGACCAAAATAATCGTCCGGCAAAATACAGTAAAGATAATGTTCCGTATACACCAAAACATTTCCTGCCAGTCTCTTTAGACGGAATTGAAGAAGGAGATTTTACTATGGTCTTTGGGTTTCCGGGTCGTACTAACGAATATTTACCAGCCGTTGCTATAGAACAAATAACAAAAAAGGTAAATCCGTCAAATATTGCGATTAGAGAAGCGGCTTTAAAAGTGATAGATGCTAATATGAAAGCTGATGACCAGATTAGAATTCAATACGCATCAAAGCAAGCGCGTATTGCCAATGCCTGGAAAAAATGGATTGGTGAAAACCTTGGGATTGAAAAAAGTGGAGCAATTGCTATAAAACGTGAGTTTGAAAGTGATTTTACAAAAGCATTAAAAGCTCAAAATAAAGAGGCTAAATATGGTCACCTATTATCAGAATTTGACCGACTTTACGCAGACTTTGAAAGCGTTAATGTTAAGCGTAATAACTTCATTGAAGTGTTTTTTCGTACCAATGAGTTAATGCAAATGACCTTTAGAGCTTATCAAATGGAACAAGCACTCATTAAAAATCCGGATAACACTAAGGCTATTGCAAATTTTATAAACCGTATGGAAAGCATCCATAAAAATTATAATGTGGCAGTAGATAAAGGTGTTTATGAGTCGGTGATGCCATTGTATTCAAAAAATGTTGATGTGTCCATTTATAATACGACAGCTTTTACAACTATGGAAAGCACTTTAAAGTTACTTAAAGGAAGTTCTGATGAGGTTCTTAAAAAGTTAAATAAAGATGCTGCTTACCAATATGCAAAACCGTTAATCAAAGAGTTTTATACAACATTAGAGCCCGATTTTCAACGAATTAACACCGAAATAAACGCCCTTCAAACCACCTATATGACGGCCTTAATGGAAGTGATGCCTGAAGAACGTTATTTCCCAGATGCCAATAGTACATTACGTGTGACCTATGGAAAAGTGAATGGTTATTCGCCAAGAGATGCTATTTATTATAATCCGGTGACCTATCTGGATGGTGTGATTGAAAAATATGTGCCTGGAGATTACGAATTTGATGTGCCTCAGCGCCTCAGAGATTTATATGCCGCGAAAGACTATGGACAATACGCAGATAAAAACGGAAAACTACCAGTTTGTTTTTTAGGAACCAACCATACTACTGGAGGAAATTCTGGGAGTCCGGCAATTGATGCGGAAGGAAACCTGGTTGGTTTAAATTTTGACCGTGTCTGGGAAGGTACGATGAGTGATATCTATTACGATCCAGAAATTTGCCGAAACATTATGGTCGATTTACGTTATGTTTTATTTATTGTCGATAAATACGCTGGTGCAACGCATTTAATTGAAGAGATGACATTAGTTCATCCTAAAAAATAGAAATGACTCGATTTTATACAAAAGCCTTTCTAGCAATAGAAAGGTTTTTGTTTTATACGATTTTCTATAAGTTGTTCGTTTAGCTTGTATGAAACCACTACTATTCACCATTTCGTTATTATTGTCTCTAACGGTCTTTTCACAGTCTCAACCCAAAACCATTCATGTATTTGTCGCCTTATGTGATAATGTAAATCAAGGTATTGTTCCTGTTCCTGCAAAGCTTGGTAACGGACAAGATATCAAAGGAAATTTGTATTGGTCGGCCTTGTATGGTGTGAAAACTCATTTTAAAAATTCTAAAGATTGGACTTTAATAACTTCGGAAAAAGCTATAGGAAATCATATTTTAGAACGGGTTTTGTTTAAGCATAACACCACCAATACTTATCTTTTGGCTGATGCCTATGACGGAAAGTACATCAAGCAAACAACGATCGATTTTTTGGAAGCTACGGCAGGACGAAATTCGGTAGCGATAACACACAAAAAGCAAGTGTTGAAGTTTGGAGGAGATGCTCAATTACTGACTTATATTGGTCACGACGGACTCATGGAATTTAATGTTCAGGGGGATTTTAAACCGGTTAATGAAACCAAGAGAGACGCCATAATCTTAGCATGTATTAGTAAAGATTATTTTAAACCCTATTTGAAGCAAACCAAAGCCAATCCGTTGGTTTGGACCACTGGATTAATGGCACCAGAAGCTTATACTTTAAAATGGGCTATTGACGGTTGGATTTTGAATGAATCGGATGCTCAAATTAGTGAACGCGCTGCAAAGGCTTATCATCATTATCAAAAATGTGGTTTAAAAGGCGCTAAGCGTTTACTCGTTACTGGGTATTAGTTTACCTATTATTTGGAGTCGTTGTAAACAATGTTAGAGCTTGTTCTGCAATAAGGATTGCAGTGGCATCCTTTTTTGAGGGACGAGAAAAAGATACAACGGAAAGCCTGGTGCAACATAGCTTTTGCGACGTTGCAATTGCCCCAATACAACAACTCTTATTTGGAGACTATAGCATTGATAATCTTTAAATGATGCTGGGTGTGTAATACTAAAAATTTAGACACTCTTGGCGTATTCACATTTCCAAATATAGGATGTTTGAAATAAGCATTTTGGGGTAAATCAGCTATGGTTTCAATATTGGCTTTGGCTAATGTAGTTTGCGAAATAAGATCTGCTTTTAAAATGGTTTCGGGAGGTCTCACATATTTTGGAGCTTTTGCTTTTCCTCTGGGAAAAAACCCAAGTGTAAAAAAGAATTTGCCTAAAAAACTGAAGTTATTTTTATAAGTGTTTGGGTCTGATGTTTTGAGTGAATCAATAACTCTATTAATAACCTTAAGGCTGTGATCAATATGCCATGCCACATCAGCTTTTGATATTTCAGGATTTGAAATATGATGGTGTTCTATATGATTTTCGATATGAACTAATGCAGTATTTAGTTTTTTTAAACTCATAAATTTTGTTTGTGTGAAGTTACTAAATAAAACAAGAGTATTAGGTGTTTGAATTTGTCCTAATAGTAAGTGCAACTACAAAAAAATCCCAAACACGAATGTTCAGGATTTTGTTTTTATCTCTTATGCGATCTAATGGTTAAGAGCGCAAATGGTTTTAGTATCTGTAGTGTTCAGGTTTGTAAGGACCTTCAACTGTTACACCAATATAATCGGCTTGGTAATCTTTAAGCTCAGTTAGCTCAACACCAATTTTTTCTAAGTGTAATTTGGCTACTTTTTCATCTAAATGCTTAGGCAACATATACACATCATTTTTGTAAGCATCAGCATTGTTCCATAACTCAATTTGAGCTAAAGTTTGGTTGGTAAACGAATTACTCATTACAAAACTTGGGTGACCAGTAGCACAACCTAAGTTAACCAAACGCCCTTCAGCGAGAATGATAATGTCTTTACCATCAATGGTATATTTATCAACCTGAGGTTTAATGGTGTTTTTGGTATTTCCGTAGTTTTCATTTAACCAGGCCATTTGAATTTCGTTATCAAAGTGACCAATATTACAAACGATAGTTTTGTCTTTCATGGCTTTAAAATGCTCAGAACGAACAATATCTTTGTTTCCAGTAGTGGTGATAACGATATCAGAATTTGCTACAACAGTTTCTAATTTTTTAACTTCAAAACCATCCATGGCAGCTTGTAAAGCACAGATTGGATCAATTTCGGTAACCGTAACGATACTACCAGCACCTTTAAAAGAAGCAGCAGTACCTTTACCAACATCACCATAACCACAAACGGTCACACGCTTTCCAGCTAGCATGACATCTGTAGCACGACGAATCGCATCTACAGCAGATTCTTTACAACCGTATTTGTTATCGAACTTAGACTTAGTAACAGAATCATTTACATTAATTGCTGGCATTGGTAATGTTCCATTCTTTACTCTTTCGTAAAGTCTGTGAACACCTGTAGTAGTTTCTTCAGACAAGCCATTGATTCCAGCAGCTAACTCAGGGTATTTATCTAATACCATATTTGTTAAATCGCCTCCATCATCTAAAATCATATTTAACGGCTTTTTATCGTCACCAAAGAATAAGGTTTGTTCAATACACCAATCAAATTCTTCTTCAGTCATATCTTTCCATGCATATACAGCAGTACCCGTAGCAGCAATTGCAGCAGCAGCTTGATCTTGTGTTGAGAAAATATTACAAGAACTCCAAGTAACTTCAGCACCTAAAGCTTGTAGTGTTTCGATTAAGACCGCAGTTTGAATGGTCATGTGTAAACAGCCTGCAATACGCGCACCTTTTAAAGGTTGCGTGTTTTTGTATTCTTCACGAAGACTCATTAGTCCTGGCATCTCCGCTTCAGCTAATTCAATTTCTTTTCTTCCCCAATCTGCAAGAGACATATCTTTTACTTTGTAAGGTACGTAAGTCGTTGTTTTATCCATTTGTTTATTTTTGCTTTCTTATTTTTTAATTATGCTTTGCCTTTAGAGTTTAATTTTGGTTAAATTCGCTTGATAAAACGATCTAATTCGCTTAAGGCGCAGCAAAGATAACCATTAAGTTTCAGATAATTAAATGCCACTTTATAAAACTATCCATCCAAACTCACAAACTGTTGTTAAAATCTGGAAGATTACAGAATCTTATACTGAATTAATGCAGCCCTTAGATTTAAAACCAAATAGTTTAGAGCGCGTATTAGGTATGAAAAGTGAGTTGCATCAACGTGGTTTTTTAAGTGTGCGTCATTTGCTTCGAGACTCTGGATATACCGATCAGGATTTGTATTATGATACCAACGGAAAACCCCATTTAAAAGATGGAAAACAAATCTCGATTACGCATTCGTTTACCTTTTCGGGAATCATTATTAGCGATGCTGAAGTTGGTATCGATATCGAAAAGCAGCGAGAAAAAATTACGGTGATTGCTAAAAAATTTGTGGATTATGAGCTCAATTACCTCTCTGAAAACGATACAGATTATATTAAAAGACTCACCGTTATTTGGGGTATTAAAGAATCGCTATACAAACTATTTGCGACACCAGGTATGTTGTTTCGAGAGCATTTTTTAGTGATTCCTTTTATGCTGGAAGATGGGAAAACCGTGGCTTGGATAGACTACGACAATAAAAAATACAGATATCAAACGCACTTTTTAGAATTTGAAGGGTTTACATGTGCGTTTGTGACGACTTAAAAGAAATGAAGAACTTTAAATTAGATTGAAAACGTAAAAGTTGTGTTAGTGACCAATAAAAAAGAGGTATATAGAAGGGTTATTGAATCGATTTCCAAAGGGGAAAAATTACTGGCTGTTTTAATCGATCCAGACAAAATGATGCTCGAAGGCTTGTCTGATTTTATGTTAAAGTTAAATCAATCTGTAGCCACCCATATTTTTGTTGGTGGAAGTATCGTTAGTGAAAACGCCACAGAACAATTGGTTATTGAAATTAAAAAACATACCAGTTTACCCATTGTTTTATTCCCTGGTGATGTATCGCAAATTACTAAAGAAGCTGATGCTTTATTGTTTCTATCGCTGATTTCAGGTGATAATCCTGAATATTTGATTGGGAAACATGTACAAGCCGTTTCAAAGTTGAAAGGTTCTAATTTAGAAGTAATTTCAACCGGTTATATTTTAATTGAAAACGGTAAGCAAACAGCTGTAGAAAGAGTTACAAAAACAACACCTATACCTAGAGAACATGTACAAAAAATAGCCGATACTGCTAAAGCTGGCGAATGGTTGGGTATGCAGCTCATGTATTTGGAAGCCGGTAGTGGTGCTTTGCATCCTGTGCCAATTGAAATCATTAGTTTTGTAAAGCAGACTTTGAAGATTCCGCTGATTGTTGGAGGTGGCATTAGAACGAAAACACAATTAGAGAATGCCTATAAGGCAGGAGCCAATTTAGTAGTTATAGGTACTGCTTTTGAAGAGGATGAACGCTTCTTCGATGAATTAAAAGCCTAATATAAATTTAGTTTAAACAATAACTTAGACTTTCGTTTTTATAAAAAATAATATGAACATATCCGTAGAACTTACTTTAACACCATTGCATGACGATTACGAACCTGCAATTATTCATTTTATCAAACAGCTTCGTGCTTCTAATTTAAAAGTACTTGAAAATCCGTTAAGCACACAGGTCTATGGTGATTATGATGCGGTCATGACGCTCTTAACAGTCGAAATTAAAGCAGCTTTTGAGTTAATTGAAAGAGGCTTATTACATATGAAAATTGTAAAATCGGATCGCTACGATTATGAACCACATTTTTGAGTTTTTTTTTGGTCAATATGATGCCTATTCTACTACAGATATTGTTCTAGAAATAACAGCTGTAATTTTTGGGTTCTTATCTGTATGGTTTTCTAAACAAAATAAAATTTGGGTATTCCCAACAGGAATGATAAGTACCGCAATATTTGTGTATTTATTAATAAAATGGGAACTGTTAGGGGACATGATGATAAATGTATATTATTTTATCATGAGTGTTTATGGTTGGTATATATGGACAAGAAAAATAGATGAAACCCAGGTTACACCAATTTCTAGAACAACCATAAAAGAAAAACAAATAGGTGTCGTTATTTTTATAGCGACTTTAGCGTTTGTTTATATTGTCTATCAAGCATTTGATAAATGGTCTGGCTGGGTTGCCTATGTTGATACGATTACGACAGCAATATTTTTTGTCGGCATGTGGTTAATGGCAAGAAGAAAACTAGAGAATTGGTTGTTTTGGATTGTAGGGGATGTCATCTCTGTTCCACTTTATTTTTATAAAGGTTTTACCTTTACGAGTTTTCAATATTTAGGATTTACATTTATTGCCATATTTGGCTATTTAGCATGGAAGAACAGCTTAAACAAAATAGAGACACCAACCCAAACTGTATAAAAGTAGTTTTATATGGTCCGGAGTCTACTGGAAAATCATCGTTGGCTAAAACATTGGCGCATTGGTATGATACGGTTTTTGTTGAGGAGTTTTCACGTATCTATGCTGAAACTAAAGCGAAAAACAATTTACAGCTAACCAAACACGATGTACTGCCTATTGCTATCGGACAAATGCAATTGGAAAATGAGCAACTTAACCATGCTAACCGACTATTAATTTGCGATACCGATTTGTTAGAAACCAAAGTGTATTCAGAGTTTTATTATGATGATTTTTGTCCAGATATGGTAAAAAAATACGCACTTGAAAATACCTATGATTTGTATTTTTTAACTTATATTGACACGGTTTGGGAAGCTGATGGAATTCGGGATCAACCCCATAACAGATTGCAGCAATTTCAAAGATTTGAGGAAGCACTAGCAGATTCTAAAAAGCCTTATGTGATTGTTAAAGGGAGTTTTGAAGCGCGCTTAGAAATCTGCAAACAACATATTGATAAACTTTTAAAAATAAGCGATTGAATTTTTCTGAAAACGATATAAAACAAATAGAACGCAAAGGCTTAACCTTAAAAAAAATTAAGAAACAAATTGAGCTTTTTGAAACCGGTTTGCCTTTTTCAAATTTAGTTTCTGCGGCTACAATTGGTAATGGGATTGTTAAATTATCAAAAGATAAAAGTGAAAGCTATATTTCGATTTTTGAAACTAAAAAAGATGAAATTTCTATTTTAAAATTTGTTCCAGCCTCTGGTGCTGCGACACGAATGTTTAAATTTTTATTTAAGTTTTTAGAGGAGTATAATATTGAGGAAGAAAGTATTAATTCTTATATCAATACGCACGATAGTAAAGATCTGTCCATGTTCTTTATCGGCCTCGAAAAGTTTCCGTTTTATCATATAGTTATGGATAGACTTCAAAGCACCTATTCAGACTTTGATAGTTTGAGCATTAATGAGCAACGGCTAAAGTTTGTACAAATGATGCTTCATACCGACCAATTAAATTACGGAAATTTCCCCAAAGGCCTGCTGCCGTTTCATCAGTACAAAAATCAGACGATTTCAACAGCTTTTGAAGAACATTTGTATGAATCTGCACTATACTCTTCAAGTAAAGAATCAGCAAAATTGCATTTTACAATTTCAGAAAAATTCAACCATAAATTTGATGAAGAGTTCCAAAGAATCGAAAAGAAAGTAGAAGAAAAATCGGGTTCAGCATTTGATATCTCATTTTCTTATCAAAAAGAATCTACCGATACGATTGCGGTAACCTCCAAAAATAAATTATTTCGCGAAGACGATGGCGCTTTGCATTTTAGACCTTCTGGTCATGGCGCACTTATAGAAAACTTAAATGATTTAGATGCCGATATTGTTTTTATTAAAAACATTGATAATGTAGTGACTTACAAATACAAGGAAGAAGTCGCCAATTTCAAAAAAATACTGGCAGGCATTTTACTTGAAGTGCAAAGCCAAGCATTTGAATACCTTAAGTTACTGGAATCGAGCAAGCCTTCCGAAGAAAAATTAATCGAAATAGGGGAGTTTTTAGTCAATAAATTGAATGTTAAAATCAGCTCCGAATTTGAAAAGTATTCACGTAGATATCAAATAGAATACTTAGCTGAAAAACTCGATCGTCCAATTCGAGTTTGTGGGATGGTAAAAAATGAAGGTGAACCAGGAGGTGGCCCGTTTTGGGTTAAAGATGAAAGCGGAAATATCTCCTTACAAATCGTAGAATCTGCTCAAATCAATAAAAAAAGCAAGCACCAAAAAGAAATTTTGAAGAATGCAACGCATTTTAACCCTGTAGATTTAGTCTGTGGTATCAAAAACCATAAAGGTGAAAAGTTTAATCTCAAAAAGTTTGTTGATCCTAAAACAGCTTTTATTACCATGAAAACTAAAACCGGAAAAGACATCAAAGCTCTTGAACTTCCTGGGTTGTGGAATGGTAGTATGGCCAACTGGAATACCATTTTCGTAGAAGTTCCCTTAATTACGTTTAGTCCTGTGAAAACAGTTAATGATTTACTTAAAGCGCCTCATCAGATTAAATAAGATGTTTGATGCAGAAGCCATATTGCAAGAGGTAAATTTTAAAGCCATTAAGAGTTCTGGTGCTGGTGGACAGCATGTTAATAAAACGGCCTCTAAAGTTGAATTAGCTTTTGATGTTCAGAATTCAGAAGTACTAACTGAAGCGCAAAAAGAATTACTTAAATCCAATCTTCAAACCCGATTAAGTAAAACTTTTGTACTCATCATGCAATGTGGCGAAAGCCGAAGTCAGCATAAAAACAAAACGATTATTAGTCAGCGGTTTGTAGAACTTATTAGGGATAATTTAATTGAAGATAAGGAGCGTATCCCAACTAAAATCCCAAGAGCTGTTGTCAAAAAAAGACTTACAAACAAACGCAGAAATTCGGAAAAAAAAGCGAATCGTAAACCACCTGAAATTCAGTAGACACATTGTTTTAAGTAATCAAGTCTTTGGTATTAGTTGATGTTATCGTGATATAGCAATATTACAATTATAGGTTTCTTTTTAAATTATTTTAAAATCTTAACTGTAAAACAATAAATCTATTTTATCTTTGCAGCGTTCTCAAAAAAGGGGTGCCTATTATCGGCTGAGATCATACCCATTGAACCTAGAACAGGTAATGCTGTTTAGGAAGCGAACGTTAATAAAATGTCCACTGGACATTTTTAGTGAGTGCAAAAAAATGCTTTAGCATTTTTTTAATCACATTTATATTAATGTTCACAATTTTAATTATTAACCAAGAATAATGACCTCTTTTTATTCGATTATGAATTATAATCGTAATGAAAAACACATTTCTTTTTTTAGCACTTTTTGTGCTTTCTGTAAGTGCTATGGCACAGAACAATGAAAAACAGCAAGATTCAACAAAGACCGAAACACTTGACGAAGTTCTGGTTAAAGCTGTTAGAGTTAATGCAACATCACCAATCACACATTCTAATGTTACCAAAAAGGAATTGGCCAAACGTAATTTAGGGCAGGATATTCCGGTGCTTTTAAACTATTTGCCATCTGTGGTGACGACTACCGACGCTGGTGCTGGTGTGGGTTATACGGGAATTCGGGTTCGTGGAATCAACGCGCAGTCGACCAATGTGACCATCAACGGAATTCCGTATAATGATGCCGAATCGTTAGGTACTTTTTGGGTAAACTTAGGTGATTTTGCATCGTCTGTTGAAAGTTTACAATTACAGCGAGGTGTCGGGACGTCAACCAATGGTTCTGGAGCTTTTGGCGCCAGTATAAATGTCCTTACAGATGCTGTTTCTTCAGAATCAAATGGTGAAATTTCTAATGCCTTCGGAAGTTACAATACCAGAAAACATACGGTCAAATTTAGTACAGGCTTAATAAATGACCATATTGAAATTGCGGGTCGTTTGTCTAATATTTCTTCTGATGGCTATATTGATAGAGCTGAAACCGACTTAAAATCTTACTTTTTACAAGGGTCTTATGTAGATGACAATACTTTAATTAAAGCCATAATGTTTGGTGGGAAAGAAGTTACTTATCAAGCCTGGAATGGAATTGATGCTGAAACTTTAGAAGACAACCGAACTTTTAATCCGTCTGGTGCTTACACGGATGCCGACGGAAATCCTCAGTTCTACGATAATGAAGTTGATAATTATAATCAAGACCATTATCAGTTACATTGGAACCAACGTTATAACAACCGATGGTCAACTAATTTAGGTTTGAATTATACCTACGGAAGAGGTTATTTTGAGCAATATAAAGAAGATGAAGACTTTGCCGATTATGATTTAACACCTATAGAAATTGGCGGTGAAACTGTGAATACTACCGATTTAATTAGACGTCGTTGGCTGGATAATGATTTTTATGTGATAAATGCGAGTGCCAACTACAAAAATAATGAGGTCAATCTCTTTTTCGGAACCTCCTACAGCATTTATGATGGTGATCATTTTGGGGAAATCATTTGGGCAGAATTTGCCAGCGATAGCGAAATTAGAGATCGTTATTATGAAGGCAACGGAAAAAAATCAGATTGGAGTTTGTTTACAAAAGCGACGTATCGCATTAATGATAAAGTGAGTTTGTATGGTGATTTACAATTGCGACTCGTAGGTTATGAGACGTCTGGACTTACTTCAGATCGAGTTCCGTTTAACGTTGATGAAAATTACAGTTTCTTTAATCCGAAAGCCGGAATTACCTATAAAGTCAATCCTAATAACAGCTTATACTTTTCTTATGCCAGAGCAAATCGTGAACCAAACCGAAGCGATTTTGAAAATAATGCGACTGTAAAACCTGAGCAGCTTAATGATTTTGAATTGGGCTGGAGACATAACACACAAAAATTCAGGTTGAATGTTAATAGCTATTATATGCTTTATAATGAACAGTTAGTATTGACAGGTCAGATTGATACTACTGGAGATCCTGTAAGAGCCAATAGTGGTGATAGTTATCGTTTAGGATTAGAAGTTGATGCTGCTGTGGCGATTACTAATAAGTTTTCGGTACAGCCTAACTTTACAATAAGTTCTAATAAAAACAAGGAAACTTTTGAGTCTGTTAATGGCGAACTCCTTAATTTAGGCAAAACCGATATTTCATTTTCTCCAGAATTTGTTGCTGCCAATGCGTTTGTATTTCAGCCTAGAGAAGGGTTTCAAATGGCTTTGTTAAGTAAATTTGTTGGTGAACAATTTATGGGCAATACCGAAAACCCAGATTCAAAATTGGAAAGCTATTTTATTAATGATTTCAATATTACCTATGAATGGCAACCAAAATCGGTGTTTAAATCGGTTGTGTTTTCAGGATTAGTCAATAATATCTTTAATGAAAAGTACGTGTCTAATGGCTATTTTGGGTCTTTTGATTTTGATGATAGCGATAGTCCTACGGGAATTTCAACAGGATACTTTGCCGGTTTTTATCCGCAAGCCACCACTAACTTTTTATTAGGAGTCACCTTAAAGTTTTAATGCTTCCGAAGCATTATTTAAATAGAAAACTCCTAATTTAACGATTAGGAGTTTTTTTATGAGTTTTACTTTTTAAACAGGTTTAATTGCTAATCACCAAATTGGATCCCGAAAGCGTCACTCGGTATTCTTTTAGTCCGCAAGGCAAAGGATCTCCAATTGCTTGTCCGGTAAATAAGCTGTATTCATTTTCATCTGCACAACCACAAACTGCATTTGCGCCATCTATTTGTAATAAAGAGCAGGCACTCGGCACATGGTTAGGATCTGCTGCATCCCAAGCTCTGTAGTTATTATTACCAACATTAGTGACGATAATACCTCCATTACCTTGATTAGCGACATATACAGAATTGCTTGTAAACATCAACTGGCTATACTCGGGCAAGTTTAAATTTAGCGATGCGTTAACACCAACATTGAGTAAAAAATTGCAATTATTTATATTGTCATCGCTGCCGCAATTCATTAAAACTAAGAGCGATAAAACAAAAGATAACTTCTTCATAATTTGGGTAATTTTTGGGTGCAATTTACAATATTTTAAAGGTTGAATTAAATATTTTGTATCTTTGTATTACTAATCTCGTGACGGCGAGATTTTTTCATTAGTCCCGAACTTGTTTCGGGATATTTTGAATATAGTGATTAAGCATACATTAAGTAAACGATTGAATTATGAGTAAAGTATCTTATTATACTGCGGAAGGATTAAAAAAATTAAGAGACGAATTAAAACAACTTAAAGATATAGAACGTCCAAGAGCATCACAGGCTATTGCTGAAGCAAGAGATAAAGGGGATTTGAGTGAAAATGCTGAATATGATGCTGCAAAAGAAGCTCAGGGAATGTTAGAAATGAAAATTTCTAAGTTAGAAGAAACTTTGGCTGGTGCACGTGTTATTGATGAATCTCAGATGGATACGTCTAAAGCTTTGGTTTTATCTAAAGTGAGAATCAAAAACCAAACCAATGGCATGGAAATGACTTATACCTTAGTGGCCGATGGTGAAGCCGATTTAGCTTCAGGGAAAATATCGGTTAATTCGCCTATTGGTAAAGGCCTTTTAGGAAAATCGGTTGGAGAAGTTGCCGAAGTACAAGTACCAAACGGTGTGATGAAATTTGATGTCTTAGAAATTTCTAGATAAAACATAAAACTTATTAATATATGAGTCAAAAAGATTCCTTCAAAAGAGGAATCTTTTTATATTTACATAGACTCTAAAATTTAAAGCCATGGCATCTATCTTTACTAAAATAATAAATGGCGAGATTCCTTGTTATAAAGTTGCTGAAACGGACGATTATCTGGCTTTTCTGGATATCAATCCCAATGCAAAAGGACATACACTTTGCATTCCGAAGAAAGAAGTCAATAAGATTTTTGATTTGGATGAAAAGACCTACCATGGTCTCATGGAATTTTCTCGTCAAGTCGCCATAGCCCTTGAAAAAGCTGTTGCTTGTGAGCGTGTTGGGATGGCAGTTATCGGACTCGAAGTGCCGCATGTACATGTGCATTTAATTCCGTTGAACTCTATGGAGGATGCCCGATTTATAAACAAAGTGCAATTAGATAAAGACGCCTTTGAAGCCATTGCCAATAAGATTGTCTCGTTTTTGTAATTAAAATTTCAAGACGCCTGTAACAACTAATAACACGACAATAAACAATAAGGCATCAGCGATAATGACAAACCATGCCAGTTGTTTTAATTTTAGGGATTTTGGTTTGGGTATAACAGCACGTTCTTGATAGGCCACAACTTGCTCAATATCGTTGGTCCACCGCACAGGAAAAATAGCAGTATTACACGTTTTACAATGCATCTCATGAATGGTTTCTTGAGTAATCGATTTGTAGAATTTGTTTTCAATAAAACGTTGTTTGAATGTCAACTCTAAGCCTTCGTTAGAATAACATTCAGGGCAGTTGTTATTGAGTTGTACCTCTTTTAATGTAAAGTATTGTTTTTCTTTCATAACCACCGATTAAGATAATAATTTCAATGAAATTTGCATGGTTGTGCCTTTTCCAATTTCTGAATGAAGCACTTTAATTTTTCCGTTATGGTAATCTTCAATAATCCGTTTAGCAAGCGATAAACCTAATCCCCAACCACGTTTTTTAGTCGTATAACCCGGTTGGAATACAGCGTTATAACTTTGTTTAGAAATACCTTTTCCAGAATCTTGAACCGTAACTTTAACATGTTTATCATCGTTGGTGATAGCAAGTTTTAAATTGCCTTTTCCTTTCATAGCGTCAATAGCGTTTTTAACCAGATTTTCTATGGTCCAGCTGTATAATTGCTGATTAAGACTAACGTAGAGTGGCGATGAAGGAGTAGAGATTTCAAAATCAATTAGTTTAGATGATCGCGCTTTTAAGTATTCATACGAATCTAATGTTTCTTTAACAATATCAGTTTTTTCTAAGGTTGGCATAGAACCAATCTTACTAAAACGCTCGGTTATGGTTTGGAGTCTTGTGACGTCTTTTTCAATTTCCACTAAATAATCTGGGTTGACGTTTTCTGATCTAAGAATTTCGGTCCAGCCAACCAGTGACGATAAGGGCGTTCCAATTTGATGCGCAGTTTCTTTTGCCATCCCTGTCCATAGCCTATTTTGATCTGCCGTTTTTGTACTCCGATAAAAAAAGAAGGCTACTGCAGCAAAAAGAAATATTATTAATAACAATGCAAGCGGATAATATTTCAATTTATTGAGTAAAGGTGTGTTTCCGTAGTAAAGAGTTCGATTTAAATTTTCGAGCACAACGGGTTCATTCTCTTCACTAAATTTAGCAATTAGCTTTTTATAGTTTTGTGCAACATAAGCAGAATCTTTTTTTATGTCTTCAGGCTCAGTACTATTTGAAAAAGGTGAGATATTTCTTGAACTGAGAATTGTACCATTTTTATCAATAAGCAAAAGTGGTGTGGTTAATGTTGAATCTACTACTATGTTTTCAGCAACAAGGTTGATTTCTACATCATCAGAGCCACTTTGAATGTCGTTTAAATCGTTTGAAAATTCAATATAAGCATTCGTCCATATTTTCATCTTAGCTCTTTCTTCAGATTTAAAATACTGAAAAAACACGTAGGTGTTCCAAAGAATAAGAGAAATAATGAGGAAGGATGCAACGATGATAATCCATCGTGTCATATTGCGGTTTATGGTTAATGCCATTAACTTGATTTTTGATTTTTAAATATAAAGGATTTATGTTAATAATATTGTGTTGAGATAAGGTGAATTCATTTTTATAACACTAGCAATATGGTTACATTTGCATTTCAAATAAATACAAGCACTTGAAACGCTTAGGTTTAGAGTGAAAATAACAACACGATGGCTTCGTTTACACCAAAAGACTTATCAACAGGACGACTTCATGGCTACTTATTAAGTGCCGTGGCTCCAAGACCTATTGCTTTTGCAAGTACAATAGATGCTGAAGGCCATCCTAATTTATCGCCATTTAGTTTTTTTAATGTGTTTAGTGCGAATCCGCCAATTATGATTTTTTCTCCAGCGCGACGCGTCAGAGATAATACCACGAAGCATACTTTAGAGAATGTTGAAATCACTAAAGAAGTTGTTATTAATGTCGTTAATTACGATATCGTACAGCAAATGTCCTTAAGTAGTACCGAGTATGCTAAAGGTGTTAATGAGTTTGAAAAATCAGGTTTAACTATGTTAGAATCTGATATAGTAAAACCATTTAGAGTGGCCGAATCTCCTGTGCAGTTTGAATGTAAAGTCAACGATATTGTACACTTAGGAACCGAAGGTGGTGCAGGGAACTTAGTGATTTGTGAAGTTGTAAAGCTTCATATTTCTGACGATGTACTCGATGATAATCAAAGTATAGTACAAGAAAAACTTGATCTGGTTGCGAGAGCAGGAGGTAGTTATTACAACCGAGCAAAAAAAGGATTTTTTGAAATTCCTAAACCTTTAACGACTATCGGAATTGGCGTAGATGCAATGCCTTCGGAAGTTAAAAACAGTATGATTTTAACGGGGAATGACTTAGGAATGTTGGGGAATGTTGAAGCACTGCCTGAGCAAAATGAAATAGATGAATTTATAAACAATGTGAGTGAACGTTATCCGAATATCAAAGAAATGTCACATCGTGAAAAACATAAAATTGCCAGAAACTATTTGAGTTATGGCGACGTTGATAGTGCCTGGAAATTGCTGCTATCTTAAAGAATAAAATAGTCTAAATTAAATATAAGTAAATACAACAATGGAAGTACAAGGAAAAATCAAAATGATTGGAGAAACTCAAACGTTTGGAAGCAATGGGTTTAGAAAGAGAGAATTGGTAGTAACGACAGAAGAACAATATCCACAACATATTTTGGTTGAATTTGTTCAAGATAAAACCGATTTGTTAAACAGTTACCAAGTAGGTCAAGCTGTCAAAGTAAATATCAATTTAAGAGGTAGAGAATGGGTGAATCCTCAAGGGGAAACCAAATATTTTAATTCTGTACAAGGTTGGAGAATTGAAGCTGTGCAAGCTGATGGCGCTAATGTACCACCTGCAGCTCCAACAGAAGCTTTCGAACCTGCGACGAATTTAAACGAAGAAGATCACGACGATTTACCGTTTTAATAGTATAGAACAATTTTCATTGTAAAGATGAAAAGAGTCATAAATGAAACCTCAATGAAAATTGAGGTTTTTTTTATTAAAAAAGCCCCAAATTGCTTTGGGACTTAGTATTGTGGTTTTAGGTTTGACCTTTATAAACAAACTCAAAAAAAGCAATGATGAACAAAATTTAATTCACAAAGGTCATATCAAATATGAATAAAAATCTGATGTTTTCAAAGTTATTACCTAGATTTAACACACTATTGATGAATAATGCTGACCTTATTCAAATATGAAATTTCTAGATCATACCATCGAATTTCCTGATGTGTCTTCGGCTACTGAAGAAGGCATTGTAGCTATTGGAGGCGACTTATCATCGCAACGATTATTAGCGGCTTATCAACGTGGAATTTTTCCGTGGTTTGATGAAGAAGAACCTATTATCTGGTGGTCTCCAGATCCTCGATTTGTCCTTTTTCCGAAGAAATTGAAGGTCTCGAAAAGCATGAAACAAGTGCTTAGAAATACAGATTTTAAAGTGACCATCAATGCCGATTTTGAGTCTGTCATTGAAGCCTGCTCACAAATAAAACGCGATGGTCAACAAGGCACTTGGATTACACAACATATGAAAGCTGCCTACATTAATTTGTACCGTTTAGGCTATGCTAAATCTGTTGAGGTTTGGCTCCATAATGAACTGGTTGGCGGTTTGTATGGTGTAGATTTAGATAATGGCGTGTTTTGTGGCGAAAGTATGTTCAGTCGTGTGAGTAATGCGAGTAAAGCAGGCTTTATTTCCTTTGTTCAAAACACCAATTATCAACTCATCGATTGTCAGGTTTATACCAATCATCTCGAAAGTTTAGGTGCCGAAGAGATTTCCAGAAAAGAATTTTTGAACTACTTAGACTAAATTTTTATATCTACGGAAGTATTAAAAAATAAGGTGTCTTCAGTATCAATATTTAATTGGTCTAATCGAAGTTCGACTCCAAATTCTATAGTTAAGTCTTCCGATAATAAAATACCTATAGATGGTGATATTCGATATTCTAGTTCTGGTTTATGAACTTTTGAGCTGGTTAGTAAACCTTCATTAGTAACTACAAAATAGGTTTCACCAACATCAAGTTTTAAACCTTGCAAAGGAATGTCAAGCGCTAAGCGGTAGCGAAATCGAAACGCCGTAAAGCTGTCATAAAAGCGTTGTTCACTTCGTAACCGATGTCCGATTCGCAAAGTATTAAACAAGGATTTTCTATTAAATTGTTGGGTTATTCTAATTTCATTGCTGGAGTTCTCAAAAGCATTTCGATTTCTATACATGATGCCTAAAGCCATGCTGTGTTTTAAGTCTAATTTTAAAGTTGAAAAATGACTAATTTGTAATTGTCTGATTTTGTATAAAAAATCTTCGTTTGTATACACATAAGCACGTGAGGCCAATTCAAAATTGGCACTGTATTTTTTACTAAAACTATGTCTAAGACCAAATTCTTGTTCGTGAAATATTTCGGTGTCTTCCTGTGCTTTTGTGCTCAAAGTTACCAGCAGAAGCAGCACGACCAGAAGTCTAGTACATGATATATTCATAGCTGTCTTGTTGTAAGTTTCGAGCCTTGATAAAATCTCCTTTTTCATCAAATGTGAGTTCTTTCAGTTCCCATGTTTTCTGAGATTTCATTGCAACAATTAGTTCATAGTTTGATGATAATGTTGTTCTGTTTTCTAAAATTGAGTTTAAAAATGTAGCTTCACTATGGTCGCTAGAATACACGTATTGTTCCTGAATTTTAATAATTTCATATTTAGTAGTATTCGTTTTTAAATAAGATCTAATAGCCGTTTTAACAGGTTTAGATAAATGTTTTTCCTTTACCAAAACTTCAATGTCTTCTAGAGTTCCTAAATTATTAAACTCAACACTGAACCAATACTTATTATATTTGAATTTGCTTTCAAAACTCAGTTTACTACCGTCGGTTTCTTTGTAAAAGCGAGAACGCTTCACCTTTTTTATAATGGTTTTTAGAAGTATTTGTGATTCATTAGGAAATTCGGTCAACGGTATGCGTGATTCTTTTTCGTTTTTCGTTTGTGCCTCCAAGCTAAAACAAGAAATCCATATACAGAGTACAAAAACAAGTTTAAACTTCATCATATCTAAAACAATTAACTTCATGGTCATTCACCATTCCTGTAGCTTGCATGTGCGCATAAATCACTGTTGAACCCACAAATTTAAAACCACGTTTTTTTAAATCTTTACTAATCGCATCACTCAGCGGTGTATTAGCAGGTGCCATTTTATAATCTTTAAGCTTATTTTTAATAGGCTTGTCATTAACAAAACCCCATATATATTTTGAGAAGGACCCAAACTCTTCTTGTACCTTCATAAAAGCTTGTGCATTGGTAATGGTAGCCTTAACTTTTAATTTGTTTCTGATTATCCCTTCATTTTGGAGCAGGTTGTCTACTTTTTTCTGATTGTATTGTGCAATCTTCTTATAATCAAAATAGTCGAAAGCTTTTCTGAAATTCTCACGCTTTTTTAAAACAGTAATCCAACTTAAACCCGCTTGAAAGGTCTCCAAAATTAAAAATTCAAATAAGGTGTCGTCATCCTTTACAGGAACGCCCCATTCTTCATCGTGGTATGCTTCGTATAAGTCGTCACCTAAGCACCAACCGCATTTATGTTTTTTCATATGAGTTCTATTTAGACCTATTGAATTTTAAAAATAGTAAGTTTTTGCACAAAAATTCGTCTGAGCTACAGTAAAATGATCTAGAATATAAAATAGATGATTTAAATCATGTTCTGCTCGAGCAGAATCATTTAAATTGCAAGCCTAAATAACATGAATACATTGACAACTATACCTGTAAAAGACCTTATTAATGAAAGCTTACAAAAGGCCATTTCATATGAGGAATATCGTGAACTAGTAACGCAGTTAGTTTTAGAAGGATCCACATCTGGAAACGAAAAAACCGAAGCTTTAGTTAACTATACAATGCTTAATGACCGACGCATGAAACGTTGGGATAAAACAGTTAAAATTCCTGAAGAAGCCAGAGATGGCATAGCCCGTTTTAACCAAAAAGTCACCTGGCTGGTCATTACTGAAAGTTGGTGTGGTGATGCCGCTCATGTGATTCCGGTGCTTAATAAATTGGCTCAACTTTCAGAAAACATCGACTTAAAATTAGTTTTTAGAGATGAAAATGAAGCTTTAATGGATCAATTTTTAACCAATGGCGGACGTGCTATTGCAAAGTTAATTATGATTGATTCAAACACCAGAGAGGTTCTCAGTACTTTTGGGCCACGACCAAGTAAAGCCACGCAATTGGTCAATGAGTATAAAGCGAAACACGGAATCTTAACACCAGTATTTAAAGAAGATTTACAAGTTTGGTATAATAAGGATAAAGGGCAAAATATTGTAGAGGACATACTTACGCTATTGGATAAAGCCTAACTTTTTACAAGCTTAGATTTAATCATAGAGTCTGTCCTATTTTCCTTGAAAATAATAGGTGATAGAACCTATCTGGCTTTGACGTTCGGCACGAGAAAACAATGCATTTTTTGCATATTCTAAAGCTGTATCAATTAAGCACTGATTGCTGCTTGATGATGAGGAGTTGATATAGGCATCTGTGACTTGTCCGCTAGAATTCACCGTAATATTCACCACTATTTTACCAGCAGTTTCACATAAATAGACTGGTGGCGGAAGTTTTACTTTAGATCTTTTAGAAAGTGAAAACGAAACACTACTGGCCGCATTGCCTTTGCTATTTTTAGCTTCTTTTTTGGGAGAATGCATCGCTAATATATCATTTGCCTTATTAAATGTTTTGCGTTCTTGGTCTTTTAAAGCATAGTTTTGAGAAGCGTTGTGCGAGGCGTTAGACGCTGTAAGTGCTTCAGGGGTTTGAGAAGAGGCTTCAGAAGGTGTTTCAGGTGTGTCTTCAGAAATCTCATCTTCATGTTGCGAACTCATGGTTTTAAAATTACGCATCATTTCCTTAAACTCTTCATCTTCATTAAAAGCCTGATTGGTTTTCAGATTAGCATTTTCACGCTCTTCCAACGCTTTTAGCCGTTCAAGCTGTTCTAATTCTTCAATGGTTTGAGGTTCAATTTCATAATAGCTTTCGGCTATAAATTCTGCTTTTTTCTTGATACTAAGCGAGAACATAGCTAGAATTATCGTTCCTGTAAGTAAGGACGTAATGAGAAGCGCTTTATGTTTTTCAATAAATTCCAAGTAGGCCTTATTTTAATTTAAGTTGGTGTCTTATATACGTTAAATTAACAAAAAAAGATTAGAACAGCATAAATTCCAGAAAAAATGAAAGACTAGAAAGCTTTTCTAACTGTCTAAATCCGAATCGTTTTCTGGTAAAATCAATACCTATGAGCCATGAGTTTTTAAAATTTTCATCAAATAATCGAGCGCCTAGACCAACTTTATAAAGTGTTCCTTTTTCAAAATCACTGTTGATACCAACTAAGCGTCCGTAACTTACTCTAATAAATAATGTATCATCAAAATCAACGATGTTGTATTGAAAGCTTAAATGTACAGGTAAAAATTGTAAACCACTTTCAGAATGCCAATTGTACTCGGCATTTAGACCTAATGCAGAACGATCATCAAACTGAAAACCAACAGTATTGTTTAAAAAGAAAGCACTTGTTCTAAAAAAGCGTTCAATTGTGTCATCACCAAGGGTGAAATCTTCGTTGACAGTTAATGTGGTCGCTAATGATATTTTATAAAAAATTCCATTAGTTTTGATATCATCTTGAGCATACAGATTGATACCTAACAGCACCATAAATAGTGTAGAGGCTTGCTTCATAGTTGAAGAGGTTTAGAAGCAAGTATCAATAATTATTCCGAAGACAAGGATTGAATAAAATCTTCAGGAGAGCTCGCATTGGCGACATCAAAATCACCAATTTTTGTACGACGTAACACCGAAAGATGTGCGCCAGAGTTAAGCGCTTTTCCGAAGTCATGAGCCAAAGAGCGAATATAAGTACCTTTACTACAAACCACTCTAAAGTCAATAGTTGTCCCTTCGATTTTTGTGATTTCAAATTCTGAAATGTGCACAGTTCGCGATGAAACTTCGACGTGTTCTCCAGCTCGGGCATATTCGTACAAACGCTTTCCGTCTTTTTTTAAAGCCGAAAATACAGGCGGAAATTGTTCGATAGCACCAATAAATGTTTTGGTAGTCTCGTGAATTAAAGCTTCGGAAATGTTCTCGGTTGGAAAGTGCTGGTCTATGTCGGATTCTAAATCATAGGAAGGCGTCGTGCTGCCTAAAACAAAAGTTCCAGTGTACTCCTTATCCTGACCTTGAAAAGTGTGAATTTGTTTGGTCATTTTACCTGTACAAATAATGAGTAATCCCGTAGCTAAAGGATCTAATGTTCCGGCGTGACCAACTTTTATTTTTTTAATGTTGAATGCCTGACGTATTTCCCAACGCAGTTTATTAACCACCTGAAAGGAAGTCCAGTTTAGAGGCTTGTCAATGAGTAACACCTGACCATTTTTGAAATCTTCAAGTGTCATTAGGCTAAGTTATAAGAATAGATGATTGCTATGATCCCAACAATAATGCAGTAGAATGCAAAATAGGATAGCTTACTTTTCTTAACCAGAGCGATCATCCAGGTACATGCAAATAAGCCAGTAACAAATGCGGCAATAAAGCCTACACTTAAACTTGTAAAATTAGAACTGTCATAGGTGATTTCTCCACTTAAAACATCTTTGGCTATTTTTCCGAAGATAAGCGGAACGACCATCAAAAACGAAAAGCGAGCCGCTTTGGTTTTATCATTTCCAAGTAATACAGATGTCGAAATGGTTGCGCCAGATCTGGATATTCCTGGAAGCATTGCTATGGCTTGAGAGATTCCGATGATAAAGGCATTTGAAAACGTGACTTTTTTATCTGTGTTTTTGGCGCGATCAGCTAAAAAGAGAAGCGCAGCAGTCACGATAAGCATAAAACCAACGAGTCTGATATTGCCTCCAAAAAGACTTTTGAGTTGTTCTTCAAAAAAGAGGCCAACGATCACAGCTGGAATCATTGACAAGGCAATCTTAGAAATAAACTGAAGGTCTTCATTCCATTCAAACTTCAAAACACCTTTAACAATCTCCAGAATATCTTTTCTAAAAATAACCATTGTACTCAGTGCTGTTGCAAAGTGTAATACCACTGTAAATAGCAGACTGTCTTCTGCTCCCAGATTTTCATCCTGTAGGATGACCTTGCCTAATTCGAGATGTCCACTAGAAGAGACTGGTAAAAACTCGGTGAGTCCTTGAATAATTCCTAATACAATTGAATCTAAAATATCCATGCGGCAAAAATATCAAAATAGACGTATCAATTGATAAAAGATTCTGAATTTGTTCAGTAAAAGTTACTGATTAAGATTTAGGAGTTTTATTCGGATTCAATAAAATCGCATAGACTTGAATTCCAAAACCAATAAGTACTAAGGTTGGCGCTAGTCGAATACGTCTCCAGCTAAAGATCGAAGGATCAAATACATTAGGATCATCACTGCCGCCACCAGACATTAAAATAAATCCAAGTACGATGCAAGCCAAACCTATAAGCATGAACTTATAGTTTTTCTTTCCGAAGATAAAATCCTGTTTCGTCGTTTCTTTGCGTTTTTGTTCTCCCATAATGATTTAAAACTCTGTAAAGATAATCTCATCACCTATTGCTAACTGAGCAATATGTTTTGTGGTACCATAAAATAATTTTGGTAAGTGCAAAGTAACAGTTTTATTTAAAACTTTTGCGTTAAGAGTATCTAAATTTAGTCCATATTCTAATCCGCGATTAATATAGAAGGAAGCATCATCATCATGAAAAACAATATCATACGATGGGCCTTCAGTAATTTTGGTGATTGTAGCTGTTGTAATCACACAGTCTTCGGGTTGCGGGTTTTTTATAATGCATGATGTTGTGGTTAAAAAACTAACGCATAATAAAATAAGGAGTTGTCTTTTCATCACATTAAGATGAGTTGGTAGTGTCATAACGAAACCTTGAAGATTTTAGTATTTGCCAATAGCCAACAACTAATAATACAATTGATCGGTCTTTAGGTTTAAGAAACGTTGCGTTGCTATAAACGTACTAATCCATGTAATTAAAATACCAAGTAGAAAAATACCGATAAATAGCGCAGCAATTAATACGGGTTTTTGAAGCAATTCTAGTTCTGGGAAGGTTTGGTTAAGGTAATATAAAACCACAGCCATTCCTATTAATGCAACGATAGCACCAATAATTCCTAGTTGAATACTTTTAAGTACAAAGGGTTTTCTAATAAAACGCTTGGTGGCCCCAACCATTTGCATCGTTTTAATGATAAAACGTTTAGAATACACTGCCAATCGAATCGAACTGTTAATAAGTAATACGGCAATGAGTGTAAATAAAGCACTTAAAATCAAAACCCAAAATGTGATTTTCTTTACATTATTGTTCATGATTTCGACCAGATCATTATCGTATTTAATATCTTCAATAAAAGCTTTGGTCGCTAACTCTTCAGTAATCCCATCCAAAGTTTCGTTGGTTACAAAATCGGCTTTAAGGTAAACGTCAATCGAGTTTTGTAAAGGGTTGGCACCTAAAAACTCCATAAAATCTTCTCCAATATCAGATTTGACAATTTGAGCCGCTTCTTCTTTTGAAACATACTTGGCTTCTTTGGTGTATTCGGCCATAGCTAAACTTTTTTGAAGCTGATTTACTTCAACCTCTTTAGCCGAATCATTTAAATAAATCGTCACCACAACCTGTTCTCTAAAATGATCGGCAACCTTTTTAGCATTTAAAACCAATAATCCTAAGCATCCCAATAAAAACAATACCAAAGCAATACTAATCACCACAGAAAAGTAGGAAGAAATTAATTTTCGTTTTTGATATCTGTCAAAGGATGTGCTCATAAATATGTCGGATTAATGCTGTAAAAATATAAAACTATTTGTTTGTATAAGGTTTACAACGCTTAAACTTTTAATTGTGTTGTAATACCGTTAAATTTGCGGTCTAAATTTGCAAACAAACCATGAGTTATCATTTTAACGAGATCGAAAAGAAATGGCAAAATTATTGGGCCGATAACCAAACATTTAAAGCTGAAAACAATAGTGATAAACCTAAATACTATGTATTAGATATGTTCCCTTATCCGAGTGGAGCAGGCTTACATGTTGGTCATCCATTAGGCTATATTGCCAGTGATATTTATGCACGATACAAGCGCCATAAAGGCTTTAATGTTTTGCATCCTCAGGGTTATGATAGTTTTGGTTTGCCTGCCGAGCAATATGCGATTCAAACGGGATTGCATCCAAAAATTACTACTGAGATAAACATTGATGGATGTTTAAGTAATGAAAATAAGATTTTAGAAAAATATGTTAATGAGGATGGAAGTATTAAAAATGAAGCCTTAATTGACAAAAATATTCCCGTAAACATTAAAGATGATAATTATCAAGATAATATCATAAAAGGCTATAGGAAACAACTCGATAAAATCGGATTTTCATTCGATTGGAGCCGAGAAGTACGTACGAGCAATCCCGAATATTATAAATGGACGCAATGGATTTTCATTCAGTTGTTCGAATCCTGGTATAATAACGACAGCAATAAAGCCGAACCCATTGAGACTTTAATTTCAAAGTTTGCGTCGGAAGGAAACACAAAAGTGAATGCGGTTTGTGATGATGCTATAGCCGAATTTTCTGCGGAAGACTGGAACGGTTTTTCTTCAGAACAGCAACAGGAAATATTACTTAAATACCGATTGACCTATTTGGCCGAAACTGAAGTGAATTGGTGTCCGGCACTAGGAACCGTTTTAGCCAATGATGAAATTGTTAATGGTGTGTCTGAACGTGGCGGACATCCGGTAATTCGAAAAAAAATGACCCAATGGAGCATGCGAATTTCGGCCTATGCTGAACGTTTGCTTCAAGGTTTAGATACGATAGACTGGACCGATTCACTTAAGGAAAGTCAGCGCAATTGGATTGGCAAGTCGGTTGGTGCATCTGTGACTTTCAATGTCAACATGACAAGTGAGATGCTGAAACACGTTCAGCATGACTTAAGTGAACCTCATTCCGAACTTGTTTCTGAATCTCATCCGTACAAGATCGAAGTTTTTACAACAAGACCCGATACCATTTACGGAGTGTCGTTTATGACGCTGGCGCCAGAACACGAATTGGTGTCAAAAATCACAACCGAAGCTCAAAAAGCAGACGTCGATGCTTATATAGAAGCCACTGCAAAACGTAGCGAACGCGATCGTATGGCAGATGTAAAAACTATTTCTGGAGCCTTTACAGGTGCTTATGCGGAGCATCCGTTTACAAAGGAGCCAATTCCAATCTGGATTGGTGATTATGTCTTGGCTGGCTACGGAACAGGAGCTGTGATGAGTGTTCCATGTGGTGATCAACGTGATTATGATTTTGCCAAACATTTTGATATTCCGATTCCTAATATTTTTGAAGGTGTCGATATTTCCGAAGAAGCTTTTTCAGATAAAGAAAAGACTGTAATTGCCAACAGTGATTTCCTTAACGGAATGAATTATAAAAAAGCCACCAAACGTGCCATTTATGAATTGGAGCAATTGGGCCAAGGCGAAGGCAAAACCAATTATAGATTACGTGATGCGGTGTTTTCTCGTCAACGTTATTGGGGTGAACCATTTCCTGTGTATTATGTGAATGGGATGCCGCAAATGATTGAACAAAAACATTTGCCAATCGTGTTGCCAGAAGTAGAGAAATACTTGCCAACCGAAGAAGGTGAACCGCCTTTAGGTCGTGCCGATGTTTGGGCTTGGGATACAAAGAATAATAAAGTTGTTTCAAATGAATTGATTGACCATGAGCATGTCTTTCCTTTAGAGCTCAATACTATGCCAGGATGGGCAGGAAGTTCCTGGTATTTCTTTAGGTATATGGAAGAAGCAGCCAATAGAGGTGAAGCATTTGCAAGCGAAGATGCCTTGAACTACTGGGAAAATGTCGATTTATATATTGGCGGCAGCGAACATGCCACAGGTCATTTGTTGTACTCACGATTTTGGGTGAAGTTTATGAAAGACAGAGGCTTTGTCAATGTTGAAGAGCCGTTTAAAAAGCTGATTAACCAGGGGATGATTTTGGGAACGAGTGCTTTTGTTTATTATATTTTCTATTCAATCATTGACCAAAATACCAAAGAAGTATTAGTAAATAAAAAGAGTGTTTTTATTTCAAGAGAATCTTACGATAGAATCCATTCTGAAGGCAATAAGACAAATTTAGCATCAGATATTGTTAAACCTTATATTGAAAAAAGCTTATTAAATAAAATTAATAAAAAGGAATTACATCTTATGACTCCATTTAGTAATTCTCATGTTGATGTTTCGTTTGTTAATGCTTCAGATGAATTAGATATTGAAGCTTTCAAAAATTGGAGACTTGAGTTTAAAGATGCTGAATTTGAATTAGAAGATGGTGTTTATAAAGTAGGACGCGAAGTCGAAAAAATGTCCAAGTCCAAATACAATGTCGTCAATCCAGATGCTATTTGCGAGCAATATGGTGCCGACAGCTTACGCCTTTACGAAATGTTTCTTGGACCATTAGAACAAGCCAAGCCCTGGAATACAGCTGGGATCACAGGTGTACACGGCTTCCTTAAAAAACTCTGGAAACTCTATGTTGGTGACAATGGTTTAAATGTTAGTGATACCGAACCTTCAAAAGATAGTCTGAAAACGCTTCATAAAACCATTAAAAAGGTTGAAGAAGATATCGAAAACTTTTCGTTCAATACCTCTGTATCAACTTTTATGATTGCCGTGAATGAGTTAACTGCTCAAAAATGTACCAGCAAGGCCATTCTTGAACCGTTACTAATCTTAATTTCACCTTATGCACCACATATTGCTGAAGAATTATGGAGTCGACTTGGTCATACCGAATCGATTTCAACAGCAGCATTTCCGAAGTTTGAAGAGAAACATCTCGTCGAAAGCAGTAAGAATTATCCAATTTCATTTAATGGAAAAATGCGTTTTACCTTAGAATTACCTTTAGATATGACGAAGGAAGACATTGAGAAAACAGTCATGGCTCATGAAAAAACAATCGCTCAATTGGATGGGCGCGAGCCTAAAAAAGTAATTGTTGTGCCTGGAAAAATCGTCAATATTGTAGGTTAAAACATAAGAAAACGATGAAAAAATTAGCATTATTATTAAGTCTTAGCTTAAGTTTTGCTTGTGCAAATTCTGAAAAGCAAATCGTTGAGGTTTCTTGTGGGCAATGTCAATTTGGATTAACCACTCAGGAAGGCTGTGATTTAGCTGTTCGTATTGATGACAAGGCTTATTTTGTTGATGGTGCTCATATTGATGATTTTGGAGATGCTCATGATGAAAATACTGGATTTTGTGAAGTGATTAGAACGGGTGAGGTTTCAGGTGAAATTCTAGAAAACCGTTTTAAAGTGAGCAGTCTGGAACTTAAAAATTAATAGGTTTTGAATATCAAAAAGTATGATAAAGTACTGCTGTTTTTTTTCGTTGCAGCCATTGCAGCAAGCTCATTAATTTGGCTTTTTGACGAACGTTTTCATCAGGAAAACTGGCATTCTAATCCGGCGAAACGCTATCAGATGGCCGATGATATTATCGATAATGAGTTACTCATCGGAAAAACAAAAAACGAGGTCATAGCACTTTTAGGAACGCCCGAAATTTTTAATGATGATTCTAAAAATTATATTATCTATAAAATGGGTAAAGCTCCTAGTTTTAAAGACTATATTGGCGATCGGCTCGTCGTAGTTTTTGAAGAAGGAAAGGTGGCGAAAGTCATACATTCTAAAGAGTGAACTGACAAAATTTCCTAAACACAATTTGGCTTACTTTTTGTTATCTTTAAACTAACAATTTTAATTTAAAAACATTATGGGAGGAATAGGAATAGGCTACTGGATTCTAATTGGCGCTATAACATTAGTAAGCTGGTTAGTGAGTAGTCAGTTAAAACGAAAATTTGCGCAGTACTCAAGAGTGCAATTGCGTAATGGGATGAGTGGACGAGAGGTAGCAGAAAAGATGCTGGCCGATAATGGGATTTCTGATGTGGAAGTGATTTCTGTTGCGGGTCAGTTAACAGATCATTATAATCCGAAAAATAAAACCGTTAATTTAAGTGAAGCGGTTTACAATCAGCGTAATGCAGCTGCAGCAGCAGTTGCGGCTCACGAAGTGGGTCACGCTGTACAACACGCACAAGCCTACAGTGCTTTAGGGATGCGTTCAGCATTAGTGCCTATTGTGAGCGTTACTTCTGGCATGTCGCAATGGCTTGTTATTGGTGGTTTGGTTCTTGGAGCTGCCGCTGGAGTTGGTCTCGGTTACTGGGTCGCTGTTGCAGGTTTAGTCTTTATGGGATTTGCAACCTTATTTAGCTTTATCACATTGCCAGTTGAGTATGATGCGAGTAACAGAGCTTTAGCATGGTTAAAAAATAAAAACGTTGTTACTCCAGAAGAATATAAAGGTTCTGAAGATGCTTTAAAATGGGCAGCCAGAACTTATTTGGTCGCTGCCATTGGTGCATTAGCGTCACTTTTATATTGGGCAATGCAAGTTTTTGGCGGACGCGATTAAACAGATTGAAATAGCATAAAATTCAACCGAATTATGGTTTTTTAAACCTAATTCGGTTTTGTTTTTAGTATTTTCGATATTACGAATCAATTATTACTTATGGAAAATTCAAATCAAAGACCTGTTGGTCAATTAGAAGGAAAAGTGTTAGTACATTCATTATCTGATGCAGATCGTGTAGCCTTTTACAAAAAAACCTACGGCCACGTAGCTGGTGGTGTTTTGGTGTTCATTCTATTTGAATGGATGCTCCTACAAAGCGAAACTATTGTGAATTTTGCGATGTCAATGACCCAAGGCTGGCGATGGCTTATCATGCTTGGAGGTTTTATGTTTATTACCAATTATGCTGAAGGCATGGCCTTAAAAACTGAAGATAAAAACAAGCAGTATCTGGCATACGGACTTTACATTCTGGCGGAAGCCTTTATTTTTGTGCCTTTGCTTTATATCGCCATTAATTTTTTAGAAGATGGTGGAAAAATCTTAAATCAGGCGGCTATCGTAACTTTATCTTTATTTACAGGATTGTCTGCCGTTGTTTTTGTGACAAAAAAAGATTTTTCATTTCTGAAAACAGGTTTGACTATTGGCTTTTTTATTGCTATCGGACTTATAATCGCAGGAACATTATTCGGATTTAATTTAGGCTTATGGTTTTCTGTAGCCATGTGTTTATTAGCTGGAGGTTCGATTTTATACCAAACCTCAAATTTGATACATAAATATTCTGAAGACGATTACATTCCGGCATCATTAGGCTTATTTGCATCCTTGATGTTGCTATTCTGGTATGTGTTACAAATCTTTATGTCTAGAGATTAAGTAGTCAATACACTATGATATATAAAAGCATTCTGTAAAGGATGCTTTTTTTTATAACTGTTCTTCCAAGTTTACTAATTTATTCTGAATCGCATACACCACTAAGCCTGCCAGGTTTTTAGCTTCCGTTTTTAAAAGTAAATTATTGCGATGGCCGTCGACAGTTCTCGGACTAATAAACAGTTTTTCGGCAATTTCGTTGGTAGTGAATTGTTTACAAATAAGTTCTAATACTTCTTTTTCACGTTTGGTGAAATAGGTAGTATCAAAATTAGATTTTTTAATCTGATCACTACTGTTTAATAAACCTTCATGAATAAATTTCATGACTTGTTCATCGTAATAAAAGCCTTTATCTGCAACTTCATATATCGTCGTTAACATGAGTTTTGGCGTGCTGTTTTTTGCCAGATATGCTACAGCTCCAATAGAAATCATATTGATAATAAAGGGTTTGCTGAAGTAGCTCGTTAAGGCTATGATTTTAATGTCTGGAAACTCTTTTCTGATAAGTTTTGTCGTTTCAACACCATTGAGTCCAGGCATTTTTAAGTCGGTAATAACAATCTCAGGAAGGTGTTCGGTAGCTCTTAATTGTTCCATGAGATCATTACCATCTTGCGCATCAAATACGATATCAAGATCTTTTTCCTTACTTAAAATTGAAATAAGCCCTTGTCTAAATAGTAGCTCATCATCGGCAATTGCAAGTGTTATTTTAGTATCCATAAGAGTGACAATTAATAGTGAATATACTTCCTGTTTTTTTAGAGCTCTCAACAAAAAGTTGTCCATTTAAAATAGCAACTCTACTCTTTATATTTTGTAATCCTATTCCGGATTTCTTATTCTGTTCATTTATATTGAAGCCAATACCATTATCTTTAAAAACGAGTTCAAAGCCTTGCGCTTCTTTTTTAAGTTCCATTTGAAGTTGGTCTGCTCTACCATGCCTCAAGGCATTATTGATTAGTTCTTGGGCAATTCTAAAGATATGAAGTTCTCCACTTTTATCAAGGTTGTTTAATGTTTCAATATGATGATTAATTTTTATGGAGGTGTTAGACGTAAACTCATCAAACAATTCTTCTAAAGCGACTTTTAATCCAAATTTATCTAAAATTGGCGGCATAAGTTCATGAGCTATTTTTCGGGAGCTTTCCAAGGTACGTGTGGTAATATCTAGAATATGATTTAGTGCTTCTTTTTGTTCAGGAGTCATCGAGTCGTCTTCAAGTAAGACATTAGTGGTTAGACTTACCACGTTTAACTTTGAACTAATCGCATCGTGTAAATCTTGAGCAATGCGATTGCGTTCACTTTCTTGGACTTTAATTGTGGTTTGTAATATTTTTTTTTGATGGTCTAGTTTAATATTGACTTTTTCAACTTCTTTTTCAATAATTTTTTTTCTTGAATAGTAGAAAAACAGAATAAGCCCCAGTGTCACCAGAACTAAAAAAATGATGCTGTACACAAGTGCTCCTATAATTTGCTCTTGGGTTGCGAAATTGTTTTCTTCCATTCTACTAAAATTAGTACTAAATAGACAATATATAGAATTTTATTAATCATCCATATTTTAGTTATGGTACCACCATAATATTCTTTTAAATAATTTCCTAATATGAAAATTAGCGTACTTACAGTAATATAGATTAATATACCCGAATTTATAAACATGTATTCACCTTTTTTATTTAATGAATTATATAAATGAATCACAGAATATATAATTATAGGTAGTGAGGTTATAAAAATCTCAAAGAGGTTAAACTGGTGTACTAAATGAGGTTTGTGTAAGTACTGAAATGTCAATCCTGATAAAATTATTCCTAAAATTAAAAGCACCCATTTTCTTTGTTGCGATTTGAAAAGTGTTCTATAAAACAGCGATAAAAATATGAATTGCGAAATAAAGTAAATATGTGAATAATGCAAATTATCTTTACTTTGGTATCCCAATATTGAACTGATTATCATTACAGTAGCGCTAGAAAGTAAATATAGCGTCAGATACAAAAGAGTTACATTTTTTTTATTGAAAATGTAACTCTTAGTATACAGCACTGCATTTAAGACAATTAAAAATAATCCAAGTAGTTGAACAAAATCATTGAATTGTCTCATTAAAAAGATTTATTTTGAAAATGCAATAGTTACTTTATGATTTAATTTACTTTTTGGATCACAATCACTTGGACACGGCTTTGTAAAGTCGTACACCAGACTCTCTCCAGTAGGTGTCTCTACGATATCATCATATTGTATTCCGTCTTTAGTTGTCGTACCAACAATTAAAAGGTGTTCTTCTCTATTTCCATCTGTACCAACATAGGATCGTACATAAGGCTCATGTCCATCAGAATCAACTTGTAACTTTCCATTAGAATCTGTCTTAAATTTCACACCCATTTCGTTAAAACAGGCGATCATATCATCTACAGGGATTAAAAAAGCCTTGGCAAGATTTTTATGGTTGTTTTGCCATGTTTT
The DNA here is from genome assembly GCF_025153525.1 of Psychroserpens sp. SPM9. Classification (GTDB taxonomy): domain Bacteria; phylum Bacteroidota; class Bacteroidia; order Flavobacteriales; family Flavobacteriaceae; genus Psychroserpens. The sequence goes on along the minus strand of NZ_JANZNR010000001.1, from coordinate 574,605 downwards.
AGTCCATGTTATCGCATCTTGAAGGGGTCTAGTAAGCGGTGTTGTTGCACTCATAATAGTCTAATTTTTGTGGATTAATAATCCTTAAAGCTACTTAAATTGAATTAAAAAAAAGCATCATTTTTTAAAATCAGGTATTTCTACGTGTTTTTAAGTTATAGTGGTTTAGCGGTTAAATGCTTTCGTGTTTAAGTAGATATTTGTTTCTAATTATTAACCAATTATAAAAAAACAGATTATTATGAATCCATTTATTGCTCAAATTATCATGTTTGCTGGTAATTTTGCCCCCAGAGGTTGGGCGTTTTGCAACGGACAATTATTACCAATCTCCCAGAATCAGGCATTGTTTTCTTTAATAGGAACAACCTATGGAGGAGATGGTAGAACTACATTTGCTTTGCCAGATTTAAGAGGTAGAACTCCAAAAGGTGTTGGAGATGGTGCAGGGCTTCAAGCAGTAACTTGGGGTGAAAAAGGCGGTAAAGAAGAAACGCTTATAACTGTAGCCAATATGCCATCGCATAGCCATGATGGAAGCAGCTTAAGCCTTACATTATCTTGTAATGAAGATGATGGAGATAACAATGAGCCTTCAGGACGAAACATCGGTATTGCAGGATCTGGAACACCATATAACTCAGCAGCCAATGATGCTACGTTTGGCGGAGGTACTGTCTCTGGAAATACAGGTCCACAAGGTAATGGTCAGTCTGTAGACATACAAAATCCTTTCTTAGGAATCAATTACATTATTGCACTTCAAGGTGTTTTTCCTCCGAGAAGCTAAATTAAAATCAATTAATAATCAACTTAAAAAATATAATATTATGGATGATGCATATATAGGAACAGTAATGATGTTTGGAGGTAATTTCGCTCCAAGAGGTTGGGCGTTTTGTAGCGGTCAGTTATTGCCAATTTCAAACTATTCGGCTTTATTTTCAATTTTAGGAACAACTTATGGTGGTGATGGTAGAACAACTTTTGCCTTACCAGATTTAAGAGGACGTGTGCCAAAGCATCCTGGTAACGGACCAGGGCTTCAGCCTGTTACTTTAGGCGAGAGAGCAGGTCGTGAACAAGTAACACTTACTACAGGGCAGTTACCTTCTCATAGTCATGATGGAAGTACATTAACAGCTACATTATCATGTAACGAAGATGATGGTGATAATAATGAGCCATCAGGACGCAATATCGGTATTTCAGGATCTGGAACCCCTTATAACTCGGCAGCTAATGATGCTACATTTGGAGGAGGATCAGTTTCTGGAAATACAGGATTGCAAGGAGGAAACCAGCCATTTGATATTCAAAACCCATTTTTAGGGACCTATTATATTATTTGTATGGAAGGTCTTTATCCACCAAGAAGCTAAAGGCGTCATTCATCGAATTTTAAAAGAATCCCTAAAGTATTGTATTTATTTACAGTATTTTAGGCTTCTTAATCTAAAAAAAGAATTATTATGAAAACAAAACTACTTTTATTAACTTTCTTATTACCTACAATTATGTTTGCGCAAGTGGGAAATGGCTTTGAGAATACACCAGGCGTAACATTTAATGCATCAGGAGGTTCTTGTCAATATTTTGATTTTGATACCACTACAATTCATACACTTGCCAATTACAATGCGCCTTGCGGTTTAATTTATGTTACAGAGCCGTCGTCGGGAGCAACTCTAGGGTATTCTATTATTTTAGATCCTACATCTCCTAATGGACCATCTGGGTTTGGTGATGGAGATTTTTTTGGAGTAGGAACCAGTGCTTTTTTCAATACTGAAATTGCATTATCACCACCAGAAGGCAGTCAAGGGTTTTTTATGGAAGATCCTGATGGGGATATTACAATGACTTTTGATATTGTAGATTTAGCAGGAACAACAAATCCTCAATTTAGCATGCAATATGTGTTAGAAGCTACAAGTTGGGAAGCAGAGGATTTTTTAAGAGTAACCATTCAATTTACAGACTGTGCAAGTCCTACATTAACGTTAATTGATACTTTAGGACTTGATATAGACGATCTTGGTATTGAAGACACCTGGAATACTTTAAATGCTGATTTAACAGCATATGCTGGATGTAAAGCGCAACTAGTGATTGAGTTTTCATCAAACTCTGCAGCCGAAGAGTTAGGACTTGATGCCATTTCTTTTACAGCAGGTATGACATTATCAACACCATCTCTTGATTTGGAGAATTCTATTTCAATAGTTCCAAATCCATCGCAAGGTATTGTAACCATTAAAAATTCGGGCATTGCATTACATACTGCTGTAATTACAGATATAAATGGTCGAGCAATTAAGACGTACGATTTAAATGGATCGGCATTAGATAAAACACTTGATTTAACTTCGGAAGTATCATCAGGACTATACTTTATGACGATTTCTTCTGAAAATGGATCTGTCGTTAAAAAGATTATTATTGAATAATATTAAGAAAGCAGCTTACTTACCTAAGTTGCTTTTTTCCTATTGTTGTCTGAGTTTTAAATCTTTTGAGAGGGGCATCATCGTTAAATTAAGTAATTCATAGAAAAGATATTGAATAATAGTTGTATTCCTCTGTTAATCAATATATTTAATTAATTAATCCAAAACACTTAGCTATTATGAAAACAAAATTACTTTTATTGACATTTTTAATGAGCTCAATATTGAGCATCCAACAAACTCAAGCCCAAACAGTATTGTTGCCAGGCGATATTGCTATAATCTGGTATCAGGCTGATACACCAGATTCTTTTGCCTTTGCGACATTTGTAGATTTAGAAGCCGGAACTGAAATTATTTTTACAGATTGTGGAGCAGTACCTGCTGGTACTTTTGATCCAGCTGGTTGTGGAGAAGGTGCAATTGTATATACTGCTCCTGCATCAGGACTATTAGCAGGAGAAATAGTTACTTATAATGATAGTCTGCCTGGAGTTGATTTTGTTGATTTTGCAGGAGATGCAGTAGTTACAGGAACAAGTGGTATGGCGCTTTCAACTGGAGGAGATCATATTACTGTTTTACAAGGAACGCCTTCTAGTCCAAATTTTATTTTTATGTTAAGCGCATCTTCTTCAACATTTTCAGGTGATGATAGTGTAAGTACGACAGAAACTAACTTATTCACAGGTTTAATAGATACTGGACTGCCAAGAACGGCTGTGGCTGTAGGTGCTGGTCCTGCACCTTCTCAAGAATGGGATAATGCAGTATATACAGGAGGTTTTACCTTTGCAACAGTAGCAGATGCTAAAATAGCGGTTACAGATCCAGCAAATTTCGTTGGAGTTAATGCTATAACTGATGCTCCATATAATGGATTGGTAGCTGGTATGCCTGAAAAGTTTGACATATTGGCGCTTTCAGTTGATGAGTTTGATTTAGGGAATTCGATATTCGTGTCGCCTAACCCTTCTAATGGTATAGTAACCATTAAAAACTCTGGTATTGCATTAGAAAAAGCAGTGTTAACAGATATTAATGGTAGAACAATCCAGTCGTTTAATTTAAATGGTGTTACTCAGGATAAAGTTCTAGATTTAAGTAGTTTAGTGTCATCAGGACTCTATTTTGTAACGATCTCTTCGGAAACAGCTTCCACAGTAAAAAAGATTATTATTCAATAAATACCCTTGAAATTATAACAAAAAAAGGCAACCTCATGAGGTTGCCTTTTTTATTGGTTTTAAATTTTTATCTGGCGTTCAATTTGCTGATCTAATGAAATAAAAGTTTCTGTTCTTGATACACCAGTTATAGATTGAATATCACGATTGAGTACATGCATTAGATGTTCATTATCCTTACATAGAATTTTTATGAAGATACTCCAGTTTCCCGTTGTATAATGGCATTCTAAAACTTCAGGGATTTTCTGTAATTGTTTTACAGCTTCAGGGTTGCTGATGGCTTTATCCAAATATATGCCAATAAACGCCATGGTTGTATAGCCTAAAACTTTTGGGTTAATCACAAATTTTGAGCCTGAAATTAATCCCGATTTTTCAAGTTTTCTAAGACGTTGGTGTATGGCTGCTCCTGAAATTCCAACCAATCTGGCAATCTCTAATATTGGTGTTCTGGCATCTGCCATTAGCGCACGCAATATCTTTTTGTCAATTCCATCTATTTGGATATTTTGGTTGACTATTTTCATGGTTTTAAATATTCAAGGGGTTATAGCCTAAATACGGCACTTCTTTTTCAGTAAACTGAATTCCGAAGTCTTCCAATTCATTTAAAATAGGCTCATAAACCTCTTTAGAAATCGGAATTTGCACACCTGGCGTTGTAATTTTTTCATTCAGAATAGCTAAAGTCGCTATAGCAACAGGTAAACCTACAGTTTTAGCCATAGCAGTATAGGTCTGATCTTCACCAATAGTAACCATGGTTGAATCGATTTGATAAGGTTTACCATCTAATTCATAACCAAACTTATGATACATAACAATCATGTCTTTATCTTCCTCTTGAAGTGTCCAGCTATCCATTAATATTTTTTGAAGAATTTGAGCAGGTGTTGCTTTTTTAAGTTCAACCATTTTGGTTTTACTAAAAATATCTAATTCTTCTAATTTGTCCCAAACGATATCATCTTGATCAATTTTAAGGGCATGTCTAAATTTTAATTCTACCGAATCGGTTGGACTATACGGTAAAAACGCATTGACGAAGTCACGATAACTCATGTTTTCACTATCATCTATTGTGTAACTATCGTCGGTTAATCCTAATTGTACAAACATGTTCCATGCACGACTAAATCCAACACGACGAATGGTACCACGATATAACGTTTTGATATTTTCCAGACCATAAACCGATTGGTATTTAAGTGAGTCTCTGTTTGCATAGGCTTCAAAACGTCCAAAACCATCAATTTCTAAAAATTCTGTTCGACGAAATAAGCGATTATAGGGAATGTATTTATAAGCGTCTTCTTGTAAAAATTTAGCGGCACTACCTTGACCAGCAACAACAACATTTCTGGGATTCCATGTAAACTTATAGTTCCATAAATTGTTATCACTTTCAGGTGCTACGAGTCCGCCAGTAAACGATTCAAATAAGATCAATTTCCCGCCTTTATCTCTAATGCTGTCAATCACCTTTATGGCGCTCATATGGTCAATTCCTGGATCGACCCCAATTTCATTCATAAACACCAAGCCTTTATCTGTAACTATTTTGTTCAGTTTTTGCATATCATCACTTACATAAGATGCGGTGACCATATTTTTTCCGTAGGCAACACAATCTTTAGCAACTTCAAGGTGGTATCTAGCAGGTAACATTGAGACGACGATATCGGCATTTTCAATTGCATTTTGTCGAGATGTTTTATCAAAAACATCTAAGGTTATAGCATTTGCATTTTCGTGATCACCAATTAATTTTCTGGCATTCTGAATATTAATATCTCCAACAATGATATGGAGTGATTCTTCGTTAGATTTATCAAGTAAATATTTTATAAGATAGGATGTAGATTTTCCTGAACCTATGACTAAAATTTTTCGCATACTGGGTCGAGTTGAGTAATTTTGTTATTTAATTTCAAGGAAGTATAAGAGCTAAGGGTAATATCTATTTAAAAGGTTATAGCACTTCTTAGAAATTTCTAGACGAATTTACTAAATACAAAGGGTTATAAAAACCAAAATTTGATTTATATATGAACAAAAAAATTCTTGTTACGGGATGTGTTTTAGGAGGTATTGCGATTGTTCTTGGTGCTTTTGGCGCTCATGGCCTTAAGTCTTTAATTTCTAGTGAATCGCTGCAAACTTTTGAAACTGGTGTTAGGTATCAAATGTACCATGCGTTGTTTCTTTTGGTTGTTGGCACTTTTAAGGAAATTAACATAAAAGCCAAGACCGCTATTTTTTATTTGGTTCTTTTTGGTGTGATTTGCTTCTCAGGCTCTATTTATGGGTTGGCCACTAATGAACTTTCCAGTTTTGATTTTAAACGTATCGGATTTGTAACGCCAATTGGCGGTTTATTATTTATCATAGCTTGGCTCGTATTGTTGATAAACTTTTTTAAAATCAAGACTGATAAATCTTAAAATAAGCAGTCTACTTTAAAATAATGTTTAATTTTGCACTTTAAACAACATAAACAAATTATGGTAGACCATACACAAACAACGAAATCGATTTCGTTAGATGCCTACGGTATCAAAAATGCTAAGGTAAAATATCAGTTATCATCTGATGAACTTCATGAAACAACAATTTCTAAAGGACAAGGAGAAGAAGCTTCTTCTGGTGCTTTAGCTGTTAAAACAGGCGAGTTTACTGGGCGTTCTCCTCAAGACAGATTTATCGTTAAAGACGATATTACAAAAGATCGTGTTTGGTGGGGTAATATCAATATTCCTTTTGAATCTGACAAATTTCAAAAGCTATATGATAAAGTCACAGATTATTTATCAGGAAAAGAAGTATTTGTAAGGGATAGTTATGCTTGTGCAGACGAGGATTACAAATTGAATATTCGTGTTATTAATGAATATCCTTGGAGTAATATGTTTGCTTATAACATGTTTTTGCGCCCTACTGAAGAAGAGTTAAAAGATTTCACACCAGAATGGACGGTAATCAATGCGCCAGGATTTATGGCAGATGCTGAAATTGATGGTACACGACAACATAATTTTGCGATTTTAGATTTTACACGTAAAATTGCCTTAATTGGAGGGACTGGCTATACTGGAGAAATTAAGAAAGGGATTTTCTCTGCATTGAATTTTATTCTTCCAGTGTTTAAAAACACATTGCCAATGCACTGTAGTGCAAATGTTGGTAAAAATGGTGATACGGCTATCTTTTTTGGTTTATCAGGAACTGGTAAAACGACATTATCTACCGATCCCAATCGTAGCTTGATTGGAGACGATGAGCATGGTTGGACCAACGAGAATACGGTATTTAATTTTGAAGGTGGATGTTATGCGAAGGTGATTAACTTATCACAAGAACAAGAACCAGAAATTTATGATGCCATTAAAAAAGGAGCGATTCTAGAAAATGTCATCATGGATGCTAATGGTGTTGTGGATTTTGAAGACACGTCTATTACGCAAAACACCAGAGTAAGTTATCCTATTCACCATATTGAAAATATTAGAGTGCCTTCAATTGGAAAGAATCCTAAAAATATATTCTTTTTAACAGCTGATGCTTTTGGAGTATTGCCTCCAATTTCAAAACTAACCCCAAGTCAAGCTGCATATCACTTTATTTCGGGTTATACCGCTAAAGTTGCAGGAACTGAAGCTGGAGTTGTAGAACCAATGCCAAGTTTTTCAGCTTGTTTTGGAGCGCCATTTATGCCTTTACATCCAACAAAATATGCTGAGATGTTAAGCGATAAAATGAAAGCCTCTGGGGTTAATGTCTGGTTGGTTAATACAGGTTGGACTGGCGGACCTTACGGCATTGGTACACGAATGAAACTAAAATACACACGTGCCATGATTAATGCTGTTTTAAATGGTGATTTAGGATCATATACCTATGAAGATTATCACATTCATTCAGTATTTGGTGTTGCACAACCAAGAACATGTCCTGGAGTTCCAAAAGAGGTGTTAAGCCCAAGAACAACTTGGAACGACGACGAAGCTTATTATAAAACAGCATTTAAATTATCTAATGCATTTAGAGAAAACTTTAAGAAGTTTGAAGAGTATGCAAGTGAGGAAATCCGTAGAGGAGGACCACAACGTTACTCGTTTTAGAGAGTAGTTTATAATAAACATAAAAAAGCGTCCCGATACAATTGTATCGGGACGCTTTTTTTATAAACTTTAAGGCGAACTATTTGCCCTTATTGACTTTATCGATGTATTTTTCTAAAGCCATAGTCATTGATGGCGTTTCAGGAGTTGGTGCAGCAATATCAACCCGTAATCCATGAGATTCTACTGCTTTTATAGTTGTATTTCCAAAAACGGCTATACGTGTATTGTTTTGTTTAAACTCTGGGAAATTATGAAATAACGATTCAATACCTGAAGGGCTGAAAAACACTAATATATCATAGTATACATTTGCTAAATCAGATAAATCACTAATCACTGTTTTATAAAATACAGCTTGCTTCCATTTAACGCCCAAATTATTTAAAATTTCAGGAACTTCTGGTTTAAGTTTGTCTGTTGTAGGTAATAAGAAACTTTCGTCTTTATATTTTTTAATTAAAGGCGATAAGTCTGCAAATAAGCGTTTTCCAACGTAAATTTTACGTTTTCTGTAAACTACGTATTTTTGAAGATAATAAGCGACTGCTTCAGACTGACAAAAATATTTCATCGTATCTGGAACTTTAAAGCGCATTTCTTCAGCAACTCTAAAAAAATGATCGACAGAGTTTCTACTTGTTAGTATAATAGCCGTATAATTAGAAAGATCAACTTTTTGTTGTCTAATATCTTTGGCTTCTACACCTTCAACATGAATAAACGGTCTGAAATCTATTTTTACTTTTTGCTTTTCTTGAAGATCAAAGTAAGGCGAATTTTCTATTTTAGGTTCTGGTTGAGATACTAAAATGGTTTTCACTTTCGTCATATTACTTAAACTGTTTTAAGCGTTGAAATCTTTAATTAACTTATATAAAATCAGATAGGGTCCAATTTCAAGTGCGCAAAGATACAAAATAAAATAGAATATGTTATTTAAAAGTAATTTTTGATGATTCTTAAACGAAGAAATAAATCCAACTAAGTTAATGAGAATTATAAGTCCGATAACACCATAAATAACAGGTTTAGTAGGATTTAAACTGTAGATTAAAATACAATTAACAGGAAATAAAATAAAACCAGTATAATTTTTAAATGTGGTTTTCTGAAATAAATAAGCATCAATAAGCTCATCAATATCAAACAAACTGCCTATTAAACGTTCTAGTAAAACTTTTATTAAAAATAAAACACCAACACCAAATAACAATTTAAAAAACTGATGAAGCTGAAATTCTGAAGGATGTACTAAAGTTGAGTAACAGATATAAGCAAAAATGGAAACCGAAATAATAAGATTAAAAAAGAGCAAGGCATCAAATTTGTCAATAAACTTTTGCTCTCTGGCATAGATCTTTAAATATTTTGAATTGCCAATTACCGCTAAAAAATCTTTAAAACGATGCGCAAATACATATTTAGATAACGTAATACAAAGCAATCCGAGTATTAGAAACAGTGTAAACCAATCATTAGAAATAACCTCTCTTAGCATGGTGTAAAATTATAAAGAATATTTGATGATTTTATACCTAATTTTTAACAACTTAAAAGTGACCTTATAAGATTAACATTGTTTATGAATTTAACACTTACTTTTAAACGATAAAACACTTACTTTTGCTTCTTACTAACAAAAAAAGCGAATAAAATAAACCATGCAGGATGCTATTGTCATCATACCAACTTATAATGAAATCGAAAACATCGAAGCTATTATAAGAGCTGTTTTTATGCAAGACAAAGCTTTTGATGTTTTGGTAGTTGATGATAATTCTCCAGATGGAACGGGAACGAAAGTTAAAAGCTTACAAACTGAATTTAAAAACCGACTCCATTTGTTATCACGTCTAAAGAAAACAGGTTTAGGAACGGCTTATATTGAAGGATTTAAATGGTGCTTAGAAAAAGATTACGACTATATTTTTGAAATGGATGCCGATTTTTCTCATGATCCTAACGATCTTATTTATCTTTACAATGCTTGTGCAATTGAAGGTGCCGATTTATCTATTGGTTCGCGATATGTGGATGGTGTAAATGTGGTTAATTGGCCAATGAGTAGAATATTATTATCCTATGGTGCTTCTAAGTATGTGCGGTTAATTACCCGAATGAAAATTTGTGACACGACAGCTGGCTTTGTGTGTTACAAACGAAAAGTTTTGGAAACAATAAACCTTAACGATATCAAGTTTGTGGGTTATGCTTTTCAAATTGAAATGAAATTTAAAGCCTATCTAAAACAGTTTAAAATTGTAGAAGTCCCTGTGATTTTTACCGATCGAACTAAAGGAAAATCAAAAATGAGTGGCAGTATTATTTCTGAAGCTATTTTTGGAGTTATTAATATGAAATTAAAAAGCTTATTTGCTAAATAAATGCAAAACAAAACCATACTTATTAAAAATGCCAAAATTGTAAACGAAGGTAAGGTTACAGAAGGCGATATATTAATTGAAGGCGAGTACATTAAAGAAGTATCAGATTCTATTAGTGCTAAATCTGCCGATGTTACAATTATTGATGCCGAAGGAAATTACGTGTTTCCAGGCTGTATTGACGATCAGGTACACTTTAGAGAACCAGGATTAACTCATAAGGCAAGCATAGAAACCGAATCACGAGCTGCTTTAGCTGGAGGAATTACGTCTTTCATTGAAATGCCAAACACTAATCCGCAAACGACTACTGTCGATAAATTGGAAGAAAAGTTTGATATTGCTGCCAATACCTCTTATGCAAACTACTCCTTTATGTTTGGTGGTACCAATGACAATTTAGATGAAATTTTAAAGGTCAACCCAAAAACAGTTGCCGGATTAAAATTGTTTTTAGGCTCTTCTACAGGAAATATGCTTGTTGATGATCCTAAGGTTATCGAAAAGATTTTCAGTAGTACCAATATGGTAATATCGGTACATTGTGAAGATGAAGCCACCATCAGAAAGAACATGAAAGCGCATATTGAAGAGTTTGGCGACGATATTCCTATGGAGAAGCATCCTATCATAAGAAGTGAGGAGGCTTGTTATTTATCATCATCTAAAGCTATTGAGCTGGCTAAAAAAACAGGAGCGCGATTGCATGTGTTTCATTTGTCTACAGGAAAAGAAACACAACTGTTTAGCAATAAAATTCCGTTAAAAGATAAAAAAATCACAGCCGAAGTTTGTGTACATCACCTTTGGTTTAGCGACGAAGATTATGCCAAAAAAGGAACGCATATCAAATGGAATCCTGCGGTTAAAACGGCTAAAGATAGAGAGCAACTCTGGAAAGCGTTATTAGACGACCGCATTGACGTCATTGCGACCGATCACGCACCTCATACCTTAGAAGAAAAAAACAATGTGTACACCAAAGCCCCTTCAGGAGGCCCATTGGTTCAACATGCACTTGTCGCTATGATTGAAATGTACCATAGAGATAAAATTTCACTCCCTAAAATAGCCGAAAAGATGGCGCATAATCCTTCCATATTATTTCAGGTTGAAAAACGAGGTTATATTAGAGAAGGTTATTATGCCGATTTGGTTATTGTAGATATTAACAGTCCGTGGTCGGTAAAAAAAGAAAATATCTTGTACAAATGCGGATGGTCACCATTTGAAGGCACAACATTTAAATCGAGAATTACACATACCTTATTAAATGGTACTTTAGTGTATAATAATTTTAAAGTTTTAGATGTTAAAGCAGCTAAACGATTAACGTTTAATAGATAATGAGAGCTTTTGTCCTTTTTTTAATGCTGATAGCTTTTTTAGGTTGTAGTACTTACGAAAAACCTGAAAAGCCAGAGAATCTCATTTCCAAAGATAAAATGGTAGACATCTTATATGATGTTTTTATCTTAAATGCAGCGAAAGGTTCAAGTAAAAGTATTTTAGAAAATCAAGGTGTTTTTCCTCAAGATTATGTTTTTAACAAATACAAAATAGATAGCTTACAGTTTGCTCAAAGTAATGCTTATTATGGATTTTATGTTGAAGAATATGAAGTAATCTTGTCTAAAGTTGAGCAACGTATCAATGCTGATAAAGAGAAATATCAAAAACGTATTGACGCTAACGAAAAACGAAAACTGGAAATAAGAGATTCCATAAAAAAACTAAGCACTACTATTAATACCAACAAAAAGGATACAACGAAACTCTTAAAACGCTTAGAGTATAAAGACTATCCAGACGACTCTAAATAAAATTTAGAAACCTTTACAATCGATTCATCTACTGGGTTGAACGCAATACCTAAATCTGATTTTATTTTAGAATGGTCATAAACCGTTTGCGTAGTGATAGATGTAGCTAATTGCTTTGATAATTTTCTGCGTTTACCCAAAAGTTTATGATTTAGCCAGTCCAAACGCCAGGCCAAAGCTAATAGAAGTGGTGTAGCTTCTTTAGTTGCAGGCTTTACATGGAGCGCTTTAGCCACTTTTTCTTGAAAGGTTTTAAATGAGAGGTTTTCAGAAATTAAGATGTAGCGTTCATTTTTAATCTCAGAATTCATAAGACTTACCATAATATCGACAACATCCCATACGTCGACATAAGCCGATGTGCCTCTAGCATAATAGTTTAGACCTTTGTGAATTTGTCTAAATAAGCTACCACTGCCGCCACCTTTCCAAAATCCGGGTCCTAAAATTATTCCGGGATTTGCTATAACAGCAGGAACACCTTCTTGGGTTCCACGCCAAACTTCCAACTCGGCACCATATTTTGTAATCGCATAAACGCTGTGATCACGTTCGGGATTCCATTCCGTTGTTTCGGTGATGGGTTTATCAGAATCAGGTTCATGCCCAATAGCAGCGATGGAACTCACATAGCATAATTTTTCAATCGCGTTAGAAATACAAAGGTTAACAATATTTGCGGTGCCTTTGATGTTGACTTTCCGAAGTTCATGATATTTATCAGGTTCAAAACTGATAAAAGCTGCACAATGGTATACATGAGTGATGTTTTTAAAAGCCACTTCCAGAGCCGGAATATCATTAATATGAGCTTCTACCCATTCAATTTTACGGTATAAGCTTTCAACATCATGTGTGTAATAAGCAAACACTTGTTTAACAAATTCTAATTTATGAGGTCGTCTGTATATGGCTCTAACAGCTTGGTTATTGCTCACTAATTTGAACAATAAATGTGACCCAACTAAACCGGTACCTCCTGTAACTAAAATCATAAAACAAAAATAGTCTTTTTTGGTATTCGCTTTTCTCTTTTGTTTGATAAACATATCTTTGCTGCACTTTAGATTAATACTCAAAAAATGAACTATAATTTAGTAGAAGAATTAACGTGGCGAGGCATGGTACACGATATCATGCCCGGAACAGAAGCACAATTGCAAAAAGAGATGACCACAGCGTATATTGGGTTTGATCCAACATCAGACTCCTTACATATAGGTAGTTTGGTTCCTATTATTTTATTAATGCATTTGGAAAAGGCAGGACATAAGCCTATTGCTTTAGTAGGTGGTGCAACCGGAATGATTGGTGATCCTTCAGGGAAAAGTGATGAGCGTAATTTGTTAGATGAAGCCACTTTGAATCATAATGTTGCAGGTATAAAAAAGACATTGGCTCGATTTTTAGATTTTTCTTCGGAAGCGCAAAATGCTCCAATTTTAGTCAATAATTACGACTGGATGAAAACGTTTTCATTCATAGAATTTGCACGTGATGTGGGTAAACGAATTACCGTAAATTACATGATGGCTAAAGATTCGGTAAAGAAGCGTTTAAGTGGAGAAGAAGGTAATGTTGGAATGTCTTTTACAGAGTTTACTTACCAATTAATTCAGGGTTATGATTTTTACCATTTGCACAAATCCTACAATTGCTTATTGCAAATGGGAGGTAGCGATCAATGGGGAAATATTACGACGGGAACAGAGCTTGTACGACGAATGAATGTTGGAGAGGAGGCCAAAGCCTACGCTATGACGTGTCCGTTAATCACAAAAGCAGATGGCTCAAAGTTTGGTAAAAGTGAAGGCGGTAATGTTTGGCTTGATGCAGAAAAAACATCGGTTTACAAATTCTACCAGTTTTGGTTAAACACTAGTGATGAGGATGCTGAAAAGTATATTAAAATTTTTACATTTTTAGATAAAAATACTGTAGACGCTCTAATAGCAGAGCACAATGAAAATAGAGGTTTTAAAAAGTTACAAAAACAATTGGCCGAAGAAGTAACTAAGCTAGTTCATTCACAAGAAGAATTTGAAAATGCAAAAAAGGCATCAAACATTTTGTTTAGTAAAACCTTTAAGGCCGATATCAAAACACTCGATGAAACTACCTTTTTAGATGTATTTGAAGGTGTGCCTCAAGCCGAAATAGCGTTGGCAGATTTGTCTCAATTGGATATGATTGGCGCTTTGGCTGCTCAAACAAATTTTTTAGCTTCTAACAGCGAAGCACGACGTGCACTTAAAGAAAATGCCGTGTCTGTGAATAAAGAAAAGGTGACTGAAGATTACCAGTTATCGTCTGATGATTTAATTAATGATAAATATATCATTTTAAACAAAGGAAAGAAAAACACGTACATTATAAAGGTGTCTTAGATGAATAGTTGCCTTGTTTTAACCTAACTGTATCGTCATTCTGAACGGGTTTCAAAACACTAATGTTATTTTATATAAAAGAAAAACGTCCCGTAATCACGGGACGTTTAACATTAACCAATCAACTATTATTATAGAAGCTAATCCTTCTTTTTCATAGAACTCTAAACTATTAGTTTAAATTCATAGCTTCCCAATGTTGGTCGGCTTTACTTTGTAAACCTTTCACATGATGTTTCTTCCATGACGTTAATGTATTGTTAAACCCAGAATTGTAGAATCAATACAACTTTTTAGTCTTTAATTTCGAAGGTTTTTTGGGATTGATACCTAGACACTTAGTATGTATGGTAATCGTTTAAGTCTAAATGTAAACAAGATATTTTAGTTTTTATAGTGTTTTAATCAAGCTTTAAACGACAAAGTTTACAACACCATTAAATTACAACCTCTAATATCACTAGAGTCGAAGCGGCCAATAATTTCAAAACTGTGGTCCTCATAAACACGACCTAAATCTTGAGTAGCGATAAAAGCACATGAATTGATGTTCGCTAAATCGATCACATTAATGCCTCCGGTTTTAGTTGGTTTTTGAAGGCTCAAAGCATCCTCAGGGTCGCGCGTGAGAATACGCATCCATTTTGGGCAGTTAAATCTTCCGTTGCCTAGTGAGTAAGCCTGACTTAATAGTTCGGTCATGCCGTATTCACTATGAATTTTAGAGACCCCAAACCCTGATTTTAAAATCGCATGTAATTCCTCTCTAACCAATTCTTTTCGGCGACCTTTCATGCCGCCAGTTTCCATTATGATTGTGTTTTTAAGATGAAACTGATGTAATTCAACCAGATCTAATAAGGCAAATGAGACCCCTAGGAGCAGTACTTTTTTTCCTTCCGCATCCAATTGGATAAGTCGCTCTTTTAATTCCTGAATCGTATCAAGGTAAAAACCGCTTTCAGCATGATTAGATTGTTTAATCAGGTCATTAACCATATAAATAAGCGAAGAATCTTTACGTTCTAAGTAATTAGGTAGTAAGGCCAGAATCACATAATCACTTACGTTTCCGTAGAAAGTATTGAATCCTTTTCGAAAACTTTGCTCGTAGATAGATACATCGGTAACATGATGTTTACTCGTTACTGAACCCGTTGTGCCACTACTGGAAAAGGTGGTTTTAATCTCATCTGTAGAACTCAGGATTTGATGGCTTTTAAAAAACTGAATGGGTAAAAACGGAATAGCTTCAATACACTTAACATCACTGGGATGAATGTAAAGCAAATCACAAAACGAGCGATAAACAGGGTTATTTTCAAATTGAAACTTAAAGATGTCTAAAGCCAAGGCTTTAAAGTCTGCTTCTGATGCGATTGAAAATATAGAATCTGTGTTTATCATGACTGCAAAAATAAAAAAAGCGTCCCGATAATGAGTATCAGGACGCTTTTTTAAAGTCGGTTATATAAAGCTTACTTGATCACTAATTTTTTAGTAACTGAAGCATTATTTTGAGAAATCTTTAAGATGTAAACACCAGTGTTTAATGCAGAAACATTCACACGGTTATTAGTTAAAGTTTCATTGATAACTTGTTTTCCAAGAATATCATAAACGGTAACGGCAACATTTTCGTTATTAGCGCTAACAATATTTACAAACCCTGTTGCTGTTGGGTTAGGATATACTTTGAAAGTATCTGCAGTAACTTCCTGAGTTGATAAAGTTTCAGCAAAAGTTTGCGTAATTCTTAAGTTGTCAACAAGAATACCTTCATTATCAGCAGAATCTGATTGTCTTAAAGCGAATGATTCAATTGAGTTTCCTGGATCATCTCCATCAGTACCAGAAATAGATGTATCTGTTTCTAAAGCAGCATCGACCCATAATTGAGCGATATTCGCATCTTGATCATACTTTACAGTGATACGGTAAGTTGATCCGTAAGTTAAATCTGTTGCCCAAGTAGCTTCTGCAGTACTATTAGCTGTTGCAATACCAACAGTATAATCACCACCACCTGAAGGAGCGACAATATCTAAACGACCAAAGAAACCAAATCCATCATCTTTAAAATGTGCAAAGTACTCATTATCTGTTCCAGCAATAGGAGCTCCTGGGTTTTGCACTGTCATATCAAATGCAAAGAATAAGCTACCAGTAACAGGTTGAAAAGGTAAGTTGATATCTTCACTTGGCGCACCGTGTTGTACAACTGCTTGACCAGAAACAACCATTAAATCACCTTCAGTTCCACTGTGATTAGTCCAAGAACTATTACCTAATAAACTACCATCAGCATAAGAAAATGTTTCAGAAATTGGTAAAGTTAAAGTATCGTTACAAGCAGGTGTCGTTACAGTCATAGAAAGATCACATAAACCTCCATCGGTAACAGAAATGATAACATCAGTTCCTTCAGCAACACCAGTTACAGTAATTGTTCCTGTTTCGTCTGTAGATGGGTCACCCATTGATAAATCTACTGTTCCAGAATCTGCAGTAACGGTATAAGAACCCGAATTACCTCCAGAGAAATCAACAGTTGCAGTATAGGTGTCAGTTCCAGCTGTGAAAGCATCACAAGTTGCATCAGAAGATGTTAAGCTTAAATCACAAACGGCACTATCATTTTCAGCTCTAAACGTTGGCGCCTTAGTTTCGTAAGCATCACCAGCAGCGTTTAATTGTAAAGACTCAGTAGCATTGGCACCATTAAGACTTTCGTCCCATTGTGTTGATTCACCAAGAGCTGTTAATAAATCCATGTCATCAGCATCACCAGTTCCATAAACAATAGCATCGATAAGGTTGGTAGTTGTTGGTGCTGTACCATCAGGAAAGTTAGCAGCAGAATCTTGATAAATAGCAATAGCATCTGCGCCATTTTGAACATATCCAGAACCACCCGCAGGCAATTCAATATCACTTGTTACAGCATCATTTCCTAAAATGAAAAAGCCATCGGCATCAGCAGTTTGACCTGTTAAATCCCAAGTCCCGTAACTTACATCTGTTCCTCCGTTAAAGAATACAACAATGAATCCGTCTAATGACGCATTAGGAGCTGCTTTTAATTCTACAAACTCTGCAGTATCAGATCCAGGTGTATCTGCATCAATTTCATTTATAACAACTTGTCCAAAAGAAACAGAAGCCATTAAAAATGTTAAACATAAAAAGTAAAGTTTTTTCATAATTATTTATTTAAGTTATATTAAAAAATAGCAAACAAATATACTTAGTTTTTGTAGTAATCGGGCATATTTTAACCAATAATTAGGTAATTTACAATATAATAACATTAATTGCTTAATGACTTAAATTAGATTCAAAGCCGCTTGTTTAGGTTAACTTAATGTTATTAATCAACTTGTTGGTTAAATTTTTTGTTATTAATTCTATCTTTACAAAAGGAAGTTTTTCAAACTATAATAATGAAAAAAAGAGATATTAAGATTTTATTGGTTGATGATGAACCAGATATTTTAGAGATTGTTGGTTATAATCTATCATCACAAGGCTATCAAATCGTTACAGCTGAAAATGGTATTGAAGCTGTCAAAAAAGCAAAAAAAGAGAAACCACAACTGATTATTTTAGATGTGATGATGCCAGAAATGGATGGTATTGAAGCCTGTGAACTTATTAGAAAAGATCCAGATTTAAGTGATACTATTATTACATTTTTAACCGCAAGAGGTGAAGATTATTCTCAAATGGCTGGATTTGATGCTGGAGCAGATGATTACATCACTAAGCCTATCAAACCTAAAGTTTTAGTTAGCAAAGTAAAGGCGTTATTAAGACGTCTTAAAGATGAAGAACATGTTGAAGATGTTATCAAAATTGGAAATTTAACAATCAACAGAGAAGAATATAAAATTACAATTAAAGGGGACGAATTAGTATTACCTCGAAAAGAGTTTGAATTATTATATTTGTTAGCAACCAAACCCAATAAAGTTTTTAAGCGTGAAGAAATACTTGACAAAGTATGGGGAAATGAAGTTGTTGTTGGTGGACGTACTATCGATGTTCATATTCGAAAACTTAGAGAAAAAATAGGCGACAAAAAGTTTAAAACTATAAAAGGCGTTGGGTATAAGTTTGTAGATTGATGCATAATAAAATAAAAAAAACATACAGGTTTGCTTTAAAAACATCCCTGTATATCACTATTTTTTTAACGCTCTTATCGAGTGTTTTTTTGTATGTGCTACATTCTGTAGATTTTATCTATTTGATGTCGTTTGCTCTTATTACTTATTTGTTGTCTTTTATCATTATTCAGTACAGAGTTGAACGATTTATATACAGACGTGTTAAAAAGATATATGATGATTTAACATTACTTGAATCAAGTTCTTTGCGTAAACAGCCCATTACCACAGATATGGCTACACTTACTGAAGAAATAGACAAATATGCGAAAGATAAAAAACTAGAAATTGAAACTCTAAAAGTTCGAGAAGAGTATCGTAAAGAGTTCTTAGGTAATGTGTCACACGAATTAAAAACACCTCTTTTTACCGTTCAAGGTTATTTGTTAACACTTTTAGATGGCGCCATAGACGATGAAAAAGTTAGCCAAAAATACCTCAATAGAGCTAGTAAAGGTCTGGAGCGTCTTATATATATCGTTAAGGATTTGGATATGATTACCAAATTAGAAGTTGGTGATTTACGCCTAAATATTGAAACATTTGACATTGTAGAATTGGTAGAAAGTGTTTTTGATCTTCTAGAAATGAAAGCCTCTAAGAAGAAAATATCACTCATTTTTGATATGGATTATAACGAACCTATTTTGGTTTCGGCCGATAAGGAACGTATTCAACAGGTATTAACCAACCTTATCGTCAACTCTATAAAATATGGTGAAGAAAAAGGAACTACCGAAGTCAGTATAGAAAACCTTATTAAAAACAAAGTTATCGTAAGGGTTACCGATAATGGAGAAGGCATTTCTAAATCTAATCTCCCGCGTTTGTTTGAACGTTTTTTTAGAGTTGATAAAAGTGGCTCTCGTAAGGAAGGTGGTTCTGGGCTTGGACTCTCAATTGTGAAGCATATTATCGAAGCACATGAGGAAAAAATTTATGTAGAAAGCGAAATCGATGTTGGTAGTGAGTTTTCATTTACCCTCGAAAAGGCGAAATAATTTTTTGTAATTCACCTCATAATCCATAGCGCTCAAACCTTTAAATTCCGATATTTCATTTAGCTTATCAATCGTAAAATCCTTTTGACGACAACTCGGTGTATACCCAAGTTTAGTCAAACGCTTTGCAAGATACTCTTGTTCAAATTGACCTGGAGTTGGAATAAAAAAAGCAGATTTACTCAGTTTAGTCAAATCCATGATAGTAGTGTACCCCGAACGTGCCACAATGTATTTGCTTTCGTTAATGGTGTGTTCTAATTCTTCGGAAGTCATAAAATTATATATCGTCATATGATTTTCTTTCGAAACTTGTTGCTCGTTTTCAATACGACCCTTAACAAAAACCACTTTACCATTGTAGTTTTTAAAGGTCTTTAAAAGATGCTCTTCCAAAAGGGTGCGTTGCGGCTCTGGACCAGAGATGAGCACGAGGACATCATTTACTATGGGGATGTCTTTTTTAGTAAACCGACTTAAAGGTCCAATAAATTTTACAGGCATTTCATACATAAGCGTATGACCTAGTTTGCCGCTAAGATTCAATTCGCCGAGATTATCAGGTACCCAACATTCATGAAAACGCTTGATGATTTTTTGGTGCAATTTTGTACTTAACCAGGTTGTGTTTCCACTCAAAACTTGCAGTTGATGTGTAATAAATACACAAGGCAAGGCTTTGTTATGAACTCCTAATCGGTTATCGGAAATAATACCGTCTATATGATAATCTACTATAATAGAGGCGACATTTTTCTTTTCATTTGTAATCGCTTTAGCCATTTTTGGAGAATTCTGAAGCATCTTTAATTTAAAATGACGTCCTTTTTTGGGATAGGAGATCTTATAGGAAGGTAATTCAACAGATTCTAACTCTGGAAATTCCTTTCTCAGTAATTCGAGCGCCTCACCATCACTAGCGATGATAGGTTCAAAATTATGCAAGAGTAAGGCATTTATAATGGGAATACATCTTGTTGCATGACCTAATCCCCAGTTTAAAGGTGCAATAAGGATTCGTTTTTTCTGCAAAATTGGTTTTTGGTTATATAATTTATGAGTCTATGCCTAAAAACAAAGATAAGGTTAAAATGTTTCCTTAATTTTACCGCCGAAGTTTTAAAACTAACAAATTGTTAAATTTTTACAGTGGGAAGCAAAAATAAACTCAAACGATTTAAAGAAAATGAAACCTTTGCTAATGTGTTTCAGCCTAAACGAGATCAATTGGTTAATTCAATATATGAATTAAAAGGAAATTGGAGAACTTCAGTATTTAAAAATGACCATCCATTAGTTTTAGAGTTAGGCTGTGGACGTGGAGAATATTCTGTGGAGTTGGCAAAAAAATTTCCAAATAAAAATTTTGTAGGAATTGATATCAAAGGCGCGAGATTTTGGAGAGGCGCAAAAACAGCCATTGAAGAACAAATTCAAAATGTCGCTTTCCTACGAACGCAAATCGAACTGGTCGACTATGCCTTTGCTAAAAACGAAGTCGATGAAATTTGGATTACATTTCCCGATCCTCAAATAAAATATAAACGCACCAAGCATAGAATGACCAATTCCGAATTTTTAAAACGCTATAAAACCATTCTAAAACCTGAAGGTGTTGTGAATTTAAAAACCGATAGCGAATTTATGCATGGCTATACGCTAGGGCTCTTACATGGCGAAGGTCATGAGGTCTTGTATGCCAACCATAATGTTTATAAACAAGAAGGCAGCCCTGAAGAAGTTACGAGTATTCAAACCTATTATGAGTCGCAATACTTAGAACAAAACAAACCAATTACGTATATTAGGTTTAAAATTAAGTAGCATTGAATATTACTGTCATTTTTTTTCTAGGTTTAATCATTGCACTGGTTGGTGTAATTCCTCCTGGTTTACTAAATATGACAGCGGCTAAAGTAAGTTTAAAAGAAGGCGCAAATAGAGGTATTATCTTCTCAATTGGTGTTTGCCTTATTGTTTTTTTACAAACTTATATTGCAGCCATGCTTGCGCGCTATTTAAACAATCATCAAGATGTCGTAGAAATTTTGCAGCGTGTAGCCTTTGTGATTTTTGTATTAATTACCATTTACTTTTTGTTACTTGCAAAAGTTACCACCAAGCCAGATGTTGAAGCTCATGCCAAGAGTGGGCATAGCCGATTTTTTCAAGGGATGTTTTTATCTGCAATTAATGTTTTTCCCATTCCTTATCAAGCTTATATGACGATTACTATTGCTGGATTTGGCTGGTTTAACTTTGAAAAAACAAGTATTCTTAGTTATGTTACTGGAGCTGCAACAGGCACTTTTGTAATGCTATATGTATACATGTTCTTTTTTGATAAAATCAAGGATAAAAAATTGACTACTCAAAAGAATATGAATTACATTATTGGAACAATCACAGGAATTGTTGCCGGAATTACTTTGATCAATATTCTAATGGATTTATAATGAAACCTGAAACGTTAAATTTCTTTGACAAAGTTTATGAGGTTGCTAAACGTATTCCCTACGGAAAAGTAACCAGCTATGGTGCTATTGCAAATTATTTAGGTGCAAAGCGAAGTGCCAGAATGGTAGGTTATGCCATGAATGGTTCGGTTGGAAAAGACGTGCCAGCGCATCGCGTGGTCAATAGAAAAGGATTACTCACTGGTAAGCATCATTTTGATGGCACCAACCTGATGCAACAGCTTTTAGAAAGTGAAGGCATAAGAGTCGTCGATAATCAGATACAAGATTTGGAGACTGTGTTTTGGGATCCTGCAAAAGAACTTAAAGCTTTCATAAGTTAAATCGAATCCGTTCATAATTTAAGAAAAATCACAGCATAAGAAATAGCTATACCTGGGCTTTAAACTTCAAGGTTTATTAAGTATCTTTGCATTTAGAATTAGTCTGAATAAGAAGAGTTCTAAAAACAACGTAAAAAACGCTATGAAACTAAATAAACAAGATATACTTAAAGCACTTGAAACCATTTCTGCTCCAGGTGACGGGCAAAACATGGTTGAAAGTGGCGCAGTAACTAACGTGGTAACATTTGCCGATGAAGTAATTGTCGATATCACCATCACAAATCCTAGCTTACAGGCAAAAAAGAAAACCGAAGTCGAGATCATGAAAACCATTCATGAGAAAGTGTATGAAAAAGCCAAAGTAAAGGTGAATGTAAAAGTTGATGCTCCAGCAAAATCAGAAGCCAATGTCATCAAAGGAAAACAAATTCCCGGTATTCAAAATATTATTGCAGTAGCTTCAGGAAAAGGTGGCGTAGGGAAATCTACTGTTACCGCTAATCTGGCTGTTACATTGGCAAAAATGGGCTTTAAAGTTGGTGTTTTGGATGCCGATATTTATGGACCTTCCATGCCTATCATGTTTGATGTAGAATTAGAGCGACCATTAGCCGTTACTGTAGACGGAAAATCTAAAATGCGACCTGTAGAAAACTACGGTGTTAAACTATTATCGATTGGCTTTTTTACCAAACCAGATCAAGCTGTTGTTTGGAGAGGACCTATGGCAGCTAAAGCATTAAATCAGATGATTTTTGATGCCGCTTGGGGAGATCTCGATTTTATGCTTATCGATTTGCCTCCGGGAACAGGAGATATCCATTTGAGTATCATGCAATCTCTTCCTATAACTGGAGCTGTTGTTGTTAGTACTCCTCAAAATGTAGCCTTAGCAGATGCCAAAAAAGGGGTCGCCATGTTTCAACAAGAGAGTATCAATGTGCCTGTGTTAGGTATTATTGAAAATATGGCTTATTTTACACCCGCAGAACTTCCTGAAAATAAATACTATATCTTCGGAAAAGAAGGTGCCAAAAACCTTGCCGATGATTTAGATGTTCCTTTTTTAGGACAGTTACCTTTAGTACAAAGCATCAGAGAAGCTGGTGATGTTGGTCGCCCAGCAGCACTACAAACAGCTACAACTCTGGAACAAGATTTTGAGAAAATAACTCAAAATGTGGTTGAAGAAGTGGTGAGACGTAATGACGATTTGCCGCCAACCGAAGCTATTAAAATAACGACTATGGCTGGATGCTCAGCAGTAAATAAAAAATAAATGAGTACAGAAGAACTTAGACTAAATGTCGAAAAAGCGTTAGACGAAATTCGTCCATTCTTACAAAGTGATGGTGGTGATATTTCGCTGTTATCTATTGAGGATGACAAGCTGGTTAAAGTGCAGCTTCAAGGCGCTTGTGTTGGTTGTAGTGTCAACCAGATGACACTCAAATCTGGCGTCGAAATGACCATCAAAAAATACGCGCCTCAAATAGAACAAGTTATTAATATTGAAATTTAGTTGGGCGTGACCACAAGGGTCAGGCTTTCACTACTCGCTCTCTTCGAGGAGCTCAAACAAGCCGCTCAATCCTTCACGCAAACTGACAAATATCATAAAAAATACATGTTGAATATACGAACTTTGAAAACGCAAAGTTAAATTAAAGAGACACCCACTTTTGTGGGTTAAATTATGATTAAAACCGATATACTTATCATAGGAGCAGGACCCACAGGATTATTTACTGTGTTTGAAGCAGGACTTCTCAAATTAAAATGCCACTTAATTGATGCCTTACCGCAACCTGGCGGACAATGTTCAGAAATATATCCTAAAAAACCTATCTATGATATTCCAGCCTATCCAGAGATTCTTGCTGGTGATTTAACCGATAAGCTATTAGAGCAATGCAAACAATTTGAGCCTGGATTTACCTTAGGTGAACGTGCCGAGACCATAGAAAAGCAAGAGGATGGCACCTTTATTGTAACGACCAACAAAGGGACACAACACCATGCGCCAGTGGTTGCTATAGCAGGAGGATTGGGTAGTTTTGAGCCACGCAAACCTTTAATTCATAATATTGCCAGTTTCGAAGATAAAGGGGTGGAGTACATTATTAAAGATCCCGAAATGTACAGAAATAAGAGAGTCGTTATTGCTGGAGGTGGTGATTCGGCTTTAGACTGGAGTATCTTTTTGAGTGATGTGGCAAAAGAAGTCACCTTAATTCATAGACGAAATGAATTCCGTGGGCACTTGGATTCTGTAGAAAAAGTACAAGACTTAAAGAATAAAAAGAAAATAAACCTGATTACGCCTGCTGAGGTGATTGGTATCGTAGGAGATTACGAAGTGAAAGCAGTAGTTGTTAAAGAATCTGATAACATTTATATCGATAAAGAATACGAACTTGAATGCGATCATTTTATTCCGCTATTTGGCTTATCACCAAAACTCGGCCCTATTGCAAATTGGGGATTAGAGATTGAAAAAAATGCTATTGTTGTTAACAATGCATTAGATTACCAAACCAATATTCCAGGCATTTTTGCTATTGGTGATGTAAATACCTATCCTGGAAAATTAAAACTAATTTTATGTGGTTTTCACGAAGCGACTTTAATGTGTCAAGCGGCGTATCAAATTATCAATCCGGGAAAACGTTATGTGATGAAGTATACAACGGTTGCTGGAGTAGACGGGTTTGATGGCACGCGAAAAGAAGCACCAAAAGCAGTTGTAAAAGCGATAAAATAACTCATGGAACAAGATATCAACATAAAAATAACCGATAGAGAAGGTGTGACTCATGAGATTCAGGCGCCTACAGATATGGCTATGAACCTTATGGAAGTCGTACGTTCTTACGAGCTAGCTCCCGAAGGTACCATCGGTGTTTGTGGCGGAATGGCCATGTGTGCGTCTTGTCAGTGTTACGTGTTGAGCGATACCCAATTGCCCGAAATGCAAGATGATGAAGAAGCGATGCTAAGCGAAGCCTTTTATGTAAAAGATAATTCAAGATTGGGCTGTCAAATTCAAATGACTCCAGATATGGATGGTTTAGAAGTAGAACTAGCTCCAGAAAGCTAATCTGTTTTATAATCTATCAATTTTCGCGGACCTTCTAATAACACTCTAACAATCTTTAGTGTCCCATCATCGGTCGTGGCAATTTGCCATTTGATGAGAGAAATCTCCCCTTGTTCAATTTCAATACCTGTGATACTACGTGGGTGTACACAACTTCCGTCGTTAAAAAATGCAATATCTCCTGGCTCCGGAAATCGCGGTCTATGTGTATGCCCAACAATGGTAATTAAATTGTTGTTTTCGGCAATCCATTTTTTTGTGCGACGCTCAACTTTAATTAACTCTTTGTAGTTTTTAGCCGGACTTGTAGGATCGGCAATACCCATAACATTTAAAGGTTTCCAAAGAATACGAACCATAAAACGACTCCATTTCCAAAAGAGGTAATTCCACCAATCGGCTTGATGACCATGGGTTAAAAATAATTCTTGCCCTGTTTCCGAATGTTTTAACACCACACCTTCGTGATATTTAATATCACAAAAGAGTTCGACGTCTTCTCCTATTTTTGGGTCAAAATAGGTCGATAAGTTTTTTTCTACATATTTGGGATCCCGATATACCATATCATGATTTCCCCAAATCATATGGAGACGATTTTGCTCATGAAATAACTTCATAAGCAGGTATACATTTTTATGGGCATTTAATATAGATTCAAAAGAAAGGTTTTCCCAGAGTTCATCACCATCGCCTAATTCGCAGTAACTAAAACCTTCAGCATAATAATGCTTTAGTGCATGAAAATAAATGTTACGATTATTAGCAAAATCATCAGCAAAACTATTGTCCCCTCTATGACAATCACTAAACAGAATAATTTTACTAGAGTCGTCAAAGTTGACAACTTTAGCATTTTTATAAGCGCGATCGAGTCTGGATTTTGATGACATGAATAAACTTTCAACTAAAATAAGCAGAAATTAATCAACCTTTTACAACAGTATTAATTTTTTGTTGGATAGACTGCAAAAAAAATGCTTCTCTATTGAAAAGCATTTTTATAAATTCTATTTTCATACCGATAGTGTCGAGTAAAATAATTTAATGTCATTTAGTGACTATTTAAAGGCATTAAGGCCTGTAATATCTAAACCAGTAATCAATAAATGAATATCATGTGTCCCTTCGTAAGTGATCACACTTTCAAGGTTCATAGAGTGGCGCATAATACTGTATTCTCCAGTAATCCCCATACCACCTAGCATTTGTCTTGCTTCACGAGCGATATTAATTGCCATATCCACATTATTACGTTTTGCCATAGAAATTTGAGCAGAAGTTGCTGTTCCGTTTTCACGCATCACCCCAAGTCGCCAAGCTAATAATTGCGCTTTGGTTATTTCGGTAATCATTTCGGCTAATTTCTTTTGTTGTAACTGGAATTGACCAATAGGTTTTCCAAATTGAATACGTTCTTTACTATAACGAAGTGCGGTATCGTAACAATCCATTGCAGCACCAATGGCGCCCCAAGCAATACCAAAACGCGCAGAATCCAAACAGCCGAGTGGTGCGCCTAACCCCGATTTATTAGGTAATAAGTTGTCTTTAGGAACTTTTACATTGTCAAAAATCAATTCTCCAGTAGCACTAGCACGCAGTGACCATTTATTATGTGTTTCAGGTGTTGTAAAACCCTCCATACCACGTTCTACAATTAAGCCGTGAATTCGTCCGTTTTCATCCTTTGCCCAAACCACAGCAATTTGACAAAAAGGCGCATTAGAAATCCACATTTTCGCACCATTTAAAAGATAATGGTCGCCCATATCTTTAAAGTTGGTTACCATTCCGCCAGGATTACTTCCATGGTCTGGTTCGGTTAGTCCAAACGAGCCTATCCATTCTCCTGAGGCTAATTTTGGCAAATACTTTTGACGTTGCGCTTCGTTACCATATTTCCATATTGGGTACATCACTAAAGAGGATTGCACTGAGGCGGTACTTCGAACTCCAGAATCACCACGTTCAATTTCCTGCATGATTAATCCATAAGAAATTTGATCCAAACCAGCACCTCCATATTCTACAGGAATATAAGGTCCGAAGGCACCAATTTCTGCTAGTCCTCCAATAATTGATTTCGGGAATTCAGCATTTTGAGCAGCTTCTTCAATGATAGGAGACACATCGCGTTTTACCCAATCTCTGGCTGCATCACGTACTAATTTGTGCTCTTCAGTTAGTAATTCATCTAAGTTGTAATAATCTGGTGCTTCGAATAAATCTGGCTTCATATTGTTGTTTGCAAAGTTTAAAGCAAAAGTAACGAAAACGTTTTCATAGAACAAAAGCTAACTTACATTTTCAGATAAAAATCTTTGGTAAGTTTAATGTAGTCATTCGTATAGCGATGGCGTTCAGTCTCAATAATTAATTCTGAAGTTTTTAATTCAGTTTTTAACCTTGTAAATTCTAAAAGACTGCGTTTAACTTCTGAAGTCGGGCTGCCCTTTACTCGTGTAATTCGCTTCGGAAAAAGTCCGGTGTTAGATGCTAGTGTTATAAAATTTTGTTCTTCTGAAAAAGGAATCACGATTGAAAATAATCCATTTTCTGAAAGTAATACAGCAACACTTTCTACGAGGTGTTCAAAAGGCATAGCGTCTTGAAATCGCGCTAAGTCACGTTGCTTGTTTTCGGTTTTATAGCTTTCAGAATAAAAAGGCGGATTGCAAATAATGACATCGTATTGATCTTCAATTTCTTCAGCAAATTCTTCTAATGAGGCATGATAGCAAAACAGGCGATCATTCCACGGCGATTGCTCAAAATTTTCAACACATTGTTCATAGGCTTGATCGTCAATTTCTAAGGCTTCTATAACTTCAGCATGACTTCGTTGTGCTAACATTAAGGATAAAATACCAGTTCCAGCACCAATGTCTAAAATTGAAAAAGGATGGTTTTCTATAGAAGTCCATGCGCCTAACAAAACTCCATCGGTCCCAATTTTCATAGCACATTGATCTTGGTTGACCGTAAATTGTTTGAATTGAAACGGTTTATTCATATGGTTATCCTGAACTTGATTCAGGATCTCATTATTTTTATGTGTGATGTGATGCTGAAATAAATTCAGCATGACGAAAAACTAGTTTTGCTCCAAGTACAAATCTATCAAACCTTCAGGCGTATCAACAAAAATAGTCTTATTTGTTTTGTCAACTTTTGAAATAAACTCATCATTCATCGGAATTAAAATTTCGATCCCATCTCTGTCAATTTCAAAAAGAGATTGCGCTGTAGAATCATTAACAGACGTAATGATGCCTACATGACCAAAATTTTTATCCTCCACTTTAAATCCGATAATTTCATGAAAATAAAATTTATCATCATCCAGTTTTGGTAGAAATTCTAAAGGTAAATACAATCCGCTTTTAATGAGTGCGTCGGCATCGGCTTCAGTATCAACATCTTCAAATTTGATACGTAATAATTCAGATTTATGTAACTGAGAGGATTCTATAAAAAATGGCACAAGGTTGTTGCGGACTTCCACAAAAACAGAGTCCATGTGTTCGTAAAGTTCAGGTTCATCAGTATCTAACTTAACGAGTAACTCACCTTTAAAACTGTATTTTTTTACAATTTTACCAAGAAAGAAGCAGTCTTTTTTTTGCATGTAGCGTGTAATTTTCTTTTCCTAAGTATTGGAAAATATAAGTAATAAAACTAAAAAACTCCGACACAAGGTATCGGAGTTTAAAAGTATAAAAAAATAAATTTCTATTCTTCTTCGTTTGAAGCTGTAACTTCAGTATCACCTTCAGCTTGAGCTTCTTCAGTTGCTTCTTCTTCAACAACAGGAGCAGCTGCAGCTATTCTGGCGTCATTTACTGCTTTTTCAGCAGCTAAGGCTTCTGCTTTAGCTTTTGCTTGCGCTTCAGTTAAACCATCTGCTTTAGCTTGTACTTTAGCAGCTTTTTCTTCTAACCAAGCATTGAATTTAGCTTCTGCTTGCTCTTCAGTTAAAGCGCCTTTAGTAATACCTCCAGCTAAGTGGTTTTTAAGCAATGCACCTTTATAAGATAAAATTGCTCTGGCTGTATCAGTTGGTTGTGCACCATTCTGAAGCCATTTTACGGCACCATCAACATCTAATTCTACAGTTGCTGGATTCGTGTTTGGATTGTAAGCACCTAATTTTTCTAAGTATTTACCATCTCTTTTTGCTCGTGCATCTGCTGCAACGATCCAATAATAAGGTTTCCCTTTTTTACCGTGTCTTTGTAATCTAATTTTTACAGGCATAAATTTAATTAATTTGTGAGGTTCGCGACCTCTATTATTAATGAGGCGCAAAGATAATACAATTATTTAATTCTCAATATTTTATTTTAGTTAAGTATTTAATTTTTTCAGACTTTAAAGACTAAGACTTAAAAATGTGCTCTGGCTTTCAAAAGCTTAATGAACATAACTTGTTATTGCTTGATTTCAAAGTAAAAACAAGATATTTCAGTTAATAAAAAAACTCAAGTTGAGTACATATTGAAATTTTATTATACTTTTGGAGTTCTTTAAACGTTATTAAATTTTGCGAAAGCAATATTGAAACCAAATTAAAATGAAAAAATTAACCTTAGTCCTTGTTACTGTATTGCTAGTATTTAGTTGTGGTGATGAGGTTGAATTTAATACCCCAGCAATTCAAGGAAATTATGACGGAAATCAATGGAGAGCTTCATCTTTTGCAGCTGATATAGATTTTGGCGGATTTTTAGTGGAAGGGAGTAATAATGTAGAAACTATACAACTTGTTACTGATGAAGACCTTGTTGGTACTTATGAATTGGGTGGTGATGGTCCAAACGTCGCTATATTTAAGGATGCAAACGGTGTGGTATATTCTACTGCTAATGATCCAGATGAAAGCCTTTCAATTTACCCAGCTGAAGGTCAGATAATCGTAGAACGTATTCTTAATACGTCTCCTAAAACAATGACAGGTAGATTCTGGTTTTATGCCTATACAGAAGATGGCCAGCAAACCGTTAATTTTAATGAAGGTGTTTTTTATAATGTGCCTATAGTTGGAGGTTTGGTTGTTATAAGTGATTAATACAACTTTAAATTCAAAAGGTGTCTTGAACATCTTTTACAACATCTAATATACAGAACGCAGCCTTAAAGGTTGCGTTTTTTGTTAAAGAGAGATAAAGCTTTGTTAAAAATGTTAATTTGTTAGATTTTTCCTACAATTTTTAGTATACTATATATAGTTCGATGTGAAACAATACGCATCACAAAAAAAAGTATTGAAATTTAAAAAATGTATAGAGAAAATGAAGTATTCTGAAGAAATTTCAAATAAATTAAATGAATTGTTAGTAAAAAACTACGACGCAGAGAAAGGGTATTTAAATGCCATCAAGAATGTTGATAGTGACCGATTAAAAATGTTCTTTAAAAGAAGAGCAACAGAACGCAGTGAATTTGCTAAAGAACTTAGAACTGAAATCTTACAATATGGAGAAATTCCAGAAGATTCAGGTAGTTTTAAAGGAGCAATGCATCGCAATTGGATGACCTTAAAATCTACCTTTAGTTCAAACAACGAAGAGGCCGTTCTTGAAGAAGCAATTAAAGGTGAAGAGTCAAGCTTAGAGGAGTACAACGAGCTTATAACAACACCTAATTTGCCACCAACAATCGATGCCTTATTGTTGAAACATAGAAATTCGATTCAATCGGCCATAAATACAGAAAAAGTTCATGAGGAACTCGTGTCCTAATCCCTGTAACATAATAGTTAAAAGTCAGCTTAATAAAGCTGGCTTTTTTTGTTTAAAACTGTTTATAACTTTCATCGTAAAAAGTCGAGTTTCTTTGTAATTTTATAAACTTACTTTTTGAGCCTTTTTTATAAAGGGTTATGACTAAAAACTGATAAAATTACATGTATTTAATCTTCGATACCGAAACCACAGGATTACCAAAACGATGGGATGCACCAATTACAGATGTTGATAATTGGCCACGATGTATTCAAATTGCTTGGCAACTCCACGATGCTATGGGAAACTGTATCGATCATCAGGATTACTTAGTTAAACCCGAAGGTTTTAATATTCCTTATGATGCGGAAAAAATTCATGGGATTTCTACCGAATTAGCACAAGAACAAGGCGTTTCACTTCAAGAGGTATTAGAGAAATTTAATGCTGCATTATCGAAAACGAAATTCGTCGTAGGTCAAAATGTAACATTCGATCTCAACATTATGGGAGCCGAATTTGTTAGAGAAGGTGTCGCGAATCAACTTCAAGAACTCCCAGTTTTAGATACCTGTACTGAACATACAGCAACGCTTTGCCAGATTCCTGGTGGGCGAGGCGGAAAGTTTAAACTTCCAACCTTAACAGAGTTGCATCAGCATTTGTTTCATACGCCATTCGCAGAAGCGCATAACGCAACAGCCGATGTTGAAGCGACCACTCGTTGCTTTTTAGAATTGATTCGTCTTGGAGA
Source organism: Psychroserpens sp. SPM9 (assembly GCF_025153525.1). GTDB lineage: Bacteria > Bacteroidota > Bacteroidia > Flavobacteriales > Flavobacteriaceae > Psychroserpens. The sequence goes on along the minus strand of NZ_JANZNR010000001.1, from coordinate 542,694 downwards.
ATATACCAAAGAGCAATTGGATGTTCAGCCAGACTATTTTGAAAATTTCAATAAAGCGAATCCGCAACCGATTCAACTGATTGGTTTAAAACATATCAATTTAAAGAGGGAAAGCGCAAAAATTAATGAGCGGCTCCAAAAGTTACAAAGTGATGGTATTTCTGAAGCCGAAATAAAGCAGAATATTTCTGGTTTAGCTGATGTTGATTTTGTGCACCTTCACAACCATTCTCAGTTTTCAGTATTACAGTCAACCATCAGTATTTCCAATCTTGTTGCTGTTGCTGCAGAACATCAAATGCCAGCAGTAGCCTTAACCGATCACGCGAATATGATGGGTGCTTTTCATTTTGTAAAGGCTGTTAGTACTCATAATAAATCTGTAAAAGCCAAAATTGAAGAAGCCAAGGCCAAAGGGGAAACTTCAGATTTAAAAGAAATCAAGCCCATCATTGGTTGCGAATTTTTTGTTTGTGAAGACCACACCGATAAAACACGAAAAGATAATGGATATCAAATCGTATTAATCGCCAAAAACAAGCAAGGATATCATAATTTGGCCAAGCTCTCATCTCATGCCTTTGTGGATGGATTCTACTATTTGCCACGAATTGATAAACAACTCATTCAGCAATATAAAGACGATTTAATCTGCTTAACAGGAAACCTTTATGGAGAAGTTCCGAGCAAAGTATTGAATGTAGGTGAAAATCAAGCCGAAGAAGCTCTCATCTGGTGGAAACAAGAGTTCGGTGACGATTTATATGTAGAGTTGATGCGCCATAATCAAGAGGACGAAAATCGTGTGAATCCAGTATTGATAAAACTCGCCCAACAACACGATGTTAAAATTGTAGCGACCAACAATACCTATTATTGCAAACAAGAAGATGCCAATGCTCATGATATTTTACTTTGTGTAAAAGATGGCGAAAAACAAGCGACCCCAATTGGAAGAGGTCGTGGCTATCGCTATGGCTTGCCAAATCAGGAGTATTATTTTAAATCTTCGGAAGAGATGAAAGCGCTCTTTAGAGATATTCCTGAAGCGATTACCAATATTCAGGAGGTCGTTGATAAAGTGGAAGCTTATCAACTGGCACGTGATGTTTTATTACCAGCTTTTGATATTCCTGATGAATTTAAAGATGATGCCGATTTAGCCGATGGTGGAAAGCGTGGTGAAAATGCATTTTTAAGACATTTAACTTACGAAGGTGCCAAAAAACGCTATGGAGAACTCACCGAAGAGATTACAGAGCGTCTTGATTTTGAATTAAGTGTTATTGAAAATACAGGATATCCTGGTTATTTCTTAATTGTTGAAGATTTTATCAGAGAAGCCCGAAACATGGATGTATCGGTTGGCCCTGGTCGTGGTTCGGCAGCTGGTTCAGTAGTTGCTTACTGCCTTTGGATTACCAACATAGACCCCTTAAAATACGATCTACTTTTTGAGCGTTTCTTAAATCCAGATCGTATTAGTATGCCAGATATTGATATCGATTTTGATGATGAAGGACGAAGTCGTGTCATGGACTATGTTATCGAAAAGTACGGCGCCAATCAAGTAGCTCAGATTATTACCTACGGAACTATGGCTGCAAAATCTTCAATTCGGGATACGGCGAGGGTTTTAGATCTACCTTTATTTGATGCGGATAGAATTGCAAAGTTGATTCCGACCATGTCTAAGTTGAATAAAATTTTTGGTCTCGATGAAAAGGAATTAGGGAAGAAGTTTAGAGCTGAAGATTTAGAAAAAGTAAACGAACTACTCAATATTGCTGATGGAGATGATCTCGAATCTGAAACCGTAAACTTAGCAAGAACACTTGAAGGCTCTGTTCGAAATACAGGTATTCACGCCTGTGGTGTTATCATAACACCAGATGATATTACCAAGTTTGTTCCAGTTGCAACCGCTAAGGATTCGGATTTATATGTCACTCAGTTCGATAACTCGGTGGTTGAAGATGCAGGCTTGCTTAAAATGGATTTCTTAGGATTAAAAACGTTGACCTTAATTAAGGATACGGTTAAAATTGTTAAAGCCAAGCATGACATTTTATTAGATCCTGAAACCTTTCCTTTAGATGACCAGAAAACTTACGAACTATTCCAACGCGGAGAAACTGTAGGAGTCTTTCAATATGAATCTCCAGGCATGCAAAAGCACCTTAGAGATTTAAAGCCAACTGTTTTTGAAGATTTAATTGCGATGAATGCTTTATACCGACCAGGACCAATGGAATATATTCCGAGTTTTGTTCGTCGTAAGCATGGTGATGAAGAGATTGAGTACGATTTGCCAGCAATGGAAGAGTATCTCAAAGAAACTTACGGAATTACTGTCTATCAGGAGCAGGTGATGTTGCTCTCACAAAAGCTTGCCGATTTTACCAAAGGTGAAGCCGATGTTTTGAGAAAGGCCATGGGTAAAAAGCAAATTGCGGTTCTCGATAAAATGAAGCCTAAGTTTATCGAACAAGCTGTTGCTAATGGTCATGATGCAAAAAAACTTGAAAAAATATGGAAAGATTGGGAAGCCTTTGCAAGTTATGCCTTTAATAAATCGCACTCTACCTGTTACGCCTGGATTGCTTACCAGACGGCTTATCTAAAAGCCCATTATCCAGCCGAATATATGGCTGCAGTATTATCAAATAACATGAACGATATTAAGCAGGTCACCTTCTTTATGGAAGAATGTAAACGTATGCGTTTAGATGTATTAGGACCTGATGTTAATGAATCGTATTATAAATTTTCGGTTAACCAAGATGGTGCTGTTCGTTTTGGAATGGGTGCCATAAAAGGGGTAGGTCATGGTGCTGTTAAAACTATTGTTGCTAATCGTAAAGAGAACGGACATTACAAATCCATTTTTGATTTGGCTAAACGTATTGACCTTAGAGCGGCCAATAAAAAAGCTTTTGAAAATTTAGCTTTAGCTGGAGGCTTTGATGGGTTTGGTGATACACATCGTGCTCAATATTTTCATGATGATGGCGATGGGATTACCTTTTTAGAGAAGGCTATAAAATACGGAGCTAAACATCAGGATAATGAAAATTCGGCTCAAGTGAGTTTGTTTGGTGAAGCCAGTGATGTTCAAATCGCTGAACCTATTGTACCACCATGTGAAGAATGGGGAACTATGGAAAAATTAGCCCAAGAGAAGGAAGTTGTTGGAGTTTATATTTCTGGACATCCTTTAGATGATTTTAAAGTAGAAATGAAAACATTTTGCAATGCCAATTTAGCAATGTTTAATGACTTAGAAACCTATGTGAATCGTGAGATGACTTTTGGAGGTGTTGTGACCGATATTCAGCATCGGGTGAGTAAACAGGGTAAAGGCTGGGCTATATTTATGGTTGAAGATTATACCGATAGTTTTGAGTTTAGAATTTTTGGAGAAGAGTATTTAAAATACCGTCACTTTTTGGTAAAAAATAGTTTCGTGTACGTAAAAGCCTTTATTAGAGAAGGTTGGGTTAACAGAGATACTGGAAAAAAGAGCGATCCAAGATTGCAGTTTAATAGTTTTCAGTTATTACATGATGTTATGGATACTTATGCCAGAAAGTTATCCATTCAATTAAATATTAGCGATTTAGAAAAGGAACGAATTGCAGTTCTTCAAGACTTATTTAGAATTCATCAAGGCGAAAAAGCACTCAATTTTGTCATTTATGATAATATTGAAAAAATCAAATTGAACATGCCTAGTCGCAAGCAAAAAGTTAAGATCTCTCAAGAACTTTTACATGAATTAGATCGCAATCATGTCATGTATAAGTTGAATTAAGCAATAGATGTTTTAGGTTGCTTTTTGATCTAAATAACTGCCTAGGTTTTCTAATGAGTCATCCCAGAATTGCTCATAGAACGTCATCCATTTATTAACTTCTTTAAGCGGTTTTGCATTGGCGTTACAAAAGCGCTCACGTCCTTGACTGTCTAATACAACCAATCCTGCATTTTCTAAGGTTTTGATATGTTTGGTAACACCTTGTCGGCTCATATCAAACTGACTCGCAATTTGTGTAATTGATAAGGCTGAACTTGCTATGACCAAGGCGTGGAAAATCTCACGCCTTGTCGGGTCGGCAATAGCTTTAAATACTTGTGTGATTCTATCCTGCATTCACTTCTTGTTTTAAGTAAGCTGTAAGTCCGTTAATACAGTTCTCCCATCCGCCATTAAAACTTTCAAACATAGCAATTGCAGTATCGCCTTCATAATTGGAAATCCCTGAATGTTCTAAATATAGTTTTGTGCCTTCGGCGACAGATTCTAGTTTCCAGGTTACGATTGTTTCTACGTTTGTATCGGCGACAATCCAGGTGTAAACTAATACATAAGGATGCGCTTCTTTAACGGTTCCGCTAATGGTTGTGCAGCCTTTTTCGTTTGGTTCTGAAGTGAAGGTGTACTGGTAATCTTTTTGCGCTTTAAAATCGGCCTGAATAAACCAGGTTGAGATTTCTTCAGCTTTAGAAATGGCATCCCATACCTTATCTATAGGATGATTAAATACTTTTTCTTTTGTAATGACATCGTTCATGACTGTTTGTTTTTTGATTAATATGCAACTTTATGGTTGCTAAATTATAAAGAAAATTATTAATACGCAACTTTTGGGTTGCATTTATATTGTTTAGCGCAAAGGATGGAACGGTATGTTTGAGCTCTCCCAGCTTTATTTAGCTGGGAAGCGAGTAGTGAGAGCCTGGTTTATGCGCCCAAAAAGTTATGATACAATTGTTCAATATGCTCATAATCAAAACAAATACTGACAATGTAAGGTTTGGCAAAATTTTTGACTAATTTTGTGTATTAAATAAAAACGAAGTTAAACATATAGATATTATAATTATGGCATTAGAAATAACAGATGCAACGTTTGAAGAAACAGTATTAAAGAGTGATAAACCTGTAATGGTTGATTTTTGGGCTGCTTGGTGTGGACCATGTAGAATGGTTGGACCAATCATTGATGAAATTAGCACAGAATACGACGGTAAAGCTGTTGTAGGTAAAGTAGATGTTGATGCGAATCAAGAATTTGCTGCTAAGTATGGCGTACGTAATATTCCGACGGTTTTGGTATTCCAAAACGGAGAGGTTGTTGGTCGTCAGGTTGGTGTTGCTCCTAAAAATGCATATACAGACGCGATTGATTCTTTATTATAAGAATTATTAGATATAATCTAAAAGAAATGATAAAAGGTTTGCCATTATGGTGAACCTTTTTTTATTTTTAACTAAAATTATAATGTATGAGTAAGCAAGCAAAAGCACAAGACTTAATAGATAGTAAATTATTAGAAGACCGAAAGGTGTTTCTTTGGGGTATGGTAGACGATAAATCGGCTAAACATGTGATTGATCGTTTGTTGTATTTAGACGCGTTAGAAACGAAAGACATTCATTTGTATATTAATAGTCCGGGTGGTTATGTTACTTCAGGATTTGCGATGTATGATTGCATCAAGTCGTTAAATAGCGATGTGTCGACCATTTGTACAGGTTTGGCAGCTTCTATGGGTTCTATTTTGTTATCTGTTGGAACCAAAGGCAAACGATTTATTCAGCCACATGCCAGAGTGATGATTCATCAACCAAGTGGTGGTGCTCGCGGACAAGCAAGTGATATAGAAATTACAGCTCAGGAAATTTTAAAAACAAAAGAATTGAGCGCTCAAATTTTAGCCGACAACTGTGGTCAAGATGTTGAGAAAGTAATGAAAGATTTTAATCGTGACCATTGGATGGGCGCTGAAGAATCTAAAGCCTATGGCATCGTAGACAAAATAATATAGAAGTTAGAATAAAGAGAAAAGAGAATAGACGCCATATTAAAAACTAAAGCAGATTCTATTCGTTTTAACAGTTTAAAATAAGTTGTAACTAATAAGTCTTGGTTCTAGACTCTTAAAGCGAAGCGGTCTTATATCTAAAATAAATGAATTTACAGGCAGAACTTAATAAAGCAGGCGGCTTTAAAAACTTAGAGCTACTTGCCAAGCAAGTCGTGGAAGGTTTTATTGCTGGAATGCATAAGAGTCCGTTTCACGGATTCTCTGCAGAGTTTGCCGAACACAAAATTTATAATCAAGGCGAAAGCACGCGACATATTGACTGGAAGTTATACGCTAAAACCGATAAACTCTATACCAAACGCTACGATGATGAAACCAACTTACGCTGTCATTTAATTGTAGACAACAGTAGTTCGATGCATTATCCAGAGCTTAAAGAATTTAGTATTTCCAAGTTGAATAAAATTGGATTTTCGGCCTTGGCGTCTGCCTCATTGATGCATATTTTAAAGAAACAACGGGATGCTGTTGGTTTAAGTATTTATAGTGATGCTTATGATTATTACGCACCAGAAAAAGGGAGTGAACGTCACCATCAGATGTTATTAGCTGAGTTGAGCAATATGGTGCTTTCAAAGCAAGTGAATAAGCAAACAGAAACGTATACTTATTTACATCAAATTGCTGAAAATATTCATAGACGTTCGTTAATTTTCTTTTTTACGGATATGTTTCAGACCTCTAGTGATGACGTGAAACTATTTGAAGCGCTACGACATTTAAAATACAATAAGCACGAAGTGATCTTATTTCATGTGATAGACAAAGAAAAAGAACTCAAGTTTGACTTTGATAATACACCAAAGCGATTTATAGATGTCGAGACTAATGAGTTTATAAATTTATATCCAGATACGGTAAAAGAAGGTTACGAAAGTGCTGTAGATGATTACTTTAAGAGCATCCGATTAAAATGCGGTCAATATCAAATTAAATATGTTGAGGCAGATATCAATAAACCCTTTGATAAAATCTTAACCACTTACATGGTAGAGCGACAAAAGTTTATTTAAATTTTTTGTCAAAATTCTTTGCAAAATGTTTGTGATATTAAAAATCGAATGTATATTTGCCCTCGCAATAAAGCAACGGTCTGGTAGTTCAGCTGGTTAGAATGTCGCCCTGTCACGGCGAAGGTCGCGGGTTCGAGTCCCGTCCAGACCGCTAAAAATTGCAAAACTAAAGCTCTAAGAAATTGGAGCTTTTTTTAGCAATAAAAATAGTTGTGTTGTTCTAGGAGCAATCCTAGAGTTGTGAGACACTCAATGTTGTTGAGTTCTTACCGATGAGAAGCTTTCCTTTTTTCTTAATTGAAAATCGGGATGCTTTTTTGTTTTATGACCATCATGATGACATTTCTAAAGCCTTTCGATGTGATAAAAAACAATGACATCATGAAAGCCTTTAGATATATTATTTTATTAGCCATCATCTCTTTTTTATGTGCTTGCAGCACTAATGAAGATGGCGGAAATCAACAGCTAAATCAATTTAATTCTCAAATTTGTAATGGTATTTCGGGACCTACAGCAGTCTATTGGGATAGTGGTCATAGTTTACCTACGCCTTTGGCTCAAATACCAACTATTGCAAATCCTGGTCAGCAATTTATTCATCCGCAGTATCCGGCTTTAGGTTTTATAATGCCTCAAGGTTATGTTGCTCAAGAAATTACAGACCAACAAACAGGAACCATAGGTGTTAATGTGTTTAGAAACGACAATAATGTGGTTTGGCGATATATCCCATCGAGTCCGTTTGTAGGGCAAATTCAAATTAATGACGTCATTGCTTTTGAGTTGAATCAAATCATGCAATTTCATGGTTTTAATGGGACACCCGATGTGATTTGTACGACAACGCAACAAACCAATGAGTTTGGCTTTCCAACAACCTTTGGTGCGCGCTTAATACGTTTTGGGGATTTTACAGCTTCACTTATAGTTCAAACTCATTTTATGCCAAGCTTAGGGAATACATTTATATCGGTCACCTTGGCTACTGGTCCAACAGCCGAATATGATAACTTAGTGATGGAAACTTTTTTGCCATTGCATTGGCAGTTGTTAGTTATTTCTGATGATGTTAGAGATTCTGATTTGGACGGTACACCAGATAATCAAGATGCAGCGCCTTTTAATCCCAATATTCAATAAGCTAAGTTATCAACATGTAATTAACAATTTTAAAGTGTCATTTTGCGTTTTGTCGACATAAAAACACATTTCATCGGATATATTTTTGTTTATCTCCTAAAAAGTAGTATGTTTGGAGTCCTTCTTAAGCCCCTAAAATCACTTATCAAGGAAATCTTATTAATCCATTCATGTTTAGATGCCATTAGGTATTTAAATTTTCCCTCAATTTAATTGGGCTTTTTTATGTCCAAAAGTTAATAATCCATTCTTCCCTCGAATTGGCATTTTTGATGCTGTTTTATTATTAACATAATTAAAATTGAATGTAATCCCTAAAATTAACAAACATGAAGACCCTAAAAATTACTTTACTACTACTTGCAGTATTATTATTAACTGTTTCAGGACAAACGAGTGACTCTATTGTAGATTCGACAGATACTATTGAGTTTAAACAACACAATAAGACAGATTTATTAGCCCATACTAAAAAAGGGCTTAAGCTTCCTAATAACGGATAAACGAATAAAATCTATTTAATAAAAACCCATAACTCTAGTTGTAGTTATGGGTTTTTTTATTGCTAAGACATCACTAGTATTATAGAGATAAAAATTTTAACTTTGAGATTATAACTAATAATCCATTGAAGTACACTATACGCCTTTTTTTAATTTTACTATTTGTAACATTAGGTATTAATGTTTTTGGGCAAAATTCTACTCTTGATAGTATTCTTGAGTTAAGAAAACTATCTAAAAATAAAACTTTACCAATAAAAGATAGGCTTACTTATGCTACTAATGCAAGTCAATTATCTCATGATTTAGGTGTTGATTCTACGCTATTAAATAGCAATCGAAATCTGTCTTATACCTATCTAATATCTGGAGATTATGAGGCTTTTGGTTCTACAAGTCACAGTAATCTTGAGTTAGCTTTAAAGTTAAGAGATTCAATAGCAATAGCAACTACTAATAGCAATTTAGGATGGTATTATTATCAAATTGAAGGAGACAATATCAGATCCTATGATTATTACTTAAGAGCACTAAAATATTATGATGCATTAGGAGATTTGAAAGAAAAAGTTGAGGTATTAACTGGTATTGCCACAATTCAAGATGATGAGAAGGATTATTTAGGAAGTGAACAAAATGCAATTGAGGTCTTAAAGATTATTAATAGTGTTGAAGAAAATGAAGGAATAACACTATATGAGGATAAATACATTTGTTTAAATTTATTAGGAATAATTTCTCTAAAGCTTAAAAATTACGACAAATCTATAGAATACAATAATCAGGCATTTAGTATAACTGACAAATTACAAAATGGAGATTATTTACAGTTGCAATCTAAAAACAACCTTGCCATTGCCTATAGATCAAAAGGCAATCTAGAAAAAGCACTCGAAATCTATGAAGAAATTTTAGAAGAGCACGATGTTTTGTCTGAAGACCTTTCATTTTATTCCTTAATTATTGTTAACCGTACTTTTACTGAATTTTTGATAGGAGATTATGAGTTTAATAATTTAGAAAGTGAATTTAAAAGAGCGCTAAAAATATCCGACAGTGTAGATGACCAGTATTCGGAGTTGGCAGCATCAATAGACTTAGCAAAATTTTATAAAGCAAATGATAAAAAAGAGTTAGCAAAAAAATATGCAGAAATTAGTTATAACATCTCAAGAGACATTCCTATTAATGATCTCTATTTAGAGTCTATGCGGATCTTATCCCAACTCACTGAGGGAGAAGAAAGTAGGTCTTATTTAGAACATCACATAAAACTAAGCGATAGCTTGCTTACTGTAGAACGCAACGTAAGAAACAAGTTCGCGCGTATAGAATTAGAAACCGAACAATTAGAAGAAGCCAACCAAAAAATGTCACAGCAGCTCATCTGGTTGCTCGCAGTATCTGGTGGCTTAGTACTAACAATAATCTTAGTTTATATCATTATTACACAACGTGCTAAAAACAAAGAGTTAAAATTTGAGCAAGATCAGCAAAAAGCAAATGAAGAGATTTATAACCTTATGCTGTCACAACAAGACAAGGTTGACGAAGCTAGAGCCAATGAGAAAAAACGTATTTCAGAAGAACTTCATGACGGTGTTCTCGGACGACTTTTTGGAACGCGATTAAGTTTAGATAGCTTAAATTTTTCTGAAGGAAAAGAGGCTATTCAAAGTCGGTCAGCTTACATCAAAGAATTAATGACAATTGAAAATGATATTCGTAAAATTTCACACGATTTAAATACCGATTTTGTTTCAGGTTCTGGGTTTATGGATATTGTTTCCGAATTGATAGAAAAGCAAACCATGGCCTATCAATTAGAATCAAGTTTTGATTATACCGATGATATTAATTGGGAAAACGTGCCCAATAAAACTAAAATCAACATTTACAGGATTATACAAGAATCACTTCAAAATATTTATAAACACGCTAAGGCTAAGACTGTAAAAATTAGCATTCAATTAAAAATTAATGTAATTTGGTTATCCATTATTGATGATGGCCATGGGTTTGATGTTAATAAAAGTAAGAAGGGGATTGGTATCAAAAATATAAATTCTAGAGTTAACGAAGTTGAGGGAACAGCTAAGTTTAATTCTGCTATTAATAAAGGGACAGAAGTTAATATTATGATCCCATACAAAAATTAGAGGCATGCAACAAATTCACATTTTAATGGTTGATGATCATCCAATCATTATTGAAGGCTATCAAAATACATTGATGGCAACTAAAAAAGACAACCAAACCTTAGTTATAGATACTGCAAATACCTGCGATGCTGCTAACTTGTTAATGCAAAAGGCCGCCAAAGAAAAGCCTTACGATGTGTGTTTTTTTGATATCAGTTTGCCAGCTTCTTCCGATGGAAAAATTACATCTGGTGAAGATTTAGCAAAAATATCACGTGATATTCTTCCTAATGCCAAAGTGATTATTCTTACCATGTTTAATGAATCGTATCGTATTCATAGTATAGTAAAAGAAATTAATCCTGATGGGTTTTTAATCAAAAGTGATTTAACCTCTAGTGAATTAGCCGAAGCTTTTCAGCATATTTTATTAGATCCTCCTTATTACAGCAGTACCGTAAGTAACTATTTAAATAAATCGGTTATCAACGAAATTTATGTCGATGAAATTAACCGAAAAATTTTACACTTACTGTCAAATGGGATTAAAACCAGAAGCTTAACAGAGTATATCGATCTGTCTATGAGCGCTATTGAAAAACGAAAAAAACAACTCAAAATTTTGTTCTCTATTACTGACGGAAAAGACGAATCCTTAATTAATGAGGCTAGGAAAAAAGGGTTTTTGTAAAAAATATTGTAAAAAACACAGTTTTTCGACTTTTTAAAACCTCTTGAAACCATTGCTATTGCTCATAATTACGGTTTTTCCGCATCAAGTCTACGGTTTTTCCGTAACAAAAAGTTATTAACAATAGATATATTTGACATGTCAACAAAATTAATTAATCCCTCTAAGTAATTTGTTGAATTAATAGCAAAGAATTAAAACCTAGCACTCCTCAACAGGTGTTAGGTTTTTCTTTTTAAAATAACACAGCTTTGTAATCGATCACCTTTACGATAAAGAATCCTAAGAAAATAATGGCGATTATAAACTTGATAAAGGTTGAAGCAATAAATCCTAAAAAAGATCCAAATGCGGCTTTGAGCGCTTTATCAAATTCACTTTTGTTGATCAACTCACCAATTAACGCACCAAAAAACGGACCAATAATAATACCGCCAGGTATAGGCGCCAATAAACCTACTAATAATCCTACCGAAGTTCCAATCATACCCGCTTTTGTACCACCAAAACGTTTGGTTCCCATAGCAGGAATGATGTAATCTAATATCCAGATTGCAATGGCAATGATTAGAGTAATAATTAAAAAGGTCCAATTCATTGGAACCGCATCTGTTAAATGAAATATGAGCAAGCCAACCCAACCGGTTAATGGACCGGGTAATATGGGAAGAAAACTACCTATAATTCCCAAAATCATAAAAAAGGCAGCTACAATAACTAAAAATATATCCATTAAAAGTGTTTAAATATCTACTAAGTAGACGCTAAAAAGTGAATTTTGTTACATTTTTAAACTAAATATTTAGTTTGAACTAAGTTTTTAGTTATATTTGAAGTATCAATAATCATATATTATGTTTTTAAGAGGTATCAAATCCATCATAATGAGCTTCGTCATGTGCTGTTCGAGTTTTGTAATAGCGCAACAAATGGCCGATGCATCTTTAGTGGCTAAACTAAGCAATCCCTATCACAAATTAGACAAAGGTCCCAGGGTGTTTATAGATGAAACACATCATAATTTTCATACTAAAGATGGCCGTTTTAAACCTTTTAGTGAACTTTTAACTCAGGATGGATATCAGGTGAAATCCATGCTCAATTTTGAGGATTTGGGCGCGACAGATATTCTGGTAATTTCAAATGCGATACATTCTAAAAATGTTGGAAACTGGAGGCAACCCATCCTTAGTGCGTTTAGTGTTGAAGATATAAAGGCCATAAAAAAGTGGGTTAATAATGGAGGTCGATTGCTCATCATTGCAGATCATATGCCGTTTTCTGGAGCAGCCAATGCGTTGGCTCAGAGTTTCGGATTTGAGTTTTGCGACGGATTTGCTCAACTGTCACAACCCAGACGTCAGCCAGATGTGTTTTCCGAAGAAAATAAGCGACTCCTTAGCTCACCGCTTACCGATGGTACTTTTGGAACAGCTCTAAAGAGTGTCACCACATTTACAGGTTCGTCATTTCAAATTCCGCCCGAAGCCACAGGTGTTTTAAAATTCCTCAAAGGGGATGAATGTTTACAACCTGAAATCGCCTGGCAATTTGATGAGGAGACTAAGGTCAAAGATTTAGAAGGCAGTTATCAAGGCGCTATTATGAATTTTGGAAAAGGAAAATTAGCCGTTTTTGGTGAAGCAGCTCAGTTTACGGCTCAGGTGGTTACCAATAATAATGGGACATTCCGATTCGGATTTAATTCTGAACACGCACCTCATAATATAGATTTTTTAAGAAACATCATGCTTTGGTTAAGCGCCAAAGACACAAAATAATAATCATATCAAATGAAACAACTTACAAAAGCCGAAGAAGAAATCATGCATATCCTCTGGCAATTAGATAGAGCTAATGTTAAAGATATTATTGCGCAGCTTCCACAGCCAAAACCAGCGTATAACACCGTATCTACCATTGTGAGAATTTTAGAAAATAAAGGATTTGTAGATTATGAAAAACAGGGGAAAGGCCATATTTATTTCCCTATAGTTAAAAAACAAGATTACAGCAATCAGTCTATCAATAATTTGGTAGACAATTACTTTCAAGGATCGTTTAAGAGTATGGTCTCCTTTTTTGTTAAAAAAAATGACATCGATTTAAAAGATATGGAAGCTATTTTAAAAGATATTAATACGCCAAAGCACTAGTTATGTTACATTATATTTTACAAGTCGTTACATTTCAGGCCTTGTTTTTAATCATTTATGATATAGCGCTTCGGAAGGAAACTTTTTTTAATTTAAACAGGGTTTACTTGTTGGGAACTGCAGTACTTTCCGTGGTGATTCCATTTATAAAAATAGAGCAAATAAAAGAGGTTGTGGCTAAAGATTTTGCAATCCGTTTACCCGAAGTAATTATAGGCAATCCTGCTGAAAACATAAGTACTATAGATCCGCAAATCGCCATGCAAGTCGGTATCAATTTAGATCCAGAACCTGTTTCAATATGGCGCATTATTTTAATTTCAGGCATGTGCGTCGCCACACTACTATTGCTTATAAAAATTACAAAGCTGTTTTGGTTAGCATCAAAACATCCTAAGCGCTGGAAAGGAAATATCTTAATTATTAACTTGATAAATAGTACAAAAGCGTTTTCGTTTTTCCATTACATTTTTTTGGGCGGACAATTAAATCTCCAAGAAAAATCAACGATTCTGGAGCACGAAATCGTTCACGTTAAACAAAAACACACCTTAGATTTATTGTTTTTTGAACTCTTCCGAATTGCATTCTGGTTCAATCCATTAGTCTACCTCTATCAAAATAGAATAGCAACCTTACACGAATATATCGCAGATGCTAAAGCTGTGAAAAATCACAATAAAGCCGATTATTATGACAATTTATTAGCTCAGGTTTTTGAGACCGAACAGTTTTCTTTTGTCAATCCATTTTTTAAACAATCATTAATCAAAAAACGAATTCTTATGTTAAGCAAATCAAAATCAAAACAAATCCATAGCATTAAATATGCGTTATTATTACCATTGGTATTTGCGATGTTAATTTATACCTCGTCGTATGCACAGGAGAAAGTAGAATCGATTACAGAAACAATCACAGTTACCGATTTACAAGAGCTAACAGATAAAGAATTATTCGATAAATACTACAACGACATCGTCGCTTTGCATGAAAAAAATGTAGATTTTAGTGACATTTATGAAGCCTATAAGCCTAATCGTGAAAAGTATGTATTAAGTAGAGATCAGTATTACAAACAAATGGCTTTCTTTAAATTCTTTGCACAAAAAGGCGCAAAAGAATTGGAAAAAGACAGTAAGTTCCTTGAGCGCTTTTCAAAATTTAAACCTTATAACGATTATTTAGAAAGTAAAAAAACGGATGAAGCTAAACAATTATGGGAAAGTGATATTCAAGATGGCATATTACGATTGGTTATCAGTGCTGGAAAAATGACAGATGAAGAAAAGAAAAAGTTTGATCAAAAATTAGACTTGATTGAAAAAGATGAATTTTATAAAGGCTTACTTGTAGTTACTGAAGATGGACGAACTAAAATGATGGTTAGCGATTATCAATCTGCTCATTCAAATGTTGCAGAAACCGTTATTGATGCTGTAGATGAAGTGAAAGTCACTCAGATTGAAGAATCTATAGAGGTTCCTTTTTCTATAATAGAAGAAGCGCCTACATTTTCATTTTGTGACGCCTTGACTTCGGAAGCCGAACGAAAAAAATGCATGAGTGAAGGTATTGCAAGACATGTAAATAAAAAATTTAATACCAATTTAGCGAGCCAATTAGGTCTTGTTGGAAGACAACGTATTAATGTTATGTTTAAAATTGATAAGGAAGGACACGTAACTGGTGTCAAAGCTAGAGCGCCACATCCTAAATTAGAAGAAGAAGCTAAACGTGTGATTTATGAACTGCCTCAATTTGTTCCTGGAAAGCAAAAAGGAAAGCCAGTGATTGTACCTTATAGTTTGCCGATTTTATTTCAGGTAGCTGCTGAAAATAAAATAGAAACCGATTCTGCTCTTGTGGCAAAAGAAGTCAAAGTAATGACTCAAAAATTAAAGCAGCTTGATGCGATGCAAAACCAACAAAAGTTAAGCGGAATGCCTTTTAGTAGTGTAGATGAAATTCCTGTTTACCAATCATGCCAGGCTTTATCCAATAGAGACGATCGTAAAGCATGCGTTAGTAAAACGATTAATAGCTATGTGAACAAAAATTTCAACTTGAATGAGGCTTCAAAAATCGGACTCAAAGGACGCCAACGTGTTGAAGTTGTTTTCAACATCAATACACAAGGCGATATTGTTAATGTGAAAGCAAGAGCATCACACCCAAAATTAGAAGAAGAAGCTATTAGAGTTGTCAAAAGCTTGCCTAAGTTTGATCATCCAGGACAACATGATGGCCAGCCGGTTGAGGTGTCTTATAGATTACCAATTGTATTTCAAATTGCAAACTAAACCATCACAATAGTTTTTATGCGACAATCCTTATTCCTACTTTTTATTGCGGTTTTTTTAAATGCTGAAGGGCAATCTTCTTTGGTAAATCAAGCCGATAGTTTATATATTAATGGCAACTATAGCAAAGCGATTGAAAGCTATAAAGCAGTCGAAAATCAAACAGAAGTCGATGCTAAAATAGCAAGGGCTTATGTTGCTATTGGCAATTATGACGAAGCTTTAAAACATTATAAGTTAAGTGTTGATGCCAACCCAAAGGAAGCATTAATACGCTATGAATACGCCAAACTACTTTCAAAAACTAAAAAATTTGAAGCGTCTATTGAAGCGTTTAATGCATTAATGAATATCGATTACCGCAATCCTAATTATCATTATGAAATGGGATTAGCAATGGAACGAATGAACGATTCAACAGCGATTAACAGATTTCGGTCGGCTTATGATTTAGATCCAACGCATCAAAAAGCGATTTATAAAATAGCAAAGCATTACCTTCAAAAACGATCTCATACACTTGCTGAAAAATATATTGACAAAGGCTTAGAAAGCTACCAGAACAATGTAGAATTAATCAGCTTAAAAGCTCAGAGTTTTTATTTACAAGACTATTACACCAAAGCGAGAGATTGGTTTCAAAAATTAATTGATTTGGGAGAGTCTTCAGAATTTATTCATGAGAAATTAAGTTTGTGTCATGCTCAAAATTCAGATTATGAATTGGCAATAGAACAGCGTAAACTGGCCTTAAAATACAATCCGATAAATGCGAATGCTCTTTTCGTTATTGGTACTTATTACGAACGCCTTCAAAATTATTCAGAAGCCGAAAAATACATACGTCAGGCGTTGGTGCTAAAAGATCAGCCATTAGATTACGAATATCAAAAACTAGGTGTGGTTTTAAATTGGCAAAATAAGCATAAAGAAGCTATTGAGGTTTTGGAGATTTCACTTCAAGAGAATCCCGAAAACATGCAAACTGTGTTTTTTATTATAACGACTAAGGATAAATATTATGGCGATATTGATACAAAGATTAAACTCTATGAGGAGTTTCAGAAAAAGTATCCTAAAAGTTTTTATTCCAGCTTTGCTTCACGACGTATTTCTGAACTGAAAGAAGAGAAATTTTTAAAGGCTAACGACTAAAAGTGCCTGATATTCAAAAAAATTGTACTTTTCGGTTTCAGTATTAAAAATCATGAACCGCTTTTTTCTTTTAATTCTAGTTTTGACATGGTGTTCTTGCGATTATTTCGATAAGAAGAAGGTGTATACCGAAGACATCCTTAAAGAAGAACTGCAAGGCTTTAACTGGAAAGACGTAGATGAATATCCTTCCTTTGAATCTTGCGAATCGGCTAACGATAAAGCACTTAGAAAAGCGTGTTTTGAAAATACACTCCGAACAATATTAAATAAGAACCTTTCCGAATACCAAATCGTAGTTTCTGAAGAAATTAACGATACGGTTCAACTTCAAATTACAATAGATAATCAAGGTCAGTTTTTTGTGGATGATATAATTAGTAACGAAATGACAAAAGCCCAAATTCCGCAATTAGATAGTTTACTTCGGAAAAGTTTAGAGGGCTTACCTAAAATTTCACCAGCCATAAAACGCAGTCAGCATGTTAAAACAAAATTCGTTTTACCTGTAATTATTAAAATCGAATAGCAAATTTTTGCATCAACCTTAAGGTTTCCACATACAACCAAATAAGCGTGGCCAGAAGTCCCCAGGTTGCCAGCCATTCTTTCCATTTTGGTGCTCTGTTTTTATAGCGTTCGATATAGTCAAAATCTAAAAGCAATGAAAAAGAGGCAACAATGGCAGCAATACAATTAAAGACAATGGCAAACCAAGAGGTTCCCCAGATGTAAGTTTCAATTCCGAAGAAGCCTAAAATCCAGGATATCAAATAAACCACAAATATACTTGCTGCCGAAGTGATAATCACACTTTTTAGCTTTTTAGTAACTACAATAATACGTGTTTGATACAGTAAAAGCATGACAAAAAATGTAATAATAGTGACGCCTATAGCTTGGTAGGGAAGATCTGGAAAATGCCGATGAGCATAAGCCGAAAATCCGCCAAGAAATAAACCTTTCGCAATGGTATATAATGGCACTAAAAAAGGTGCCCAATGCTGTCTCACAGAAATAATAACACTAATTATAATAGCTCCAAGCATGCCACCAAGTGTCAACCATTTAACAGTCATGCCTGCTTCGTTTAGCTTCCATATGTAGCCAGTAATGGCAGCAATAACTAAAATGCAAACCAATGATTTGATGAAAATACCCGTCACAGTCATTCGTTTTGAGGCTGACTTTTTGTGATCCCAGAAATAATTGGAGAAAACGGGGTTGTTGGTTTTGTAACTTGATAATCGCATTATAAGTTAAACTTGTAACCTATTGAGAAATCGGTTGAAAAATTGCCTTGATTGTCTAATAATAAAGCAAACAATTCATTGTAAGCTAAGGTAATGTAGCTGTTTTGGCTTACTCTAATATCTGCTCCAACACCAAAAATAAAAGGCACATCAAAAGCTGTTTCATTAAATTCTTCGGAAGTTAAAACGCCTTCATTTTCAGTGACGACGACCGCATTAGAAAAATTGAGTGTAGCGAATTTTACATTTCCGTAGAGACTAAAAGTAGCTTTGTTGACAAATCTAAAACGGTAACCTAAAGCCAGCTCTGTTGTCGAATATTGTAATTCGTCGTGTTCAGTAACATGTTTGGCCTGTAAAAACACAGCGTGTCTTGATATTTGATCAACATCAAGCACTTCTAATTCGCCTCCAAAATAGGGCGTGGAGAGATTGTCGGGATTGGTAATAAACGGACTGTTAGTGAGACCACCAAAAACACCAAGTCTAAACATGATTTTGTTTCTTTTGGCTGTCGATTGGTAGGAAGAATCAACCGTACCATTATAACTATCTATAAATTCTTTAAGGCTAAAAAGCGTCAAATTTAAACGCTTGGTAGACATGGTTGCATTGGTTAATTCGTTGAGCAATGACTTATATTCTTGCTGAAATTTACCATCCTTTTTAGTGTTTTTTAATTCAATAATAGTATTGGTTTCCGTTCTAACAAAATACCGATATTTACCGTCGATGATATTCCATAGTAAGTCTAACTTACCATTTACTTCACTTTTAAGAACAAGTTGTTCTCCTTCAATCATGTAGTTGTCTTCTTGAGCTTCTGTCAAAGACATGCAAAATAAAAGACAACATAAACAGATAATGTTTCGCATTACGATATGGGTTTCTAGTTATGTAAATCTAACAAAAATAAATGATAGTATTACCTGCGATGCGTTCTACCTTTCCATTTATAACTTGTAAACATTGAAATTAAAGCGATATAAACACTAAAAAAGGGGTAGAACAAACTCGAAAATATAAATGAAGATAAATAGGGCTCCTGATTAAAAAAACGAGCCGTTTTAAAAAGGAGTAAAAAGTCAATTAAAAATTTTATAAAAATGACATAAATAAGCACTTTTAAGGAGATCATTTTTAATACAAATAACAACGGTAAACAGACTAAAAGTCCGTTCATAGCTAGTACTAAAAGTCCGGTGAGTTTGCCAAAAGCATTTTTGTAATGTGATGTTTTTGCTGCCCAACGCACGCGTTGAGATTTTAAATTTGCAAAACTGATTTGAGCTTTGGTATGAACTATTACCTGTTCATTTTTAATATACTGAACACTTTTTTTGTCTGCTTTTAAGGCTTTTTCTAATAAAAAAACATCATCACCACTAGCAATATGAGTATTTCCTTCAAAACCTTTATTGTGCTCAAAAAAATCTTTTCGATAAGCTAAATTAGCGCCATTGCATAAAAAGGGCTTTTTAATCCCAAATCCGCCAATAGTTGCCCCTTGTAAACTCAATATATCTAAGAGCTGAAAGCGTTCAAAAAAGGAACCAACCGCTTCAAAACTTACAGGCGCAACAATCATGTTTGGGTTGTTTTTTTGAATGTAATTATCAAATCCGTCCAGCCAATATTTTGGCACGCTACAATCGGCATCAGTTGTTACAATCCATTGGTGCTTTGCCTGCTTAATGGCAGTTGTTACTGCATCTTTTTTTGGTGAAGGGCTTGTTCGGTTGTTTTTTAGCATTGAAAATTGAACCGATTTAAACGCTTTCATTTTAGAGTTGATTTGTTCTACGGAATCATCAGTGGACGCATCATCTACAAATAAAATCTCATACATAGATTTAGGATACTGTAATTGTGAAATAGCATCTAAAAGCGCTGGAATATTTTCAGCTTCATTTCTAAACGGAATCACTATCGAAAACTTAGTTTGTGGTACAACATCGTCAATTTTAAAAGACGAAACCTTGTCAAACCCATAGATGAGACTTGCAATTAAAAGGAGATACAATACAGTAATAATAAAAATAATTAGGAGCATTAGTGGTCTTCGGTTTTATAGAGGTTAAAATTAAGTACATAATAACTTCCAAACACACTGGGAATAACAAAATTTAGAAGCCACATCAGAGTAATAATGCTTAGCGTGGTAAACTCATTCACGCCAACTAATGAAAATAAATACACTGCAACACTACCTTTTATTACGACATCAAAAATAAAAATCGACGGAATAATTGACGAGAGTAAATACATAGACGTTATAACGATCATGGCATTGTAGTAACTAACATTGACGCCGAATAACTGTAATAAAAAGTAAAATTGGAATGAGAAAATAAAATACCTTAATATCGAAAACCCAAAAGTAAGAAGATGAATTTTAAGTGGTAAGTTTTTAAAAAAGGCACTTAACTTTTCCATTGAAAAGCCTTTGATTTTAAACCTTTTTTGCCTGATTCCAAATAAGGTGAAAACACCAATAAGTGTGATGATTATTAGAATTCGTAAGACTTTAAAAGAATTAATTTCAATATTGTATTTAGAATACATAATTATAAAACCCAAACAGCCAAATATAACAGTAGCACTCATTTGCATCATATTGCTCAATAGGTTGAGTAGCATCACTTGTTTCCGTTTTGAAGCTTGATAATACACTGCTTTTGCGCCATATTCTCCAATGCGATTAGGTGTAAATAAGGAAGCAGTTAAGGCACCTAAACTTTGTTCTAAAGCATTTTTGAATGAAATGACTTTGATATAACCGACTAAAGTTTTCCATTTTAAAATTTCGAAAAACCAATTAAAAAGGGTTAAAATGAACAAAAAAAGAATGTTTTTAGCCGAAAACGAGTCATTTTCTTTTAAAAACGACCAAAATTCGTAAAAATCTAAATTTTCATTAGTGGCTAATTTCTTGTAGATAAAATAAAAAGCACCAACTACGATACTTAATTTAATAAGTACAAAAAAGAATTGTTTAGTTTTGTAAGGAAGGCTGCCAAAAAACATAATACCAAAATGAGTTCTTGGCACAAAATAAACCTTTATAATGATATGACCTCAAATTATAGACTTCAAAAATGGAGTATTTTAGTAATAGCGCTGGTATGTTTTGTAAACACCTATGCGCAAAAGGATACGAATAAATGGAAAGCCCAAATCTCTTTAGGAGTTAATAGTCCGTCACAATCCGGTTTTGTTGAGGGTTTTCAAGCAAAATCTGTTAATTTCCCAACGGTAAACTTGGGGTTACAGCACATGTTTAAATCGCAGTTAGGTGCCAAGTTAGATTTTGGCTTTAATCGTTTTTCTAGTGATGATAACTCGGTAGAATTTAAAACCAATTACACGAGACTCAACGCACAATTGGTGTATGATCCAACCGAGTCTATTTCTTTTTTGCCACAACGTATGGGATTTGTACTTCATGCTGGACCTGGTTATAGTTTTGTGAAGCCACTAGGGAATTTTGGGGGCAACAAAATTTCGTTTTTTAATGTGATGGGTGGTTTTGAACTTCATTATGGCTTGACTCAGGAAATTTCTGTTTTTGCCGATACGTCTTATATTATAGGCTTCGGAAAAGATTTTGACCCAGAAACAGAAGGGTTTGGTTCGTTTAACGGAAACCTTTTAACGGTAAGCTTTGGAGTCACATTCTCTATAAGTGGCTGTCAATACTGCGATTAATGAGTAATGAAAAAATTATATTAGGCATTGACCCAGGAACGACAATAATGGGTTTCGGACTCATAAAAGTAGTCGGTAAAAAGATGTCTTTTTTGCAATTGAATGAGTTGGATTTAAAAAAATACTCCGACCATTATCTCAAACTAAAACTCATTTTTGAGCGCACTATTGAACTCATCGATACGCATCATCCAGATGAAATTGCCATCGAAGCGCCTTTCTTTGGAAAAAATGTACAAAGTATGCTTAAACTTGGTCGAGCTCAAGGTGTTGCTATGGCTGCAGGTTTGTCTCGCGAAGTGCCTATTACTGAATATTCTCCAAAAAAAATTAAAATGGCTATCACAGGAAGTGGTAACGCAAGTAAAGAGCAAGTGGCTAAAATGTTACAGAGTTTATTAGACCTTAAAACCTTACCAAAAAATTTAGATGCTACCGATGGACTTGCAGCAGCAGTGTGTCATTTTTATAATCAAGGTCGCGTAGAGATTGGCAAAAGTTATTCGGGTTGGAGTGCTTTTGTAAAGCAAAATGAGGATCGCGTTAAGAAGTAGTTTAAAATGAAAAACATTTTTTTATTTATTACCATTTTTTTATGTCATAATTCTATTATAGAATATAAAAATCTAGTTGGCAATTCTGAAATCGTTCAAGAGGAAATGGCTTGCTATGAAGTAAATATGGAATGGTGGCCGCAAATGTATATTTCGGGATTATTTTATGAACTTAATAGTCTCAAACGAACAGTTAACTTGCAAAACTTTGTTGAAAGTAAATCCGAAATCAAAATACTAAAGATTAATTCTAATAATCTAAAAGCATTGCCAGAGGAATTGTTCCTATTCGAAAATTTAGAAGCTCTAGATATTTCAGACAATCCATTTGAAAATTTAGAGCAATTAATGATTGATTTAAGTAAGTTTAAAAAGCTTAAACTTCTAGCATTAAGTCACTGTGGAATTGTAGAATTACCCGATAATATTTCTTTGTTAAAAAATTTAGAAGGGTTGGCTCTAGACCAAAATAAGCTTAAGACTGTTAATGAAAATATTGGTGAACTCACTAATTTAAGACTATTAAATTTTAGAAGAAATAAATCCCTCAAAGATTTACCAAAGTCAATAGGTGATTTAAAATGCTTAGAACAATTGGTGATTTCAGGTGCAGGTTTTACACGCATTAGAGATGAGGTCCTAAATTGTTCTAATTTGAAATCCATAATAGCAAATGCTTCTCAGATTATCACTATACCAGATAGTATAGGTAAGCTTAAACAATTGAGGAATTTAAATTTAGGATCGAATAAGATTGAAAAAATACCCTCTTCTATTGGTGAATTATCTCTACTTGAAGACTTATCTCTTGGTTCAAATGAATTAAGAAATTTACCAATTGAGATTGGAGATTTAAAAAATTTAGAAACATTAAGTATTGAATATAATAGATTTAAAAAATTTCCGAAAAACTTAGAAGGACTGAAAACATTAAGAATGTTGGGAGTACATAACAACTATATTCCTGAAGTCCCTATCGAGATAGCCAGATTGCCAAAACTAAAAATACTTTATCTTGATCATGAAATCATTACTGATGATAATATTGAAGAACTGAGAAAAGAGAACTCTAATTTAGAGGTGAAAAAGCATGATGCTTTAAGGCTTGTCAAGGGACCAAGAAGAAAAAGCTAATGTCTGGCATCTACATCCATATCCCATTTTGCAAACTGGCTTGCCATTACTGTGACTTTCATTTTTCGACCTCATTAAAAAAGAAAGACGAGCTTATACATGCCTTAGCTAAAGAATTGCTAATGCGTAAAACGGAATTTGAACATACAACGGTTGATACCATTTATTTTGGAGGAGGCACACCAAGTTTGTTAAGTATTAGCGAAATTCAGTTTTTAATAGATACGATTCATCAACATTTTACAGTTTCCGAAGCTCCAGAAATTACGCTTGAAGCCAATCCTGATGACTTGTCAGTCTCTAAAATTGAAATGCTGGCGCAAAGCCCAGTCAATCGTTTGAGCATTGGAATTCAATCTTTTTTTGAAGCCGATTTAAAACTCATGAATCGTGCCCATAACAGTACAGAAGCTATCGAATGTTTGGAGGAAGCGACGAAGCATTTTGATAATATTTCAATCGATTTAATCTACGGAATTCCAGGTTTGACTAATGCGAAATGGCAAGAGAATATTGAGAAAGCCTTAAGTTATAATATTCCGCATATTTCAAGTTATGCATTAACTGTCGAGCCCAAAACGGCTCTGGAACGATTTATAAAAAAAGGAATCATTGAAAACGTTGACGATGATGCTGCACAAGAACAGTTTCATATATTAATCGATACTTTAGAGGCGCATGATTTTGTACATTATGAACTGTCTAATTTTGGAAAAGCCAATTACTTCAGCAGGAATAATTCGGCGTACTGGCAAGGCAAACCTTATTTAGGAATTGGGCCTTCAGCACATTCGTTTAACGGAAACGAGCGTAGTTGGAATGTTCGAAACAATTCAATATATATTCAAAATATTGAGAATGATATACTTCCGAAGGAAACAGAAACTTTAACAACAACCGATAAATACAACGAGTATATCATGACAGGTTTGCGAACCATTTGGGGCGTTTCGTTAGATAAAGTTGCTCAGGATTTTGGAAAAAACTACAAAGATTATCTTTTACTTCAAGCCGAATCTTTTATAAATCAACAATTATTGTATATTGATAATGAAAAGCTATTAGTGACCAAAAAAGGAAAATTTTTGAGTGATGGTATAGCTTCAGATTTGTTTAAAATTAATTTATAATGTTAGCCACAATTCAATACAACTCCCGAAAACTTCAAATCGATTTATCACAACCTTTAGATATATCTATGCCATTGCGTGCTTCGACATCCAATGTCAATGCCTGGTATATTGATGAACCCAAAATCGAACCGGTTAAATTTGATGAGGATATCATTAGCGTTGCCGAAGGTGCTGTTGTTAATTTTAATTCGATTCAGTTCAATCCGCATGCACATGGTACGCATACCGAATGTGTTGGGCATATCACCAAAAAAGTGCATTCTATAAATCAGCATTTAAAGCAGTTTTTCTTTTTAGCTGAAGTCATTACAGTAGCGCCAGAACATATAAAAAAAGACACAGTTATTTCTAAAGCGCAGTTGCAGTTTGCCTTGGGAAATAAAAAAAGAGATGCGATTGTTATACGAACAATGCCTAATACCAACGAAAAATTATCACAACAGTATTCGCATACCAATTGGACCTATTTGGAAGAAGATGCCGTTAAATTTTTAGTAAAAAAAGGCATCAAACATCTACTTATCGATTTGCCTAGCGTAGATCGCGAAGAAGATGGTGGCGAATTAAAAGCTCATAAAGCCTTCTGGAATTATCACGGAAAATTGCGTAAAGACGCCACAATTACAGAACTTATATATGTGCCTAATCAGGTCGAAGATGGCGAGTATTTTTTAAACTTACAAATTGCGCCTTTTGAAAATGATGCCTCACCAAGTAAACCTATTTTGTATAAAGTATTAGAGTAACAGATGTTATTTTTATTCGGAAATACATCCGATTCAAATTATGGCTTAAAATTTGAAAGTAAAGTTCTGAACGATAACATTGTATAGAAAAACCACCTATGGACACATTTTTTATAATCATCTTAAGCATCCTTGTGACACTCGGAATTGTGACTCTTGTAAAACAATTCAGATTAAAAAAACAAACCAATTCACAATCATTAATCTTGCTGGATAAAATTAAAAGAGTTTGTAAATTAATCTCTGTGGAAGGTGATTTTGCTGAGATTTATCATTACGAAGATGTTAAAGAACGGTTCTTAAAACTTATTTCTAGTCGGAAAAAAGCTTTAGTTGTGATTAATGCCAAAGCGCATGTAGGTTTTGATTTGTCTAAAATAAAAATGGATTCAGATGTCAAAACGAAAACGGTCAGGTTATTTCATTTTCCGCAACCTGAAGTGCTAAGCATAGAAACCGATTTAAATTACTATGATAAGTCTGATGGCATGTTTAACAAATTTGAAGCTTCCGATTTAACAGAGCTTCATAATGAAGCCAAACTGCATATTATGAATAAGGTTCCAGAAAGCGGACTCTACGATATTGCAAAACGAGAAGCTTTAGATTCGGTTCTACTTATCGAAAGTATCGTAGAAACCATTGGTTGGAAACTCGATTATTCAGCATTAAAAATAGAAGATAAAACGCCTAAAAAACTTCAAGAGTGAATATAGAACAACTAAGAGCTTATTGCTTAGATAAAAAAGCTGTAACCGAGCACTTTCCGTTCGATGAAGATACACTTGTGTTTAAGGTAATGGATAAAATGTTCGCTTTGGTCTCTTTAAAAAAGTGGGAGGAAGGCAATGCTTTTATCAACTTAAAATGTGATCCAGAATATGCCATTGAACTCAGAGAAACTTATGATAGCATTCAACCAGGTTATCACATGCATAAAAAGCTATGGAACAGCGTTTATCTCCATAATGGCGATTTGTCGCCTCAACTGGTTTGCGAGCTTATCGATCATTCTTACGATATGGTCGTCAAAGGAATGACCAAGAAAATGAGAGAGGCATTAGCCAATCTGTAGAATTTTCTTATCATTGCAAAAAAATCCTCATGAGCGTACTACAAACTCTACAAGAACGCAGCAACAATACCTGTGAATTATGCGCATCTACTAATGGTTTAAAGCAATATACAATTCCGCCTTCTCTAAATGAAAATGTCGCTAATGATGTCTTAGTTTGTAATACCTGTTTAGATCAGATTGAGAGTAAAACCGACATGGATCCTAACCATTGGAGAAGTCTTAACGACAGTATGTGGAGTGAGCACGTTGCAGTGCAGATTATGGCCTGGCGAATGTTGCAACGACTTCGTAATGAAGGTTGGCCGCAAGATTTATTAGACATGATGTACCTTGACGATGATGCTTTAGCTTTAGCAAGAGCAACTGGAGAGCATGAAGATGAAGCAAATAAAATTATACATCGTGACGCCAATGGTGTAATTCTGGAATCCGGAGACTCTGTGGTGCTCATTAAAGATTTAAAGGTGAAAGGTTCAAGTATGGTTGCCAAACAAGGTACAGCGGTTAGAAACATTCGATTAGATCACGAAAATGCCGAGTATATTGAAGGTAAAGTCGATGGTCAGCAGATTGTCATCATTACACAATACGTTAAAAAATCGTAGCAGTTTTTGAAGCTTTAAATTCTGATGGGTTTATCAGCTTCACAGCTTTAAATTGTCGATTGAAATTTGAAATATTCTGAAAGCCTGAAAGTTCAGCAATGGCTGCTATTGACAAATCTTGTGACGATAGCAATAATCGACAGGCATGCTCCACACGCAATTCATTTAAAAAGGTTATATAGGTTTTGTTTGTACGCTTTTTAAAGTACTTACAAAACGCTGTTTTTGTCATATTGGCGACACTTGAGATGTGTTCTAATGAAATGGGTTGGTCATAATTGTTCATCGTATATTCAAACACATCACGCATACGATTGCCTTCAACCGTTGTAAAGGTTTTATTATAAATGAAAGCTGATAAACTCGTATATGCAGATTTCGATAATAACTGAAGTAGTTCAAGTAGCACGATAAACCGTTTTAGTTTTGATGCTGATTCTAATTGTTTGAAATAATCTAGCATTAATGTTTTATGAGATGTCGCTTTAAACCCATGTTTTGCACGTTTAAAAAAAGGTTGTAATTCTTTTAACTCTTCAAGATTAAAAAATTGTGATCCAAACGAAGATTCCGTAAAAAACAAACTTATCATGTAAGCCTCTTTTTCTACGGAAACATCACTTTTAAATACATGCGGAAGCTTACTTCCTATCACCAAAATATCACCAGAACTGTAATAGTTTATAGTATCTCCTACAATTAATGTCCCTTCACCTTCTACAATTAAACTCACCTGAATCTCCTCATGCTGATGTAGCTTATCAAAAAATAAGGAGCCTTTATCTTCTTGAAAAACTAAAGCTTCAAAGTCGGGTTTTGGTATTTTAAAGGGTAAAACTTTCACGAAATAAAATGCATTTGATGTACTAATATACGCAAATACTATTCTTATTATTAATTTTAAAACATTTATTGGATAATATAATATCAATATTGGATAAATAGCCATTATTTAATTCTGCAAGACTACAGTAGTTTTACATCGTAAAAAAGTAAACATATGAGTATCCAATGGAAAGGCGTTATGCCTGCAGTCACGACAAAATTTACAGATTCTGACACCTTAGATTTACAGATGTTTGAACATAATATTACAGCGCAATTAGAAGCTGGTGTTCATGGCATTGTTCTCGGTGGAACATTAGGAGAAGCGAGTACTTTAAGTCATGATGAAAAGCGCATTCTAACACGAGCAACGGTCAGTCATGTAGATAATAAAGTACCTGTGCTTATCAATATTGCCGAGCAATCTACAAAAGCGGCCATTCAAGCGGCTCAACATGCCGAAGCTGATGGTGCTTCTGCCTTAATGATGTTGCCACCAATGCGCTATAAATCTGGCGATCGGGAAACTGTGACCTATTTTAAAACCGTGGCAAATAACACTTCACTTCCAATAATGGTGTATAATAATCCAGTTGATTATAACATCGAAGTAACGCTAGATATGTTTGAGGAGCTACTCAAATGTGATACTATCGAAGCGGTTAAAGAATCTACCAGAGATGTGTCTAATGTCACAAGGATTAAAAATCGTTTTGGTGACCGACTCAAAATTATGACTGGTGTTGATACAGTCGCCTTAGAGAGTTTACTTATGGGAGCAGAGGGATGGATTGCAGGTTTAGTCTGTGCCTTTCCAGCCGAAACGGTTGCCATTTACGAACTTCAAAAAGCAGGACGTATTCAAGAAGCTATTGAAATCTATCGCTGGTTTTTACCATTGCTAGAGTTAGATATAAACCCTAAATTAGTACAAAACATAAAGTTAGCTGAAGTCGCAACTGGTTTAGGAACAGAAACCGTTCGTGAGCCACGTTTGCCTTTACATGGAGAAGAACGCAAACTTGTACTAAACGTTATTAAAAATGGTTTGAAAACACGACCGACGCTACCAGATTATAAAAATTTATAATATAATTTGGGTGTTACCTCGCTTTGGCGAGGTCAGGCTTTCCGCTATATCTTTTGAAAAACAAAAGGATGTCGCTGCAATCCTTAACACGAATTTTCGATAACTAGCAATTAGATAAACAAATGATACAATGTTAGAAATAAGACCAACATGCGAGCATTGCAATAAGAAATTGGCTTTCGATTCACAAGAGGCTATGATTTGCACTTTCGAATGCACGTATTGTATAGATTGTGTCGAAAACATATTACAACAAGTGTGTCCTAATTGTGGTGGCGGATTTGAAAAACGGCCCATCCGACCAGAAAACGTATTAAAAAAATATCCCGTATCGACAAAAGTGATACATAAACCAGTAGATTTAAAAGCGCATTTAGAGCGCATCAATAAAACATAACACATAGGGAAGATTGATTATGATTACAGGAAAAAACTACATCGGATTTGAATTGTCAGCGAAAGGAAATTTGAGCTACAAAACCTTCAATCCGCAATTAAATATTGAAAACCAAACAACGTTTATTGAAGCGACACCTACCGAAATTGAAACAGCGTGTCTCTTAGCTGAAAGCGCTTTTCATGATTATAAAAACTATTCAGGAAAAGCGAAAGCCGCATTTTTGAATGCTATTGCTGATGAAATTTTAGCTTTAGACGACGAACTGATTAAGACTTATTGTTCTGAAACCGGATTACCTGAAGGTCGCGCCAAAGGGGAACGTGGACGAACTATCGGTCAATTACGATCCTTTGCCGAATTAGTTGTAGAAGGATCCTGGGTTGAAGCCACAATTGATACAGCGCAACCTGATAGAGAACCGATGCCAAAATCTGATATTCGTAAAATGATGGTGCCTTTGGGACCTGTTGTGGTATTTGGTGCGAGTAATTTCCCCTTAGCTTATTCTACAGCTGGAGGCGATACTGCTGCCTCTCTGGCTGCGGGTTGTCCAGTGATTGTAAAATCACATCCCATGCATGCAGGAACAGGCGAATTGGTAGCCTCTGCTATTGTAAAAGCTGCAAAAAAAACGGGTATGCCCAAGGGTGTATTTTCTAATTTAAATAGTAGCGGCATTGAGGTAGGAACGCAATTAGTTAAAGATTATCGAGTTAAAGCCGTCGGTTTTACTGGAAGTATAAAAGGCGGTCGTGCGCTTTATGATTTGGCTTCCCAACGCGAAGAACCCATTCCTGTGTTTGCAGAAATGGGCAGTATCAATCCCGTAGTGATGCTTCCGGAAGCCTTAAAAAATAGAGGTGAAGCTTTGGCAAAAACTTATGCGAGTTCTATTACTTTAGGAACAGGTCAGTTTTGTACTAATCCAGGTTTGATCTTAGGTGTTGAAAGTGAAGCTCTGTCTCACTTTATCACGCAACTTTCCGCAGAAATTATAAACATAGAACCTGCTTGTATGTTGCATCCTAATATTATGGGTGCGTATAACTCTAAAAAGGCTAAAGCTTTGGCGCACTCTGAACTTGAGATATCAGCCGATTACAATTCAGAGGTACAAGCCAATTATGCTAAACAAGCTTTAACAACAGTAAAAGGGACATCATTTATCAAAAATTCAACCTTACATGAAGAAGTGTTTGGTCCATTTTCAATGGTGGTTCAATGTAAAGATGCTAAAGAACTGGAGGCTGTTATTTCTCAGTTAGAAGGACAACTTACAGGAACAGTGATTGCCGAAACTAACGAGGTTTCAAAGTATCCTAAAGTCATTTCAGCCTTGCAAAATCGTGTTGGCCGCATCATCTATAATGGTGTTCCAACAGGTGTTGAGGTTTGTCCGTCTATGGTGCATGGTGGACCTTATCCAGCTTCTACAGACAGTCGTTTTACAGCAGTTGGGATTCATTCCATTAAACGTTGGGTGCGACCATTTAGTTACCAGGATTGGCCTAATGATTTATTGCCTGACGAACTTAAAGATGAAAATCCTTTAAAAATTTCAAGATGTTTAAATGGAACGATGAGTCGCCAAAAAATTTAATTTTAATACGGTTACTATGAAATGCTTTAGATGCTTTTTTGTCCTCCTATGTTTTGGGTTAATATCCTTTCAATCTCAATCACAATCGGATTCAGATAAGTTAAACGCCATTATAGTAAGCTATGAAGCGGAAAGAGATTATGATTTTAAATGGAATGAATCTGTTGCCCATACGATTAAATATTACCAGGCTGAAGCAGATTTAGCAAAGCAATTAATGACCGATTTAGAACACGTTTCAGAAGACAATTTATCTGAAAGTGAAAAAATTTCTAAAGAATTGCTGGCTTTTGTTTTGCAAGATGTTATCGATACAAATTCCTTTAAAACCTATTTAAATACCATTACCAACGAATCTGCTTTTCATTTAAATTTAAGCAGAATGGGACAAAGAACACTTAAAACCAAAGCACAAGTCAATGCCTATTTACAACGCCTCAAGGATTTGCCTAAACGCGTCGATTATAATTTAAATCTCTTGCGAGAAGCGATAAAAGAAGGCATGGCTCAGCCTAGAGTTGTGTTTAATAATTATGAAGATACTTATAATAAGCATATCGTTTCCGATGTGACTAAGAGTGAGTTTTATAAACCATTTCTTAATCTGCCTGAAGATTTTTCAGTAACATTAAAAGACTCCATTATTAAGGCGGCTAAAGCAAGTGTTCAAGAAAATGCTATCCATCAATATAAAAAAATTAAGCGCTTTTTTGAGGATGAATATTTTCCGAATACCAGAAAAAAATTAGGCATTTCAAGCATTCCTAATGGCGAAGCATTTTATCAAAATAGAATCAATTACTTTACAACAAGTCAGCAATATACGGCTGAAGATATTCACCAAATCGGTTTAAAAGAAGTCGCGAGAATCAGAGCAGAAATGCAACACATTATCGATGGTTTAGGGTTTGAAGGGAGCTTTGCCGATTTTATTGCTTTTCTTAGAACTGACGAACAATTTTATCCTAAGACAGCAGAAGAGTTATTGATGTTTGCTAGAGATATAGCGAAAAGAATTGATGGCGAATTACCAAAATTCTTTAAGACGTTACCAAGAAAACCTTATGGTGTAGTTCCAGTTCCTAAGGCGATTGCACCCAATTATACTGGCGGCCGATATTCGCCTTCTTATAGCGAAACGACTGCAGGATATTACTGGGTGAATACCTATAATTTATCGAGCAGAACGTTGTACACCATTCCTGCTTTGACAGCTCATGAAGCGGTTCCTGGGCATCATTTGCAAATCTCATTAAATAATGAACTGCCAAAAACAATTCCGAGTTTTAGAAGAAACTTGTATTTGTCGGCTTATGGCGAAGGTTGGGGATTATATGCAGAATATTTAGTTGATGAAATGAATATTTACACAACACCTTATGAAAAATTCGGGCAGTTAACCTACGAAATGTGGCGTGCTTGCCGTTTGGTGGTTGACACAGGTGTGCATGCTAAAGGATGGACACGACAGCAAATGATTGATTACCTATCGGAAAATACAGCTTTATCCATCCATGAGGTTACTACAGAAACAGACCGTTATATTTCGTGGCCTGGACAAGCTATATCTTATAAAATTGGAGAGCTTAAAATTAGAGAATTAAGGCAAAAAGCTGAAACCGAGTTAGGTGAGAAGTTCGATATCCGAGAATTTCATGAGATTATTTTAGAGCAAGGTACGGTCACTTTATCCATTCTTGAAAGACGTATTACTAAATATATTGAACAGCTTAAAAATGAGTAAATCAACCTTTGTTTGTATTGATGCGCATACCTGCGGTAATCCTGTGAGAGTCATCAAAGAAGGTGGTCCACAATTACTCGGAACAACCATGAGCGAGAAGCGTCAACACTTTTTAAAGCATTATGATTGGATTCGAAAAGGCTTGATGTTTGAACCTCGCGGACATGATATGATGAGTGGCAGTATTTTGTATCCGCCACATCACCCCGACAATGATTTTGCCATTTTATTTATTGAAACTTCTGGCTGTTTGCCCATGTGTGGTCATGGTACTATTGGCACTGTTACCATTGCTATTGAAGAAGGTTTGATTACACCTAAAACTCCTGGAAAAATTAGAATGGAAGCACCTGCGGGATTGGTTGAAATCGACTATCAGCAAACTGAAGGTAAAGTGGATTGGGTCAAACTAACGAATGTTAAAAGTTATTTGGCAGCCGAAGGCTTAACTATTGAATGCCCGCAATTAGGACCACTAACTTTTGATGTAGCTTACGGTGGAAATTTTTACGCAATTATCGATCCGCAAGAGAATTTTTCAGGAGTACATCAAGTTTCAGCAGGTCAAATTATTCAGTATTCACAAACACTAAGAACATTAATTAATACCAAATATCCCAATGCATTTGTGCATCCCGAGAATGAAACTATACGGGATGTAACCCATCTATTATGGACAGGTTCTCCAATAGACACTACATCTTCTGGAAGAAATGCCGTATTTTATGGTGATAAAGCTATCGATAGGAGTCCGTGTGGCACAGGAACATCAGCACGACTAGCTCAATTATATGCCAAAGGGAACTTAAAATTAGGTGAACCATTTATTCACGAGAGTTTTATTGGTTCCAAATTTATTGGTCGTGTAGAAGAGGAGGCCACTTTAAATGGGTTGCAAGCTATAATTCCGAGCATTCAAGGTTGGGCAAAAGTTTATGGTCATAATACCATCACTATAGATCCCGAAGATGATCCTTATGCCTATGGGTTTCAGGTGATTTAGTTCAAACGATTAGTGCAAGTAATATAAGCAATGAGTAAAAAAATAATAGTTATAGGCGGTGGAATTATAGGATTGTGTTCTGCGTATTACCTGCAAAAAGAAGGACATCAGGTAACCATAGTGGATCAGTCTAATTTAGATGCGGGCGCTTCTTATGTGAATGCAGGATATTTATCACCAAGTCATATTATTCCGTTATCTGCTCCTGGAGTTATGAAAAAAGGCTTGAAATGGATGTTTAATGCTTCGAGTCCGTTGTACATAAAACCACGATTAGAATCCGATTTTTTAAGATGGGTTTTAGCATTTAATAAATCATGTAATTCAAATCATGTGACTAAGGCTATTCCTGCCATTAAGTCAATTGCTTTACTAAGTCAGGACTTATACGATGCTATAAAAAATGAAGAAGGATTCACATTTCAGTATGAGAAAAAAGGGTTGTTGATGTTATGTCAAACTGAACAGATGCTTGAAGAAGAGTTTAAAACCGTTCAGCTTGCTAATCAAGAAGGTTTAGCAGCAAAAATGATGAATCTTGAAGAATTAAAGGCTCTAGAACCCAATGTCAAAATTCATGCAAAAGGCGCTACATTTTACCAGTGTGATTCTCATACAACACCGCATGAGTTTATGGATGAAATGAAAGCACATTTAAAAGTTGCAGGTGTTCAGTTTTTTAAAAATGAAAAGGTTGAAGATATAGAAGTTTCAAAAGCAACTATACAATCGATTACTACAGATAAACAAGTTTTAAAAGCCGATGAATTTGTCTTAGCAGCTGGTTCATGGTCTCATATTTTAAGTAAAAAATTAGGATTAAAACTCTTGCTTCAGGCAGGAAAAGGTTATAGAATCAATACGACTCAAAATACCGGAATTACACTTCCTGCAATTTTAGCCGAAGCCAAAGTTGCCGTGACACCTATGAATGGATTTACCCGGTTTGCTGGCACAATGGAAATAGCAGGTATTAATCATAATATCAATCACATACGTGTCGAAGCTATAGCGCATGCTGCCTCGCGTTATTATCCTGAAGTCGCCTTGAGTTCTGAAGAAAAAAGAGCTGCAGCTGCTGGTTTGCGTCCGGTATCACCAGATGGATTACCTTATATTGGGAAATCTTCAAAATGTAATAACCTTACCATTGCAACAGGTCATGCTATGATGGGTTGGAGTATGGCAACAGCTACAGGTAAATTAGTTTCCGAAATTATAGATACTAAAAGCACATCTATTGCTACACAAATGTTTCATCCAGATAGACGATTTTAAGGTACCTGAAGAACTCTTTAATTAGGAGCATTATAGTCCATAAAAAATAGGTGCTACCCTGTGATTTGGTGTTTTATAATCATTTTCTTACGGAAAAATACTACGATTTATATTAGTAATCGCAATCTAAGCAATTCAAAATGTGCTGTTTATCGATTAAAGAAGTCTGTTGGTAATCTAAAACCATCCAATTATACA
This sequence comes from Psychroserpens sp. SPM9, assembly GCF_025153525.1. GTDB lineage: Bacteria > Bacteroidota > Bacteroidia > Flavobacteriales > Flavobacteriaceae > Psychroserpens. The sequence continues at coordinate 507,348 of NZ_JANZNR010000001.1, read as the reverse complement.
TTTAATCGAAAATATAATGGTTCTGCTTTTTTAATTCTGATATTTACAAAGCTAGTTATTATAAGTCCGCATTAATAAATGGCATGAATAATGATATTGATTAATAGCAAAATAGAGTTATTAAACATTAACCTAAATCGTATTATTATGAACCTAGAAATTACTCAAGCAAACAACTTTTTTAAAGTTAAAGGTGTGTTAGACAGACATAACATTCACCAGTTTAAAAAGCAATTTAGAAATGTATTTGAGAAAGCTAATGTGATTACAGTTAGCATTGAAAATCTCACTAGCATTGATCGTTATGGCGTGAGTGCTATTGCACAATTACATAACGAAGCTTTAGTGAAAAACAAACGCTTATCTATTATTGGTCTTGGTCATGGTAGTTTATACAATCACTTCAAATCTGAAGAAGCTGCATAATTAGCAGGACATATCTGCTACAATTTTCCAATGCCCATTAATCTTTTTAAAGATGATCATAAAAACGCCATTGGCATTACCAATGTCGCGAGTAAGATGGTATTCGCCCATCACCCAATAATTGTCGTTTTCAATTTTAGAAATATCATTGATTACAAAACGTAGTGTGCCACTTTCGGCTTTTGTAGGATAGCCTTTTTTATAATTGGCTAAAGTATTATTCCAGCCTTTTGTGAGTCCGTTACTGCCATAAAATTTAAGATTTTCATTCGTCCAGTAGCCTTTCATAAAACCTTCTAGGTCATGATTGTTCCAAGCAACCTCTTGTGCAGACATAACTTCTTTGATAGCTGTTACTGCATCTTGATTAAGGTCTTCAGAAACTACTTCAGAAATCGTATCGTTATCACTACGTTTAGATTCAGTTTGACAAGACACAAGTAACGTTAGGACTAGTATATAGTACACAAATTTCATAAGCGTATATTTAGATTTTAAATATACTTAAAATTACAATGCGTTTTTTTGATGCTTAAAGAATGCATCCGCCTGTAGTTGCATGAGTTCACGAGCTTTTTTACGTTTGTAAGTATAGAGTTCGTCTTCTTCGGCAATATCATTATAAATTCTGTTATTGAGTGTTTGATCGGTTTGAAGTACTAATTTGCGCTCACTTACTTTTTGTTCAACCCAGGTTTTAACAGCTGTTTCGGCATCTTCTAATTTGTAGTCATATTCACCTTTTGGCGAAAGTAATTTTGCGAAAATAGGAGATGTTTCTACCGCTAAAAACAAGAGTAAAATGAATAAGGATGGGAGCCAAGGTAATTCCCCTAAAGCATTAACGCGCGCCATCAATCCATCAAAGCCATCAATTATAGGTTGTGTAGAGCTTACTTGAGCGTCATAATCATTTTTTAGTTGTGCAATTTGAGCTTCGGTCGCCTCTATTTTTGCTTTATTATCTGTTTTTAGTTGTTGTAATTCGGCAAGTGCAGCATCATGTTTTTCTCGTTTTTCTTTATATACAGGTCCTTTTCCCAGTAACTGTGTTCCGGCAGTACCTTCAGCTTCAGAAATATAAACATCATAAAGCGCATTTACTTCAGCTTCTTTTGTGATGATTTGCGATTGTAAGGTTGCAATGTTTGCTTCTAATGCTTCAACATTTGGTGTAAACTGTTCAGCAATTTGATTTTGGTTGGCTAAAGTGAGTTCATTTTTTTGTTCAAGCAGCACTTGATTGATTTCCTTTTCAAAGATTTTAAGTTCTAGAGGTTTAGAAATAACAACAGCAATAATAATCGCTAAGATGATTCTTGGTGATGCCTGAATGATTTCGTCGATACTATTGTTACGTTTTTTTATGGTAGACACGATAAAACGGTCCAGATTGAAGATCAACAACCCCCAAATAAATCCAAAAGTAAGCGCAGAAAATAGATTGTCAAAAACAGTGTAAAGGGCGTAGCTACATGCAATAAATGCCATAACAGCAGTAAAAAATACAGTAGCTCCAATGCCAGCATATTTATTTTGTTCTCCTATAGCGCAATTATCGAGAATATCTGTATCTGCTCCAGAACAGATGATGAAGAATTGTTTTAACATGATGATTGATTTTTGATTGATTGTCTATTAGAACGCAAAAAGCCTTGTATTGTTACATATTTTAACAGAAAAAGACCTTTCATGTCTTATTTATGAAAGGTCTGTGATTTATGTTTGGTTTTTTTAGCCTTTATTTTGAAGTACAATACACTTTATTTGGATATCCTCCACTAACGTACATATTTGAATTTTCTTTGATCACAAATTCTGATAAACCCACGTTTGTTGGATTGTCGGGACTCCAATCATAGGTGTATCCTAACTGAGTCCATGGGTATCCATACTCATCAAAGATAGAATCTGTACAATCTTTGTATTGGTTAGCTCGCGTGTCATTAAACCATTTTCGATAGCTGCTACTAACATCGTTTGGTAAATTGAGTCCGCAACTACTATCATTAGTTTCATTATCAGGCGCAGGTCTAAATAGGTCTGATGGTTTTACCCAAACTTCTAGGAAAAACGTTTCAACAGTAAAAGGCTGTAAGCCTAACAATTGACGCAAACGCATGTTAGGATCTTTATACTTTTTATGGAAACTTTTGCAACTATCTTGAATAATAGGTGCGGCTGTAACCCAAATAACGCGATTTTCATTATTGAATTTTCCTTTTTTGGGATACCATTTCGGATTTAATTTCCAAGACACCATTTTAATGTAACGTTCCCTATTAATTATAGTGTCTAGCAAATTTTTATCCGTTTCCAGATTGATAAGGTGGTTATATATTTCACTTGGCTCTGGATTTTGAGCATCTAACATTGCAGCTTTAAAGAGTTTTTTTAAATGAGGAACACTGTCGGTTATTAAAGGCAGCATTGGTGTGTTTTTTGGTTTCTCTTGTACAGTAAAGTTGTTTGGAATGTTTTCAGCTTTTTTGCTAAGACCTAAGCCTATAGCTAAGCAAACAAAAAACAATAAAGACAGCGCTATGTATAATTTTGGATTTGAAGATAATCTCATGACAAGCTATTTAAAGTTAATCATTTAAAAATAGCAATGTTTACGAGATGATTTTAGAACCGATTTACTCGAAATTTAAAACCCGTATATATACCTGAAAGCCTCATTTAAGAGGCTTTTAGGTATATTTATTTTTAATTAGTTTTAATGGAAACCACTACAGGAGGATGCACAAAACCTTTAGAATCTTTAATATCAAAAAACTGAACAACTGTTTCAGACGAGAGTGCTTTTAGATAGGATTTAGACTTATCATTTAAGGTATAGCCTTTGTTGTGTTCCGTTGGTTTACCAGGCACTTTGAACTTAAAGCTTATCACTTCAGCTGTTTCTAATGTGAGTTTTATACTCTTAAAATCGTCAATAGTTAAGTTGAGTTGGTCGTTGATAGGTGTTTTTCCATTGATACTAACAAGTGCTTTACTTTTTTGATACTTCTGTTGTGTACGTATTGGTTCTTTAGAGAGGTACACTAAAGGTTGTTCATTAGTTGTTGGCTTTGCTAGTACATTTAATTCTGGATGCTGTTTTAAAAGCGAAATGGCTTCATCTGAAGAAATCGCTTTGTTTTCATAGTAGAATTTGGCATTTTTCTTTGCCATATCTATTATAAAATCTAATGCAGATAAAGGTTTTGGAGGGGAAGGGATATCCATGATTTTTTTATCACGACTTGGGATATTGTCTTTAAATTCTGTCATAATTTTTCCGTCACTAAATACTTTCGTGATGTATTGATTTGGAATGACATCAGAGGCATTCACTTGAGACGGACTTATAACGTCACCAGCTTTTGAAACTTCAAAGCCGTTCCTATTGTAATACTTCGTTTTGTTATCAATAGTTACAAAATAATGTGCTTGTCCGTTTATTTTAATAAACCCTGTTTTAGTTTTATAAGCTTCAGAATTATTTGGATCATACTCTTCATCATTTACAATCATATTATAAGTCATACCATTTTCTGATTTTATCTGATGTACTTTTCGCTTGTATTTGTGTTCAAATTCATCAATAGCACGCTGCATTTTTTCACGTTGTTCAGGTGTTGCGTTCTCCGGAATTGCAGGTGGAATGGGATAATCGTTGTAATTTTCAGCATTGGGACCATTACCCGTTTTAACTTTTTCGGGTCTTGGTGGAGGAGGAGGAACAAGTAAATTATCACCAGAAATATTTTCTAGCTTATACTTTTTAATCAATGCTACAAGATTGGTAACCATAGCTTTTGGTGCCTTGGGATCATGTTTGAAATTTACTTTTTTAGACCGACGCTTATCATTAGCGATACTTTTAAACTCGGCTTCAATTGTTTCTAAAGAACCTAACTCATCATCGACTAAAAACTGGCCTTTGTTATTAAGCAAAATCCACATTGGTTGTGTCTGATTTTTAGAAGATGCTGAAGGGTTTAAGTGCTGTTTAACCTTATCCCATTCTTTGGCATTTGAACTATTATTGGTTGATTTTCCTGCTGCTGGTGGCGGAGGTGGTGGCAAAAGTTTGTATTTTTTTAGTTCTTCTTTAGTGAAAGATTTATAAAGCCTTGAAGCGCGTTCATACAGAAGCTTTAATTCTGAATTATCGGTCTGACGTTCTTTTAAATAAATTTGAATCGCATCAGAATATTTTTGTGATAAGGATCTGTAGGTTTTGACCTGAGACTGTTGATAGGTCGTTTCAAATCCTTTTTTAGTGTATAGACTAAATTGATAAGGCTGCGGAAACCTTTCACTACGAGCATTTTTATGAGCAAAACTACCAACATAATGTGCAATATCATCCAAGGCATATGAATTCAATTTTACGTTGGGAATATGAACACCATCCAGCCAAATAGCAAATTCTTTCTCATTTTTCCAAGACTCAAATTGTTCTTTAGTAGGTGTTTTTGCTTTGGTTTTTGATAAATCGATTCCCGGAATTTTAGGATAAGGTTCTACAGAAGCTTTTTGTTTTTCAGTCATTAAATTGTAGATCGACACAATTCTTTCATAAGCGTCATGGTTTATAGTATGTGTGGTGTTAAATGCAATGATAAATTCGTTGTATTCTTTCATTTGAGCTTCAGAAACACCTTCAGATATATAATTTTGAACAGGTACTTCTGCTGCTTTTACTATTTGTTTACGCTCAGTAAAACTGTATAGCATAAGGGCTAGTAACGGAAAGACTAATAGGCTTCTAAGCCAAATAGATGGTTTTGATGTGTTTGTTTTCATAACTGTAAATCGTTTTTTGATGGATGAATAATTGATGGCATTTGCCAATTGAGGTTCGCTGGCATTTGATGAGAATGCTAATAATAATTGTTGATATGCTGATGGCTGAATGCCGTTGCGTAATACGGCACGATCTGCTAAAAATTCATGATTGAGCTTAACTTCTTTTTTTAGAAGGTATATAAGTGGATTGAACCAAAACAAGATGTGTGTCAACTCTAAAATTAAAACGTCTAAACTGTGTTTTTGCTTCGCATGCGTTTGTTCGTGGAGTAATACTTCCTGCGGAATTTCGGCGTGTTCAAATTTATGTTTATTTAAAAATATATAACTAAAAAAGGTGTGCGGTGTTACAAGGTTTGTTACTAAAACGTTGATGAAAGCAGCCGATTTCAATTTTGGATTGTTCTTAATTCGCTTAATGATTTTATAGAGATTTAGGGAAAATTTCAGAAGAAAAATAAAAACGCCTAAACCGTAAATACTCCATAATATAATAGATGCATAATCTATTGAAACCTCTTTAGAAACGGCATCTGTAATAACCATTGTTGGCAGTGGTTCTATCATTTCAAAAGAATCATATACGAGCGGCTCAATGTATTCTATAAAAGTAAGCGATGGTATAATTAAGGCAGTTGTTAATGCACCTAGTAAATAAAAACGCTTGAAATTATGAATGCTGGATTTTTCTAAAAGCAACTTATAAAAGACCATAAAAAGAGCCAAACAAGCGCTAAATTTTAAGAGGTAGATAAGCATGACTACTTGTTTTTAATTTCGTTATCGATTAATGCTTTTAAGTCTTCTAATTCGGCTTTAGACAAATTAGTTTCCTTCGTAAAAAATGATGCAAACTGAGAAGCACTGTCATTAAAAAATGTTTTAATAAGCGTATTTACATGTTTAGAAAAATAATCTTTCTTTTTAACCAAAGGGTAGTATTCACGGGATTTTCCGTAGAGCTTATAAGCTACAAAGCCTTTGTCAATCATACGTTTTAAAAGGGTAGCAACAGTTGTGGTTGCAGGTTTTGGTTCTGGATAAGCTTCTAATAAATCTTTCATAAAACCCTTCTCAAGTTTCCAGAGGTATTGCATTAATTGCTCTTCGGTTTTGGATAATTGCATTGTTCTACGTTTTTAGAATTAACTCTACAAATGTAGAATAAAAAATTGAATTTCCAAATTCTATAAAAATGAATTTGTTTAAAATCAACTATATTTGATAAAAATTATCAGATAAAACGCCCACAATGAAAGCTATTCATCCCATTTTAATCTGCACCTTATTTTGTTCAATGTTTTGCGGTGGACAAACCGTTCAAGACCTCATTAATCAAGTTGATATTAATAGATTAGAACTTACTCTTAACGAATTTTCTGGAGAACAATCGACCGTTGTAGATGGAAATACGGTTACAATTTTAAACAGGCAGCAAGCCAATAATGAATTGGCAGGTGATTATTTGGTTGAACAATTTGAAGCTCTCGATAATATTACCGTTTTAGAGCAAACTTTTAATTCTAACGGAAGAAATATTATTGCCACTCAGTTAGGAAAAACAAACCCAGATAACATTTATATTGTATGTGCGCACTATGATACTGTGGCAGATTATTGTGCAGATGACAATGCTACTGGAACTGTTGCCGTATTAGAAATTGCCAGAATTTTATCGCAGCAATGCGTCGATAATACTATTGTTTATGCGCTTTGGGATGAGGAAGAAATAGGATTACTAGGCTCTCAATTTTATGCAAACCAAGCGGCGAGTAATGGTGACAATATTCTAGCCGTTTTAAACATGGATATGGTGGGGTATGATGGTGATGCTCCAGGTGAGCCTGGCGATAATGAGTTTGATATCGATTACAGAGATATTGCAGGATCTGTAGCAATGAAAGACGATATTATTTCGGTTTTAAATACTTATACTTTTGATTTGAGTGTGATAGAAGTCAATCCAGGTACAACGGCAAGTGACCATGCGCGTTTTTGGGCACAAGGTTTTACAGCATTATTGGTTGGAGAGTCTTGGGAAACTGATGACGAAACCCCATTTTACCATTCGTCTGGAGATCGTGTAGCAACTCTTGATTTGCCTTATTACCGTGAAATGATAAAACTTGTTACTGCTTATATGGCGACCAAAGCAAGTTTGATTGCTGTTGACAATACAGTAACGCAAACCCCATCATTACTCACGTCTAACCAATCGTCGGCATCATACCAGTGGTATGATTGTAATACGAATAGTCCTATTTCTGGAGCAACTAATCAATCTTTTTCACCTTCAGTAAATGGTGTTTATGCGGTTGAAATTACTTCAGGAACCTGTATAGAACGCAGTGCTTGTATTGTTTTTGATACGCTTGGTTTGGACGCTTTTTCTGAAGATGAATTACAGGTTTACCCCAATCCGGTAAAGGCTAAACTTTCTATTGAAACGGCTTTTGGAAATCAAGCATTAGCGATTAATTTGTATGATGTTTCAGGAAAGTTACTTTTAAATACAACTACTTCAGAAGGCTTAACAACTTTAAATGTGAAAGACTTTCCGGAAGGCATTTATTTTTTAAATATAAAATCTTCGGAAAAAACAGGAACTTATAAGATTGTCAAGGAGTAATATACGTAATGACTATAAAAAAGCCACCAAAATATACTGTTTTGGTGGCTTTTTTATGAAAGGATGGTTTTTAACTCAATTTAGTAAAATACTTATAAAATAAAGGAATGGTTTCAATACCCTTTAAGTAATTCCAAACCCCAAAATGTTCGTTAGGCGAGTGGATCGCATCACTGTTTAAGCCAAATCCCATTAAGATAGTTTTACTTTTTAATTCTTGCTCAAATAGCGATACAATGGGAATACTTCCACCACTACGTTGCGGAATTGGGTTTTTGCCAAAAGTATCATGATAGGCTTTTGAAGCCGCTTGATAACCAATACTGTCAATTGGCGTCACATAACCTTGTCCGCCATGATGCGGTTTAACCTTTACTTTTACACCAGCAGGAGCAATACTTTCAAAATGAGTTTTAAATAATTCAGTTATTTCTTCCCAATCTTGATGCGGTACTAATCGCATTGATATTTTAGCAAAGGCTTTGCTGGCAATTACCGTTTTGGCACCTTCGCCAATATAACCACCCCAAATTCCGTTAACATCAAGTGTTGGTCTTATAGAATTACGTTCGTTAGTTGTATACCCTTTTTCGCCATAAACGGCATCAATATCTAAGGCTTTTTTATAGTCTTCAAGAGAAAATGGTGCTTTAGCCATTTCTGCTCTTTCTGATTCGGAAAGTTCTTCAACCTTATCATAAAATCCCGGAATAGTGATATGGTTATTGTCGTCATGGAGTGACGCAATCATTTTAGTTAATATGTTAATCGGATTTGCAACAGCACCACCATATAATCCTGAATGCAAATCTCTATTAGGACCAGTTACTTCAACTTCAACATAACTCAATCCGCGAAGCCCAGTAGTTATTGAGGGTACATCTTGAGCAATCATGCCAGTATCAGAAATTAAAATAACATCATTTTTAAGTTTGTCCTGATTATTTTTAACAAACTTAGATAAGTTCACACTGCCAACTTCTTCTTCACCTTCAATCATAAATTTGACATTACAAGGAAGCTGGTTGGTTGCCGTCATAAATTCCATGGCTTTGACATGCATGTACATTTGTCCTTTATCATCACAGGCACCTCGTGCAAAAATGGCACCTTTGGGATGAATTTCTGTGGTTTTAATAACAGGCTCGTAAGGTGGCGAATCCCAAAGTTCTAAAGGGTCTGCTGGTTGTACATCGTAATGTCCATAGACTAGTACAGTAGGTAGTTTTTCATCTAATATTTTTTCACCATAAACGATAGGGAATCCTTCGGTTTCACAAATTTCAACATGATCGCACCCAGCTTTAAGTAAACTTGTTTTAATGACGTCAGCTGTTTTAAAAACATGCTCTTTATAGGCTGGATCGGCACTTACTGACGGAATTTTAAGCAGGTCGATAAGTTCGTTAAGAAAACGGTCTTTATGGTCTTCAATATAAGATTGAATATGTTGCATGAGTGTTTATTTTTTGATTCTTTCAAAAGTACAAAAACGAAGTTTATTTTTTCCTAATTAAAGTTATTTGAATATTGAAAGTATTGTTTATATTTGCATCCCATTAATTAATGGAAGTTGCAGGCGTGGTGGAATTGGTAGACACGCTAGACTTAGGATCTAGTGCCGCAAGGTGTGAGAGTTCGAGTCTCTCCGCCTGTACATAGTAGGAAAGCTAACTCATACGGGTTGGCTTTTTTAGTGGGATTAACTGAAAATTAGTTAGAGACGAGAAGTTTATCCCGATATATGGAAATTCGGGAAGTCTCTCCGCCTGTACATAGTAAGAAAGCTAACTCATCCGGGTTGGCTTTTTTTGTGGGATAAAAAAACCTCCAGGTAGTACTTGGAGGCTTTTCAGGCTAATTCAAATCACTAATTAATCTATATTAAAGTTTAATAAGCTTCGTGGTTAATGTTTGGCCATTATCATTTTCAATTTTAACCAGATAAATACTCTGTGTTAAATCTGAAATATCATAGCTGTCAGTTTCAGTAAAATCACCATTAAAAGACTTTACCAGTTTTCCTGTGATATCAAATATCTGTAAACTGTTTAATGTCTTATTTGTTTTAAATGATGTGTTGACAGGATTTGGATAGATACTAAATGTTTGATGAGTATCAAATTCTCCAGTACTTAAAGTAGATGGTTGATTTCCAAAAATTCTAAACTGACCAGCAGGAATGGTTACAGTTGCTGCACTATAAGTTGTATTTCCAGTGTTATCCATAAGGTCATGCCAGTTACCAGCAATTGGGAACGATGTGTCTACAGTTTGTGATACAACATCAAAGTTAGCAAGTACGATGACATTTCTCAAACCAGTGACAGGAATAGAGGTGTCAAAAATATCAATACGTTGAATAAGAGAGGATGCACCTGTATTGTTATTAAAGGTATAATCACCTTCAAAAACAGGTTCATTAATTTTTAGCTCAATTAATCTTGCCCAATCGTCATAAATTTGTTTTCTATTAACATCACCTAACCAGTTTTCTGTCCATTGTGGTTGTGGTTTTGTATCTAGTTTACAGATAGGATTATTTACACTACCATCATTACAGGTAAATATGGAGTTGTCCATTCCTAAGGCAGCAAAATGCCATATCATTTTAGGACCAGGTACAGTTAAACTCACAGCACCTAAAGCAGGCATTCTAGATAATGCGGTGTTTAAGTCTCTAACATTATGAGATGGTGTAGATTGATTTCCAAAAGTCACATTTTTGTACATTAAACGTTCTTCATCATGGCTTTCAGGATATCCCATAACACGTGGACCGTTAAATTGTGTACGTGATTTGTGACCGACTCCTTCAATATTAGCAGGAAATCCCATAGTTAATTCATTGTAAGGATCTGTCATTTTCCCCCACATCATCACACCTTTTCCTTCGCCTAAACGATAGTTTGCCCATTCTTTTTCTTCATTCTGCGGACCTAAATGTTCAAAAATCACATAATGATCAGGGTCTAAAGACCAAGAATAATCAGCATAAGATTTAAGGATATCAACACGATCTTGCTGGTAGCTATTTGTACACCCTTCATTGTTTTCACAATTTTGAGTAAACCCTTTTGTTAAATCCCATCGAATCCCATCAATTTTGAAATTTGTAATCCAGTGTTTTAAAACACGTTTTACATAATCATTTGTAATAGGATTTGTAGTGTCATTATTACTTGCACTAGGATTGTTTGGTTCTTCTTCAGTATGACTAAAATCTGAACCCACATTATAGCTATGTTGAGGTGTTTGATTAAAATAAGGGTTTTCACTACTTGGATTTCCCCAACCATCATTATCAGGATCGTGCATCCACATACGAACCATCGGACTTCTTCCAAAGGCATGATTTATAGCTAAATCGAGAATGACTGCAATACCGTTTTGATGGCATAAATCAATAAATTCTCTAAATTTATCTTCAGTACCATAATACTTATCTAAAGCCATATGGAAGGAGGTATTATAGCCCCAACTTTCATTGCCTTCAAACTCCATTACTGGCATTAGTTGAATAGCATTAATATTTAAGTTTTTGAAGTAATCAATTCGGTCTATTAAATCTTGATAGCTTTTATTTGCATCAAAATCTCTTATTAAAACTTCGTAGACGATTAAGTCTTCTTCTTTTGGTTTGTCGAAGTTTGTTACTTGCCAGTTATATGGCGTTTGTCCTGTTTGCAAAACAGTAACTTCTCGTTCTTGACCAGCAGGATAGGCTGGTAAATTTGGATAGGTAGTTGCAGGGATGAAAGGATCATCAAAAGGAGATAATACTAAAGTTGAGTAAGGATCTGCAGTTTTAACCAAACCTGGTGAACCTGTTACAGGATCTGTGTCAAAGACCCAGTATTGATAGGTTTCAATATTACCAGATGTTAATCCTGAAAGTTCTATCCAATATTTCCCAGTATTTGGGTCACGCTTCATCGCATAAGCATTGGTAGGCGAATAATTATTAAAACTTCCTGCAACCAGAATATAGTCTTTTTTAGGAGCGTTTAAAACTAAAGTAGCTTTTGTTGGATCAGCATCATAATTAATACCGTCTTCAACGCCAGATGGTAAAGCTTCTTCAATTGTTGTTGCAATAACAAAAACATCAATTGATGCCTCTCCAGTTTCAGAAGTGCTTTGAGGTGATCCTACAAATCTATAGGTTGCGCTTTCAGTGATGTTCTGAATAGTTGCATTACAATTTGGAAATCCACAATTACCAGAAACTACAGGTGTTGTTTCTTCATTTCTAAAAATATCATACGATCCATTAACTGTAGTTGAACCTTGAAACAATATGGTAGCACTTACGGCTAAGTCATCTCCAGAATTTAAAACAACAGTAGGACTCGACGGTTGTGAAATGTTAATGGTGACACTTCCTATTGGGAAAATAAAATCGTTACAGCCATCAGCTTTTAGTTCTTGGCTTCCGTCTTCATTTCTAAACACCATACCAATTTGTGTTGCATCATCGGCTTGTTGCTGTGTTAAACCATAATACGTTTGTGGTGTAATTGTGATACTGTAGGTTCCATTTCCATTTGAGGTCATTTCACCAACACCATCATCTTGTCCCCAGTTCCCAACGACACTAAAACCAAAAGCATTAGAATTGTCTCCAATACCTGAATGCATATAAACAGATCCAGGATTGCTAATAGCATTGCAATTAGAATCTGAACTATTGATGTCGACTGTTATTGTAACAGATTCATCAACTTCAATAGCACCAACGTTAAGTGTAACTTGTGCATTTAGAAAAGCAGAACACAAAACGAATAAAAAGGATAATTTTTTTTTCATAGTTTTTTATTTTTAAAAAAAGGCCATGTGAATGACATAGCCTTTTTGTAATTAACACATATATTAAAATATACTATATTAATCTAAAGTTATCGTCTTGTTAACGGTATCAATAGTTAATAAATAAGTTCCTGTTGTTCCTAAAAATGCAAAGTTTGAATCATCATCATTTGCATTGACTAAGTCTGAGTCAAAAGTGTATCCATCATCTTCATAGAACGGATAGTTGCGACCAGAACCCCAATCGGTATTTACCGTAAAGAATCTAAAGTTATTGTTTGGTTCGTCTCCACCTAAGTTTTGTAAGGCGACGTTAGCTGTGTAAACACCATCGCTAGAGCATAAGATTTGAACTGGAGTATCCCAAGACCATCCTGCATCCACTAAACCAGCACCAACACCATAAAGTAAATCAAACTCACAAGTACCTGTAGCTTGAGCATCACTTAATGTTATGGTTTTAGTGTTTGTATCAATTTCTAAATAGTAGGTTCCTGTTGTACCTACAAAACCAAAGTTAGAATCATCATCCATAGCATTTTCAAATCCGGCGTCAATAGTATAACCAGCATCTGCATAGAACGGATAGTTACGACCAGAACCCCAATCGGTATTCACTGTAAAGAATCTAAAGTTATTGTTAGGTTCATCGCCACCTAAATTTTGAAAAGCAACGTTACCACCATATATACCATTTTCTACACAAGGTAATTCAACTGGAGTATCCCAAGACCAACCAGCATCAACAACGCCAGCACCTACTAAGTACAATTTCTCAAATTCACAAACGGCAGCAGCAACTTCACCTTCAGGTAAAACCATTGTCAAGGCTTGACCAGCTGAGAATGTTTCTAATCCACCAGTACCAGCAAAGGCTCTTAATCTGAAAGAAACAGATCCTGTATTAGGTGCTTCAGTTTCTGGATCATTATCTAGGCCAGCTTGAGCAGCAAATCCTAACATGTCTCCAACCGTAATTGCTATTTCATTAGCAGATGTTGAACCAACAGCAGCTGCATCTGAAAAATCACCAAGTATAGAACTTTGTAATTCGTAAGTAAAGTTAGTTGGAACACCAGCATCTGCTGAATCCCAAGTAAAACGTTCTGCTAAGTTTCCAGCAGTTTGAGCTGTTAATACATATTCGGCTTGAAATGCATTAGAGAAACTTAAGTCTGATTGCTCCGCAACGAAAACAACATCATCTTCAGTTTCGCAAGCGTTAAAGCCTAATAAGGCTATAAATAATAAGGTTAAAAATTTAATATTTTTCATGTTGTTTTATATTTAGTATCCTTCGTTTTGTTGTAAATTAGTATTGACTCCTAAGTCTGCTGCAGGAATCGGCATGATATCTCTAAAAGCTTCGGTAGTAACGCCTTGTTGAACGTTGCCTTTCCATTGCCAAATACCTTGGCTAGAAAATTGTCCGAAACGGATTAAATCTGTTCTTCTATGTGCTTCCCAAAATAATTCACGAGATCTTTCAGCAAGTATAAAATCAAGAGTTATATCAGCTTCAGTGATGTTTCCACTTGTATTGCCATAAGCTCTTTCTCTCAATTCGTTAATATAGTCTCTAGCTGTAGACATGCTTCCGCCGCCACCTCTTAAAGAAGCTTCTGCGTACATAAGATAGGCATCAGCCAATCTAAACATTGGGAAATCTGTATCTGGATGATCACCTGTGGTATCTGAACCAGCATTACCATTAACGTCAACATTTCTAAATTTCTCTACAGCGAAACCTTGGTTAAATGGAGACGTATCAAAGATGTCTTTTTCTTGGCCATCTGTATAAAATAAAGCTCTTCCATCAGCAGAGTTTTCTTCACCTGGAAATTGTTCAACAAATGTTGGTGTAGTTCTTACACCAAACCATCCACCATTGATACCAAAATCTGCAGGATCCATGGATCCTCCAACAGGCGCATGTACTAAAAATGTCATTCCTCCAAACGATTGCGTATTTAAACCATCAAAAGGAATTGTGAAAATCACTTCTTCTTGCGCTCCATTACTATCGTTATCTGCTAAGAATAACTGGTAGTATTCATTTGCTGGAATTGTGTATCCAGCTCCAATGATATTATTCGTATAAGTAACAACTTCGCTATATCTAGGAGTTCCTGTATATACTTCGGCATTAAGATACAGTTTAGCAAGTAACATCCAAACAGCAGCTTGATCGGCACGACCATATTCATTTTGTCTAGCAGCTACAATGTCTCCTTCTATATCTAATAATTCTCCTTCGATATAGTTAAATAAGTCTGCACGTTGGATTTGTTCTGGTAAGAATGCTCCAATAGGATCGGCTTCAGTAATGAAAGGTACATTACCAAATAAATCCATAGCATGCCAGTAACTTAAAGCTCTCATAAAACGAGCTTCAGCTCTATAGTCTTGGATTTGTGCTCTCAAATCGGCATCAACACCTCTCGAGTCTAATTTACTAGAAGTTGTTTGGCGTAAAAATTCGTTAGTTAAAGCAATTTGGTAAAAAACTCTACTATACATGGTTCTGATAAATTCGTTACCTGAGGTCCATGTTTGCGAGTGTAAATCTTTAATTGTTCCATCATTCCAACCGATAAGAGCTTCATCGGAAGTTAGTTGTTGCATTTTCCAATACAATCTTAAGTAATTGGAAAACCCTTCGTCTAATCCAGCTAAATCTGGATTACCAGCAGGACCATCTTGTCCGCTTAAAGAAATTCCAGCATATAGTTTTGCTAAGAATTGCTTATAGGCAGCAGGATCTTCAAAAGCTGCGTCTGCAGTGAGACGACCATCTTCAGGTTGTAAGTCTAAGTTGCTTTCACATGATTGTATGAATAATACCATCACAAAAGCAGCAAAAACAAATTTCAATGTTCTCATCATAGCTTTAAAATATTTATTAGTGTTCATTTTTCTTTTAGAATGTAAAGTTTAATCCTAAAACATACTGTTGAGGTCTAGGATAGAAATTATTATCAATTCCGTTATTGATTTCTGGATCAAGACCATCATACTTTGTAATTGTCAACAAATTTGTTGCTGTAAATGATGCTCTTAAGTTTACTTTTTCAAAAGGAATTAAATATCCAATTGATACGTTGTCTAATTTTACAAAATCGGCTCTCTGAATATAGGCATCAGAGAATAGGTTTTGATTTTGGAAATTGGTATCTAACACACTAGCATGTGCATTAGGATAATAGTTTCCTGGAGCATTGATTACAGTTGTTATATTTCCTCTGTCTGAAGCAACATTGTTGTACATGTAATTTCCAAAGCTACCTCTAAAGGTGAAACTAAAATCAAAGTTTTTATAACTCATGTTACTTGTAAATCCAGCAAAAACATCAGGTGTCGCTTTTTTATAAGCTTGTCTGTCTGATTCTGTAATTTGATTATCGCCATTAACATCTACGTAAGCACCTTCAATTGGGTTTCCTTGATCGTCATAAACTTGTCTAAATACGAAGAATGTTGTTGGGTCATAACCTGGTCTCCATAACTGGATGTTATTACCAACACCTCCAGAGATCCCTCCTTGTGGGATGAAAAAATCTGGATCTCCACTTAAGTTAAGTTTAGTAATTTCATAATCTTGTAAAGTGATATTGAATCCTAAGTCCCAGTTAAAGTTATCAGATTGAACTACTTTACCATTAAGGCTAAATTCTAAACCTCTACTTCTTGTACTACCAACGTTGGTTAATAATAAATCGGAAAGGTTTGAACCTGCTGCCGTAGGAATGGTTGCTAGTAAGTCGTCTGTTTCTTTATAGTAAGCATCAATAGTTCCTGTTAATCTCTCATCGAAGAAACCGAAATCTAAGGCTACGTTATATTGTGTTGTTTCTTCCCATTTTAAGTTTTCGTCAAATTCTTCTGGACGTAAAGTTGTTAAGAACTCGTTTCCAATTTGAACCGCTGCATCTCCAGTTCCAGGAGTATACAATCCTAAGAAGGCATAATTAAGTCCAATTTCTTGCTGACCAGTAACACCCCAACCAGCTCTTAATTTTAAGTTAGAGAAGAACGAGTCTTGCATAAAGTCTTCGTTTGATATTTTCCAACCAATTGAAGCTCCAGGGAAGCTACTCCATCTGTTATTTTCACTAAATCTTGAAGATCCATCTCGTCTATAGCTTAAAGATACTAAATACTTATCGGCTATATCAAAACTTGCTCTTGCAAAATAAGATTCTAATGCATTTCTGTTGACGTTTGGTAAACGCTCTACAAAAGTACCATTGTTTCCATTGTCTCTTCCACCTGATTGTCTGTAGAATTCTTGATACGCATGACCTAAGGTTAAATCCACATTCGTATTGATAGATTCCACATCACTTTTGTAATTGAAATAGAAATCTAAAGCCGTGTTTCTGTCTAAACCATCATAAAAATTCTGAAAGGCAACACCATTTGGGTTCGTTGGACTAACCGCATTAAATTGTTTACCATCGTTTTCAGAATAATCGATACCAGCATTCATGTTGAATCTTAAACCTTCTAAAAACCAAAGTTTATAATCGACATTGAAATTTGAAATAAATCTTTTGTTTTTTGATCTATTTTGATTGTTCTCTAATAAAAACAGAGGGTTTGTAGGCGCTAGTGTTTCGCCGTTATATTGGAAAAAGCTCCCATCAGGATTGTAAATAGACTGTGTTGGATCAAATGCAATTGCAGATCCTATAGCACCTCCATCAGCATAGTTGTATTCGTCAATAACACCTTTAGCGGTCAAGGTTAATTTTAAATCATTATCTAAAAAGCGTTGTACAAAAGATGTGTTTATCGCATTTCTTTCATATAAACCACCTCTTAAAACACCTTCTTGAGAAGCGTGGTTATAATTGACTCTAAAGTTGAAATTCTCATAACCTTTAGAAACTGTCAAGTTGTGAATAGCACCAATTGCTGTGGTGTATATTTCGTCTTGCCAGTTGGTATCGGCATTTCCTAATTCACTAGGATCAAATCCGCTTGCAGTTTGTGCAATAGCAGTAAACTGTTCAGCATTTAAAACATCTACATAGTCGGTTACTTCCTGAACCGATGCTTTTAAATCATATTCAAAAGTTAGAGGTGTATTTGTTCTTCCTTTTTTAGTAGTGATTAAAATAACACCATTAGAAGCTCTTGAACCGTAAATAGCCGTAGCAGAAGCATCTTTTAAGATTACAAAATCTTCAATGTCATTAGGGTTGATTGCATTTAATTGTCCTCTCACACCTTGAACACCTCTTTGGTCTAATGGAAGTCCGTCAACAACAATTAAAGGTGAGTTAGTTGCAGAAAGCGAAGCACCGCCACGAATTCTGATATCGGCACCTTCTCCTGGAGCACCACTGTTAGATGTTACTCTTACACCCGCAGATTTACCTGCAAGGAGTTGTTCAGGCGCAACGATTGCCCCTTTGTTAAATTCTTCGTCGCCTACCTTTTCTACGGCTCCAGTGGCATCTTGTTTTGTGGTTGATCCGTAACCAATTAAAACCACTTCGTCAAGTTGCCCAGCATCTTGTACCAATGCCACATTAAGTGGTGATTGACCTGTGTAAGTGATTTCTTGTGTGGTGTATCCTAAGTAAGAAAATACTAAGATGTCCCCTTGGTTTACTGTAATTGAATAATTACCATCAAAATCTGATGATGCTCCAGTAGTTGTACCCTTAACAAGGATATTAACTCCAGGAAGAGGTAATGCGTTAGCTTGATCTGTTACTGTACCTGTTGCTTTAGTTTGACTAAAGAGTGATGCAGGAATTAAAAATACCAGTAATAATAAGCTATTTAAAAATGTCTTCATAAAATATTTTTAAAGTTAGTTGCTTTAGTTAAATTGATTTATATTTTCACTTCTTGGGTTAAATCTATGTAAATTTTAGGTGTGTTTTTTGTTATCCCTTTATTTTTGGGCAACGCAAACGTTTTCGTGTTGAAAACTTTTTAGATTTTAACAGTAACTAACTTAAAATGATAGAAAATTATTGATTTTGCAATAAAATAATATCTTTATTGTCATATTGTAACTGAAAATAATTTTTTTTCAATTACAAAACAAGTTTTTGTTTAATTTTAACGCTTAAAAATTAAACATATATAATCCCTAATAATTACCCTATTAATGAAAAGAAAAGTAACGCTTAAACAAATTGCTAAAGAATTAGATGTTTCTATTTCAACTGTATCGAAGGCACTTCGGAATAGTGTTGAAATTAGTGAAGATACACGCCAAAAAGTTCAAGCATTTGCTAAACTTTATAATTACAGACCTAATAACATTGCCTTAAGTCTGAAAAACAGAAAAACCAAAACCATAGGTATTATTATACCAGAGATTGTACATCATTTCTTTTCTAAGGTGATTACCGGTATAGAACTGGTAGCAAATAAAAGAGGCTATAATGTTATCGTTGGTTTATCTAACGAATCTTTTGATAAAGAAGTTATCAATATGCAAATGCTGGCCAATGGCAGTATTGACGGTTTTATCTTGTCTATTGCTAAAGAAACTCTACAGCAACAGGATTACCATCATTTTACCGAAACAATTAATCAAGGGATGCCTATCGTTATGTTTGATCGCGTTATTAATGAAATTCCCTGTGATAAAGTGATTGTTGATGATATCAAAGGCGCCAAATTAGCCGTAGAAAAACTCATTGGTAATGGTTGTAAAAATATAGCTATTATCACCACTAAAGATTATATTAGCGTTGGAAAACTCCGTACTCAAGGTTATTTGGAGGCATTAGAAGATCATAAGATGAGTCCTAAATCATCCCTTATTTTAAAAGTCGATGACAAGTTATTATCCGAAAACCATTTAGACGAACTCGAAAAAGAAATTGAACAACTCTTTAAATCTAATAAAAACATAGATGGCGTTTTTGCGGTCAACGAATTATATGCAGTCACAGCTATGAAGGTCGCTAGAAAACTAGACTTAGAAATTCCTGAGGCGCTTCAAGTTATTAGTTTTACCGATGGTGTTTTGTCTAAACATTCCACACCAAGTCTAACGACGGTGAGTCAACACGGACAAAAAATTGGGGAGAAAGCAGCCGATTTGTTAATCAATAGATTAGAGCTAGATGATACTGATGAAGCCGAAGAAGATCACTATGAAACTGTAGTTATTGAAACCGAACTCATTGAAAGAGAATCGACCAAATAATAGATTTAACATAGATTAAATAAAAACTTTACTATATTTACACCCAAATCAAAACTTATATTTTCACTTCTACATTTAAGTTTTGATAAGTTTTATCGCTTGTCAATAGTATTAATTTAAACATACTATTATGCAAAAGCGCACACTAGGTTTCTGGGAAATTTGGAACATGAGTTTCGGTTTCTTAGGGATACAAATGGGTTTTGCCCTTCAAAATGCCAACGCAAGTAGAATTTTACAAATTTTTGGAGCTGACGTTCACCAGTTATCATGGTTTTGGCTAATTGCGCCTTTTATGGGGCTAATTGTACAACCCATTATTGGTCATTACAGTGATAATACCTGGACAAGATTTGGCCGTAGAAAACCATTTTTTCTTATTGGAGCCGTATTAGCATCTGTAGGAATGATTTTAATTCCTCAAGCTGATTTTATGATTGCAATCCTTCCAGCATTATGGGTTGGAGCAGGAATGCTTATGATTATGGATGCCTCTTTTAATATAGCAATGGAGCCATTTCGTGCATTGGTAGCTGATAATCTATCAGATGAACAAACCACAAAAGGATTTAGTATTCAAACCGCATTAATTGGTATTGGTGCAGTTATAGGGTCTTGGTTGCCTTGGATGTTAGCGAACTGGTTTGGAGTTGCTGAAGTATCAGACGAAGGTACAGTACCAGCTAATTTGTTATGGTCTTTCATTATTGGAGCTATCGCATTAATTGGTTCAATTTTAATTACCATTTTCACGACAAAAGAATATTCGCCAGAAGAGTTAGCTCAATTTGAAGCAGCTAAAAATCCTGATGCGATAATTGAAAAAGATAACCTACGAAAAGCTAAGCTAACAGATATTTTTGACGATTTTCGAAAAATGCCCGAAACGATGAAACAATTAAGCTGGGTTCAGTTTTTCTCTTGGTTTGCATTATTTGGGATGTGGGTTTTTGCTGTTCCAGCAATCGCGCAACATATTTATGGTTTGCCGCCTGAAGACTCGAGTAGTGAAACTTATCAACAAGCTGGGAATTGGGTTGGTATTTTATTTGGAATCTATAACGGTATTTCAGCAATATTTGCATTCCTTTTGCCAGTCATTGCTAAGAAATTGAGCCGAAAGAAAACACATGCCTATGCATTATTTATTGGAGGCTTAGGCTTAATATTGATTTATTTCATGCCTAACGAAAACTGGCTGATATTACCAATGATCTGTATTGGTATTGCTTGGGCTAGTATACTATCTATGCCTTACGCCATGTTAGCGGGATCTATTTCAGCAAATAAAATGGGGGTTTATATGGGGATATTTAATTTTTTCATCGTAATGCCTCAAATTATTAATGGAATAATTGGTGGTCCGCTCGTAAAGTATGCCTATGGTAATCAAGCAATATTTGCCTTAGTAATTAGTGGGATTAGCTTTATAATAGCAGGATTGTTATCCTTTAAAATAAAAGATAAAAAAGACATCGTAAACAATGCATAAAAAAGGATTCATATTTGACCTCGATGGTGTCATCGTCGATACTGCAAAGTATCACTTTTTAGCTTGGAAAAAATTAGCCCAAAGTATTGGTGTCGATTTTTCTGAAGCACAAAATGAACAACTCAAAGGTGTGAGCCGTGTTCGTTCATTAGAAAAAATATTAGCATGGGGAAATAAAACCCTGTCTGAAGATGAATTCATGAAACTCATGGGTTTAAAAAATGATGACTACCTAAGTTATATTAATAAAATGGATGCTTCTGAAATTCTTCCAGATGTGTCTAAAACACTTGATTTTTTAATTGAACAGAAGCAAGCTATTGCCTTAGGTTCGGCAAGTAAAAATGCAACACCAATTTTAAAGAAAGTTCATCTTTTTGAAAAATTTGAGGCCATTGTTGATGGTAACGATGTGTCTAAAGCAAAGCCCGATCCCGAAGTGTTTCTAATTGGAGCCAAACTTCTAAATGTCAAACCTGAAAACTGTATCGTCTTTGAAGATTCGGTTGCGGGCATTCAGGCGGCCAACACAGCTCATATGTTGTCTATTGGTATTGGAGATAAAACAGTACTTCACGAAGCCGATTTTATAGTTAAAGATTTTACCGAAATATCTTCAGAATTTTTGCTGAATATCATTTCTGGAAACATAGAAAAAACAAAACAAGTAAACAGTTAAAACTGATTTTAATAAGAGAATGAATAACATTTATATACAACCAGATAATTGGTCAATTATAGAAGAAGGTTTTGAACCTAAACGTGTTAAATCTTCTGAAAGTTTAATGAGCTTAGGAAACGGTGCCATGGGGCAACGTGCTAATTTTGAAGAGCAGTATTCAGGAGCAACCTTCCAAGGAAGTTATGTTGCAGGTGTTTATTATCCCGATAAGACAAGAGTGGGATGGTGGAAAAATGGTTATCCAGAATATTTTGCTAAGGTATTAAATGCCCCAAATTGGATTGGTATTAATGTGAGTGTTAATGGCGAAGCCTTAGATTTGGCAAAATGTAATAAAGTAGAGCACTTTCGAAGAGAACTCAATATGAAAGAAGGCTGGTTGTCTCGTAGTTTTACAGCAACACTTCAGAATTTTGTCGAAGTTAAGGTAGAAACCAAACGTTTTCTTAGTTTAGAAATTGATGAAATTGGAGCTATAGAATATAATGTGACACCCTTAAATAATGATGCTCAGATTAATTTCTCTCCTTACCTGGACAACGGAATCACCAATGAAGATTCTAACTGGGATGATAAGTTTTGGGATGTGCTAAGTGTTAATCATGAAGACGAACAGGCTTTTATTGTATCTCGTACCATGAAAACCAATTTCTATGTGTGTACTGCGATGCAAACCCAATTAGCATTAAATGGCACTGTTTTAAAACAAGACAAAACAGTTAATGATACGATAGATAAAATTGCCTTTACTTATCAAAATCAGGTTGCTAAAGGTGATACCATTACACTAACGAAATTTGGAGGGTATACTTCCGATAGAAATCATGATAAAAATGAATTGATTTCTGTAGCTAAGGCTACTTTGAAACGAGTCACAGAGCTTGGATTTAATGCCTTGTTAGAATGGCAAAAGCAGGCTTGGGCAGATATCTGGGACATGGCAGATATTACCATTGAAGGTGATGTTGCTGCCCAACAAGGGATTCGCTTTAATATCTTTCAACTCAATCAAACGTATTTAGGTAAAGATGCACGTTTAAATATTGGTCCTAAAGGATTTACTGGTGAAAAATATGGCGGAAGTACCTATTGGGATACTGAAGCTTATTGTATTCCATTTTATATGGCAACAAAAGACCAACATGTGGCTAAAAGCTTACTCGAATATCGCTACCACCATTTAGAGAAAGCTATTGAAAATGCCGAAAAATTAGGCTTTACAAATGGCGCTGCTTTATATCCTATGGTAACGATGAATGGTGAAGAATGCCATAATGAATGGGAAATTACTTTTGAGGAGATTCATCGTAATGGTGCCATTGCATTTGCAATCTATAACTACTTTAGATACACAGGAGACTTTAGTTATATTCCCGAAAAAGGATTAGAAGTATTAATAGGAATTGCCAGATTCTGGCAGCAACGCGCAACCTTTTCCGAAGCGAAAAATAAATATGTAATCCTTGGGGTTACAGGTCCAAATGAATATGAAAATAACGTCAATAATAACTGGTATACAAATTATATTGCCAAATGGTGTATCGATTATACCTTAGAAACCTTAGACAAAGTTAAAGAAGGTTATCCTCAGGATTATTCGAGAATTATTGGAAAAACGAAAATTTTAGATCAAGAATTAGAGCAATGGAAAACTGTTGCAAATCAAATGTATTTCCCGTTTTCTGAAGAAAAACAGATTTACCTACAGCAAGACGGATTTTTAGATAAAGAATTAATTACGGTTTCAGACTTGCCAAAATCTCAACGTCCAATTAATCAAAAATGGTCTTGGGACAGAATTTTACGCTCTCCTTATATAAAACAGGCAGATACCTTACAAGGCTTCTACTTTTTTGAGGATCATTTTTCTACCGAAGAACTAGAGCGGCACTTTGATTTTTACGAACCTTTTACCGTTCACGAAAGCTCATTATCACCATGTGTTCATAGTATTCAGGCAGCAAAATTAAATCGAATGGAACAGGCTTATGCGTTCTATTTACGTACCTCTCGATTGGATTTAGATGATTATAATCACGAGGTTGAAGAAGGATTACATATCACCTCAATGGCTGGAACTTGGATGAGTATCGTTGAAGGTTTCGGAGGTATGAGAGTTGTTAATGACAAACTATCATTTGAGCCTAAAATTCCAAAAGAATGGGATGGTTACTCCTTTAAAGTCAATTTTAGAAATCAGATTTTAAAAATTAATGTAGCCAAAGGCACCACGAAATTTGAACTCGAAGGGCATCAGGATTTAGAAATCATGGTTAATGGTAAAATGATTACGATTAATCCAAATAATCTGGTAACTGTATAATTACAATACTAAAACACTTAAAATTATTAATATGAAACAACTTAGTTATTTATACTTATTAGGTATCATCATTTTAAGTGGGTCTTGTAAAGATGGCTCTACGGCGTCTCAAACAACTAGTCCAACCGCCAATTCTACACTAATTGATCAAGATGATATTCATCGTATTGAGCCACCAAATTGGTGGGTTGGTTTTGAGAATAAACACCTTCAGTTGTTAGTACATCATGAAAATATAGGAGCATATACGCCTAGTGTTACATATCCAGGAGTTTCTATTGAAAAGGTTAGTAAAGGAAATAATAGTCATAATTATTTATTTATTGATTTGCTGATTTCTGAATCGGCTAGTGCTGGAACATTTAATATCAGATTTAAAAATGATAATGGAGAAGAATTGATTGATGTTTACGAGCTCAAATCCCGTTTAAAACCTGCTGAAGATTACAGAGGTTTTGATAGTAGTGACGCTATTTATTTAATCACACCCGACCGCTTTGCCAATGCGAATCCAGATAATGATACTCCAGTTGCTATAGAAGGACAAGAGGCTTTATTAGAGCAAACCATTGACAGAACGAATAATTATGCACGTCATGGAGGTGATATTGAAGGCATTACTAACCATCTCGATTATATTCAAGATTTAGGCTTTACAACGGTTTGGCCTCAGCCTATGCTTATTAACGATATGGAAGAAGGCTCTTATCATGGCTATGCCATTACCGATTTGTACAAAATTGATCCGCGTTTTGGAACTTTAAAGGAGTACCAAAATTTATCCACAACGTTGAAAGATAGAAACATGAAACTCATCATGGATCAGGTTGCTAATCATTGTGGGTTAGAACATTGGTGGATGAAAGATTTACCGTTTAATGATTGGATTAACCTTCAGAATAACTATGAAAAACACATCGATAACTGGGATTGGAAAGTCACTATAAATTCTAATCACAGACGCACCTCTAATCAGGATATCTATGCGTCTCAGGTTGATAAAGATGGAAATTCCCAAGGCTGGTTTGTAGCGACTATGCCAGATTTAAATCAGCGCAACCCGTTTATGGCTAAATATATTATTCAGAATAGTATTTGGTGGATTGAAACAGCACAACTGGATGGAATTCGTCAGGATACCTATCCCTATCCTGATAAAGATTTTATGAGTGATTGGGCAGGAGCTATAATGACAGAATATCCTAACTTTAATATCGTTGGTGAAGAATGGAGTTACAATCCGCTACTCATCGGTTACTGGCAAGAAGGTGCTAATAATCGCGATGGTTACGATTCTAATTTAAAATCAACTATGGATTTTGCTATGCAGGCTAAAGTTGTTGAGGCCTTAAACGAAAAGGAATCTTGGGATACAGGTCTTACCAAAATTTATGAAGGTTTGGCTAACGATTTTCATTATGCCAACCCTAAAAGTATTATGGTTTTTGAAGGCAATCATGATATGAGTCGCATTTTTACACAATTAAAAGGCGATGTAACCAATACGAAAATGGCTGTGGCAACTTATGCCATGATGCCTAGAATTTTACAAATGTATTACGGTACAGAAATCCTAATGGACGATTTTGATAAACCAGGCGATCATGGCTTGATTAGAACCGATTATCCTGGTGGTTGGGATGGTGATACCGTTAATGCATTTACTGGAGAAGGCTTGTCAAATCAACAAAAAGAAATGCAATCCTTTATAAGTAAATTACTCAATTACAGAAAAACGAGTAAAGCTATTCACGACGGAAACACTGTCCATTTTGCACCATTTATGGGAACTTATTTCCTGTTTAGAACGCTTGGCGATGAAACCGTTGTACTTATTCTGAATAAAAATGAAGAACCTATTACTATTGATCTGAAGCGTTATGCTGAAATAGGATTGGATGGTAAAACTTTACGCAACGTTTTTTCAGGAGACAATTTTATTTGGAATGACGCTATTGAGCTAACCGCCAAAGGGCCAATTTTACTTACAACTAAAACTAATTAAAATGAAACAATGGAGTCTAATCTTAGTAATAATTTTAATGTTTTCTTGTAAAGATAAAACACAAGACATTAAAGTTTCCGAAGACAGAAACCAGATAACATTTCATCAAGTTCAGGATGTTCAATTGTATGCAGGTTCTGTCCATCGTGTTGATAGTTTTCCGTCAGCATATATTACGCCAAGACCAGTTGATGTTTGGTTACCCGAAAACTATTCCGAAGATAAAAGCTATGCAGTGTTGTACATGCATGATGGTCAAATGTTATTTGACGCTTCTACAACCTGGAATAAGCAAGAATGGAAAGTCGATGAATGGGCTTCAAAATTGATGAATGATCAAAAAACTATAGACTTTATAGTGGTTGGTATTCACAATATTCCTGATTTGAGATGGCAGGATTTATTTCCGCAAAAGGCTATGGATTATATGAATGAAAAAACTAAAGATTCATTAATCGAATTGGCTAAAGCAAACAACTTTAATGTCAATTTTAATGGTGATAATTACCTCAAATTTATGGTTGAAGAATTAAAACCAGTTATTGATAATACCTACGCTGTTTTTAAAGATAAAGCACACACATTTGTTGCTGGTTCTAGTATGGGCGGACTCATGTCTATGTACGCTATTTCAGAATACCCTGAAATTTTTGAAGGTGCAGCCTGTATTTCTACGCACTGGATTGGTGTAATGCCGATGCCAGAAAACCCATATCCTGATGCTATTTTTGACTATATGAAAGCGAAGCTTCCTTCGGCCAAATCACATCAATTATATTTTGACTACGGCAATAAAACCTTAGATCAATATTATCCTGAGCACGCCCCTAAAGTTGATGCAATTTTAAAAGAAAAAGGCTATACAGATAGCAATTCTAAGAACTTGTTTTTTGAAGGAACCGATCACTCCGAAGTTTCATGGAGTCAACGTTTAGATCAACCTTTACTCTTTTTGTTAGGGCGACAATAGATTAGTATTCTGAATGAATTTCAGAAGCTTATAAATAACGAAGATGAAAAATTATTTAGCACATATATTACTGTTTTTATCGGTTGCAATTACGGCTCAAAATCCGAACCGTATTTTTAAAAGTGCCACAGCTGAAGGTGCAGTTTTAAAGATTGAAGTTAGCGATGGTCAGTATGTGATTACACCTTTTTCTTCCGAAATTATCGAAACTACTTTTGTGCCTCATGGTGAAGAATTAATCAAAAATTCTCATGCCGTTGTGATGACATCTCGCGCCTCTAATGTTAAAATTGTAGAACGAGGCATGGATATTCTTCTCAGTACTAACGGACTCCGTGTAATGATAACCAAATCTCCGTTTCAAATCTCATATTATTATAAAGACAAGCACGTCATTTCTGAAAAAGCAGGTTATGCAAAAAATGATAGCCTAGAAACCATTCAATTTGAAATATCTAAAGATGAAGTGCTATATGGAGGAGGTGCAAGAGCTCTTGGAATGAATCGTCGTGGGCATAGATTACAGCTGTATAATCGTGCACATTATGGTTATGAAACGCATTCCGAATTGATGAATTTTACATTGCCAATTGTGATGTCGTCAAACCAGTATATGGTGCATTTTGATAATGCGCCAATAGGCTTTTTAGATTTAGATAGTAAAGGTGATAATACCTTAAGTTATGAAACGATTTCTGGTCGTAAAGCCTATCAGGTGATTGTAGGTGAATCCTGGTATGACATCGTGGATAATTATACCAATTTAACAGGAAAGCAACCCATGTTACCGCGTTGGGCTTTAGGTAATTTTTCAAGCCGTTTTGGATACCATTCTCAAAAGGAAGTTATAGAAACTATCGATGCATTTAGAAATGAAGGAATTCCGGTTGATGCCATAATTCTGGATTTGTACTGGTTTGGAAAAGACATTAAAGGCACTATGGGAAACTTGGCTTTTGATAGAGATTCTTTCCCTAACCCACAACAAATGGTAAAAGATTTAAAGGCGAAAAATGTAGAAACGATTTTAATTACAGAGCCTTTTATGCTCACCACGTCTAAGCGCTGGGATGAAGCTGTTGAAAAAGATATTTTAGCAAAAGATACTATTGGGAATCCTGCTACCTACGATTTTTACTTCGGAAACACAGGGATTATCGATATTTATAGCAATAAAGGAAAGCAATGGTTTAAAACCATCTACAAAGACTTAGCAAAGCTTGGCGTTAACGGATTTTGGGGAGACCTTGGCGAACCTGAAGTGCTACCATCTTGGGTTAAATTTGAAGCAGGAACTGCCGATGAAGTCCACAATATATATGGACACGATTGGGCAAAATTGGTGTATGAATCTAGCCTGGAGGCAAGCCCTGATAAACGACCTTTTATTTTAATGCGTGCTGGATATTCTGGATCTCAACGTTATGGCATGGTGCCTTGGTCTGGAGACGTCAATCGTACTTGGGGAGGTTTACAGTCTCAACCCGAAATTGCACTCCAAATGGGACTGCAAGGTTTGGCCTATATGCATAGTGATTTAGGCGGTTTTGCTGGTGCAAACCTTGATGATGAACTGTATGTACGATGGTTACAATATGGCGTATTTCAACCTATTTACCGTCCGCATGCGCAAGAAGACGTGGCTAGTGAGCCTGTTTTTAGAAGTGAAAAGGTAAAAGAACTGGCCAGACAAGCTATAGAATTACGCTACGCACTTTTGCCTTACAATTACAATTTAATGTTTCAAAATAGCCAGACGGGAACGCCATTAATGCGACCTCTGTTTTTTGAAGAACCTAATAACCCAGATTTATATGCCTATTCTGATGCGTATCTCTGGGGAAAAGATATCTTGGTTGCTCCAATTTTAAAAGCGGGACAAAAAGAACAAACGATTTACTTTCCGAAGCATAGCGCTTGGTTTGATTTTGATACTGCTGAAGTGTTTGAAGGCGGACAAACAAAAACAATTCCAACTAAAGAACAATCTATCCCAACATTTATAAGAGCTGGTGCTTTTATTCCAATGCTAAGGCCACAACAAAGTACAAAATTCGTTGAGAATCAGACCTTATATTTAAGTTATGGGCATCACAATTCTGTGACCCAAAGTCGGCGAGAATTTTACAATGATGATGGTAAAACAGTTGCTGCTTATGAGAATGAAATCTATCAAATCTTAAACCTTGAAGCCAACTTTAAAGGTCGTAACCTTCAGTTTGACTTTGATGCCAAAACAGGAAAAATGTTTACGGCAAAAAGGAGAACTATAGATTTCACCATTCATAATATTTCAAAGCGTCCTAAGTATGTGAAAATCGACGGAAAAAAAGTGGATTTCTTTTACAGTGAGGCTTTAAAAAATCTCATTGTTACGTTTCCGTGGCATACTTCCAAAGCAAAAACAATTAAACTTAAACTTATAAACTAATCCCAAATGAAACACACAAAATTTATCTTATTTACACTGGTATGGATTGGTTTCTTTGGATGTAAGAATGAACCCAAACAAATGGATATTGAACACCAACAGACGGTTAATGAGGCCAAACAAAGCATGAAGAAAAAAGAAGTCGTTTATCAAGTCTTTACAAGACTCTTTGGAAATACTAATACTACAAATAAACCTTGGGGTACTCTCGAAGAAAATGGCGTAGGAAAGTTTAGTGATTTTACCGATAAAGCTTTAAAAGAAATTAAAGATTTAGGTGTGACTCATATTTGGTATACTGGTGTGCCGCATCATGATGTCATTACCGATTATACCCAATATGGCATTTCTAATGACGATCCAGATATCGTTAAAGGACGTGCTGGTTCACCTTATGCGGTTAAAGATTACTATAATGTAAATCCCGATTTAGCCGATAATGTTGACAATCGCTTAGAAGAGTTCGAAGCTTTAATAGCGCGCTCGCATAATGCTGGTCTTAAGGTGATCATTGATATTGTGCCTAATCATGTGGCTCGAAATTATCAAAGTGCATCTAATCCTGAAGGTGCTTCCGATTTTGGTGCCGAAGATGATACAACAGTAGCTTACGCTGTTAATAATAACTTTTATTACAATCCTGGAGAGGCTTTTAAAGTGCCAGAATGGAAAAATGGTTACCAGCCTTTAGGAGGTGAACATCATCCTATGGCCGATGGAAAATTTGAAGAAAACCCAGCAAAATGGACAGGCAATGGCTCACGTGCATCACAACCAGACATGTACGATTGGTATGAAACTGTAAAGGTGAATTATGGTGTGTCTCCTGATGGTAACAAAGATTTTGATGAATTGCCAGAAGGGTTTGACAACGAAGATTATAAAGCCCATTTCGAGTTTTGGAAAGCTAAAACCGTTCCGAGTTCCTGGAAGAAATTTAAGGATATTACCTTGTATTGGACAGCAAAAGGGGTTGATGGATTTCGCTACGATATGGCGGAAATGGTGCCTGTCGAATTTTGGAGCTACATGAATTCACATATCAAAATGAAAAACCCCGATGCTTTCTTGTTAGCTGAAGTCTATAATCCAAGCTTGTATAGAGACTATATCAAAAAAGGAAAAATGGATTATCTCTACGACAAAGTACAGTTGTATGATACGATCAAACACGTCATGCAAGGTCACGGAAAAACGGATAATATTCCGCCAATTCAAGACGATTTAAAAGATATTGAACATCATATGCTTCATTTCCTCGAAAATCATGACGAGCAACGTATAGCAAGTCCCGATTTTGCTGGAAGTGCCGAAAAAGGAAAGCCTGCAATGGTTGTATCTGCAACTATAAGTACATCGCCTACGATGGTGTATTTCGGACAAGAATTTGGAGAGCCAGGCGCCGAAGATTTAGGTTTTGGGGATCCGACACGGACTTCAATTTTTGACTACGGAAGTGTGCCAAGCCTTGTAAGATGGGTTAATAATAAACAGTTTGATGGCGGACAATCAACCGCTGAAGAAAAAGAACTTCGTGAATTTTACAAACGCTTATTAAATTTTACAATTCAAAGCTCTGCGTTGGCTGGAAACTATCAGGATATTCATCACTATAACCGAGAAAACACTACAAATTATGATGACAAAGTCTTGTCGTTTGTTCGATGGAGTGCTGAAGAACACTTAATAATAATTTCCAATTTTGATGCCGAAAACGGACGTGATTTTGAACTTAAAATTCCGGAAGGGATTATAGAAACCTGGGAATTAAACAATCAATCGTATGAGTTATCAGATCAACTGAATAATTCGTACACCACAGCATTAACGGTTGCCAATGGTGAAGGTTTGGCTAAGATATCCTTAATACCATTGCAATCGTTGATACTTAAATTAAAAAAGTAATATGAAAAGAAGTCTCGTTTTAATTCTAATAATTGCAGCATGCTTTAGTTGTCAAACTAAAGTCAGCAAAGCAGATCCTGTTGAAACCCCAGAAACACCTTTCGTCTGGGAAGCTGCAAACCTTTACTTTTTGTTGACCGACCGTTTTAATAATGGCGATCCTTCTAACGATATTAATTTTGACAGAACTAAAAAAACAGGAAAACTCCGTGGTTTTGAAGGTGGAGATTTAAAAGGAATCACTCAGAAAATTGAAGATGGTTACTTTACAGATTTAGGAATCAATGCAATTTGGATGACACCTGTTGTAGAACAAATCCACGGTGGAACCGATGAAGGTACAGGAGTCACTTATGGGTTTCACGGCTATTGGGCTAAAGATTGGACCGCTATCGATCCCAATTATGGTACAAAAGAAGATTTAAAACAGTTGGTAGAAGCGGCACATGCTAAAGGAATTCGAGTGGTATTGGATGCTGTAATTAACCATACAGGACCAGTCACTGATAAAGACCCTGTGTGGCCTAGCGATTGGGTACGAACAGAGCCTCAATGCCAATATAATAATTACGAAAACACCATTACCTGTACATTGGTAAAGAATTTACCAGATATTAAAACCGAAAGTAATGAAGCCGTAGAATTACCACCACAACTCGTTGAAAAGTGGAAAACCGAAGGACGCTATGAGCAGGAAATGGCAGAATTGGATGCTTTTTTTGAACGCACTGGTCACCCAAGAGCACCACGCTTTTATATCATGAAATGGTTAACCGATTATATTACAGAATTTGGTATAGATGGCTACAGATGTGATACAGTTAAGCACACCGAAGAATTTGTTTGGGAAGAATTTAAAACCGAATGCGATTATGCGTTTTCAGAATATAAAAAGAACCATCCAGATAAGGTTTTAGATGATAACGATTTTTATCTGGTGGGTGAAGTGTATAACTACGGAATTAGTAGCGGAAAACTTTTCAATTTTGGAGATAAAGAAGTCAATTACTACGATAATAGATTTACGAGTCAAATCAATTTTGAATACAAATGGAATGTCAAACAAATGGAAGTTGAAGCTGTGTTTTCAAAGTATGACAGTATCTTACATCACCAATTAAAAGGCTTTGGCGTACTTAACTATTTAAGTTCGCATGATGATGGGCAACCTTTTGATCCGTTAAGAGAAAAACCTTTTGAAACCGGAACCAAGTTATTGTTAGGTCCCGGAACGTCTCAAGTGTATTATGGTGATGAATCGGCTCGGATTTTAGTAGTAGATAGTGCCGTTGGAGATGCAAATTTGCGTTCCAAAATGAATTGGGATGCACTTAAAAATAATGAGAAAACAAAATTGGTTTTAGCGCATTGGAAAAAACTCGGACAATTTAGAGCGAATCATCCAGCTATTGGCGCTGGAATGCATCAAATGATCACACAGCAACCCTATACGTTTTACAGAAGTTTTTCTGATGGTGATTTTAAAGATGTCGTGGTTGTTGGCTTGGATTTACAATCAGGAAAAAAAACACTTAAAGTCGCAGAAATTTTTAAAGATGGTATGGTATTACATGATGCCTATTCGAACCAAAACGTCACGGTTAAAGATGGAAAAGTTACTGTTGATTCAGAATTTGATATCGTTCTTTTAGAACCAAAATAAAATACTTATGAGAGTCCTTATTTTAATAGTATTAGTGCTTAGTTTATGGAGTTGTAACTCTTCCGAAGACCGAGTTTTTGAAGCCGTGTCATCTAACGGATTGCTAAAACTTAATTTTAATCTTTCCGAAGACGGCAAGCCTTATTACCTGGTGACTCGAAATAATAAAGTGGTGATAGATACTTCTTATTTGGGTTTTGAATTTAAAAATGCACCTGCATTTGACAAGCATTTTATCGTTAAAAAGTCCGAAACCGAAACGCATATCGAAAGTTGGGAAATGCCTTGGGGCGAACAAGAAACTGTTGAGAACAATTACAGAGAACTTAGAGTGATGCTTCAAGAAAAGGTGACTCCTGAGCGTTTTCTTAATATCATATTCAGAGTTTATGATGATGGTGTGGGCTTGCGTTATGAATTCCCTGAACAAGCCCGTTTAAGCGAGGTTGAAATTACCGAAGAACATACACAGTTTAACCTGACTCAAGATTATAAAACCTTCTGGATTCCTGGTGATTGGGATATTTACGAACATTTATATAGTACGACAAAACTTTCAGAAATCGATGCTTTAAAATATGTTGGTCATGTGAATTTAGCACAAACGTATATTCCCGAAAATGCAGTAAATACACCTGTCACAATGGTTGGTGAAGATGGGCTGCATTTAAGCTTTCACGAAGCTGCATTAGTGGACTATTCTGGGATGACCTTAAAAGTAGACACCAAAAACCTCAATCTTGAAAGTCATTTAGTAGGTTCGGAAAACACAGATTTTAAAGTCAAACGCAGCTTGCCCTTTCATACGCCATGGCGAACAATTCAAATTACAGATAACGCACCAGATTTAATTGAATCGAAGTTAATTGTTAATTTAAATGAGCCTAATAAACTTGGTGATGTATCTTGGTTTAAACCGATGAAATATACAGGCGTTTGGTGGGAAATGCATCTCGGAAAATCATCTTGGGATTACGGTATGGAAATGGTCGATGGTCAATGGAAAGACACTGGTAAAGCACATGGCAGACATGGCGCAACAACCGAAAATGTAAAGCGTTTTATTGATTTTTCAGCTGAAAATAACATCGGTGGAGTTTTAGTAGAAGGCTGGAATACAGGCTGGGAACGATGGATTGGTTTTGAAGATCGCGAAGGTGTTTTCGATTTTGTAACTACGTATCCCGATTACGATATTGATGAGGTTGTGCGCTACGGAAAAGAGAAAGGGGTTGCTATTATTATGCATCATGAAACTTCTGCCGCAACCGAAACCTATGAACAACAACAAGACACAGCTTATGCTCTCATGCAGAAATACGGTATGCATGCTGTGAAATCAGGCTATGTTGGAAAAATTTTACCTAAAGGTGAATACCATCATGGACAATATATGGTGAACCAATATAATAATGCGGCGATTAAAGCGGCAAGTTATCAGGTGGCTGTCAATGCACATGAACCTATTAAAGCAACGGGATTACGCAGAACCTATCCTAATATTATTTCTAGAGAAGGTTTACGCGGACAAGAATTTAATGCTTGGGCTGAAGATGGTGGCAATCCTCCAGAACATTTACCAATCGTTGCTTTTACACGAATGTTAGCTGGACCAATCGATTTTACTCCTGGAATTTTCAATATCAAATTTGATGAATACAAAAAGGACAATCAGGTTAATACCACATTAGCTCAGCAATTAGCCCTGTATGTTGTGATTTATAGTCCTGTGCAAATGGCTGCAGATCTGGTAGAACATTATGAAGCTAATCCCGAGCCTTTACAATTTATTAAAGATGTAGGAGTCGATTGGCAGACTACTAAAGTTTTAAATGGTGAAGTAGGGGATTATGTGACTATTGCTCGTAAAGAGCGTCTAACAAATAACTGGTTTTTAGGAAGTATTACTGATGAACATGCTAGAACATTTGAAATAGATTTAGATTTTTTGGATGCCAATCAAGAGTATGAAGCAACCATTTATAAAGATGGAAAAAATGCCCATTGGAATAACAATCCTTTGGATTTAGATATAGAAAAAAAGACAGTTAATAATAGCTCCAAATTGACATTAGTTCTTGCTGAAGGTGGCGGTTGTGCCATAAGTATAATTAAAAAGTAATAGGATGAAAAGGATAGCATTATTAGTGATTTTATTATGTTCAGGAATAAGTTTTTCCCAGGTTGGAATTGCAACAACAAGTCCGAGGAGTACATTAGATATCAATGGGAATTTATCATTAAAGGTTGTTGATTATAATGGTGGTCCTGGCGGTAGTGCAACTGTAATTGATGATGGTATTTATCTTAATTTCACACCTACAGCAGGTAATGTAGAATTTATATTGCCAGATGCAACAACGGTTCCAGGTAGAGTTTATATTGTACGTAATATCTCTAATGCTGTAGATGCTGTGATTTATTCGTTTGGATTTGTAGCTGGACCAGGAAATGGCGTAGAATTCTTTCCAGGAGATAGTCGGGTAAGTTCAAAATCGGTGACCATGACAGCCGATATTGGAAATGATGGCGGTGATCGTACCAAAACACTAATGTTTATAAGTGATGGGTCTAACTGGACCTATGGGCATATCGGTTTTTAACACCTCATAGTTGTAACATTACACCTGTAAGATAGTCTTATATGAAGCGACTAATCTTTTAATTCGTAACTTTGCATGTTACTAAGTGTTACAATGACGGATATTAATGAAAATATTGAATCTCCTTTTAGTTTAAAAGTGAGTTTTGATAAACTCTTAAAACACTATGAGGAACTTTCTCAAAGTGACGATGAGTTTATTGCAGCTAAGGCACGTCGTGTTATTAAAACTGCTGATGCTTACCCAATTCTTCGCGAAGGCTTTAGTGATGTGTCTATTTTAAAAGAACGCGAAAAAGAAATCAGAACCATACTTCAAGATTCATTTAGTCCAGTGCTGACAAAAAATGAAATTAAAACAGCTTCTGTACCCTTTCATAATCTAATTTTTAATTCGTCGGAGCGTTTTAAATCTATCATTGAAAATGCTGGAGAGGATTTTGAATTGCAAATAAAAAACATGCCTAAGGATGAAAAATATATCATCGCATGTACCATTATTTTGGATTTTTGTTACGGATATACCATTAATTTTAAACGACCATTTTATTATGAAATCCCTGATAAAAATGGGATAATCCAATTTTATAAAATCTTATATAATGCCGATTTTACTGAAATTGTACCGTCTGAACATGCACCAAAGATCACGCAAGAGGATGTTGATGAATTACTAGATAACTTTGATAATATGGCCTTGTGGAAAGAGAAATTTCCACCAAACAGTTACACGTTTAAAGGGTTTGTAATTTCTAATATTTTTAATGTCACTGCAGATCAGGCAATTTCAAATATCAAGTCGAGCTTAATTGGAGAGGAAAAGCGTAAAGACGAAGGATTTATGAAAGATTTTCATAAGATTTTTCAATCGCTCTTAGGACTTGAAGATATCAAAGTAGGATTTTCTATTTACAATAAAGAAGAAGATAGTTTTGAACGTGTTTATGGCGTCGGAATGAATAGTTTTTTATTGAATGATTCAGAGTCTAAATCATGTTGTGGCGCACTTTGTGAAATGTCCTATAACACTTTACTCAAAGAAAAGAAGTTTTATACCATTTCTGATGTTAATAAGTTTTACGACCTTTCAAAAGGTAAAGCACCACAATATAAATCTCTCAAAGACCAGAAGATACAAAGTGCAATCTTAGCACCTATAGCTAATGATGAAGGTCTCATGGGTATTCTAGAAATTGTTTCAGAACAACCCAAAGTTTTAAACAGTATCAATGCTAATAAATTGGTGGATGTAATGCCGTTTATCGTCACGGCTGTTGAACGTTCTAAAAACCAAGAACAAAACTTAATTGAAGCCATTATTCAGCAAGAGTGTACATCTATTCATCCGAGTGTCAACTGGCGATTCGAAAAAGAAGCACGACAATTTATTAAAGATGAAATGAATGGTAAAGAACCTAATTTTAATAAAATTGCGTTCGAAAATATTTATCCGCTTTATGGTCAAATCGATATAAAAGGATCTTCCGAAGCCAGAAATTCGGCAACTCAAAAGGATTTACAAATTCAGTTAAATATGATTAAGTCTATCATATTGAATGCTTTTGAATTGGAAAAACTACCAATATACGAACAGTTCTTATATCAGATTAATGAATACCTTGAAGGTTTAGATCAACATTTTCAAGTCGATAGTGAACAACAAATATCATCGTTTATTAAACAAGATATTGATCCGTTATTCGAGCATTTAAAAGTGATTCAGCCTTTAAAAGATGAGGTCTATGCCTATTTTAAAAGTATCGATGACAAAGTAGATGTATTATACAAACACCGAAAAGATTACGATGATACTATAGCTTTGGTTAACAAGGAAATGGCAGCACTTTTAGATAAAAAGCAAGTTGAAGCCCAAGCGATGTATCCGCATTATTTTGAACGTTTCAAAACTGATGGCGTTGAGCATAATATGTACATTGGAGAGTCTATCACCAAAGAAGAATCGTTTAACCCTATTTACTTATATAATTTAAGATTATGGCAGTTACAGGTGATGTGCGAAATGGAAAATTCATTCTATTTAATGCAGTCAAATTTTCCTGTCAAACTTGATGTGGCTTCGATGATTTTGGTGTTTAATCAGCCTTTATCGATTAGTTTTAGAATGGACGAAAAACAATTTGATGTCGATGGTACTTACAATGCCAGATACGAAATTGTAAAAAAACGTGTAGACAAAGCTTATATTAAAGGTACCAAAAAGCGTGTCACTCAAAAAGGGAAAATTAGTATTGTCTATTCTCAAAAGCAAGATGAAATTGAGTATATGAGATATATTAGGTTTTTACAGTCTAAAAAATATCTGGATGACGATGTTGAAATTGTAGAGCTTCAGGACTTACAAGCAGTTACGGGTTTAAAAGCGATTAGAGTAAGTGTGTTATACCATAAAGATCCAGACGATAAATCATTTTATACCTACGAGGACTTGATGAAAGAAATCAAGGCCTAGCTAACCACGTAGATATTCGTATTATCCGGTTCTGGTTTTAAAAGATGACTTTGGGTTTCAGGATCTAAAACTTCTTGTATATCAATTCCTGGATTGTTTTTTACAGCTACTCCAAAAGCAATTAATGACACTATGATACCTATCATAAAGACCGTATAGGTGATGCGTAATAGTCGGTATTTACGCTCCAAAACTTTACCTAGAAAATATAAGTCTTTGGTTAACGCTTTATAGATGTAATCTTTATCATTTACCAATTCTCGTATGGCCCACTCAAATTCTTCCAGTTCCATTTTGTGAAAATTCCCGAAGAAACTCAAGTTTACTTTTTGGTTTTTTACATCCTCTTTCGTGAATTGCCCACTCGTAACATTTGGTCGTGTAGCAATGATAGACATCACCATGGAGATGACACTAAATAAAGTAAAGATTACTGTTGGCCAGGTTAAATAAGGATTGGTGTCTAATTTTGAAATCAAATTAGCTAAAACCACAGAAATGATAATGGCATTAACCGACAGTAAAATATTGGCTTTGGTATCGGCAATATCACTAAGTTTGATATGGTTTCTTAATGCAACTCTGTAAAATGTTTGGACACCACGTTCCGGACTTTCATTTTTGTACTGTGCTTTGTATTTGGCTTTTATTTCCTCTTTTTTAAATTTTGCTTTCTGCTTTTTCTTAGCTTTCATGAGGTTGGCAAGATTTTTATCTTTCCTAGATTGCCAGTTTTTTAAAGCATAATCTGTATAATATTGATGTTTTTTGGCAAGCACCTTGATGTTTTCATTGCGCCATTCAGTTGGTGAATAGCTTTCAACACCTCTTAATTCGAGTTCTTTTCTTAAAAACTCACTCGCTTCTTCAAAATATTTCTTTCCAAAATGAGACGCATCAGCATCTCTAATAATTTTGCCAAGTTTTGTAGTGGGTACTTCTTTAAATTTTGTTTCCATGATGCAGGTGTTTACAGCATCAATTAAGGCTTGGTCTGCATCCTGTTTTGTTAAAAAATCTGTAGCAATTTTAACACCTTTTTCTTCGTGATCTTCGGCACCTTGAGTGTAACCTGTGTCATGAAGTAAAGCGGCTATTTCAAGAATTTGAGCCTCTTCTTCAGTAACATCTGTGTTTTCGATAATCTCACGAGTACTTTTTAAAACACGTTCGGTGTGTTTAAAATTATGATAAAGAAAAACAGGATCTAATTCTTTTTTTAATAAATCAAATACAAATTCTTCAGTCTTTTTAATAAGATCAGTAGCCATAAACATCAATTATAGATTAAAGTAAAATTACGAAATTAAGAATTAACATAATATGTAATTTCCAATCAGCATAAACGACAAAATAATTCGTAAATTATGTCTTTATGACTAAAAAAATTAATCTTATCGATTAAAGAAGCCAAATGCAACTAAATATCAAGAATACATTTACTCAAAACCTACCTGCAGATCCTGTTCTAGAGAATACCAGACGACAGGTTAAATCAGCCTGCTTTTCGTACGTCACTCCCAAGTCGACAAGCCAGCCTGAAATGCTCCATGTATCGAGAGCTATGGCCAAGGCCTTAGGAATTACAGAAGCTGATATTTCTAGCCAAACCTTTTTAGATATTTTTTCAGGACAAAAAGTCTTAGAAAGCACTAAACCTTATGCGATGTGTTATGGAGGTCATCAATTTGGAAACTGGGCAGGCCAATTAGGTGACGGAAGAGCCATCAATTTGTTTGAAATTGAACACGATGATAAGCATTGGACCGTACAGCTAAAAGGTGCTGGAGAAACACCTTATTCTAGAACAGCCGATGGATTAGCAGTGTTGCGTTCATCCATTCGGGAGTACTTATGTAGTGAAGCGATGTTTCATTTAGGTGTGCCAACAACGCGAGCATTAACTCTGGCTTTGTCAGGAGATGACGTTTTGAGAGATATGTTGTATGATGGTAATGCTGCTTATGAAAAAGGGGCTATTGTGACCCGTGTGGCGCCTTCCTTTTTACGCTTCGGAAGTTTTGAAATTTTCGCCGCAAGACAAGATCATAAGACTTTGAAGACGTTAGTCGATTATACCATAAAGCACCACTATCCACATTTAGGACAGCCCTCAAAAGCGACTTATATTAAGTTTTTTGCTGAAGTGTCTCATCGTACATTAGAAATGATTATCCACTGGCAACGTGTTGGCTTTGTTCATGGTGTGATGAATACCGATAATATGTCTATTCTCGGATTAACTATTGATTACGGACCCTACGGATGGTTGGAAGGTTTTGATTTTGGATGGACGCCAAATACAACCGACAGCCAGCATAAGCGCTACCGTTATGGGAATCAGCCTAATATTGGACTTTGGAATTTATATCAACTTGCCAATGCCTTGTATCCGCTCATTGAAGATACTGTGCCTTTAGAAGATATATTGGAGACTTACAAAAGCAATTTTGAAAAAAAATCTCTGGACATGATGCGTTCCAAATTAGGTTTAGCACAAAATGACGACCAAGATCATATATTGATTCAGAATTTAGAAGATGCCTTGTTATTAACCGAAACAGATATGACTTTGTTCTTCAGAAATTTGAGCAACTTCAAAAAAGGAGATGGCCCAAAAGGGTTGGAGGTGGTAAAAGACGCCTTTTATGTGCCTAATGATATTGCCGATAGTATAGCGCAGCAATGGCGCGATTGGTTTAAGGCCTATGATTCGAGATTAGAGAATGAGTTGTTATCTGATGAGGAACGGAAAGTTAAAATGAATGCAACCAACCCTAAATATGTGCTTAGAAATTATATGGCACAATTAGCCATAGACGATGCCAATAATGGAGATTATAAACGCATTGATGAATTGTTTCAGCTTTTAAAACAACCTTATGCTGAACAACCTGAACATGAGAAATGGTTTGCAAAACGACCAGATTGGGCAAGACATAAGGTTGGTTGTTCGATGTTATCTTGTAGTTCCTAATGTATGTGTTGAAGCAAACTCAAGCACTGCCTGAAGGTTATAGTGAAATGCCAGAAGAAAAAGTAATTCAGTTTTTAAATAATTACCAAAAGATTTATGAATAACGAACGACTTAAAATAGAAAATAAGAAAGGGCTTAAACTTCAAGCTTATTTAGAATTGCCGGCAAACCAAAAGCCAAAACACTTTGCCATTTTTGCGCATTGTTTTACTTGTAGCAGTTCTTTAAATGCTGTGAAAAATATAAGCAGAGCATTAACCCAACATGGTTTTGGTGTTGTACGTTTTGATTTTACCGGATTAGGACGTAGTGAAGGTGAGTTTGCCGAAAGTCATTTTTCAGCTAATGTCGATGATTTAATAGCGGTAAACGACTTTTTAAAAGCAGAGTATCAAGCTCCTTCACTTTTAGTTGGACATTCTCTGGGAGGTGCGGCCGTTTTAGTTGCAGCATCAAAATTAGATAATGTAAAAGCTGTGGCGACTGTTGGTGCTCCAGCAAGTGTGAGCCATGTGAAACATTTGTTTTCTCATGGTATAGAGGAAATTAAAGATAAAGGAAGAGTAGAAGTTAATATTGGCGGACGCCCATTTAAGATTGATGAAGCCTTTGTATCCGATTTTGATAAAACTGATTTGCCTTCAATTGTAAAGGCCTTGCGAAAACCATTACTCATTTTACATTCTCCGATTGATACCATTGTAGGAATTAAAAATGCCGAAAAGTTATATGTTAGTGCGCATCATCCTAAGAGTTTTATAAGTTTAGACAATGCCGATCATTTATTGAGTAACACTCAAGATAGTTTGTATGTAGGCGATATGATTGGAAGTTGGGTTAAACGCTATTTTTCAACACAAGACAATACCATGCTCGATACCTCTGGAGAACAGTTGGTGGCACATTTAGATTTAAAAGAAAATCATTTTACAACAACCATTCAAACGGCTAAGCATAGCTTTATTGCAGATGAACCTAGTTCGGTTGGAGGCGATGATTTTGGGCCTTCGCCTTATGATTTTCTTAGTGCAGGTTTGGCAGCTTGTACAGTCATGACCTTAAAATTATATGCCGAACGTAAACAATGGGATTTACAAGAAGTGTATGCCTATATTACCTATTCTAAAAAGCATAGTGACGATTTAATGTTAGATCTTGAGAAACCAACGCGATTGGATCATTTATCAAAAAAGTTGACTTTTATTGGTAACTTAGACGAGTCTCAAAAACAACGCCTAAAAGAAATTGCTTCCAAATGTCCCGTTCATAAAACATTGCAAAGTGAAGTTATTATCGACACAGAACTTATTTAATTTATAGTTTTAGAAATAATCAATGACATTAAAAGATTCGTATATACACACTCGGAAACGGTTTGTAATTATTTGTAAATCCCTTAAAACTGAAGACTATTCGGTGCAACCTGAAGTATTTGTGTCGCCGCCAAAATGGCATTTAGCACATAGTACCTGGTTTTTTGAACAATTTGTACTTTCCGAATTTATGTCTGATTATAAGGTGTATGACGCAGATTTTGCCTATTTGTTCAATAGCTATTATAACAATGCCGGAACTCGGGTATTGCGTCCAAACAGAGGTTTGATGACGCGGCCAACAGTTGATGAAGTGTACGCTTACCGAAAGTATGTCGATGAACAAATGCTTCTGTTTTTAGACACTCAGCCTTCAGAACCTATAAAAGATATTATAATGCTTGGGATTCAACACGAACAGCAACATCAAGAATTATTTTACTACGACATCAAATATATTTTAGGATATCAGCCAACGTTTCCTACCCTAGAAAATAAGATAGAATTAACCGAAATTGAACAGCCTTCAAAATGGTTAAAAATTGACGAGGGCGTCTATGCGATTGGTCACGATAGTGATACTTTTTGTTATGATAATGAACTGGGATATCACAAGGTGTTTTTACACGAATTTGAAATATCAGATCAACTCGTAACCAATAAAGCGTATATGGAGTTTATTGACGCAGGTGGATATAAAAATTTCAATTTATGGCATGCTGAAGGTTGGGATTACATCCAGCAAAACGATATTAAGGCTCCCGAATATTGGCATCAAATCGATGGGAAATGGCATTATTATACGCTTCAAGGCTTTCAAGAGGTTAAGCCCAACGAACCTGTAAGTCACATTAGCTTTTATGAAGCTTATGCTTTTGCCGAATGGAAACACATGCGATTACCAACAGAATTTGAATGGGAAGTAGCCTCAAAGCAATTTGCTTACGGACAACTTTGGGAATGGACCAATAGCGCCTATTTGCCTTATCCTAATTTTTCAAAAGCGCCAGGCGCATTAGGCGAATACAATGGCAAGTTTATGATTAATCAAATGGTGCTTAGAGGAGCTTCGGTAGCTACCGTTGAAGGTCATAGCAGACCAACATATCGCAATTTTTTTCATCCAGAAATGAGATGGCAATTTTCAGGAATCAGGCTCGTAAAATAATATGGAAAATACGTTTGAAAAAGACATTTTAGAAGGTTTAAAAGCCAAAAACAAATACTTATCTTCCAAGTATTTTTACGATGATAATGGAAGCCGCATCTTTCAGGAAATTATGCAAATGCCGGAATATTATCTAACCGATTCTGAATTTGAAATCTTGTCATTACAAGCCAAACAAATCGTGGAAGCTTTAGAGTTTGAACAACCGTTTAATATTA
This sequence comes from Psychroserpens sp. SPM9, assembly GCF_025153525.1. GTDB lineage: Bacteria > Bacteroidota > Bacteroidia > Flavobacteriales > Flavobacteriaceae > Psychroserpens. The sequence continues at coordinate 463,284 of NZ_JANZNR010000001.1, read as the reverse complement.
TTGAACTTGGAGCTGGTGATGGTTTTAAAACTTTTAAATTATTAGAGTATTTAGTTAATAAAGACATCCCATTTAATTATGTGCCAATTGATATTTCTCAGGAGGCTATTACCTTGCTTTCTGAAAAGTTAAAAGAACGCTTGCCTAAACTATCTATCCAGCCAAAGGTTGGTGATTATTTTGAGATATTACGTGAAACGTCAGAGCATAAAACACCAAGTTTATTATTGTTTTTAGGAAGTAATATTGGAAACTATTCTGAAGAAAAAGCCAGGAAGCTTCTACGACTTTTTAATGATAATATGAATATCAATGATAAGCTGCTTATTGGTATCGATTTAAAGAAAAACCCCATTATAATTCATAACGCTTATTATGATAAAGCTGGTGTGACAAAACGGTTTAACCTCAATCTGTTAATCCGTATAAATAGAGAATTAGGAGCCGATTTTAAAATCGATGATTTTGATTTTTATTGTCACTACAATCCTATAAATGGTGAAGTGAAAAGCTATATAGTAAGTCTAAAAGCGCAAACAGTTTATATTAAAGATTTAAATACTTCTATAGGTTTTAAACAAAATGAATTGATATGGACAGAACTTTCAAAAAAATATACACTTTCTGAAATTGAAGACTTATCTGAGCAAACCAATTTTAGCATTAATAAACACTTTTTAGATTGTAAGCATTATTTTACAGATAGCCTTTGGGAAAAATTAGCTTAAGAATCAATATCTTTAGGGATACAGATAAAAAGTAACCTTTTAATACCTTTTTTTTGTAATCTAAACTATAAACAATGACCAACTTTAAGAAATTAACTACACTTTTTATAATCAGTTTTTTAATTAATGCTTGTGCAACTTATAAAGCGCAATATAAAGAAGAGGGTAGCGCAGAGGCTGTTCGACCAAACAAAGAAATAGATAGAACATTCTATCTAATTGGCGATGCGGGAAAATCACCCCAAGGCGGCATGTCTAAAGCTTTAACCGCTTTTAATAATCATATTGCTAATAAAGATACTAAAGGAGATTATACACTATTCTTGGGTGATAATATTTATCCTGAAGGATTGCCGGCAAAAGATGAAGAAGGAAGAGCAGCAGCTGAAAATGCGCTTAATGGTCAAATTAAAGCTGTTAAAAATTTTAAAGGTGAGGTCTTATTTATTCCGGGAAATCACGATTGGTATGCCGACAGACTGAAAGGCCTCAAACGACAAGAAAAATATATTGAAGACGCACTCGGAAAAAATACATTTCAGCCAGAAAATGGTTGTCCGTTAGAAAGTATTGATGTGGGTGAAACCATTCAATTAATTGTTATTGATACCCAATGGTACTTAGAAGACTGGAATAAAAACCCGACGATAAACGATGAATGTGAAATCAAAACCAGAGAACGCTTTTTTGAAGAAATTGAAGGCGAAATAAAAAAGGCTCAAAACAAAACCATTGTATTTGCAATGCATCATCCTATGTATACCAATGGTGTTCATGGTGGTTATTATGCGGCAAAAAAACATTTATATCCGACGCAAAGTAAATTCCCTGTACCGATTTTTGCGTCTCTAATCACACAAATTAGAACACAAGGCGGTGTGTCTATTCAGGATCGATATAACGAACAATACAATAAGTTAATGAACCGTTTAGAAACCTTGGCATTTGAATCTGAAAACCTAGTCTTTGTTTCTGGTCATGAACATACGCTTCAGTACATTGAAAACGAACGAATCAAACAAATAGTTTCTGGAGCAGGCGCTAAAGAATCTTTTGCTCAATTAAGTAATAACGGACTGTTTTCCTACGGAAAGCAAGGATTTGCAGAATTAACTGTTTACAAAGATGGAAGCAGTTGGGTGAGTATTTATGGGGAAGAAAATGGGCAACCAAAACTACTTTTTGCCAAAGAAATTTACGAGCCAACAAAAGATTATGACGTCTCAAAATTACCAGATACATTTCCGCAGGAGATAGAAACGTCAATCTATACAAAAGAAGCGACCGATAAATCGAAATTTTTTGAATCTGTTTGGGGTGACCACTATCGTGATGTCTACAGTACAACAATCACAGCGAAAGTGGCAACATTAGATACTTTGTATGGAGGACTTGAAGTTGTAAGAGCAGGTGGCGGTCACCAAACTCGATCTATACGTTTAAAAACCAAAGATGGTCGAGAACTCAATATGCGTGCTTTAAAAAAGAGCGCCACACAGTATTTACAAGCAGTTGTATTTAAAGATACATATATTGAAGATGAATTTGAAAAAACTGCCGTTGAAGGATTGATACAAGATTTTTATACTGCTGCTCATCCCTATGCGTTTATGGTGGTTCCAGATTTGTCTGACGCTGCACAAATTTATCATACCAATCCTAAAATATATTATATACCAAAGCATAAGCACTTAGGAAAATACAATAATGACTATGGCGATGAATTGTATATGATTGAAGAGCGTCCAGAAGAAAATTACACCGACGAGCGCAACTTTGGTTTTGCTGATGATATTGAAAGTACTCACGATATTATTGAGAAAGTGAGAGAAGATGAAAAATATAAAATTGATGATAATGCTTACGTAAGAGCACGCTTATTTGATATGCTAATTGGAGATTGGGATAGACATCAAGACCAATGGCGTTGGGCACAGTTTGATCAGGAAAATGGTGACAAGTGGTTTCGTCCTATACCAAGAGATAGAGATCAGGTGTTTTCTAATTTTGATGGTGCCTTATTAGATGTTATGCGAATTATTTCAGGTTCCACCAAGCAATTACAAGTGTATGATGAAGAACTTAAAGATATTGAGTGGATGAATGCTGCAGGTATAAAACTTGACCGTGTCATGGTTCAGCAGGCAACGAAAGAAAAATGGTTAGAACACGCTCAGTTTTTACAGGAAAATATAACCGATGAAGTCATTGAAAAAGCCTTCTCAAAAGTTCCTGAAGCCGTTCATGACGAGACTTTAGAGGATATAAAAAAGAAACTTAAAGGCAGACGTTCTAATCTACTGGACATCGCTGCTAGATATTATGAAGTATTAAACGAACTGGTTATTTTAACAGGAACCGATAAAGATGATTATATCGAAGTTAACAGAATTGGCGACAACGAAACCCATGTTAAAATATCCAGAATTAAAGATGGTGAAAAAGGCGAGGTGATTGTCGACAAAACTTTTAATAAAAACATCACGAAAGAGATTTGGATTTACGGTTTAGACGATAAAGATGTTTTTGAAGTGACAGGTAAAGCTAATAATCTCATTTTTACAAGACTTATTGGTGGGCAGGAAAATGATACTTATATCATTAAATCTGGTCGAAGAGTTAAAGTTTATGACCACGAAAGCAAACCCAACACTATTAAAGAAAATAAAGGAGGCACAATTAGATTAACCGATATCTATAAACTCAACCTCTTCGATTATCAAAAACATATTGTAAATAAAAGTGTGATTACCCCAGCAATTGGCTTTAATCCAGATGACGGAATGTCGCTAGGGTTGCAGTTTGTGAAGACTAAAAATGGGTTTCAGCGTAATCCGTTTTCTCAACAGCATCGCTTCAGAGGAGGTTATTTTTTTGCTACTAGCGGATTTTCACTTCTGTATGATGGGGAGTTTGCCAATATTATGAACGATTGGAATTTACACGTAGGTGGTCAGTTTACCTCAGAAAATTTCACCAATAACTTTTTTGGCTACGGAAATGAAACCGAAAACCTAGATGATGAGCTGGACCTCGATTATAACCGAGTCAAAACAAGTATTTATATGGCTAAAGCCGGAATTCTGAAAAAAGGAAATTTTGGTAGTGATTATGGTTTTAGAGCCATTTTTGAAGCGATTGAAATTGAAGATACACCAGACAGATTTATAACCGATTTTGTCCCATCATCATTTGAAGAATTTTATGAAAGACGTCTCTTTGGTGCTTTAGAAGCCGAATATAAATATGCAAGTTTTGATAATAAACTCAATCCTACTCGAGGCATGACATTTTTATTCAATGTTGGTGGTAAAACCGAATTTAAAGACACAAAAAACACCTATGGGTATCTCAATTCTAATTTAGGCTTTTATAACGCTTTAAGCCGAGATAGAAAACTAGTTTTAAAAACAGATGCGAGATTACAAGTAAGGGTTGGTGATGATTTAGTGTTCTACCAAGCGGCTAATATTGGTGGACGAAACGGATTACGAGGTTACCGAACCGAGCGTTTTACAGGAAAAAATTCATTTGTTGGTAGTGCCGATTTACGCTATAGTTTTGAATCGTTTAAAACCAAAACCTTACCACTTCAAATTGGAGTTTTTGGTGGATTTGATGTGGGTCGTGTATGGATCAAAGGAGATTATTCTGATAAATGGCATAACGATTATGGTGGCGGATTTTGGATTACTGCTGCTGAAAGCCTTTCAGGAACATTCAACCTTTTTAACAGTACCGAAGGTCTGCGATTCTCGTTTGGATTTGGGCTTAATTTCTAAGCTTGATGAAACGCTACATAAGTTCAACATTATCTTACATTTTTAAGCTGGAAAGTAAAATAGCGTTCTATCCTTCGGTATTGAGTCTTGTAGGACTGCTATTTGCTTTTGTAATGTTTTATTTAGAAAGCAAAGGGATTTCTAAATACTTACTCGAAAATGCACCTGTTTTAGTAGTTAATGATACTGAAACTGCAAGAAGCCTGCTCACTACGTTTATTGCAGGTTTAATTTCAATAATGGTCTTTAGTTTTTCAATGGTAATGATATTACTTAATCAGGCCTCAAGTAATTTTTCTCCAAGAATATTACCAGGTTTAATTTCCAATAGAAGGCATCAAATCATACTCGGAGTCTATAATTTTACTTTACTCTACTGCATCTTTACTTTAGTGTCTATAGAACCCGATGGGAATAAATATCAGCTACCTGGATTTTCAGTACTCTTGGCTATTTTTGCGATGACATGTTGCCTAGCAGCTTTTATTTATTTTATACATTCAATATCTCAGGAAATTCAAGTCAATAATATCATGGATCGTATTTTTGAGACCGCTAAGTGTAGATTGAAAATTCTTATAGAGTCGCAAGTGAAAGCAGATTTTGAAGATTCATCAAACTGGACTATCATATATTCAACCAAGTCTGGTTATTTTCAAGACTTAAATATTAATGCACTTAAAGAAATTTCAGAATCTAAAAATTTAAAATTAGAAATTATACCTATTAAAGGAAGGTATGTATTAAAAGGTCTACCTTTAGCTAAATCGAATGTAACATTGAATGATGATGTGATTGATGAAGTTTGTAGTACATTTCGTTTTTCAAGAAGTGAATTGGTTGAAGATAATTATTTACTCGCGTTTAAACAGATAACTGAAATCGCAGTGAAAGCTATGTCTCCAGGTATTAACGACCCAGGAACGGCAATCAATGCCATTGATTATTTAACTGAATTATTTGCAATTAGACTTCAAAAATACGACTCAAATATCGTTTGTAATTCAGATGATGTACCTGTCTTAAAAATCAATTCTGTTGATTTTAAAGACTTATTATTTCAGGTCATGGCAGCTTTAAGAACCTACTGTAAGCATGATGTAATTATTGTTCAAAAACTCGTTCTAATGCTTAATTTTCTCAAAACTCGCAAAGGAGTTAAGTTACAAAGCTACATAACTGCTGTCGAGCAGGAATTAAATAACCTTAGAGAAGACGCTACGGGAAGTTTAAAAAATGATGCCGATTTAACACTCATAAAACACATGATTCATTAACACATAAAACTCTATGCTATGGCTTCTAACCCAACTTTAATATGCATCCCAGACATTAGCGGATTTACGCGTTTTATGAGCGATACCAATATTGAGCTAAGTGCCAAAGTTATTCCTGCACTTTTAAATAAAATTATTTATGCTAATGAAATTGGTTTAAGAGTTTCTGAAATTGAAGGTGATGCAATCTTGTTTTTTAAAAAAGGAAAACTCCCTTCGTTTGAAGATTTAATAAGTCAGTGTAAAACATTTTTCACTCAATTTTATCTGCAATTAGAAGCCTTGTCTCAACAATACAGTGAAGAACATGGTATCGATCAAGTACCAAAACTTGGATTGAAAATTATTCTGCATTATGGAGAACATGTAGAGTCTGTTCAAATCGGAAATCGAATCAAGCTTATGGGAGAAGATGTCATTGTTGCCCATCGCTTATTAAAAAATGACATCGAAGAAAATGAATACTTATTAATTTCAGAAAATGTATTAAACCAATACCAACCTAAGGATATCAAACGCAATTTTGGTTGGGGAGAATTGCAAGGTGACGAAATACGTTACAAACATTTAGGTGACATCAATTACAGTTATGTAAAAGTGCATAAGTTGTTAGAATAGCCTTGGTATTAGTCTAAATTAAAACTATATAAATTCCCGCCTTCGTTTTTGGTTTGTTCATCAGTAATAAGCACTTTGTTTGAACTGATAAAATTGATGCCTTCTTTTTGAGACTTATGTTCAAATGTTTGCGATTCTATAGTGCCGCTTAAAAAATCGTCAGCAGTAAAATCGGTAAGTTTCCAAAGGCGTTCATGGTTCAGTAATACTACAGTTTTGCCATCATCACTAATATCTGCTGAGGTCACTTTAGTGTTTTTTCCTTTTAATTTTACTTCAGAAATATAAGTCGCAACATGATCGCCAACTTGATTAGGAACCTTAATGAGCTCACATTTTTTATGGTCTTTACTAAACATATAGAAATTGCCATTATATAGAAAAAACGATTCAAAATCTTCCGATTTCATGTCTTTAGGAAGTTTAAAAGTAATCACTTCGGCAGTAACAGACGATCCTTCAGCATTTTCAGGATGCGAGACTTTATAAATGGCAAAATTCTTTCGCTTTTTCGAATTGTTTCCAAAGTCGCCAATATAGATATTACCGTCTGTGTCTGAAGTTAAATCTTCCCAGTCAATATTCTGAACATTTTCAATTTCGAGATTTTTTTCAACCTTAACCTTAGTATCTAAACCATACAAATTATTTTTATTTCCCGCATCTTCAATGACCCATAGCATATTTGAGTTTTGTGTTTTTTCTATGGCCGAAATTTCTTTTAAACCAGCAGGCAAACTTGCGAGTGGTGTTAATTTTCCGGTTTGACACGATGTGGTAAAAAACAGGCTTAGGATTAGGAGAAGTATATTGAAATGCATAGGTTAAAATTATAAAATAAATAAATGAGTTTTTCTTCAGAATCAAAAATCTAAACTCTTAAAGATTATATAAAACTTATTTTTTTAAGTTTCTATAGCTTGAATTTAATACTTTTATAGCCTATGCAAAAAACTCTCAAAATAGGGCACAGAGGGGCTAAAGCTCATACTGCCGAAAATACAATAGCATCTATTGAAAAAGCATTAGACATAGGTGTAGACGGCATTGAAATTGACGTGCATAGATGTGCCTCTGGAGAATTGGTTGTTTTTCATGATTTCACTTTAGATCGAATGACTAACGGGACTGGTGAAGTCTCAAAACAGACTTTAACTGAATTGAAAACTCTAAAAGTTAGTGCGCAGTTTGAAATACCAACGCTTCAGGAAGTATTGGAAGTCATTAACAGACGTTGCTTACTTAATATTGAACTCAAAGGGAGTAATACAGCTCTTGAAACCTGCCGTGTCATCTCACAGTATATAGATAAAAACGAATGGGCAATTGACGATTTTTTAATCTCCAGTTTTCAGCATCATGAGCTGGAGAACGTATTCAAAACACAGCCCAAATATAGGATAGGTGTTTTAACCAAAGCTAGTGTCAATGATGCTTTAGAGTTTGCTAAAACCGTAAATGCTTATGCACTACATCCAAATTATGCTTTACTTACAAAGGCGAATGTGAAATTAGCTCAAGATGAAGGCTATAAAGTAATTACATGGACGGTTAATGATGAAGAATCCATAGAACGTATGGTATCCTACGGAGTTGATGCTATAATTTCAGATTATCCCGAAAAATTATGAATACATACGACGTTATAATCGTTGGAGGTGGCGCTGCGGGTTTTTTTGCAGCGATCAATATTGCTGAACAAAATCAGAAATTAAAAATAGCCATCCTTGAACGTGGAAAAAGCGGACTCCAGAAAGTTAAAATCTCAGGAGGTGGACGCTGTAATGTGACTCATGCCGAATTTATACCTTCGGAACTGGTGCAAAATTATCCCAGAGGCGAAAAAGAACTCTTAGGACCTTTTCATCAGTTCATGACTGGAGATACAATTCAATGGTTTGAAGATAGAGGTGTCGCGCTTAAAATTGAGGAGGACGGACGCATGTTTCCGGTGAGCAATAGTTCTCAAACTATTATTGATTGCTTTCTTAATGAAGCTGAAAAGCATCAGGTAGAGATTTTGTATAATCATGCGTTGAAATCCTTGTCTCCAATTGACAACCAATGGCTTTTAGAAACTTCTCAAGGCGATTTTTTTACTAAAAAAGTAATGCTCGCTACAGGAAGTAATCCAAAAATATGGTCGCTTTTAGAGAATTTAAATCATACAATTACAAACCCCGTACCCTCATTATTTACCTTCGATATTAAAGATCAACGTATTAAAGGGATTCCTGGTGTTGTCGCTTTAGATGTTGAGGTTAAAGTGGTTAATTCTAACTTGTGGAGTGAAGGTCCTTTGCTAATTACGCACGTTGGAATGAGCGCTCCAGCCATTTTAAAACTCTCTGCTTTTGGTGCTGTTGAATTAGCAAAACGGGATTATAATTTTGAGATAGAAATCAATTTTATAAAACAAACTTTTGAAGATTGCCTTAGTCAGTTGAAACTTTTAAAACAAGATTTAGCTAAAAAAACAGTTTTCAAATCGGCACAATTTGAATTGCCTAAACGCTTGTGGCAAAAGTTGGTACTAGCGGCTCACATGACTCAGGAAACCCGATGGGCCAATCTTAATAAATCTCAAATGGAAGATTTGGCATCACAGCTTACCCAAGCCATTTTTAAAGTCACAGGAAAAAGCACCTTTAAAGAAGAGTTTGTCACTGCTGGCGGAATTAATTTAAAGGAAGTGAATTTTAAAACCTTCGAAAGTAAGCTTTACAACAACCTCTATTTTGCTGGCGAAATTTTGAATATTGATGCGGTAACGGGCGGATTTAATTTTCAGAACGCCTGGTCTGGTGCTTATATCGCTGCAAAACACATATCACAATCATGAGAACTTATATTGTATTATTAAGAGGAATTAATGTTGGCGGCTATAAAAAAGTACCCATGGCCGAATTACGTGAGTTACTTACTGAAACCGGATTTGAAGAGGTGAACACCTATATTCAATCCGGAAATATTATTCTTCAGTCGTCTGAGACTGCCGTTCAAATTGAAGCGAAAGTCAAAACGGCTATACAATCGCATTTCGGATTTGAAGTTTCTGTGATTGCTAAAACCAGAAGCGAATTAATACAAATTTTTGAAGCTTGCCCCTTTTCCGAAGAACAAATGGAAAACAGCTATTTTATTTTACTGAGTGATATTCCTGATGCTGAAAAGGTAGACGAGGTCAATCAAATTACCTATAATAATGAAGTATTTCATATTATGGATGACTGCCTTTATTTTTATGCGTCAATAGGCTACGGTAATTCAAAATTCAACATGAATATGTTTGAGAAAAAATTAAAAGTAAATGCCACCTCTAGAAATTATAAAACAATGGTGAAGTTAATAGCAATGTCTTCTGAAAATGAAAAAGACCATTAGATAATGCTTACTTTTGTACAACATAAATTAAATAATTATAAAAGTCTGTTTTGAACAGTCTTTGTCTTCTGATTAGTTGCTATGACAGAAAAAGATTTTATCCCAAAACGGTATTCCAAAACTTTAAAAAACGGAAGGTTTATCTGGGCCGCTCCGAGTAATATTGCTTTGGTCAAATATTGGGGAAAAAAGGCACACCAAATTCCCGAAAACCCTTCGGTTAGTTTTACCTTAGACTATTGTAAAACAACTACAAGTCTGAGTTTTTCTGAAAGGGAAAATGATCAAAATTTTTCTTTTGAAGTGCTTTTAGATGGGAAAGTTAAAGACGATTTTAAACCCAAAATTGAAACGTTTTTTAAGCGTATTGAAAGTTATTTGCCATTTTTAAAGGATTATCATTTTAAGATTGAAACCTCCAATTCGTTTCCTCACAGTTCAGGTATTGCTTCGTCGGCTTCAGGAATGAGTGCTTTGGCTTTATGTTTAATGAGTATTGAGAAAGCCATGTATCAAACCGAAATGTCTTCTGATTATTTCAATAAAAAAGCCTCTTTTTTAGCACGTTTGGGCTCTGGGAGCGCTTGCCGAAGTATTGAAGGCGATCTCATTGTTTGGGGAGCGCATCAGGATATTGATGATAGTTCCAATTTGTACGGCGTGACATATCCGTTTGAAGTCCATGATAACTTTAAAAATTATCAAGACACTATTTTGCTGGTCGATAAAGGTGAAAAGCAGGTGAGTAGTACAGTTGGTCATAATTTAATGCATAATCATCCCTTTGCAAATCGACGTTTTGAGCAAGCTCACGAACATATGTCAGAATTGATTTCAATTTTTAAAACAGGCAATTTAGACGCTTTTATTGAAATTGTTGAGCGTGAGGCTCTAACCTTGCATGCCATGATGATGACCAGTTTGCCTTATTTTATTTTGATGAAGCCCAATACCTTAGAAATTATTAATAAGATTTGGTCTTTTAGATCAGCAACCAATTCTAAGGTCTGCTTTACTTTAGATGCAGGCGCGAATGTGCATGTGCTTTATCCAAAAAATGAATCGGAAGCGGTTATGGAATTCATTAAGAATGAATTAGTTGTATATTGTCAAAACGAACATTATATTAGCGACCAAATTGGCTTTGGTGCAAACCAAATACAATTTTAATACGTATATTTGTTAAAGGAAATTGCTCAAAATACATGAAAGGACCTCTATTTTATTCTAAAATCTTATTGTTTGGCGAATACGGCATCATCAAAGACTCCAAAGGATTATCCATTCCTTATAATTTTTATAATGGTGCTTTAAAGACCGATGAAAATCCGTCACAAGAGGCTATTAAGTCTAATGAAAGTCTCAACCGATTCGTATCGTATTTAAAAAATATTGATGCTGATTTAGTGATTTTTGATATTGAAACTTTAGCTCAAGATGTTGCAGCAGGTATGTATTTTGATTCTTCAATTCCGCAAGGTTATGGCGTTGGGAGTAGTGGTGCTTTAGTTGCTGCTATTTATGATAAATACGCTCAGGATAAAATTACTGTTTTAGAGAATTTAACCAGAGAAAAATTATTAAAACTCAAAGCGATTTTTTCTGAAATGGAATCGTTTTTCCACGGTAAATCATCTGGACTAGATCCTTTGAATAGCTATTTGAGTATTCCAATTTTAATCAATTCTAAAGATCATATTGAAGCTACCGGAATTCCTGCGCAGCCAACCGATGGCAAAGGAGCTGTGTTTTTATTAGATTCTGGAATTATTGGAGAAACGGCACCTATGGTTCGTATCTTCATGGAAAATATGAAGCAGGAAGGCTTCAGAAGTATGCTTAAAGATCAGTTTATCAAGCATACCGATGCTTGTGTAGAGGATTTCTTAAAAGGTGACGTTAAATCATTATTTAAAAACACGAAGCAATTATCTAAAGTGGTATTAAATCATTTTAAACCTATGATTCCGAAGCAATTTCATGAGCTTTGGAAAAAAGGAATAGAAACCAATGAGTATTACCTTAAGCTTTGTGGTTCTGGTGGTGGCGGTTATATCTTAGGATTTACCCAGGATATAGAAACGGCTAAGCAATCGCTAAAAGATTATAAATTAGAAGTGGTTTATAACTTCTAATCTCTTGTCATTCTGAACTCGTTTCAGAATCTCATCAACCATTTTTTATGTTTAACCGAAGACAAAAACATATTCTACTTAAGTTTTTTAGCATGTTTTCTGTCGTTCGTGGTTATAACATTCTTATAATTGTGATTGCTCAATATCTGACATCAATCTATATTTTAGCACATGACAAACCTCTTAAAAGCATTCTATTTGATATCAATCTCTTAATGCTGGTTTTGGCTTCTGCCGCAACGATAGCTGCAGGATATATCATTAATAACTTCTACGACTCGGAGAAGGATTTAATTAATCGACCTAATAAATCCAAACTCGATCGGTTGGTCAGTCAAAATACAAAGCTGTCGTTTTATTTTGTCTTAAATTTTTCCGCCGTAATTATGGCGAGTTATGTGTCGTTTAATGCGGTGTTATTTTTCTCTGTTTATATTTTTGGTATATGGTTTTATTCGCATAAACTGAAAAAGCTTCCATTTATTGGAAATCTCACTTCCGCAGTATTGACCATTCTACCATTTTTTGCCATTTTTCTTTATTACAAAAATTTCGAAACGGTCATTTTTGTGCATGCAGTTTTCTTGTTTTTAATGATTTCTATGCGTGAACTGACCAAAGATTTAGAAAACATGAAAGGCGATTTGTTATTAAACTACAAAACCATTCCAATTGTCTATGGCGAGAAAGCTTCAAAAGTGATGCTAAGCTTGTTAATTCTACTTACAAGTATTCCTGTATATCTGTTGCTCTATCGTTATGATGTTGGCCATATGGATTTATTTTTTTACCTCTCTGTAATTTTACTCCTTATTTTTCTACTATTACTTTGGAAATCGAATACCAAAACACATTATCTTATCCTTCATAATATCTTAAAATTTATTATTGTGGCTGGTGTGTTTTGTATCGTTTTAATAAATGTCAACGTTGTTTTAAATCGCATCTAAATGAATCATCAACTCAAAGTTGCTTTAGCTCAGATTGCACCAGTTTGGTTGCATAAATCTGAAACTCTGTCAAGAGTAGAGCAAACCATCCTGGAAGCCTCAAAAGAAAATGCCGAGCTGATTGTTTTTGGAGAAGGTTTAGTGCCAGGATATCCGTTTTGGCTGGCTTTAACCGGAGGCGCAGAGTGGGATACCAAGGTAAATAAAGAATTGCACGCTCATTATGTTAACAATTCTGTTAGTATTGAAAAGGGAGATTTAGATGTCATTTGTCAATTAGCCAAAGACCATAAAATGGCTGTGTATTTGGGTGTTATCGAACGTCCTGAAGATCGTGGAGGTCATAGTATTTATGCGTCACTAGTTTATATAAATCAGGAAGGAGTCATTCAATCTGTACATCGAAAACTTCAACCTACTTATGATGAGCGTTTAACCTGGGCGCCAGGTGATGGAAACGGCTTACAAGTACATGCATTAAAAGCATTTACAGTTGGCGGTTTAAATTGTTGGGAAAATTGGATGCCTTTACCCAGAGCAGCACTCTACGGTTTAGGTGAAAATTTACATATTGCAGTTTGGCCAGGAAGTGATCATAATACCAAGGATATTACCCGTTTTATAGCCAGAGAATCACGTTCGTTTGTAATTTCGGTATCGGGTTTAATGACTGCGGAAGACTTTCCGAAAGATACACCACATCTGGATCTTATCTTGGAAAAAGCCCCTGAAATTTTAGCTAATGGCGGAAGCTGTATTGCGGGACCAGATGGCGAATGGATTGTAGCGCCTGTTTTACACAAAAAAGGACTGATTTATCAAACTATTGATTTTAATCGTGTTTTAGAAGAACGCCAAAATTTTGATCCTGTAGGTCATTATTCCAGACCTGATGTCACTAAATTGGTTGTAAATCGTGAACGCCAATCTACGGTTTCATTTAAATCTTAAACAAGCAATTAGTCAAATTCCCAACTCAACTTTCTTAATTTAGTCTAGTTGTTGTATTTCAAAAACTTAGCTAAAATATGTAGGAAGTGTTATATAAGCTAAAGGTTTTAAAAATTGGTTATTTACAATTTTAATTCCAAACTAGGTTTTGAGATTTGGTTACGGTATCTTTGCGGAAAAATTAGTTATAATGAGCAGACAGCAAGGACGTGGCGGAAAAGGAAAACCATCAGGAAGAGGAGCAAGTAAACCGACCAATAAGCGATCGGGTAGAGGTGGCGATAATGCTAAAGGAAAAAGTTTTGCACGCGGCAATGCACCTGTAAAAAAGAAACCAGCTACCGCTTCAAAATCATCAAATCCTGATGAAATCAGATTGAATAAATACATCGCAAATTCGGGTATTTGCTCACGTAGAGATGCCGATATGCATATTTCTGTAGGAAGTGTAACTGTAAACGGAAAAGTAGTCACCGAAATGGGCTACAAAGTGAAGTTAGATGATGAGGTTAGATTTGATGGCGCTAGAATAAATCCGGAAAAGAAAACCTATGTCTTGCTTAATAAACCCAAAGGCTTTGCTACCACAACTAGTGAGAGTAAAGGTAGAACGGTTATGGATTTGGTCGCTAATGCAACCAATGCACGAATAAAACCGATAGGTCGTTTAGGTCGAAACTCTACAGGATTATTATTGTTTACAAATGACGATGTTGTTGTAAAAAAATTCACTAATTCTAAAAACGGTGTGTCGCGTTTATTTGAGATTGAATTAGATAAAAACTTGAAGTTTGAAGATTATAAAAAAATTCAGGACGGATTCAAAATAGAAGGCAAATTGGTTTCCGTAGAAGAGATTAGTTATATCGACGGGCAACCAAAAACCAAAATTGGCCTTAAAATAAAGAACACCGGAAACACAATTTTACATACCATTTTTGATCATTTAAAATATGATATCATTCGTGTAGATTGTGTGCAAATTGGCCATCTTACCAAAAAAGACTTGCCTCGTGGCCATTGGAAACATCTTACCGAACAAGAGGTGAATACCTTACAAATGCTTTAAAAGATACCTTTATTAGCTTTTTACTTTAACCGTATAGGTAGAAATCAAATCATCGCCAATATAAAGATGAACATCGTAAAACCCTTTCACGTCAAACTGCTGTTCTAAAATAAGCGATTGATTTTCGAGATGAATAGATGTTGGTTTTACTTTTTGACTGTGGTGGCCATTGTCAATCAAGAAGCGAATCGTTTCAGTATTTACAACGCTTTGAAGCTCGTACTCAAATTGTAATGTTTCATATTTATGAATTAAATGATACATTTCTTTTGGAGCATTGTGACCCGTTAAGTTGGCATACGCATTGCCGTAAAGTATTGGTGCAGCTAAAAACTCATCAAATGTAGGTGCCGATTCTATTAATGCCCATTGGCGTTCTAACGGAAAATGATTCACAGCAAAAAGTTTTGGATTGGCTAAAAAGTAGCCATCGTTATATTTAAACTTAAATGCATTGGTTTCTGGGTTGGGGATGCCACTAGCCCAAGTTGGATCACAGAGATACCATTTATTATTCAATTTTACAGCATTCCATGAATGGTTGGGAGGATCAGATTTTTCAATATGTGTTGTGCTGGTTTTGCCAAAGCCATGTACAATTTCGCAGTCTATGTTGGCTAATTTAGAAAGCTCCTGAACGATGTAGGCATAACCCGTGCAAATTGTTTTTTCTTGTTTTAGGAGTTTCCTAAAGATTTCCTTTTTGAATCGCGTATTCCATTCGGTAAGTTTTAGGCTATCGTTTTTAAACTTTGTTCGCTTTCGTTTATTTCTTAAATAGAGGTTATAATCGTTGGCAATATTTGTGCAAACCCATTTATAGATTGCTCTAAAGCGCTCAACATCTGTCGTTAAATTGGAAGTGAGTTTAAAAGCTAGTTGGGGCAAATTATAAAGCCCTTCATCTTTGCATGTCAATGCGATACTATCTGCCTTTTGAAAATTGATATGATCAAAATCAGAGCGTTGAGCATGAGATTGAAATACAAAAATGAAGAGCCATAAATATTTCATTGTTTTGATTAACAAATCAATAATAGACCTTAATTTGAACGTTTTGATTTATAAGGTTTGTCGGTATTAGGTGCACCCATAATCTCAACAAGATCAGATGTTAAAATTAAATTGATAAAAGTGGTGTCGGCATCAATTTTAACTTCTTGTTTTTCATAACCCAAAAAGCTAAATACCAAAACATCACCAGCACTTAATGCTCTCGGAAATGTAAACGCTCCATTTTCATCGGTAACAACGCCAACTTTACTGCCTTTAAGCACAATGTTTACGCCAGGTAAAGCACCTTTATCGTCACTTACTTTTCCTTTAATTGTTAATTGTTGATCTGCAACAGTGGCCAAAGCCATCGTCGGGCTTTGTGCATACATCAAATTGCACGTAAGTCCGGCCATCATTACAATAGCCATCAAACTCATACCTCGTACAATGTTTTTCATTGTTAGTGTTTTCATAATTATAATTGTTTTGTTTGTATCAAATTTAAAGACGCTATAAAAGGTTTTCAAATAGCAATGAGTTAAGCACACTTTTTAAGCCGTCAAACAGCCTTATGACTGAGTAAGTTATAAAATTAAAGATTAAATATTTAACACACAGAGAATAATAGTTAAAAATAAAATCAAAAAAAATAAAAAAAAGTGTTGCGTGTCAAAAAATAATTTACATTTGCATCGCTTTTTGAGATTAATTTACGCTCTAAAGCCAAGCATATAGCTGAACAAATTGAAAGGTGTTTTTACGTTCGGGTTTTTGAAAATTAGGAAGTCATATTCAAAAGCAGCTTATAGATTAAGTAACCGAATTTTAGAGCTAACTTCCGCTTACTACATCATCATGAGCCAACATTTGTATGGCTTTATTCCAACGACCCATCCTCAAATACAAGTGTGATTTAAACTGTTATTTAAGTTTTTTAATTTTAAAATGACAAATTGCTGTCGTTTTGATATTAAGATTTTATTGGCTTAACTTTGAGATAACCTTCGCCATTTACATTTAACTTTTATAATCCTATAATGAACACAAAATATATTGATTTGGTTAATCAAACTTTTGATTTTCCACAAGAAGAATTTAAACTTGAAAATAAAACATTAGCATTTCATGATGTTGACCTTATGCAATTGGTTGAACAGTATGGAGCACCTTTGAAATTTACCTATTTACCTCAAATTTCTAATAATATTAATCGTGCAAAAAAATGGTTTGCTGATGCGATTGAAAAGAACGATTACAAAGGAAACTATAACTATTGTTATTGCACTAAAAGCTCACATTTTAAACATGTGTTAGATGAAGCTCTAAAGAATAATATTCATATTGAAACTTCTTCAGCATTTGATATTGATATCGTAGAAAGCCTTAAAGCCGAAGGAAAAATTACAAACGAAACCTTTGTGATTAGCAACGGATTTAAACGCGCGCAGTATGTGACTAATATTGCGAGATTGATTAATAATGGTCATAAAAACGCCATTCCAATTATCGATAATTACGAAGAAATTGAATTGCTGTCAGCCGAAATTGAAGGACCATTTAATGTCGGAATTCGAATTGCTTCGGAAGAAGAACCAAAATTTGAGTTTTATACTTCCAGACTCGGAATAGGCTACAAGAATATTGTACCATTTTATAAAAATCAAATTCAAAACAATGAAAAGGTAGCGCTTAAAATGTTGCACTTTTTTATCAATACTGGGATTCGTGATAATGCGTATTATTGGAATGAATTGTCTAAATGTTTAAAAGTCTATACGAGCCTGAAGAAGATTTGCCCATCTTTAGACAGTTTAAATATTGGAGGCGGATTTCCTATTAAAAACTCATTAGCATTTGATTTTGATTATGCTTATATGGTAGATGAGATTGTGAACCAAATTAAATTAGTTTGTGATGAAGAAGGTGTAGATGTGCCACATATTTTTACAGAATTTGGCAGCTTTACAGTAGGCGAAAGTGGCGGTGCTATTTATGAAATATTATATCAGAAACAGCAAAACGACCGTGAAAAATGGAACATGATTAACTCGTCTTTCATTACAACCTTGCCAGACACTTGGGCCATCAATAAACGCTTTATTATGCTTCCAATTAACCGCTGGAACGACAGTTATGAACGTGTGCTTTTAGGCGGTTTAACTTGTGATAGTGATGATTATTACAACAGCGAGCAGCATATGAACGCTATTTATCTTCCAAAGTATAATAAAGAGAAACCCTTGTACATTGGCTTTTTTAATACTGGTGCTTATCAAGAAACTATCGGCGGATTTGGAGGTTTGCAACACTGTTTGATTCCGTCTCCTAAGCATATATTAATAGATAAAGATGCCGATGGAAAGCTAACCACAAAATTATTTAGTGAACAACAAAAAAGTGAAGACTTACTTAATATTTTAGGATATAATACAGCAAAAGACGCTTCTGAAACTCAAAAAAACACACTTGAAACGTCTCTAAAGATTCAATAATTATTTCAAAATGAAAACTAAAACTTACGCAGGAATAGAAGACCAATATTCTAAATTAGACAGTTCTAAAATTGTTCTAATTCCAGTACCATATGATGGTACAAGTACTTGGCAAAAAGGAGCCGATAAAGGGCCAGAGGCTTTTTTAAACGCTTCAGAAAATATGGAGCTTTACGACATCGAAACACAAACCGAAGTCTATAAGCAAGGCGTTTACTTAGCCGATGCCATTACCGAAAACGAATCACCAGAACGTATGGTGGATGCCGTTCATGAATCTGTAAAAAAATATATTAAGAAGAATAAATTTGTCACCACATTTGGAGGGGAACATTCCATCGCTATTGGGACGATTAGAGCATTTAATGAATGTTTTGACAATCTTACTGTTGTCCAAATTGATGCTCATGCCGATTTGCGAAAATCATATCAAGGCAGTAAGTGTAATCATGCTTGTGCGGTGTATGAAGCGAGTCAAACCACGAACTTAATTCAGGTTGGGATTCGTAGTATGGACGTCATGGAAACTACTGTGATGGATTCAGATAAAACATATTTTGCTCACGAAATGGCAGAAGATGATAACTGGATGGATTCGGCAATTGACCAAATGACAGATAATGTATATATCACATTCGATTTGGATGCTTTTGATCCTTCAATTATGCCTTCAACAGGAACTCCTGAACCAGGTGGCTTGTTGTGGTATGAAACAATCGAATTTTTACGTCAGATTTTTGAAGAAAAAAACGTAGTTGGATTTGATATTGTAGAATTATGTCCTAATCCTAAAGAAAAATCTTCAGACTTTCTTGCAGCGAAGTTGTATTATAAAATGTTAACTTATAAGTTTTTAAATGATGACGCCGACGACGATTACGATAATAATTTTAATGAAGCCAATATAGGGATTAACAAATTTTCTAAATTTAATGACGACGATGACAACTAAAGGAAGTATTTCACAATTTATAGAAAAATATTACCTGCACTTTAATGCAGCCGCTTTGGTGGATGCAGCAAAAGGGTATGAAGCTCAATTGGAGTCGGGTTCAAAAATGCTGGTATCTCTTGCAGGAGCTATGAGTACTGCCGAATTAGGAAAGATATTTGCAGAAATGATCCGTCAGGATAAAGTTCATATTGTGTCTTGTACAGGTGCGAACCTCGAAGAAGATATTATGAATTTAGTAGCACATTCTCATTACAAACGCGTGCCTAATTATCGTGATTTAACGGCTCAAGACGAATGGAATTTGTTAGAAAAAGGCTTGAATAGAGTTACAGACACCTGTATTCCTGAAGAAGAAGCTTTCCGAAGAATTCAAGAGCATATTGTGAAAATATGGAAAGATGCCGAAGCTAAAGGAGAACGTTATTTGCCTCATGAATACATGTACAAATTATTACTCTCTGGCGTATTAGAAGAGCATTATGAAATTGATTTAAAAGACTCATGGATGTATGCCGCTGCAGAAAAAAACCTTCCTATTGTTTGTCCGGGTTGGGAAGACAGTACCATGGGTAATATTTTTGCGAGCTACGTTCTTAAAGGAGAATTAAAGGCTAGTACCATGAAATCGGGTATCGAGTATATGACCTTTTTAGCAGATTGGTATACCGATAACTCCAATAAAGGTATTGGGTTCTTCCAGATTGGTGGTGGTATTGCTGGCGATTTCCCTATATGTGTGGTGCCAATGTTGTATCAAGATATGGAACGCACAGATACACCATTTTGGAGCTATTTTTGTCAAATAAGTGATTCTACAACAAGCTATGGATCGTATTCGGGAGCGGTTCCAAATGAAAAAATCACTTGGGGAAAACTGGATATTGATACACCTAAGTTCATCATCGAAAGTGACGCAACTATTGTGGCTCCTTTAATTTTTGCTTATCTTCTGGGTATGTAATGGAAGAGCATAAAATTGAAAATATAGAATTAAAGTATTTAACGGTTAATGATTTTGAAGAACTAAAATCAGCAACTCTTGAATCTTACAGTGGTGTTTTAGATTCCTACTGGAAAAAGCACCATATAGAGCAATTAACAACCATTTTTCCCAAAGGTCAGGTAGTGATTAAAATTGATGGGAATATTGCTGGCTGTGCATTGTCACTTATCGTAGATTATGATAAGATTGATGACCATCATACTTATGCTGATATCATTCAAGGCGATTCATTTAAAATACACGATGCCGAAGGCGATGTGCTCTATGGCATTGACGTGTTTATAAAACCAGAATATCGCGGTTTGCGTTTAGGGCGTCGTCTTTATGATTATCGAAAAGAAGTTTGTGAAGAATTAAATCTTAAAGGCATCGTTTTTGGCGGAAGAATGCCAAATTACCACAAGCATAAAACCTTAACACCTAAAGAATACATTGAAAAAGTAAAGCGTAAAGAAATCCATGACCCGGTTTTAAACTTTCAAATCTCAAATGATTTTCACCCAGTTCGTGTTCTAAAAGGATATCTGGAAGGCGATACAGCATCCAATGAATATGCGGTTTTAATGGAGTGGGATAATATTTATTATACAAAAAAAACAAAAAAAGCAAGTTCGGTAAAAACGGTGGTGCGTCTCGGTTTGATTCAATGGCAAATGCGAACCTATAACAGTTTGGAAGAATTGATGCAGCAGGTAGAATATTTTGTGGATAGCGTCGCGGCTTACCGATCAGATTTTGCGTTGTTTCCTGAGTTTTTCAATGCGCCTTTAATGGCAAAGTATAATCATATGTATGAGCCTGATGCGATTAGAGAATTGGCAAAATATACTCAGGTTATCGTCGAGAAAATGCAACAATTATCCATCTCCTATAATATCAATATCATTACGGGAAGTATGCCCGAGCTCAGCGATGGTAAACTCTATAATGTAGGCTATTTATGTCGTAGAGACGGAAGTTTGGAACGTTATGAAAAAATTCATGTCACGCCAGATGAAGCAAAAGTTTGGGGAATGCAAAGAGGTCATAAACTTCAAACCTTTGAAACAGATGCTGGTAAAATTGGTATTTTAATTTGTTATGATTCTGAATTTCCAGAATTATCCCGACTGCTGTCAGATGAAGGAATGGACATTTTATTTGTGCCTTTTTTAACCGATACGCAAAACGGATACTCACGCGTAAGATTGTGTGCCCAAGCACGTGCCATAGAAAATGAATGCTATGTCGCAATAGCTGGAAGCGTAGGTAATTTGCCTAATGTTAATAATATGGATATTCAATATGCCCAGTCAGCTGTATTTACACCGTGTGATTTTTCGTTTCCGAGTAACGGAATTAAAGCCGAAGCTACAACCAATACCGAAATGATACTTGTGGCCGATGTCGATTTAAGTTTATTAAGAGAACTACACTCGTTTGGTGCCGTAAAAAATTTGAAGGATAGAAGAAAAGATGTTTATAACGTTATACGTGTTAAAGAATAAGTAGTATATTTAAATCCAAAATTAGCTCCAATTATTATAGTAAAATGAAACGAAAAGACGAAAACTTAAAACGCGTAATTGTTGATTTTAAAAAATTGACTCCTGAAATTCTGGCTTTATTGGTAGAAAAATATCCTGATGGATACGATGATGACCATATCATCTCATTTAAAAATGCCAATAATGAAATTGTTGAAGCTGTTGAAGTCACTACTGTTGACACCAAGTATTTAGTTAAAGTAAGTACGAAACTAGAGGTGACGATGGAAAATTATGATGAAGATGATTATGAAGATTTTGATGAAGACGATCCAGAAGCGGTTCAAGATCCAGATTTGGAAACAGACGAAATCGATGATGAAGACTAATTAACAGATTTAGTATTAGGTTGAATTATTGAACAGCATAGGAATTAATCGAGATACCTTTGTTTTTGATGAATTTAATCTAAACTTTCAGCAAAATCGTATATATAATAGTTCACATGTAAATCATCATGATGATATTACTAAAAGTGCTTTCGGACTTGAAGTGGCAAAATTCCGAAGAAAACAAAAAACATTTAACGACTTATTATTATCAAAAAAATGAAAACAAAATCAATTACATTCGCTAGCTTTTTAATAGTTTGCCTTATTGCATTTACCTCTGTAACTACGATTCAAGATCCAATAACAATTGAAGTTGTTTACGATGGTAAAGAAGATTATGGCTATAATTTTATTGGAATCGACGAAGAAAAAGAAGAGTACATGATTACTTTTCAAGAGATTGAAGAGGCTGCTTTAAAAGCCTACGATTTAAATTCAAACAAATTTTATGGGGCCAAATTTTCTGTAACTTACATCACTAAAATGGAAACTGTAGAGGATGAAGATGGTTACGAAGAAGAGATTGAAACCAACGTTATTACAGCCCTAAAAAAACTCTAGTTTTAATATCAATTTATGATGGAGCCAACTCTTTTTGAGTTGGCTTTTTTATGAACACTTCCCAAATAAATACACCATATACAACCAGGTATTCTAAAGCAATAATCCATAGATTTTCAGACTTGTCTGCTTTATTGAGGTTGATATAGGCGAGATAACTGAGAATGATGACAAAGCTCCAAATCAAAGGATATTTATAATGTGTAAATACGCTTAATATTAAAAGTGTTGCCACATACCAGGGATGAACAGTTGTGCTAAGAAACAAGTAAATCGTAAACGCAAATAGCATATTAACGATGAGGTCTTTAGTGCTTGTTTTTCTTCGGAAAAGTGACAATCCCATAATCATTAGAAACACCAGAACCGCTAAAATTTTACCTATTATGGCTATTTCATTATAACCTCTAAATAGGTATCCAATTTCACGAGCAAGATAATAGATGCTGGCATTAAATTCGAAATTCTGAAACCAGAGTCCGACGGTTTGCGCATAATTATTTATAAATTCTGAAGAGAAAAACGGAGCAAATAATACAAGGCTAACACCACCAACTATGGTATAAAAAATGATCAGTTTTTTGAAGTTAATAGATTTCGTATTTGAAGCCTTTTTAAACCAGAAAAAGAACAAAGGCAAAAACAATAATGGAATTAACTTCACCGAAATAGACAAGGCAAAAACAACGGCTGCCCATTTCCATTTGCCTGTGTGTAAAAGGTATAAACTCCACACTAAAAAGAAAATCATTACGGCTTCAAAATGTAGGTTTCCGGTTAATTCGATGATGATAAACGGATTGAGAAGATACCAAAAGATGTTTTTTTCAGGTATATTTAAATGTTTGAGCAATCGCTTTCCGAAGACAAAAGTTCCAAAATCTGCCGCGATAATCAATAGACGCAACACAATAGCAGCACCTAAAATACTCTGTCCGGAAAACCAACCAGCAATGACAAAGCACAATTGATTAACTGGCGGATAATTTGTGTAATGGCTTCCGTTGAGTTCTCCCATGCCAGCATATAGCGCTTCCGCTTCAGCAACCGGCAATTCGCCACCAGCTTCTATAAACGATTGTGGTAGGTATAAGTAAGGGTTAAATCCTTCTAAAATCATGCGTCCGTCCCAAATAAATCTATAGAAATCCTGAGACAGATTGGGAATTGCGAGGATAAAAACAGCACGACTTATAAACGCAACAAGACCTAAAAACCTAATGTTGTTTTGAGCATATTTCAGTAGTAAAAGAAAGACAATCCAAAGTGAGCTGTAAAGTAGAATGAGTTTGGTGTAATTGGTTCTAACTAAATCATAGGCAAACAAACCATAGAGAAAAAAGCTAACACAAGTGAGCAATAACGGAACCTTATAAAGTCTCCAAAACTGCATTATACTTTAGAACTGAGCGATTTAAAAAAGACATAACCAAAGCCTACAAATAACATCAGGTGAAATGGAAACAAACCAAAATCACCACCTTGGTCACCTACAACAAAAGCACTGTATAAGCCAAATCCGAAATATAACATTAAAATGCCTTCAATAATCACATGAGGTGATAATTTCTTGCGAAGATATTTGTTGCCTTTCCATGAGTCTCTTATCGTGCTTATATTGAATTTTGGGGTTCTAACAAATTCACTTCGTTTACCCATATGACCTTCTAAAACTGCAATAGAATTATGAAGTGAAAAGCCCATGGCTATCGAGAAAAAAGTAAAAAACATACCTATATAACCAAAGAATTTTTTAAATCCGCTCCCATAAATCTGCTTGTACATAAACCAATAGCAAATAAAGAAAATAATGGTGCTCATCACGAAGAAACTCATAAAGTAAAAGTAGAACCTCAGGTGTGCATATTCGTTTTTGATGTAAAGCATTGGGATACTCAAAATAGCCACAATAAATACATTTAAAAACATGGTACTATTCAATAAATGAAGCAAGCCGTGGATTTTTGTTTTGGTTGAGATATTTTTAGATTTTATAACACGCCACAGCATTTTTCTAAAGTTCTCTGCACCACCTTTATTCCATCGAAACTGTTGTGAACGTGCCGCACTGATAACGACTGGTAATTCGGCAGGTGTTTCAACGTTTTCTAAGTATTTAAATTTCCAGTTTTTAAGCTGAGCTCTATAACTTAAATCCAAATCTTCAGTAAGTGTATCGCCTTCCCAGTTTCCGGCATCAATAATACATTCTTTACGCCAGATACCTGCTGTTCCATTAAAGTTGATAAAGTGCCCTTTGCTGTTTCGCCCAACTTGCTCTAAGGTAAAATGCGCATCTAAAGCAAAGGCTTGTATTTTAGTAAGGATTGAGTAATTTCTGTTGATATGTCCCCAACGTGTTTGTACTACGCCAATTTCAGGGTCTTTAAAATATAAAATGGTACGTTTTAACCAGCTTTTCTGCGGAAGGAAATCGGCATCAAATATGGCAATAAAATCTCCTTTGGCAATCTTTAATCCTTCTTTAAGAGCACCAGCTTTAAAACCGCTTCGATCCACTCGGGTAATATGCTTGATATCCAATCCGGTAGATTGTAGTTTTTCAATTTGCTCTCGAGTCGATGCAACAGTTTCATCTGTCGAATCATCAAGCACCTGTATTTCAAGTTTGTTTTTTGGGTAATCGAGAAGCGCAATATTATCTAACAAACGCTCCATAACATACATTTCGTTATATACAGGAAGCTGAATGGTTACATAAGGAATTTCATTTGGCTTAGATAAATCAAAAGTCTCACAATCGTCAATAGTTTTCTTTGACGACAAGTAATTATAGAGCAAATTTAGTTGCGCTAATGCATACATGAAAATGAGCAAAATCGCAATGGTGTAAATGACTATAATTAGTGTTTCGAGAATCATTTTTTAAAACTGTATTTAAAAATCCAACCTAAGATTTTTACGCCTGCAAATATAGCACCTTTTACCGTACCTGAAACTTTTGAGACACCTATTCTATTTCGGTAGTTTACAGGGACTTCGGTATAACTTAATTTTTGGCGCAATACTTTGAGTTGCATCTCGACCGTCCAGCCATAGGTTTTGTCTTCCATTTTTAACTGAAGCAGCTTATCATATTTAATGGCTCTAAACGGACCTAAATCTGTAAATTTTGCTCTAAATAAAATCGACATAAGTGTTGTTGCAAGCCAGTTTCCGAAAATTTGAGGTACAGTCATCGCACCTTTTTCTCGTAAGGCTTTTACACGAGCACCAACAACAAAATCGGTATTATTTGTTATAATAGGATGCACGATTTTAGTGAGTTCTTCAGGGTAATCACTGTAATCGCCATCTAAAAAAACGATGATGTCTGGTTGCTGTTCAGTATTCAAATTTGCTATATAATCCATGCCTTTTAAACAGGCATAGCCATAACCTCTGTTGGTTTCTTTCAGAACCGTAGCTCCAGCATGTTTAGCATTAATTTCGGTATCATCATTAGAGTTGTTGCTCACCACGATAATTTCACTAACAATCTCTGGAATATCCTTAATCACATATGCAATAGAATCGGCTTCATTATAAGCCGGAATGATGACTTTTATATTGGTCATTGAAGGTCTTTTAAGCTATTCTCTTTTCTAAATGAGCGATAATCGGTCCAGGTTTTAATCTTCTTTCCTTCAGAAAATTTAACGGCAGCGATTAGTTTCTCATTTTTATACATGAGGCAATATCCGTTTTTTTGATTGTTTTTTAGCTGACATTTATGATTTATTTTTTCTTCGGAATCATAAAAAAGCCACCATTTTTGCCTTTGGCCATTGTTATAATGTCCTTCACTTTCTTTGGTGCCATTAGCTCTGTAAAAGCGCCAGTACTTGGTTTCTTTTCCATTCGCAAAATGCCCTTCGCGCTGAATGTTACCATTAGAATGATAAAATTTCCAATAATCAGTCTTTTTCGTATTAAGCAGCCAACCTTCTGAAGCTAAGGTACCATCATCAAAATAGTTTTTTTGATATGTTTTTTGTGCCATACTATTAAAACTTAGCAATAGAAGGCAAATGCTAGCAATGTACTTCATCTTATTTATTAATTAAAACGACCTGAGGCTTATTTTTGATTGACTAAATCTATTAAGTCAACATCGTTACCCAATAAAACTTCAGTCGGATTAATTCGGCCTTTCATACTGTCATTTTCTAATTTTAACACACCTCTTGGGCAAACAGCCGAACAAATACCACAGCCAACACAACTGGAACGTACAATATTTTCACCTTTTTGAGCATAAGCACGAACGTCGATTCCCATTTCGCAGTAGGTCGAACAATTACCACACGAAATGCATTGTCCGCCATTAGTTGTAATTCTGAAACGTGAGAACATGCGCTGTTGAAATCCTAAAATTGCTGCCATCGGACAACCAAAACGGCACCAAACGCGATTTCCGAAGATAGGATAGAAGCCGGTTCCAATAACGCCAGAAAAAATAGCTCCAATTAGAAAACCGTAAGTAGATCTTAGAGTTTCTGCTTTAAAAAGGAATAGTTTCGTTTCCGAACTAAATACATGAATCCCTATAAGTGCAATGATGATAACGAAATAACCAATAGCACCATATTTAGCATCTTTTCCGAGTTCCTGACGTTTAAAAATCATAGTGAGTGCAAAAACCAAGGTTAAAAATCCAGCTACAGAAAATAAGAAAATGTCTCTTGTGAGCCAGTATTTATTTGGGTCGTAGCCTAAATAGGTGTAAATCACTGCTGTGGTCATCAAAACAACAAATACTAAAACACTGTGAATTACCCAGCGTTCTATTTTCCATGCACTCTGGCTTTTGTCGCTTAAATGTCTAAACGAATCTCCAGCAGTTTCGGCTAAACCACCACAGCCGCAAACCCAGGAACAGTACCAACGTTTACCATATTTAAATGTTAGGATAGGTGTAATTACAAAAATAGAAAGGATTCCAAAAATAAGCATCGCCATTCCTATGGTTCCTCCATTAATAAATGCATCTACACGATACTGCTCAAAGTTATAGTAGTTCAGAGGCCATACGTTTTTAAGGTCGTAATAGGGTAAATCAGAATTCATAACAAACATAAATTCCGGAATTAAAAATGCAAAAGCCAACTGAAAAAACATCACCGAAATGGTCCTAATTTGCTCATAGCGATTATGGCGATATTTCAATATAAATTTATAACCAAAGGCTAGAATGGCTACCGTATATAAGGTGCCATATACAAACCACTGACTTGCAGGTCTGCCACTAAGCAGTTTGCTCAAAGGGTCAAATAAAGCAATTAAGCCTGTATTTTCTGCACCATCAGATCCAGCACCTAAGAGACCTTCATAAAAATAGAGTACAACGTAAAATGAGGTTAATACGAGACCCGTAATCCAGCCTAAAGTCCCTCTTGACGATATAGATTTAAACCATACACCATCATTTTTAATCCCTTTTAATTTGGTGAGATAAGCATCATTTGCATAAATAATAGTTCCGATGGTAATTAAGGATAATGAAATGGTTAAAAAGGTTGCTTTATTAGGTAAGTCTAAATTGAACAATGCCAACACCAGAATAAAGAGTCCGATAACTCCCATTCCTACAGCTACTTTTTGTTTTAGAGATAAATCTTGAGCATCAGGTTTTGCTAAAGACATACTAGGGTTTAATTTATTACTCATGATGTTACGGTTTGTAGTTGGTTGTTGTAGGCGTTTAAAATGTCTTTTTCAAAATGTGTGTAAAATTCAGGATCAAAATTTGCTTCTGAGAGATGCTTCATCACATAATCTACAGTTCGTTTTTCGGTAAGCCATCTGTTAAAAGTTTCGTGACGCATCCGTATTCCGAAGGTATTAATTCCTAAAAACTCATTGGTGTTTTTGTTATAAGCTACTGTGATGCACTTGGTGTCATCATCATGTTTCCAGTGAAAATGAGTTTCGTAATCCGGGCGACCACGTTCGCCAAAAACCCATCCGTAGGTTTGGTATTCGATGTCTAAAAATTTAGCCGAATTAAACCAATGCCCTGGTTTATATGCGATACGATTTCCGCAAATGGTTTGTGCTAACGTTTCTCCCATCATACGACCTGTGTACCAAACAGCTTCAATAGGTCTGCGGTTTCCAATAGCTTCATGTTGCTCGGCACAATCGCCAATAGCGTAGACATCTGGAATGTTTGTTTCAAGGTAACGATTGACTTTTACACCGCGATCTGTTTCAATTTTTGATGACTTTATAAAGTCTATGTTTGGACTAACACCAGCTGTGAGTCCTACAACAGTACAAGGAATTTCTTCACCTGTTTCTTCTATAACTACCGATTTAACCTTTCCGTGTTCATCCGATTTAATTTCTTTTAAATTGGTAGATAAGCGTAAGTCAATATGGTGATTTTTAATATGTCTGTTAATCATTTGACTTTCCCCTTCAGGTAATACGCCATTCCAGAAGCTGGATTCTCTTACCAAAAAAGTTACAGGAATATTTCTGGAATTTAGCATTTCAGCCAGCTCAATTCCAATCAATCCACCACCAACAATTACGGCACGTTTACAAACCTCATTATTTGGAGCATGCTTTTCAAGATTTTCTAAATCCTGTTTATGATACATGCCCATAACACCGTTTAAATCCTGACCTGGCCAGCCAAATTTATTGGGCTTACTTCCAGTGGCAATGATAAGTTTGTCATAGTTGAGCGTTTCACCGTTTGCAAACTGTAACGCTTTGTTGTCGGTGTCAATCTGTTCAACATAGGCTTTACGAAGTTCAATTCTGTTTTTCTTCCAAAACCAGTTTTCATAAGGCTGTGTGTGTTCAAATTTCATATGACCCATATACACATACATCAGTGCTGTACGAGAAAAGAAGTAATCGGTTTCTGCAGATATGATTGTGATTTTTTTATCAGAAAGTTTTCTAATATGTCTCGCAAGTGTGACACCAGAAATTCCGTTTCCTATAATAACGATGTGTTCCATAAAGTTTGGTTGTTATGACGCTTCTGTCGAAACTAAAGGTAAGAACTTAATTACGCTTTCTAATTTATATCAATTTTAAATTAAACATTTTTTGTAAGGTTTTCTTCGGAAATAAGACGCTCAATTTTTTTTAAAATCCTTGTAAGTAAAGGTGTTTTGAACGACTTAGCGATTGTAAAATTATTAATTTAAGACTCAGTAATAATGAAAAAAATAATCATCTTAATCGCAGTTTTCGGAATTAATAGTGCTGTATTTTCTCAAAGCACTGCCGAATTTTTTAAAACCGCAGATGCCTTCTTTAAAGCTCATGTTTCCAACGGAAAAGTCGCTTATGCACAACTACATGAAAACCCAGAAGTATTAGACAAATTAGTAAACTTAGCTGAAACGGTTTCAGTATCGACATCAGATTCAAAAACCTATCAGGCGTTTTGGATTAACGCTTATAATATTTCTGTCATCAAAGGAATTATAGATCATTATCCTATCAATTCACCACTAGATAAAGTCGGCTTTTTTGATAAAACAGTTTACAAAATTGCGGGCGAATCTCTAACGCTAAATACCATTGAGAATAAAAAATTAAGAGCTCAATTTTCTGATGCACGTTTTCATTTTGTATTGGTTTGTGGCGCTGTTGGTTGTCCGCCTCTAATTAACAAAGCCTATTTGCCACATACTTTAGAAACGCAGCTGCAACAACAAACAGAACTAGCCTTAAGCAATCCAAATTTTATAAAGGTTAAGACGTCTAAAGTCGAGCTTTCAGAAATTTTTAAATGGTATAAGGAAGATTTTGTAAAAAGCGGCAGTGAAATCGATTATATCAACAGATTTAGAACCGAAAAAATCACTCCAAAAACTAAAATTTCTTACTACGCCTATAACTGGAATTTAAACCAACAATAAATCATATTAAAAGAACCAAACAAAATTGAAATGAAAAAAATAATCACATTTTTAGTTACACTAAGTCTTAGTTTTTCAGGGTTTTCACAAGACAAATCTAATCAGGAAAAGAGTGTTATCCAAGAGTATACACCATCTAAATTATTAAATAAAGGCCAATGGGATATCAAATGGTTTAACAACTTATATACCCAAACCGAAAGCACATTTTCTGAAGGCACTGAGCTACGACAAACATTTTTTACATCGACTGTAGATATTTTTACAGGGATTTCAAATTCAAGCAACTTTAATATAGGTCTGCTTTTAGAATTTCGATCTAATGTGATAAATGACCGAAATGCCCTAGATGTATTTGCTTTTGATGGCGAAAGCGGAACAGCACGTTCGGGATTTACATCCTTTGCTCCTGCAGTAAAATTTAACCCGATTAAAAGTATAAGCAATTTTACAATTCAAACGGCTTTTCATATTCCACTGGTCGATAATGAAACCGAAAATGGTGTGTTTCTAGATCAAAAAGGATTTATTTTTCAAAACCGATTTTTCTATGATTATACCTTTCCAGGCGACAAATGGCAAGTGTTTACCGAGTTAAATACCGAATATAACTTCGGAAAAAAAGAAGATAGCTTTGCTAATAATAGCTTGTCGTTAACACCTGGTGTGTTCTTGAGCTATTTCCCAAGTCAGAAATTTACCATTTTAGGACTAGTACAACACTCACAACGCATTGATACAGGTAATGATTTTGAACAAGATTTTACAGCTGTTGGCGGTGGTGCAAAGTATCAGTTAACCAAAGTACTAAATATTGAGACCTTATATACCAACTTTGTTCGCGGGAATAATACGGGTCTCGGACAAACATTTAACATAGGCTTAAGAGCCTTGTTTTAGTGATTAGTAGTAAATTAGGAGTCAAAACATTTTATATATGATTTTTAGACTCCTTTTTTTATGTTGTATCCTCTCATCATGTGCTGCTCAG
Organism: Psychroserpens sp. SPM9; assembly: GCF_025153525.1. Taxonomy (GTDB): domain Bacteria; phylum Bacteroidota; class Bacteroidia; order Flavobacteriales; family Flavobacteriaceae; genus Psychroserpens. The sequence goes on along the minus strand of NZ_JANZNR010000001.1, from coordinate 431,645 downwards.
CAAGCGAAAATTAACGGTGTAAGTTTTGTGGCTTCTCGTGATGCTGTTTCCGAAGTGCATACCAATCCTGTCGTTCAGGTAGGCGCTAATTATGCTGCAATTATGCCTTTTGGCTTTGTTAAAAGTATAGATCATCCCGAAATTGTTCATAATACCAATCGCCAATGGTTTGGTGAAACGCGATCTGGAGGTAAACAGTACATTGAAGAGCTCAGAAAAAAACAGATTAAAATCATGGTGAAACCCCAAATTTGGATTCGACATGGGGAATTTACAGGTTTTATAAAAATGACTAGTGAAGCCGATTGGAAAGCATTTGAGGATTCCTATTCGAGTTTTATTTTAGAATATGCCGAATTAGCTCAGGAAACCAAGGCCGAAATTTTATGTATTGGAACCGAATTAGAAAACTTCATTAAAGAGCGTCCCGATTACTGGCATAATCTCATTAAAAAAATAAAAACTGTTTATAAAGGAAAATTAACTTATGCCGCCAATTGGGACGAATTTAAACGCACGCCATTTTGGAGCGCTGTCGATTTTATTGGTGTTGACGCCTACTTTCCTGTAAGTGATAAACAAACGCCAAGTGTTGCAGATTGTAAAGCCGGATGGAAAGTTCATAAAGCCATCATTAAATCCCTTTCAGAAAAACATAACAAACCCATTTTGTTCACCGAATATGGCTATCGTAGTATGGATTTTACAGGAAAAGAACCTTGGGTTAGTGACCACAAAATTGAATCTTTAAATTTTGAAGGCCAAGCCAATGCTACACAAGCTTTATTTGAAGAATTCTGGAATGAAGACTGGTTTGCTGGAGGCTTTGTTTGGAAATGGTTTCACGCTCATGATAGGGTTGGTGGTGAAAATGACAACCAATTTACGCCGCAAAATAAACCTGCAGAGACGGTTATTCAATCCTTTTATTCAAGACAGTAAATTTCATTACTTTTTACGTAAGGAAATACAATGTGACCGACCAATTACCGTAATAATCAGTCACATGAAACAACTTATCACTGTCGCACTTCTGTGCCTCACTTTTGCTCACGCCCAAGAATATAAAGTAGCCGATTTAAAAGTACAAGGGAATAAAAAACTTAAAACTGCTTTTGTAAAAAAAATATCAAATATAAAGGCAGGCGTTGTTCTCGACTCTTCAGTTATTGAAGCCGATATCAAACTCCTTAAACGACTGCCATCAATTGCACATGCATATTATCAGGTCTTTCCAGCAGGAGACAATAGCTACAATGTGTTTTATAATATAGAAGAAAATTTTACCATTATTCCTTCAGCGAATGTATATACAACTAATGATGACGAATTTGCCTATCGTTTAGGCTTGTATGAGTTTAATCTTTTTGGTCAAAATATGACCTTTGGAGGATTTTACCAGAAAGATATTTACAGTTCCTATGCCTTAAATTTTAGAGCGCCATACTTGTTTTCAAGACAATTAGGTCTGGCAGTTAATTATCAGGATTTAACTACTCAAGAACCAGTGTTTTTTGATAATACAACTGCAGATTATAAATATAATAATAACTCTACCGAAGTACTGGCTTTATTTCAGCTTAATTTTAATAATCGCTTTGAGTTAGGTGTTAATTATTTTACCGAAGATTACGAATACAAATTTGGAGCGACTAGTCCAGACGTACCACAACAATTACGCGTTCATAAATTATTGTATAAACTGATCTACGAATACAATTCTTTAGATTACGATTTTCAATATGTAGAAGGCTTTAGAAGCATCTTTAATTTTCAATATGTCACATCCAGAAATGAAGACCAATTACCCGATTTTTTAATAGGATGGAATGACTTTCAGTATTTTAAACGCTTCGGAACGAAAGGTAATTGGGCCAACCGTTTGCGATTAGGAGTTGCTACAAATAACGACACGCCATTTGCACCATTTTCCGTAGATAATAATTTAAATATACGAGGTGTTGGTAATACCATCGATCGTGGTACTGCTGCGATCGTATTAAATACCGAATACCGTCAAACTTTATACGAAAAAGGATGGTTCTCATTACAAGGCAATGCCTTTATTGATGCCGGAAGCTGGCGAAATCCAGGCGGTGATTTTGGTGATTTTAGCGAATCCCAAAACATTCGCGTGTATCCTGGTATCGGACTCCGGTTTATTCATAAAAGAATCTTTAATGCCATTTTTAGAATCGATTACGGAATAGGAATTACAGATAGTTCTACCCAAGGATTGGTGTTTGGCATTGGTCAGTACTTTTAATGAGACCCAAAACAAACGAGAGCTTCGCTCGAAGTTTGTTTTGCCGGTCGAATTAAATCCCGTTGAAGAACGGGATCAAATCACATTAAGTATTTTGTTCAATTACAGCAACTTCATGCATGTGTGAGAGCTTCGCTCGAAGTTTGTTTTGCTGGTCGAATTAAATCCCGTTGAAGAACGGGATAATCATATTAATTATTTTGTTCAATTACAGCAGCTTTATGCATGTATAAGAGTTTCGCTTGAAGTTTGTTTTACTCGTAAATATCTTTTTGATCAATCTCATCTCTTTTAAAATCGCTACATTTGTGTTCATAGTACACAAAATAAAATGGCCTTACAACAAGAAATCAAAGTGGCAGTCGATGCCGTTGTTTTTGGTTACGAATCTAAAGGAAACTTATCGGTTTTATTAATCAAAAGAGGTGTAGAACCTTACAAGAATATCTGGGCTTTACCAGGCGGTTTGGTGCTGGAAAATGAAGCATTAGAAACTGCTGTAAAACGCGAGTTAAAGGAAGAAACAGGTGTCACCATAGATTACTTAGAACAGTTGTATACCTTTGGAAAGCCAAAACGTGACCCCAGAAACCGAGTAATTTCTGTGAGTTATTTTGGCTTAGTGCGTCCCAACCATTTTAAAATCAAAGCCGATACCGATGCCGATGAAGCCCAATGGTTTCCTGTAAATGACTTACCAAAACTGGCCTTTGATCATAATATCATTTTTCAAACAGCAGAAAAACGCCTCAAAAGTAAATTATTATATCAGCCTATTGGGTTTGACTTACTGAGTAAAGAATTTCCGTTTTCAGATTTAGAACATTTGTACACTACTATTTTAGGTCAAGACATCGACCGTCGTAATTTCAGAAAAAAAATTATGAGCTTCGGCTTTGTAGAAGCAACCGATAAAATTCAACAGGTAGGAAGCGGAAGACCTGCAAAACTCTTCAAGTTTAATAAGCAAAAATATGATGCGTTATTAGACGACGGATTTTATTTCGATATTAAGTTTGTGTAAATATTACGCAAAATATTTTGTCAATACATTTATTCGATTTACATTTGTGTAAAATTAACGCAAATGATTTTAAATTTAGACCCTTCGTTTCAGCCTTTAGGACAAGAGCACACGATTCAGTTTGAAAGTTTTACCTTTTCAGGAGGTGAGCCACATATCAAAATCCTTTCCAATTTAAATGGTATTGATGAGGTTTCAGTAACTACAAGAATCCAGTCATTTAATGATTTGGGATTATTAGTAATTGCTGTTGATGCTTTACGCAGAATGGCTATCAAACGCATTCATTTGTTGTTGCCATATATGCCAGCTGCACGTCAGGATCGTGTTATGATTCCAGGAGAAAGTTTGTCGGTTAAGGTGTATGCTGATATGATTAATGGCCTGAATTTAGAATCGGTTACCATTTTTGATCCGCATTCTGAAGTCGCACCAGCTTTACTCAACAATTGTAAAGTGATTTCAAATTATAAGTTTATTGAGCAGGTGATAAAAGATATTAATTCTGAAGTTATTCTCATTTCACCAGATGGAGGTGCTTTAAAAAAGATTTATAAGGTGTCTGAATTTTTAGGCGGTTTACCTGTTGTCGAATGTTCTAAAAAACGCAATGTCAAAAACGGAAAACTTGAAGGCTTTAAAGTTTATGAAGATGATCTCTTCGGAAAAGATTGTCTTATCGTTGATGATATTTGTGATGGCGGCGGAACATTTATCGGTTTAGCTGAAGAACTCAAAACGAAAAATGCGGGTCGTTTATATCTGGCAGTAAGTCATGGTATTTTTAATAAAGGCGTTAGCGTGTTAAATCAACATTTCACTACCATGTATACGACCGATAGTTTTAAAGATTTACAAGAAGATGGTATTGTGCAGATAACATTAAAAGAATTATTACAATGAAACTCAAAATAAAACCTTATATAAAACAACTAAAAGATTGGCCGCAAACAGGTCATCATATCATGGCGCAATACAATGATAAAGAAATTGTTGTATACCAATCCTATAGGCCAGAAATAGGGAGCTTTGCAGTGCAACATCAATGTTTTGGAGGTGCGTTTAGTCTTAATCGTATGACATGGATCAAACCTAATTTTTTATGGATGATGTATAGAAATGGTTGGGGACAAAAAGAAGGACAAGAAGTTGTTTTAGCGATACATTTAAAAAGAGAAGCTTTTGAACGTTACTTAAAACAAGCCGTTTATTCTAGTTTTCAAAAAGACATATACAAAACAAAAGAAGCCTGGCAAGAACAGGTGAAAAACTCATCTATACGATTACAATGGGATCCGGATCATGATCCGTATGGAGCAAAACTTGAGCGAAGAGCAATACAAATAGGAATTCGAGGAGCGGAAGTTAAAGCCTATGCAAATGATGATATTTTAGAAATAGAAGATATTTCAGGTTTTGTAAAAGAGCAGTATCAATTTGTTTTAAACAATCAACTTGATCACTTGTTGGTTCCTGAAGAACATCCATTTGTACTAACCGATGATAATTTGAAACGACGATTACGATTGCAATGACCGACAAAGACAAAAAACATATAAGTAAATTTTTGAGTCTGGTGTTAAGGCATCGACCAGAATATATTGACTTACAGTTAAATGCTAACGGTTGGGCTAATATTGATGAATTAATCGAAAAAGCGCGAACGAGACATATGAATTTTTCTTCGGAAGAATTAGCCGAAGTCGTAGCAACCAATGATAAACAACGTTTTGCATTTAATGATGATAAATCAATGATTAGAGCAAGTCAAGGTCATTCGGTTAAGACTGTAGATCTACAATTAGAAGCCATAAAACCACCTGAATTTTTATACCATGGTACTGTAGAAAAATTTATAAGTTCAATTCAACAAACAGGATTACAAAAACGAAGTAGGCAACATGTCCATTTATCTGAAGATTTAGAAACGGCTACTAAAGTCGGAAGTCGGCGAGGTAATGCCATTATTTTAAAAATAGCGTCAGGCGAGATGCATAAGAAAGGATTTGCGTTTTTTTGTTCAGAAAATAACGTATGGCTTACCAATCATGTGCCTGTTGCATTTATAGAATTTAAGTAAAATGAAAAAGATAGATCTACATCCGCAAATATTTACAGTTGATGATTTCTTGTCAGTTGAGGCATGTTCAAATTATATTGAAAAAGCTGAATTGCAAAATTTCGAAGAAGCTAAAGTCAATATGCAAGGCAATCAGGTCATGAATAAAATGGTTCGGAATAACGACAGATTGCTCTTTTTCGATACAAATTTGGCTGAAGATTTATGGTTAAAACTAAAACCCTTTGTACCAGAATCTATTGGTTCTAGTGTTGCTATCGGACTCAATGAAATGTTCAGGATTTACCGATACGAAGCGGGTCAACGTTTTAAAATGCATCGTGATGGAAGTTACGAACGAAACGACACCGAGTTTAGTATTCTATCCTTTTTAATATACTTGAATGATGATTTTGAAGGTGGAGAAACAGAATTCAGAAAGATCGCAACAGTCAAACCAAAAACAGGAATGGCATTAGTATTTCATCATCCTGTACGTCACGAAGGAAAAGAAATAATTTCAGGAATAAAATATGTATTACGAACCGATGTTATGTATAAATTAGACACATGAAAAGAACACTAGCCATAGGCGATATTCATGGCGGATTAAAAGCCTTAAAACAACTGCTTGAACGACTGCAACTTACCAAAGATGATGAACTCATTTTTATGGGCGATTATGTAGATGGTTGGAGCGAATCTGCTCAAGTCATTCAGTATATCATCGAACTTTCAAAGACCAACGATTGTGTTTTTATCAAAGGCAATCACGATGTGTGGTGTGAGCAATGGTTACGCACTGGCGATATCAATGGTGTTTGGTTTAATCATGGCGGTAAAGAGACGATAGAAAGTTATGCAACCTTTTCCGAAGCCGATAAAAAACAACATTTGTACTTTTTTGAGGATATGGATTTGTACCATATAGATGCTCAAAACCGATTATTCCTTCACGCAGGATTTACATCGATGCATGGTGTAGAACGTGAAGTGCATAAAGAGAATTTTTATTTTGACCGTACGCTTTGGGAAATGGCTTTAACGATGGATAAGCGCATTGAAAAGCATTCTGAATTGTATCCAAACCGATTAAAACATTACCATGAAATCTATATTGGCCACACACCAACTATTAATTTCAATCAAGATCAACCTATGAATGCAATTAATGTGTGGAATGTCGATACTGGCGCTGCATTTACAGGAAAATTGTCGGCATTAGATTTAGAGACAAAAACTGTATTTCAAAGTGATGCTGTGATGTCATTCTATCCTGAAGAAACAGGACGAAATAGCAAAACCTATAATGAATTAAAGACCAACTAAAACCATTCCGAAGTTTCGGAACTACTACTGTAGAAATTATAAAAAACCTATGAACCCACTCCTATATACCGACGGTTACAAAGTTGACCACAGAAGACAATATCCTGAAGGCACAACACTTGTGTATTCTAACTGGACACCACGAAAAAGCCGTATCGAAGGCGTTGACGAAGTGGTGTTTTTCGGATTGCAATACTTCATCAAAAAATACATGATAGAAGATTTTAATACCAACTTCTTCAACCAGCCCAAAGCCGAAATTTGTAAACGCTACACCAGACGCATCAATAATTATTTAGGTCCGAATCAAGTTGGGATTTCTCATATCGAAGCACTTCACGATTTAGGCTATTTGCCAATGGTGATCAAAGCCTTACCCGAAGGCGCTCAAGTACCTATTCGTGTGCCAATGGTAACGATGTACAACACCAAAGCCGAGTTTTTCTGGCTCACAAATTATTTTGAAACGCTATTGTCAACCACACTTTGGATGCCTTGTAATTCGGCAACCATCGCTAAACAATACCGAAAAATTTTAGATGCTTATGCTAATGAAACGTCATCAATTCCAGAGTTTGTCGATTGGCAAGGTCACGATTTTTCAATGCGTGGTATGGCAGGTTTAGAAGCCGCTATGCTTTCTGCTGCTGGTCATTTATTGAGTTTTACAGGAACCGATACAATTCCTACGATCGATTTTCTGGAAACCTATTATAATGCTAATTCGGATACCGAATTGGTAGGCGGTTCTGTCGCTGCAACCGAACATTCTGTAATGTGTATGGGAACTAATTCTGGCGAAGAAGAAACCTTCAAGCGTTTAATTACTGAAGTCTATCCTCACGGCATTGTTTCGATTGTTTCTGATACTTGGGACCTCTGGAAAGTACTCACAGAATACCTTCCGAATTTAAAAAATGAAGTCTTAGCGCGTGACGGAAAAGTAGTAATCAGACCAGATTCTGGTGATCCTGTGGATATTATTTGTGGAAATAAACACGGAACAACTTCCGAAGAGAAAAAAGGGGTTATCGAGCTCCTTTGGGATATTTTTGGTGGTACCACAAATGCTAAAGGTTATAAAGAACTCGACTCACATATTGGTGCTATTTATGGCGATAGTATCACTTTAGAAAGAGCGACTCAAATTTGTGAACGCCTGAAAGAAAAAGGCTTCGCGTCGACCAATGTGGTTTTAGGTATTGGGTCTTTTACCTATCAATATAATACGCGAGATACTTTTGGGTTTGCGATGAAAGCAACTTATGGCGAAGTGAATGGTGAAGGTCGCGAAATTTATAAAGATCCGATTACTGATGACGGCACAAAAAAATCGGCTAAAGGCTTAATTAAGATTGAAAAACGCGATGGAAGTTATCAGCTCAAAGATCAGGTGTCCTGGGAAGAAGAGCAACGTGGTGCGTTAAAAGAAGTCTTTCGTGATGGGCAATTAGTGATTGATGAAGATTTGAAGCATATTAGACAGCGTATAAAATCTTAAATCTAATATTATGCTTTCGGAAGATGACCAAGAAATTTGACCATAATAGAGATTTTTGCAGTGTTAGTTTTTAGCAAATATGCTTTTTATAATACACAAATAAATCATCAGCCGAAGCACCAAACCATTTCTTGACATAAATAGTCCAGAAGTGGTATTGGAGTTTCCAAATACCATGTTTGCGATACAAACGTGCCGAAGTTTTTAGTTGTTTGTTGATGACCACAAATTGCTGTCGGGCATAAAGCTCGTTAATTAGCATATTGTCTTCGTAAATGATAAAACGTTCATCATAGCCACCAATCTCATCAAATAATTCTCGAGTGATAAACTGACTTTGATCACCACCACGACAGGCTCTCCAGCTAAATTGAGTGAGCCAGCTAGCGAGTCGCAACCACCAATGATTGCTATCAAATTTTAGACGAAAACAGCCCGCTTGATGTCCTTTTTTTACTTCGTCAATAATGAGTTGATCGTAGCGATTTGGCGGAAAAGAATCGGCATGCAGAAAATACAAAATGCGTCCTGTTGCATGTTTGGCACCAAAATTCATTTGTTTGGCGCGACCTTTTGGCGCATGTAATAATTTGATTTTTAAACCGCTGTTTTTAACAAGAGCTTGAGACCCATCAGTACTACCACCATCAACAACAATAATTTCTGAAATATGATCTAAAGACGCATGGTCGATCAAATGAAAAAGTAAATTTTCAATAGTTTCAGCTTCATTTAAAATGGGAATAATAATACTTATCATATAAATCTATACGAAAAAAATGGAGGCTTAGTTTTGTTCATTCAAATTCCAGTCGTAATCGATATAATCGATTTTGGCATCTGCTGAAATTTTAGTCTCAGCATATTGATTGATATAATCAATTAACGAACCATTTTCAGTAAAATCACTTTTATACCATTTAAAGATTTCGGATAATTTGAGTTGCGTTGCCGATAGTTTATTTTTTTCAGAATTATTGATAAATTCCTTAGTCGCACGTTCCATCAACTCTTGCACATTATCGGCAGTGTAGGCGGTGTTTAGTAATTTCGGACAAGAATAAGAGGCGCAATTGATAGCAAAATGAATTCTTGGTTCGTTCATTTTCCGAAGAATACCGTTTTCAATATCTGCTAAAGAGTAGTCCTCATCTCCAATTTTAAGTCGGTTTTTCATCCACGGATTACCAATATCTTTGATGCTTTTTGTAGGATAGTTATCAATAATTAACTTAATCGTATTCGCGTTATACACATTAATAAAATAGGCTAATTGCTCATTTAAATTCCAGTTTTTTTCAGGAACTTTTGAGGCTAAATAGTTGATGTATTCATCTAATTTTTGAGCATCACTTTTAAAACCTTTATAATCAACATCACCATTTTTAGCTACGTATTTTTTTAACAAAGCATCCCAGGACGAATGATCTAATAGAGCTTCAGTAGTTGAAGTGTTAGATGTTGAATTGATGTTTGTAGTCGTTGGCGCTTTAACTTCTTTAATAGGAAGTCCTTTAGCCGAAAAACAACTGTAAGCGCTCACTGAAAGTAATACCACAAGTAAATATTTCATTTTATAAGGTTTTCAATTATAAACACTTACGTAAACCTTTAATTTTTGGTTTTAAGCGGATATAATTCTTGGTGTAAAAAATCCTTTGGGAAGTGTTCGTCACCTTCAAAACCTAATTCGATGTCTCTTCCGTTATGCGGTACATAACTGGTTTTAAAAATGTAATCCCAAAGACTTAATGTTAGTCCGTAATTTACACCAAACCTAACATGAGATGGAAGTTCTTTTGCATGATGCCAGATATGCATCTTGGGATTATTAAATATGTATTTCAATATTCCGTAGTCCCAGCCTAGGTTAGCATGGTTAAGATGTCCAATAGCAATAGCGAAGAAATATACAATCGCCACATCTTGAGCATCAAATCCGCCTATGATGGCAATCGGAATGTATAATAGTGATTTATAAACTACAGGTTCCATCCAATGGTAACGTAAATGCGCTGCAAAACCCATTTCTTTGACGCTGTGATGTACTTTGTGAAAATTCCACAACCAAGGCACGCGATGTAACAAACGATGGGTGTTCCATTGTACAAAATCGGAAACCAAAAAGAAAATAAGGAGTCCGAGCCATTTAGGTAAATTGTCCACATCGAATAATTGAAAACTTGATATGGAAAGGCCAATAAGTCCGAGGCCATCATTCAAAAGCGCAGCAGCAGTATTTGATAATGCGATGAATACAATTAAATTCAGAAGAAAAAAATTGAAGAACATATAAAAGGTATCCAGCCAAAAATCTTTTCTAAATAAACTTTGATTTTTTCGCCAGGGAAATAAGATTTCAAGCAACCAGACAAGGAGTGAAATTGCAATAAGACCATAAAAATAGTTATCCCAATGGTTTTGAAGAAGAATCTCGTTTTTGAGATAATTCCAATACCCAGAATACGAATTTTTTATAATGTCGATATACTTTTCCATAGGCATTAAAGATACATTTTTAAAAAAAATTATCAGGCTCATGTAACCTTTTTGTAAATTATAGGTCTTCATGCTAAATAACCAACAACTAGAATTGAAAAAACTAACCGACGAAGAGTTAATGCTCGATGTATCTCGAGGTAATTTGGATGCTATGGCTCATATTTTTGAGCGCTATAACAAGCGGTTGTACAATTTCTATTTTCAGATGATTAGGGATAAAGCGATTTGTGAAGATATGACGCAAACCGTGTTTTACAAAGTGATACGTTATCGAACCTCTTATAAAGGCGGACAATTTGTATCGTGGATTTTCAAGATTGCTAGAAATGTGTTTTCAGACCAGTATCAAAAATCAAAGAAAACCTCAAATAACGAAAATCTTGAACGTGTTGTTAGTACAAGTACAGAGAATAAAATAGACCGAAATGATGATTTAGCACATTTGCAAAATGCTTTAAACACTCTAAGTATTGAAGAACGAGAACTTATTGTTTTAAACCGAATACAAGGTATAAAATATGCTAAAATAGCCGATATCGTAGGAAGTAGCGAAGGAGCAGTTAAAGTCAAAGTACATCGCATTATAAAAAAATTAAAAACCGTTTATCTAGAAACCATATAACCATGGATTGTAAACATATTGAACATCAAATTGTAGATTATATTGACCGACAGTTATCTGCGGAAGATATGCTAATCATTGAGCAGCACATCGCCTCATGTAGACATTGCAAAGCTGTTTATGATGACACAAAAGCACTTTTTTCAGCATTTGAAAATGTGCCAGAAGCCTCACCAAGCGATGATTTAAGAACAGGGTTTTACAACTTATTAGAGGAAGAGAAACAACTGCTTAACGTTAAGGTTGTGTCACTTTCAAAGCCAGACAAAACAGTCCCTTGGAAACAAGCCTTTCAAGTGGCAGCTTCAATTGTATTGCTGTTAGGAGGCTACTTTTTAGGAAGCTATAATTCTGAACAAACAGCTCATCAGGAAATTTCAGAATTGCAACAAGAAACTATGAAACTGCGTGAAGGGATGATGTTGGCAATGATTGAAAACCAGTCGCCTAGTAAACGTATTCAAGCGGTTAACTTTACTGAAAGTTTTGCAAAACCCGATATCAAAATTTTAGAAGCTTTAATAGAACGTATGCAATACGACGGAAACATGAATGTGCGACTCGCTGCAGCAGAAGCATTATCAGAATTTCCAAAATCAACGTTAGTAAAAGAAGCGTTTATTGAAGCCCTATCCACCCAGAAAGATCCAAGTTTACAAATTGCAATTATTCAATTTTTGGTAAAAATCCAGGAGAAACGCGCGATTGCTCCTATGCAACAATTATTAGAGCATGAGGATACACCAGACTTTGTGAAAGCGCAGGTGAATAGTGGTATTTCTGAAATTATTTAATAGATCAATTCAAAAAAATCAAAACAATGAAACAAATAAAACGAACAGGAATTATACTAAATTTTATAGCGCTATTATGCTTTATGAGCTCTAAGGCTCAAGACGATTACACAAAGAGTCTAAACGGTGTCACTAAAGTACATATTGAGACAGGGACTTATGTAAAAATTATTGCAGGAACAACTAATGAGTTGAAGCTCACAAAATATGTGTATGATAACGACGACCACGATCATGATAATTGCGACCATGAACATCATGTGGAGTGTGATGATTGTGAGCATAATAATAAGGACGATCGCTCTAAAGGTTTAAAAGCGGTGTATTCAGGAGGTGTTGATAATACAGGGTTTGGAATGATGATAGAGCAAGAAGGAGCGGTGTTACGTATCAAAGATTTAAAATCAAATTTTCAACGTAGAGGACTGCAAATTGTCCTGCCAAAAACCATGGATATCCATTTAGATTGTGGTAATCTAGGAAGTGCAATTATAAAAGGGTTTTCATCAGAAATCGAGGTTAACACAAATATTGGGCGAATCGTTCTTAAAGATGTAACCGGTCCAATTACTGCGCATACCAGTACAGGAACTATTGATGTCGATTTTTCTAGTGTTAGCCAGTCCTCACCAATTACTTTAAGCAGTTCAACAGGGATTGTCGATGTGTCGCTACCTTCAAATACAAAAGCCGATTTAGAATTACATTCAACCATGGGCACTATTTATACCGATTTTGAGCTGCAAAAACCATCTAAAGATGGCATGAAAGTGGTTGGAGCTACTCGGAAAATTGAAGCTAAACTCAATAATGGAGGCGTTAAAATTGTACTGCGCTCTTCTACTGGTAATGTCTATTTAAGAAAACAATAATCAATCAAAAATCACAATCCAATGAAAAATTTAATCATTTTAGCCTTATTAAGTGTGGCAACACTACAGGCACAACGTCATGTTGAGATCAATGAAAGCATCTCAAATAACCAAGAGGTTTATCTTCATTTTCAGTTTGCTCAAGACATAAAAATTGAGCATGGAAATACCAATCAAGTCAAAATAAAAGCATCAGTAAACATAGATGATGGTGAAGGAAATGATGCCTTTAGTATCAACACAGATAAGGCTTCGGGACAGTTAAAAATATATTCAGATTTTGGTGATTATTTCAAAAATAAATGGAAGGATAAAAACCGAAAGAAATGCAATAACACAACCGAAATTAATTACGTTGTTACAGTACCTAAAAATATCAATTTAAAAATAAAAAGTATTTCCGGAAGCGTCTTTATAGATAGTTATCAAGGGGATTTGGTTACCGATTTAATATCTGGTGATGTGACGATTAAAAAGTACAATGGCGAATTAAGACTTAAAACCATTAGTGGTGCATTAGATGTGACGGTAAATAAAGCAAAGCTGAATGCCAAATCGTTGACAGGAACCATATATTCAGATTTAGAATTTGAAAAAAATAATGCTGCTAAGTCGTATAATGGTTCTCATAATAAAGTATCAAAACAAGTTAATGGCGGAACCCTTCCTTTAGAAATGGAAACCATATCAGGCAATATTTATATCAGGAAAAGCTAGTCTTAGATAAAAAAAGGAGCTTAATTAAGCTCCTTTTTTCTTGTTTATATTTTCAATTTCAATAATTGCTTTCGCATATTGCCTTGACCTAAAATATGAATGGTAGCGCCAGATTTCACAGCGCTTTCAGCTCTAAAAATAATGTCAGAATCTGCATTTGGGAATACGATATTTGGAGTAATTCCGCCATGTTGATTTACCGTTATATCGTAAAAATTGGTCTTATTTAATCGCTTGTCTTGTTTTACAATGAAAGGCTTTTTTTCCATATCGATATAGCCATTAATAAAAATGTGAATTTCATTATTGGCAAAAAAAGTAAAAGTAGACGAGTCACGTTTATTAGATTTGGCTTTGATCTTTTCAGTTTGTCTTAATTGCAATACATTATCCCAAACAATTTCTCCTTCGGGATTTATTTTTCCGCCTAAAATATCATCAAAAACTTTGTAGCTATAACTCACAGGATTAACGGTTATAAAAGCTGAAATACCACCAACAGTAAACGATGCTATGGGAAGACCGATAGGAACACTCTGCTTAACCAGAATATAAAACTGGCCAACAACATAAGCATTTAGTTCGTCATCAATAAAAATATTATTAATATCGATATTGCGATTGCCTTTAAACCATCCAGTAAAGTACTTTTTTGCGCTCTCATTAAGAAATGGAGATTGGTGTTGCGATGTAACTTCAAACGCCTCTAAATCAATTTTGTAATAGGTAAACCCTTGATAACCGCCTTTTCTTGTATGCGAATACAAGCCAGCAATAATCATATGATTTTGCTTTATTTCAGAATTAATTAACTCGTAACTATCAGCTGGAATCTCTATATCTAAAGAGCGTTTTGTCGTTGTAGTGAGTTCTATTAATCGATAAAAACGCTGTTCTTCATCACCGTTAGGACTAAGCTGAAAAAGTGTAAAAAGGGTGTTGTTAATATATTTTGCATTTAAAAAACTGGTGTTGCGATGTGAAATTGATTCATCTGCATACACCTTAATTTGAGTCATTTCTTCTAGAGTTTTAGAAAACACTTTAACATAGGCATAGGTTATTTTGTCTTCTACAACAGGAAAGTTTAAAATGAGATAATCAGTCGTTTTTAGATCGATAAAATAATCGTCCTTTAAAGCTTTAAAAACAGATTTGTCACTGTCCTTATCAATTTGAAGCAGTACTTTTTTTGAAAAGGCTTGAGTTTTGAGATCAATAATATCCAGTCTTAATGCGATAGATTGGTCTACGCGTTCTTTTATAAAAACATGCGCCTTTTCGTCTAAGATAAAAACATCAAGGATACTCGTGTCATTCTGAGTTTCAATTTCTATACGATTTTTGAAATTTAAACCTTCAAAAAATTCAACATGATAATTGCGTAAGGTACCATTAATATGATGAGGTCGTATAGACACAAAGTTGCCTTGTACATCATTGGCCGTTAATTCTTTCTTGTCAATTAAAAACTGACGATCTTTAATAATTGTTCCTTTTTGTAGGTCTTGACAAACACTAAAAAGAGGTAATATTAAAACGAATAGTAGAAGATGAGGCTTTATTCGCATAAAATTATAAGATCTTTATCAATTCGGTAAATAAGGTAATCATGTCTGGTTCTGCTTTCCCAGCCATGGCAATGATTTCTCCAATATCGACAGGCTTTAGGTTGTCGGGATCACACTCGTCGGTTAACACCGAAATCGCTGCAGCTTTAAGATTTAAATGATTAGCTACTATAATTTCAGGGACTGTACTCATGCCCACTGCATCGGCACCAATAATTTTAAGCATGCGGTACTCGGCTCGGGTTTCCAATTGCGGACCAACAACACTAGCATAAACACCTTCATGAAGTTTGATGTCATGCGCCTTAGCAATCGCTTTAAATTTTGCATTAATCTCGAGGTTATATGGAGCACTCATATCGGCAAAACGTTCACCTAATTCGGCAACGCCTTTAAACGCAAGTGGCGAACTTCCTTGTAGGTTAATATGATCGTCAATAAGCATTAATTCACCCTTTTTAAAGTTTAAATTAATGGCTCCAGAAGCATTAGAAACTAATAAAGTTGAAATACCTAACGCTTTCATGACGCGCACAGGATAAGTTACATCTTGAAGCGTATAGCCTTCATAGACATGAAATCGGCCTTGCATAACTATGACCTTTTTATCGCCTAAGGTTCCATAAATAAGTTTGCCTTTATGAAACTCTACGGTAGCTGTCGGGAAGTTTGGAATGTGATTGTAGCTCACTTCCTGAATAATATCAATATTATTGGTTAACTGGCCTAAACCTGTGCCCAGAATAATGCCAATTTCAGGATTGTCAAAACCTTTAGATTTTAAATAATCGGCTGTTTCAGTAATAAATTTAATCATTGGTGGTGTAAAATCGTTTGAGTTGGTCATAATGTTTCATATCTTCAAATGTATCAATATCATTCAATTCTTTCAGTAAAAAGACTTTACTATTTTGTAAATTTTTTAAAGTGTCACGACGAACTGTTTCTGTACCCCAGGCTTTGTTTTTAAATAATTCAGGATGTAAGGTTTTCATTCCTAACAGGTAATAACCACCATCTAGAGCAGGACCAATAACCACATCGTTAGCCTCTAATTCCAAAAAGGCTTGTTCAATGATGGCTGCGTTTAGATCTAATAAATCACTGCCAATGATGATGACTTTTTCGTAACCCGAATCCAATAATTCGTTAAAAGCATGATGCATGCGTTCTCCTAAATCCTTACCCTTTTGCTGTTTTTTGCTGAAATAGTCACTGCTCCAAATATCATTATCATTGATAGTTTCAGAATAAAATACATAGCGACCTGACTTTACAGTCTTAGCTACATTTGCAGTATGCTGAAGCAAATATTTATAGATATGAAGTGCTGCTACATCGCCAAGAGTTTGGGCTAAGCGTGTTTTGCATTTCCCGAGTTCAGGATTTCTCGTAAATATAATTAAGGCGTTTTTCAATTTTGGTTGCTTTTAGTTAAGAGTTTAGGGTATACTTTTTGTCCTTTTTTTAACCATTTACTCCAGGCTTTAGAATAGGTGTGAATACTATCGGTTTCTTTGTCTTCGGAATTATAAATGCTAAAATCATGGTTTTTCCATTCAAAAATACCGCCATATAGATTTTGAACATTGGTATAGCCTGCTTTTTTAAGTTGATTAGCAATAGTTTCAGATCTAATTCCCAGAGAGCAATATACAACGATTGCTTCATCTGTATTAGGGAATTTTGTCATAAAATCATTCAGTTTAAAATGCGTATAACCAATAAAAACAGCGTCTTTAAGGTGGCTTACTTCGTATTCTTCAGGTTCGCGAGCATCTAATATTATGCACTTAGTTTTAGGCATGGCGAGTTCCTGAACCGAAATGTAAGGAATATCATTTTTATTATAACGTTTCAGTAAATCGTCTAACGATTCTTGCGCCTGAAGCGTAAACGTGAATAGTCCTAATAGAAAGATGAGTCGTATTTTCATTGTTTTATAGTTGAATTCCGAAGCCTTGCAAACCACTTTCAACTTCAGGTAAAATTTCGGTATTATCCCAAATGCCAGTGACGATGGTACGTGCATATTCTTGTGGTAGTAATCCGTTATCCATCAATTGGCTTGTGAGTTTATAGTTGTAGTCTAAGGTGTGATGTTTGACCTTAAATTCTCCTGAAGCATCTTCTAAAATGGCATACCAAACGCTAGGATTTCCGTCATTAGCTGGCATTCCAATAACACCAGGATTTAGCCAGAGTTTCCCATTGTTTTTTTGCTGAAATGGGAGTCCGCAATGTCCAGCAACAATCACATCACTTTTAGTCGTTTCAAAGTTAGGTTGCTTACGCTTCCAGTCTGTTGATTTGAAGATAAATTCCGAAGCATTAAAATAAGAGCCATGAACTACAGTAACTTGTTTTTCGGCATATTTAAAGGTGATATGATCTGGGAGTGTTTCCATAAACGCCAGAGAATTTTTAGATAGTTTACTTTGGGCAAACGGGTACCACTGCTGTGAAAATCCGTCACAACGTGAACCTTTTCTAAAATCACAAGCACAATCTTCGGCACCTTCTCGCAATTGAATTTCAACATTTCCAGCAATACTTTTCACACGCCATAGTTTTAACAACTGAACGGTTTCTTCAGGTTGCGCGCAATAGCCTACAATATCTCCAGTACAAATACAGTTTTCGGGTGAAATATGCTCGCGTTCAGCAACTTGTTTTAAAGCCTCAAGTGCTTGAAGATTACTATACACACCTCCAAAGAGCAATACTTTACCCGAAAGTGTTCCTATATCGTCTATTTTTTTATCCATTTTGGTATGATATATAAAATGATACAACTTAAAATGCCCCAAACATTAACCCAAAGTAAATCGGCGTATTTGCCTTCAGTAAGGATTAGAGCTTTTGGAAATAACCCAAATACTAATACGAACCCAAATAGCAATCCGCAGATAACACTCAAGTAAAAACTAACTTTTGGTACTTTCATATTCCAAAACACAAATACAGGTGTTAAGCCTATAACCATGGTTCCAGAAATGGTCGTTGCCGATAAAATTTCAGCATCGAGAAAAACAGGGAGTGTTCCTAGAATGGCGATGGCAGCCATACTGGCGCGACCAAATGTGAGGTCTATTCCCATGTTTAAATCGACAGCCAATAATTTGGAAAATGATGAAAATGTAGAATCTAAAGTGGATGCTGCTGAGGTAATCATAATGAAATTAATCACCAGTAAAATAATGACGCCAAAGGCTTTTCCAACTTCAACGGCTGCCTGACCTTTCATGCCTTGTGATTGTGCATAAATACCAATAACACTAAATAAAACAATACATAAAGCACCCAAAATACTAGCCAGTATAAAGCTGCGACGGGTTACTTTTGGTGAGCTAATAAACGCGCGATCGGTTAAAACAGGATCGTGAAACGGATAGCTAAACGACTGAATGATAGCGGCAAAAAATAAATTGAGCCCAAGTTCAAAACTCCAGGTTCCGGAGGAAACTACTGTCTGCGCTGAAAAATCTTCGGCAGAGAAGACATTCCATAATATGACAATCAACAATACCGAAAATAAAATCATTTGTATCACATCTGTAAATATCGAACTACTCAATCCGCCTTTGATGGCATAAGCTAATGTAAGAACGGTAAATACAATAATGGCTGTGTAGTAAGGCAGGCTTCCAGTATTACCAAAATAACTTCCAATAACCATGGTGTTACTCCATACTTCATTAAACAACCGAATAGCAATAAGAATAGAAAAAATGGCCATTGCGCCTTTTCCAAATTTCGAACTTAAAAACTGATGAATACTTTCAAAACCACCTTTAGTTCGCATCTGGTAAATAAGAAGTCCGGCAACCGCAAACGACAAATAATAACCAGCATAAGCCACGCCACCAACAATCCCAAAATCGAGTCCGAGATTTGCTGCATTGGTAATGCTTTTAGCAAAAATCCATGAGATAATTAAACTACCAGTAAGCACTAACGTATTTGGTGCTTTTCGGTTGTTCACAGCTTTAAAAAACTGATCTCTGGTTTTTGCTAAAGGCGACACTAAAAACAATATCAAACTTGATACGATTATTAAGGTCCATTGCCAATGTAGTGTTTCCATATTATTTATTCATTCCACCAAACGGGAACATTAATACTATTATCATTGGTTGTGGCCGCAGCAACCATATAATTTTCGTTATTTAAAGCTTCTTCTTCAGCGGGATAAGGCATGCGAATCGGTATAATATCATTATTGAAACTTGCTGAAATAGTTCGCAATGCTGGAAATCCTGTTCTGCGATATTCAATCCAACCTTCATAACCATTAATCACATTGGCAATCCATTTTTGAGTGATGATTTGCTGTACAGGTGTGGTACCTGGAGCATTGAAGGCCGCATTTCCTGTTAAATAATTTGAAGGCATTTCGGTATTCCAGTAATCGAAGGCGAGTACCACACCTTGTTCATAAAGTGCTTGAGCATCTGCTACAATGAGATTTCTAGCTGCCGCTTCGGCCAGCGCAAATTGAACTTCCCAAGCGGTTATAAAATTAGCATCTAGTGTCGATGTGTCTTCGCGAAACATAGTTCCAGCTAAAGAGTAATCGGCTAAAGCTACCGTAGTTTCCGAAGGGTCAATTCCGTTTAGCAATCCGTTAAACTCATTAGCCTCCGAATTTGAAAAGGGTCTGAAAAGTGTTTCAATTCTTGTGTCATTTAAATCGGTTAACAGGTCTTCCATAGTTTCAGACAAGACAAAATTATTAAAGTCGCCAATACGTAACTGCGCTAATCGGAAACTGTTAGGATCTGTATTGGTGAAATTAAAAATGGCATTTTGAGCGTTAGAAATAATATAGTTTCCGTCGTTAAAAATAGTTTGAAGTGCTTCGGAAACATCCACTTGCTGAGATATACGAAGTAGGTGTTTTATTTTTAATGAATTAGCAAACCGTATCCAGGCGTTTAAATCACCATCAAATAAAATATCACCTTCCAGCGGAATAACATCAGTGTAACTTTCGATAGCAGCAATACCTCTGTCGAGATTATCTAAAATCCCGTTGTCGTCCAAGTAAATGTCTTCTTGTAAATCGTAAGCAGGTGTTACAGTTCCATTGACGCCATTAAAAGCTTCAAAATAAGGAACATCACCAAATAAATCGGTTAAACCTGCAGCCATATAGGCTTTTAAAATGAGTGCTGGACCCTCATAAACCGAAAAGGTTTCAACGGTTCTGGCTTGGTTTAATATAATCTCATTATCCCGAAGATTTGTGTAAAAAACTGGCCACGGATTACCACCCAATTGTGGTGATTTTAAAGCATGCCGATCAAATAGGTTGAAATCTAAAGCGGTTCGATGTTGTGAAAGTAAATCGCCAGCAACAAAGCCTTCGTAACTCATATTTTCACCAAAATCGTAAATGACCTGACGAAGCAGTAAACTAGGTTGTACTGTTCCTGGAGCATTCGGATTGGTATTAATGTCTTCAAAGTCTTTAGTACAGCTTAGCGTTGTAAAAAGGCTTAATATTATGAATAGATATTTGATGTTTTTCATAGTCTTTTTTTTAGAAATTAAATCCAGCTTTAAATCCGATACTACGTGACGTTGCATAACTCATATCTTCAACGCCACTCACAAAATTATTGCCCTGAACGGCAAGTTGCTCTGGGTCGAAATGCGGATTTTCGGTAATGACAAAAAGGTTGTTTCCGATGATAGATAGACTTAAATCGGCACCTTCTTTAAGTCCCAAAAAGCCCTCTTTCAGCTTAAAATCATAACCAATTGAAAACTGCCGAAGTTTTAAAAAGGAGGCGTCATAAATATTATTTTCTTCATGGTTTCTATCATAAAATTGGCGGTAATAACTTTCGGCAGAAACTGCAACCGCATTAGGTAATCCCGTCGTTTGATTAACCCCTTGGGCGATAATGCCATCTTCTGGTCTAAACGCAGTTTCGGCTAACTGGCCACCAACATTCCCGAGTGCTCGGGTTCGTGACACTATTTCGCCACCTTGTCTCCAGTCGAACAGGAAACTTAAATTCCAGTTTTTATAAGTGAAATTATTCGACCATCCTAAGGTGAAATCAGGATTATAATTTCCTAATTTTTTAAGGTCATTATCAGCTATAAAACGACCGTTATCATCAATTATAAAATCGCCATTTTCATTTTTTAGATATCCTGTTCCATAGATATCACCTAGGCGTCCGCCTTCTTCAACCTGGAACCATACCGTTTGGTTGGCGCTGTCATAAATTCGGCTGTAAGCTAGTGTTAAACGTCCGTCAGCCTGTGGTAAATCTTTAATCGTAGCACGACTTGTAGCAAAGTTAAAGAGGCTGTTCCACCTAAAATTTTGAGTTTTTACAGGCGTAATTACCATTATAATTTCGACACCTTGTGTGTTTACTTTTCCGCCATTTACGACTTGTTGATTATATCCAGAAGAAATTGCAATAGGTAAGGAGATGATTTGATCTTTAGTTGTTGCATTGTAATAGCTTAGGTCAAATTTTAAACGGTCTTTAAAGAATCGTAAATCTGTACCAATTTCAAACGAGGTGGTTTGTTCGGGTTTTAAGTTAGCATTCGGAATAAAATTTTGATCGCTAAAAGTTGGTTGCCCATTAAAAGGAGTTTGAGCCACAAACGCTCCTGACGTTTGATAGGCGCCAGTGTCGTTACCAACCTGAGCAATACTGGCTCTTAATTTTGCAAATGATATAGCTTTTGGCAATTCTGTCACATTCGAGACTATAAAACTTGTAGATACCGAAGGGTAAAAGAAAGATGTTCCATCTACCGAAAATGGCGTTGCCAAAGCACTAGACCAATCATTTCGTCCTGTTATATCTAAAAAGAGAAAGTCTTTATAACCCAGTTTGACAAGCCCGTAAAGTGAATTGATACGTTTTTTGCTTTCAAATTCAAAAGCTTCAATCGGAGACGCTGCGTTGTTTAAGCTAAATATTCCGGGTTGTGCTAAATTTACGGTTTGTAATTGTTTGGTTGAGGCATTTTGATCGAGACGATTTCCGCCAAGAGAAGCATCAAAAGAAATAGTTCCAAATTGATTGTTATAATTAATTAAAAAATCGGTATTAATTTCTCTAAACTTAACATCGTGTTCGGCATACGCACCATTTTGAAATCGATTACTGCTGAAATTACGCCTGAACTGTCGTGTTTCACTACTATAGTCCATTCCCGAACGTAGCGAGAGGCTTAGATGTTCGGTGATTTGATGCTTAACATTAATATTTCCGAAGATGCGATCACGTTCAAAAGCATTTCTATTTTCTAGTAGAATAAAATACGGATTGTCAAAAAAGGTATAGTTAAACGAGTATTGCTGAACACCTTCTAAACCAGGTTGCCAGTAATTTTTCAGACTATTAATATTCAAGGAGCGTGGTCCCCAGGCTACTAGCGAATAGTTAACATTTTCACTTCCATAACCATTTGAAGGCCGATTATCACTATTAGAATTGGTGTAGTTTATTGAGGTGTTTATCGTTGTTTTATCAGTTGGTTCAAAGTTCAACTTTGCTGCCACAGTTTGTCGGTCGAGATTCACTCCAGGAATGATAGATTCGCTACGTAGATCGGTAAAGGATAAGCGGTAATTTCCAGTTTCAAATCCGTTGGAAATCGATACATTATTAATAGTAGTCACACCAGTTTGATAGAAATCTTTAAGGTTGTCTGGATGGGATTGAAAAGGTGTGGCCGTTATAGGTAGTCCAGAATATAATGCCGTGTCACCACCACGAACAAAAGTGCCGTTGGCGAGTTGTACCGGACTATCAAACTGCGGAATTAATATTCCAGCATCCAGTTCTGGTCCCCAAGAGTAGGTGATGTTGTCACTGATACCACCTCCTAAACCGTCAACATATTCAAAAGCTCCAGATTGCCCTTGACCATATCGATTTTGAAAATCCGGCAGTCGAAAAGCCGTATCTATAAAAAGCGAGGTATTAAAGCTAATACCAAGACCTTTTGCGTGTCGTCCATCTTTAGTTTTTATGACGATAACACCGTTTGAAGCTCGTGTGCCGTAAAGAGCTGCAGCATTAGCACCTTTTAAAACAGTCACCGATTCGATGTCGTCTGCATTGACTTCCATAGCACCATTTCCGAAGTCAACTTCCTGAAAACCAGCAGCAGCTTCGTTGGTAAAATTAAAAACAGTTTCATTATTAATAGGTGTACCGTCAACTACAAATAACGGATTATTATTAGAAAACGATGATTCACCACGAATCGTAATTTTTGAAGAAGAACCAACGCCTGTGGCGCCTTGTGAAATGGTAACACCTGCAAGTTTACCAGCAATATTATCCAGGAAATTTACGGTTTTAACTTCGGTTAAGCGTTCAGAATTTAGTTCTTGAACAACATAACCTAATTCTTTAGTTTCGCGTTCGAGACCAAGTGCCGTAATGACTACTTCATCTAAAGACGAGGTGTCTTCGGTCATCGTGATATTTATGACTGTTTGATTGCCAACCACAGCAATAATGAGATGGTATCCTAAATACGAATAGCGGATTTGATCTTCTGGAGATGCTACCTCGATTTCATACTTGCCAAATTCATCAGAGATGGTGCCACTTCCAGAGGTGGAACTAATATTTACATAGGCCAGAGGTTTCCCGTCAAGTTCACTTGTGATTGTGCCTGTGATTGTGATTTGTGCATAGCTAAAACCAGACAGTAATAGCAAGATGCAAACATAGATTTGCTTCATTTAATTAGATTAGTAAAGGGTGAAAATTATTCTGAAAGAATCAGAAATTTATGGCTTTTATAAATGAAGTAATTGTGGAGAACCTTTATTAAACTGAAGGGTTTGTAAAGGCGATTCAACAGCAATAAAAAATGAGTTAATCCTCTTTTTTACTACTGAAATATAATGTTGTAAAAGTTGTTTTAGGCTTGCTGAAAGCCTTCGGAAACTCTCAAGAATTGGTTGTATATCTGAAATGGTATCAATATCTGAAAGCTGCTCTAGATATAAGACATCCAACTGTTGCGACGCCATTGCTCTCGAAAAACTTTGACGCAATCCTGAGGTTTGCCATGGTAATGCTAAGAAGGTTTCAGAATTAAAATACGATTGCTGAAATCCCATTAAATAGAAACCACCATCTTTTGATGGTCCCAAAACAATAGCTTTGTCTTGTAAGCGATGTGCGGCTTTTAAAATGTGTTCAGACCGTAAGTGTGGTGTATCATTTCCAATACTAATCACCGAAGTAAAGCCTTGGTTGTACACTGCTTGAATCGCATTTGTAAATCGTTCGGCAAAGGTAGATCCTATCTGGTTGGTCTCCGAAGATAAAAAATAAGGCAGCCCTGTTTTTTTTGCAATCTTTATGGTATGTGCATTAAGCGCATTGAACAATACTTCTGACGATTGAAACGGTTTTTGCTGCGCTTCAAATCTGGCAGAATTTGCAAAGATTAATATGGCTGTTTTGTTATTCATAGATTAAGCAACAACACCTTGGCAGCTACTGCCTGCACCAGCAGTACAACCGTAACAATGTTGTGAAATGACGATATTACGTCCTTCTAATAATTCTTCGTTAAATTCTGAAATATGTTTAGCCTTACTGTTTACAGGCAGTTCTAGCATTTGATTAAAATCACAATCAAATAAATAGCCATCCCAACTTATAGATAAGGTATTGGTACACATAACATTTTTTACTGCGGCAGGATTGTAGGCATCAACCAGTTGATACATATAATCTTCATAGTTTTCTGAAGCAATTAAATAATCCAGAAAACGTGCTATAGGAAGATTTGTAATCGCAAAAAGATTATGAAACTGGATGCCAAAATCTTCCATTAATGCCTTTTTAAAATCTTTTTCCATAGACATTTGATCACCTGGTAAAAAGGCACCTGACGGATTGTATACCAAATCTAATCTCAAATTGCTATCGGGCATACCGTAGCCTACTGCATTGAGTTCTTGTAAAGCTTTTATCGATTTGTCAAAAACACCATCACCACGTTGTTTATCGGTTTTACCACGTGTCCAGTGTGGCATTGAACTCACGACATGAACATTGTGTTTTTTGAAAAATTCGGGTAAATCGTAATATTTTTTATTGGCTCTGATAATGGTTAAATTAGAGCGTACAATAAAATCTTTAATCCCAACTTTGGCCGCTTCTTCGACAAACCATCTAAAATCTGGATTCATTTCGGGTGCGCCTCCAGTTAAATCTAGGGTATGTGCACCAGAATTTTTAATCACTTCTAAGCACTGTCTCATCGTGTCGCGTGTCATGATTTCTTTTCGGTCTGGACCAGCATCAACGTGACAATGCTCGCAGACTTGATTACACATGTAACCTACATTAATTTGCAGAATTTCAAGCTTTTTAGCTTTAAGTGGAAACTGGCTCGTTTCAGAAATTTTGGCTTTAAACGTCGGGAGTTCGCCACTTTGAAAAATGCCGTTAGATAATATTTCAAGCTGCCTGTTACTTTGCGCTAAGTCGCTTCCTTTTTTTTGTAGGGATTGGGTTTTTACTTTTGTCATAGCTATGCTAAGGTTAAGCTTAGTTGTTACCATTTGCGTTAAGGATGGAGGCTTTGTTGGAGCTCCTCGAAGAGAGCGACTGCCGAGAGCCTGACCCTTGTGGTAACGCTAAACTATTAACCGTCTAATTTATTTACTTTATTCATCATTTGAACGCCATGCACCAAGGTTGCTCCGCTTTTAATCGCAGCGCCAACATGAATGGCTTCCATCATTTCGTCTTTGGTCACACCTCTTTGCAAACCGTCTTTGGTGTAGGCATCAATGCAATAAGGGCACTGCTCTGTATGTGCTACAGCTAAGGCGATTAAGGATTTTTCACGAGCGGTAAGTGCGCCATCTTCAAAAACTTTTCCGTAATATTCAAAGAATTTGTTGCCTAATTCTTCACTCCATTCGGTGATTTTGCTAAACTTTCTAAGGTCGGCAGGATCGTAATATGTTTTTGACATGGTTTTAAAATTTCAGTGGTTATTATTATGTACGTAAAAAAGAGATGTCGAGTTTTTGTCGCTATTAATTATCAAACTTAACAGAAAATTTAGCAGAAAGCTAATTTATTTTTTATCGCAAAAACGAAATATGGTTTGCAGTAAAAAAGTCTTACTTTTAAAACCTGTTTAGGCTTAGCATGAAGAACTGGATTGATTTATTATCTGAATTTAAACACAAGCGCGAACCTGTTGCTTTGGTGACGGTTACGAAGTGCTTAGGTTCAACACCTTGTGTGGTTGGGTCTCGAATGCTGATTACAAAAGACCAAACACTTTACGGAACCATTGGTGGTGGAAAACTCGAGTTTTTAGCAACCGATGAAGCGATGAAGGCACTTCGTGAGAATCAAATTATAGAATCGAGTTATACATTGGGTCCTGAGTTTGAACAATGCTGTGGCGGAAAAGTTGAATTTATTATAGAACCTATGAATCAATCTC
Organism: Psychroserpens sp. SPM9; assembly: GCF_025153525.1. Taxonomy (GTDB): domain Bacteria; phylum Bacteroidota; class Bacteroidia; order Flavobacteriales; family Flavobacteriaceae; genus Psychroserpens. The sequence continues at coordinate 404,904 of NZ_JANZNR010000001.1, read as the reverse complement.
CTGAATTATTTTTATTTGGTGCTGGACATATCGGACAAGAAATCGCCAAAATTTTAGTAGATACGCCTTTTCGCGTTCATCTTATAGATTCGCGGGAAGACTGGTTTGAACAACTGACATTAGACGACAGTATTGTTTTGAATCAAGTATCTATAACCGACTTTAAAACCTTTAGAGATGCTGTTCATTGGGGAAAGAATTGCTATGTGTTGGTCTTGACTCATGATCATTCGGTCGACTTTGAAATTATTGCCATGGCTCTCCGAAATGAAACCAAATTTTTAGGATTGATTGGAAGTAAAACCAAACGTGTACGTTTTCATAATATGTTGGTGAAGGATATGAATATTGAGGACGGTATGAATACTGTTGTTTGTCCGATAGGCTTACAAGTTGGTGGTGATTCTCCTAAAGAAATAGCAATTGATGTTGCTGCGCAGTTGCTTGAAGTGCATTATAAAAAATGAAGAACAACAAATCTATCATTGATAAATTAACAGCGCTCTGGGCTTTAAACGAGTCGGGTCTTGGTGGATTTTTGCATGTATTTAATACGCCTTTTACGGGTTTAATTGTTGGCGGTATTGCTATTTTGCTCATTAGTTTAATTGCCTACTATGCCGAAAATAAATGGCAGGCTATATTAAAAGCATTGCTTATTGTTTTAATTATAAAGATGGCTGTAAGTCCGTACTCACCATTTGGTGCCTATGTCGCTGTGAGTTTTCAGGCTATATTTGGCGCATTTTTGTTTTCTAAATTTTCATGGAAAGGGGTTACCTTAATGATTTTAGGAATGGTGACATTTTTAGAATCGGCACTTCAGAAGTTATTAATACTTACCATTGTCTACGGAACCGCACTTTGGGATGCTATCAATATTTATGGTGCCTGGGTTCAGAGCAAGATGAATTTTGTTTCAGAAACGTCTACCACTTCAGTTTTAGTGACACTTTATCTTTTGGTGTATGGTATTTGTGGTATTCTTGCCGGATTGTTTATTAAGAGTTTAATTGAAATTATAGCGCAACATAAAGACCGTGATTTTTATATCGAACCCGAAGATTTGACTCAAAATGCCAGTCCTTCAAAAGTAAAATTTAAAACCAAAGTGATTTGGGTGTGGTTGATAACCGTTGCTGGTATGGTGTTAGCTTTTGCTTTTTTTGGAGGCGATTTATTGGGTTGGAAAAAAGGCGTGTATCTGATGTTGCGTAGCTTCTTAATATTATTGCTTTGGTATCTGGTTATCGGACCTTTTTTATTGAAACTGGTTCAAAAATATCTCAGCAAAAAAGAATCACAGTATAAAGAAGATATCAGTAATGCGATGGATTTATTTCCGTATTTCAGGCAAATTATTTCATACTCTTGGCGTGATACAAAGCATTTAAAAGGCTATACCCGATTTAAACATTTTATGGCAAATAGTATTTCTAATTGTATTCATTTTAAAATCCCTTCGGAATGATTTATATTCTCACAGGAGCCATTCGTTCAGGAAAAACAACAGCCTTATTAGATTGGTGTGCCTCTAGAACTGATGTTGACGGATTGCTTTGTCCTGATGGAAGTGATGGAAAACGCTATTTTTTAGAACTAAAGTCTAAAACCAAATTTGAACTTGAAACCGAACTTGAAACTGAAGAGGTCATTGCCATAGGAAGTTTTAAGTTTTTAAAATCTGCTTTTAAGACTGCTAATGAATACCTGCTAGAAGCTGCGAAATCAAGAGTATTTCAATATCTCATCCTTGACGAATTAGGAAAGCTGGAGTTAAAGAATGAAGGTTTACATGCTGCAGCTCCAACATTAATTACAACATATAAACAGGATCAAACACAACATCTCATTCTGGTTGTACGTGATTATTTGGTTGATGATATTAGAAAGCATTATGACATTACCGAATATTCACTTTTGAATACAACCGATTTAAAGCTATTGAAGTGATGTGTTAGCTAAACAGCGTTTCACTTAAGGCGTAATAAATCGCCATTAAAGCCGAAAATATAGCAGATCCCAAAAAACGCCATTTGAGTTTAAAGCGATTCTGAATGATGTAATTGGCCACAAATGAAATCAGAATATTAGCCAAAAACGACCAAAAGGCAATCTCTAAAAGCGACAAGCCAATAGCTTCAAATTGACCAGAAAATATTTTGATAAACACTAAATGTCTGGCTATCCACAACGGATTAAAATACAAGATTGCCAAAAGCGTTTTGCTTAAAGTCGCCTTAATGCCTTTTAAAAACTGCGTTTTTTTGACAATCCAATCAAAGTAGTTTGGGATTTCGAAGGCGTAAATTGTAGCGCCAATACACATCATTCCCAAGAGACGATACCATGAAAATTCATTCAGCAATAAAGCTGCAATTGTATCTCCAGCACTATAAATTAATGCGCCTTTAAGAATGTTGGATTTTTTATAGTGTAGTGCGATAGCAGTTTTAGTTTAAGTCGGATTCTAGTAAGCAATAAATCTCGCTATCTAAAAAGCGACCATCATAATAAAAATTTTCTCTAAAATACGCTTCTAATTTAAAACCGAATTTAAGTAACAACGCTTTAGAGTTTTCATTTTCAGTATTGACATTGGCTGCATAGCTATGAAGGTTTAGTTTGCGAAATCCAAAACGGATTAAAGTATTTAGCGTCTCAGTCATAAATCCCTTTCCCCAATACTCGGGATGTAAAATGTATCCAATTTCACCTCTGGAATTTTGTTTATCAATACGCCAAATGCCAAAATCGCCGATGTGCTTCCCACTGTTCTTTTCGATGATTGCCCAGGTTATACCTTGGTGTTCTTCAAATGCTGTATAATAGCCTTTGATACGTTTTTCGGTGTCTTCGGTACAAGTCGGAATTGCAGTATCCATATATTTGGAAACCGCCTCATGACTTCTAAGGTCTAACAATGTTTTTGCATCATTTAAGTTATAAGCTCTAAATTGCAAGCGTTCACTTTCTAACTCCGGAAACGTCTTAAAAACCGCCTCGTTAACTTGTGTACTCATGAGTATTATTTTGGCTGATTATCGTATAAACTTAGTAATACCTTTTCGGGCGTCATAGGTGCATGAAACTTTAAATTATAATTGGGATTAAAGGCTTTGATAGCATTTTGAATCGCAAAATAAGCACCAATGCCATACATCAAAGGCGGTTCACCAACAGCTTTCGATTTTAAAATCGCCAAATCATGACCTTTAGTTTCAACGGGAATCACTTCAACCTCTTTTGGTACCGAAAAAATATCCGGAATTTTATAAGTAGACAACGCATTCGAAAGTAATTTGCCATCATCGTTATAGGCAATTTCTTCCATGGTCATCCAACCAATTCCTTGAGCTAAAGCACCTTCAACCTGTCCCAGATCAATACCTTCACTCATGCTTTTTCCGTAGTCGTGTACAATTTTAACCGAATCAAATTCATAGGTGCCGCGAGTGCAATCTACTGTGGTTGTAATGATGGCAGTTCCGTACACATGATAAGCAAACGGATGGCCTTTTTCTTTAGTTTTATCGAAATGGATTTCAGGAGTGGCATAATGGGCATTTTCAGTCAGCGCAACACGTTTTAACATGGTCTTACTGATGAGTGTTGTCCATGATAATTCTGATTTTTTACCATTGCAATAAACAAATCCATCTTTTAGTTCAATTGTATCTTCGGAAACCTTCTGATCTTCTGAAGCGACTTGTTTTAATCGTTGGAGTAGTGCGTTACAAGCTTTTAAAGTTGCCTTTCCGTTAAGGTCGGCCGTAGAACTTGCAGCAGAAGGCGAGGTGTTTGCAACTCGTGTTGTATTGGTGGTTTCAATTTTTATGTGTTCTATAGGAATCGAAAATACTTGTGCTGCAATTTGCATCATTTTGGTATTTACGCCTTGTCCCATTTCGACAGCAGCTGTGCTAATACCAACACTTCCGTCGAGATAAATATGAACCAGAGCACGTGCATGATTCATGGGTGTGTTGGTGAATGAAATTCCGAAAGTAATAGGCATTAACGCTAGGCCTTTTTTAAAGTCTGAATGCTGTTTGTTAAAGTCTTCAACCTCTTGCTCTAAAGCTTCAATATTATATATGGCTGTTGCAGAATTCCATGTGTTTTTTGCCTCGACCTGTTTTGCAATTTGACCATAGGAAAAGGTGTCATTTTCATCTAAAAGATTCACTTCCTGAATTTGTCTTGGCGTTACACCAATTTCATGAGCCGCTTTGGCGATGGCAGATTCGATGACGAACATGCCTTGCGGACCACCAAAACCTCGGAAGGCAGTGTTAGGTGGTAAATTTGTTTTACAGCTAATGACTGTAGTTTCTACATTAGGAACAAAATAACTATTGGTCGCATGAAATAAGGTGCGCTCAGCAATAGCAGGTGATAAATCGGCAGCAGCACCAGAGTTCTGAAGAAACTCAGCTTGATAAGCTAGGATTTTCAAATCTTTGGATAGGCCAATTTTATAAGTACTTTCATAAGGATGACGCTTGCCTGTCATTCGTAAATCGTCATGACGATTCAGTATCAATTTTACCGACTGATTAAGGTGATACGTCGCTAAAGCCGCCATGACAGCCCAAGGAGTAGCCTGATCTTCTTTGCCGCCAAATCCACCACCAAGGCGCGTGACATCCACTTCAATTTTATGCATGGCAACACCCAAAACCTGAGCCGTTGTTTTTTGAACAGCTGTTGGGCCTTGAGTTGATGAGGTGATTTTTATGTTTCCATTTTCAAGAGGTTCGGCATAGGCGCCTTGAGCTTCGATATATAAATGCTCTTGGCCGTTAGAGAAGGTTTCGCCTTCAAAAATATAATCACAAGCTGCAAATCCTTTTTCGGTATCGCCTAAACTAAATGATCGTGGTGCATTAATAAAACTTCCTTTCGCTTTGGCTTGTTTGGCTGTAGTAATAACAGGTAATTCTTCAATGTCTATGTCGATTAAACTTCGGGCTTTTCGTGCAATAAATTCGGTTTCAGCAACGATTAAAGCAATGGGCATGCCCCAAAAGTGAACTTCGTCTTCAGCAAATAAAGGTTCGTCAGGAATGATGCCGCCAATCTGATTTTTACCAGGAATATCTTTATAAGTAAAAATACGGACAACACCTTCAAGAGCTTCTGCTTTAGAATAATCGATATGTTTTATATGTCCGTGGGCTTTTGGCGAATCAAAAACAACAGCATGAAAAGTACCTTGTCTAATGTTCACATCATCAACATATAAGGATTCGCCACGAACATGCGTATACGAATCTAAGTTTTTAATGCTCTGTTTAATTGACATGGAAACCGCATCCAGTTTTGAATCTAAAGCCTTATTTGAGTTGTGTTTATGCATGCTGAACAAAATCGTTTAAGGTGAATTGCTTCGGAAATAATGCCGTAAAATGGGCGAAAAATAATTGTCGGCCCAACAGTCGTTTGTAGTCACTCGTTCCTCTAACATCACTAATAGGTGCGATTTCATCCTGAAGTACAGCATTGGCATTTATTACTGTTTCTGAAGTCAAGGGTTTACCAATTAAAAATGTTGAAGTTTCATGTAAATACTTCGGAATAGCTGCAACACCACCAATAGATACATGGGCTTCTGAAATGGTATTATTTTCAATGGTGAGATGTATTGCAGAATTGACACTTGCAATATCTAAATGGGTTCGTTTGCAGACTTTTTCAAAATTGAAAAATGAGCTGTTCGTTGGTAATTTAAAATGAATGCTTTTAATGAGTTCACCATCGTTTAAATCATAGGTTTTGTAGCCTTGATGGAAATGTTTAAGTGGCATTGTGCGCTCATTTCCATGGTCATTTAAAATGGTGACGTCACTGTTTAAGGCTAAAAAGAAAATAGTCATATCGCCAATAGGAGAGGCGTTTACGAGGTTGCCACCAAATGAAGCCATATTTCTAATTTGCTCCGATGATACGAGTTTAAGATGTTGTTTTAGTTTTGGAAAGTAGCTGTTGATTTCAGTATGATTCCATAAATCAGACACTGTAGAGTTTGCACCAATGGTACAGCTCTTGTTTTCAATCGTGATGCCTTTTAATTTATCTTTAGCCGCAATAAGATGTACTTCATTATCTGCTAAATGGTCTGCTTGCTGTACATAGAGATCGGTTCCGCCAGACACATATTTGCCTTGAGGTTGGTTGAAGTCTTTAGCTTCAATATCTTTTATACGCTGCGGAATAGTTTCAAAATAGTCAGGAATAAATTCATTATTAATTAGCCAACTGATAGTATGTTTGTCTTGATTTTCTAAGTTGTCAACAAGCTGATACGCTGCTTTTTCAATCGCTTTATAACCTGTGCATCTACAAATGTTTCCGCTAATAGCATCCAGAGCAGTGTTGTAATTATGTTCAGAATTTGACAATGCAAAACCTGTAAGGGCAACAACAAAACCAGGTGTGCAAAATCCGCATTGCGTCGCGTAATTTGCTTTCATGGCCTCTTGAGCCTTAGTTAATTTGTCTTTTAGATTGGTACCTTCAACCGTTACAATATGCTTGCCATGTGCGTTTCCTAAAGGCGAAATACAAGACGTTATACTTTGATAGGTCATTGAGTTTTGACTTAGGGTGCCAACCAAAACAGTGCAAGCACCACAATCACCTTCACGACAGCCAATTTTGGTGCCAGTAAGACGTTGCTCATAGCGTACAAAATCCAATAAGGTCATCCCTGAATGCTCTGTAGTTCTTATGGTTTTGTTATTTAGGATGAATGTAATCATAGATTAGTACTCCGTTTTATCTTCTTTTTTTGTCCATTCCTGAAAGGGTTCTAAAGCAATGTCACGTGCGAGTTGCTCAAAGGGAATACTTCTTTTATCGTATGGTAAAGGAATTTCCTTGTAGATGAATTCGTCATCAAAACCAATATTTGCAGCATCTACCTGATTACTTCCGTAATAAACTTTGTCTGGTCGTGCCCAATAAATCGCGCCTAGGCACATTGGGCAAGGTTCGCATGAGGTATAAATTTCGCAACCGTCTAATTGAAAAGAATCCAAGTTTTTACAGGCATCTCTTATAGCGGTTACTTCAGCATGTGCTGTTGGGTCGTTTGTTGAGGTTACTTTATTATTTCCACGTCCTACAATTTTTCCATCTTTAACAACGATACAACCAAATGGACCGCCTTCATTATTGTTCATTCCTTTTAATGCTGCGTTCACAGCTTCTTTCATAAATTGTTCTTTATCTGTCATAGTAGTTTTCTTCTGAAATTTGATGTTTTATTTGAAGTTTGTTTTCAAAAATTCGTTAGCATTTATAAACAGCACACGATCTATAATTTCGGTTGCTGAAATTTGATTTTGTGTCTGTAAGTTAGATGTATGGTCTTTTAGATAGTTGTCGGCTTTTTCGATCAAATAAGGTTTAATGTCTTTAATGTTTTCGGCTGTCCAAAGTCCTTTTATCGGATTAACGATACCGTCAAAATCGGAACCTATTGCCACAGTTTCCCAACAAAATAAACCATTCTTGTCTAATAATTCAGCAATATGGCGAATTTGTCGCCAAATTAAATCGGATTTGTTTTTATAACGTCTCTTCTTACTTGGCCAATAAATTCTAGAACTTCTAATGGCCTTTTTGTTGGCAATCCGACGTTCGTCTAACTGTAATCCAAAAATACCTTTTGACTTTGCAATACGCAAGATTTCTTCGTCATAAAAATTAATGTCATCTTCTCTAAAATATTGACTTTGTTCGGAATCGGTTTGAGTTGGTTCAGCAAAAGACCGTTTTCCATTGGCGGCACCATGACTCACAATTATGGGAATATTCTCATTAACATACTTAGTGTCGAGGAGTTTGTAATAGCTAGTTCTTGAGGCTTTGCTCATGTGTTTAACATCGATAAGAATGCGTTTTTGCGACGTGTTGTCTAGCAGCTTATCGATTACTTTAAACCCTAATGCTGTAATATCAGTGTCTAATCCACGATTTTGATTGTCCTTAATCAATCCAATGCTAATGCTTCTCGCGTGGCCGCAAATTTCATTGTAAAAGTGATGGGCTAAGGTGATAAAAAAAGGCTGGTGTTCCCAGTTTTTTATAGTATTTATATGTTTTAAAACAGTGGTTTCGTCAGCAGTGTCTTTATCTTTATGCAGTCCTGTTTCAAAGGCATGAGCACCTTCAATAGTTGGAACCAGACTGATGATTTTTCTGGTGCTGGTCGAAGTGGTAATGTTTGTGGATATGTCGGTATAATTGCTTACCAAACGATAGGTAAATGTAATCCCATCAATTACCTGAGCGAAATTGTCGAGCTGTTTGTAATAGTCGTATTCATCGTTTAAATCCTGAAAATAACTGTTGTGATTTCTTAGGTTGTCGATGCGTTTCTGACTTACACCAGCAGCCAGATTAACGAGCAAATCTGGGATGAATTTTACACCGAGCATTTTGTCTTTTAGGAAATGTTTTTCAAAAGGGTAGAGAGAAATAACCACAATATTACAATCGGCTTTGGCTAACGCAGTTAAATCGGTTTGTGTGAATTTTGTTAGCGTAAGTAATTGATTGAATTGACGCTCTATAAAGTTTGGCGGACTATAATGCCAAATGGAATTTTTTCTGCCAGCGTTTAAATTGTTTTGTTTTGTAGGCGTGTATTTAAAGCTCTTTCCGTAAGGTTTTAAAGAAGGATGGCAGTGAATATCAATATATGACTTTTTCATTGTTGGTCGATTATGGTACTGAAAAGATATTCATTTTTTGTCAGTTTTAAGATTAATACGAGTGAAAATCATTAGTTTAGAAGTCTTATTTAATTGACTGTTTTTATGCTGTATATTCTTGTTTTTGTTTTGCTTTTAGTTTTTGTTGTGTATGTCTTTTATAAGAAATACTCCAGAAATATCGAGCAATTTCCTAGTCATTGGCATGCTATATTGCTTAAAGAAGTCAGGTATTATAAAAACTTAGAGCCAAGTGAACAGAAGCGTTTTCAAACTAGGATGATGCAATTTTTGAGTGAAGTTTATATTGATAGTGTCGGATTTGAAATAGAAGAATTAGATAAGATATTAATTGCATCGAGTGCTGTAATTCCTGTGTTTTCGTTTGCTGAATGGCATTACCCAACACTTAGCGGTATAATAATTTATCCAGATAATTTTAATGAAGATTTTCAGTTTTCAGATCAAAGTAAATCTAAACGAATAGCTGGTGTGGTTGGTACAGGGCGTTTAGAAAAGAAGATGATTTTATCTAGAAAAGCGTTGTATCACGGATTTAAAAACACGAATGATAAACGCAACACCGCCATTCACGAATTTGTACATTTAATTGATAAAATGGATGATAATGTTGATGGGATTCCTGAAGTGTTAATGCAGAATGCGTATACGATTCCGTGGTTGAAATTGGTTCATGATGAAATGGAAGCCATCAATAAAGATAAATCAGATATCAGAGCTTATGGTGGCACCAAACAAGCTGAATTTTTTGCGGTGGCATCAGAATATTTTTTTGAAAACCCAAAACTCATGAAACGAAAGCACCCAGAACTTTACAAGATGCTGGCTGATTGCTTTAGGATTAAGGTCTAATTTAAGCCTTAAAACTCGCATCGTGCTTTTGCAGCGTTTTAACAAAAGGTTGCTTCGTTAATATTTGTCCGGTAGCTGCTTTAATAGCATTTGCCAAAGCGCCTCCAGCAGGCGGTAATCCAGGTTCTCCCAAACCAGTAGGAGATAGGTTGTTGTCTACAAAATACGTTTCTACAATAGGAGTTTCTTTCATTCTGATTAAACGATAGGTATTAAAATTGACATCTTGAGGTTGGCCATTTTCAAAAGAAAAATCACCATACATCGCGTGTCCAATACCGTCAATAACACCACCTTCAACTTGATTTTTTGCGCCTGTTGGATTGACCACAATACCACAATCGACAGCAACAGTCACTTTTTCAACTAAAGGTAAGCCATTTTTTAGGGTGATATCAACGACTTCGGCAACATGAGTGTTGTGGCTGTAATAAGCGGCAAAGCCTTGATAAATACCGTCTTTTGTGTTGCCCCAATTACTTTTTTGAGCTACGAGATTTATGGTATCTGTCATTCGTTTTGCTGAATATTGAATATTTGGGTCTTCACCATCTTTAACATTTTTCAACAAGTCTAAACGCAATTGTATTGGGTCGGTTTCCAGAAGTTCGGCAAGCTCATCAAAGAAGCTTTGTTCAGCAAATGCCAGAAAGTTGGTGTAAGGGGCGCGCCAGGCTCCTGTGGTAATATTGCTTTGGTAATTTCCAGATTCAACTTTGTAGTTTTTTATCGCACCAGCAGGAAAGAAATGCGGAATAAGTCCATACATATTAGAGTTGATGGCGGCTTCTTTTAAATGGTAGCCTGTCACGTTTCCGTCTTTAATAGAAGCTGCAATTCGATATTTTATCGCAGGTCTGTAAATACCTGCAGCCATATCATCTTCTCTGGAGAAAATTACTTTTACAGGCTGTTTTGTGAGGTTGGATATTTCGGCAGCTTCTAGTGCAAAATCACCATAGAGTCTTCGGCCAAATCCACCACCCATTCTGGTCATCTCTAAATGAATATCTTCTTCACTGCGATTAATAAGATCAGCAATTCGTCTTGCAGTGCCTGCAGGCGTTTGAATAGGACCAACCAAATGCACTTTGTCAGCAGTAACATTGGCATAAAAATTCATAGGTTCCATACAGTTGTGCGGTAAAAAAGGCGACTCGTAAGTCCGTTCCAACACCTTATCTGCTTCTGCAAAAGCCTGTTTTACATTGCCATCTTCCCGACGTATTTCAAGATTTTTTCCGTCTAATATTTTAAATAATTCAGCATCATGATCAGCCGTATTTTCCAAATTACTGTCGTTGATCCATTGTACTTTTAATGCTTTTTTTCCTTTCATGGCAGCCCATGTATTTGAGGCTAAAACGGCAATTTTATCTCCAAACTGAACAACTTCAGAAACACCATTTACAGCTTTAGCGGCAGTATCGTCAAATGTGTTTATTTTTTGACCAAAAGCCGGAGGTCTCATTACGGAAACATAGGACATGTTTTCGGCGACATAATCTAAACCAAAAAGCGGTTTGCCTGTTATGATGGCATTCATGTCAACATTAATCGCATCTTTCCCGATAATTTTATAGTCTTTAGTCGTTTTCAATGTTACATCTTCAGGGACCTCAAGATGTGCTGCTTCATTAACCACATCGCCATAGCCTAATTCATCACCATTCGAATTTTTAATAATGCCGTTAGAAGCCGAACACGTGGAAGCTTCAACACCCCATTTAGCAGCAGCGGCGTTAATGAGCATTTGTTTTGCAGTAGCTCCGGTTTGACGTAGAGCATCCCATCCAAAACGTATGGATTGACTTCCGCCAGCCACTTGTCTGGAAAAATTGGTAGTATCTAAAGCGCCTTGTTCAACAGAAACATGGTTCCATGGGACGTCGAGCTCTTCAGCAATAATCATAGGCATAGATGTTTTGACGCCTTGACCGATTTCAGGATTTGGTGAAAAAATAGTGACATAGCCGTTTTCAGCAATTTTAATAAAAGCATTAAAATCTTTAAAATCTAATTTTGTAATATCGACAGGAGGTGCCGCAGTTTCACCACAAGATGTTAAGAAATTGAACCCAATTAATAAGCCTCCAGAAGCCAGAGCAGATGTACGAATAAAGTTTCGTCTGCTTAAGGTGAATTTGTTTTGATTTTCCATGGTTTCTTAGCTTAAGACATTTTTTTAGCAGCTAAAGCCACTGCTTTTTCAATTCGGTTATAACTTGCGCATCTGCATAAATTGCCGTTCATGGCAGTTCTAATTTGTTCGGTATTAGGATTAGGATTTTGTTTTAAAAATGAGGTTGCCGTCATAATTTGACCGGCTTGACAATATCCACATTGCGGAACATCAAGTTCTTTCCAGGCTTCTTGAACCGGATGTAATTTATCATCAGATAATCCTTCAATAGTTGTGATATTTGCGCCTTCTAAACTCGCCATAGGAATAGAACAACTTCGCACAGCAGTGCCATCGAGATGCACAGTGCAAGCGCCACATTGTGCAATGCCACAACCAAATTTGGTGCCTACTAAATTGAGTTCGTCACGAAGCACCCAAAGTAGCGGTGTATCGTCATCGACAGTTACAGCAACCGCCTTTCCGTTAATCTTTAAATTATAACTTGCCATAGAACTTAGAATTATTCAGCTAAAGTTAAAGAATATTTCCCTTAAAATAACTGATAATGATATTTTTATGTTTGAATTTAACGCTTTTTGATTAGGATGTTTTACCAAGAGATTTTAAGAACTGATGGTAGTCTTCTTTGGTGTCGATATCAATTAATTGGTCATTGCTAATCGGAATTACTTTAGTGTGTGATTTGTTGAGGAGTTCTTTTGCGCCTTGATCACCTTTTAAGTTTTGAAGTTGTTTGTAATAAGTCTTCGGAAATATCGCCGGAACACCAATACTACCCGAATAACCCGAAGCTGAAATCTGATTGGGATTCGTTTCAAATGAATCAATGAGCATATTAATAAAATTTGTATCCACTTTAGGTTGATCACCAAGAAGGATTAATACAGCATCGAAATTTTTGTCTTTGATGTGGTCAATTCCAGCATAAATACTAGTGCTTAAACCTTTGTCGTAGTTTGTATTGATAATAGGTGTTACGTCGTATGATTTGATAGCATCTCTTATAACCTCATAATTTGAACCAAGTACACAAAAAACACTGTTGGCTTTCGATTGTAAAGCTTGTTCAATACTTTGTCCCAAAAGCGTTGTGTCGCCAACTTTTAATATCTGTTTTGCAGTTCCCATTCGGGTGGATTTTCCAGCGCTAAGAATCAATGTAGCAATTCTCATTTCTTCACTGATTTTACAGTTATAGAGCGTAAAGACATAGGCTTGGTTTGTCTGATGACCATTAAAATTTCAGAAACTATTGCGAGTGCGATTTCCTCTGGTGTAATGGCACCTATGTGTAATCCTGCCGGACTGTAAATAGAATTGAGGAAGTTTTCTTTTATATCCGGATTATAATTTAAGAGTTCGTTTTCCAATTGATTTCGCCGTTTCGAAGATCCGATTATACCTATGTATTTAAGTTGAAAAGGCTCCAGTTTTAAAAGGTATTTTAAATCCTGAACATAATTATGTGTCATGAGTACAACAACCGTTTCCGAATCTATGTGTAAATCGGCAATTTCGGGTGTTAGAGCCGTAACCGATTTGGCTCCAGGAAAATCAGAAAGGGATTTTGGGTCTTTAATCGATGTGATGATATCTACTTCCCAACCCAGTAAATTCGCCATAACACAAAGTTTTACAGCATCATGTTCGCCACCAATAATAAGCAGTTTGAGACTTGGCTTTAGGGTTTGAGAAAAGACGTCTAAGCCATTATTTTTTGGATCAATAGCTTCGGAAAAGGTAAAACTTTGATTATTAGCTACTAATAAGCAACTTCCAAAAGCACCGATAGCATCATCCTTTTTTTGATAATATGACTGGATTTGAAACTCTTGACGTGATTCTAAAATATGCTGAAAGGTTTTTAGAAACACATCCGAAATGTAAAAGGGTTCAATTAAAATGTACAAAATGCCTTCGCATCCCAAACGGTAACGACCATCATAAGTCATGACTTTTGACGTGTTGGTTTCAAACACAGATTGCGCGCGTGTATTGATATCATTTTCAACACAGCCACCACTAACAGCACCAACCATGGTTCCGTTTTCAGAAATGAGCATTCTTACACCAGGTTTTCTGTAAGATGATCCTTCGAGGTGAACTACCGTAGCGAGTACGTTTTTCAATCCGTTTTGCTGATTGAGTTTTGCCTGATATACGATATTTTTAAATTCGTGAGTCATTGTCTTGATAAGTCAACGCTTACTAAATTACTGTTTTTATAGCTACTATTTTGCTGAAATTAAAGAAATTGAGATCGTAATGCCTTCTAGGCGTAGTTTTCTAAATATTTAGTCTTAATAATTTGGTCTACAGGTGTATTTGTGATTTTGCTTTCTAGCCACGAAATAATATCTAAATATAAAAAAGCACGTCTTTCAAAAGGATGATCTTCATATTGTTTTAGTGTGGCATGTAGCTCGATGAAAGCATTTTTAAGTTCATGCGGATAAATATCTTGTAAGCCTTTAATGAATTTGATCATTTCTTTTTGAACCTCATGAAGTTCATTCATTTTTATTAAGAACTTATAGGTCGTTCTCAGTAAGGTGTCCAAGTGGTAATCCAGCCCAGCTTCATAATGTGCCACAAGGTTTAGAACTCTCGAAAAGCAAAGTAAATCTTCACGCATAGAAAGGGACTTGTTGGAAATAATTTTATCTAAATATTTGATACATTCTTTATTGTTTCCAGCTCCAAAATGCATACTGGCAAACTTGTAATAAAAAATCATTTTATGATGTTCGTCAATGCGATTTTGGTACTGCGTTAAGTTTTTTTCTATACTCGGAATCAATTTCAAACCCTCGTGAAAACTCCCATCAATAAAATGTTTGTTGATGTCGTGAAAATTGAAATACAAAAAGGTTAAAGCCTGAACGTTTTCGTCTTTTGGGAAGGATTTACCTTCGACTTTAGATTTCAGGTTAGAAAGAACCTCTGTAAACTTAGGTTTGTTTTTGATGAAAAAAATAGACTCTAGTAAATAGTTGTTTGCTTTTAAGAAAAACACAGGATTCAAATTCACCATCTTAGGATATTGCGAAAACAAATCGACACATTTTGCCGCATATCTATAGCAGTTTAAAAAATCCTGTAATAAAAAACTATACCATAAATGCGCTTTGTAAAGCCAGAGTTTTTCTCTGAATCCGAGTTGTGCTAGTTTGATTTTTGGAAGTCGGTCATTAAAATATTTGGTAACCTCTTTACTTTCTTTTTCGTTTTTTACGTAGCCTGTTTTTAATATGATGCTGTAAAGCTGAAGAGATAGATTTGAAAGTTTACTGGCAATAACATTAAGCGAACTTAATTCTTTGGCCTGAATAGCTAATTCATCGGCTCTGGTACTGATGCTTCGTGTAATGTATTGAGCTTCAATGATTTTTTCGAGTTCTACAATTTCAAAAGCCAGGTTTTTTTCTTCATTCTGAATGGCAACATCTTTGGCTTTATCCAGGATTTTCAAGCTTTGTTTATATAAACCTTTATGGTATAAGATAGAAGCAAAATCTAATTGTTCTCTAATTTGAGATCTGATATTTTGATGTGACGGATTGAGTTTTAAACTGATTAATATTTGTTTGTATAAATGTGACTTCACATTAGCCAGTTGCTGTTTTTTTACAATTCCGCTTTTTAAAATTACGGTTTCATCATACACATTTGATTTGTCAAGGAGATTGAAAAGATTCAAGAATTTAGAATCCGAATTGACACCAAGTCGACCAACATATAATTTAAATTGTCGCTTTTCAGATTTTGAAAGCGATTTAATTAGTAAAAACAAATTATCTTTTTGGTCTTTAGTCATCAAACAAATGTTGTTTTAATGTATTGAAAATCAGATTAATAATAAATTAAATTTTGTTTGAACATCGTAAAACCAAATAGAGTTGTATGTGTTAAAACAAATCCAAAATATACATTCGTAAGACAAAAGAAAAATATATTTTGATAAATGTCTGATTCCAACGTAAAAATTTTCGATACCACACTTCGCGATGGCGAACAAGTGCCAGGTTGTAAACTGAATACCGATCAAAAAGTTATTATTGCCAAACAGTTAGATTTACTAGGTGTAGATGTTATTGAGGCTGGTTTTCCTGTGTCGAGTCCAGGTGATTTTAAATCGGTTGAAGCGATTTCAAAAATCGTAAAACATGCTACGGTTTGTGGTTTAACCCGTTCAGTAGAAAATGATATTAAAGTGGCTGCGCAGGCCTTGGCTTATGCTAAAAATGCAAGAATTCATACGGGAATTGGGACGTCCGATTCACATATCAAACATAAGTTTAAAAGCAACAGAGATGCGATTATTGAACGTGCTGTGAGTGCTGTTAAATATGCAAAGTCATTTGTTGAAGATGTGGAGTTCTATGCCGAAGATGCTGGTAGAACAGACAACGATTATTTAGCAAGAGTTTGTGAAGCTGCAATAAAAGCAGGTGCAACAGTTTTAAATATTCCTGATACTACAGGTTACTGTTTGCCTAGTGAATATGGCGCAAAAATTAAATACTTAAAAGAAAATGTAAAAGGTATTGATAAAGCAATATTATCATGCCATTGTCATAATGATCTTGGTTTAGCCACTGCAAATTCGATAGAAGGCGTTATCAATGGCGCCCGACAAATTGAATGTACAATCAATGGTATTGGTGAGCGTGCTGGAAACACAGCCTTAGAAGAAGTTGTGATGGTATTAAAGCAACATCCTTACCTCAATTTGGATACCAATATCAATACCTCAATGTTGTACGGTATGAGTCAGTTGGTAAGTGATAGCATGGGCATTTATACCCAGCCAAATAAGGCTATTGTTGGTGCTAATGCTTTTGCTCATAGTTCTGGAATTCATCAGGATGGTGTTATAAAAAATCGTGAAACCTATGAGATTATTGATCCTAGAGATGTGGGTGTCACCGAATCGGCGATTGTTCTTACAGCAAGAAGTGGCCGAGCAGCATTAGCCTATCGTGCAAAGCATGTTGGTTATGAGTTAACCAAAATTCAACTGGATGAGGTCTATGCTAATTTTTTGAGTTTCGCAGATAAAAAGAAAGAGATTAACGATAACGATATTCATCAAATTATTGAGACGAGTAACGCTTATCAACAAATAATTTCAGCCTAATGGGAAAGACCTTATTTGACAAAGTTTGGGATGCACATGTGGTTGATTCAATCGCTAATGGACCGCAAATTTTATATATCGATAAACATTTAATTCATGAAGTTACAAGTCCGCAGGCATTTAACGAATTAAAAGCGCGAAATATCCCCGTATTTAGACCTGATCAGATTGTGGCGACTGCAGATCATAATACACCAACGCAAAATCAACATTTGCCTGTTAAGGATGAATTATCAAGAAAGCAGCTTGCCCAACTTTCAGAAAACTGTAAAACAAACCATATTACCTTGTACGAGTTAGGTCATAAATATAATGGTATTGTTCATGTGATGGCGCCTGAGTTAGGAATTACACAACCCGGAATGACTATGGTTTGTGGAGATAGTCACACATCAACACATGGTGCTTTTGGCACCATTGCTTTTGGGATTGGAACGAGTCAGGTCGCGCAAGTTTTTGCGAGTCAATGCTTGTTGCTTACCAAGCCTAAAAGTTTAAGAGTTACGGTTAATGGCAAGTTAAAGAATGGCGTCTTACCTAAAGATGTCATTCTTTATATTATTTCAAAATTAGGAACCAACTCTGGGACTGGATACTTCTGTGAATATGCAGGAGATGTTTTTGAAAATATGAGTATGGAAGGTCGTATGACCGTGTGTAATATGAGTATTGAAATGGGTGCTCGTGGCGGAATGATTGCGCCAGACGAAACCACTTATGATTATATCAAAGGAAGAGAATTTGCACCTAAAGGAAGTGAATTTGATAAAAAGGTAGCCTATTGGAAAACTTTGGCTACAGATATAGATGCTCAGTTTGATAAAGAATATGTTTTTGATGCTGAAGATATTGAGCCAATGATTACCTACGGAACAAATCCAGGTATGGGCATCAAAATTTCAGAATCTATTCCGGAAGAAACAGACGCTTCGTTTAAAAAGTCACTTGATTATATGAATTTTCAAGCAGGTGAAAGCTTGATAAATAAGCCTATTAACTATGTGTTTATTGGAAGCTGTACCAATTCTAGAATTGAAGATTTTAGAGTTGCGGCAAGCTATATAAAAGGCAAGCAAAAAGCCGATAATGTTACAGCTTGGTTAGTGCCTGGAAGTAAACAAGTCGAGGCTCAAATTATAGACGAAGGTTTGAAAGCTATTTTTGATGCTGCAGGATTTGAGCTGCGACAGCCAGGTTGCTCAGCATGTTTAGCGATGAATGATGATAAAATCCCCAAAGGAGAGTATTGCGTATCAACTTCCAATAGAAACTTTGAAGGTCGGCAAGGTCAAGGCTCAAGAACCATATTAGCCAGTCCTTTAGTGGCTGCAGCAACTGCTGTGGCAGGAAAAATTATAGATGTAACACAAACCATTGACGTATTAGAAGCCGTATAACATGGAACAATTTAAAACATTAACCTCTACTGCTATTCCATTAGATATTGCTAATGTGGATACCGATCAAATTATTCCGGCACGTTTCCTTAAAGCAACCGATCGTAAGGGGTTTGGAGATCATGTGTTTAAAGACTGGAGGTTTCACAATGATGGCTCTGTAAATACAGATTTCGTACTCAATAATCCTAAATTTACGGGTAGTATATTAATTGCTGGTGATAATTTTGGTTGCGGATCGAGTAGAGAACATGCTGCTTGGGCAATTACCGACTATGGTTTTAAGGTTGTCGTCTCAAGTTTTTTTGCAGATATTTTTAAAGGAAACGCTTTAAATAATGGCTTGTTGCCTGTTCAGGTTTCAGAAGATTTTCTA
The DNA here is from genome assembly GCF_025153525.1 of Psychroserpens sp. SPM9. GTDB lineage: Bacteria > Bacteroidota > Bacteroidia > Flavobacteriales > Flavobacteriaceae > Psychroserpens. Next base: position 386,249 of record NZ_JANZNR010000001.1, on the reverse strand, counting down.
AAACAAGTATTGCAATTGGTAAAACAAAACCCTGAAACAGAACTGGAAGTTCATCTTGAAAATCAGACCATTTCAGTGAAAAACTCTGAGATAACTGAAACTTTTGAGATTGATGCCTACAAAAAAACATGTATGATAAATGGGTATGACGATATCGATTACCTAGTCAATAATAAAAAATTAATTGAAGCTTTTGAAGCTCAAAAAACATATTAATACAACCTATGAAATTAAATATAGCAGTTTTGCCTGGTGATGGCATTGGTCCAGAGGTAACGAATCAAGCTGTCAAAGTTTTAAAAGCGATAGCATCAGAATTTGATCATAACTTCACATTTAAAAACGCAGATGTAGGAGCTATTGCCATTGACAAGCATAACAATCCGTTGCCCGACGAAACTTTGGATTTATGTAAGTCGAGTGATGCTATTTTATTTGGATCTATTGGTCATCCTAAATACGATAATGATCCATCGGCAAAAGTGCGTCCAGAACAGGGCTTGCTTAAGTTGCGTAAAGAGCTTGGGTTGTTTGCAAATATCCGACCAGTAAAAGCTTATGATACACTGTTAAATAAATCACCTCTAAAACGAGATATTATAAAAGGTACAGATATTAGTATTTATCGCGAGTTGACTGGTGGAATTTACTTCGGAAAAAAACAGTTAAGCGACGATGGTAATGTTGCTTCAGATTTATGTGAATATTCAAGATATGAAATTGAACGTATTGCTCATTTAGCATTTGAAGCCGCTCAAAACAGAAACAATAAAGTCACTTTGGTTGATAAGGCAAATGTTTTGGAGTCCTCAAGATTATGGCGAAAAGTAGTTAAAGACGTGGCTAAAAATTATAAAGATGTCACTTTAGATTTTCTATTCGTTGATAATGCTGCCATGCAAATGATACTAAACCCTAAGCAATTTGACGTGATTCTAACCGAAAACATGTTTGGAGATATTATTAGTGACGAAGCGAGTGTCATTGGAGGGTCAATAGGTTTGTTGGCATCGGCTTCAATTGGAGAAAAATATGCGTTGTTCGAACCTATTCATGGTTCGTTTCCGCAGGCAACAGGAAAAGGGATTGCTAATCCAATCGCCTCAATCTTATCTGCTGCGATGTTATTAGAACATTTTGATTTGTTTAATGAAGCGCAATTCATTAAAATTGCTGTAGAGAAATCCTTGAAATTGCATATTTCAACACCAGATATCAATTCAAAATACGATACTATAACCACGAGCAAGGTTGGTGACTTTATTGAGGATTTTATTAATAATCCAGAAGATTCCAATATGAATTTTACAAACATTCATTTGGGGCAATCAACAATCATATAATTAAATGCCAACACAGCCAAAACTTACTAGATTTAATCAAAATGTACTGTCTAAATATCAGATTTACAACAGTATATTCATGACCCTGCCTTTTGATACAATTACAAAAACAGGTGCGTTATTGCCTTTGTTTCACGAAACTTGTAAGAATGGTTTTGAAAATGGAGACAATCCAACCACTATAGTTAATACATTTTTTAAAAAGTACCAGGCCAGACGCTCGACGCAAAGTCAGATTGATTTATTGTTTAAATTCATACAATATATCGAACGTCAAGTCGTATTGTTTGATGCTATTGAAGATGCTGCATTTCCGATAGTAAATAATATGGATGGGATTGGTACTTTGCGAAGTTTAAAAGAATCGGTTTCTGCTGATAACAAATTAGAAACTCTTCAAAATTACCTGGAAGAGTTTAAGGTTAGAATTGTACTTACAGCGCATCCAACACAGTTTTATCCAGGTTCGGTTTTAGGTATTATTACCGATTTAACTGAGGCGGTTCGAGAAAATGATTTATTGCGTATTAATGATTTGTTGGCGCAACTTGGGAAAACGCCATTTTTTAAGCATAAAAAACCAACACCTTACGACGAAGCTGTAAGCTTGATCTGGTACTTAGAAAATGTGTTTTATAAGTCCTTCGGAACAATTTACGATTATATTCAGGATAATATTTTTGATGGAAAACAAATAGGTAACGACATCATTAATATAGGCTTTTGGCCAGGAGGTGATCGCGATGGAAATCCGTTCGTAACCCCAGAAATAACGCTTAAAGTGGCGAATAGATTACGGGAAACTATCATTAAAAACTATTATAGAGACGCACGACGATTAAGACGTAAATTAACCTTTCAAGGGGTTGAAGATCGAATTATTGCTTTGGAAACAGAGTTGTACAAAATGATTACGAATAAAAAGTCGAGCTTAACATTAGATCATTTTACTTCAGAAATAAAAGCGATAAAGGCAATTATTGTAGATAAGCATCAGTCGCTTTATGTAGCCGAAGTGAATAGTCTTTTAAATAAAATTCACCTATTCGGATTTCACTTTGCCAACTTGGATATTCGTCAAGATAGCCGAAAACATAATCAGTTTTTTAATGATATGGTCGACGCGCTTATTGCCAACGGAAGTTCGATGTTTCCGAAGAATTATCACCAATTATCAGAAAAAGAACAGATTGAGATCTTGTCTAAGGTTCAAGGTGTTGTCGATTTGTCTTTAATAAAGGACGAGGAAACCCTGAAAGCCTTAAATACAATGAAGGCAATTAAAACCATTCAAGAAACCAATGGAGAGCAAGCGGCTAACCGCTATATTATTAGTAACAATCAAACCACATTAAATGTGATGCAATTGTTTGCAATGCTCAAGTTGGTGGCGTTTCAGGATGAATTGACAGTTGATATTGGTCCTTTATTTGAAACTATTACCGATTTAGAAAATGCGCCTTCTGTTATGGAGGCTTTGTATACCAATCCTGAATATGCAGCGCACCTAAAATCTCGCGGAAATAAACAAACAATCATGCTCGGCTTTAGTGACGGAACGAAAGATGGTGGTTATCTCATGGCTAATTGGGCAATTTATAAAGCAAAGGAAAATCTAACAGCGGTATCTAGAAAATATGGGGTTACTGTAATTTTCTTTGATGGTCGTGGTGGACCTCCAGCACGTGGTGGTGGAAAAACTCATAATTTTTATGCCTCTTTAGGACCAACAATTGAAGATAAAGAAGTGCAATTGACGATTCAAGGGCAAACGATTAGTTCAAATTTTGGAACTTTAGAATCCTCGCAATATAACTTAGAGCAACTAATAAGTTCTGGGATTTATAATAGTTTAAGTGACGCCGATTTAAGTATGCTTCCTGAAAATAGAGAAGTGATGGAAGATTTGGCGCAATTAAGTTATAAAGCTTACAGTAATTTTAAAGCACATCCTAAATTTATTTCGTACTTAGAACACATGAGTACATTAAAATACTATGCGAAAACAAACATTGGAAGTCGTCCTTCTAAACGAGGAAAGGCTGAAGGATTGGTTTTTGAAGATTTACGAGCGATTCCGTTTGTGGGATCATGGAGCCAGTTAAAGCAAAACGTGCCAGGCTTTTTTGGCGTAGGTACAGCGCTTAAACATTATGAGGATGCCGGTAAATTTGACAAAGCGCAACACTTGTTTAAAACATCAGATTTTTTCAAAACACTTATTGAAAATAGTATGATGTCCTTGTCTAAATCGTTTTTTGATTTAACGAAATATATGTCTGAAGACGCAGAATATGGTGCCTTTTGGAAGCTTATTTTTGAAGAATACCAAACCAGTAAACGACTTATTTTAAAGTTGACAGGCTATAAAGAATTAATGGAAGAAGAGCCAGCAGGAAAAGGGTCTATTGCTATGAGAGAATCTATTGTTTTACCACTTTTAACGATTCAGCAGTATGCATTAAAGAAGATTCAAGAACTGGAAAAAGAAGGTGTCACATCTGGAGCAGAGATTGAAGTTTTTCAAAAGATGGTAACGCGTTCATTATTTGGAAACATTAATGCCAGCCGAAATTCAGCCTAGTAAGAAAGCGTTTTAATATGGAATATAAAAAGACCTGTTAGAAATAAATCTGACAGGTCTTTTTCTGTGGGCAAATAAAAGCAAACCCTCAAAATGTATCTTGAGGGTTGCCTTCCTAACTAATTAATAAAACAACAATTTAATGTTCATTTAATCTAAAATCTGGATAAGCATCCATTCCGTGTTCGTGAGCATCAAGCCCTTCTAATTCTTCGCGTTCAGAAACTCTGATACCAACTGTTTTCTTCATAACAAAAATGATTAAAAATGAAGATATGATACATATTCCTGCGTAGGATACGACGCCAATCAACTGGCTAACAAATTGTGCGCCACTAGCAAGTGCTCCAAAAATTCCAACTGCTAATGTTCCCCAAATTCCGCAAACCAAATGCACCGCAATAGCTCCAACAGGATCGTCTAATTTTAATCGGTCAATTAAGGATACAGCAAACACAATAATGGCACCGGCAACAGCTCCAATAATAATAGCGTCTGTTGGACTCATTTGATCTGCTCCTGCAGTAATACCAACGAGGCCACCTAAAATTCCGTTTAAAAACATAGTTAAATCCATATTTTTATATTTTAAGAATGATACTAATGCAGCGATAACACCACCAGAAGCAGCGGCTAAACAAGTTGTAACTAAGGTTAAAGAGGTTAGACCTGGATCGGCTGATAATACAGAGCCACCATTAAATCCAAACCAACCTAACCATAATATAATTACACCAGCAGTTGCTAAAGGAATATTGTGTCCAGGGATAGCTTGTAGTTTTCCGTCTTTAAATTTGCCAATTCTAGAACCCAATAAGCACACAGCTACTAATGCAGCCCAGCCACCAACAGAGTGGACTAAAGTAGAACCTGCAAAATCATAAAAAGGCGTTTCTAAAGTATGTAAGAAACCTTCTCCCCATTTCCAGGATCCTGCTATTGGGTAGATGAGGCCAACATAAAGTATAGTAAATATCATAAAAGGGCCGATTTTCATGCGCTCTGCAACAGCTCCAGAAACAATTGTCGCTGCAGTAGCAGCAAACATGCCTTGAAATAAGAAATCGGTCCAATAGGTGTAACCTTCATTGTAAGCTAAATCTAATGCGCCTGCTTCGGTAAGCGGTGCGTCTAATCCGAACCCTGCAAAGCCAAAAAGACCTATGTCGCCATCAGCAAAACCAGGATACATCAGATTAAAACCTACTAAGCAGTACAGTAGGAGTCCGATAGTAATTATAAAAATATTTTTAAATAGGATATTGATCGTGTTTTTTTGACGTGTCAAACCGATTTCTAAAAATGCAAATCCTAAATGCATAAAGAAAACGAGTGCTGTACAGATCATCATCCATACATTATTTGTAGTAAGTAATTCCATGTGTCTTATTTTAAAGTGTTTCCTCCTTTTTCTCCAGTTCGTATTCTGTATACCTCTTCTATGGTCGAGACGAATATTTTTCCATCGCCAACATCTCCAGTTGAGCCTGCTTCAAGAATGGCTTTTATAGTGACGTCTTCAAAATCATCGTTCACTACAATTGAGAGGTAGCGACGTTGAATATCGCTTGTGCTATAAGAAACACCTCTGTAGACATGGCCTTCTTTTTCGTTACCCAATCCTGTAACATCCCAATAGGAGAAAAAGTTCACACCTACTTCGTGTAATGCTTTTTTTACTGCGGAAAATTTTGATTTCCGAATGATTGCTTCAACTTTTTTCATAATGTATTTAGTGTTAGTTAAATTGATATACTGCTGCAACGAGAAAAGATGCTAAGCTTTTAGTCGACTCTAAATCGTTGTCAAAATAAAATTCTTCATTCCAGCTATCGAGTCTTATTTCAGGAATGATGGTTAAATCGTCAACCTTATAATTGGCAGATAATGTGGCTGCAAAAACGGTGTTGTCGTCAAAATCTTCCTGATGAAAACCAAAATATTCACCTCTTAATCCTAAAGCAAGTTTTTCAGATAAAGTGTATTGTGGGTAAAGCGCTGCGCCATAAAAGCCGCTGCCGTCTGTATCGTTGTATGTTGCATTTATTCCTAGAAAAAAGCTGTCACTTAAATCTGTTCCGCCCGTATAGTCCACTTGAAATGTAGGTTCGCTATTTCCGGTTTGATTTCCGTAGACAAAATTCAAGAATTGATTTTTATAACCTAACTGTACGCCTGCAGTATAGCTTCCGTCAAGATTGATTTCAGTAAAATCTGTACTATTCATTATAGCAAGCATTAAAGAAAAATCATCAGATAAAGTAATGTCTGCCTTCAGACCTGTATGTGAGAATGGTCCGTTAGAAAACATATAAGAAGTACTGTAATTGAAATTAGCTGTAGGAGAAATCACCTCATAGCCTAAAAACGTATTGAAGTTTCCTAAGGTTAGTGTTAACTTGTCACTCACATTATAGTACATGTATAATTGGTTAACTATATTGCTGGAGCCCATTGATAAGAAAACAGCATCTTCACCTCTAGGTCCAAATACAAGGTCTGCAACAAAGCCTACTTTACTGCCTTCATAAGAAATGATAGCGTTTGCCATGCCTAAGCTAAACCCGCTTCTATTTGCAAAGGACGTTCCCGGATTTAAAAAATAGGTATCGTCGCCATCTTCAAAGGCTTCATTGGGTCCTGTAAGATTGGTTCTAAAATAGGCATCAACACTTCCCGATATGGAGAATTTTTTATCAGATGTGTCTTCTGAGCTTTCTTGGGCAAAAAATAGTATTGGTGTAAGCAATACAGTGAGGGTAATTAAATGTTTCATATAAGTTAAAATTTATAGTTTGAAAGCGATAAATCTATATAAAAACATTTTTAACCCTTACAAAAAAGGGGTTTAATATTTTATTTTTATGAATTTGAAATTTTAACCCCCTAAAATTTAGGGGTAAAAATATTTTAAAGTGATTATTTTGTAAAATTGATAATCGTCATTTCGACGAAATGTTGCAAAAGCGGTTAAATTTTTATTTAATATTCAATATTTCTTAAATAGCGAAAACGTTTTCGCAATAAAAGTTGATTTTTGTTGAATTTTTTTCATTAGTAATTTTGCAGTTAAAAGACAATTAAATTGTAAATATTGTAATTAAACAGAGGTGTTTTGTGAATTCGAGAAAAGTGATTCTGCTTTTTTTTTTATTGGGCTCTAGGGTATATATTAGTTGTTTAACAAGGGTTGAAAAAACCTTTAAATTCTCTGAGATATGCTGAAGAAACAAGGACTTTATTTGCCAGAATTTGAACACGATAATTGTGGTGCTGGATTTATTTGTAGTTTAACGGGTAAACGTTCTAATGATATCATTCATAAAGCGCTAGAAATTTTAGTTAAACTCGAGCATCGTGGTGCTGTAAGTTCTGATGGTGTGACTGGTGATGGTGCCGGTATTTTAATCGATATTCCTCATAAGTTTTTTAAGATATTTTGCGATTTTGAATTGCCACAAGCTGGCGAATATGCTGTGAGCAATGTGTTTCTTCCTAAAAAAGATAACCAGCGTCAATTTTGTATTGATGTTTTTGAACATGAAATTCAAAATCAAGGTTTGAAATTAATAGGCTGGAGAGATGTGCCAGTTAATAGTGCTATACTTGGAGAGATTGCGAAACAAACTGAGCCATTTGTAAAGCAAATTTTTATTGGTAAATCTGATGCGAACCAATCCGATAAAGACTTTAACCTAAAATTGTTTGCTGCTCGTAAAATAGCAGAACATACGATCTACGATTCTAAATTGTCAGAATCTAAATTCTTTTACGTCCCTAGTTTGTCTACAAAGATTATCATCTTTAAAGGGCTTTTAAAACCTGAGCATATCAACGAATACTATCTCGATTTGTTCAATTCGGCATTAGACACGCGTTTAGCCTTAGTGCACCAACGTTTTTCTACCAATACATTTCCAACCTGGGATTTGGCACAACCATTTAGATACATCTGTCATAATGGTGAAATCAATACTTTAAGAGGAAATGTGTCTCGAATGTTTTCTAGGGAAGAAATTATGAAAAGTGAGGCCTTTGGTGACGATATCAAAAAAATTATTCCTACGATACTAAAAGGAAAATCTGATTCTGCTACCTTAGATATGGTTGTTGAATTACTATTGATGTCTGGTCGCTCACTTCCAGAAGCTATGATGATGTTAGTGCCTGAAGCTTGGGAGAAAAATCCAGATATGTCGGATGCTAAAAAAGCATTCTACGAATATAATTCATGTTTGATGGAGCCTTGGGATGGACCCGCTTCTATTCCGTTTACTGATGGTAATTATATTGGAGCTGTTTTAGATAGAAACGGATTGCGTCCGTCGCGATATACAGTGACTAAAAAAGGAAATGTCATCATGTCTTCAGAAACAGGTGTGGTCGATATTAAGCCAGAAAATGTAGAATATCACGGCCGTTTGGAACCTGGAAAAATGTTCTTGGTTGATATGAATGAAGGCCGAATTGTCAATGACGAAGAAATAAAAGAAGAAATCGCTTCTAGACATCCTTATCGACAATGGCTGGATGAAAATTTAGTTCATTTACGTGATATTTCAGCAAAAAAAGGACCAATTCAGTATGATGAAATAGAACTAAAAAAGCGTGAAATCGTTTTTGGTTACACCCAAGAAGATTTAAATACCATCATCAGACCTATGGCGCAATTAGGGAAAGAGCCCATCGGGTCCATGGGAAGTGATGCTCCAATTGCTATTTTATCAGAACGTCCGCAATTAATCTATAACTATTTCAAGCAATTATTCGCTCAGGTTACTAATCCGCCATTAGATGGAATTCGCGAAGAATTGATAACCGATATAAGCCTAACTTTAGGAAGTGATGTCAATTTATTTGATATCAATGCAGCACATTGCAAGAAACTGAAAATCCAAAATCCGGTTATTTCTAAACACGATTTAGATAAAATTAGAAATTATGATGTCAATCCCGATTTTAAGGTCAAATCTATTTCAATGTTATATGAAGTTAATCGAGGTTTGAACGAACTTGAAGTCGCGCTCGATAACTTAGTGACTAAAGCTTCAAAAGCTATTGACGATGGTGCAAATATCATTATTCTTTCTGATAGGTATGTCGATGAAAATCATGCGCCAATTCCAGCGCTTTTAGCATGTTCATACCTTAATCATGCTTTGCATAAATTAAAAAAGCGCTCTAAAATTAGTCTTATTATCGAGTCTGCCGAACCTCGTGAAGTACATCATTTTGCATTATTATTTGGGTTTGGTGCCAGTGCTGTAAATCCGTATATCGTTAACGAAATTGTACAGGAACAAATTAATAATAAAGATGTTACCGATTTAGAATATCTCACAGCGATTAAAAATTATAACAAAGCTATAGGAAAAGGGATTCTTAAAGTGATGAATAAAATCGGAATTTCGACACTTAACTCCTATAGAGGCTCACAATTATTCGAATGTATTGGTATTAATACAGCAACGGTTGAAAAGTACTTCCCCAATACGCCAACACGTATTCAAGGGATTGGCTTAAGAGAAATCGAACAAGAGATTGTAAAACGTCATAAAAAGGCTTTTCAGACTAATGATACAAATGTAGACATTGAAATTGGAGGTGATTATCGATGGCGTCGCGGACAAGAAAAACACATGTTTAATCCACTTACTGTGGCTAAACTTCAGGAATCTGTACGTACGAATAAAGCGGCAACTTTTAAAGAATATTCTGAGTTGGTTAATAACCAATCCAAAAATTTAATGACCATACGAGGCTTGTTTGAGTTTGATCAATTTGATCCTATTCCATTAGATGAAGTAGAGCCTTGGACCGAAATCGTTAAGCGATTTAAAACCGGAGCAATGTCTTATGGTTCGATAAGTAAAGAGGCTCATGAGAATCTAGCTGTTGCAATGAACAGGATTGGTGGTAAATCAAATTCTGGTGAAGGAGGTGAAGACCAAGAGCGTTTCTATAAAAGCTCTCAAGGCGATTGGCGTAATTCGGCAATAAAGCAAGTCGCTTCCGGTCGTTTTGGTGTGACCTCAAACTATTTAACGAGTGCCAATGAAATTCAAATTAAAATTGCTCAAGGAGCGAAACCAGGAGAAGGCGGACAATTGCCAGGTGCTAAAGTGAATCCTGAGATTGCTAAAACCAGAAATTCGACACCTTATGTGGGCTTAATTTCTCCGCCACCACATCATGATATTTATTCAATCGAAGATTTATCCCAACTTATATATGATGTAAAATCGGCCAATAGAGAAGCACGAATTAATGTCAAGCTTGTTTCTGAAGTTGGCGTAGGAACCGTTGCCGCTGGTGTTGCCAAAGCTAAAGCCGATGTGGTTTTAATTTCAGGTTTTGATGGAGGAACAGGAGCGTCTCCTTTAACATCTTTACGACACGCGGGTTTACCTTGGGAACTTGGTATCGCCGAAGCACAACAAACTTTAGTGATGAACGATCTTAGAAATCGTATTGTTTTGGAGTGTGACGGACAATTAAAAACGGGACGTGATGTGGCTATAGCTTGTTTGCTTGGTGCGGAAGAATTCGGATTTGCAACAGCGCCTTTAGTAGCTTCTGGTTGTATTATGATGCGGGTTTGTCACTTAAATACTTGCCCTGTAGGTATTGCCACTCAAAACCCAGAATTACGTAAAAAATTCAAAGGAAAACCAGAACACGTCGTGAACTACATGTATTTCGTAGCCCAAGAATTGCGAGAGATTATGGCTAAACTCGGATTTAGAACTATTAATGAAATGGTTGGTCAGGTTCAAAAATTAAATCGCAATAAAGCCATAGAACACTACAAAGCTTCAGGTATCGATTTGACACCTATTTTACATAAAGTAGAAGTGGCTGAAGATGTTAAGTTATACAATACAGAAACACAAAATCATAACCTCGAAACCCATTTAGATTTTAAAATTATCAAGCAAGCGCATCAAGCCTTATTCAGAAGGCAACAAACGCATTTAGAATTGCCAATTACCAATATAGATAGAGCTGTTGGAGCGATTGTAAGTAATGAAATATCTAAAATTTATGGCGCTCAGGGCCTACCAGATCATACAATTAATATTGATTTTAAAGGTTCTGCCGGACAAAGTTTTGGGGCATTTACGACCAAAGGAGTGAGCATGACTGTTCATGGAAATACCAACGATTATCTAGGAAAAGGCTTATCTGGTGGCACATTGATTATTAAAGTTCCTGAAGAAAGTACAATTGTTCCTGAAGCCAATATTATTACTGGAAACGTAACCTTATATGGTGCAACGGCAGGTGAGGTTTATATCAACGGAAAAGCTGGAGAGCGTTTTTGTGTAAGAAACTCAGGTGCGAAAGCTGTTGTTGAAGGTATTGGAGACCATGGTTGTGAATATATGACAGGTGGAGTTGCTGTGATCCTCGGAAGTGTTGGTCGAAATTTTGGAGCAGGAATGAGTGGTGGTATTGCTTATGTTTTAGATGAAAACAACACGTTTAAATCCTTCTGTAATTCAGAAGATTTAAATATCGATCCAGTAACTCAGGTTGAAGATCAGTTGCAATTAGAACAGCTGGTTGAAAATCATTTCAACGCAACGGGAAGTCCGTTAGCCAAACGCCTTTTAGAGGATTGGAAAAATAACCTTCCGAAGTTTAAAAAAGTATTACCAGAAGAATACAAGCAAGCTTTATTAAGATTAGAACAAGAAGAATTAGAATTAGCGTAAATTATGGGAAAGATAACAGGATTTTTAGAGTATGAGCGCCAAGACGAAAGTTATGTTGAGCCAAAAAAACGGATTAAAAATTATAAAGAGTTTACAGTTCCGTTAAAAGAAGATAAACTTAAAAACCAAGGGGCACGTTGTATGGATTGCGGAATTCCTTTTTGCCATAGTGGTTGTCCGCTTGGGAATTTAATTCCAGATTTTAATGATAAAGTCTATAAGGGTAAATGGAAGGAAGCTGCCGAAATTTTACATAAAACGAACAACTTTCCAGAATTTACCGGACGTTTATGTCCCGCACCATGCGAAGAAGCTTGTGTTTTGGGTATAAATGAAGATCCGGTAACTATAGAAAATATCGAAAAAAATATTGTTGAAACCGCCTTTAAAGAAGGTTGGATTACAGCAAAACCACCTAAAGTGAGAACCGAAAAGACAGTAGCAGTTATCGGTTCTGGACCAGCAGGATTAGCAGCTGCGCAACAATTAAATAGGGCAGGGCATTCGGTTGTTGTCTTTGAACGCGATGAAAAAGTAGGCGGCTTATTACGTTACGGAATTCCAGATTTTAAAATGGAAAAACACGTGATTGATAGACGTATAAAAGTGTTGGAAGACGAAGGTATTGTGTTTAAAACAAATGCACATGTTGGAGTTAACACCGAAGCAAATCTAATTAAAGAGACCTTTGATGCTGTGGTCTTATGCGGAGGCGCTACGGTTAGACGACATATTCCTATTCCTGGATCCGATTTAAAAGGAGTGACACAAGCCATGGATTTTTTAAAACTCAATAACCAGTATGTAGATGGTTTGGTTGATTTTAAGGATGTTATTTCAGCAAAAGGAAAAGATGTTATTGTAATTGGTGGAGGTGATACAGGAAGTGATTGTATTGGAACTTCTAACCGTCATGGTGCAACATCGGTTACTAATTTTGAAATTCTAAACAAACCTTCAGAAGGGCGACCAGCACATCAACCCTGGCCGTATTGGCCCATGAAACTAAAGACCACTACATCGCATCAAGAAGGTGTGGAGCGTTTTTTTAGTATTTCAACTAAAGAATTTTTAGGCGATGATAAAGGAAATTTAAAAGCATTAAAAACGGTTGAAGTCGAATGGATATTTAAACAAGGTGAGCGTCCTCAGCTTAAAGAAATTGAAGGTTCAGAAAAAGAATGGAAATGTGATTTAGCGCTATTGGCACTCGGTTTTACAGGTGCCGAAAAAACATTAGCTGAACAGTTTGGTTTGCAAATGGATTTTAGAACTAATATTGAAGCTTCAACCAAAGATTATAAGACTAATATACCTGGAATTTTTGCCGCTGGAGATATGCGTCGTGGTCAATCACTCATTGTTTGGGCTATTTCTGAAGGACGACAAGCAGCACATCACGTTGATGCTTATTTAATGGGAGAATCTACTTTGCCATTAAAAGATGACAATGATTTGCCACGAATTTAAACTTTAAGGGAAGTCACTAGTTTTAGGGTTAAGGAATTTATTCTAGTGCAAACAAAAAGCATCTTATTTAAAGATGCTTTTTGTTTTAAGAGGTATTTATTCTGGAAATTTCCTTTTAATTTCATCCAAACATAAATGGCCCATACTACCCATATGGGTATGTTGTTTGGAGGTGTCAGGCTTATAAGTGCCATTTTCAACCTCACTTCCAATTTTTTGATAGGCTTCTCTAAACGGCATACCTTGAACTACTAAGGTGTTGATATTATCTACAGTGAATAAGTACTGGTATTTGGAATCATTTAAATCGATGTCTTTTATAATTACTTGCTGAATGGCATAATTAAAAATGTCTAATAAGTCTTTCACATCTTCAATAGCTTTAATGGTATTTTCTTTCAGCAACTGAAAATCTCTGTGGTAACCACTTGGTAAATTGTTAGTGATTAATAGCATTTCATGATGTAAAGCTTGAATTTTGTTAGCTTTCCCTCTAATGAGTTCAAACACATCAGGATTCTTTTTATGAGGCATGATGCTACTGCCTGTCGTTAATTCATCTGGAAATGCTATGAAACCGAAATTTTGACTGTTATACAAGCAAATATCCATAGCAAAGCGCGCCATCGTATTGCATAAACTTCCCAGAGCTAAAGCTAGTGTTCGTTCGCTTTTTCCTCTGCTCAATTGTGCTGCAACTACATTGTATTTTAAGGTTGAAAAATCTAATGTTTCTGTGGTCAATTGTCTGTCAATAGGAAATGAACTTCCATAGCCAGCAGCAGAGCCTAACGGATTTTGATCTACCGTTTTTAAGGCTGCATTTAATAAATAAACATCATCAATCAATAGCTCAGCATAAGCCGAAAACCATAGCCCAAAAGAAGACGGCATGGCAACCTGCAAATGCGTATATCCTGGAAGTAAAGCCTTTTTATGTGTGTCTGCTAAACTAAGAAGTGTGTCAAAAAGTGTTTTGGTTTTTTGGTGAATCTCATTTAAATTGTCTTTGTAGTACAAGTGAAGCGCTACCAGAACCTGATCGTTTCTGGAACGTGCTGTATGGATTTTTTTGCCAACTTCACCAAGGGATTGCGTTAGCTCATATTCAATTTTTGAATGTACATCTTCAAATGTCGCCTCAATACTAAACGTGCCATTTTCAATCGCTTCGGAAAGTAGGTGTAGTCCGTTTTTGAGTTGCTGTAATTCTTCCGAAGAAATAATCCCAATAGAGGCCAGCATGATGGCGTGTGCTAAAGATGCCTGTACATCATATTTTGCAATATGTAAGTCAATTTCTCTGTCGTTTCCAACGGTGAATTGTTCAATTTTTTTGTCGATACTTATGCCTTTATCCCAGAGTTTCATAATTTGATTTTTTTGTTTTGGACTCTTTTTTTTACAGTACTTTTTCTAATAATTCAATATAAATTTTAATGCCTTCTTCAATCTCCTTAATATGAATAAATTCATCGGCAGAATGCGATCGTGTGCTATCACCAGGTCCTAATTTTAAAGACGGACAACTCAACACAGCCTGGTCTGATAGAGTTGGTGAGCCATAAGTGCTTCTGCCAATTTCAATTCCTGCAGTCACTAATGGATGATCGATAGGAATGGATGAGGAATTAAGTTTTGTGCTTCTCGGAATAATATGGTCACAAGGCGCTTCTTTTTGTAAAATTGAAACGATTTCTTGGTTTGTATACTTGTCATTAACACGAACGTCAACTACTAATTTTACATCTGCAGGAACTGCATTATGTTGTTGTCCGGCATTGATTTGTGTAACGGTTAATTTCACATCGCCCAAAGCTTCAGACGATTTATCAAACGTGTAATTTTTAAACCATTCTAAAACCGAAATCGTATTGTAAATCGCATTGTCATTATTGGGATGTGCAGCATGACTTGGTGTTCCTTTTACAACAGCATCAAAAACCACCAGGCCTTTTTCGGCCACTGCCAAATTCATTAAAGTGGGTTCTCCTACAATAGCGACATCGACTTTTGGAATCACACTTAGCATGCTGTTTAAACCATTGTTTCCGCTGCTTTCTTCTTCTGCGGAAGCGACCATCACCAGATTGTAATTTAAGTTCTTTTTATTATAAAAATACCCAAAAGTCGCCAATAAACTCACCAGACAACCTCCAGCATCATTACTCCCTAAACCGTATAATTTCCCGTCTTCTACAATAGCTTTAAAAGGGTCTTTGGTGTAGCCACTATTGGGTTTTACCGTATCGTGATGCGAGTTTAATAACAGTGTGGGTTTGCTGTTGTCAAAATATTTGTTCGTTGCCCAAACGTTATTTTGTGTTCGTTTAAACGCGATGTTTTGATGGCTGAACCATTGCTCGATATGTTGCGCTGTTTTGTCTTCTTCCGAAGAAAAAGACGGTGTTTCAATAAGCGCTTTTAACAATTGAATTGCTCTTGTTGTTAATTTATCTATCATCTCGTAATGGTTGTGTGTTTGATGTTTTTATTGAAAAGCATATCCGATTTGCCAATACAAACTTTTGAAACTCGATTGGAAACAGCATGTAAACAGTTTTTAATTTTTGGTAGCATACCTTCAAAAATAATGTGGTCATCTATTAATTGCTGAATGGTATCAGGTGTGATTAATTCGATAACAGAGTCGTCATTATTTACATCGTTTAAAACGCCATTTTTCTCGAAGCAGTAATATAATTCTACATTGAAAATTTCGGATAAACCTATGGCTAGTTCAGAAGCTATAGTATCGGCATTGGTATTTAATAATTGTCCGTTTTGATCATGAGTCATCGCACAAAACACAGGTGTTAAATTGTTTTTTAACAGTAACTCTAAAGGTTCTGTATTGACTTGTTTTACATCTCCAGCAAAACCATAGTCAATAGTTGTGACAGGTCTTTTTTGGGAAACTATGGTGTTACCATCGGCTCCAGAGAACCCAATTGCGTTACATTGGTGAGCTTGTAATTGTGCCACAATGGTCTTGTTGATTTTTCCTGCATACACCATGGTGATGATCTCTAAAGTTTCAGCGTCAGTTATGCGTCGTCCATCGACCATTTTAACTTCAACTTGCATTTGTTGTGCTAGTTTTGATGCTAATTTTCCGCCGCCATGTACCAGAATTTTTGGTGATTTTAAAGAGGAAAAATCTTTCAGGAATAGGTGTAGCGCAGTATCATCATCGATAATGTTTCCGCCTATTTTTATGATTTTTAGTGTTTCCATACGTTGTACTCGTCAAGCTGAACTGGTTTCAGCTTCTCATTATTTTGTTTTTTGTATGTGTGATTCTGAAACAAGTTCAGAATGACGGTGTTTATTTTTTTGATGTGATTCTGAAATCAAAGATTCATGAATACCTTTATTTGAATTAGATATTTAAGAATAAACAAGTTCAGAATGACGTCGGTTTGTAATATTACCATGTCTTATAATTCTTCTAAAATTTGCTTCAATACAATTTGTGCAGCAAAGGTTCTGTTATTTGCTTGTTGAATCACTACAGATTGCTCACTATCCAAAACCGCATCTTCAACCACAACATTCCGTCTTACAGGTAAACAATGCATAAATTTTGCGTGGCCTAATTTTATTTTGGTCATCATCCAATTTTCATTTTGATTTAGAACTTTTCCGTAGTCTTTATAACTGCTCCAGTTTTTTACATAGACAAAATCGGCATCTTTTAAGGCTTCATTTTGATCGTAAATAACGGGCGTATTTTTTGTGATTGCTTCACTCAATTCATAACCTTTAGGATGTGTAATAGTTAAGTCAACAGCCATGTTTTGCATCATTTCCACAAACGAATTAGCAACAGCCTGAGGTAATGCTTTAGGATGAGGCGCCCAGGATAGAACGACCTTAGGTTTTGCTTTTTCGGTCAATTCTGAAATGGTAATCGCATCGGCTAAAGCTTGCAAAGGATGAGCAGTAGCACTTTCCATATTTATTATAGGAACCGTTGCGTGTGTCAAGAAGCTATTCATCACCAATTCACTTTCATCTTTTTGTTTGTCTGTTAAACTAGGAAATGCTCTTACAGCAATCACATCGGCATATTGTGAAATCACCTGAGCGGCTTCTTTTATGTGCTCCGAAGTATTTGCATTCATGATGGTACCATCCTCAAACTCTAAATTCCAGGCGTCATTTACATTTAAAATCATAACATTCATACCTAAGTTTTTAGCTGCTTTTTCAGTACTTAAACGCGTACGTAAACTGGCATTAAAAAACAGCATAACGAGCGTTTTATGTTGTCCTAAATCTGAAAACTCATAGGGATTCATTTTTAATAAAATAGCTTCCTTTATCGTGTCGGTGAGGTTGCTAATATCTTTTATGTTGGTGTAATGTTTCATTAATTTAATTTTTGTAAAGCTGAATTTGTATCCCTTTTCAATTGAAATGGCATGCTTCTGAATCACGTATCTAATTCAGTTTTTAGAGCTTCAAAGAGCTGGTCAATATGTTTTTTCTGAATGGTTAAAGGCGGAAGTATGCGAATTAAATTAGGATTCTTGGAGCTTCCGGTAAAGATCTGATGCTTAAAGATTAACTTTTTCCGAAGTTCAGCAATAGGAAAATCGAATTCTAAACCTAACATCAAACCACGTCCTTTTAAATGCTTTATTGCTGAAATACCTTGTGCTTTCTCAATAAAATATGCTGAAATGTCTTTTGTATTTTGCAGCAAATGTTCTGATTCAATGACTTCCAAAACGGTAGACGAGGCAACACATGCCAGATGATTACCGCCAAAAGTGGTGCCTAATAAACCAAAAGACGCTTTTATATTCGGATGAATTAAAATTCCACCAATCGGAAATCCGTTGCCCATGCCTTTCGCCATAGCAATTATATCTGGAGTGACATTGTAGTGCTGAAAGGCGAAAAAGTCACCAGTTCTTCCAAAACCAGATTGGACTTCGTCGGCAATAAAACAAGTATTGTAGGTTTTACAAAGTTTGTCGATGCCTTCGTAGAATTCGGCAGTACTTTCATCCAAACCGCCAACACCTTGAATACATTCAATAATTACAGCGCAAACATCATTGTTGGCTAATGCTTTTTCCAAAGCGTCCAAATCACCTAAGTCTAACAGCTCTACCTCTTGCTGAGCGTTAATTGGTGCAATGATTTTTGCATTGTCTGTTGCAGCTACGGCGGCTGAGGTTCGACCGTGGAATCCGTTTTTAAAGGCTATGACTTTTTTCTTTCCGTTGTGAAAGGATGCCAATTTTAAGGCATTTTCATTGGCTTCAGCACCAGAATTGCATAAAAACAATTCGTAATCTTTACAGCCAGATAATTGCACAAGTTTTTCGGCTAAATCAACTTGCAACGGATTCTGAATCGAGTTGCTGTAAAACCCTAGTTTGGCAACCTGATCGCTGATATTTTTGACATATTTAGGATGCGAGTGTCCAATAGAAATCACAGCATGACCACCATATAAGTCTAAGTATTCAACACCGTTTTCATCGTAAACATACACGTCCTTGGCCTTTACAGGTGTAATGTCGAAAAGTGGGTAAACCTTAAATAAACTCATATCTGTTCTTTTTTAATATTGTTTATTTTCTGAAACGATGCTACCATACCTTGAATTAAAGACGAGCTTAGGCCTTTGTGCTCCATTTCGTTTAAGCCTTCAATCGTGCAGCCTTTAGGAGTGGTAACTCTGTCAATTTCTTCTTCAGGATGATTTCCGTTAGTGATTAATAAATTGGCAGCACCTTCGGAAGTGTACATGGCTAATTCCTGAGCTTCTTTGGCATCAAATCCCAGTTGAATGGCAGCTTGTGTTGTCGCTCTTATTAGACGCATCCAAAAGGCGATTCCGCTAGCGCACACTACAGTTGCTGCTTGCATTTGAGATTCCGGAATGGCGAGTGTATGTCCTAATCGGTTAAAAATAGCTTCAGCAATTTTAATGCGCTTTTCACCTTTGGTATTACTACACAAACAGGTCATCGATTTGCCTACGGCAATGGCAGTATTTGGCATGGCACGAATGATAAATTGATCTGTGCCAAGCTGACTTTCGATTTTAGAAATCACATAACCTGTAATGGTTGAAATCAAGACATGATTTTCGGTGAGATGCGGTTTGATATCATTTAAAATGTGCTCAAAATGGGCAGGTTGAACTGCAAAAATCAGAATATCTGAATGTTTAACAGCTTCGAGATTATCTGTGGTTAAATACACATTTTTATACCCATCAAACTCTTGAATAGCGTCTAGATTCCGCTTGGTTAAATATAAGCTGGTGATTGCGTTATTGGTAATTAACCCTTTGGCGATAGATTTTCCTAAGTTTCCTGTTCCTATGATTGCTATTTTCATGTTTTTCTTGTTGTCTTTAAAAATAATTAGCCTTTAATTGTAAGCCTTCAGTTTCTTCAAAACCAAACATCAAATTCATGTTTTGAATGGCTTGTCCTGAAGCACCTTTTAATAAATTATCAATGATGCTGGTTACCAGTAATTTGTTGTCATGTTTGTGTAGATGAAGAATGCATTTATTTGTGTTTACCACTTGTTTTAAATGAATCTCTTCGTCTGAAACAACTGTAAATGCGGCAGCTTTATAAAATTCTGAATACAGCTGTTTGGCTTCACTTAAGTTGCCTTCATATTTAGTGTATAATGTGGCGAAAATTCCTCTGGAAAAATTTCCTCGGTTTGGTAAAAAGTTGATATCTGAATCAAAAGTTGATTGCAATGATGTCACCGACTGATTAATCTCACCCAAATGCTGATGCGTAAATGCTTTGTAATGTGAAACGTTATTATCTCGCCATGTAAAGTGAGTTGTTGACGATAAGGAAGTGCCAGCGCCTGTGGCTCCTGTAACGGCATTCACATGTATGTCGTCATGTAAAATTTTGGAGTTAGCTAATGGCAATAATGCTAATTGAATTGCCGTAGCAAAACATCCCGGATTGGCAATGTAATTTGCTTTTGTAATTGCTTCTTTATTCAATTCAGGTAAGCCATAGACAAAAGTTTTATCTTTAAAAACAGCGTCTTTAGCTAATCTGAAATCGTTACTTAAATCAATGATTTTAGTGTCTGCAGCAAACGAATTATTTTCTAAAAATGCTTTTGAATTTCCGTGTCCTAAACATAAGAATAGCACATCTACTTTAGGATTAATTTTATTAGTAAATTCTACATCTGTGTTGCCTATCAAATCCTGATGCACTTTTGATATTTTATTGCCAGCATTTGAGGTGCTGTAAATAAAATTGATGTTGACTTTTGGGTGATTCAGCAACAATCTAATGAGTTCTCCTGCGGTGTAACCTGCGCCTCCAATGATTCCTATGTCTAACATGCTTTAAGAATTTACTTGTTGATAGATTTTGTTTTGATTGCCTATAATTTTTATAAAGCCTTTAGCTTCATCAGCAGTCCAGCCTTTATTTTCTTCACCATAACTTCCAAATTTGGCATTCATTAAATCGTGTTTAGAGTCGATACCATCTAAATTAAAATGATAAGGTTTAAGTGTTATAAAAACATCGCCTGAGACTTTAGCTTGACTGCTTTGTAAAAAGGCTTCCATGTCTCGCATCACGGGATCCAGATATTGACCTTCATGAAGATGCATTCCGTAGAAACTAGCCAAGTACTCTTTGTGTTGTAATTGCCATTTGGTAAGCGTATGTTTTTCTAATAAATGATGTGCTTTAATTGTAATGATGGCTGCTGCAGCTTCAAAACCAACACGTCCTTTAATACCTACAATAGTGTCTCCAACATGAATGTCTCTGCCAATAGCATAAGCCGAAGCTAAATTGTTAAGCACTTCAATATTGACTTCTGGATTGTTTTTTATTCCGTTTACAGCAACCAATTCGCCTTCAGAAAATGTAAGCGTTACTTTTTCGTCTTTGACATGTTTTAATTGCGAAGGAAATGCTGATTCAGGTAATGGTTGTTCCGATGTTAAAGTTTCAGAACCGCCAACGCTTGTGCCCCAAAGTCCTTTGTTAATTGAATATTTCGCTTTTTCCCAAGACATATCAATGCCGTTTTCTTTGAGGTAATCAATCTCTTGTTGTCTCGTTAATTGACCATCTCTAATTGGCGTGATGATATTGATGTTTGGCGCTAAGGTTTGGAAAATCATGTCAAAGCGTACCTGATCGTTGCCGGCTCCTGTGCTTCCGTGAGCAATATATTGAGCGTCGATACTTTTTGCATATTCAATAATTTCAATGGCTTGAATAATACGTTCGGCACTAACAGATAGTGGGTAGGTGTTGTTTTTTAGCACATTTCCGAAGATTAAAAACTTAATAACCTTATGGTAATACGATGAAATGGCGTCTATGTTTTTATAGGTCGACACACCCATTTTGTAGGCGTTTTTTTCTATTGAAGCAATTTCTTCCTCAGAAAATCCACCTGTATTTACGCTTACAGCATGTACATCATATCCAGCTTTACTCAGACTTACAGCGCAGTAAGATGTATCTAAACCGCCACTATAGGCGATGACTAATTTGTTATTCATTTTTCTTTTCTTTTTTAAGGAATCTTGTTTGTTTAATGTTTTTCAATCTGGTCCACACCTTTTTGTCATAAGTATGTTTTGGGGTGTTATTGGTTTCTTTTGAAGGATCGTATAGCATCCCTGTGCACAAGCACATTTTTTGCTCTGTTCGTTGAAGTACATCGTAGTTTTTGCAAGTCTGACAGCCGTTCCAGAAGGTTTGATCGGTGGTCAACTCTGAAAACGTAACAGGTTTGTAACCTAAATCGCTATTCATTTTCATAACCGCAAGTCCGGTTGTAATACTGAAAATTTTTGCTTCAGGAAACTTTGATCTGGAGTGCTCAAAAATAACTTGTTTTATTTGTTTGGCTAAACCTAGATTTCTATAATCGGGATGAACAATTAATCCAGAATTTGCTACGAATTTCCCATGACTCCATTGTTCGATATAGCAAAATCCTGCAAACTTATCACCATCTAACGCAATCACGGCATTGCCATTTTCCAGTTTGGTAATGATGTATTCAGGTTTGCGTTTTGCAATTCCTGTTCCTCTAACTAAAGCGGCATCTGCAATAGTTTGGCAAATAATGTCTGCATAAATACTATGCGATTTATTAGCAATAACAATTTCCATTGTAATTGATGTGTTTATTAAATATGTAAAGATTTTGGTTTTTTGAAAGCAGAGCCGGACTCACCTAAGCTCCATAAATAGAAGTACACCCTTAAGGGCGACGACGCAAAATGGGACGCAATACGCTATGATTATCTGTTGAGATAATTAAGGTTTGAATTTGATATTTAAATGTTGAGTTGTACACAGTAAAAAAATAAAAATGAATATAGAGTTTGCTAAATAGAAGAATTAGCGACGGCGTTTTGTCAAATCAAGACCTGTGGGTCTGGGTGCTCTATATTTGTGTCTTAGTGTAAACATATGGCTAAACTACATATTAAATTATAAACAACCATACCTGAAAACGAGTTTCTTATAAGATTTACGATATTCTAAATAAATGACTTAAATATTATAAATATCTCATAATTAGGCTGCTTTTTATTAAAGTATATAATCGGTACTCACAAAATTTGAAGCTCTGGAGTCTAATAAATCTTTTAAAATAGCATTGTTATAATCATTGTCTTTTGAAGCGACAAAGGTTCTAATAGAAAATGAGCGTAAAGCATCGTGCACACTCAATGTTGCAACTGCTGAATCTTTTCTTCCAGTAAACGGATAAACATCAGGTCCGCGTTGGCAAGAACTATTTAAATTAACTCTGCAAACTAAATTGACCAAGGTATCAATTAAAGGTGCTAAGGTTTTAATGTCTTTTCCGAATAAACTCACTTGCTGGCCATAATTTGAAGCAGCCATATCGTCTAAAGGCTCTTCAATATCTGAAAACGGAATAACAGGTATTACTGGTCCAAATTGTTCTTCTTCATAAACACGCATGTCTTTTGAAACAGGATATAATACAGCTGGGAAAATATAGTTTTCGGTAGTTTTTCCACCTTTTTCATTTATGATTGTAGCGCCTTTATCCAGAGCATCATCAATCAATTCTTGAATATAAGCGGGTTTATCCGGTTCAGGTAACGGCGTTAGTTTAGCGCCATTTTCCCATGGGTTTCCAAACTTAAGACCGTCTACTTTTTCAGAAAAACGCTTGTTAAACTCATCTACAATGGCATCATGTACATATAACACTTTTAAAGCGGTACAACGTTGTCCGTTAAACGAGGTCGCTCCAGCAATGCATTCGTCGATAGCTAAATCCAAATCCGCATCTTTTAAAACAATGGCTGGGTTTTTAGCTTCCAGACCAAGTACTAGGCGCAATCTATTACTTTTAGGATGTTGGTTTTGTAAGGCATTTGCAGACTTACTGTTTCCTATCAAGGCTAATACATCAACTTTACCAGATTGCATAATTGGTGACGCAACAGTTCGTCCGCGACCATAAATAATATTAACCACACCTTTTGGAAAGCTATTTCTAAAGGCCTCTAACAATGGCGTCAATAATAAAACCCCATGTTTTGCAGGTTTAAAAATAGTCGTGTTTCCCATCATGATCGCAGGAATTAATAAGGCAAAGGTTTCATTTAAAGGATAATTGTAAGGACCTAAGCACAATACAACACCTAAAGGACCTCTTCTGATATGCGCTCGAACACCATCATGTTTTTCAAACTTGGCACTATCGCGATCCATTTGTTTATAATCTTCAATGGTGTCATAGATGTATTCGACAGTTCTGTCAAATTCTTTTTGAGAATCTGGTAAGTTTTTTCCGATTTCCCACATTAATAATTTAACGACTTCTTCGCGTTTGGTTTTCATTTGTTCGACAAACGTTTCCATACAAGCAATCCTATCGGCTACCTTCATTGTTGGCCATAAGCCTTGCCCTTTGTCGTAAGCATTTACAGCAGCATCTAAAGCGCTCAATGCTTCCTTTTCAGTAAGTGTAGGAATGCTTCCTAGTAGGGTTGGTTTATAATCTTTAGTTGAAGAAATTGTGGAGTAGACTTCAGACGTTTCGCCTTCCCATTTTACTAACTTCCCATCGACTAAATAGGTGGATTGATGGGTTAAGTCTTTGATTTGAAACTGTTCAGGAATGTCTACAAATGTTGAAGTCATAATCACTTGTTTTTGTTTTCATTAAAATAAAGATACATCATATATCTATTGAATGGTTTACGTTAATGTTAAGTTATACTAAGAATTGAAATAAATCGGGTTTGTCGTTTAGATAATCCCCATAAAAATTATGAAGCTTCATTTTAGTAATTAAAGGGTCTAAATCTGATGGAGACTTGAGTTCTAAACCGACAACAGCAACATCATTTTCGCGATTTACCTTTTTAGTATACTCAAAATGGGTAATATCGTCTGTTGGTCCTAAAATATCAACCACAAATTCACGTAAAGCTCCGGCACGTTGCGGGAATTTTATAATGAAATAATGTTTGAGGTTTGCGTAGAGTAGGGCGCGTTCTTTAATTTCGGCAGTACGTGTGATATCGTTATTACTGCCGCTAATAACACATACGACATTTTTATCTTTAATGTCATCTGAAAATTGCTCCAGAGCAGAAATACTCAAAGCACCTGCAGGCTCTACCACAATGGCGTCTTTATTATATAAATCTAAAATGGTCTGACAAATTTTACCTTCATCAACAGTAACCACATCGCTTAAGGTCTCTTTACAGATAGCAAAATTTAAATCACCAACACGTTTTACGGCTGCACCATCTACAAAGTTTTCGATAGACTTAAGTTCGGTGTTTCGATTGTTTTTTAGTGATGTCAACATGGATGGAGCACCTTTAGGTTCGACACCAATAATTTTTGTTTGTGGTGATAAGATTTTAAAAACACTCGATAATCCAGCAGATAAACCTCCACCACCAATTGGTACAAACACATAATGTATAGGATGCGTTTTTGCTTGATCTATTATTTCTAAACCAACTGTTGCTTGTCCTTCAATAACTTTTTCATCATTAAACGGATGGATAAACGTTTTGTTTAAACGTTCAGATGTCTCAATAGCAGCATGGTAGGCATCATCAAATGTATCGCCAACTAAAATCACATCGATATAATCTTCACCAAACATTTTGACCTGATCAATTTTTTGATTAGGTGTTGGTGAAGGCATAAAAATAGTGCCTTTAATTTTTAATAGTTTACATGAAATAGCAACGCCCTGAGCGTGGTTTCCAGCACTGGCGCATACAATTTCATTTTCTATTTGGGAAGCTGATAAGGATGAAATCTTATTATAAGCGCCACGGATTTTATACGAACGCACCTCTTGTAAGTCTTCCCTTTTAAAGTAAACATTGGCACCAAACTGCTTAGAATAATGTGCGTTTTTAATTAAAGGTGTGACCGAAGCAATACCTTTTAATTTTTTAGCAGCAGCTTCAATGGCTTTTAAGGTTGGTTTGTATAATATTGTGGTTTTTTCCATGTTTTAGAGCTACTAAATCAGCTTCAATGAGTGATAAAATGTGTTTATACTAATACTGAATCTTGCGCTTTTACAGCTTCTGTTTTTATCACTTTCATCGCTGTCATAGCAGCACGTAAACGTTTTCCAACCGCTTCTATTGGATGATTTCTAATAGCGTCATTTACTGCGATTAATTCGACATTATCAACGCTATTTGATTTTGAAAATGCTGTTCCGATAATCGATGTATCAACAGTTTTCATAAAATCGGTCAATAAAGGTTTACAAGCATGATCAAATAAATAACAGCCATATTCCGCAGTATCAGAAATAACACGGTTCATTTCGAATAATTTCTTTCTTGCAATGGTGTTCGCAATTAATGGCAGCTCGTGTAAAGATTCGTAATAGGCTGAATCTTCAATAATACCAGCGCTTACCATGGTTTCGAAAGCTAATTCTACACCAGATTTCACAAAAGCAACCAATAAAACACCATGATCAAAATATTCTTGCTCGCTTATATGGTTCGATGTTAAAGCTGTTTTTTCAAACGCGGTTTCACCTGTTTCTGCTCGCCATTTTAAAAGATTGACATCGTCATTTGCCCAGTCTTCCA
Source organism: Psychroserpens sp. SPM9 (assembly GCF_025153525.1). Lineage (GTDB taxonomy): Bacteria > Bacteroidota > Bacteroidia > Flavobacteriales > Flavobacteriaceae > Psychroserpens. Next base: position 360,008 of record NZ_JANZNR010000001.1, on the reverse strand, counting down.
TCATGGTTTTTGAGAAATGACCAGAAATGATATCGTCCATATGTTTTTCAAATAGAGGACGCATAATATCTTTTAATTCTTCAGATAATTGGTAGGCTTTAAGTTTTGCCGGATTTGATAAACGATCCATCATGTTGGTAATACCACCATGTTTTAACGCTTCGGTTATGGTTTCCCATCCAAACTGAATTAATTTTGCTGCATAGCCAGGTTCAATACCTTCTTCAACCATTTTATCAAACGATAGGATAGCTCCTGTTTGCAATAAACCACAAAGAATGGTTTGCTCACCCATTAAGTCAGATTTGACTTCAGCAATAAAAGACGATTCTAAAACACCAGCTCTATGTCCGCCAGTCGCCGCAGCATAAGCTTTAGCTTGAGCCCAACCCTTATTTTCTGGATCATTTTCTGGATGCACAGCAATAAGTGTAGGTACACCAAATCCGCGTTTATACTCTTCACGAACTTCGGTGCCAGGACATTTTGGTGCAACCATGATTACGGTTAAATCCTCACGAATTTTAGTGCCTTCTTCAACGATATTAAAGCCATGAGAATAACTTAAGGTTGCTCCTTTTTTCATTAAAGGCATAACTGCCTTTACAACATTGGTGTGTTGTTTGTCTGGCGTTAAGTTTAATACCAAATCTGCCGTCGGAATTAAGTCATCATAAGTCCCAACATTAAAACCGTTTGATGTCGCATTTTTATAAGAATCGCGTTTTTCATCAATGGCTACTTGGCGTAAAGCATAAGCGATATCTAAGCCAGAGTCGCGCATGTTTAGCCCTTGATTTAAACCTTGAGCACCACAACCAACGATGACGATTTTCTTTCCTTTTAATGCGTTGACGCCATCTTCAAATTCTGAAGCATCCATAAAACGACATTTTCCTAATTGATCAAGTTGGTTTCTTAATGGTAATGTGTTAAAGTAATTTGACATTTTCTTTTCTTTTTTAATGTTGAAATGCTTTGAGCATGGTTGATATTTTCATTTCGTCTTTAGTAACAGCAACTCGACCTGAACGCGTAAACTGCATGATGCCAAAGACACTTAATTCTCTATATAATAATTCGAGTTCTTCTCTTCGTCCCGATTTTTCTAAAACAAAAAAATCTTTGTTAACTGTTACAATTCTAGCGTTACTTTCTTTGATGATATTCTGAATTTGACGTTCATCAAATAATAAATCAGATTTGATTTTGAACAAACATGATTCTTGATAAATAGTTTCTTCTTCGGTGTGATAATACGCTTTAATGACTTCCACTTGTTTTTCAATCTGACCTTGAATTTTTTTCATTTGAGATTCTGTCACGTTGACAACAATGGTAAATCTAGAAACGCCTTCAATTTCGGAAAGGGACGTATTTAAACTTTCAATATTAATGTGACGTCTTTGAAAAATGGCTGAAATTCTATTTAACAAGCCAATATTATTTTCAGTATACACCGAAACTGTAAATTGTTTTATTTCGTTCTCCATAATTATTCTAATCTTATATCTGAAACGCTTGCACCTGTTGGAATCATAGGAAACACATTGTCTTCTTTTTCGACTCTAACTTCTAAAAAATAAGGACCTTTACAGTCGACCATTTCTTTGACAGCGCTTTTTAAATCTTTTCTTTCGGTTACTTTTTTGGCTTCAATATGATATCCTTTTGCAATGGCCACAAAATCTGGATTGACCATTTCGGTGGAAGCATAGCGTTTATCAAAGAACAGTTGTTGCCACTGTCGAACCATTCCGAGGAATTCATTATTAAGAACTACGATTTTTACAGGGATATTTTGCTGAAAAATGGTTCCCAGTTCTTGTATGGTCATTTGATAACCTCCATCGCCAGCAATCATAATCACTTCTCTTTCGGGTGCTGCCATTTTTGCGCCAAGAGCAGCCGGTAAAGCAAACCCCATGGTTCCTAAGCCACCCGATGTGATGTTGCTTTTCGACACATTAAAATCGGCATAGCGACAAGCAATCATTTGATGCTGACCAACATCACTTACAATGGCTGCTTCACCTTTGGTTTGGCTATTGATTTCTTTCAATACCTCTCCCATAGTTAGACCATCTTTAACAGGATGTAAATCGTTTTTTATGACTTTTTCAAATTCTATCTGGTATAAATCTTTAAATTGTTGATGCCATTTTGTATGAGAATTTTTATTCAATAATGGCAATAAAGCCTTTAGGCTGGCTTTAGCATCACCTAATACAGCGACATCCGTTTGAACATTTTTATCAACTTCGGCAGGATCGATTTCAAAGTGAACGATTTTGGCTTGCTTAGCATAGGTGGCAAGATTTCCGGTTACACGATCATCAAAGCGCATTCCGATGGCGATTAAAACATCACATTCGTTAGTTAGTACATTTGGTGCATAATTGCCATGCATGCCTACCATGCCAACATTTAAGGGGTGCGAAGTAGGAATAGCCGAAGCACCTAAGATGGTCCATGCAGAAGGAATTCCAGCTTTTTCAATTACGGCCTTAAATTCTTCTTCAGCTTGCCCTAAAATGACTCCTTGTCCCCAAACAATCAATGGTTTTTTAGCATTGTTTATTAAGTCGGCAGCGGCTTTTAGTGTGTCCTCGTTTGTGTCTGGTACAGGTTTGTAACTTCTTACGCCTTTGCATTTTTCATATGTAAAGTCGAATGTTTCAAACTGCGCATCTTTTGTGATATCTATAAGTACAGGTCCTGGTCTTCCGCTTTTGGCTATGTAAAAGGCCTTGGCAAATACTTCAGGAATTTCAGAAGCCTTAGTAATTTGATGATTCCATTTTGTGACTGGTGTTGAAATACCGACGATGTCTGTTTCCTGAAAAGCATCACTTCCTAATAGATGCGAACCGACTTGTCCAGTTATGCAAACCATTGGTGTAGAATCGATTTGTGCATCTGCAATACCAGTAATTAAATTGGTGGCACCAGGACCAGAAGTTGCTATAGCAACACCCACTTTACCTGAAATTCTCGCATAGCCTTGAGCAGCATGTGTTGCGCCTTGTTCATGACGTGTTAAGACATGATGAATTTGATCTTGATACTTATAAAGTTCGTCATAAACAGGCATAATCGCACCGCCAGGATATCCGTAAAGGATATCGACACCTTCTGCTAATAAGCATTTGATAATGGCTTCGCTACCAGAAATACGTTCGGTAGTTTGAGTGTCCTTTGATTCGTCTTTTATTGTTTTTGTTTCCATATTTTCCTGCGAAGGCAGGAATCTCATCCTACCGTTTTATGGTTTTTATTTTATACCCCTCGCTTCGCTTGAGGTTTGTTTTCGTTTTTTTTCTCAGCTATTGGTTTTTTTGACTGAGAGATTCCTGCTTTCGCAGGAACTAGAATTCATCAGTCACACAGCCTTTTGAAGCTGAGGATACTGTTTTTGCATATTTGTATAGAACGCCACGTTCAAATTTTAGCTCTGGAGCTTTCCATTGTTGACGTCTTTTTTGTAGTTCTACTTCAGAAACTTCAAGTGAAATAGAATTTGTTTCGGCATCGATAGAAATAATATCACCATCCTCCACTAAGGCAATTGTACCACCTTCTTGAGCTTCTGGTGTGATGTGTCCCACAACAAATCCGTGGGTGCCTCCAGAGAATCTTCCATCTGTGATTAGAGCGACATCTTTACCTAATCCAGCGCCCATAATGGCAGCAGTTGGTTTAAGCATTTCGGGCATACCTGGTCCGCCTTTTGGGCCTTCATAGCGAATAACGACAACGTCTCCTTTTTCAACTTTTCCATCTCTAATTCCGTCGTTTGCCGCATATTCCCCTTCAAAAACTTTTGCTTTTCCTTTAAAATTTAAGCCTTCCTTGCCTGTGATTTTGGCAACGCTTCCGTCGGATGCTAAATTTCCGTAGAGCATTCTTAAGTGTCCAGAAACTTTAATAGGTTTTTCTATAGGTTTTATCACATCTTGACCTTCTTTTAAATCGTCAACTTCTAATAAGTTTTCGGCAATGGTTTTACCTGTAACTGTAAGGCAGTCGCCATGAATGAGTCCTTTTTTCAGAAGGTATTTTAAAACTGCTGGAATTCCGCCCACAGCATGAACATCTTCCATAAGGTATTTTCCGCTTGGTTTTAAATCGGCTAAAAATGGCGTGTTGTCACTAATGTCTTGAAAATCTTTGAGTGTAAAATCAATCTGAGCAGCTCTTGCAATGGCTAAAAAGTGTAAAACAGCGTTGGTAGAACCACCTAAAATGGTCACTAGTCTAACAGCATTTTCTAAAGATTTTCTTGTGATGATATCTGAAGGCTTGATGTCTTTTTCGAGTAGCACTCTTATCGCTTCACCAGCTTTTATGGATTCATGTTGTTTGGCATGGCTCAATGCTGGGTTAGAAGAATTATAAGGCAAGGTCATGCCTAAAGCTTCAATTGCTGAAGCCATTGTATTTGCAGTATACATGCCACCACAAGCACCAGCGCCAGGACAGGCTTTTTCAACAATATTCTGGTATTCGTTTTCGGTCATGGTACCTGCGACCTTACTTCCCCAAGCTTCAAATGCAGAAACAACGTCTAATTTTTTTCCTTCATGGCAACCAGAATCTATCGTGCCTCCATAAACAAGAATACTAGGTCGGTTTAAACGAATCATTGCCATTAAAGCGCCAGGCATATTTTTATCACAGCCAACTACAGTTATGAGTCCGTCGTAACTCATAGCCTGTACAACAGTTTCCATAGAATCGGCGATAATGTCACGAGATGGTAATGAATAGCGCATTCCGGGAGTTCCCATAGAAATCCCATCACTAACACCAATGGTATTAAAAATCAAGCCAACTACATCTTCATTTTTTGTGCCTTCTTTTACTCGTTTAGCTAAATCATTAAGATGCATATTACAAGGGTTGCCTTCGTATCCAGTACTTGCAATACCTACTATAGGCTTGAAAAAATCTTCCTTGGTTAACCCGATGGCATGTAACATGGCTTGCGCAGCAGGTTGTGTTGGGTCTTGGGTAACGGTTTTACTGTATTTGTTTAATGAACTCATAGTTTTGTTTAGGCAACACTGATTTAAAGGAATAAAATTAGGTTTTGTATTGAGTTTTGGTCTTTGTTTTAAGCCTATGTCGCTAAATTCAATGCTACAGAGATTGTGTTAAATAGTTGATAATAAGTTAAATACGATCATATTATTATGATGTTCAATAGTTATTTTTTTTAGATATAGGATTGAATTTTATGCATCGGGCAGAATTGGCTTTCATCTTTTAATGTGCTGGGGTATAGAATTTAAAAGGGAAAAAAGGCAGTGTTAAAACTTAAATTATTTAGGGAAAATGAAAGTATATAAACCAAAAAACCCGATTCGGATGAATCGGGTTTTTGATGGTGGTGCCTCCAGGAATCGAACCAGGGACACAAGGATTTTCAGTCCTTTGCTCTACCAACTGAGCTAAGGCACCAGTTGCATAAAAATGCGAGTGCAAATATAGACTCATTTTTAATATTCACAAAAAGAAACCATAAAAATTTAAACTAAATATTTGAATCCAGGCTTAAATCGTTGATTTCAATCAAAATAATGTTATAATTTGGTTAATTAATAGACAGAAATGAATCTTCATTTCGTAGTTTTAACGTTTTAAAATAGTTATGAATTTAATTGTTGACGTTGGTAACACATATGTCAAGTTTGCGGTCTATAAGCAAGGCAAGCTAAAGGAGAAAGTAGTAGGAGAGCTAAAGGATTTTGAAAGCATCGCACATGATGTGCTTAAAACGTTTCCAAGTATTGATAGAGCGATAGTGTCTTCCGTAGGGAAATTAAAAAAGACTCAACTTAATATATTAGAAGATCGTTTAGACGTTGTAGAACTTTCGCATAACCTCCAATTACCATTTAAAAATTTATATACAACCCCTCAAACTTTAGGTGTTGATCGTATTGCTTTGGTAAGTGCTTCAGTAGAACAGTTTCCAGATCACAATGTATTAATTATTGATGCAGGAACGTGTATTACTTACGATTTTATTAATACCAAAAATGAATACTTAGGTGGTGCTATTTCTCCTGGTATTCGATTGCGATATAGAACTCTAAATAATTTAACCGCTAATTTACCTTTATTAGACACTAAAATGCCTCAAGATATTTTAGGTGATTCGACTCAAAACGCTATCCATTCGGGAGTTGTATTTGGTGTTTTAAAAGAAATTGATGGTGTTATTGACGATTATGTTAAAAATTATACAGATTTAACAGTTATTTTAACAGGAGGAGATACTAAATTCTTGTCAAACCAATTAAAAAATAGCATATTTGCCAACTCAAATTTTCTTTTAGAAGGTTTGAATTTCATTTTAGAATATAACTCGAGATAATGATAAGAAAACTTGTAATAGTTTTAATTGCCTTTTTTGCATTGCAATCGTATGGTCAAGAAGGAACCGCTTCTCCATATTCATTTTACGGAATAGGAAGTTTAAAATTTAAAGGTACAGTCGAAAATAGAAGTATGGGCGGACTCAGTATCTACACCGATAGTATTCACGTTAATTTACGTAATCCTGCTGCCTATGTTAGCCCTAATCTAAGCATTTGGAACGATGAAAATCGTCCGGTGAAATTCTCAGTAGCAGCAAGTAATAGCAGTTTAAAACTGAAAGCTCAATCTGGAGATTCTAAGGTGAGCGCCACTACTTTTGATTATCTGGCACTTTCAATACCTGTAGGTAAATTTGGATTCGGATTTGGATTAGTGCCTTATACATCAGTAGGTTATAAGTTGGAAGATTCCGATAATAATGTTATTCAAAATAGATATAGAGGTGAAGGTGGCGTCAATAGAGCGTTTTTTGGCTTAGGTTATCAAATAACTAAAAAATTAAGTTTTGGTGTTGACCTTAACTATAACTTCGGGAACATTCAAAACAGCGCCATCGAATTTGTATATGATGAAGATGGAAACCTGGTGCAATACCAATCGAGAGAAAGTAATCGCTCTGATTTAAGCGGACTCAATTTTAACCTTGGGTTAACTTATAAGTCTATGATTAGTGATAAATTAGAGCTGCAAGCCGGATTAACTTATTCGCCTACAAGTGATTTGTCTTCAAAAAATGAACGATCGTTTGCGACGATATTGATTAATCAAACTACAGGACAAGAATTTGTTGTTAATGAGTTTGATGCCGATTTAGAAGCCGATGGTCTTGCTGAAACTGATTTGACATTGCCTTCTAGGTTTTCGTTTGGAGCTGGAATAGGTGCGCCAAAAAAGTGGTTTTTAGGTGCTGAATATACGCTACAAAACACGAGTGATTTTTCAAATCCGATTGTTTCAATAGAAAATGCTAATTTTGTAAACGCCTCTAATATTTCTATTGGTGGTTTCTTTGTCCCAGATTATTCGTCGTTTTCAAATTATTGGAAACGCGTAACTTACAGAGCTGGATTTCATTTTGAAAACACAGGTCTAGAGATTAATAACCAAGCTGTTAATGAGTTTGGCATGTCTTTTGGAGTAGGATTACCAGTTGGAAATACTTTCTCAAATGCTAATATTGGTTTTGAGTTCGGACGAAGAGGAACAACAGACCAAAATTTGATACAAGAAAACTTTTTCAACTTTACTTTAAGTCTGTCATTAAATGATAGATGGTTCCAAAAATTAAAATATAACTAACGTAAAATAAAAGAAGATGAAAACGAAAATCACATTAATACTAGCGGCTTTGTTTATGGCTACGAACTTCGGTTTTGCACAGCAAGATGAAGAGTGTATGCTTAACTTGACGATGATGAACGACTACGTTAAGAGTAAGAAGTACGATCAGGCGTATGAACCTTGGATGGCTGTTAGAAATAAATGTCCAAAATTTAATGCGGCTATTTACCAGTATGGAGAGAAAATCTTAAATCATAAAATCGATAATGCTTCTGGTGCAGAGAAAGTAGCATTTATTGAAGATTATATGGTGCTTTTAGAAAAAGGTAGAGAGTATTATGCATCAAGATATCCTTTAGGAGAAGTTCTAGAGAAGCAAGGTGTTATGATCTACGATAATCAGAAAGAATTAGGAAAGTCTGATATGGACGTATACAATGTTTTTGACAGAGCCTATAAAGAAGATTTAGAAAACTTTAAAAGCACGAAAGCTTTATATGTTTACTTTACAAAAACAGTAGATTTATTTAAAGCTAAAAAGTTTGAACTTCAAAAAGTTTTTGATAAGTATGATGATGTTAATGAGCAATTAGAAAACTTAAATGAGAAGTATGCTAAGTCATTAAATGAACTTATTAAAAAAGAAGAAGGTGGTGCTACTTTAGCAAAAAAAGAAGCACGTTACAAAAAGTACTATCAAGATAAGTTAGAGGCTAACGAAAAGATTGCAGGAAGTTTAGATTCGTATATTGGTGAGTTGGCAAACTGTGAAAACTTAATCCCATTATACAAAAAAGATTTCCCTACGTATAAAAACGATGCAACTTGGTTAAAAAGAGCGGTAAGTAGAATGTACAACAAAGATTGTACTGATGATCCTTTATACATTGACTTGGTAAAAGCATTTGATCAGGTTGATCCTTCTGCTGAAACAAAATACTTTGTATCTACAATATTACGTAAGCAAGGAAAAGATAGAGAAGCCGATGATTATATAAAGCAATCATACGACTTGCAAACAGATCCGTTCAAGAAAGCGAGATTAGCTAAGAAAATTGCTAACGATTTCAAAAAACGTGGTAGCTATGGTTCGGCAAGAACTTACTACAGAGAATCTTTAAAGTTAAACCCATCTGATGGAACGCCTCACTTACAAATCGCATCTATGTATGCGAAGAGTGCAAATAATTGTGGTGCCGATAACTTTAGCAAAAGAGCTGTATTCTGGTATGCTGCACAAGAAGCTCTAAAAGCAGGACAAGTAGATCCTAATTTAAAAGGTGCTGCCAATCAAGCTGCAAACTCTTATAGAGCTAATGCGCCTACTAAATCTGAAATCTTTTCAAAAGGAAATGCAGGTGAAACAATTTCTATCGGATGTTGGATAGGTGGAAGCGTTAAAGTGCCTAGCCTATAAATGCAAACGAAAGTTTTACATACTAATATATACATAGTCACAGCAATTGTTGTGACTATGTTTTTTTCATGTAAAAACGATTTAAAAGAAATAGATAAAATTGGTGTGCTTCAAAACCAACCGATTGGTGAAGCCAAAAACATCAATTTAAAATATACCGAAGCCGAAGATTCTATAGGTAAAGTCATTGCCAATTTAGAAAGCCCGAAAATGCTGGATTATTCTAATAGGGAGTTTTCGTTTTCAGAATTTCCAGATGGTGTTCGCCTCTCACTTTACGATGAGAATAATCAAAAAAATATAGTCTTGGCAGATTATGCCATTGTTTATAATGCTACCGATTTAATCGATTTGCAAGGCAATGTGATTTTAATTACACCACAAAAAGATAGTCTTTTCGCTCAGCAGTTATATTACGACCAAAAACGCGAATGGTTGTTTACCAATCTGCCAGTACGCCTAAAATCGGCCACAGCAAATAACGGTCATGGCGATATTTTTGACTCCGATACCAAGTTTAAAAACTACACCATACTTGAAGGTCGAGGTGATATGATATTAAAAGACTAATTGTTTGTAAAACATCTTTATCTTTGTACTGTAAACTTTAAATTTAAAAATGAAACTACTTCAGTTTTTTCAATACGTCTACTTATTTTTTGCAGTCATATTTATCTATGATGGCATTTCTAATTTAGGTCAAGATGGCAATAGAGCTATTATTTCTTTCGTATTTGCAGCTTTAGCGATATTTATGTTTTTCTTCAGAAGAAAATTCAGAAACAAATTTGGTAATAGAAATGATTCCTAATCATGGACTTTAGCATTGTGATTATTGTTGTTATGCTGTTGCTTTCAGCATTTTTTTCTGGAATGGAAATCGCCTACGTATCCTCCAACAAAATTCACATCGAAATTGAAAAGAAGCAAGGTGATTTTCTGGCTAACATTTTAACCAAACTTACCGAAAAACCATCCAAATTTATTGCCACCATGCTTATTGGTAATAATATAGCACTGGTAGTTTACGGCTTTGTTATGGGCGATGTTTTAGTCGATTGGTTTCAGTCGATGTTACCATCACAATATCAGGTGGTCAATTATTTGCTTTCAGAATTAAGTCTGTTATCACAAACAGTTATTTCTACGATTATCATTTTAATTACAGCCGAGTTTCTACCTAAAGTCTTTTTTCAGATCTATGCCAATTCATTTTTAAAGATTTTTGCCTTTCCAGCCTATTTATTTTATTTGCTGTTTTGGTTTGTGTCTTCATTTATTATTTGGTTATCTGATATGATTTTAAAGCGGTTTTTTAAAACGGAAGGCGATGATGTTCAGTTAGCGATGACCAAAGTAGAATTAGGAAATTATATCAGCGAGCAAATGGAATCGGTTGAAGAGCACGATGAAATTGATAGTGAAATACAGATTTTCCAGAATGCCTTAGAATTTTCCGAAGTCAAAGCACGCGAAGTGATGGTGCCTCGTACCGAAATTATTGCTGTTGAAGTCAATGATAGTATCAAAAATATCAGTACCCTGTTTATCGATTCTGGACTTTCAAAAATTCTGGTTTATAAAGATAATATTGATGATATTTCGGGCTATGTGCATTCGTTTCAGTTGTTTAAAAAACCAAAATCGATTAAATCAATAACCAAGCCTGTCGTCTATGTGCCAGCAACGATGTTGGTGAAAGATGTGCTTAATATTCTGACTAAAAAGCGAAAAAGTATGGCTGTTGTAATTGATGAATATGGTGGTACAGCGGGCATTATGACTATTGAAGATATTGTTGAAGAATTGGTTGGAGAAATTGAAGACGAACACGATAGTGTTGCACTTATAGAAGAAAAAATAGACGATGAAAACTACAAGTTTTCTGCGCGATTGGAAGTCGATTATATCAATGAGACTTACAAAATAAACCTTCCAGAAGGTGAGAATTATGAAACTCTTGGTGGGCTCATAGTTGACGAGGCTGAAGAAATTCCGCAGGTAAATGATGAGGTATTTATTGAGAATTTTAAGTTTACCATTCTCGAAGTGTCTTCAACAAAAATAGATTTGGTAACTCTTCATATTCTTCATGAAGACTAGTATGCGCTCTGCGATTTTGGTGATTCTAACTTTGTTTTTAATTTTTAGCTTGTAAGCTTATTCTGCTTTGAAAGCCTCAGCTTTGCCTAACATTCGATGAAACCCAATAAAAATCGGTAATAAAAACATAATTCTACTTTTATTATTTAATAGAAAATGGTATTTTCGCCCACTTATTATTCGATAAATTATACATTAAAATGGCAGTTTTAAATAAAATTAGACAACGTTCCCTGTTTTTGATACTTATCATCGCATTAGCGTTATTTTCATTTGTACTTACAGACCTGTTTAAAAATAGTGATGCACTATTTGGAGGTTCTCAAGATGTAGTTGCAACTGTAAATGGAAAAAACATCAATAGAATCGATTTCATGTCGAGAGTAGAAAGTATGCAAAGACAGTTAGGTCCTAATGCAACGTCTACACAAGCTATGAACAGAGTTTATGATCAGGAAGTACGTCGTGCAATTATGGCAACGCAATTTGAAGAATTAGGATTGAGCGTTGAGCAAGATCAAATGAAAGATTTATTAAAACAAAATTTTTCTGCGTATCCTGAATTTCAAAATGAAGCAGGGCTTTTTGATGAAAATAAATTAACAGAGTTCATCGCTAACCTTAAAGCCTTAAATGGTGAAAGAGCACTTCTTGGAAACTTCCAACTAAGCTATAATGATTGGGTTAATAACGAAAACTCGATTGCTATTGGTGCACAAGAGCGTGCTTACTACAATATGGTGAAAGCTGGTGTGAATGCAACCTTAAATGAAGCTGAAGTCGATTTTATGTTAGAAAACTCAACACGCGATATCAAATACGTGCAAGTTCCTTATACGACAATCAATGATAGTTTGGTTCAGGTTACAAAATCTGATATCAATGCCTATATAGGTGATAATAAAAAGAAATTTGAAGTGGAAGCATCACGTGATGTTGTTTTTGTTGAATTTAAAGAAGCACCTAGCCTGAAAGATGAAGAAGATTTAAAAGCGAGCTTTGATAAATATATCAACGGAAAAGTGGAATTTGATAATGGGCGTAATGATACCATCAAACCATTCGCTACTGTAAAAGCTTCAGATCTTGAAAATTATATCAATTTTACTGCCGAATCTGATGTTGCTTATACCGATGCTTTCGTTAAGAAAACCGGATTACCAGATGTTGTGGCCGATACCTTATTCAACTTAAATGTTGGTGATGTTTACGGACCTTACAAAGACAGTGATATGATGAAATTAACGAAAATGGTTGCTGTGAGACAATTACCAGATTCAGCTAAAGTTCGTCATATATTAATTCCGCATATGGGCGCTACAAGAGCGGCACCAGAAGTTACTCAAACGGAAGCGCAGGCTAAGGTAACTGCCGATAGTGTTTTAGCAATTGTAAGAGCGAATCGTTCTAAATTCTCTGAATTAGTTACAGCCTTATCTTCAGATGTTGGTAGTGTGGCTAATGGTGGTGAATACGATTTTCACCCAAGCACACAAATGGTTAAGCCTTTTAGTGATTTTGAATTTCAGAATAATGTAGGAGATATTGATGTTGTACAAACTCAATTTGGATTTCATATCATCGAAATATTAGACCAAAAAGGATCGTCTAAAGCAGTGAAAGTTGCGACTATCGCTAAAAAGATTGAGCCTTCAGAAGAAACAATAGATAATATCTTTACAGAGGCTTCTAAATTTGAAATCGCTATACAAGATGCCGATTTTCAGGCTGTAGCCGAAGAGCGTAACCTAAAGGTAAGTCCGGTAAACGGCATTAAAGTATTAGACGAGAACATTCCAGGCTTAGGCGTACAACGACCAATGGTTCGCTGGGCATTTGAAGAAGGAACTAAAGTAGGAGATTACAAACGTTTTTCTGTTGCTAACGGCGGTTATGCTGTAGTGCAATTAGTGAAGAAAACGAAAAAGGGATTAATGAGTCCTGAGAATGCATCTGCAACAGTTCTTAATGATATCAGAAAAGAAAAGAAAGCGAAAATGATTCGTGAAAAAATCACAGGAACTACTGTTGATGAGGTTGCTAAAAACCAAAACCGTCCAACAAGTACTGCTGTAGAATTAAATATGAAGACTCCAACCGTTTCTGGTGCAGGTTCTGAACCTAAAGTTGTAGGGGTTGTGTTTGGCTTAGCTGAAGGTGAAACCTCTGGTTTAATCGATGGTAATAAAGGTGTGTTTATGGTAGAGGTAACCAAAGTTAATCAAGCTACTAAACTTGATAACTACCAGGCTATTGCAAATCGTTTAAGTACAACGCGAGTTAATGCTGCTCAAACTAAAGTCTATAACGCTTTAAAAGAAACAGCCGATATCGAAGATAATAGAGCTAGATTTTACTAAAATCTAAACTTGTAATATTTAAAGAAGCTTCACTATTTGTGGAGCTTTTTTAATATTTAATCAGTTCTGAATAGGAGAGAATCGTTGTATAACCTTTAGCCTCAAAATAGGCTGCTGGATGTGCTTCACAGGCGACCATCACAAAATCACCTCCCCAAGCGCCTAAACTTTTAATACTGCCATTAAAATCACTAAAAAGGACTTGTTTTACAGGGGTTTGTTTAATGACTTCTGAAATGAGCTGTTCGTGGGTTTCCATTAACTTTTGAAAAGCCGATAGTGAATTACAAGTGAGCATCTGCTCGGTTATAGTATTTACTGCCGCCACTGAAGCTGATATGTTGGATCGATTTGCTCTGTAGTGCGCTATACCTTCTCTACTGTTTTGTTTCTGATTCAGATGTACAAAGTAGATGTTGTTTTTGAAGGACGGATTGAAATCTACAGTTTTTACTGAACGTTGCTCGTCACCCTGAACTGGTTTCAGGGTCGCATCTGAGTGGGTTGTGTGTAATTGATACGTCAGACTAGAATCTGCACTGGCACAAGCGATGTCGTAACCACTTCCACCAAAAGTTGCTTCTAAGAGTTGGTACGGATTTACTTTTGCCCAACGCGCTATATTATGAATTAAAGTCGAAGATGTTCCTAAACCCCAATATCTCGGAAATTCTAATACAGTTTTAATGTGATAGCCTTCGGAAGTGTTTAAAAATTCAGGATTGAGCTGTTGAGCCGCTTTTAGTATGTGTAATAATCGTTCAGAAATCGGTTCGTCATTCTGAACTTGTTTCAGAATCTCATTGTTTTGTAAATCAAATTCCGTCTCAAACCAAACAGCTCCGTTTTCATCCTTACTTGTCCATTTTAATTTGCCAAGATCTCCTTTTTTAACAACTAGTGATTGTCCGTAAACTGTTGGAACAGCTAGAGCCAAAGCGCCATCAAGAACTAGGTATTCTCCAGTTAATAATAATTTTCCGTGGCTGTAGAAACGTCTCATTTATTGTCTTAGTTTTTCAATAGCGCTCACTACAGCACTATGAGTTACTGTATGGGTTTTGAAATGTTCTACGAGGCTTGCTTTTTCTTCGGAAGTGGCTTCAAACTGATTTAAAATATTCATCAAATGCATTTTCATATGTCCTTCCTGAATCCCCGTTGTTGTTAACGAACGTAAGGCTGCAAAATTTTGAGCTAAACCTGCAACAGCAACTATTTTCATGAGTTCTTTTGCCGAAGGATTGCCTAACATTTCAAGCGCAAGTTTAACTAATGGATGAAGTTTTGTTAAACCACCAACGGTTCCTAAGGCGAGTGGGATTTCCATCCAAAACTTAAACACACCCTGTTCTATTTTGGCATGGGTTAAACTGCTGTATGTGCCAAGTCTTGACGCATAGGCATGAACGCCAGCTTCAACGGCTCTAAAATCGTTTCCTGTTGCTAAAATCACGGCATCAATTCCATTCATAATACCTTTATTATGAGTGACAGCCCGATACGGCTCTACTTCAGCAATTTGAACCGCCTGAACAAATTTTTCAGCAAAGGCTTCGCCCGAAATTGTAGAATTGTCAGTCAATTCTTCTACCTTACAACTCACTTCAGCTCTTACCAAACAATTAGGAACATAGTTGGAGAGAATAGACATGATAACTATAAGGTCATGCTCCAGAGTTTTAGCGGCTTCTTGCTTCAGTGTTTTAGCAAACTGTTCTAAACAAGAATTAATAAAATTAGCACCCATCGCATCCAAAGTCTCAAAAGTAGCATGCAATTGATAGTAATGTTCTAAAGAGTCTGTTTTGTCGTTTAGTGTTATATCTATAATCCCACCACCACGCTGTTCCATACTATGTGTAATAGGTTGAGCAGCTTTTATCAGTTGGGGTTTTAGGATTTTAAAGAAGGATTGTAGGGTTTCAGTTTCGCCTTTATAGGTAAAATGGACTTGACCAATTTTTTCCGTAGAAAGTACTTCAGCTCTGAATCCGCCGCGATCAGACCAAAATTTAGCGGCTTTACTGGCAGCAGCAACAACAGAACTTTCTTCAATTGCCATTGGAATTGTATAAACGCTGTCATTAATTAAAAAATTTGGTGCAACACCCAAAGGCAAATAATAATTAGTAATGGTGTTTTCTATAAACTCATCGTGAAGTTGCTGTAGTTTTTTATCAGAATTCCAATATTGTTTTATCAGGTTTTTAGCCGATTCGGAATCAGTAAAATAAGTATCGGCAATCCAATCAATTTTTTTAGATTTTGATAATTTAGAAAAGCCAGTAATGGTTTTGTTCATCTCTACTATTTAAAATTTGTAGGCAAGAAACTGCTTACAAATGCAAAATGCAAAGATACTATTCTTGGTATTATTATTGATGCCTAATGATAATATTGACTATTTAACATGCAATAGTTACTGTTTTTTGCATTATTTTTAGTAAACTTGGCATTATTTTATCATAAAAATAACCCTATGAACATATTCAAATCGGTTTCACTACTTCTGTTTTTTATAACCGCTTTAGCCTCAGCACAAAATAAAGAAATTACATTAGAAGAAATTTGGGATGGTACCTTTAGAACCGAAAGAATGGATGCTTTGCATTCGATGAAAAACGGACAACAATACTCGGTTTTGAATTATGAAGACAGAACCTCTCAAATCGATATTTACGACTACAAAACACTGCGTAAGGTTAAAACGCTTTTGAGCTCGGCCGATATTAATGCAATTGATTATTTTACCGATTATACATTTAGTGATGACGAATCTAAAGTCTTACTAGCGACAAATGTTGAGCCTATTTTTAGACGTTCCTCTCTAGGACAATACTTTATTTACGACACTAAAACACAACAGACGACTTTAGTTGCTGAGGATAAAATTCAAGAGCCTACATTTTCACCCGATGGTTCTAAAATAGCCTACGGTTTAAATAATAACTTGTATGTAAAAGATTTAGCTTCAGGAAAAACGAGCCAGATTACATTTGATGGCGAAAAAAATAAGATTATTAATGGGATTACAGACTGGGTTTATGAAGAAGAATTTAGTTTTGTTCGCGCTTTTGAATGGAATGCCTCTGGAAATAAAATTGCGTTTATACGTTTTGATGAAACTAATGTTCCGGAATTTTCTATGGATGTCTACGGAAGTCAGCTCTACCAGACACAGCAAGTGTTTAAGTATCCTAAAGCAGGAGAAACTAACTCTGAAGTATCCTTACATATCTATGATTTAGCTTCAAATAAAGCTCAGCAAGTTCAGCTAGACAAGACTTATAAAGATTTTTATATCCCAAGAATTAAATGGACCAATGCTGCAAATACCTTAAGTGCCCAATACATGAACAGGCATCAAAACGAATTGGATTTATGGATGATTAATGCTGAAACCCTAAAAGGGGATTTGGTGTTGGCCGAAACCGACAAGGCTTATATTGATGTCACATTTAATCTCACATTTTTAAAAGATAACAGCTTTATCTGGACCAGCGAGAAAGATGGATGGAATCATATCTATCACTATGATAAGAACGGGAAATTAATCAATCAGGTGACTTCGGGATCATGGGAAGTCACTAATTATTATGGTTATAATGAAAAGACAAAGCGTATCTTCTATCAATCTACTGAAGATGGCTCCATCAACAGAAGCATTTATTCTATCGGACTTAACGGAAAAAAGAAGCAACGCCTGACCAAAACTACAGGAACCAATTCCGCAGCATTTAGTGCAGATTTTACCTACTTTATCAATACCTTTTCTAGTGCTACCAATCCGCCAGAATACACACTAAACAACTCTAAAACCGGAGATTTAGTGAAGAGTATTAAAGACAATGATAAGTTAGCACAAAAGGTGGCAGGCTATACGACCTCTGAAAAAGAATTTTCTACCATCAATGTTAATGGTAACGACTTAAATATGTGGATGATTAAACCTGCAAATTTTGATGAGACAAAACGCTATCCCCTGTTTATGTATCAATATTCTGGACCTGGCTCTCAGCAAGTAGTGAATCGCTGGAATGGTCCTAATGATTATTGGTATCAACACTTAGCGCAGCAAGGTTATATTGTGGTTTGTATTGATGGAAGAGGAACCGGACTTAAAGGTGCCGATTTTAAAAAAGTGACACAAAATGAATTAGGAAAATACGAAGTTGAAGATCAAATTGCAGCGGCTAAGAAATTGGCTAAGCGACCGTATATTGACGAAAATAATATCGGAATCTGGGGCTGGAGTTATGGCGGATTTATGAGTAGTAACGCCTTATTTAAAGGGAATGATACTTTTTCTATGGCTATCGCAGTCGCACCTGTGACCAGCTGGAGGTTTTATGATACTATTTATACAGAACGCTATATGACGACGCCTCAAGAAAATCCTTCAGGCTATGATGAAAACTCGCCAATCAATCATGTTGATAAATTAAAAGGCGATTTTTTATTGATTCATGGTACAGGTGACGATAATGTTCATGTTCAAAATACCATGCGTATGGTTGAGGCTTTGATTCAGGCCGATAAACAATTTGAATGGATGATTTACCCAGATAAAAATCATGGAATTTACGGAGGAAACACAAGATTACACCTCTATAAAAAAATGACGAACTTCATTCACGATACCTTAGGAAAAGATCGTAAAATGGATACAGCATCTGAAGAGAAGCAAGTCAAAATTAAAGGATAAAATACTAACTAATACTTAAAATTATGTCAACAACAGCAAAGCCAATTCATCAAAAAGAACTATTTGGACACCCAGTAGGTTTATATGTGTTATTTTTCACAGAAATGTGGGAGCGCTTTTCCTATTACGGAATGCGAGCTATTTTAGTGCTTTATTTAGTTGCAGCAACTCAAGAAGATAATGCAGGATTAGGATGGACTAATGGTGAGGCATTAGCATTATATGGTTGGTATACCATGCTTGTTTATGTAGCTTCTATTCCTGGTGGATGGATAGCTGATAAGTTTTTAGGACAAAAAAAATCGGTATTATATGGCGGTATATTGCTTGTTGCAGGTCACAGCATTTTAGCGATAGAGCAAATGTGGGCTTTTTATACAGGTCTCGGATTAATTATCGCTGGAGTTGGAATGTTAAAACCGAATATTTCAACTATGGTTGGAGGTTTGTATAAACAAGGCGATATTAGAAGAGATAAAGGGTTTACAATATTTTATATTGGAATTAATGTTGGTGCCTTTTTATCAAGTTTAATTGTTGGTTATGTTGGAGAAGTGCATGGATGGCATTATGGCTTTGGGTTAGCTGGGATTGGTATGGCGCTTGGTTTGATACAATATTTAGTAGGTCAAAAGTACTTGACTCATGTTGGGAATTTTACCGGAAATTCAGACAATGAAGAAGAAAAAGCGGCGATGAAACGTCCTTTAACTAAAGTAGAAAAAGATCGTGTTATAGTATTGTTCATATCGTTTTTATTAGTCATCGTATTTTGGGGTGCCTTTGAACAAGCTGGAGGTTTAATGAATATATATGCTATGGATAACACTGATAGGATGTTATTAGGTTGGGAAGTGCCTGCATCCTGGTTTCAATCTTTGAATGCCATGTTTATCATTTTCTTAGGAACGACTGTAGCTGCTTATTGGGCACGAAGAAAACTTAAAGGAAAAATTGCAACGTCATTATTTAAAATGATTATTGGATTGATTATTATGGGGACCGGATTCTTTTTCATGTCTGCTGCGTCATCACAATTTGAAAGTTCAGGATCTTCTGCAATGTATTGGTTAGTTTTAGCTTATTTATTCCACACGATTGGTGAGCTTTGTATTTCTCCTGTAGCCTTATCATATATAACAAAATTAGCGCCATTAAAATATGCTTCTCTAATGATGGGCGTCTATTTTGCTATGACTGGATTTGGTAATAAGCTTGCTGGATTATTAGGTGAAGCCTCCGAAAAGTTAGGAGAGTTCACTATTTTTACTGGTATAGCTGGGTTTTGTGTGCTTTTCGGACTGTTAGTTTTAGTGTTTAGAAAGAAATTAGAAACCCTAACCCATGGTGCTGAAGACAATGAAAGAGAAATTTTGGAGCAAGAGGGTTATGAATTAGCAGATCCAGACTTAAACGAATAAACTATAAATTTAAACCTCTTATAATTTCTATGTTATAAGAGGTTCTATGTTTTAACTAAATATGCTTCCTATGAGTACAGATATTGAAAATCTATTTAAAGACAAAGTTATTGGGCATCCAGCTGGATTGTTTGTGATATTTTTCACAGAAATGTGGGAACGTTTTTCGTTCTATGGAATGCGAATTCTTTTGGTGCTTTTCCTTACAGCTCCAATTATTAGTGATAACCCTGGATGGGACTGGCCACGTGAACATGCCTTATCACTCATTGGAACTTACGGTGCTTTATTATATTTAACACCAATAGTTGGTGGTTGGCTTGCCGATAAATTTACAGGCTATAAATGGGCAGTAATTATTGGTTGCTTTATCATGATGCTAGGGCATGCTGCAATGGTATTTGAAACACCTTGGTCCTTGTATTTAGGTCTTGCTTTATTAATCATCGGAACTGGATTTTTTAAGCCGAATATGACCTCGATGATATCTGAAATGTATAAAGGCAAAGAATCCAAAAAAGATGGCGCTTATACCATTTATTACATGGGTGTAAATGCAGGAGCCTTTTTTGGAATGATGCTTTGTGGTTATTTAGCCGAAAATATAGGCTGGAGTTATGGCTTTGGTTTGGCTGGAATATTTATGTTGTTAGGATTAATTCAGTTTTGGTTAGCGAAAGACTTATTTGGTCAAATTGGAGAAAGACCCACTAAAATACATGAAGTCGAATTGCCGCAAAACATTAATGAAGAGAGTCCGAAAGCACATATTAGAGACGATGATGCTGAAAAGTTAAATCCGTTTACAACTTTAGATAAGATCCTAATTGTTTTATCCTCCTTAGGTGGTTTACTTTACCTTTTTAATGATCCGTTGTCAATTATAGGAGATGTTGATCTTTTACCGTTTTCTATTGGAGATATGAATGGTTCTAATGTTACTATCTTAGTAGCATTAGCTTTGTTTTTATTTTTAATAATTTCAAGAATTTCGAGGTATTCAAAAATCGTCAGAGATCGAATTATTGCTGTGTCTGTTTTTGGTGTTTTTACAGTTTTCTTTTTTGCTGCTTTTGAGCAATCGCTTGGATCGATGACCTTATTTGCTCGTGATTATACTGAACGTGCACTTACAGGTAATTCAGCAACAATTTTCAAAATCATAGATTTGATTCTAACGGTAGTCCCATTAGCAATTATTACTTGGGTATTATATTTATTATTCAAAAAGACGTATAAAAAAATTCCTTATTCAAATATCATACTAGCGCTTACCTTCGTTTTTTTATGGTACGTTGTGTTTTATAAAGTAAATAACGAATTTAGTAAAGATGCTACCGAAGTACCTGCATCATGGTTTGGAATATTAAACTCCTTCTTTATCATCACACTGGCACCTTTTTTTTCAAGGTGGTGGGAAAGCAAATACAACCCAAGTGCTGCCATGAAATATGGGATCGGACTTATTCTATTAGGCTTAGGGTTTGGGATATTAGTGTTTGGTACTATGGGTATTCCTCAAGGCGCCAAAACAGCCTCTGTAAGTATGATATTTTTAATCTTGGCTTATTTGTTCCATACTATGGGTGAATTATGTATATCACCTGTAGGCTTATCTTACCTAAGTAAATTGGTTCCTGGTCGTATGATTGGTTTTATGTTTGGTATTTGGTATTTGGCAATTGCAATTGGTCAAAAATCGGCAGGAAAAATGGGAGGAATGATTGATAAAATCACTGAAGAGCACTCACTAAGTACGTTTTTTTTAATCTTTACTTTGGTTCCCGCAGCTGTTGGTCTTGTTTCAATGGTGCTTAATCCTGTGCTAAAAAGATTAATGCATGGTGTACGATAATCGAATAAAATCGTTAAAATAACGCAAAATGCTCCTGATTAGGAGCATTTTTTGTAAGTTCGGAATAACTTTTGCAACAAATCAGATTATGAAGAAAATAGTTTTAATATTAGCAGTAGCCTTGTTATCATCAAGTACTGTTATCGCACAATCGCTAGAAATTAACTGGATGACTTTTGAAGAAGCGTTGGCTGCACAAAAGAAAAAGCCTAAAAAAATTATGATGGATGTCTATACAAATTGGTGTGGTCCATGTAAAATGCTCGATAAAAATACTTTTCGCAATAAAGATGTTGTGGAGTACATCAATAAAAACTATTATGCAGTAAAGTTTAATGGTGAAGGGAATTCTGAAGTTAGCTATAAAGGAAAAAATTACACCAATCCTAACTATAAGGAAGAATTAAAAAATCGTCGCAATGGTGCGCACGAATTAACTCGTGTGTTAGGGATTAGAGCTTATCCAACCATCGTTTATTTTGACGAAAAAGGTGAGAAAATACAACCTATAAGCGGGTATATGAAACCGAGACAAATCGAGCTATACCTCAAGTTATTTCATACAGATGACTATAAAGACATCACAACTCAGGAGCAATTTAATGCCTATTACAAAGCATTCAAGCCTGAGTTTCAAGAGTAATATACAACTTACTTAATGATAAACGCTCCCTTTTTGCCAGTTTGGTGAAAAGGGAGTTGTCGTTTAACACAGGTTAGTTCCCAGCGTTTGATATAGGATTTGTAGTTACTGCCATCGGCAATGATAAATTTAGGCTGAATAGAATCGATCATCCGTTCTAAATTAATTCTTGGAGAGTTTCGCAGCAGAACATAATCTGGCTTAAAGGATTTTATATTGTAAACACCTAAACTATCTATCACAAGTATCGTTTTATTCTGAAAAATAAACACCGAATGTAATACCTCTTGATTCAGCTTAGAAATATGATTTCCCACCGAATAATTGGTGATTATTTGGCTGTTTGAAATTGTACTGGTATCAACATTGTGATATATAGTCAGCTCAGAATCTACCTTATGACCTAAAATACTGGATCTGCTTTTATGGAAAATAGTAAATGCTTGATTTGCATTTTTATGGTTCAATATTAATCCGGTAGCTTGTGCCATAATAAGACTAATTAATACCCATGACATCCGCTTAGCGGTCCGTTTTCTAATCGCTAAAACAGTCGTTATAAGTAATAGGTACGAAACCAGTACCTGAGGGAGTTCAAAGGAAATATTTTTCAGTAGAAAAACATCTTGCTTTGCAACCCAATTAACAATCCAGTTCATCCAGGCAATCATGGTTCCGAAGAGCGTCGCGAGTAGTTCCGGAAGGCTATTCAATAGCGCTAGAACAATCACTAGAATACCAAGCCCAAGGAGAATACCTAAAAAAGGAATGATGGCTAAATTGGAAATGAAAAATAGACCTGGAAATTGATGGAAATAGTATAAACTTATAGGAACGACTCCGCATTGAGCTGCTAAGGTAACAGTTAATATCTGCCAGAAATAATTGATAACTTTCCAGCGTGGCTGCCACAACTTCGCTAGTAGTGGTTGAATGCTTACGATAGCCAAAACAGCCAGATAACTCATTTGAAATCCAACATCAAACACAAACATGGGTTTGCATATTAAAAGCATTAACACTGAAATTGCTAATGTGTTGTAAATATTGGTTGTGCGTTTCCAATGCATCGCAATAGCAACAATACTAAACATCGTAACAGCTCTGGTAACCGATGCCGAAAGTCCGGCTATAACCGCAAAGGACCATAATAGCATAAGAATGATAACAACCTTAATAAATTTTCCTCTTTTATATCGTTCTATAGGTCGAAGGGTTTGGTTGAGTAATAGTAATATAATACCAACATGTAATCCTGAAACGGCCAGAATATGAATAGCTCCTGCATCGACATAATGCTCATACAGATCTTTACTCATATCTTGACGCTGACCAAGCAAAAGGGCATTAATTATGGCTAGCTCATCGGCTTTGAAGTTATAGGTTATAAGTTGTTTGTTTATTGTATTCCGCAATATGGAAGCATAGCCAATTATGGTGTGTGGTTCTGAATTTATAGTTAATAATGAAGCGGGTTCTATAACGAGCTGATGGTGAATATCCTGTTTTTCTAAATAGGCTTTATAATTAAATTGATTCGGATTTAAAGGTAATGGTAAGGGTTTGAATTCTGCATAAGTCAAGAGGACATCATCTATAGTCAACACTTTGTTAATACTGTCTTTAGTGATGTTAAGCAAGGTGGTGCCAGTAACTGATTTATTGTCGATGCTGATGAGCTCTGCAATATATTTGTTGTAATACAAAGATGGTTTAAGCTGCTCGCGGATTTTAAAAATGATTGTTTTTGGCTGATTGTTTTCTGAAGCTACTAATTTGGTATAATGATTTTTATGGTTTTTTTCATGATGAAGCTGAAGTGTTAACGCTCCAAGGCTCATCATAAATACATAGGCAGCAAGTCCAAACCAAATGCTCTTTTTCAATTGACGATTGGCTATTATAAAAGAACAGACAAATAGGGCGAGAGCACTACAAATACAAATGAATAAGGTGTTTCTGCTTATAGAAGAGTAATAGGACAACACAATGCCAAGTGTAAAGCAAAGTGTGAGTTTGATGATTATAAAATTAAGAGGTTTCACGCTCTTAATATAGTAAATATTCTATATATAGAAAATAAACTACATTACGCGTCGGGCTTGAACATAGGCCTGATACCAATAGCGTTCAGATAATTTTGAAGTAATAACACCACGACTTGTAGTAGAATGTATAAACTCTACATATCCAGGTCTAACGCTTGAAACAATGCCAACATGGTTGACTTTACGGCTGTTCTTTTTGGTAGCAAAAAACAATAAATCGCCTTCTTGGACTTCTTTTACGTCAATCCATTCACCACGTTTTGACAAATCGCTTGTGGTACGTGGTAGTATGATATTTTCTTTACTAAATGCTGTAACTACTAATCCAGAGCAATCCATACCTCTTTTGGTTGTGCCGCCATACTTATAGCGTGTTCCTTCAAAAGTTTTAGCATAATCTATAATGTTCTCAATGGTTTTTGTACTGGCTGTGGTAGGTGCCGACTTTCGAGTCGTTGTTTTAGTTGTTTTAGTCTTTTTAGTTACAATGCGCTTTGACGATTTACAATTCGTAAAGCTAATGGCTAAGATTAAAAGCAAAATAATGTTTTTCATAGGTAGGAAATTATGCCTAAAAATATAGATTTCTTAGAGTTTAGTATAAGGATAACGTTTGGGTTTTCAACAATCTTATTTACAACATTTCAGAATTAGCGATGTGATGTAGATCTAATTCTGAAAGCAACTCTAGTTTAAGTCTTACTTTATGGTGTTATTTATGTTTGGTTTGAAGGCTTTGGTAAATTAATTCTGCAGCTTTTCTACTTGCACCTTTTCCACCGAGCTTTTTTTCCAAATCGTAATACTCTATAAAGAATT
Source organism: Psychroserpens sp. SPM9 (assembly GCF_025153525.1). Lineage (GTDB taxonomy): Bacteria > Bacteroidota > Bacteroidia > Flavobacteriales > Flavobacteriaceae > Psychroserpens. The sequence goes on along the minus strand of NZ_JANZNR010000001.1, from coordinate 334,966 downwards.
TAATACGTTGGTTTTCGTCTAAAATGTTGTGAAGTTCCTTTTTAAGACGTTTGGTGTTTAAATCAGCTTGAATCAGTTCCGTGACAACTTCACGATCCATAATTAAATTAACCAAAGAAATATATTTAAGAGTGATAATGCGTTTTGCAATTTGATATGAAATAGAATTCGCTTTATAACAAACCACTTGAGGGACTTTAAATAAAGCGGTTTCTAAAGTGGCTGTTCCAGAAGTGACTAATGCTGCTGTAGAAACACTAAGCAAATCATAAGTTTTATTAGCTATAAAAGCTACATTATTTTGTTTGATAAAAGGTTTGTAAAAACTATAATCCTGACTAGGAGCACCAGCAATCACAAATTGATAATCAGAAAAATCATCAACCACACTAAGCATAACGCCAAGCATTTTGGTGATTTCCTGTTTTCTGCTTCCAGGAAGTAAGGCTATAATAGGTTTACTATTTAGTTCGTACTGTTCTCTAAATTTATATTCGTCAACCTGCGTTCTATCTGCAATGGCATCAATAAGCGGATGACCTACAAAATGTACATCATAATTATAAGTGCTGTAAAATTCTTTTTCAAACGGAAGAATCACATACATAGCATCTACATCACGTTTGATTTTTTCAACACGACTGGCTCTGGATGCCCAAACCTGAGGTGAAATATAATAATGGGTTTTAAAGTTTTTTTCTTTTGCCCATTTGGCTATTCGGAGATTAAAACCAGAGTTGTCAATAAAGATGATAACATCGGGTTGGTAAGTTTCAATATCACTTTTACAAAATTTAATCAGACTGAGAATTTTTCTAAGGTTGGTAATCACTTCAGCAAACCCCATAAACTGACGTTCTTTGTAGTGCTTTACTAATGTGCCTCCAACCCCTTGCATTAAGTCGCCACCCCAAAATCTAAATGCTGCATTGACATCTTGTTGTTGTAATGCTTTCATTAGATTAGAACCGTGTAAATCTCCAGAGGCCTCGCCAGCGATAATGTAATATTTCACGTTATATAAATCTGATAATTAATGTTATTAAGGCAACAATTACAGTGGCAATAAGTACGCCTTGCGCTCGTGCATCTTCTTTTCTTTTTATAAACAGAAAAAATGCAGCGAGGTTTAAAATCGCACCCATACTCATCAATTTAGTAAATACGCCTTGATTGATTGCAATTTCTAAGGAATCGGGTAACGAGTTTCCTGTCCCAAAAAACAATAAAACCAAAAGTAATCCGAGAGTACTTGCTACTAACCCTATGATGATGCCTAATATGATATGTTTATTTTTCATTTAAATTCCATGTGTTTAAATACTGAATACTTTGGTGCGCGGTTAAATCAAATTGAATAGGAACAACCGAAGCATAATAATGCGCTAAAGCCCATTCGTCTGTGTCTTCCCCATGATCTAAGTTGACAAACTTTCCGGTTAGCCAATAATAATCTTTTCCATAGGGGTTTTGACGTTTGTCAAATTCTTCTTCCCAGTTGGCACGAGCTTGCCTGCAAATTTTTATGCCTTTAATCTCTTTTTTATCGGATTTCGGAAAATTAACATTTAAAACAGTTCCGCTATCCAAACCGTGTTTTAAAACTTGCTTTGCTATAGTTTTAATATAAGGCTTACAAGGCTTAAAATCGGCACTCCAATTGTAGTCGCATAGTGAAAATCCAATCGCAGGAATGCCTTCTATACCAGCTTCGATTGCAGCACTCATTGTTCCAGAATAAATAACGTTAATTGAAGAATTCGAGCCGTGATTAATGCCTGAAACGCACAAATCAGGTTTTCGGTCTAATATTTCTCTAACCCCAAGTTTTACGCAATCTGCAGGCGTTCCAGAGCAGCTGTATTCTTCTTGAGGACCATCATCTATCGTGACTTTTTCAATATGTAAGGTTGAGTTTATCGTAATGGCATGCCCCATACCACTTTGAGGACTATCGGGAGCAACAACAACAACATCTCCAATGGTATTCATAACTTTAATTAAAGTTCTAATACCTGGTGCTGTGATTCCGTCATCATTAGTAACTAATATAAGAGGCTTTTTTGGCATAATAAAGTGTAAGCTAGTTTGCATTGCTAAAATACATAAACACGCTTGAAATTCCTATAAATAGAGGTTTAACAAAAATTTATTAGCTTGCTTTTTTATTGGCATGATTTTTTCTACTACTTTAGTAGAAATTATGTAAATTATCTACAGTGTATATGGATACCTAATTTATTAAGTTTCAATTACATTTTACATTAAAAAAATATGATAAATATGATGAAGAGGAATTATAAACTGCCGCTATTAGTATTGCTTTTAGCCTTTGCCTCATGCAGTTTTACGACCAAAAAGTTTGAAGACCCAAATAAAGATAAGCTCTTAATACAGCTTATTACTTATGTTTTAGAACAAGGACATTTTAATCCGCAAGACCTTAATGATAATTTTTCTGAAGCTGTTTTTACAGACTATCTAGAACAATTAGATCCGTTTAAGCGTTATTTTTATGCTTCTGATATTAAAGAGTTTGAAGCCTATAAAATGCAATTAGACGATCAAATAAAAGCTTATGATATTGCGTTTTTTAATTTGACACATGATAGGTTGTTACAAAGAATTGAAGAGTCTAAAGCCATGTACAAAGATGTACTGTCTGAATCTTTTGATTTTTCAGTAGCTGAAGAATTTTCTACAGACTATGAAAAACTGAGCTATGTCAATTCTAAAAAGGAAATGAAAGAACGTTGGAGACAGCAACTGAAATTTTCGACTATTGCTAATTATGATGATTTATTGAGCGATCAAGAGCAGGCAAAAAAGCAAAATTTGCCGTCTAAAGCATTTTCTGAAGATAAAGAAGAGAATTCAATCGTTTCAAAATCTAAATCTGATTTAGAAAAAGAAGCGCGTTTAGCAACCCAAAAATCATTAGATGAGCTCTACGATTTTATTGATGACAGACAACGTAAAGATTGGTTCTCGGTATATATCAATGCTATTGTTGAGGAATTTGATCCGCATACCTTCTACTTTGCACCAGAAGATAAAGACCGTTTTGATGTGGCTATGTCTGGTAATTTCGAAGGAATTGGCGCTAGACTTCAGAAGAAAATGGATGCTATTACCGTTAATGAAATTATAAGTGGTGGTCCTGCCTGGAGACAAAATAAACTGGAAGTTGGTGACCAAATTATTAAAGTTCGCCAAGAAGACGAAGCCGAAGGCATTAAAATTGTAGGCATGCGACTTGATGATGCGATTAAGTTTATCAAAGGGCCTAAAGGCACAGATGTAACCCTTACCTTGAAGAAAGTTGATGGTACAATAGAAGATATTACTATCACGAGAGATATTGTTGAGTTAGAAGAAACCTATGCGAAATCATCAACAGTAATTAAAGATGATAAGAAATTTGGGGTGATTAACTTGCCTAAATTCTATGTGGATTTTGAAGATTACAACAAGCGAAATGCAGCTTCTGATATCAAAAAAGAAATTGAAAGACTCAAAGCTGAAGGTGTTGAAGGTTTGGTACTCGATTTAAGAAATAATGGAGGAGGGTCGCTTCAAACAGTTGTAGATATGGGCGGATTATTCATTGAGGATGGTCCAATCGTTCAGGTAAAAACAGCCGGAGAAGCTAAAGAAGTTTTAAAAGATAAAGACAAGTCTATCGTTTGGGATGGACCCTTAGTGATTTTAGTTAATGAATTATCGGCATCAGCTTCCGAAATTTTAGCCGCAGCAATGCAAGATTATAAGAGAGCTATTGTTATAGGAAGTAAGCAAACCTACGGAAAAGGAACAGTGCAAAACGTACTGGATTTAAACCGCATGGTTAGGCAGAGCAGCAATGGTGACATGGGAGCACTGAAATTTACTACTCAAAAATTCTACAGAATTAATGGAGGTTCTACGCAGTTAGAAGGTGTTAAAAGTGATGTGGTTGTCCCAGATCGCTATAGCTACATCAATATTGGAGAAAAGGATCAAGAAAACCCATTAGAATGGGATAAAATTGATCCAGTCGATTATAAGCTGTGGGGAAGTTATTACGATTATGACACTACTATCGCTAAGAGTAAAGCACGTATGGCTAATAATGAACAATTAAAGTTAATTGATGCCAATGCGCAATGGGTTAAGAAAATTAGAGATAGAGAAATTTATTCTTTAAACTATGAAGAGTATAAAAAAGCTTTAGAGGCAAACGAACAAGAATCTAAACGTTTTGAAAAACTTTCAGATTATAAGACAAACTTAACATTTACTTCTTTGCCTTATGAAGTTGAATTGATGAGTAAAGATTCAATCTTAAAAGAAAAAAGAGACCGTTGGCATGCTAGTTTAAGTAAGGATGTTTATATTGAAGAAGCACTTAATGTGTTAAACGATTTGAAAATGACTTACGAAATTAAAAAAGTGGCGACATCTGTAAAAAATTAAAATGAGTAATAAAAGTGACTCATTAACACAATTAGCGCTCCGAAAGTTTAAAAAGAACTTTTGGGGCGTTTTGAGTTTTTGGCTTATCGTTTCTATAGGTGTTATGTCGCTTTTGGCTTATGTGATTGCTCCAGACGATTCTCAAAATGCCAATCAAATGCATTTGTCGATTCATTCTCAGCGTCCCGGATTTAAAGTCCAAATGCTACACTTGCCTTCTCAAAATACAGCAGATCAATCCCGTTTTTCGGAACTGTTATTTGGGAAAACTTCAACAGATATAGAAATCCCTATTTCTGAATATACAATCTCAAATGATGAGCTAACCTATACTCAATATGCTGCTGATGGTCTTGTTGGTGTTGAAAAGAGTGTAGATTTATCGACCTACAAAAATCGGGATGATGTTTATGTTGAAGATAAAACGTTTCTCTGGGGAACCGACAAATACGGACGTGATTTATTGAGCAGAATTTTAATAGGTTCCAGAATATCTTTTTCTATCGGTTTTATCGCTGTTTTTATCTCATTGGTTATCGGAATCTTTATGGGAAGCATCGCTGGTTATTACGGCGGAAAAGTAGATGCGTTTATTATGTGGGTTATCAACGTGACTTGGTCAATCCCAACGTTACTCTTAGTTATTGCAATTACTTTAGCTTTGGGAAAAGGCTTTTGGCAGGTCTTTATAGCTGTAGGTTTAACCATGTGGGTTGAAGTTGCCAGAGTTGTAAGAGGTCAAATTATTAGTGCCAAAGAAATGCAATATGTCACCGCAGCTCGCGCTTTAGGGTTTAAAGATTCAAGAATTATTATAAAGCATATTCTGCCTAATATCATGGCGCCAATTATAGTAATATCCGCCGCTAATTTTGCAGCAGCTATTTTAATAGAAAGTGGTTTGAGTTTTCTGGGTATAGGCGCGCAACCACCAATGTCAAGTTGGGGAGCCATGATAAAAGATCATTATAATTATATCATCTTAGGGAAACCTTATCTGGCACTAATTCCGGGGCTGTGCATCATGATTTTAGTGATGGCTTTTATGCTCGTTGGAAATGCTTTACGTGATGCTCTTGATGTGAAATCGTAGCCCTAACGCATCGCTTCAATCTCTGAGTTTGTAGCTGTTATAAATTGTAAAACTTCGTCCCTTCCAATAGCTTTTGATGAAGAGGTAATGAAGTAATTTGGGGTTTCTTCCCAGGTTTTAAGAAGTTCTTTGCAATAGTCATCAACATTGCGTTCTATTGCCTTTGGTTTGAGTTTATCGGCTTTAGTAAAAATGATTGAAAACGGAATTTGATTAACACCTAGATATTCCATAAACTCCAAATCAATTTTTTGAGGTTCATGTCTCACGTCAACCAATACAAAAGCAGAGACTAATTGTCGTCTCTTTTCAAAATAATTGGTAATAAACTTCTGAAACTTCTTTTTGGTTGTTTTAGAGACGCGCGCATAACCATAGCCTGGTAAGTCAACTAAAAACCATTCTTTATTAATTAAAAAATGATTGATTAACTGCGTTTTTCCTGGCTTTCCAGATATTTTAGCTAAATTTTTATGATTGGTCAGCATGTTGATTAAAGACGATTTTCCAACATTACTCCGACCTATAAACGCATATTCAGGTAGCTGATCTTTCGGACATTTATCCACATCAGAATTGCTTATTACAAATTCAGCAGTTTTAATAACCATTTTATTGATTTTTTAAAGTTTTAGAAATTCAAAAACTTAAAAGCCTCTTTGTTTAAGCCAGTCATTAAGAATTTCATTGAATTCTTCAGGATGCTCCATCATAGCTGCATGTCCGCATTTGTCAATCCAAAATAAATCAGAATCAGGTAAAAGTTCATTAAATTCCGTGGCAACTTCTGGAGGTGTTACAGTATCATTCTTTCCCCAAATAATACAAACAGGTAAGTCCATTTTCGGTAAATCCTTAGCCATGTTGTGTCTAATTGCACTTTTGGCAATTGCTAAGGTTTTTATAAGTTTATTTCGGTCGTTAACAGTTTCGTAAACTTCATCAACAATAGCTTTGGTCGCTACAGCAGGATCGTAAAACACATCTTGTGCTTTTTTCTTTATGACTTCGTAATCGCCACGTTTGGTGTAACCACCTCCCATGGCACTTTCATATAATCCAGAACTCCCAGTGATAACCAGTGCTTTTACTTTTTCCGGATAAAGCTTTGTGTGGTATAAACCGATATGGCCACCAAGTGAATTTCCAAGTAAAATAACTTGATCGAGGCCTTTAAATTCTATAAAGTCATGTAAGTACTTTGCAAAGCTCTTTACATTCGTTTTGAGAAGCGACATCGTGTATATTGGAAGTTCAGGAATTAATACTTTATAGCCTTTTTGGCTAAAAAAATCAGTGACCGCATCAAAATTACTTAATCCACCCATTAATCCATGAAGCACAATGATTGGTGTGCCTTCTCCAACTTCAATATAACTGTAATCTTTTTCCTTTTTTAATCGGTGCGCCATGTATTAGTTAGTCATTTTGATAAAAACAAATATAGGTAATTCCATGAAAAGAATCGTATAATATTTATTTAGACTAGCCTTAGTTCTTTTTAAGATGTTAACAAAAGGAATGGGATGACATATTAAGAACTTATTATGCTGATAATAAATAATTTAGACAACTTTTCGCGATTTTTTTTCGGGTTTAAAAATCATTCAAATATAAATTTATCAACAAAAGTGGGATAACGTGGTAAATAGTGGTAAATTTTTCAATATATTTGAATCTTAATCGTTACTCTAAGTAAATCAATCATTTTGAACCCTTTAATCGGAACATACGAATGTAAAGTGGATGCCAAAGGAAGGCTTATGCTTCCTGCTGCGCTTAAAAAGCAGTTGCTTCCTATGTTGCAAAATGGGTTTGTATTGAAACGTGCTGTATTTCAAACGTGTTTGGAGTTGTATCCAATGAGTGAGTGGGAGTTGCTAATGCAAAAAGTGAATAAACTCAATCGTTTTAAAAAGAAAAACAATGACTTTATTCGACGTTTCACGGCTGGATTAAAGCAAGTTGAGGTGGATGCTGCGGGACGATTGTTAATCCCAAAAGATCTGGTGGCTTTCTCCGGAATTACAAAAGATATCGTTGTGGCTTCAGCAATTAACATCATTGAAATTTGGGATAAAGACAAGTATGAACAAGCTATTGATGATGCTACTGGAGATTTTGCTGATTTAGCTGAAGAAGTTATGGGACAAGACGATGACGATGGAATATCATAACCCAGTTTTACTCAAGGAAACGGTTGAAGGTTTAAATATAAAACCTGACGGAATTTATGTCGATGTCACTTTTGGAGGTGGTGGTCATAGCAGAGAAATATTAAAACATCTGGGCGCAAAAGGAAAATTGTTTGCTTTTGATCAAGATAAAGATGCTCTTTTAAATACAATTGATGATGAACGCTTCACATTGATTAATGAGAATTTTAGATATATCAAACGTTTTTTAAGATTCTATGGCGCTAAACAAGTTGATGGTATTCTGGCCGATTTTGGTGTATCATCTCATCAGTTTGATGTTGCTGAACGCGGATTTTCAACGCGTTTTGAAGCCGACTTAGATATGCGAATGAATCAGGATGATAGCTTATCGGCTTATCATGTAGTTAACGATTATGAAGAGGAGCAAATTAAGCGTGTATTATCTCAATATGGCGAACTGAGACAAGCGCCAGCAATGGCAAGAGATATTGTAGAAGCGCGACGTGATGAACCAATTAAAACAAGTGAACAATTAAAGGCTGTACTTAAACGGTTTTTAAATCATAAAAAAGAAAATAAAGTGTTAGCGCAAATTTATCAGGCGATTCGAATCGAAGTGAATCAGGAGATAGAAGCTTTAAAAGAGTTTTTGCTGCAAACACCAGAGATTTTAGTTAAAGGCGGAAGGTTGAGCATGATATCGTATCATTCTTTAGAAGACCGTTTAGCAAAACGTTTCATAAGAAACGGTTTGTTTGAAGGTGAGCCAGAGCGTGATGTCTTTGGGAATTTCGAAGTTCCGCTCAAAAAAGTTGGAGGTTTGATAGTGCCAACTAAAGAGGAAATAAAATTAAATAATAGGGCAAGAAGCGCAAAATTGCGAATCGCTGAGAAGTTATGAAAAAGAATATTTACAGCGTTTTAAGAGGTAAATTTTTAGTCAGTGATGACTCCTTTAAAAACTGGAGGGTTATCATATTTATTTCAGTATTAGCAATTATAATGATAGCAAGTTCTCATAGTGCCGATCAAAAAGTGTATGAGATTGCTCGATTAAAAAATGAAGCAAAAGAGTTGAGGTCATCATTTGTTGACGGACGCTCAAAATTGATGAGACTTAAAATGGAATCGTCAATCATAGAAAAAGTAGCAGAAAAAGGAATTAAAATATCAGAGATTCCGCCAAAAAAAATAAAAGTTAAATCACAGGATTGATAACGTGGCAACAACCGAAACTAACATATTAAACAGATTGTATTTCGTGGCTGGCAGTATGTTTGTCTTCGCACTAGCTGTTGTGTTTAAGCTGTGTAGTATTCAGTTTATTCAAGGGGATGAATACAGAAGTTTGGCACAGCAACGAACGGAGAAAAATTTTGATATTCCTGCTAACAGAGGTAATGTGTATTCTGCTGATGGCAGCTTGTTAGCAACCTCAATTCCTAAGTACGATATTCGTATTGACGCGATGCAACCAAAGCAAGAAGTTTTTAATGAATTGATAAAACCTTTATCTGATTCACTTTCAAAATACACAGGAAAACCATCTAGTTATCATCTAAATACAATTAAAAAAGCACGTCTTAACAAGAACCGATACTTTCTCTTGGCTCGTAATATTAGTTATTCAGATTATATAAGAATACGAAACTTTCCTATGTTGGAGCTTGGTGCGATTCGAGGCGGACTCATAGTAGAGCAAACGACTAGACGTGAACATCCAATGGGAGGAATTGCTGAACGAACTATTGGGTATGATAAAGTTGATGAAGACGGAAACGTAACCAGACCTGGTATCGATGGTGCTTTTGGAGTCAAATATTTGCGAGGTACGAATGGAAAACGATTGAAGCAAAAAATTGGAAATGGCCAATGGAAGCCTATTGTAGATTATAACCAAGTCGAACCTCAAGATGGCTATGATGTCTATACGACTATTGATGTTAATATTCAGGATATTGCGCATCATTCTTTATTGGGGCAGTTAGAAAAATATGAGGCAGAACATGGTTGTGCTGTGGTGATGGATGTTGCAACAGGTGAGATCAAAGCAATTTCTAATTTAGGTCGCAATAAAAACGGAAATTATTACGAACGCCTTAATTATGCCGTTGGTGAAAGTCACGAGCCTGGTTCTACATTTAAAGTCATGGCTTTAATGGCTGCGCTTGAGGATAAAGTTATCGACACATCTACAGTAGTGGATACAAAAAATGGAACTAAACGATTTTATAAATACAATATTCATGATTCTAAAAGAGGTGGCTACGGAAAGATTTCTGCGGCACGTGCTTTAGAGGTGTCTTCAAATATTGGTTTGGCTACACTCATCGATGATAATTATGCAAATCAACCTAAGAAATTTATCAACCGAATAAAAAGCTGGAATCTCCATAACACGCTTGGTGTTTCGATTATTGGCGAAGGGAAGCCAGATATTCCAGAGCCCGGACATAAAAAATGGAGTAAGAATGCATTGCCATCCATGGCTTATGGGTATGGTTTAGAAATGACTCCTCTACAAACCTTAGCATTTTACAATGCTATTGCTAATGATGGTGAAATGGTGAAGCCTCGGTTTTTAAAGTCGGTTAAAGAGTTTAGTAGAGAAATTGAAGTCTTTGATAAAGAAGTTATTAATCAGAAAATATGCTCTGATAAAACATTAAATGAGATTCGTAACATACTAAAAAATGTAGTTGTTAGAGGTACAGGAAAGCGTATGTACTCCGAAAATTTTTCAATGGCAGGAAAAACAGGTACCGCCCGAATTGAATATTGGATGAAAGATTGGGAGGAAAACCCAAGGTATATTTCGTCTTTTGCTGGGTATTTTCCGGCAGATAACCCCAAATATTCATGTATCGTAGTGATTCATCGTCCAAGTACCAGTGTTGGCTATTATGGTGCGGATGTGTCTGGTCCAGTTTTTAAAAGAATCGCTCAAAAAATATATACCGAAACGCCACTCATTGATGAAGTAGAGTCTTTAGAAGTTGTTAATACCAATGTTGATGAAGCTTATGAAGCGTATTATAAAACAAGACAAACCTATAAAACGATCATGCCAAATGTTATAGGTCTGCCAACTATGGACGCCTTAGCATTGCTAGAGAATATGGGGCTCAAAGTAAAATTAGAAGGTGTAGGAACAGTAAAAAGACAATCCATAAATCAGGGACTTAAAGTAAAACCTAACCAAATAGTTGTTTTAGGAACATAATGCTACAATTAAAAGACATATTGTATAAGGTTACTATTAATGCTGTTGCAGGAAGCACAAGTGTTGTTGTTAACGGACTGCATTTTGATTCGCGACAGATATCAAAAGGCGATGTCTTTGCGGCTATCAAAGGGGTTGTGGCTGATGGTCATGATTTTATTGAAATGGCTATTGAAAAAGGAGCAACTACCATTGTATGTGAAACCCTACCGGCTCAATTACACGATAATATTACTTATATAGAAGTCGAAAGTGCCAGTCAGGCTTTAGCGTTTATGGCTGCAAATTTCTACGGAAATCCTTCAGAAAACCTAAGATTAGTTGGTGTTACAGGAACTAACGGAAAGACCACAATTGTCACACTATTATATCAGCTATTTAAAAAGGCAGGATATAAAGTTGGGTTGCTTTCTACGGTTAGGATCATGGTTGATAACACCGAGTATAAAGCAACACATACCACGCCAGATTCTTTGACAATTAATAAGTATTTAAAGAGGATGAATGATGAAGGTGTTGAGTTTTGTTTTATGGAAGTAAGTTCTCATGGCATCCATCAGCACAGAACCGATGGGTTGCATTTTGCTGGCGGGATTTTTACAAACCTTTCACACGATCACTTAGACTATCATGACACTTTTGCTGAGTATCGTGATGTTAAAAAATCATTCTTTGATCATCTGCCTAAAAAGGCATTTGCCTTAGTCAACATTGACGATAAAAACGGATTAGTCATGCTGCAAAATACACAGGCTAAAAAGTTGACTTATGCGCTTAAAACTTATGCCGATTATAAGGCGCAAGTATTAGAGAATGAATTTAGCGGATTGCTATTAAAACTCAATGATAGTGAATTATGGACTAAGCTCATCGGGAATTTCAATGCCTATAATGTGACTGCAATTTATGGAGCTGCCGAATTGCTTGGCCTTGAAAAAGTGGAAGTGCTCAGGCTAATTAGTGAGCTGGAAAGTGTGAGTGGTCGTTTTCAGTATCTCATTTCTGAAGAAAAAGTTACCGCTATTGTAGATTATGCGCATACGCCTGATGCTCTAAAAAATGTATTGGAAACTATAAATAGTATTCGTACCACGAATGAAGAATTGATTACAGTAGTTGGTTGTGGTGGCGATCGTGATAAAACCAAACGACCTAAAATGGGGCATATCGCTTCAGCATTAAGTACTAAGGTGATTTTTACAAGTGATAACCCTAGAAGTGAAGTACCTGAAACCATTATTGAGGATATTGAAAAAGGCGTAGAGCCTCAAAACTTCAAAAAGACTTTGGCTATAGTTGATAGAAAGCAAGCAATTAAAACAGCCTGTCAATTAGCCAATCCAAATGATATCATTCTAATCGCAGGAAAAGGTCATGAAACCTATCAGGAAATTAAAGGAGAACGCTTTGATTTTGATGATTATAAAATAGTTCAGGAGTGTTTAAAACAGTTGCAAAAATGAGTGCGTTTAAACCCTTAATGTTAAAGATGAATTTTAAATGGCGAGTAGTATTTAGCCAATCAAAAGCAGTATAAAAATAGTAGAAATAATATGTTGTATTACCTATTTGATTATTTAGAACAAGAGTTTCAGTTTCCTGGAGCCTCTCTTTTTGGGTTTTTAACCTTTAGAGCGGCTGTGGCTATAATTTTATCGTTACTCATCTCTACAATATTTGGTAAGCGTATTATCCGTTTTCTGCAAAGACAACAAGTTGGAGAAACCATTCGTGATCTTGGTTTGGATGGTCAGGTTGAAAAGGCAGGAACACCAACCATGGGTGGAATTATTATCATTTTAGCTACACTCATTCCGGTATTGTTATTGGCAAAGCTCGCAAATGTATATATCATTTTACTTATTGTAACGACGGTTTGGATGGGAATTATTGGGTTTATCGATGATTACTTGAAGAAATTTAAAAACAATAAAGATGGATTGAAAGGGCGTTTTAAAATTTTAGGACAGGTTGGTTTAGGGATCATCGTAGGAGCAACGATGTACTTTCACAGTGATGTGACGATTAAAGAAAAACTGCCTGAAGACCAGCAAACAGTGCTTCTGGCTCAAGATCCTAATATATCGCCATCTAAGCTGTTTGATAAAGAAGAAAAGTCGACAAAAACGACGATACCTTTCATGAAATCTAATGAGTTTGACTATGCCGATTTAATCACCTGGATCAGTCCAGATTTAGAGAAATATGCTTGGGTCATTTTTATTCTGGCTTCCATATTTATCATCACGGCTGTTTCAAATGGCGCGAATCTTACTGATGGAATCGATGGTCTGGCCGCCGGGACTTCGGCGATAATTGTGCTTACATTAGGCATATTCGCATGGGTTTCGGGTAATATTATTTTTTCAGAATACCTGGATATCATGTACATCCCCAGAGTGGAAGAAATTACCATATACATCGCAGCTTTTGTTGGAGCCTTAATCGGGTTTTTATGGTACAATACTTATCCGGCTCAAGTATTTATGGGTGATACGGGAAGTTTGACTATTGGAGGAATCATAGCAGTTATCGCCATTGCAGTTCGTAAAGAATGGTTGATTCCGGTGTTGTGCGGAATCTTTTTAGCCGAAAACTTATCCGTGATGATGCAGGTGAGCTATTTCAAATACACAAGAAAAAAATATGGTGAAGGCCGGCGCATTTTTAAAATGTCGCCTTTACATCATCATTATCAGAAATCAGGATATCATGAAAGTAAAATAGTGACGCGATTTTGGATTATAGGAATTCTGCTAGCAATTATTTCAATTGTGACACTGAAAATAAGATAAATGAAACAGCTGGTAGTTCTTGGAGGTGGCGAAAGTGGAGTTGGAACAGCACTCTTAGGAAAGGCAAAAGGCTATACCGTATTTGTTTCTGATAAAGGACAAATAAAAGAAAAGTACAAACAAGTTCTTATACATAATGAGATTGAATTTGAAGATGGAATGCATTCCGAAGATAAAATTCTGAATGCTGATATCGTCATGAAAAGCCCGGGAATTCCTGATAAAGTTGCACTTATTAAACAAATTAGAGCGCAAGGAATCACCGTGGTTTCTGAAATTGAATTTGCATCAAACTTTACCACTGCAGTCATTGTAGGAATTACAGGAAGTAACGGTAAAACGACCACAGCAACACTTACGCATCACTTGTTAAAACAAGAAATAGAAGTGGGTTTGGCTGGTAATATTGGTGACAGTTTTGCAAAACAAATTTTAGAGCAAGACTATCCAAACTACGTGTTGGAGATTAGTAGTTTTCAGTTGGATGATATTGTTGACTTTAGGCCGCATATTGCAGTTTTGACCAATATTACACCAGATCATTTAGACCGCTATGACTATCAGTTTGAAAGGTATATCGCTTCAAAATTCAGAATTGCAAACAACCAAACAGCAAGCGATTATTTCATCTATGATGCCGATGATGAAGTTATTTCCAGTTGGTTGGAAGCGCATCCTGTTCAATCCACATTATTGCCATTTTCATTAACAAAAACTATTGAAAATGGTGCGTATTTAGATAAAGACAATATAAAAATAACAATAGATAACAATCAGATAATTATGCCAACAGCAAATTTAGCATTAGAGGGAAAACACAATATTAAAAATGCAATGGCTGCTTCGACAGTAGCCCACTTGCTGAAAATTAGAAAACAAACAATACGAGAGAGTTTGGAAAATTTTCAAGGCGTAGAACATCGTTTAGAGCATGTTTTAAAAATAAATAAAGTTGAATACATCAACGATTCTAAAGCAACCAACGTAAATGCTACTTATTATGCTCTTGAAAGCATGGATGCACCTACGGTTTGGATTGTTGGAGGTGTTGATAAAGGAAATGATTATAAAGAGCTTTTTCAGTTTGTAAATGAAAAAGTAAAAGCAATCATTTGTTTAGGTGTAGACAATGAAAAACTAATTGAAAGTTTTGGTGGAATGGTAGATATTATCATCGAAACTCAGTTTATGAGTGAAGCGGTTAAAATTGCTTATAAAGTGGCTGAAGCTGGAGATAATGTATTGTTGTCGCCTGCATGTGCAAGTTTTGATTTGTTTGAAAATTACGAAGATAGAGGCCGTCAGTTTAAAGACGCTGTTAGAAACTTATAAATATAAAAATGCCATTCAGTTGAAGTTGCGACTGAAGAATCTAATTTTTAGATTCATCGCTTTGCTCTGAATGACAACATGAGAATGATTTAAAAATAAAATGCAAACACTATTTACAAATATAAAAGGAGATCGATTAATCTGGGCAATTGCTGCATTGTTGGCAATTTTCTCATTTCTTCCTGTATATAGTGCTGCTAGTAATTTGGCTTATGTTGGTGGTGCCGGAAATACCTTTGGCTTTTTTGTAAAACATTTTATGCATCTCTTTTTGGGCTTTGCAATTATGTACGGCGTGCATAAAATTCCGTACCGCTATTTTAGAGGATTGTCTATGGTGATGATTCCTATTGTTATCGTCTTGTTAATCGTTACAATGCTTCAAGGCACAACCATCGAAGGCGCTAATGCAAGTCGGTGGATTCAAATTCCATTTGTCGGGATGTCATTTCAAACCTCTACATTGGCGGCAGTGGTGTTAATGGTTTACGTGGCGCGATACCTGTCTAAAATTCAAGATAAAAACGTCACTTTTGTCGAAACACTATTACCACTTTGGGCACCCGTGTTTTTTGTGTTAATACTAATATTACCAGCTAATTTTTCTACAACAGCTATTATCTTTTTAATGGTGATGATGTTAACGTTTATTGGTGGCTATCCTATAAAATATTTGGGCATTGTTATTGGTAGTGGCATCGTTGCGTTAACTTTATTTATTCTCGTGGCTAAAGCGTTTCCAAATTTAATGGATAATCGTGTGGACACGTGGACAAGTAGAATTGAGAATTTTGCTAATGGTGAAGATACTGAAGCCGATTATCAAATTGAAAATGCTAAAATCGCTATAGCTTCTGGTGGTATTAAAGGTTTGGGTCCTGGTAAAAGCCGACAAAAAAACGTGTTACCACAATCGTCTTCCGATTTTATTTTTGCGATTATTATTGAAGAATATGGCTTAATTGGAGGCTTGTTTTTGCTCGTACTGTACTCCTGGTTATTATTCCGAATCGTCATCGTATCACAAAAGTCGGATACAGTTTTTGGAAAACTCCTGGTTTTAGGCGTTGGCTTGCCTATTATATTTCAAGCCCTCATAAATATGGCTGTTGCTGTGGAATTGTTTCCGGTAACAGGACAAACCTTACCCTTAATTAGTAGTGGTGGAACATCCATTTGGATGACCTGCTTGGCGATTGGCATTGTATTAAGTGTAAGTGCTAAACGTGAACAAATAAAAGAACAGGAAATTAATGAGGACAATCCATTAGAAATTTTAAGTGAAACAATTTAATGAGTACGTATAAAATCATATTATCAGGTGGCGGAACAGGTGGACATATCTATCCTGCGATTGCGATTGCAAACGAATTAAAATCGCGCTTTCCTGATGCTGAGTTCTTATTTGTTGGTGCTTCAGATCGTATGGAAATGGAAAAGGTGCCACAAGCTGGTTATGATATTGAAGGATTGTGGATTTCTGGCATTCAACGAAAATTAACACTTAAAAACCTCATGTTTCCGCTTAAGCTTTTGTCCAGTTTGCTCAAGTCTCGTAAAATCATCAATACCTTTCAACCCGATGTTGTTATTGGTACAGGAGGATTTGCTAGTGGACCACTATTAAAAACGGCAACATCTAAAGGTGTGCCGAGTTTGATTCAGGAACAAAATTCATATCCAGGGATCACCAATAAATTGTTATCTAAACACGTCGATAAGATTTGTGTGGCTTATGAAGGTTTAGAAAAGTTCTTTCCGAAGGACAAAATCATATTAACAGGCAACCCAATTCGTAAGGATTTATTGAATGTTGAGCAGAAACATATCGAAGGTAAAGATGCTTTTACTTTAATTCATAGTAAGCATACACTTTTGGTTTTAGGTGGCAGTTTGGGAGCAAGACGTGTGAATCAGCTTATTGAAGAAAAGTTGACGTATTTTCAATCACAAAATATCCAATTGATTTGGCAATGCGGTAAACTGTATTATCAACAATACAAGCATTATAATGACATGGAATATGTGCAAGTTCATGCCTTTTTAAATACAATGGATATGGCTTACGCTGCGGCAGATATTATTATCTCTCGAGCGGGAGCAAGCTCGGTTTCTGAACTTTGTGTTGTTGGGAAACCTGTGATTTTTATTCCGTCACCAAACGTAGCGGAAGATCATCAAACAAAAAATGCCAAAGCGATTGCCGATAAGGAGGCAGCAATTTTAATAAAAGAGTCTGATTTAGACGCGCAATTTGAAACCCATTTTGATGCATTAATGGCATCGCCAGAACAACGAAAAACTTTAGGAACCAATATAAAGCAACTGGCATTAATTAATGCTACCAGCGATATCGCAGACGAAGTTGAAAAACTGTTACAACGCTAAATGAAATTAGAACAATTAAATAACGTTTATTTTATAGGAATTGGAGGCATAGGTATGTCGGCCTTGGCGCGTTATTTTATGGCTAAAGGAGTGGCGGTTGGTGGTTATGATAAAACCAAAACTGATCTTACTGATGCTTTAGTTGATTTAGGGGTTGCCATACATTTTGATGATGATGTAAAACAGATTGAACCTCGTTTTTTAGACGCAAATAAAACGCTTATTGTATATACACCTGCAATTCCGAAGTCGCACAGCGAATTAACGTATTTTATGTCGAACGGATTTGAGGTATTAAAGCGATCTCAAGTCTTAGGAGAAATTACAAAACAAACATTTTGTCTAGCGGTTGCAGGAACACATGGTAAAACCACAACGACAAGTATTCTCGGACATTTGTTAAATGCTTGTGATGTTGAAGTGACTGCTTTTTTAGGCGGAATTAGCGAAAATTATAATTCTAATCTCATTCTAAACGGAACAGAGGTTACAGTTGTAGAGGCTGATGAATTTGATCGTTCATTCTTAACCTTGTCTCCAGATTTTGCTTGTATAACCTCGATGGATGCTGATCATTTGGACATTTATGGTGATGCTTCAGAACTGGTGAAATCTTTCGAAGATTTTTCAAAAAAAATAAAACCCAACGGAAAACTGTTCGTTAAAAACGGATTGCCAATCAAAGGAATTACCTATGGTATTGAAGACGATTCAGATTATTCGGTAAAAAATATTAAAATCATAAATGGTAGTTATGTGTTTGATGTCAAAACACCAAATGCACTACTGGAAAATTTCAAATTTAGCCTACCTGGTAGACATAACCTGTCGAATGCATTAATAGCCTTGGCGATGTCTGTAGAATATGGACTCCCTCATCCGCAGCTCGCCAAGGGATTAGCATCTTATAAAGGTGTAAAACGCAGATTTACCTACCAGATTAAAACCGATGATTTAGTGTATATCGATGATTATGCACATCATCCGGAAGAAATTAACGCGGTACATCAAGCGGTTAGAGAAATGTATCCTGATAAAAAAGTGCTAGCTGTTTTTCAACCGCATTTATTCAGCAGAACTAAAGATTTTGCCGACGATTTTGCTGAAAGCTTATCAAAATTTGATGCGGTGTTTCTGCTAGATATTTATCCGGCACGTGAGTTGCCAATTGAAGGGGTTAATTCAGAATGGCTCTTAGGAAAAATTAAAAATGACAATAAAAAATTAGTTCAAAAATCTGAATTAATTCAAGCGATAACATCTCAGGATGCACCAATCATATTAACTATTGGAGCAGGAGATATAGGAGAAGAAGTAAAACATATTAAAAAAGCATTGAGTCTTGCGAGTTAATTATAACTACATAAAAGTTGTATTGTTACTAGTGGTAGTGGTGTTTTTGTGTGCCTTTTCTACAGTTAGAAATTCATCACGAAAAGTAGCAACTCCAGCCATAAAATTTGTTGGAGACGATAATCTTTTTGTCACGCATGAGACTGTTAGTAAATTGTTAATACAAAATCAAGAGACTGTTACGAATAAGCCTAAAGATATTATAGATTTGAACGAATTAGAATCTGCCCTAAACTCTAATCCAATGATTAAGCGTGCACAAGTGTTTATGAGTGTTGACGGCTTAATCACTGCTGAAATTGAACAGAAAAAACCTATTGCAAGAGTAAGCACAAATGCATCTTATTACATTGATGATACAGGCTCTTTTATGCCTTTATCAACAAATTATACTGCACGAGTGCCTCTTGTTACTGGATATATTGAGAAGAATGATTTGGCTATTGTACATGCTGTAGCTAAAAAAGTTCAAAGCGATGAATTTTTGACAAAGCATGTGGTTGAAATTCATCAAAATCAAGATAAAACCATTGATTTAAAATTTAGATCACATGATTTTAATATTCATTTAGGAACTTTAAAATTATTAGATAAAAAAATAAATAATCTTAAAGCGTTTTATAAAAAAGCAATGAAAGATGATGCACTGGATAATTATAAACTAGTGAATTTAAAATTTGACAAACAAGTGATTTGCACCAAAAAGTAAGTGATGGAGAATAATAAAATTTCAGTAGGACTCGATATCGGAACCACAAAAATTGTGGCCATGATTGGTCGTAAAAACGAATATGGCAAAGCCGAAATTTTAGGGATTGGAAAATCCAAAAGTTTAGGAGTTCATAGAGGTGTAGTCAATAATATTACCCAAACGATTCAATCCATTCAGCAAGCGGTTCAAGAAGCCGAAGCCGAAGCTGGTTTAAAAATAGAAGAGGTTACTGTGGGTATCGCTGGTCAGCATATCCGTAGTTTACAACATAGCGATTATATCACTAGAGCTAATTCTGAAGTGGTTATTGATGATGAAGATATTGACCGTTTAATTAATCAGGTTCACAAGTTAGTAATGCTTCCAGGTGAAGAAATTATTCATGTGTTGCCACAAGAATACAAAATTGATGGGCAAGCCGAAATTAAAGAGCCTATCGGAATGTATGGTGGACGACTAGAAGCTAATTTTCACGTTGTTGTAGGTCAGGTGTCTTCGATTAGAAACATCGGGCGCTGTGTAAAAAGTTCGGGTTTAGAACTTGAAGGGATCACCTTGGAGCCTTTAGCATCTGCAAATGCGGTACTGAGTCAGGAAGAAAAAGAAGCAGGAGTTGCACTTATTGATATAGGAGGAGGAACAACCGATTTGGCGGTGTTTAAAGACGGCATCATTCGTCATACAGCCGTGATTCCTTTTGGAGGAAACGTGGTAACTGAAGATATCAAGGAAGGCTGTTCTATTATCGAAAAGCAAGCAGAATTATTAAAAATAAAGTTTGGATCTGCATGGCCAGGAGAGAATAAAGACAACGAAATAGTGTCCATTCCTGGATTACGTGGTCGTGAGCCTAAAGAAATCACTTTAAAAAACCTGTCTAAAATTATCCATGCGCGTGTCGTTGAAATTATAGAGCAGGTCTATGTAGAGATTAAAAATTATGGGCACGAAGAACAGAAGAAGAAATTAATTGCCGGAATTGTACTTACAGGTGGAGGAAGCCAGTTAAAACATTTAAAGCAATTGGTTGAATATATCACTGGGATGGATACCAGAATTGGGTATCCCAATGAGCACCTCGCTGGCGATAGTGACGATGATATTGCGAGTCCGTTGTTTGCCACAGCAGTGGGATTGGTTATGGACGGATTAAAGCGTCAAGAACGTAAACGTGTAGAAAAAGAAGTTGAAGAAATGGAGCACGTGATAGCCGATCATGCCGAAGATGCTCCTGTGCAAGAGGAAGAGGTGATTGAGCCACCAAAAAAGGAACGTAAGTCCTTTTTAGATAAGTTAACAGAACGCGTTAAAGATTTTTTAGATAACGCCGAATAAATACATTAGAATAGCTTCGATTGGGTAGGACTATCGGAGATATTTGGGGAAAATATAGTTTAAATAGAGTATAAAAGTAATTTTATGAGCAACAACAATGAGTTAGGCAACATTGCATTCGATTTACCAAAAAACCAATCCAACGTCATCAAGGTTATTGGAGTTGGAGGTGGTGGAAGCAACGCAATTAATCACATGTTTTTACAAGGGATTAAAGGTGTTGATTTTGTGATTTGTAATACAGATGCCCAAGCACTGCAAAACAGTGGTGTCCCAAACAAAATCCAGTTAGGAGTTAATTTAACCGAAGGTTTAGGAGCCGGAGCAAATCCTGAAGTAGGAGAGCAGGCTGCCGTAGAGAGTTTAGAAGATTTACGTCGTATGTTAGATACCAATACAAAAATGGTATTTATCACTGCGGGAATGGGTGGTGGTACCGGAACAGGTGCTGCGCCAATCATCGCTAAACTTGCTAAAGAATTAGATATTTTAACAGTAGGTATTGTGACGATGCCATTCCAATTTGAAGGAAAAACAAGAAACGAACAAGCCTTAAAAGGGATTGAAACGCTTCGTTCTCATGTAGATTCTTTGGTGGTTATCAACAATAATAAACTACGTGAAGTCTACGGAAACCTTGGTTTTAAAGCAGGTTTCTCAAAAGCAGATGAAGTTTTATCTACAGCATCTCGAGGAATCGCAGAAGTCATCACACATCACTATACGCAAAACATCGATTTGCGTGATGCTAAAACCGTATTGAGTAATAGTGGTACTGCCATTATGGGGTCGTCAACCGCTTCGGGTAAAACCAGAGCACAAGAGGCAATTATGAAAGCTTTAGATTCACCGCTGTTAAATGATAATAAAATTACTGGAGCTAAAAACGTACTGTTGCTTATCGTTTCGGGTTCTCAGGAAATTACTATTGATGAAATTGGAGAAATCAATGATCATATCCAAACCGAAGCTGGTCATGGTGCCAATATTATTATGGGTGTTGGTGAAGACGAATCACTGCAAGAGTCAATCTCTGTAACTATTATTGCTACGGGTTTTGATTTAGATCAACAGCATGAAATTTCAAACACCGAACAAAAGAAAGTGGTTCACGCTTTAGAAGATGATAGAAATGATGACGTGCATGTTAAAGAAAGTGAGCCGGCAATTATAACGCCAGATATTATTCTTGAAAAGGAAGAAGATAAAGCTCCTGAAGTTGTGGTTCATACTTTAATGGATGATGAAGACGATTTAGACGAAGTGTCTAATGAAGCTTTAGAAACCGAATTGATCACAACAACTGATATTATAAGAAACATCAATGTGGTTTATGACGAAGTTTTAGATCATAAAGCTGAAGAAACTCAAGACGACGACTTTATTATTACGCCAGTTCAAGAAGTAAAAGAAGAGAGCATTCAAGAAGTTGAAGAAGAACAAATTACGCTCACCTTCGATTTGCCATTGTCTTTTGGTGCTTCGGAAGATGAAGTAACGCCTGAAAATCAAGTAGAAGAAGAGAAGACTATTTTTTCTTTAGACGAAGAAGTTAAAGACTTTGAAGTGAAAGAGCATGTTGAAATAATTCCTGTTACTGAAGCGAATGAAGAAGGCGAAAAGCGATATGCTTTAGATGATTTCATGACCTATGAATCAGCGATGAATGAGCAGGAAACCAAAACGAAGCCTCAGCCCGAAGTTGAAGACGAAGTTGTATTTGAGAAAAAAGTCATTGAATCTGAAGTCAATGAAGCGGCAATTGGAGAAGAGATTGACCCAATGAACAGTCCGATTTCAGAATTGCTAAAAGAAAGAGCCGATGAAAGACGCCGTAAAATGAAAGATTTCAATTACAAGTTTAATACGGCAAAAATAGATGAAATTGAAAAAGAACCTGCATACAAAAGACAAGGTGTGAATTTAGAGGATGCACAGCATTCATCAGAAACCAACGCTTCTAGAACATCCGTTTCTACAGATGAGAACGATGACGTTCAGTTAAGAAGTAATAATTCATTTTTACACGACAACGTAGATTAATAGCAAATTTAGTTTAGTGTTTCACACTTTGTCAAACCCGAAAAGTTGTAACAGATTTTTCGGGTTTTTTTATATTTTTTAGTGTTTTGAAGATCCATAAAAACCAGTAAGTTTTTCATATCTTCGCATTTCAATAAAATCATGTATTATGAGTTTACAAAATGATGTCATGACTGCTATGAAGGCAGCGATGAAAGAGAAAGATCAAGTGGCTTTAGCGGCATTGAGAGCTATTAAATCGGAGTTGTTGCTTGCACAAACTTCAGGAGAAGGAGGCGATTTAACCGAAGAACAAGAGATCAAGATTTTGTCTAAGTTAGTAAAGCAACGTAAAGATAGTGCTGCGATTTATTTAGAACAAGATCGAAAAGATTTAGCATTACCTGAAATTGATCAGGCTGAAGTGATTAGTCAGTTTTTACCAGAAGCATTAAGCGAAGAAGAGATTGAAAAGGTAGTGGTAATGACGATAGATCAAATTGGAGCTGAAGGAATGAAAGATATGGGAAAAGTCATGGGAATTGTAAGTAAAGAACTGGCTGGACAAGCCGACGGTAAGGCTATTTCGGCTATAGTCAAAGCAAAATTATCATAATTATAATCAAAAATTAAAATACTCTCCTATCTTTTGTAGGAAATTTTGGCCTCGTAGTTCAACTGGATAGAATATCAGATTTCGGCTCTGAGGGTTGGAGGTTCGAATCCTCTCGAGGTCACGAATAAATAAAAAACCTAAGTGTTAAATCAAGCTTGCTTGAATTTATAAGCTTAGGTTTTTTATTTTCAAAGCGGAGCTTTGAGGAAAGACGAGCGAAGTGAGTCAATCCAAACTGCATTTATTAATGAGCACGCTATAAGCTTGCATGAATTTATAAGCTTAGGTTTTTTATTTTCAAAGCGGCGCTTTGAGGAAAGACGAGCGAAGCAAGTCCATCCTCATTGCATTCGTTAGTGAAATGCTATAAGCTTGATTCAATTTTATGTAAGAAGCATAACTTTGTGGTTTGACGTTAATTCTAATACAATGCGTAACTTTACATTCTAATAAAGAATTTAATTTCTGAAAATAGAGCCTTCTAAGGTTTTAGAATAGAAAAAGGAAAACACAGCCAACCCATTAATGAATCTACTTTTCAATGTTGTTTTATGTATTCAGTATAATAAGCTTTCGGAAGACGAAAAAATAATAGCTGATTATTTCATAGTAGTTGCTGTTGTACTAGCCTTGTTGTTTTTTGCAGGTAGAATTTTTAATTTCTTTGAAATGGCTTATGTCGAATACATCAATAAGCGCCTATTTTTTAATCATATTTATTTCAGAAAACGAAAATTATCTAAAGATCAAAAATCAATTCTGAATAGAAATTTTAAGTTCTACAGAAGACTACCTTTAAAACAGAAAGCTTATTTTGAGCATAGGGTTAGTCAATTTGTAAGAAAAACGGAGTTTATTGGTAAGGATATTAAAATTACTGAGGAGATGAAAATGCTCATCGCTGCGACACTCATTAAATTGACCTTTGGTTTAAGAGATTACAACATTAAATCGGTAGAACGTATTATATTATATCCTGAAGAATTTTACTCACAAACTAATAAAGCTTACCATAAAGGAGAGTTTAATTTAGGTTTAAAGGCCCTTGTGTTTTCATGGAAAGATGTATTATATGGTTATGCTATCGAAGATGATAATATAAATTTGGCCATACATGAGTTTACACATGCTATACACTTTTATTATATGAGTGCAAGGCGTCATAGCACAAGTGCTGCTATATTTTTAGATGCTTATGTTGAACTTAGTAATATGCTCGATGCTAATGCCGAACTTAAATCAAAACTTATTGCCTCAAAGTTTTTGAGGGATTATGCGTTTACCAACCAGTTTGAATTTTTATCGGTTATCATAGAAACGTTTATCGAATCTCCTGAGCCTTTTAAAAATCAGTTTCCAGGTATATATGGGAAAGTCAAAACGATGTTAGGTTTTAATTTTACAGGCTACTAGTTTTTTAAATAAAAAAAGCCCAAATACTAGATGTATATGGACTTTTTAATTAGG
This sequence comes from Psychroserpens sp. SPM9, assembly GCF_025153525.1. GTDB lineage: Bacteria > Bacteroidota > Bacteroidia > Flavobacteriales > Flavobacteriaceae > Psychroserpens. Next base: position 310,016 of record NZ_JANZNR010000001.1, on the reverse strand, counting down.
ATATTTTTATTTGTTTAGAACCTAAATACGCCTTGAATCATGTATTGCAAGTGGTTGTTATCAAACAAATTGTCTTTATGGTTAAATGCAAATTTACCGACACCTTGAAGCCTTATTCCAATATCTTGATTCACCCAGAATGTTCCTCCAATAACTGCATTTGCAGAGGTGTTAAATTCATCAATAGTAAATACACCTAGTCCACCACCAACAAAGACATCAAACCATGTTGCAGTTCTAAATAAGTCATCAGATATATAATACTTAAGATAAGTGTTTGTAGAGTAGTAGTTATAATCTTCAGGAACAGGATTACCATCAATTATGGTGTTTTCTGTAAATCTATTCATTGTAAAATCTTGTTCAATAGAAAAGATTCTAGACCATCTGTGTTGGATAGCCAATGCAAACGGACGCTTAAATTGGAAATCACCTAAATCTTTAACAGGATTTCTAGTACCTAAACTTCCTATGGCATTCACGCCTACACTAAGTACCCAAGAATCTTCACCTCTTAGTTGGCTCTTTGTTAACGATTGAGAACTACAGTCATAACTAATGACTACAATCAATAATAAAAACAATACTATTTTTTTCATATTAAAATATTTTAAAATAACCATTGTAAATAACGGCTTTAAAACAGATGCCAAAGTTATAATTTTTTAGGTAAAGACCATCTGTTTTTTCATAATAAATTGGCGTATCAAATAAATATCAATCAATTAATGCTGTTTTAGATTGTCAATAAAACAAATTCTGGTACTACAAGCCAAGAAATTTCCAGATAATCATAGATGCAGGCTTAAAAACACGAGGTTGATTTGTTAAACAAATGCCTATAAAGGAGTTTTCTGTAACTAGAATTTTTAATAAATAAACGAATTCGGTCATAAATACTATAAAAAATATATTTTGATTTATACAGTAGTTGATGCCACCAAAAATGCTTCAGTTTAAAGGTGTAGTATTTGGTTTTGCGTTTCACGTTTTGGTTTTCAGGCTCAAAAGTAACAGATGAAAAAATGGCTTGACATTTTGATAGGTAATCTATAACGTATAAATTATCCTTATAGTCAAGAAGCAAATCGGTTTGGGAATCCAATTTCAGTACTAAGCTGTCATACATATTCCGTAAAAACCAATGTCGGTACTGATAACCTTTAGAGTTTACTTGCAAACCCATGATATTTATCAGGTTAGCATAATAAGGTGTTGGAATAAAAACATTATGTTGTGCTATTTTAGTATTTAAAACAGCGTCATCATCTAAGAGATGTTTAAATTTTGGGTCGAGTACTGAACTATGTAATTCAATAACGGCGAGTTTATCGTCTGTAAACTGTCTGGGTAAATGCCTAAAGTCATTAATGGTATAGTTGAAATCTTTAGATTGATCATATCCTATGGTGCTAATAAGTTGAAACGCCTTATTAATATGTTTAGACGATACTAAAATATCGACATCACCAACCATGCGTTCACCAATATCCTGAAACGAATTTCCCATCAATAGGGCAGCACCTTTAAGAAGCACATAATCGATGTTGTTAGTGTTAAATGTTTGGGTGATTACTTTAATCTCATCAATTAATTTAAGATTTCTTTGTCGGTTAATTGAAGTCACCTCTTCGAGATACAACTTTAAATCTTCTGGAATAGCATCCAATGCCTGTTTTTGTGCTAACCTACAATAGCATGTAGTCATTACTAATTGCTCGCTCGATAGCTTAACAAACTGCTCCCAGTCAATATTATTAGATTCTAGTCGTTGGCTTAAGAGTTCATTTGAGGTCTCAAAGCTTAAAATGGCAGCGATTAATTCCAGAGTTTGTTGGTATGTGTTTTGTTTTGAAGACACTCTTAACGATTTAGCATTTCAAATGTAAGCAAACAATTCTCTATTCGTCAAACAGTGTCTTAAATTTGGATAGGGCAAAAGCTGAATCACTATAATTAAGTTCGTAGCATTTGACGTGTTTTAGCCAGTTTAAGAACAGATGTGCATGAGTTTCGTTAGGTGAAATCCAGGAATCAGGAATTAAGGTAGATACTATCTTTTCTACGGAAACTTGCTTCAATTCAGAGGCCTTAGTCTGGTCATATTTCACACTTACAATTGTCTGACAAGGAAAATTTGATGGCGAACTATTGAAATTGGATTTTGGAGGTAAATATTTTAGATTTACTTTTTTCGGACCATTCATATGGGTTTTGAGTTTGTTAAACCCTCTGAAATGAGGTTCTAAAATTTCAAAAGCACCTTTTTTAATTGAAATTGCAGCGGGATATCTGAAGACGTTTTTAGTCTCATAAAATGGAGAGAAATCATCTGCTAAAAGTTCAAAGCCATTGGCCATCAATAGTGCAGATAATGTGCTTTTGCCATTTCCGGAATCACCAATAATCATAATGGCTTCCGAAGTATTGGTGATCGTCGAAGCATGAAACGTTGCTACCCATTTATGAGGGTCTGTATTGTGAATCGCATTGGTGAGTTCTAGAGCAAAGCGTCCTTGCAGTAAGTGAAAGGCTTCAGTTTTAAAACTGCAAACAAAACTTTTATTTTTGAATAAGTACAGAGTGTCAGATCTTTTAAAAACATCAAATTCAATATCAAAATGCTTGCTGTGATCTGTTAAATGATGTTCTATTTGTGGATGAATCAGGCTTTCGATGATTTCAGATTGAAAATTTATCCGAATAACTTTTCCGCCAAAATCATATGTCTGCGCTCTCGTAATCTTAGGAATGCTTTGCAAAACGGTGGCTTCAGCATCGTCTTCATAGGACTTGTTTGCATCTATTAAAAAGTTGGAGATTTCCGTATATATAGTTTCGCATTCAGAATTATCAATCTGCAAAACATCTTGTAGTTCATTTATAAAGTCGGCTTTACTAGTAACTTCCAAGTACAAGCTGATTAAAGTATAAATACTTTCAGAAACAACAATATACCTATTAGACTTTTGAAACCATAAAATAGAGGTCGCATCAATCTTAAGCGTATACTTCGGAGCTAAATCCGTTTTCAAAATAGATTATAAATTAGTCAAAAGGATTTCCTCCCGGATCTGGGGGAGAAGAGGCATGTGCCTTTTTAGGATTAAGAATTAGAAATGTACCTACAGCAGTTAGTGCAGCGTACTTTCCCATTTTCTTGATGGCATCCTTACGTGTAATTTGATCTTGAGGACTATTTCTTTTCATTACAATGTTATAAATAGAGGTCAAAAATAAATAAAATATTATAATTATAGTGTTTAATTAGCTATAATTTAAACAAGGCTTAATATATAATGACTTTTCGAGAATAATTTTTCAATTTTATGATGTATATACCACTATTTACGTTAGAAACATCAACTCGGTTTTCTAAATGTGAACTTTGTAAGGGTGTAGTTAAAACTAAACGTCCTTGTACATCGAATAATTCAAGAGGCGTATTTTGTTTAAGTTGCCCATTGATGATAATTTCTTTGGTGTCTTTAGAACTCACAATGTTTAACGTGTCAAAATCATTTTCCTGTACGTTTAACGCGTTGTCTTTAAATCTTAAAAAGAAGCGTCCAGTACCAGATAAAGCCGACGTCGTTGTGAAAATATAATCAGAGTTCGTTAATAACGTTGATGTGCTTTCAACAGTATCATCGAGAAATACTTCTACAGTACTTGGTAAAGTTGACGAATCGATGGTAAAGGTTAATTGTACACCAGCACCAGCACTAACCCCTAACGGAACAGTAACATCATTATAGTCTAATTCTGCTAGCGCTTGAATTGCAAATGGAACTCCCGAATTATCCATTACTAAATGCGAATAGAGTGCAAATGCAGGAATGTTACCGCCAAAAAGAGAGGCATCATAACCAGGGTCTAGACCTTGGGTTGTAAATTCAGTGAAATAAATATCGGTTAAAAAATCATCTGAAGCACTGCTTAGCACTAATTTTAAATTTGTAATTGCATTGCTTTCACGTCCGAGAATAAAATCATCGGTTCCATTGGTATTGCGCATTGTAGGTAAGAATTCTGCCGTACCGCCTACTGCACTTGAAGCAACAAAGAAACCTTGTCCGGGTGCTAAATTATAGCTTGGTGAGAGGTTATTGATAATGGTGTAAATACCTGCAGCAGCCATATCTGTATTATCATTATATCCATAAATAGCGGTCGCGCTTGGATCTAATAATGCTGCATTATGAGTTAAAAAGGCTTGTGCGTTTAAGTAAGAAGGAAATGGGTTTCCAATTAAATTCCATTTGCTAATGGCTCCTGTGTTTACTGCAATACTCTCTGTTAATGTACTAACAGTTCCTTCAAATCTAACAAGATTACTAGCGGCTGAATCATCTATTCCAGTGCGATATCCTTTTCCGGCTTCAAGTGGTGTTGTATCTGTTTCATCCCATAATTCGTAAGCATTATCATCTCTGTCAAAACTTCCGAAGAGAATTCTAGTACCAGGATCTGGTTCGGCTAATATATTACTATTGTTACCTATAAACGTGTTAAAGGCTTGACTAGAAAGCGGTGCACTTATTAAATCGTTACCACCACTTAACGCATTATTATTGACGTAACGGTTATAAACAACGTTTCCGGTAATGGTACCATCAACGATTAAGCTTGAATAGTTGTTTGAAACAGATTCTAATACAAATTCATCTTCAACTGTTAAGGTCTGACTTGTATTTACGGTTAAGCTTGTGCCAGGATTTACGGTTGCATTATTAATAGAAGCATCAGTATCTAAAGTTAAATCGTGATTTACTGTAATATCTCCACCATTTAAAGGAATACCTCCATATAACCAGCTATTGGTTGTATTCCAGTTTCCATCGGCAACCGAAGTGTATTTTGTGTGTTCTGACAAAGCATTTTCATAGAATGCTGTTGAAGGATTAACACCTGCACCAGTCGAATTGAATATAATTTGATGGGTCAATGTTTTTGAAGTCGCTCCTGTGCTCGGGTTTGCATTTGGAAATCGAGACCACATAAAATTCCCACTCGAATTGTTGGTCCAATAGGTTAACCCAATAGGTTTATCATCACCAGGAGTAAAGTCTAAAGCAGCCCATGAAATTCGGATTCTTACTTCACCGTTAGGGGAATCCTGAAAATCTATTTTAGATTCTACCGTATCATTACCATCAATTCTGCTAACAAAGTTCCAAGTACCTGAAGTTCCGTTATAAAATTCGATAGCATTTCCATTACCTGCTGGTAGGCCATAGAATGAAGAATTATTTTCAAATACCGCATAATAATCGGGTAAGTTGTTTCCCGTAGCAAATCCCACGCCTTCTATAGCATTACTTGTTCCTGAAGCTGTGTTTGGATCGGTATCTATGGCGACATAATACATGTCTGAGGAGTAGTTTGTGCGACCTTCAGACCAGCCAATGTATAAATAATTAGCATCCCAATGTGTATAAAATGTCGTAATTGATGTTGCGATGGTTCCTTCTGCAGAAAATGCGGTACTGTTATTTTCTGAAGCACTCATACTAACAGTTTTGGGTGTATTTTGCCCAATAACTGGAAGTGAGATTAACAAGGCTAGTATTAAAAGCGCATTCGTTTTTAAGGTCAAGTAATGTTTCATCATAGTGTGGTTTTTTCTAACTCATTTAAAGTAAGATATGTAAATATAGAGTAGTTTGAACTTACAAAAAAAGCGAAAACGTTTTCGTGTTGATAAGTATTTATAGATTAGATCATAATTGGATTAAATGGTCACATATTTACTTTTGTTAACAACCTTTAAGCAAAAAAAAGACATATAGTACAAGGGCTATATGTCTTTAATATACGGTTGGTTATTTAGTATTATTCTATAACCAGTTTTTGAGTTTTCTCAAGATTATTACTTTGTATTTTCACAATATAAATACCAGTACTGACGGTTGAAACGTCAATTCTGTTTTCTAGAGAGGTGTAATCTAAATCAGTAGTAGAGAATATAATTCTACCTTGAATATCATAGATGTTACATATAGTGTTCTCTAATAATTGTCCATTAATTACAATTTCTTTTGTTGTTTTCGAATTGTAGATGTTTAAGTTATCAAAACTGTTTTCTTGAGTTGATAATGAGTTTTCAGTAAATCTTAAAAAGTATCTCCCAGTGTCTTTAATATCAGTAGTTGCTGTATACACATAGTCACTATTGTTTAGTAGCGTAAGTGTATTGTTTACAGTATCTTCTAAATATACATCAACACTTTCAGGTAAACTCGACGCTTTGATACTGATAGTAAATTGCTCGCCATTATTTACATTAACACCTAAAGGAACAATTACACTAGATAAACTAGATGAAGGTAATGATTGAATTGCCATGTCAATCCCTTCATTGCTTTCAATAAGATGAGAGAAAATTGCAAAATCATCAGGAGCTACGTTTCCAAATACACTAGTATCATATCCTGGATCAAGCCCTAGAGATACATTTTCTGTTAAGAAATACAAATCTGTCATATACATTACATCGTCTTTACTTATTTCTAAAGTGATAAAGGCATTTTCAGAAATACCTTGTCTACCCATAACAAAATCATCAGAAGAACCAGTCATTCTCATAGCTGGTGTAAAATTAACTGTAGCTGAAGGATTAACAGAGGCTACTAAAAACCCTTGTCCTGGTGCTATAAGCTCATCAGGGTTTAACACAAAATATCCTAAATTACGAACAACAAATCCGTCAGTAGCATCACCATCATATCCATAAATTCCAGAAGATGAACTGTTAAAAGCGCCATCGTTTTCTGTTAAAAACTCTAACATTGAGATGTAAGATGGATAAGGGTTACCAATAAGATTCCATTGGCTTAACGCACCAACATCAATACCAGCTGTAACACTATTAGTTTCGACATTTCCAACAAATGTAAATGTTGAAGTATTAGTAGAAGCAGAGCGGTATCCAACTCCAGCAGTTAAAACATCACTATCATTAGATGCATTATAGTTAATATAAGCGTTAGCGTCATTATCAAAAGGACCGAATAAAAATGATGGAACACCACCAATTGTTCCTGTAGGAATATTAGTGTTTACTGTTCTAAAAGCTAAAAATGTTTGACTACTATTGGTAACTGGGGCTGATATTAAATCATTTTGACCAGTAGTAGTTCCAGTAGTGTTATTAAATGTATTAACGTGACGTTTATACGTTACCTCACCAATAGAAGTGCCACCAACTATTAAACTAGAATATTTCTGAGAATTTGAATTCATATTAACTGTTGAAATCACATTAGCGAAATCACCATTTACAGTTAATGATTTTGTTGGGTCAATATTTAGGTTTCCGCCATTGAAGACAGATACATTATTACCAACAGCGAAATTTTCAACAGTTGTATTTGCACTAGGATTGCTAAGATCTAAATCAGAGTTATCAATAATAACATTGTCTGGCACACCTAATCCAACTGTTGTTCCAGGTTGCCATTCGTTAAATCTATTATATGTTGCAAGAATATTATTATAAGTTAAACTAGAACCTGTTGTATATGTTGGTACTATGTTTGTGAATCCACCTTCAGAAATAATTAAATCACCATTCACATTAAATAGTCCACTACCAACAACACCTCCAGTGATTTCAAAATCAGAAGCCGTATTAACAGTGAAAATTCCTGTAGCAGTAATTTCTATGTTATTTGTGGTGTAATCTGTGTTAAGGTTAACCGTATTGTTGATTATAATTTCATCACCATCTAAAGGCGCATTACCATTAACCCAAGTTTCACTTGTTGTCCATAATCCATTAGCTGTAGATGGTGCTAATCCACCTTTCTTTCTGCTAGATGCTTGATAATAGGTTGTGAATTCAATTGGATTTGTACCAGGATTGCCTGTGGCAGTGTTATCACCTATAGATTCATTAGATCTAAATGCTCCAGCAGCATTAATATATGTAGCTAAAAACTTAAAGCTTTCACCTCCTGCTAATGCATTAATACTAGAAAAGTCGATATTAAAGGTATAATTAGCATTGTTATTACTTCCTAAAGGGCTTAAGTTTGCACTTTGTATAAAGTTGTGAGACCCATTTTCAATTATTTCAAATAAGCCTGCAAAATCTTTATGAAGTGATATCGCATAATCAGGTTCAAAACCTGGAGGAAAATTGACAACAGATCTTAAAAGATTACCATCAAATCCAGAGATAGCTTTTCTTCCATCGTCATCTGCATCAATTAAGTTGGTAGTTGAAGTAATTCCACCTGCTTTACTATCTATATATACTACGATGTGGTTTTCAAATAATCCAAGAGTACCACCTACACCTCTATTATAGATGAAATTTATTGTAGAGCCAGAGCTAGCATCAATTTCAAAACTCCCAGTGCCTAATGGGCCATCAAAACCTGTAGCAGCATTCCCTGGATATGTTCCTCCAATACCTTCTATTTTGAAGTCTTCAAAAGCGACATCCTCTTCTCCAGAATTCACTCTTACAGTTAATCTCAAATCAATTGTTGTATCTGAAGCCGTTGTCAATAATAATTTATTGAATGTTTGAAATGTATCAGTTAACTGTATTCCATCTCCTATGTCATCAAAATCTGTGTCTTCTTGGAAAAAAGTATTATTATCAATGCCGTTGTTTTTAAAAGCTAAAAAACTTACCCATGGATCCGTTCCATTTGTTCGGTATTCAACTAAAACTTCATCAGCAGGATCGATTGAGCTTAGAGCAGCAGAAGCAAATTTTCCTGAAAAGCGTATGCCACTATAACCTTCAATGTTAATACCAGTCCATGTTAACTGACTTGGGTTAGCACTTCCAGTCCATGATCCATCATCAATATCCTGAGCAGCGAAAAAGTTTCCATTATTTCCATTATAAGCTATGTCAATATCTGAACCGTCAGTGATATGGAAATAATCGGTTTCAATTGTATCAGGACCTTTTCCTTCACCTCCAAGAGTCACATTGTATAAAGAGTTATCCGTAAAAGTTTCACACCAAATGTTAGAGCGGTTTGGAGCCACACCAAATGGATCACTTAACGGGCTGTCATTCAACCCAGTTGAACTAGCAGTTAAGTTGCCAACTCCTGTTGAATTTATTAATAAATTATCAAACGTAGAACTACCGTTGATGGCGTTTACAGATGTTGTTGCGCTCCCAGCAAAGGTGAGCGTAGTTATAGTTAAGTCAATAGGGTCTGTATAGTCTAAATCTAGATTGCCATTAGTATCAACAGCATTAACAATTACTGCAGGATCAATAGCTATATTGATTTCAGTATTTGAAGGTTGTTGACTAAATACGAGATCACTAGCCACAACATTAATTGTCGTTTCTGGACCAGTGAAGGTTCCTGAAGTCAATGGGTCAATAAAACCAGAACCTGAAGTATCAGCTGTAAATCCATTGGCAGAATCATCGACTTGAAATTGAACAATACTATTATCGACAATACCTGTAGTTTTTAAGTAGAACCCTAATACAAACTCCAATGAACCACCGTCCGTAATAGAAATAGGCGTACCAAAATCTAGTATAATTTCAGTGTCAGAAATAGTAACTGTTGGCGTATAATCCACTAAATTTTCATCGTAAAGCGTAATACCTTCAATAGCTGTCGACCATAAAGCCGTGTTGGCTGAGCCAGGTACAAAACGCATTTTTGTTACGTTGGTTGCTAAACCATCACCAGAACCTTGGTCATCGATAACGAAACCAAATACTTCAGCATCGGTTGCAATTGTAGTTGAGTTAGCAGCAATTATTGTTGAATTGCTTATTTGTGGAGTAGCTGCATAAATTTCTGAGTCACTGTCATTAGTTTGAAGTAAAATACCACTTAGTATTACATCGTCTATAACCCAAAATTCATTACTGCTATTATTAGCCATTGTTACTCGTATGACTAATTGACTTGAATTTGTAATATCAGTAACTGAAATAAATGAATAGCCATCAGTAGTTCTATTTCCTCCTCCAGCAGGTGCAAAACTAGCTTGACTATTATCACCATCATAAACAACTGTTGCAGAAGCCTCACCAGTATCAAAAGACCACTTGGCATTTGCATTACCATTAATCTCAATTTCATCAGAAAATGTAGCTCCATTATCTAAACTAACTTCTACAAGAACGTTATCTCCAGCATCAAGTCCGTTTGTAGATGTGGCAAAAGCAGCTAGTCTAAAATCTAATTCAATATCAGTGTAGCCCGAAACATCAATAGGCCCAAAAGTAAGTGTTGAAATCTCATTATTTGCTTCCCATCCTCTGGTGCCAGATACGAAATTATCATCATTAGGTACAGGGCCAGATCCTGTGGCAAACCCTCCATTTGTATTTGAGTAATTAAATACAGGTGTTTGTGGGCTTGTCTCAAAATCTTGAATGGCAATTACTGATGGTAAAACAGAAACATCAAATGTAGTACTAGTTACCAGAAAAGTACCGTCAGTCGCTGTTAATTGCAAATTTGTATCAGCAGCTGTATGTGTTATCGTGCTAAACGTAGCATTACCTGCTATAGCCGTTTCAGAAACTGGACTTGCACTTAATGCACCTGTTGAGGTAATATCTATGTTAGAAACAAAATCACTGTCAACATTATTATTGATATCCTGCGCTTCAACAATGACGTCAGCCATAGCTGCATTGATTGCAACTGAAGAAGGTGGTTGTTGAGAAAACACTAATTGACTAGCTGTAACTTCAATTCTATTATCATCTGTTTCAGTAAGATCATTTGTTGCGCCACCAGCATCTGATGTCGCAAAGGTTGAACCACTTGAATCTGCCGTAGCTGAACTTATTGTTAATTGAATTTGATCATTATCAGTAACTGTTGTTTTAAATGTAGCATATACCCAAAATGTAGTACTTGAACCAGTTGTAGCTGTAATTCCACTTCCAGAATTTAAACTATTGAATGTTGTGCTTGCAGTAACATTAGTCACTTCCCCTACATTTGCTGGTCCGTCAAATAAAGCAAGCGCATCTATATTTTCGAATCCATCAACAGTAAACGTAATATCTGTAAGTGTTGTTCCTAATCCATCAGTATCTGGTGCTCCGCCTTCATCTCTAATAGTAAACTCTCCAATTTTAATGGCATTACTAGTTGTTAAAGGTGTTGCGTTAGGAAATAAGGTATAATCAATATTATTAGGTTCGTCATAGTTTGCTTCAACGATATCAGATAGTTTTGAAGTTCCTTCTTTAACTTCAATATCATCTAGGTACCAACTATCTCCATTATCTTGAGACATTACAAAGGCGATGTAAATGGTTTGACCATCAAAACTAGATAGATCAACTATTTCATTAATGTAAGTATTTCCAAAAGCGGTATATGAATTCACTGTTGAAAATGTCCCTTGATCTGTTTGTGATGTTGTAGAAACTCTAATAGAATAATCGCTATCATCACCAAAACCAGCATCTCTAGTGAAAAAAGATAATTCTGTATTTGTCAATGTACTTAGATCTAATGCTGGTGTTACTAACCAGTCTTCTGCATTTCCACCATTTACATTCTCGTATCTCACAAAAGCAGCATTGATTCCAGAATTTGGTGTAGTACTAAGTTCCCAATCTTGATCAGTTCCTAAACCATTTGTACCTCTAAAAGATGCCCAACAGCTTGGAGGAACCGTTCCGCCTTCAAAGCCTTCTTGAAACGGACTCCCATTGGTAACGACAATAGCATTACAAGGTGTTGTAGCATCAGCGCTTAACCCTAAAGAGTAATCGGTGCCATCATAAGAATAGGCTCTATAGTAATAAGTGGTGTTTTCGGTTAATCCGGTATGGTTTATCGTTCCTGAGGTGTTGCCTACAAATAAGATTTCATCATCGCCAAAATCATTACCCTCAATTGGTGTACCTGTTGGTGTATCAAAACTGTTATCGGTATTAAATACAATCACCACATCGTCACCATCTGTATTATCGTCATAGTTTAAATTGATTTGCGATGAGGATACTACTGCTGCTGAAAAGGCATCTGGGTTGCTTGGGCCAGAAGCAGTAGCTATACCTTCGACAATAATATTATCTATTGAATGAATTTCAGAACCTGCTCCATTATTCATTCTAACTCTAATTTCTAATGTTGTTCCAGATAAACCAGACTCAGTAGCCGTAGCTGAATTAAAGTCATCGTTGAGACTTCCATTTGTTGAAAATACAGTCCAACTACCACCATCAATTCTATATTCAGATATAAGTACATCAGATGGCTCCATACCTCCTTGCGAAGTTGCTAATAAAGATAAACTAACGTTTGTAAAACCGTTGATTGATATAGAAGGAGATAGCCAAATAGATTCTCCATCAACATCTCTCGCTTCAAATCTTTGATTAACAACCTGAAACCAATCTGTTGTAGCTGTTAAAGCTGATGAAGAAATGTCAATAGTCCAATCTACTCCAGTTAAATCAACTGATGGTCCTGGTCCGACAGCTCCTTTCCCATTTTGACCTGTAAAGTTCTCGGAATAAATAGTCGTCTGTCCAAAACCAAAATTTGAAATAAATAAAAGTGCTAAAAATGCGTAAAAATGTTTCATATGTCGATAAAATGTGTCGTTAATCGTTAAAACCTCAAAAATCCCCTAAACGCTTTGAGAATAAGGGATTGCAAATATACTAAAACTTCCTAATTACAATATTTCATTGTGTTATTAAATGTTTAACAAACAAAAAAGCACACTTCTCAAAGTGTGCTTTTTTAATGTAAATGAAGTTGGTATTCTTATTGAATAATAATCTTCTGAGATTTTTCTTGAATACCATTATTTAGTTTAACGACATAAATACCTTTGGTGACATTAGATAAATCAATTTGATTATTGATCTGACTAGTGTCTAATTTAGAATTTAAAATCAGTCGGCCTTGAATATCATAAATCTCAGCCGTTGTGTTTGCACTTAAAGTCCCTTTAATAAATAAGGTCTTCGGTGTTTTTGTCGTGTAGATTTGAATCGTTTCAAAGCTATTTTCAGAAGTTGATAAAGCCTCGCCCGAAAATCTTAAGTAAAAACGTCCCGTTCCAGATAAGTTGGTATTTGGAGTTAATACATATTCTGAAGCTGTTAATAAGGTAAACGTATTGGTTTGCGTGTCTTCCAAATAAATATCAATACCCTCTTGAATATCAGATTCAGCAATACTAAACGTTAATTGCTCGCCTTGATTGGCATGAACACCTAACGGAATAATCACATCGTTTAATGCGTCATAATTTACCGATTGGACAGCTAAGTTAACCCCAGAATTATTTTCAACTAAGTGCGAATAAAGTGCAAATTCTGGTGTACTGTTATTAAATAACGAGGCATCATAACCGTGATCCATTCCTAATGACGCATTATCATTAAAATAGATGTTGGTGTTATAAGACGCGTCTGTTGTGTGCAATTGAAGCTTTAAATGTGCTAAGTTTTGACTGGCGTTTCTTCCAGCAATAAAATCGTCTGTTGTGCCAATAGTACGCATAGCAGGCGAGAAGGTAATCGTCGCACCTCCTGCTTTAGAAGCTACTAAAAAGCCTTGTCCAGGTGTGATTTTTGCATTAGGGTTTGCATCCGAATAGGCCAAATTCCATATTTGCCATCCATCAGAAGCATCACCATCATATCCGTATATACCCGAGCTAATTGGTTCAAATTCTGAATTATTAGCAACTAAAAAATCAGATAGTTTTAAATACGACGGGTATGGGTTTCCTATCAGGTTCCATTCTGGTGAATGAGGACCAGAAACAACTATAGGTTTTGAAATTACTGTGTTTGCCACCAAACCTTCAAAGCTAAAGGTGCTTGAATTGGTAGAAGCAGCTCTATAACCATTAGCTACATCTAAAACAGCATTGGCATCAGCAGGAATATCCAGGTCATAGGTTTGATACAGTCCGGTAGATTTATTAAAAGGACCAAATAGTTTTACAGAGATATCAGAAGAATTCTCTACAATATTAGAGTTTGCTGCGGCAAAATCTCCAAAGGTTTGACCATACACAGGTGCCGATATTAAATCATTTTCACCACTTTCTCCAGGGTCAGATGTTATATTGACATGTCTTTTATAAATCACATTCCCATCAACCGATCCGTTTACAATTAAACTAGAATAGGAGGTCGAAACGGAGTTTAATTCAAAAGTACCATTATTGACAAGTCCAGAATTAGTAGTTATGGATTGTCCAGCACTAATTGAAGTAGCAGCATCAGTATTGACATATAAATTATTAAGCTCAATATTTGTTGCGACATTATAAGTCCCATCTAATACATAGGCATTGTCGGTTCCTGTCGTGTTGGAAGGCGGATTAGGAGACCAACCATTGTCTACGTAAAGTAAGCCATCAAAAACACTTACTAATTTAAAGTTATCAAAACCTGAATAACCGTTAATACCGTTATTTCGAACTCTAATTTGTAAAGCAATAGTTGAAACCGCATCAGGAATATCTATAGACACTGTTCCTTCATCAGTATCTATTGCTCCATTTCCGTCTAACAGAAAAACAATAGGTTGGTTAACGCCGTCATAGATTAATCGGTATTGGGCATCATCACTATTGTTGACGTAGCCATGAACATCCCAATCAAATGATAATTTTACGTTTTCGAAGCTGCTAATATCAATAGGGTCTAACGTTAAAGTAGCAAAACCCGTTGTGCCATTGTCGCCTTCATCGTTGAGATCATTTTCGCCAAAAATAGTATTAGAAAATGCTGGATTATCTAAAGGTGCAGCGCTTGAAATATCAATAGGGCCATAATAACCATCGGTTCCCCAGCCGTTATCAAATGTTGCAACGTTTGTAGAATAATTCCATTCTGGTGTTGAAGTATCAAAATCCTGAACAGCAATACAAATTAAAGGGCCATTGACATCAAAAGGATCACTTACTGCAGGTGATAAACCACCTCCAAAGGCTAATAAGGTTGTTACGGTTTCTTTTTCAGTAAAGACAATGGAATCAAATGTTGCGCTACCATTAGTCATCGTGTAATTGATAAGCGAAGGCTCTAAAGAACCCGCAGCAACAACAGAAATTATACCATTATAATCTAAATCCTGACTGCCATTTCCATCAATAGCAATAACAATTGGGAAAGGTGTCATGATTTCAAATTGATAAGTATCGGTTGGTTGTTGGTCAAATGCGAATGCAGTCGCTGTAACTTCAATACGGTTGTCATCTCCTGCAATTGGTGTTTGAGCAGCACCAGCATCAAAATCGTTGAACGTTGAACCTAGAACAGCATCAGCTAATGCCGAACTGATCGTAAGTTGGATTTGATCATTATCGGTAACTACCGAATTGAATGTTGCATATACATCAAAAGTTTTTGTGCCTTCATCTGGAGCCGAAAGCCCTGTAATGCCACTAAAGTCAACAGTGCTTGATATTGAGGTTACTTCAGAAATATTAGTCGAACCATCAAATAAAGCTAAGGCAGCAATGTTTTCACTATTAGTAATATCGAAACTTAATCCGGTTAATAGTGTTGCAACCACATCGGTGTCGGTTAAATCATTCCCACCATCCTGAATTGTAAACTCGCCTATTTTAATGGCATTAGACGTTGTTAAACCAGAGGTCGCATTATAGGATGAATAATCAATATTATCTGTTGGGTCAAAAGCCGTAGCGATAATGTTTGATTCAGTACTGTTTAATGTCGTTGTTGTTATGGTACCGATAATTCGTAAACCCGGACTGGCGATTCCGAAATCTGACCAGGCATTTCTGGCTGCAATTCTAAACCATCCATTATTGGTAACCGAATTCCATGCGTACAACCTAAAAGTCACAGTGCTAGCAGTACCTGAGATAATGCTTAAGCCGTTAAAATTGAAGTTAGAAGCTGTGGCAGTCGATGTCTGTACAGGGATGGCTGCAATTCCTGGAGTTGTAAAATTATCCAGACTGTAAAATACTTGCCAATTTGTAGGACCGTTAGCATTTCTTCTAGTACGAATATCAAATTCGGTAATTTCAATACTGTTATCAGCACTAGCGCTTACCGACCATTCAATATAGTCATTGTTAGTTGCTGCTTCTGCTTGAGAAGTACCATTCCATTGATTCGATGTGAAATTAGCTCCTGTACTGGCCAGTGAAACTCCAGAGCCTCTAAAAAGTCCTGTTGAAGCTATTTCTGGTGAATTTCCAGTAGCTGTAGGACCAATAATATTGGGTCTATCAACGGTAACGATTGTAGATTGGCTGAAGCCAAAAGCAAAAAGAAGTAGAGCTAATGTTGTTAAGTAGCAATGTTTCATAGCGTTTTGTATTTGTCATTATAAAATCTCAATTGTTTGTTATATGATTGAGATTGTTAGTAAACAGAGGGTTTTGCAAAGATACTAAAAGATTTTATCGATTAAATTTATTTGTTGGATTTTCTAAGGAAATATTGCCTTATTTGCTGTTTTTTTGGACGCAATTGATAATTTTGAGGTAATTTGCTGATGTTTTTATCGTTTTTGTACGATAATTAGTTCTAACTCAATGTCATGATGTAGGGTATGATTCTCATGTTAATTGCATGATGATAAAAAGCTAACGTTAGGTAAAAGTGTTATACAGCTACAAGAAGGATGACTATTAGTTGATTCCAAATATTAAAATATCTTTGTTGCAGATTTAGATCCATTTACAGATGAAGAAACTATTAATTGTTGTTGGAACGCGACCAAATTATATTAAAATCACTCAATTTAAGTCGGTTGCTGCTAAGCAATTTCCGAATCAATTCGATATTAAAATTGTGCATACTGGTCAGCATTTTGATGCCTCAATGGCAGATGTTTTTTTTCATCAGTTAGGTATTTGGCCTGATTTTTTTCTCAATATAAAACCTGCATCTGCCAATTCGCAAGTGGGTGAGATCATGGTCAAACTCGAAAATATCATAAACACTTATCAACCCGATATGGTGTTGGTGCCTGGTGATGTCAACTCTACCTTAGCGGCAGCATTAACAACCTATAAATTGGGTGTGAAGTTAGGGCATCTAGAAAGCGGACTACGCAGTTTTGATCGCTCCATGCCTGAAGAAATTAACCGGATTTTAGTAGACGAGATTACCGATTTTTATTTTGTGACCGAACAAAGTGGAATAGATAATCTTATCAATGAAGGCAAATCGAAAAATCAGATTTATTTCGTTGGAAATACCATGATCGATACCTTATGTGCTTTTGAAAATGATATTGAAAATCAGGAACTGTTATCGACCTATAATTTGAAAAAAGGTGACTATATTTTAATGACCATTCACAGGCCAGCGACTGTTGATAATAAAAAAGGCTTGGAAGGGCTTTTAGCACTTATTCAAAATTTGCCTTCAGAGAAACATGTTCTGTTTCCGATGCATCCCAGAACGTTGAAAAATATACAGTCTTATGGTTTAGAAGATGCTTTTAAAGCTGTAGATCATTTAACGATAGCTGCACCAATGGATTATTTTAGTTTTCAGAATTTAATTCATAATAGTGCTATGGTGTTAACCGATAGTGGTGGCATTCAGGAAGAAACGACCTATAAGCAAATTCCATGTTTAACACTTCGTCCAAACACCGAAAGACCGAGTACTATAGACCTGGGATCTAATACCTTATTGAATTTTGATCAGGATAAAATTTTAGAGAGTGTTCAACAGATAATTTCAGGACAGTACAAGCAAGGCCAAATTCCTCAATTATGGGATGGTAAAGCGACACAGCGTGTTTTAGAAGTGATTTCAAAATATCTGGATGCTTAATTTTAAGCCGTAAGTTAACCTCTTCAAACAAGAGAAAGAATAGCTTTAACCTTTTAAGCCTTGGCAAATTGTCGTATCATTGTACCCAATTAATTACAAGTAAAAAAGCGAGCTAAAAATTTCTAAAACAATTGTAATAATTTATGAGTGTACCATTAGGACTTATTGGTAGAGAAAATATGTTGTTTACCAAAGATATTCAGTTTAATCAAAAAGAATTATATACTAAAGTATCTACGTCAAAATTTTTAGTTTTAGGAGGCGCAGGCTCCATAGGGCAGGCAGTTACTAAAGAAATATTTAAAAGAGATCCTCAAAAGTTACACGTTGTTGATATTAGTGAGAATAATTTAGTCGAATTGGTTAGAGATATCCGAAGCTCATTTGGATACATCAAAGGTGATTTTAAAACCTTTGCTTTAGATATTGGCTCCATAGAATACGATGCTTTTATTGAAGCTGATGGTCAATATGATTACATCTTAAATTTATCAGCTTTAAAACATGTAAGAAGCGAAAAAGATCCTTACACATTAATGCGAATGATTAATGTAAATATCTTTAATACCGATAAAACCATTCAGCAGTCTATCGATAATAAGGCTAAAAAATATTTTTGTGTCTCTACCGATAAAGCGGCTAATCCTGTGAATATGATGGGTGCTTCTAAGCGCATTATGGAAATGTTTTTAATGCGTAGAAGTAAAGACATTAAGATATCTACAGCGCGTTTTGCTAATGTGGCTTTTTCTGACGGCTCTTTATTACATGGCTTTAACCAGCGTATTCAAAAAAAGCAACCTATTGTTGCGCCAAATGATATCAAACGTTATTTTGTAGTGCCTCAGGAAGCTGGCGAATTGTGTTTGTCGTCTTGTTTGTTAGGAGATAATAGAGATATATTTTTTCCGAAACTTGAAGAGTCTTTACACTTAATTTCCTTTGCTGATATTGCAGTGAAATATTTAAAAAACTTAGGATACGAACCGTATTTGTGCGAGAGTGAGGATGAAGCAAGAGCCGATATTGAAACCCATATTGCTAATAAAAAATGGCCGTGTTTATTTACTAAAAGTGATACCACAGGAGAGAAGGATTATGAAGAATTTTTTACAGATGCTGAAGTTTTAGATATGAATCGATTTAGCGGCATAGGCATTATTAAAAATGAGCCTAACTACGACAATGATAAACTGAATCATTTTTCGGAAACGATCCAACAACTCAAATCTCAGAAATCATGGAAAAAGCAGGATTTAGTTGCTTTATTCCATCATATGATACCCGATTTTGGTCATAAAGAAACTGGTAAATATCTAGATTCAAAAATGTAATGGGAAACTATAACACCGTCACAGAATATATTAAATCATTATATGGAACGCGTGATTTTATTCCGCTTCACGTGCCTAAATTCCGAGGCAAAGAAAAAGACTATCTAGCACAGTGTATTGATACAACTTTTGTATCTAGTGTCGGGAAATTTGTAGACCAGTTTGAAGAACAGATGGCGCAAATTTCAAAAACAAAAAAAGCGGTTGCTGTTGTTAATGGAACTGCCGGAATACAAGTCGCACTTCGCTTAGCAGGCGTGAAGCCAGGTGATGAGGTGCTCACCCAAGCGCTCACATTTGTCGCTACTGCAAATGCCATTATTTATAATCAGGCACATCCTGTATTTTTAGATGTCGATTTAGATACGATGGGATTATCGCCAAAGGCTGTCGCTGCTTTTTTAGAAGAAAATGGCGAATTAAGAGCTGATGGCTGTTACAATAAAAAAACAGGCCGAAAAATCAGTGCGTGTTTGCCTATGCATACTTTCGGTTTCCCAGTGCATTTAGACGAGTTGATTTCAGTTTGTAATACATGGCATGTTCCTATCGTTGAAGATGCCGCCGAATCTCTGGGAAGTACTTACAAAGGTAAACCCACAGGAAGTTTTGGAACCTTAGGTGTGTTTTCATTTAATGGCAACAAGATTGTCACTTCTGGAGGTGGAGGCGCTATTGTGAGTAATGCTGTTGCTCTTGCCGAACGCGGAAAGTATCTTACTACAACCGCAAAGCAACCACATCCTTATGAGTATTTTCATGATGAATTGGGCTATAATTTTAGAATGCCTAATGTGAATGCAGCCTTAGCTTGTGCGCAATTAGAACAGCTGGATGCTTTTTTAGCTGAAAAGCGAAGCATCGCTCAAGCCTATGCTGACTTTTTTAAAACTCAAGGTATCAAGTTTAGAACCGAGTTGCCAGACACAAAAGCCAACTATTGGCTCATGTGTGTTGAACTTGAAAATAAACAAGAAAGAGAAGCTTTTTTAAAATACACAAACAGTGAAAATGTCATGACCAGACCTATTTGGCAATTGATGTTTAGATTGCCAATGTATAAGGACTTTCAAAGGGATAGTCAAAAAAATGCTATATTTTTAGAGGAACGAATTGTAAATATTCCAAGTAGTGTCAAGTAATAAAATTGTTTTAGTAGGATATTCAGGTCATGGTTTTGTTGTTGCTGAAACAGCTAAGGCTGGTCTGATGAATCTTCAGTTTTATACTGAAAAAGAACCAATGACAACGAATCCTTTTGGGTTGACATATCTCGGATTTGAGAGTGATGCATCCTTTTCAGAGTGGGACCAACCCTATGATTATATTTTAGGAATAGGAGACAATACCATCCGAAAAAAAGTAGCACAATTAATTCTTAGTAAGAATAAAACACTATTAAATGCGATAGATCCAAGTGCTAATATTTCCGAAGTGATAAGCTTAGGACAAGGGAACTTTATTGCTAAAAATGTAGTAGTAAATGCCTTGGCTGCTATTGATGATTATTGCATTTTAAACACAGGGTGTATTGTGGAGCATGAATGTCGTATTTCAAATGGCGTGCACATCGCTCCAGGTGCTGTGTTGCTCGGTAATGTAAGTGTAGGGTCGCAGTCGTTTATTGGCGCAAATGCAGTGATAAAAGAAAATGTAACCATAGGGCAAAATGTTATTATTGGAGCGGGAGCTGTCGTGTTAAACGATGTTTCTGAGGGTTCAAAAATTGTAGGAAATCCAGGTAGAGCTATATAATATGGATAGAGTTATTATAATTGCTGAAGCAGGCGTCAATCACAATGGCGATTTAAATACAGCAAAACAACTAATTGATGCAGCAGCTTATGCTGAGGTTGATTATGTGAAGTTTCAAACCTTTAAAGCCGACACCATTGTAAGTCGGTCAGCACAAAAAGCCGATTATCAGTCTAAAAATACTGGAGATCATGAGCAATCGCAATATGAAATGCTAAAAACACTGGAGTTAAGCGAAAGTGATCACGACGAATTAATGGCGTATTGTAAACTCAAAAACGTCAAGTTTTTGTCCAGTGCCTTTGATGTTGAAGGCGTGACTTATTTGAATAATTTAGGATTGCAGCTTTTTAAAGTGCCAAGTGGAGAGATTACTAATTTTCCGTATTTACGAGCTATTGCTCAAACCCAAAAACCTGTGATTTTGTCGACAGGAATGGCAAGTATGAACGATATAGAAGCGGCTATTGAGGTCCTTTCAAATTTCGGAACAAAAAAAGAACAGCTCACTATACTGCATTGTAATACCGAATATCCAACGCCAATGACCGATGTGAACTTACATGCCATGAACAGCATAAAAAAGCAGTTTGAGGTCAATATTGGATATTCCGATCACACTTTAGGCATTGAAGTCCCAATTGCGGCAGTTGCCTTAGGAGCTTGTGTGATTGAAAAGCATTTTACATTGGATAATACACTACCTGGTCCAGATCACAAAGCTTCCTTAGAGCCAGACGCTTTAAAGGACATGGTTCTTGCTATTAGAAATATAGAGGCTGCTATTTCTGGTGATGGGATTAAAGCACCTTCAACCAGTGAGCAAAAGAATATTTCTATTGCCCGAAAAAGTATTCATTTATCTAAAGACTTAAAAGCTGGGACAGTGATTTCTGAAGCAGATTTAATTCCGCTACGTCCAGGACATGGGATTTCTCCTATGCAGTGGAATACGGTTTTAGGTAAAACCACAACCAGAGATTTAAAAAAGCATGATTTACTAACTTGGGAAGATTTATCATGAAAATAGGCGTGTTAACAAGTTCGAGAGCCGATTATGGGATTTACTTACCATTACTTCAGCAACTGAAAACAGACGATTTTTTTCAATTAGAAATTATTGCCTTCGGAACTCATTTGTCTAAAACTCATGGTTACACCTTAACAGCTATTGAAAATGATGCTTTTGAGGTGATTCATAGCATTGAATCCTTAGAAGCAGATGATAGTACAAAAGGGATTACTAAATCATATGGCAATACGGTTTTAAAATTTGCTGATTTTTGGCAAAACCATAGTTTCGATTTGGTGTTTTGTCTTGGCGATCGCTTTGAAATGAGTGCTGCGGTTCAAGCGAGCATTCCGTTTGGCGTCAAATTAGCACATATTCATGGTGGCGAAACCACATTGGGAGCTATTGATAATATTTATCGCCATCAAATAACGCTGGCATCACAACTGCACTTTGTTTCTACAGCCGATTATAAGAAAAAAGTAGCAGCGCTAACGGGAACTTCAGAAAACATATACAATGTAGGTGCCTTGAGTTTGGATAATATCAACAACTTTGAGCCTATTGAAAAGTCTAAGTTTTTGAAAACCTTTCAGCTTAAAGATGCACCTTATGCACTTGTTACATTTCATCCGGAAACGGTGGCAGTCCATTCAAATAAAACTTATGCATTGCATATGAAATCGGCTTTAGCCGAACTTTCAAACACGATTCATATTATTGTCACAATGCCTAATGCTGATACGCTTGGAAGTGTTTATCGTGAGCAATTAGAGCAACTACACTCAGAGGTTCCAGAGAAAGTGACACTGATTGAAAATTTTGGAAAGGCTAATTATTTTACAGCCATGCATTATGCTGAAGTTTTAATTGGAAACACATCTAGTGGTATTATTGAAGCCGCTTCATTTGGTAAGTATGTGATTAATGTAGGATCTAGACAACAAGGAAGAGCTCAAGGCTCAAATGTGTTTGATGTGGCATTTGATTCAAAAAAGATTGTTGAAAAAACACAAGAAGTTTTAAAGATGCCTAATTTTGTCGATGGCAATATATATTATAAAGCAGCAACAGCTGAAGCAATTATAAATACAATTAAACAACATGGTTAATTTTAGAGATCATTTATTAACAACCGGAACGTCTATTCGAGACGCTTTACAACGGCTAGATGTTTTGGCCAGAGATGCCATTGTGTTTGTGATTGATGAAGAAGGTCGCTTAAAAGGCTCGCTTACCGATGGTGATGTGAGACGTGGTTTGTTAAAAGGAGTCACTATCGAAGAACCTGTAAGTAAAATTATTCAGGATCATCCTAAATTTATTCGGAAAGGCGCCAGAGATGTACATCAAATTATTGCCTATAGAAATGAAAATTTCAGAATCATACCTGTGATTGATGCTCAGGATAAAGTGGTTAATATTGTCAATTTCAGATTTATGCGATCCTATTTGCCTATCGATGCCATCATTATGGCAGGAGGTAGAGGTCAGCGCTTAAGACCGTTAACAGATACAACGCCTAAACCCTTATTAAAAGTTGGTGACAAGTCTATAATGGAACATAATGTAGATCGCTTAGCCCTGTATGGGATTGATGATTTTTGGTTTTCAGTAAAATATTTAGGAGATCAAATTGTGGATTATTTTGGTGACGGCACTCATAAAAATAGGTCCATTCACTATGTATGGGAAGATGAACCTATGGGAACGATTGGTTCGGTATCCAAAATTGATAATTTTGAACATGAGCATGTGCTGGTGTCTAATTCTGATGTGTTAACCAATTTAGATTATGAAGATTTCTATCTGGATTTTTTAAGTAAGGAAGCCGATTTTGCTGTGGTGACCATTCCGTATAATGTGAGCATTCCT
Organism: Psychroserpens sp. SPM9; assembly: GCF_025153525.1. Lineage (GTDB taxonomy): Bacteria > Bacteroidota > Bacteroidia > Flavobacteriales > Flavobacteriaceae > Psychroserpens. The sequence goes on along the minus strand of NZ_JANZNR010000001.1, from coordinate 286,270 downwards.
TATGCTGTTTTAGAAACGTCTAACGGACATGTTATGGATTTCAAAGAAAAGCCAACTTATACCTATTATTCTAATGGTGGAATTTACCTTATGAAGCGTTCGGTATTAGAATATATCCCTAAAAACACCCATTTTAACGCTACAGATTTGATGGAGAAATTAATTTCAGAAAATAAAAAGGTTGTATCTTATCCCTTAGTAGGTTACTGGCTTGATGTTGGTAAGCATGAAGATTTTGAAAAAGCGCAAAGGGATATTAACACTATAAAATTTTAATTTGGAAACCTTAATTACAATTTGTGCACGAGGAGGTTCAAAAGGCATTCCCGGAAAAAATATAAAGCCTATAGCAGGTAAACCGCTTATTGGTTACACGATTGAGCAAGCCAAAAAACTTTCAGAAAAAATCAATGCAAAAATCGCGATTTCTACCGATGATGCTTCGATAAAAAAAACGGCTGAAGCATTTGGTGTCTTTTCAGATTATACAAGACCAGATGAATTGGCAACCGATACTGTTGGTAAAATAGAAACCATAGCCGATATCGTAAAGTACGAAGAAACTAAAGCCAATAAACGTTTTGATTTCGTCTTAGATTTGGACGTGACTTCGCCTTTAAGAACCATCGAAGATTTACAAAATGCTTTACAGATCATGCTGGATAATCCTGAAGCTTATAATTTGTTTTCAGTAAATAAAGCTGCGAGAAATCCCTATTTTAATATGGTTGAAAAAAACAGTGAAGGTTACTATGGTCTAGTGAAAACGAATCCAAATGGAACCGTAATGTCACGACAAGCAGCTCCTGAAGTTTATGATTTAAATGCTTCGTTTTATTGGTATAGACGTCGTTTTTTTGACTTAAATACCAAAAGTGTATTTACAGATAAAGCACTTATATACGAGATGAAACATATGTGTTTTGATTTAGATCATCCGGTCGATTTCTTATTTATGGAATACTTGCTTAAAAATGATAAATTAGATTTTGAATTATGAATATCTTAATCGTTGGTTTAGGGTCTATTGCAAAAAAGCATATTAAAGCTTTAGAGCATCTAAATTTGGATGCTACAATTTATGCATTACGATCTGATGCCAATGCGTCAAAAGTTGAAAACGTTATTAATGTTTTCGATTTAGAAGCTGTAGATGTTTCTTTTGATTTTGCCATAATTTCTAATCCAACACATTTACATTTTGAGTTTATAGAGCGTTTGGCTTTAAAACATATTCCGTTGTTTATTGAAAAACCTGCAGTTCACACGTTAGATAATTCAGAAACTTTAACTCAAATAATTAAAGACAATAACCTCATTACTTATGTTGCCTGTAACTTAAGGTTCCATCCTTGCTTATCCTTTTTATGGGATACATTACAAAGAGAGCAATTACGTATTAATGAAGTGAATGTGTACTGTGGCTCTTACTTGCCAGAGTGGCGTGCTAATAAAGATTATAAGTCTATTTACAGTGCCAATGCAGATATGGGAGGCGGAGTTCATTTAGATTTGTTTCATGAAATAGACTATACAACATGGTTGTTTGGCTTTCCTAATAAAAGTTCATCGGTGTTGCGAAGCACATCTTCTATAGATATCAATGCCTATGACTATGCGAATTACATTCTGGAATACGATACCTTTACAGCAAACATCGTGTTAAATTATTACAGACGAAAAGCAAAACGAGAGATTGAATTGGTTCTGGATATGGAAACTATAACTGTAGATTTGATCAACAATACGGTTGTAAGTGATTTAGGAAAGACTTTATTTGAAGCTAAAGATTACTCTATCCAACGCACTTATGAATCACAATTAAAGTATTTTACAGATGTGCTGAAGCAGAACATACAGCCTATGAACTCGTTTAACGAATCTATAAAAAACCTGAAAATTTGTTTACAACATGACTAACAGATTACAAGACAAAATCATCATCGTTACTGGAGGTAATGGCTTATTAGGAAAAGCAATGGTTAGCCGAATTAAAGCGGAAGGTGCTTTTTGTGTTAATATGGACATCAATCATGAGACTAACGAAGATTTGTCTCAACTGTATTGCGACATTACAGATCAAGATTCTATTGATAAGGCTATTGCTTTGGTGGTAGATAAGTATAAAACTATTGACGGATTAGTAAATAATGCTTATCCAAGAACTAAAGATTGGGGTACTAAATTTGAAGATATTCCATTTCAATCCTGGAAAGATAATGTCGATATGCAAATGAATAGTTCGTTTTATACTTGTCAAAAAGTACTCGAACACATGAAAGAACAACGAAGCGGCTCTATCGTCAATATCACATCTATTTATGGCGTAGTAGGCAATGATTTTACAGTGTATGAAGGTACAGGTGGTACATCACCAGCTGCGTATGCAGCGATAAAAGGAGGCATCATAAATTTTACACGTTATCTGGCATCTTACTTCGGAAGCTATAACATTAGAACCAATTGTGTTTCTCCAGGTGGCATTTTTGACCATCAACATGAGGCTTTTGTAAAAAATTATGAAAAGAAAGTCCCTATGAAACGTTTGGGCACACCTGAAGATATCGCACCATCTGTCGCGTTTTTATTGTCTGAAGACGCCCAATATATTACAGGTCAGAATTTAATTGTTGATGGCGGTTGGACTGCAATTTAATATTTGATACTATGCTTTTAAAAGACTTAATTAATAAACGAAAATTTGATAAAAGCGCAGATCGTTTAGGTCCTGATATCCCATTTACGCACTGGAAATTATTTTTTAAAAAATCAATGCTTAAGCTTTGTAAAAAGAAATTCAAAAGTTTTAGCGATTCATCAGAGTTTAGACCAGGTGCATATGCTGTGGTTTGTTCAAAAATTAGTATTGGCGAACGTGTTGTTATTCGACCAGGAACTATGCTTTTTGCTGATCCTAGAGAAAATGGCGCAGGAATTACTATTGAAGATGACGTGCTCATTGGATCATGTGTTCATTTTTACGTAGGTAACCATAACTTTGAAAACCCTAACATTCCTATAATTAATCAGGGACATACCGATTCTCAACCTATTCTTTTAAAAAAAGGATGTTGGGTTGGTGCCAATGTGACCATTCTTCCTGGTGTTGAAATAGGAGAAAATTCTGTTGTTGGAGCTGGATCTGTTGTTACAAAATCAATTCCATCAGGCGTGGTTGCTGTTGGAAATCCAGCTAAAGTTATCTAATTACAAACCAAAGTGTTGCTTGTCTAATGTCTAAAAAGAAGAAAGTTATTTTTTATTATCCGCAGCATTTTAATAGGAGTGATAAGGGAACGAACCCTTTTTTTGAGCCTTTAATTAAAATCTGCCAAAATAATAATATCGATTATCTATTGTTAGAGGAGCCTGATGACAAAACAAGTTTTCCTAAAAACCCAGAAGCTTCAAGATTTAATATTTTTAGAGTTATTGTTTTAAGAAAATTATTACCATTGCTATTTTTTAAAAATTTTGAATCAAGAGAGCAATTTATAGGAGTTCTGGTGCGCCTATTAACATTTAAAAAGTATAAGGCTAATACGATTATAACAATTAGTAATCCGCTGGGTGGTTTTTGGAGAGGATACAATTCTCATTCTAGAATTATAGATTATCAGCATGGCATCATTAATAAAACGCAACCAGGTTTTTTTGAAAATGGTAAAGCACCTTTACATATATCTTATAATGAAAAAGAAGTAGCGGTTTGGGGAGAAGGTTTCCTTAATGTATTTAATCAAGATGGTTCTTATTATAAAAATAAGGTACATGCGTTAGGCTATTTCAAAGCGCCATCGGTAAGTTCATCAAAAGCAGAAATGCATAACCGAAATGCAATCATTTTTACATTACAGTTTTTGCCAGACCAAGGCGATCAACGAAACCATGAAATGTTTGAAGAATTAAAGCTTGCGTTAGAACAATTTAAGAATTTAGATTCTGAAGAACAGCCAAAAATAATTTTAAAACATCATCCCAGACATAATAATTGTATTGATTTAAATCCATTGTCCGTACGTTTCGATTATGTTTCGGTTTTAGCCGATGGGGAGTCATTTAAATCTGAGAATTGCCTAATCAATGTCACTTTTTATTCTACAACAGCCTTTGATTTAGCAGCAGATGGGATACCTTCCTATTTTTTATATACTGAAAGTGTTCCCAATGGAAAAACAGATTTTTTAGAAGATTATAAATACCCAATTTTACAAGAGCATAGTTTAATAGAACTTTGGCAGACCTATAAAAATAATAGGCAAACCTGGTTAGAACATAGTCATTTAGTCCGTCTATGGTCCAGTCGTTTCTTTCAACCTCTAAATCAGGAATGTTTTTTAGATTTAGTAAGTGCTACTAAAGATGTATAACATGAAAAATAAAAAGATTAAACTTTTTCTGGGCGCCTATATAAATAGTACCAATGCTCAAAATTTAAATTGTTTAGCGATTGCGAAATACATTGATAAAAAACAATTTGAGGTGAAAGCGATGTCATTATATTCTGGTAATCTTTTAGTGTCTGATATTGACGGTGTTGACTGTATAAAAGTTAGAAAACCACATAAGCTATTAAAATATTGGGCTTACTTTTTAGGGCTGTTTTGGTGTGATGTTGCTTACCTTCCAAAGGGAGAAATTGTAAGCTGGAATTCTTTTTGGCTAAGCCTGTTTCATAAAAAAAGTATCAGTACTGTCGAAGGGATTTTAGATGATAAAAACTTAGAATCTGCTCTACAAACACATAAAAATTATAAGACCTTTTTGAGGCATTATAAAAAGTTTGACAAACTGTATTCTATAACAAGCTACCTCAAAGCTTATAATTTTAAACATCATGGAATAATTTCTGAAGACAAGATCTTGTATTTAGGCTTGGATTTGGTCCCTTTTTTAAATCCAGAAAAGAGAACAAACGACTTAAAGAATATTGTTTATATAGGTCGTTTATTAGAACGAAAAGGGGTTTATGATGTTTTAGATGCTGCCAAAGCGTTTCCAAAGTTACAGTTTCACTTGGTAGGCGATGGTCAGGAAAGAGAGGCTATTAAAAAACATATTACTCAACAGCAACTGACTAATGTAAAGCTACATGGTGTTTTAGATCATACCGCTTTAAGTACGCTTTTAAAAACTATGGATTTGCATCTGTTACCATCACGTTCTGAAGGATTCCCTAAAGTCACCTTAGAAACGGCTGCAGCAGGAGTGCCTTCAATTGTTTATGCTGACTATGGTGCTCAAGAGTGGATAGAACATCGTCATAATGGTTTTGTCGTCGAAACTTTAGAGCAAATGTTTCAGATGATACAAGAGCTTGAAGAAAATTCTGAATTATTACAGCTTAATTCTAAAAACACCATAGCTTTGGGCAAACAATTTGATTGGGACATTGTGATTAAACAATGGGAACAAGAAATCTCAAACCTATACCATAGTTAATGTCGATTGCTAAAAAAATAACAGGACAAGCAGGAATTTACTTTGCAGGCACGCTGTTTTCTGTAGCCATTGGTTTTTTCTTTAAAATCTATATTTCAAAAAAACTAGGCGCCGATATGCTGGGTATTTATGCGCTTGGGATGACGGTTGTTGCAGTCCTGTCTGTGTTTTTAAGTTTAGGTTTGGGTAATGGTCTCGTGCGATTTGTATCCAAGTATATCGCTCAAGAAAATTATACCCAATTGCATACTTATTTACGAAAAACATTGCAAATAACATTGGTAATGTCTGCTTTAAGCGCCATGATATTTGTTGTTTTTCCTAAGTTTATTTCGGTGCAGTTGTTAAATTCTCCGGAGTTGACACCTTATTTACCCTACTTCGGAATTTTACTTGTTATCAATGCGGTTATAACTCTTTGTGATCAAACCATTAGAGGCTTACAGGAAGTTCGAAAAAGCACCTTAATTGGTCATTTTATTCGGTTACCTTTAAAAATAGCAATTGCTGTAGGACTCATCACAATGGGGTATCAGTTACGTGGTTATATCTGGGCCGAAATTATTGGAGCTATCGTGGCTCTAGGGTTGTTTTTCTGGTTGATTAAGAAATTACTGCCAAAGCAAATGCCTAAACTATCTTTAAAGGCTAGCAGTAAGATCAATAAAGAAGAACGCACTTTTGGTAATAATATGCTACTCATAAATACAGTTGGATTGCTTCAAAGTGAAGGTGATAAAATTGTGTTAGCGATTTATTTAACGACCACAGATTTGGGAATTTATTCTATAGCCTTAACCTTAACGGCTTTTGTACCTACCGTTTTATTGTCTGTTAATGCCATTTTTACACCAATCATATCGCAATTACATACCGAAAAGCGCATGCAAGAACTTAAAAAGTACTACCAAGCCAGTTGTAAATATATCTTTGTATTAACGATCCCTTTGATTGTGTTTTTAATAGTGTTTAATCAACCTATGTTAAATGTGTTTGGTGAAGAATTTAAGCTGGGAGGTCAGGTTTTGATTTTATTGTTAATAGCTCAGGTTATTAATACCAGTACAGGTTCGGTAGGCATGATGCTCAATATGACAGGTTTAGAACGTGTGAGTAGAAACAGCACAGTAGTCTTGGCTATTTTAAGTATCATAGGTTATTTAGTTTTGATTCCAAAATATGGCTTAATTGGAATAGGAATAGTAAAGATGATTATGATGACTTTACAAGGTATTTATGCAGTCTACATGTTGTATACAAATCAGAATATTCAACCATTCAGTCAAAACTATATAAGGGTGATTATTTTATTTGTCGTCCTGGCTTTTGGTTATTATTATCTTGGAAGCGGTGTATTAGATAATTTTGGTAGCCCTGCTTGGTTGTTACTTGCACTTTGTACTACCTATGCGTTTTTTGTAATGGTATTTTTAGTTTTTAGCGCTCGGGAAGATAGACAGTTTATAAAATCGTTGATTAATAAATCAGTAAAGAAATAATGAGGACGTTTTTTAATATTTTATGTATTAGTTTGGCAAATTGTTTGCCAAGGGTTAGGTTTTTTAACCTAAGACGCTACAAACTACTTAAGTTGGCTGGGGTTAATTTTGCTGGAAAATCAATGATATTATCTCCAATATTTATAGCGCCTTTAGGACGAAGCGGGAATATTTCAATTGGGAAGAATACATTTATAAACATGTCCTGCAGATTCGCTTGCCCGAATGCAAAGATAACCATTGGAGATAATGTCGCTATTGGTCCTAATGTATTGTTTGAAACTGTAAATCATGGTTTAATCCATGACGACATAAAGGGTAGAGGTACAATTTATAAACCTATTACTGTTAAAGATAAAGTATGGATTGGTGCTGGTGCTATCATATTACAGGATGTGACGATTGGTGAAGGCGCTGTGATTTGTGCAGGTGCAGTAGTGACAAAAGATGTGGATGCCTATTGTATTTATGGTGGTGTTCCAGCAAAGAAAATCAAGACAATAGAAAGAGATGCTGATAAAAAAAATATATAGAACGGTAGTTCCTTTGCGATTCAGAGAAAAGCTAAAGGAATATCAAGAATATCGAGGCTATCAAAACTTAAGGCATCAGGAAGGACACGTATACCAGCGTTTTGATGTCACGCAAAGTATTTTTGTACATATCCCTAAAGCTGGTGGGATTTCAATTATTAAAAGTTTATATGGTGAGCAAGCAAATGGGTTTGGACATCCTACTTATCAGCGTTTTTTAAAACTCTTTGGGAAGAGCGACTATAACAAATATTTTAAATTTACCTTTGTCAGAAATCCGTGGGACCGCTTATATTCGGCCTATAGTTTTTTAAAAAAAGGAGGAATGAATCATCTGGATAAAGCTTTTTGTAATGAAGTTTTAATAGATTATCCCGATTTTGAATCGTTTGTGATGAATTGGTTAAATGCTGATAATATTGAAAATTGGATACATTTTAAACCCCAATACCAATTTATTACTGATAGAAATATGGCGTTGGTTGTCGATTTTGTTGGTAAATTTGAAAATTTTGAATCAGACTTTAAAATTATAGCAGAAAAACTGAAAATGCCTGTAGAATTAGGACATCATAACAAAACAAATAATTCTAAAAACACTTCTTATCGTGAGGTATATACTCCAGAAATGAAAGAAAAAATTAGGAGTTTGTATAAGGACGATATATCACTATTCGATTATCAATTTTAAATATAAATACGTTTCAGATTATATGAATGATTTTTTTTGGTTGCATATTAAAAAAGCAGGCGGTGAAAGTTTTAGAAAGACCTTTACACCACCTTATGTGCAAACCGATAAAGTTGATAACTGTAGACCATTTATTGCTTTGCCTAAGGAGGAATGGAATGATGCTTTAAATAATTATAGAATTCCGCTTGGAGACTATGATTATAAAAGAATGTTGTTTGCTAAGAAGTTTTTATTTACACCAGAAGAATTTGACAATATGTTCAAATTTGTTATAGTAAGAAACCCTTATGATAGAGCGGTGTCTTGCTGGAAGTATTTTTATGGCTATCAAAATATTAGTAAGCTAATTACTAACCCAAGAAATTATTATAAAAAATTAAGTTTTCAATATTTTCTTGAACAACTGCCTAGAGAATGGGAGCATAAACACCACAGAGCTTTGGCAACGCATACGGCCTCAATGTGGAGTGATATCACAGATAGAAATGGGAAATTATTAGTAGATAAAATATTGAAACTTGAAAATATGAGTGATAATATTGATTTCTTAAACAAGAAATTAAATATTAATATTAAAGAGTTTAGTCATATCAATAAATCACGAAGTGATAATTCATATCAAAAATACTATAACAAAAAAACACGTAAAATAGTAGAGCGCTATTATCGTGATGATATTGAGAATTTAGGATATAAATTTTAATTAAATATGCCTAAGGATTTAAGTTGTTCTGAAAAAGAAAATTATGTAGTCATAACACCATTTTTCCCTTCTAAAGCTAATTTTAGAGGGCCTTATGTGTTAGACCAAGTCAAAGCGATTGAAAATAACAGTGCTTATAAAGTCACTGTTTTAAAACCCAAAGCTTTATTTTCTAAGGAGCAAGATTATGAATTTGATGGTGTCAACGTACACTATTTTAAACGCGTGGTTTTACCTTCAAATATATTGCCAGGTCTGTTTAAAGGCTTGAGTCGTTTTTTCTTTTTTAAAAAGCTAAAACAATTAGGTTTAAATCCTGCCAATATTGATGTCGTACATGCGCACGTCACCCAAAATGGCATGTATGCCAATAGCTTGAAAGCCAAAAACCCTAAAATTAAAACAACCTTACAGCATCATGGTTTTGATGTGTTGAGTTTAGAAAATGGTATTTTAAGAGAGCAAACCTGGCATAAAAAATGGGTAAAAGCCTTTGGTGTTGCTATTTGTAATAAAATAGACTTACATCTAGGTGTGAGCGGCAAAACACTAAGTTGTGTTTCGGCATTTCCTGAGATTACTATCAATGCAACATATGTCCTGTATAATGGGGTTGATACTACTAAGTTTTATCCTATAGAAGGTCTCAAAGATAACAGCGTATTTAAGATAGGGTGTATCGCTAATTTCTGGCCTTTAAAAGATCAAATGACTTTAATTTTAGCCACACATCACCTTATAAAGCAAGGCATCACCAATTTAAAAGTCGATTTTATTGGTAGTGGCGACCTTTTAGAAACCTGTAAGGCTTACGTGGCTCAACATCAATTAGAATCACATATCACGTTTCAGGATGAAGTGACACATCAGGAATTAAATGTGTTTTATAATACTTTAGATTTATATGTCATGCCATCCTATTATGAAGCTTTTGGCTGTGTGTATACCGAAGCATATGCTTGTGGTGTGCCGTTTATGGCTGTACAAGACCAAGGGATTTCTGAGCTTATTCCGCAAAACGATCAAAGTAAATGGCTCATTGCACCTAAAGATAGTCAAGGATTGGCAGCTCTTATTAATTCGTATATTACCAACCGAACGCCTCAAAAACTCGTAACATCAATTGATATTAATTCGCTTGTTACAGATTATTTAGACCATTTAAATAGGATCGCTGTTGTATAAATATCTCGGACTCATATTAGCAATTCTTGCAGTGAATAATATTATTACTGTGACTCCAGGTTTACCAATGGCAGCCTACTATGCCGTGTTTGGTGTGGTATTTGTTTTAGGGATTATAGCAGAACAACCAAGATTTGATGGTGTCATCACTTTGTTTGTACTCGCTATTATTTTTAGCCTTGTTGGAAATACTATTCCCGATTATTTTAAGGCCGAACAGCGTTTTGTTTCCTTTCTGCTTATCTTTTGTTTGTTGAGTCCCTGGTTTTTTAATAATTCACTTTCAGAAATACGACGTTATATTTTTAAGTACACCAACCTTTTGCTTATCGCTGTTGTGGTGTTATCCTTTTTAGGAAATGTCACAGGCGCATTTTCAGGAATTGGCAGGTCTGATATGTTTCAAGGGCTCACATCGCACTCCATGCTTTTAGGCCCTATAGCGAGTATCGTCATGCTTATGGCGGTTTGGAAAGGGAGTCAGGATCAGGTGAAACGAAAAGTGTTGTTGGTGTGTATCGCTATAGTTCTCATTTGTTTATATACGTTGTTGCTTTCTGGTTCGCGAGGTTCTCTCATTGGAGGGATGCTTTCTGCAATTGTACTTTTAGTATTAGCATTTAGACGTAGCTTTAGTAAATTAATCAAACTTGGTGTATTCCTGGTCTTGCTTTTGGCAGCAACGGTCCCGTATTGGAGTGTTTATACAGCTAATATTGATAAAAAAAACGAATATGCTCAAGAGGAAGGTGACAATTTCGCGTCACGTAGTGAACTTTGGGGCTATCGTTATGAAGAATTTCAACAATCTCCTGTGATCGGAATTGGTTTTGCTTCGGCAAACAAAGGGGAAATTAATACCGTCAACGGACGCATTGAACCTGGTACAAGCTGGGGCGTTTTGTTTGCACAATTAGGGATTTTAGGTGCGATACCACTAATTATTTTATTTATATCTTATTTTAAAAAATTATACCAGCGAGAAGATTATTTAAATAAAGGAAAACTGCTCTTTGCATTACTATTCTTTTTTACCATTCATATGGTGGTTGAAGGCTATATTTTAGGATCGGGAAGTTTTATGTTCTTTTATATTTGGTTATTACTAGGGGTTATTAAAAATAGGATTAAAGAAAAAGAAATCACCATTTACTAATTATGAGAATTGTTTTTTGGGAAAATATCGTCAGTCAGCATAAATTACCGTATTGGAATGCTTTAGCAGCTTCTGATGAGGTGACTAAATTTGTGTTGATTGTTGAAGAACTATTGTACAAGAAACTGGAAAAGCAAGGTTGGGAGAACCATGTCAATGAAAGTGAAAAATTTGAATTGCATGTCCATCCTTCCGAAGCCACTATCGAGGCATTGTTGCAAGAAGATATGCCTAACAGTTACCATGTCTTTTCTGGTATCAGAGCGATACCATTAGTATACAAAGCTTTTCAGCAAAGTTTAAAATACCAGTTACACAAACTATTGCTCACCGAAACGATTAACCTAAATGGGAAGCGCGCTTTAACGCGTCGATTGGCTTCTTTTTTAATTGAAAGACGTTACCAAAAGCACTATGATATCGTTTTAGGTTCTGGAGCCAGTACTCAAAAATGGTACCTCGAATGTGGTGTAAAACCAGAGAATTTTTATTCGTTTTTGTACAGTATTGAAGACGTTAAAGCACCCAATAATACGCCAGTAACTTCCGAAACATTAAAATTCTTATTTATAGGCCAGCTTATCCATAGAAAAGGTTTGGATATTTTAGTACAGGCGCTCTCTAAAGTTAAATATCAAAATTGGAGTCTGGATGTCTATGGCGAAGGTGAAGACGAAGCCACAATTTCAAATTTAGTTGAAGAACTTGGTCTCAGCGATCAGATCAGCCTTAATGGTGTTGTTAATAATAAAGAATTGCGAACCTTAGTTGGGCAACATCATATTTTAATTTTACCAAGCCGTTTTGATGGTTGGGGAGCAGTGGTTAATGAGGCGATTGCTTCCGGACTTAAAGTTATATGCAGTGATACCTGTGGCGCGTCAATTTTATTGGTTAATGATAAAATAGGACAGGTATTTAAGAGCAATACTCCTGAATCGCTAACCCAAAAATTAGAACAGTCAATTGCTGAAAAAGATCAAATCGATCGTGATTATATACTCAATTATAGTCGCTATCTTAATGGGCAACAAGTAGCGCAATATTTGATTGATATTATCAATTTTCATTATAAAAAGAAAGGTGAACGTCCATTGCCGCCTTGGGAGAAATTTCAGATAGAACAAAAAGGAAGTGCTGCTAAAACAAAAACAATACAATACTAAAGCATGCTAAAAAAAATCAAGGAAATAGCATTTGTATTAAGTGGAAAATTAAACGCTAATACCCAAAGTAAAATTATATTTTACCATGATGTACATGCGCCTAATCGCTGTCATACCGATATGTCGACACCTATGGATTTGTTTAAACAGCATATCGACATTCTCAAGGCTGAAGGCTATATAATTGTTCCTGAAATTAAAAATCCGAATGCTGAAATTCAGATTAATTTTGACGACGGATTTAAAGGAATTTACGATAACAAAGCCTATTTTGTTGAGCACCAAATTAGACCCACCGTTTTTTTGGCCATTAGTCTTATTGGAAAGGAAGGTTATTTGACAACTTCAGATATATTAGAATTACAAGATTTGGGCTTTATCTTTGAGTCGCATGCTTATGCGCACGAAAACCTAACCTCTTTTAATGATAAAGATTTGCATTTCGAATTGCAAGCCTCCAAGCAATATCTCGAAGATTTGCTACACAAGGAAGTCAAAGAAATATGTTTCCCGATTGGTTATTTTTCTAATCGAGTGCTTCAGTTTTGTAAAACAGCGGGTTATACTAAGCTCTACAGTTCTTTGCCTGGAAATTATTTTAATACCCGAAATGATGGTTTGGTCTATAGAAATTTAGTGCAATTTTCGTCGCCTTCCGAATTTAAGGCCATTATCAACGGAGCGATGAGTCCGTTTTTTGGTTGGTACAAACGAAAGCAATATGTGCATCCAGATGACAAGAGATAAATGATGAAAAACCGATTTAATATGAACATAGCAAGCGCATGAAAGTACTACAAGTAATCTCAGGGATGGGATTAAAATCTGGAGGTCCAACCACCTGTACTTATAATCTCTTAACAGGATTAATAGCGCAGTCTGTTGCGGTTGATTTGTTAACTTTTGATGCCGAGTCTCATGATGAGATTATCAGTAGGGAAAACTTTATGAAAATTTTGCCGCCACCTAAGCATCCAAGGTATGGATATTCTAAGGTCTTAAAGATGTGGCTTAAAACGCATAATGATTACGAATTATATCATACCAATGCCCTTTGGCAATATGCTTCTCATGCAGCTGCAAAGCATGCTCAAAAACATAATAAACCTTATGTAGTCTCACCTCACGGGATGCTCTATCCCGAAGGCTTGAAGAAATCAAAATGGTTTAAAAAGTTGGCCCTGGCTTTATTTCAGAAGAAAGATTTAATCAAAGCAACAGCGTTTCATGCGACCAGCACTAAAGAAAAATCTTATATACGTGATTTCGGATTGTCACAACCCATTGCAGTGATTCCAAATGCTATAGATGTGAATGCATTTTCTAAAAACATCACAGAACCTCATGGCGACAAACGAAAAATTGGATTTCTGGGACGATTGGCACCTATTAAAAATTTGGAGTTATTAATTCATGCCTGGAAGAACTCAAATGCTGCCAATCCTGATGCCGAATTGGTTATTATTGGAGATGGTGAGGTGCAATATGTAGACCAACTTAAAGCTTTAATTGCTCAAAAAAACATTGAAAATATTACTTTTACGGGATTTTTGTCAGGTAAAGCCCAAGAAGAGGTGATGCAACAACTGAGTTATTTGGTGTTGCCGAGTAAAAGTGAAAATTTTGGAATGGTAGTTCCTGAAGCCTTAGCTAGAGAAATTCCTGTGATAGCTTCCAAAGGAACACCTTGGGAAGAATTAGAAACACATCAATGTGGTTGGTGGGTTGAGAGTGATTTAGAACGTTTAAGTACCACGCTTCTTGAAGCGATACAATTAGATGAAACGAAACGTTTAAAAATGGGTAAAAACGGAAGAGCATTAGTAGAAAATAAATATTCTAGAGAAGCAGTGAGTGCGATGATGACTATTTTTTATGAATGGATTCTTACAGATACTAAAGAAATACCGTCCTTTGTAGATATAAAAGCGTAATGAAATGAGCGAGATAAAAGTAGACCTTTCTAAATTTGAGAATTGGCTAAGTAGAAAAAATAAATTAGGAAGAGCTGCCTGGATATTGGTGAGTTTTATCTTTTTTAAACCCTTTTTTTTATCGGTTTTTAATCCTTGGCGCTTGTTTTTATTACGATGTTTTGGTGCGAAGCTGCATCCTAAAGCGCATGTGTATGCTTCGGTTAAAATTTGGGCACCATGGAATTTAGAAATGGAAGCCTATTCTGCTTTGGCAGCAGGCGTTAATGTGTATAACACTGGAAAGATTAAAATTGGCGCGCATACTACAATTTCTCAAGGCGCTTATTTATGTCCGGGATCTCACGATTTTAACGATCCAAAATTTCCAATGGTTTGTGCACCTTTAACTATTGAAGATCAGGTTTGGATAGCTACTGAAGCTTTTGTAGGCGGTATGGGAATCACCATTAAGCAAGGTGCGGTGGTTGGCGCAAGAGCTTGCGTTTTTAAAGATGTTGCACCTTGGACTATCGTTGGTGGTAATCCGGCTAAATATATTAAAGACCGAGTGATTAATGATTAGCGCACTGATCTTAACATATAATGAAGAAATTATACTTGCAAAGTGTTTAGAGGCACTACATTTTGTAGATGAAATTATTGTATTTGATTCGTATAGTACCGATAAGACACTTGATATTGCGGCCTCGTTTAATGCCAGAATTGTACAACGAAAATTTGACAATTATGCGAGCCAGAGAAATGCAGCTTTAGCATCTGTTTCAGAGTCCTGTGATTGGATTGTTATGGTAGATGCTGATGAAATTGTTACTTCAGAATTAAAAGCAGAAATTTTAAAAGTACTTAAGTTACAAGACGGTCATACCATGTATCGTGTAAGGCGAAAGGATATGTTTCAGGATCAATGGATCAAGCAGAGTAGTGGTTATCCGACCTGGTTTCCGCGTTTGTTTAAAAATGGATGTGTTACTGTTGCAAGAGAGATCAATGAAGAATATATCACGACAGGAACCGAAGGTTTATTACAAGAGCATCTCATACATTACCCATTCAATAAAGGTTTAACCTGGTGGTTTGATAAGCATAATCGGTATTCAGAAATGGAAGCTCAGAAAATGCTCGATGAAATTAAAGAACCTGTACATTTTTCCAGTTTATGGTCTAAAAATCCTGTAGAACGACGAAAAGCACAAAAGCGATTGAGTTACCGATTGCCTTTTAGACCTACTTTAATATTTTTGGCCTTTTATATTTTGAAAGGCGGTTTCTTAAATGGTAAAGCAGGCTATACCTATTGTAAATTAAGGAAAACTTATGAATGGATGATTGCTATAAAGTTTAAAGAATTAAAACGACTTCAACAGAAGTAAACCCCCTTTTTTCCTTAAAAGAATTCAAGATTCATGAAGATATCAATTATTACAGCAACTTATAATAGTGAAAAAACACTTGAATTTTGTATGAATTCGGTGTTGAATCAAACCTATTCAGATATAGAATATGTAGTTGTTGATGGCGGTTCTACAGATGGAACACTAGATTTGATTAAATCTAAAGCTAAAGACTTTTCAAATATCGTGTGGTCTTCTGAACCTGATAAAGGGATCTATGATGCTTTAAATAAAGGAATCGCTAAAGCCACTGGAGCTGTTGTGGGTTTTGTACATTCTGATGATTACTTGGCAAATACGGAGTGTATTGCACAAATTGTACAAGCTTTTAAAACACATCAAGTTGAAGGCGTTTATAGTAACTTACATTATGTGTCTTTTAAAAACCCTGAAAAAGTGATTCGAAATTGGGTAAGTCAGCCGTTTCATCCGAAGTTGTTAAAACGTGGTTGGATGCCGGCACACCCAACCTTATTCCTTAAAAAGTCAATTTACGATCGTTTTGGGCATTTTAATTTAGATTATAAAATTGCAGCAGATTATGATTTTATACTTAGAATTTTTAATAATCCCAATCATAAGTTTTACTATTTACCTCAAACGATAGTAAAAATGAGAGTAGGAGGCGCCAGTAATAAGAGCCTTAAAAATTTAATACAAAAAACGAAAGAAGATTTTAAAGCGGCTAAAACCAATCACTTGTCATTTCCCTTTGGAGTTGTACTTATGAAAAATTTATCGAAGATTCCTCAATGGCTTAAGAAATAGAGTTTAAAACGATTTTAAGTTTATGTTATATCAACCTAATCTTTTTTTGTTTAAATATTTTAGACTTAGATTTAACACTTGACACCTCTGTTTTTAACATTTTTTTATCATAAACCAATAGTATGCTGTATATTTGCATGCTCGCCTATGTAAAAAATGAATTTAAATAAGCGAGTTATTTATTAAACTATGATACAAGAATTACTCAAGCATTTTAATCCTTTAGATTACCAAGCATTATGGCTTTTTATAGCTTTTTTAATTGCTTTTGTTGTGTCACTAAGTAGTTATCCCGCCATCTTTAAAGTTGCTATTGCTAAGCATTTAATGGATGAGCCAGATGATAGGAGTGTGCATGTTAAAAAAACTCCTACGCTTGGAGGTGTTGGGATTTTTATAAGTTTAGCAGTTGTCATCACGACTATTGGAGCCTTGTTAGATACCAAAATTTTATTATTAGTCTTAGGTAGTATGACTGTGCTTTTCTTTTTAGGCTTAAAAGATGATTTATTAATACTATCTCCTAAGAAAAAGTTTATTGGACAGTTAATGGCTGCATCCTTACTTATTATTTTTACAGATACACGAATATTAGGGTTGTCAGGTGTTTTTGGTATTACAATATTACCTTATTGGCTGTCTGTGTTATTTACACTTTTTGTTTATGTATTAGTAATCAATGCCTACAATTTGATTGACGGAGTCGATGGTTTAGCAGGTTGTCTTGCTGTTGCAGGTTGTGCTTCATTTGCTTTTTTATATATTAAAATTGGTGATATCACAATGTCGACGCTTACAGTGGCTGCTATTGGAGCAATTATTCCATTTTTACGTTTAAATTTTTCTAAGCGTAAAAAAATATTTATGGGAGATACAGGATCTATGATTATTGGTTTTTTAATTGCATTTTGTGCGGTACGTTTTATAAATACTACAGAACTTAATCCGAAATCAGAGTTTTTTGAATCGGCACCAATTTTAGCCTTATCCATTGCTTTTTTTCCATTGTTAGATACCCTTAGAATTTTTATAATCAGACTTGTGGTTCTTAAGAAAAGTCCTTTTTCAGCAGATCAGAACCATTTACATCATCGCTATTTAAAGCTAGGGCTCTCGCATGCGCAAACAACAATTTTTATTGTTGTATTAAACTTAATGCTCATCGCTTTTGTCTATCAAATAGGTCATTTAGAAACTATTGTTCAATTTATTTTAATGGTGATTGTTGGTGTATTACTTTATTCTTCTTTATTCATTTATAACTGGTTGGTCATAAAAAAATGGTTGCCAGAATCCATGCGAACTTAAACGCTTTATATATTTAATATGAGCGCAACTTTTGGCAATCCTATATTTGAGCTTATATTTGTACCTGATTAAATCTATGTTAATGAAGTCTATTCTAAGTTTTTGTTTGATTTTTGTGCTTGTCAACTCCTGCGCTTCCAAAAAAGAAATATTGTATGTTCAGGATATTGAAAATTATAACAATAAACCTATTACATTTTCTAGTCCGAAAATTCAACCCAATGATATTCTAAATATTACAGTTGGTGCATTAATTGAGGAATCAGCAAAACCTTATAATAAATCAAATACAAATGTTGGTGCTTCAGTAGAAATGATGCAGCTTGAAGGCTATTTAGTGTCTCAAGACAATACCATTAATTTTCCTGAATTAGGAATTATTTCTACCGAAAACAAAACAGTTGTAGAGTTAAGTGAACATATTAAAAAACTCTTGGAAGATGGTGGTCATTTAAAGCGTCCCAATGTGAATGTACGTTTGTTAAATGCGAAAGTCACCATTTTAGGGGAGGTGAATCAACCAGGAACCTATAATTTCACCGAATACAGTGTCACTCTTTTACAAGCCTTAGGATATGCTGGAGATTTGACTATTAATGGAAAACGTGAAGATGTGAAAGTCATTCGGGAAGTAGATGGCAATCGTATAGTGTCAACAATTGATTTGACTTCTGGTGAATTTTTGAATAGTGAATTCTATCAAATCAAGCCTAACGATGTGATTTATGTTGGTCAAAATAACCCCAAAGTTAAAAGTGCAGGTTTTATAGGAAACACTTCAACAGTGATTTCTGTTGTGTCTATTCTTTTAACATCTATTGTTCTTATTACAAGATAATTATGAGTGAAGATTTAAATCCTATATTACATAAAAAGAATGATCAAGGTGAAACGATCAAGTATGAAATCAAGAAGTACTTACGCTATTGGTATTGGTTTGCTCTGGGTATAATATTGGCACTAATTGGCGCTTATTTATACTTGCGTTACACACCAAAAATTTATTCATCTTCAGCTAAGATTAAAATTCTTAATAAAACAAAAGGCCTTGAATTACCATCTTCGGCTTTTGTGTTTAACCGATCGAATATCAACCTTGAAAATGAAATTGAAATTCTGAAATCCTACAGAATCATTGAAGAGGTCGTAGAAAAGTTAGACTTAACTGTAGAATACTACGAAGAAGGAACCGTTTTAACGACTCAAATTGACAGATTTCCGTTTAAGTTAGTCAAAACAAAACCTAATGATAGCATTATCAATTTTTCGTCTTTTAGGATTGTTGTTGGTAAAAATGAATTTAATATTTCCAGAGGCGATTCAGATACTGCTATAGTGATTCCAGAATTCAATTCGTATAATGTTAATCACAACTTGCCTTTTGAAATTCAATTTGAAAACCCAGCTGCTGCCTCAGCTAATGTTGGTAAAACTTTTATCTTAAAATTAATACCAGTTTCTAGCGCCACACGTAAGTTAAAGTCACAAATTGATGTTAGTAAATTGGGTAAAGATAGTGACTTATTGACTTTAGGCTTTTCTAATCAAAGTAAAACCTTGGCGAGTGTTATTGTGAATAATGTGGTTGAGGTTTTTAATCAAGATGGAGTCACCGATAGGCAGCAAGTATCTAGGCGAACCATCAAATTTATTGATGAACGTTTTGAGTTTTTAGCTGAAGAATTAGATTCTATTGAAGTCGATATAAAAGACTTTAAAAAATCTAATAATATTATTAATATTGAGTCTGATGCCGAATTAGGACTGTCACAAAGAGCTGTTTCAGAAACTGAAGTCTTTGAAGTTGAAAACCAATTGGTGTTATCAGACTTATTAGATGAAACAATTCATCAAACCAACACCGATTCAGATTTATTACCTACTAATATTGGTTTAGACAATTCTAATATTAACACCTTAGTTAATCAACATAATGATTTGGTTTTTGAGCGTGATAAATTGGTGACAAGTGCAGGGGAAAATAATCCAACGGTTAAAATTCTTAACGATAAAATATCGAGTGTAAAATCTAATATAAGTACGAGTATAAATTCGTATCAATCGCAATTAAATGCAACCAAGCAACAATTGGTTAGTAAAAACCAGAAATATACTTATCAGGTTTCAAGTTTACCATTAAAGGAAAAGTTATTGCGCTCCAGAGAACGTCAACAAGCGATTAAGCAGAGTTTGTATTTGTTTTTACTTCAGAAACGTGAAGAAGCTGCTATCAATTTAGCGATAACCGAACCATCAATCAAAGTAGTAGAATATGCGCTTTCTAGTGGAAGCCCAATATCACCAAATTCTAAAAACATCTATTTAATTGCACTAGTTGCTGGCTTATTTTTACCGTTTGGAGCCATTTATGCGTATAATTTATTAGATACTAAAATTAAGGGCAAAGATGATGTCACGTCTAGAACTGGTAATATTCCAATCTTAGCTGAATTGCCTAGAATTAAGAAGCAAAAAAACTTGGTGTTTGATAATCCAACAGATCGTTCGGTACAATCTGAAGCCTTCCGTATTTTGAGTGCTAATGTCAATTATATTATTCCAACAGGCGAAAACGTTGGAAAAGTCATTTATTGCACCTCGACTATTAAGGGAGAAGGAAAAACCTATGTTGGTATTAATTTATCTTTAGCTTTATCAAGTATCAATAAAAAAGTGTTACTTATTGGAGCCGATTTAAGAAATCCGCAGATCCATACTTATATTTCAAAAGATAAAAACCTTCAAGGCTTGTCAAATTATTTGCATGATGAATCTCTGGATTGGAAAAACATCGTTGTAAAAGGGTTTGAAAAGCATCCTAACCATGAAATATTGTTGTCTGGTGATATTCCTCCAAATCCTACGCAATTGCTTACCAATGGAAGATTTGAAATGCTTTTAGAAGAGGCTAAGGCGCTCTATGATTATATTATTATTGATACAGCACCAACCATCTTGGTGACAGACACCTTATTGATTTCTAAATACGCTGATGCGACCATTTATTTGTTAAGAGCTGAGCATACGGAGAAAAATTTATTAGATTTTTCTAAGGATTTATCTCAAAGCGGAAAAATTAAGAATATGGCTTATGTTATCAATGGTGTAGGCGCAAGTAGGTCTTATGGATACTCGTATAACTATGGTTATGGTTATGGCTACGGAAGTAGTAATGAATAACAATTAACGATTCGCTACTGCTTTTAAGTGTTTGATAGTTTCAGATTGATCTTCACTTCTAAAAATATAACTTCCAGCAACAAGAACATCAGCACCAGCATCAACTAAGGCTTTTGCGTTTTTATCGGTGACACCGCCATCAATTTCAATACGTGTATTTAAGCCTTTTTCGTTAGCCATTTGACGCAATTTTTTGACACGATTATAAGTCATGTCTTCAAACTTTTGACCACCAAAACCAGGATTGATAGACATTAATAATACCATATAACATTTTGGTAAGATGTCTTCTAAAACACTAACAGGCGTTGTTAAATTTAAGACAACACCAGCTTTACAACCTGCATCTTCAATTTGAGTTAGTGTACGATGTAAATGAATGGTCGATTCATGATGTACGGTAATAATATCTGCCCCAACTTTAGCAAATTCTTCAATATAACGTTCGGGTTTTTCAATCATTAAATGGACATCTAAAGGTTTGGTGGCATGTTTCTTTATGGCTTGAATTACAGGCATTCCGTAAGAGATGTTTGGTACAAAATGACCATCCATAACATCAATGTGAAACCAATCGGCTTCACTCTTATTTACCATTTCTATATCGCGTTGAAGGTTGCCAAAATCGGCAGCTAGCATTGAAGGTGCTATAAGTACTTTAGACATGTTAAAATCTGCTTGGTTTTGGCAAAGATACAGTCTTATTTTGTAATGCCTTTAAATTTTATTAGATTAGTTTATGGACAAAAAAATTAAATTATTTTTTAGCGAACTGTTCGGACTTTTGATACAGTCATTGCTAGTTATACTGGTTGCGACAGGTGTGCTTTACGGATTGTTTGTGCTTTTTGGTTGGATATAAGCACCTTGTCATTACGATAGTCTATAAAAGAAGTGAACCCAGAGTAATCAGCTCTGGGTTCTTTCATCAATCAAAAAACGAACAGTTATGTTTTGTAACTGTTGTTGTCGTTATTTAGCGTAATTTATTAAAAAAATTACTATCCTAAATAGGTTTTTAATATTTTACTACGAGACGTATGTTTTAATCTACGAATCGCTTTTTCTTTAATTTGTCTAACACGTTCGCGAGTTAAATCAAATGTTTCTCCTATTTCTTCTAATGTCATAGGATGTTGATTTCCTAATCCAAAGTACAAGCGAATAACATCGGCTTCACGAGGTGTTAAAGTTTCTAGGGCACGTTCAATTTCAGTGCGTAAAGATTCATGTAATAAATCTTTATCAGGATTTGGAGATTCACCACTTCGCAATACATCGTAAAGGTTAGAATCTTCTCCTTCAACTAAAGGCGCATCCATTGAGACGTGACGTCCAGAGTTTTTCATTGACTCTTTAACATCGTTAATAGTCATGTCTAACTCTTTTGCAATTTCTTCAGCACTTGGCGGACGCTCATGACTTTGCTCTAAAAAGGCAAAGGTCTTATTAATTTTATTAATAGATCCAATTTTGTTTAATGGTAAACGTACAATACGTGACTGTTCAGCTAAAGCTTGAAGAATCGATTGACGAATCCACCATACAGCATAAGATATGAATTTAAATCCACGTGTTTCATCAAAACGTTGAGCGGCTTTAATTAAACCTAAGTTCCCTTCATTAATTAAATCTGGTAAGGTTAAGCCCTGATTTTGATATTGTTTTGCTACAGAAACAACGAAACGTAGGTTGGCCTTAGTTAATTTCTCTAAAGCTAATTGATCACCTGCTTTGATGCGTTGAGCTAATTCTACTTCTTCATCAGCAGTAATTAAATCAACCTTTCCAATTTCCTGTAAATATTTATCTAACGAAGCGGTTTCTCTGTTAGTTACCTGCTTCGTAATTTTTAGTTGTCTCATTTAATTATCTCCTTTTAAATTGGGGTACATGTATAATACTATATAGTTATACGTAGCAAGTACCAAAAATGTTACAAGAAAACGAAATTAATTTAAATTTTGATTAATTTTTTGTTGTTGAGATTGATGTCATCAAGCATTTCGCTAGTAAATTTATAATGACCTCTTGTGGTAATTAATCTAAAAGGACGAGATTTTATCGTGCTTAAGGTGTTAAGAAATAGCCATTTTGATTTTAAAAGTTTAGGCTTTTCACTTTTTAAGCTAATGTCAAAATAATGTTTACGACCTTCTTTTTCGGCAACAATATCAGGAGTAATAGTGATGTCGCTACCTTTTTTCGCAAATGATTTTGGTGTTTCGTAACCTTCAGTGTCGGCTTTGATGTTTTCAAATCCATGTTGCTCAAGGTATTCTACCGAGTTCTCTAAGATGTCTCTATATTTTTCTTTGTCCGCGTGTATCATAGCTATTAGTATACGAAAAAAAGGTGAGAAAACCAAATTTCTACCTTTTAATGTATGAACTAAAATCGATATTCGAGACCTGTACTTAGGGAGAAAATAAAAGGATCGATACTGTTTTTTTGAGTAAAGGGCTTCAATTGATAATTAAAATTAGATTCGAGGTTAAAAAAGAAATTCTTAAATACTTTGGTTTCTATGCCCAAACCTAAATTTAGTCCCATCGTCGCCTTATATTCAAAACTGTTGGTATCAGAATTAGAACCCTCACGCAGCTTAAAATAACTCAAGCCTCCAGTGAAGTAAGGATTAAATTGAGAATTAAAGGGCGCGTATTTGACTTCTAATGGAAACTCTAAATATTCAACGGTTCTTTCTGAATTATCCTCAGATAGGGTTTGATTTAAATAGAGTTTTCTTACGCCAAGTCTTAAATAGGTGTCAGAGGTCATTCGATAACTAGCCAATACCCCGTAATTTATAGAGATATTATCTGAGGTTTTGGCGTTTAATGCGCCATAATACGATACGATCGCCTGAGGTGTAATACTCCATCGGGATTGATCGTCTTGCTCACTACTATCCTTGGCTTTTTCTTTTAATAGTTCTTCGGAAGTCAGTCGATTCGATTCGCGCTGTTCTCTAATCGAATCTCTCATTTTGTTTTTTAGTGCAATCAGGCTATCACGTTTTGCTATAGCACGTTCTCGTTTCATCTGTGTTTTGTCTGCTGCTGAAACGTTGTCGCTAGGTTCTTTAGTCGTTTCTAAAGCTTCTGAATTCGAGGGTGGCTCTTGTAGTTGCTGTTTTTTAATGTTGGAGGTGTTAGAATTTTCAGTTTGATATAGATGATGTGTGTTTGCTGACTGATTCTCAAAATTTTTGATTGTATTTGTATTTACAAAATTAGCCTTGGTTTCAGTCTCAGCCTCAGTCTCAGTCTCAGTCACAGTCTCAGTCTCAGTTTCAGTCACAGTCTCGGTCTCAGTTATAGTCTGTGTCTCAGTCTCAGTTTCAGTCTCAAGCTTAATTTTGGTTGTTCTTTGTTGTTCTGTTGTTGGGTTTACAGGAGTTGTGTCTGTGTTTTCTAGGCTGTTTTCTATTGAGTTTTTAAACGGATTAATTAGTAATAAAGTCACTAATAATATGCCAAGTCCTGCTCCAAAAAACCAAATAATGAATCCTCTTCGCTTCTTTTTCTTTTTTAACTGCGCTTCAATATGAGTCCAAACCAAATCATCTGGACGATCCTTATAGGATTCTAGTTTCTGTTTTACAGCAGCTCCGAAATCTTTTTTAGTTTCCATTAGATGTCAGGTTTTTAGGAGATACATGAGTTGGATTTTGCATCTTGGTTTTTAATAAACTCTTCGCTCTATGTAAGTTTGATTTTGAGGTGTTTACACTTATGTTTAAGAGTTTTGAAATGTCTTTATGAGAATAGCCATCTAATTCGTATAGATTAAATACCAACCGATATCTGGGTGGCAACTCTTGAATATGTTTTAAAATTTGGTCCAAGGGAATACGCTCAAGTGTCTCTATGTCCATTAAGTTGTGATCTTCAAGTAGGTCGTTATTAATCACAATATTTAAATGACTATCCTTTTTATATTTATCTATGGCTTTATTAATCGTGATTCGTTTTATCCAGCCTTCAAAAGAACCCGAACCTTTGTAGGTTTTGATTTTTCTGAAGATTTCCAGAAAGGCATCTTGTAAATTATCTTGAGCTTCTTCTCTGTTTTTGCAATATTTTAAGCATAAAGTAAAGAGGTCATCTTTATACATTTGGTATAATTGACTTTGTGCTTTTAGGTTATGCTTTTTACACGCTTTTATTAAATGGTCTAAACTCAAGTGTTCGGTCTAAGGTGTGTTGATGGTTAATATAAGCTTTTACATTAGTATTGGATGCTATAGTCTTGTGAAAATCTTGAAATTAAATTGCCTGCAATTGTAGTTTTAAAATCACTATAAATAGTCAATCCAGTGTCGTTAGTGGTATTCAAAATTTCAAACGTCGCAAAAGAATTTCCCCAAGTACTGGCAAAGGTAATTATGGCATTTGGAGTAATGCTTTTACCATTAATTGTATTGACAGCATTAGATTGTAAATGATATAACAACATTAAATTTTTTCTGGTAAAAGTAGTCTCATTAATGCTGTAAAATAGATTTTCTGAGTTGTTTGTAGCAACATTGTTTTCAAAAGAAAGTACCTCGTTACCATTATCTAAAATTAAATACTTTGCCTCATTGATAAGGTTAGAATTAGCATCGTAGGTGTTAATCTCAAATGTGGTTTCCTCATTAAAATGACTATACATTTCATAATAGGTTCTATTGTTATTGGCGTCTAACACAATTTTTGCTTCTGAAACATTGGTGTCAAAATTAATGCCGTCGCTACTTCTGGTCGTACTAGAAAAAATGGTATCTGTTGTATGAGTAAATTCATGTTTTTCGAAACTAGACGATTGATTATCGGTGTCTATAGATTCTGAAAGATATGCAATGAGATCATCATTAGCGTCATAAGTAAAGGACTGAACTCTTGTAAGCAATCCATTGCTAAAGGATTGGATTTTATCGATTTTATCATCTAAGTAGGTGTAAGTTGAATTGCGCTGAAATGAAGTTTCCAGATTTAAGCCAGAAGCACTCACAATTTTGTTATCCTCAATGCTGTAGTTTGTAGAATCAAGTACTGTATTTGGAGTATTTGAAACATTATAGGTTTTATAAATATAATTAGTTAATCTTGGTTCGTTAGCAGCAACTTCAGGATCATCAGATGAACAAGAAAGGCAACTGAGTGTAAAAATGCTAATTGAAATTAAAGTATAGATTGATGTTTTCATAATATATTGTTTATTTAAGTTATAAATTTAATTAGCACTGTATGGCTGAAAGAGTTATAGATAGATAATAATCAAGGTTGGTTTCAATAGACTTAACCAGAACATAAATGGTTTGATGGGCTTCGGTTGTTGTGAATACCGCTTCAGAATTGATGGGATTGCTCATGCTTAAGGCATCGTCTTCGGTTTCGAAATATACGATGTTAAAGTCTTCATCATCAAATTCAAGCGTATCGAAAATACAGAAGCTATAATCATTCAGAATAAATTCAGCGCTTCCAGAATTTAATTCGGTTTCGCAAGCTTCAAAGTTGAAATTTCCGCAGCTTGAAAAATTAGGATCACAGCGTTGATTTAATATCAATTCATGATCCAAATGTGTTAGTTTTAAAGAATTAGCATCGATGTATGTAGCTTTCCAATCGCGATTAAAATAATCAGCAATAGCAGTAGTATCGTTGATGTTGATATTGATATGAAGTTCGTTTTCTATGGTAAAAGGCGACCAGGAACCACTAAGCAGATCGCCGTCAATAGCAAGAGTTGTAAATCCGTCATCCTCTTGAAACACACTGCCTAAATAAGGATTGCTATCTTCAAAACTATAACCAATTTTCCATACACAATGTCGTATAAGCTCTCCACATTCATAGACTAACTCATTACTCAAGCAACTATCAATGGCATTTTTAAGTTCTTCTTTATTATTAATTGTGAACGCTTCACCAGAGTCTAATGTGCTCGTAATGGGAAAGCTCATACTAATTGTATAGTTAAGATCTATAGCTTCTAAAAAACTACTAAACTCCTGATCGTTATTGAGTTGAGATGTATAGAGGTAGTTGGTGTTTTCATCAAACACAAACAGCGTAAGCGGATATATAAAATCAATACATACGATGCTTTTATCGGGACGCTCATCATGGGAAGCAATGCCTTTCAGGTTTTCAAATAAATCAGAATCTGCAGCTATAGCTTCATGAGTCTCTAGAACAGGAATCTGATTAAGGTGGTCGTCCTGATCATAAGCACAAGAAGTGATTAAAATGAGACCTAATACGATTGAAAATTTATGGATATTCATAAAGACTTGTTTCCCTATAGTCTTGAGAATATCAAAAAGGTTGCGTGAAATGATTCCGTTTGTTATAAAAAAGTTGGAAATATTTTATAACACTTTGAAAATCAAACAGTAATATTGTTATTTTTTTTCAGCTAAACCACGTGTTAACCAGCCTCTTCTATTCGCTGTAACAATGGCATAAGGTGTGATCCAAAACAATCCGAAGGTGTATAAAATACTATACGAATAGGCCCAAAAGGCTTCTGTTATTTTATAACTGTAAGCATAAAATATCACCGAAAATGTCGATATCACCAGAATACTTAAAAATGTTGAGCCTATAAATAATAAAGGATGTGTTACAATAAAAAATAGCATTAAGAATAGTACTGGAAAGCTCATCATAATTTCTAAAAACTGGCTTACAAATAATAAGCGCGCTCCCGATTTTTTTCCGTCTCTAAAGTTGGTGAATACATATTTTGACATTTCAATGTTTTCGCGGACATTACTTCGTCCCCAGCGGATGAACATTTTGTACAAGCCAGTGTATTCTACAGGAACATTAGTATAGGCAACAGCATTGCTTTGAAATAAAACATGCTTTCCTTGCTTAAGAATCATATTGGTCATGGCGCGATCTTCTCCTATATCTGACGGATTTCCCATAAATGATTGGTTAATCCACTCGGGCAGGCATTGATGAACAGCCGAACTTCTATAAGCTGCTAATGCACCAGGTGTACACAGCACAGAATTTAATTTGCTTTCTGCAGATCTGATAAACTCAAAACTTTGTACAAAACTCACATCTAACATCTTAGGAAGCATTTCCTTTTTATTGTTGAGCACTCTAATGTTTCCTGCCACAGCACCACAGGTGTCATTGTTTACAAAAGGACTAACAAGATTTCTAAGTGTATCTTCTTTTACAACCGAATCACTATCTACTGTTACAAAAATAGATCCCGTACCTAAATTGAAACCTCTATAAAGGGCATGTCGTTTTCCTTTATTTTCGGGTTGTTGAAGAATCACTAGACGGTCGCCAAGTTGTGTTTTTGCTTTTAACATCCATTCCCAGGTGTCATCTTTACTACCATCATCTATGGCTAGTAATTCTAGTTTGTTTTGCGGATAATCACTTTGAGTTAAACTCATTAAAGTATCCCAAACTTGTTTTCCTTCATTATAGGCTGGAACAATAATGGTGCAGGTTGGTAATTCTTGATCAGTTACTGAAGCGATGGGTTTATACTGAATGTATTTAACGAGCATAAATAAAAACAAGCTTACTTTATACACTAATAAAATTGAGAAGACACCCATTAAAACAAGTCCCCAAAACGAGGTCATACGTTCTATGTGAAGGAGGTCGTAGTCGCCATAGAATACACTAAAAAAATAGATGCCAATACCAATTAAGATTACACTACTTAATAGTACGGCACCTTCTACACGTGTGAAGGTTTTCTTTAAAAATTTAATGGATCGTATAATTAATGAATTGCTTTTTTTTGGCGTGGTTTTGTGATTTGAAGTAGGTGCAGACTTCGTGTTGATTTGTGGCATTTTATCTAAAATTATTAATCGTTGTGAATTGTTTTAAATCCTGTTGTTGCTAGATTTACGTTCACTTTTTACTTTTAGATTTTTTTTAATTTTTATTTAACACGCTTGCAAAGTAAGTCCTATAAACGTATCATTTAAGGTTGTTTGTTTATTATAAATAATGGGTGTTGTCGTAGTACTTGTTTCGATTACTGCAGTTACGGTTGTAATTTTTATCCATACTTGGAGTCCAAACCTTTTTTCAGGGGCAATTATTGGACCGTATTAACATAAAAAAAACCTCACTAGATGAGTAGTGAGGTTTGTAATGGATTATAAAAAGAACTTAATCTTTTTTATCTTCTCTAGGTTTGCGATCATCACGACGATTATCACGCCCACGATTATCTCTTCCTTTGTTATTATCACGTCCACCACGATTATTGTCTCTAGGAGGTCTAGCGACATAACCTTCAGGTTTTGGTAAAATAGCTTTACGAGATACTTTCTCTTTACGAGTTCTTGAATCTATTCCGAAGTATTTCACATCAAAAACATCTCCCATGTTAACGACATCAGATACATTTTCAGTACGTTCCCAAGCCAATTCAGAAACGTGTAATAAAACTTCATTTCCTGGTGCTTCAGTATATTCAACAACCGCTCCAAAGTCTAACATTTTGATGACTTTAACTTCGTAAACACTACCAACTTCAGGCTTAAATAATAAGGCATCAATTTTTGCCATAACAGCATCAATTCCTTTTTTACCAACACCTAAAACTTCAACAATACCTTCTTCAGTCACTGGATCTTCGTTGATAACGATAGTAGTGTCTGTTTCTTTTTGTAGTTCCTGAATGACTTTTCCACCAGGTCCAATCAACGCACCAATAAATTCATTAGGGATACGTCTAGTTACCATAGTAGGCGCATGATCTTTAACGTCTGCATTAGGAGCAGCAATCGTATCAGTCAATTTCTCTAAGATGTGTAAACGACCATCACGAGCTTGTTTTAACGCATTCACTAAAATCTCGTAGCTTAATCCTTTAACTTTGATATCCATTTGGCAGGCTGTGATACCATCAGCAGTACCTGTAACTTTAAAATCCATATCTCCTAAGTGATCTTCATCACCTAAAATATCAGATAAAACAGCATACTTTCCAGAGTCGGCATCAGAAATTAATCCCATCGCAATTCCCGAAACCGGTTTCTTTAATTGTACACCTGCATCCATTAATGCCATGGTTCCAGAACATACAGTTGCCATAGATGACGAACCGTTAGATTCTAATACTTCAGAAACGACACGTACTGTATACGGACAATCTTCAGGCACCATTCCTTTTAATGCACGTTGTGCAAGGTTACCATGTCCAACTTCACGACGAGATGTTCCACGAATTGGTCGTGCTTCTCCTGTTGAAAACGGTGGGAAGTTATAGTGTAAATAGAAACGCTCTTCACCTTCAAAAGATGGCATATCAATTTGATTGGCTTCTCTAGAAGTTCCTAAAGTAACTGTCGCTAATGCTTGAGTTTCCCCACGTGTGAAAATTGACGATCCGTGCGTCGATGGTAAATAATCTACTTCACACCAGATTGGTCTGATTTCATCAGTTTTACGACCGTCTAAACGTAAACCTTCGTTTAATGTTAAATCACGTACAGCCGCTTTTTCAGCTTTGCTGTAGTATTTGGAAATTAAACCACCAAAATCTTCTATTTCTTCTTCAGAAAAAGAGGCTACAATTTCTTCTTTAATTTCTGCAAATGCAGCACTTCTTTCGTGTTTTGAAGACCCTGCTTTTGCTACAGCATATACTTTATCGTAGGCCATATCGTGAATCTTCTTTGCTAAATCTTCATCGGTACGTTCTGGTTCGTATTCACGGACTTCCTTTTTACCGAAAGCTTCAGCTAATCTTACTTGAGCAGCACATTGCACTTTGATAGCTTCGTGCGCAAATTTAATTGCTTCAGTCATTTCTTCTTCAGAAATCTCATCCATTTCACCTTCAACCATCATGACCGAATCAGCAGAAGCTCCAATCATCATATCGATATCAGACTCTAATAATTGTGCTCGTGTTGGGTTAATCACAAACTCACCGTTGATACGTCCAACTCTGGCTTCAGAAATTGGGCATTCAAAAGGGAAATCGGATAACTGAATGGCTGCAGAAGCCGCTAATCCTGCCATAGCATCTGGCATTACATCGTCGTCATGAGACATTAATTGAATCATAACTTGTGTTTCAGAATGGTAATCTTTTGGGAATAACGGACGTAAAACACGGTCTACTAGACGCATGGTTAAAACTTCACCGTCACTTGGTCTGGCTTCTCTTTTGAAGAATCCTCCAGGATAACGTCCAGCTGCAGCAAATTTTTCTCTGTAATCTACTGTTAAAGGTAAAAAGTCTACATCTGCTTGTTTATAATTGGAAACGACTGTACATAATAACATACATTTTCCAGATTGCACAACAACACTACCATGTGCTTGTTTTGCTAATTTTCCGGTTTCGATAGAAATTTCTCTACCGTCACCTAGGTCAATGACCTCTCTAAAAACTTTTGGAATCATAAATTTTTTAATTCTATTTTTACTGAGCATTGAGCCATATCAAAATGCACAGCAAAAAATGTTAAACAATGGTCGTTGTGTTGTAGTTGTTGTTGTGAGACTCGAAAGTCATGACCAATGAAAAACCTTTTGTCTCGAACTTGATTCGAGATCTAGCTTCTTATTTACGACATTTATACTCTGTCGTACGAGTTATTATATAAAAAAAAGAGGCACGAAGCCTCTTTAATATTATTTTCTTAATCCTAATTCTTTAACTATGGCACGATATCTTAAGATATCTTTTTTCGTTAAGTAATCAAGTAATGCACGACGCTTACCTACTAACTTTACCAGAGAACGCTCAGTATTAAAATCTTTACGATTGTTTTTTAAGTGCTCAGTTAAGTGGTTAATTCTGTAAGTGAATAATGCGATTTGACCTTCTGCAGTTCCAGTGTCTTGTGCATTTTTGCCATGTTTTTTAAAGATGGCTTCTTTTTCTTTTTGATCTAAATACATGCTAATATTATTGTAAATGATTGTTATGTACGTTGAAAGTCTTTCTTTCAAGCGGCAAATATAGTAATTTTTAATGATTTGCAACTATTTACGAAGTCTAGTTTTATTTTTTTATGCTGAAATTAAACGTTTTCAGCTTTGATTGGTCTTAACATTATATTAACATCAAAAATTAAATTATGAAAGCAATGACAAAATTAATGTTCACCTTAGTGGTTTTAGGTTTGACATTTACAGGTTGTAGCAACGAAGATTCTGTTGCTCAAGAAGAACAAAATGAAGATCTTACTGAAGTAAGGTTGTCTTCAGAAATTGACAAAGCAGCAAGCGTCGTAGGCGATATTATTATCGATGCTTATGAAGGTCAGGAGCTCAGTGAAACCGGAAG
Organism: Psychroserpens sp. SPM9; assembly: GCF_025153525.1. Classification (GTDB taxonomy): domain Bacteria; phylum Bacteroidota; class Bacteroidia; order Flavobacteriales; family Flavobacteriaceae; genus Psychroserpens. Next base: position 254,016 of record NZ_JANZNR010000001.1, on the reverse strand, counting down.
GCTGGCAGAAGGACAACAGCGAAACGGCTTACCTAATTGTGTGACGGTTACAGTAGTAGCACAACAAGGATTTAGAGAGGTCACCGTAGATTTTGTTGATGAAGGTTGTGAGGTGCTTGGCCATTTACTCAAAGGTCAAATCGTATTTTCTTATACGAGAAATCCCGATGCGCAAGAGGTTTTATTAACCTATGATTTGGTAGACTTTTTCTTAGATGCTAAAAACATTATTGGAAGTAAGACCTTATTAAAAGAATTATCAAACGATAATGGGAATCCGCAATTCACGCATACCTTAGACATGACTGTTATTTGGCCAAATGGTGCCGAAGCGAGTCGAGACGGACTTAGAATTAGAGAATGGATTGAAGGTTTTGGAAGTGGTGTGTTTAGCGATAATGTGTTTGAAGTTACTGGGAACTGGTCTACAACCTTTGTAAATGGTAATACCCATTCTTATGATGTACTAACACCATTACGACGTGAAGTGATTTGTTATTATTTTGTGAGTGGAAGTGTGCAAGTTGAACGTACAAATTTTGGCGGAACCTTTGACTATGGTAATGGCGATTGTGATAATCAAGCCACTTTTACTTTTAATAATGGTAATGAGATTGATGTGACGTTAAATTAATTTGATTGTTTAGTTTTAGTCAATTTAAAAGCGAGCCCTTGGTTAATTAATATAACTCAAAGGCTCGTTTTTTTGTTAAACATTAATGGGTTTAAAAAGATTCAATAAAGATATCACTTGGTATCGTGTTTTCATTAGCCGACACCGAATTTTGTAAAAATTTTTCGTAAAAGAAATTCACTCTTTTTTCAAAATCTTCAAGAGTATTCCAGTCCTTTGGATGACCTTCAGGACGTTTTACTTGAGTTATAGAAGTGTTGTTTTTTGTAGGATATTCTAAATTTTTTAAATAGAAATACATTTCTTTTTTTTCGTCATAGGCTTCTAAAATCAAACCGGGTAAGCCTTGTAGTTTCCATGGACCATAGGGTAAAGCAATGTCTTTGGTGTACCATGCGGTATAAATTCTTCCTCTAAATTGTCCTTGGGCTTTGTAAACAGTATGCTTTTGTATGGTCTTAGTTTTACTAATTAATTCCCAATCAATCTGAGGTGTTTTTTCAGAGACATAATATTTTTCCCATTTGCGCCAATATAAACTATCGCTTTTTCGGTTATAGTAGACTTGTTTGCCATAACGAGAAGTCATTGGAAACGCATAAGACCTAATTGATAAGCTGTCTTTGCTATAATATCTTTTTTTAAAATGTGTAGCTTTCTCTAATGAATCCTTAGCAAATACATAATACGAATGGTTGTTGTCAAATACTAAATATGAATTAAAGTCAGGACCAATCGTATCACCCAAAGATTTACTTTCAATCTGGCCGTAGTGAACAATTCCTTTATGAAATTCAACAGATTTACTTTTTATACATGAGGTAAAGTTACATATAACGAGAAACCAAAAGCCTAAATATTTCATTGGATAGATTGATGAATAGAATAAAAATAAAAAAATCCTATAAGTTTAGATAACCCATAGGATTTTTATATATGTTGAATTTATCTTCTTAATCTCTTAAGGACTGATTTGAAATCAAATCAATATATAAATTTACCTTGTTTTTCAAGTCTTTACGATGTGTTATAAAATCAAGAAAACCGTGTTCTAATAAAAACTCTGAAGTCTGAAAACCTTCAGGTAAATCTTGACCTGTTGTATCTTTTACAACACGAGGTCCGGCAAAACCAATTAATGCTCCAGGCTCACTAATGTTGATGTCGCCGAGCATAGCAAATGAGGCCGTAGTTCCACCAGTAGTCGGATCAGTACATAGCGATATGTAAGGAATTCCAGCATCTGCTAATTGCGCTAATTTTACAGAAGTTTTTGCTAATTGCATTAATGACAACACAGCTTCCATCATACGAGCACCTCCAGATTTGGAAATAATCATAAATGGAATGTTGTTCTTTAACGAATGTTCTGCTGCTCTGGCAATTTTTTCACCTACAACACTTCCCATTGAACCTCCAATAAAAGAAAAATCCATACAAGCAACAACCAAGTCTTTTCCTTTAGACTTTCCAACAGCTGTTCTTACCGCATCTTTTAATTTGGTTTTTTCTTGAGCAGCCTTTAAACGGTCTGGATATTTTTTTGTATCCTCAAATTTTAATGGATCCTTAGAGGTTAAACCTGCATCTAATTCTTTGAATTTATTATCATCAAAAAGAATTTCGAAATATTCTTTACTTCCAATTCTAACGTGATAACCATCTTCTGGACTCACATAGAAGTTTTGTTCTAATTCTTTAGTATCAATAATTTTACCAGTAGGAGACTTGTACCACAACCCTTTGGGTGTGTCTTTTTTCTCTTCGGTTGTTGTTTGAATACCTTTATCTTTCCTTTTAAACCAAGACATTAAAAATAATTTTAATTAGTAGTTAGTAATGCAAAGTTATAAAGTATTTACATTATTTAGGTCTTCAAACGCCTTTTTTAAGCGTTCGACGAATGCATCTTCCCCTTTTCTAAGCCAAACTCTTGGGTCATAGTACTTTTTATTTGGCACATCATCACCTTCAGGATTTCCAATTTGTTGTTTTAAATACGCTTCTTTTTCGCCCATATAATCACGAACACCACTCATAAACGCATATTGCATGTCGGTATCAATATTCATTTTTATAACACCATATCCAATCGCTTCTCTTATTTCTTCAACAGTAGAACCTGATCCGCCATGGAATACAAAATCGATGTGATTGTGAGGTAAATTATGCTTTTGTGATAAGAACTCTTGAGAGTTTTTAAGAATTTTTGGGGTTAATTTTACATTACCTGGTTTGTAGACACCATGAACATTTCCGAAGGCAGCAGCAATTGTAAATTGATCGCTAACCTTACTTAATTCTTCATAAGCATAGGCTACTTCTTCAGGTTGTGTATATAATTTAGAATCGTCAACATCGGTATTATCAACACCATCTTCTTCACCGCCAGTAATGCCTAATTCGATTTCTAAAGTCATTCCCATTTTGCTCATACGCTCAAGGTACCTTTTGCAAATTTCGATATTCTCTTCTAGAGGTTCTTCCGAAAGGTCAATCATATGAGAGCTGTAAAGTGGTTTTCCCGTCTCTTTATAATGTTGTTCACTCGCATCGAGTAAGCCATCAATCCATGGTAAAAGTTTTTTAGCACAATGATCGGTATGTAAAATCACAGGAACACCATAAGCTTCTGCCATTAAGTGTACATGTTTTGCACCTGCTACAGAACCTGCAATAGCTGCTTTTTGACCATCGTTACTTAGGCCTTTTCCGGCATTAAATTGGGCGCCTCCATTTGAAAATTGGATAATCACTGGGGCATTCAATGCTTTGGCAGTTTCTAAAACACCATTGATGGTGTTAGACCCTATAACATTTACGGCTGGTAAAGCAAACCCTTTTTCTTTTGCTAGTTTAAAGATTTCTTGTACTTCTCGTCCTGTTGCAACTCCTGCTTTGATTGTATGACTCATGGTTTTGTTTTAGTTGAAAATTTAAAACTCAAAAATAAGTAAAATTTGCATACTATGGGTGAATTTTTAAGACTTTGAATCAATGAAAACCTACGCAAACGTTATCGTTTTAAAGTAAATTACAGGAATCTTAAAAAGGATAGTTAACACCAATATTATAAACGGCGTTACTGAAGTTATAATCCTTAAACCAGCGATTTCCGAGTGGTCTTGAAGGGTCATAAGTTTTAAATCCGATATCACCTCTCAATACAAAGAAGCTAAAATCATAGCGAATCCCAAAACCAGAACCAACAGCTATATCTTTTAGAGAATCAAAACCGTTAAATGTAGCACGTTCGTCTTCAACATTATCAAACACGTTCCAGATGTTTCCTGCATCGACAAAGAATGCACCATTAAATCGGCCTAATAAATTAAAGCGCTGTTCGGCACTTAAGGTGATTTTCATATTGGCTTCGTTAAATTCATTAGTGGATAAGGAACTTCCTGGTCCTAAGTTATAAGCAGTCCATGCTCTAATGTCGTTTGGTCCACCTGCAAAGAAACTTTTAGCAAACGGAATACTGTTTGAGTTGCCGTACGGAATGGCAATTCCAAAATAGGTGCGGATAGCAAATTCGTTTTTTCTGCCTAAATCCCAGTGTTTCACATAATCGATTTCGGCTTTTACATATTGAGAAAATGGAACGCCAAAGACTTCGTATTTGTCATCGGCATTCTTATTTAAATCGAATACTTTTGATAAATTAGACAATAAATTTCCGGCTAATTCTAATCGTAGTCTAACAATAGAAAAGTCGTTGTCAAAAATGTTTTCTCTTCGGTTTTTAACAAAGTTAAAGCTGGAAGAAAAGATAAGGTTGTCTTCTGTTAGTCGGTCTTTACGCTGTTTAATATTGTTTACAGTAATATAGTCCTCATCACTGGGCGTTAATGAAGTGTTGCCACTAACGACATCGTTAATAAATTCATCTGCAGGTGAAAATGAGCCTCCTTCACTCTCAGGGTCTTTTAAAATCTCACCATCTTCTATAGCACCAATAGATATCGCAATGTCATTTAAGCTTTCAAATGAATTTGTATACACTCCAAAATAGTTCGCAGTATTTAAGTTTTTTACAAATTGAACATTAAATAAATCCAGATTATTGGTCACTTTGGTGGTTGGGTTCCAGTTGTAGTTTAAGGTGCCAGTAAAGGTTTGTTTGTCTAGACCGATATTACGCTGGCTCGTTGCATTGAGACTAATTCTCGTACTTGGCGACATGTATTTGGGAATGATTTTCTCGGTTTTAAAAGGAAGAAAAAATCGCGGAATATTTAATCGTAAATTTCCACCCAATTCGTTGATATCAAAAAATTGATCTTTACTATCGGAAGCATTTTTTGATGATCCAATGGCTCCCAAAGCCGAAATCTCTAAAGTTTCGGCACCTCTAAAAATGTTTCTAATTAATAGACCGCTACTAAAAGCAAAACCAACTGTTTGAATATTGCTTTGCGAGACTTCAAAGCTGGTCGTGAGCTCAAATTTCTTCCGAGGAACCAAATACACATTTGCGGTTAAAGTTGTATCGCTTTCATTTTCGATATAAGTAATTCTCGGATATCTAAATGCTTGTAATTCACTTAAATACCTGTAGGTTCGGGTACGATCAATGTCTCTAAACACCTGATCTTTATTAATAAAAACAGCATCAGTAATCGCTTTTGGTCTGTATTTTAGCTTTTCGTAGCTATACAAATTAAAGTTTTTGTATTGCACAGAATCTGTGATTGTCGAATCCTGATAGGCATTTTTATAATCGGTGTAAATATTGACATCTTTAATTTTATAAATCTTGAACGGCACATGTGCTACCGAATCTTCCGTTCTAATGGCTCTTTGTGCAATTAATAAATCTGTTTTTACTTTTTTGTTAGTGTTAATAGTATCAAGATCAAAAGTGATATAATCTTGTCCAAAATGATACAAACCAGAATTTCGTAACTCGGTTGTTATTCTGTCACGTTCTGCCGTATAATTATCTTCGTCATACTGTTGGCCTTTGGCAATTAATGAGCCTTTTTTCAACTTAGATTGGTATAGTGAATCGACGATTGGTGTTTTGATAATGGTATGTATCGAATCTAAAAAGTAAGGATCGCCAGTTTCTACTTTGTAAGTGACTTTTGCTCTTTGATTGCTGTCTTTTTCAGTTTCAAACGATGTTTTGACATTAAACCAACCTTTGCTGAAGTAATATTTTTTAAGTTCAAGTGCTGTTCTTTCTGCGCGATTTTCTTTATAAACGGCTGGAGCTTCTCCTGTCTTTTTTAACCAGCTATTGAAGTTTTTCTTAGACCTTATAAGCGCTTCATATTGTTTGATAGATAAGAAGTTTTTTAAGCCTTCTTTTGGGTCTTCCGGATTTCTGTATTTGGCATTGAGGATCGAATCGATATTAGGTCTGGCCAGGTTGTAGATATGAACTCGTAACGGAATTCCTAAGAGTTTCCCATTTGGTTTTTGATAAATAAGATTGTTTACGGTTTCAGAGTTATTCTTTTTATCATTAACTAAAACGGTGTTGCTCGTCAATAAGTGTTCATTTTTTTTGACGCGCTTCATAACATCACATGAAAATGTGCTGCAAATGATTATACAGATTAATATCTTGGAAGCGTTAAGTTTCAATAAGGAAGCTGTTTGCATTTAAATTCAATCCAAATTTACAATTTATTGTTTGGTTAAGTTCTTATCATAACAAATAATAGACCAAAAAAGTATTACTTTGTATTTTCATTAGGATATCACAAAATTATACCGAATTTAATGTTAGCCAAAAGTCAGATTAAATTAATTACAAGTCTCCACCAAAAAAAGTTTAGAGTACAACATCAATTATTTGTTGTTGAAGGTATAAAAGGTATTCAGGAGTTTTTGAATTCGCATTTTGAATTGTACCAGTTGTTTTCAACAGCGGCTATATTTGACGTAGAAAGTACTCTTATTTCTGAACAGGAACTTCATAAAATAAGCCGACTTAAAACGCCTAATACTGCTGTGGCTTTATTTAAAATTCCGAAGGACATACCTACAGCGCCTACCGGATTAATACTCGCTTTAGACGATGTGCGCGATCCAGGAAATTTAGGAACGATTATCAGGCTTTGTGATTGGTTTGGAATTAAACAGTTGTTATGTAGCAAGGCGACTGTAGATTGTTATAATTCTAAGGTGGTTCAGGCGACAATGGGTTCGTTAACGCGTGTCAATATTCAATATTTAGATTTGGAAGCTTATCTTAAAACCTATGCACATGCTGTCTTCGGAACTTTTATGGATGGAAACACGGTTTATTCGGAATCCTTACCAGATCAAGGTGTCATTGTCATGGGAAATGAAGCCAATGGCATTTCAGAAGCTATCGAAAAATTGGTCACTAAAAAACTGAGTATTCCTAGATTTGGGAACCTTAAGGTGACTGAAAGCTTAAATGTCGCAACAGCAACAGCAATTATACTCAGTGAGTTTAAACGCTAACTATTTCAATGGCTCAAAATATCTGAGAGGTTTAAGTCTGTCTATTGAAAGGTGAAATTCAAGAAAATTCCGCGTGTCTTCATCGTCGTAACGTTTTGAGTCCACGGACTATTAGGATCTTCATCTCTAATCAACTCGTCATTGAGTGCAAATACGCCACGAATAGATGGTGTGAATTTAAACCATTGATTGTAAAAATCTATCCCAATTCCCAGCTCATAAAAGAGGACACTTTTTTTGGTTCTAAATTGCCCTGCGGAATTGTCATCAGGATTTTCTTCATTACTGGATAAGTTTAAAGCTGTAGAGAAACCTCCAATAATAAAAGGCTTAAAATTATTGAGGCGTTTGGTCGATACTTTTAATAATAACGGAAAATGAACATAAGTCGATTTGACTTCACGCATTAAATCGGCATTAGAAAACTCCATACCTGCAAAATAGGTAGGATCGTATTGAAGTGTTCGGGTTGTAATATAAAGTCCGGGTTCAAAACGTAAATCTAAATGATCGTTGATTCTAAGATTTGAAATTAATCCCACACTAAAGCCAAGATTAGTTTCGGTTAAAATATCAGGTTGATCCTGTTCATAATTAAATTGATAATCGTAACTATTGAGTCCGAGGTAAAATCCCCAACTCAATAATTGCTTATCAAAGTTTTCATTATTTTTTATTTTTTCCTTACTAAATAATTGAGCAGAGGCTGTCTGAGATCCAATTAACAAGGTTAAAATTATTAGTATTTTCTTCATAAATTCACGATAATGACTTGGAAACACTTAGGCTTTTGATGCAATATAAATAGTTGCAACACCAAAAGTTTGAGGTTTGTCTTGCACGTTAATAAACCCAATTTTACGCAAAATATTGTTTAAAACCTCACCATAAGGAAAAACAGATGCAGATTCGCATAAATAAGTATAAGCCGACTGGTCTTTTGAAAAGCGTTTTCCAATAGCAGGTAATATATGTTTTGTGTAAAATTTATAGCCCTGTTTAAAAGGTGTTTTCGTTGGAACCGAAGTTTCTAGAATCACAAAAGTTCCATTGGGTTTTAAGACTCTAAAAATCTCGGCTAAACCAGTTTCTAATGTTTCAAAATTACGAACACCAAAAGCAACGGTTATCGCATCAAAGCTATGGTCTTCAAAAGGTAAATTTTCCGAATCGCCAATCACCATTGAGATGCGATTATCAAGTGCTTTACTCTTGATTTTTTTTCTGCCTACTTCGAGCATGCCATCGCTAATGTCTAAGCCAATTATTTCTTTGGCGTTGGTTTTGGCAAGGCTTATGGCCAAATCACCAGTTCCTGTGGCGATGTCTAAAATGCGTTCAGGGTTTGTTTTAGAAACAATGTCGACCACTTTATTACGCCATTTTATATCGATTCCAAAAGAAATAACACGATTTAAGCCATCGTATTCTTTTGAAATATTATCAAACATTTGAGTGACTTGTTGCTTTTTGTTTAAATCACTATCCTTATATGGAGTAACTTTTGAGGACATTCCTTTTTTTTTGCAAATATACTTAAAACTAATAGCTTTAAATAATTTGTAGCTTACTTTTAGAACACTGCCAATCACATAATAATGTAGTATATTTGTATGTTTTTTTGAATAAACAGATCAATGAAAATAATAATTGCAGGTGCAGGAGAAGTAGGATTTCATTTGGCAAAATTATTGTCTTATGAATCTCAAGAGATTACCTTAATCGATACTGATAAAAACAGTTTAGCTTATGCCAATGACCACTTAGATATTCGAGTAATAAAAGGAGATGTCACCTCTATTACGATATTAAATGAGGCGAGAATTAATACTTCCGAATTGTTTATAGCAGTAACCTCATCTGAAACTACAAATATTACAGCTTGTGTTCTTGCTAAAGAATTGGGCGCCAAACAAACCATTGCCAGAATCTCTAATTCTGAATTCTTAGATCAAACCGAAGTTGGGTTTACCAAATTTGGTATTGATGAATTAATTTCACCAGAAGCACTGGCAGCTGCCGAGATAGAATTACTTTTAAATCAGTACGGATTTAACGATACTTATGAGTTTGAAGAAGGCAAATTAACCATGTTGAGTTTGCGTTTGTCTAGAACGGCAAGCTTTGTAGGTAAAACAGTGCGTGAAGCGGCTCAAGTATTTCCCGAACTGCATTTTGTGCCCATAGCCATTCAGCGTTTTGGAACCCAATACACGATTATTCCTAGAGGCGATACCGAATTTAAAGAAGGTGATAAGGTGGTGTTTATGACTTCAAAAGGAGGTGATGAAGAGTTGTTTGAGCTTTCAGGTAAAGTGAAAACCGAACTTAAAAACATCATGATTCTAGGCGGAAGTAAAATTGGGTATAAAACAGCTCGCGATCTTTGTAAAGGCAAATTTAAAGTCAAATTGATTGAAAGTGATAAAGAAGTCGCTTTTGAATGTGCCGATGATTTACCTAATGCATTGGTGATTAATGGTGATGGTAGAAATGTGGAGCTTTTAGATGAAGAAAGTATTTCAGATATGGATGCCTTTATTTCGGTGACTGGTAATTCTGAAACCAATATCATGTCTTGTTTAGTAGCTAAATCTAAAGGTGTGAAAAAGACGATTGCTTTAGTTGAAAATATGGATTATTACCAGTTATCGCAATCTATCGGAATCGATACGCTTATCAATAAAAAACTACTGGCAGCCAATAATATTTTTAGATATATCAGGCGTGGTGAGGTGGTTGCTATGACAAAACTAACCAATATGAATGCAGAATTGCTAGAGTTTAAAATCAATTCTAAATCAAAGATTACTCAAAAGAAAATCAAAGATTTAGATTTTCCGCGTTCGGCAATTATAGGAGGTGTTATTAGAAACGATGTTGGCATCATTCCTTTAGGTGATTTTCAAATAGAACTAGGAGATAAGGTAGTTGTATGTTGTTTGCCAAGATCCATCACTCAAGTTGAACGTTTCTTTTTTTAAACAAACTCATGAAACTCAACTATAAAATTATTTTTCACTTTTTCGGCTTGCTATGTTTGTTTAATGGCGGTTTTATGCTCTTGTCGACACTCATAAGTTTGATCTATAACGATGGGGTTACAATTGAGCTACTTGGGGCAGGAGTTATTGTTGTCTTGTTAGGTGCCATTGCCATGTATCTAACCAAAGATCATAAAAAAGAACTCAATAAAAGGGATGGTTATATTGTGGTCGCTTTTGGGTGGATTGTCATGGCTTTAACAGGAACTTTGCCCTATGTGATTACAGGTTCGATTCCGAGTTTTACTAATGCTTTTTTTGAAACGATGTCTGGCTATACCACAACAGGTGCCAGTATTTTAAACGATATCGAAGCCATGCCTAAAGGCGTTTTGTTTTGGCGAAGTATGACACACTGGATTGGTGGTATGGGAATTATTGTTTTAGCGATTGCTATTTTGCCTTTACTTGGTATTGGAGGAATGCAATTGTTTGCTGCGGAAGCACCAGGACCTAATGCCGATAAATTACACCCAAGAATTACAGATACGGCAAAGCGACTATGGCTCATTTATTTTGGCTATACAGCTGCTGAAACTATTTTGCTTCAGGTGGCAGGAATGACGTTTTTTGATGCGATTAACCATTCATTATGTACTTTGTCTACTGGAGGGTTTTCGACTAAAAATGCTAGTGTGGCTTATTGGAACGGTCAGCCTGTGATTCAGTATATTATAATTGTATTCATGTTTTTGGCAGGAACAAACTTTGTATTAAGCTACTTTGCTTTTAAAGGAAAAGTTCAAAAAGCCATTCGTGATGAAGAGTTTAAATTGTACTTTAAATTTATAGCATTGTTCACCATTATTGCGGCTTTGATTATTTATTTTAATGCCGATTTTTCGATTTCTTCAATAGATCATCCCATGGTGTTAGGTAAGGCTGAAGCTTCGTTTAGACATGGTCTTTTTCAGGTGATTGCTATTATAACAACCACAGGATTTGTAACCGCCGATTATACCTTATGGACACCCTTTTTGGTGGTGTTCTTTTTCGGACTCATGTTTTTGGGTGGTTCGGCAGGAAGTACTTCAGGAGGCGTGAAAGTTGTGCGCCATATGATTATGATCAAAAACGGATTTTTAGAGTTTAAACGCGCACTTCATCCTCATGCGATTCTTCCTGTACGCTACAATAAAAAAGCTGTGTCAAAAGGGATTGTATTTAATATTCTGGGCTTCTTTATTTTGTATATGTTGTCTTTTATTGTTGGAGCTTTGGTGTTTTCTATGTTTCAGATTGATTTCGAATCGGCTATTGGTTTATCGGCTTCCAGTTTAGGTAATGTCGGTCCGGCATTAGGTAATTATGGTCCTGTAAATAACTATGGCGAATTACCAGCATTAGGAAAATGGTGGTCGGCATTTTTGATGCTCATCGGACGACTAGAATTGTTCACTGTGTTGATATTATTGACACCTTTTTTCTGGCGAAATCGATAAATTTTCAAATTATTTTCAAATATTTTTTTATTCGGAATTATTAATATTTATAGGTATTTCGGGATTTTTGTATTGGTTTTTAAGGGGTTAGGGTTTTGTATGTGTGTAACATTTTAACGGTATGTGCGTCATATAGGTGTAATCAATTAAATCAACCAATCATGGAATTAGTATTAACATCACAAAAATTAGAGCCTTCACCCAAACGTAGATTAGAAACAGAATTTATTGAACCAGGAGGTTTATTAAATTCAAGCTACAAAAGCGTAGCAAGATGTCAAAAGCATCACGCAAATTCAACATCTATATCTGGTATTAAGCAACGTATAAAAAGCAGACAATATCAATTTACTTCAAGTATCGATACCCTCTTAAAACTGTCTGTTTTTGCAACAGTATTAGCCTTAATCTTTTAAGCTATACTATAGACCTTTTTAACTGGTACGATTGAGTTCTCACTCAACTATCTTTTACATTCTAAGTCAATATAATTTTGGTATAATTACAAGTACCGAAAGGTTTGATATACTTTAATGTTAACGGTTGGATTTCTGAAATTAATTCAGAATAAATCATACAATTATGGGAATCTCATCAATGAATGCTACCATCAATAATAATAGAAAATTATTGAAAAACGGAAAACGCAAACCTTTTACTAAAATGAATGGTGGTTCAGGTAAGCCTCGACTGTATAAGCCTTATGTCTTACCTGAAGTATTTCCGCATGTATTAAGACGTGTGCGTATAAAAACCAAAAGAGAAAACAGACGTTTATTAATCAAGAAAATTAGTATTGGTTTTGTAACCTTAGTAGTAATGATCGTTTATGTTATGTATCTGAGTCAATAATTATTAGGCGAAGCAATGCTATATGATAGCGTCTTTAAATAATGTGTTTTTAGAAATAAATTAGCTGCCAAGCAATTAGAGTATTACCTTGTTTGTAGTATTGATAATAACTTAAAATTAAAACGATGCCTTTAGGAGAATCAATGATTAGCTCGTTAAAGAGTAATAACAGTATTAAGCTTGATAAATCTTCAAGGTTTAGAAAGACGCTTGGTGGCTATAACAAAAATCGTAAAGTTGAATTCGATTTTCCTGAAGCGAACAATGAATTATTAGAACAGATACGACATAAAACAAGAAGAGACTCAAAGCGGCAAGAGTTCATTTTTGTCACGTTCTTTTTGCTCTTCTTTCTTCTTGCAGTTATGGTTGTGTACTACTATGATGTACTTTAAGATACAGCGTCTTTAATTCTCTTAATCGCTTCAATAATCTGTTCTTGAGAGGCTGCATAAGAAATTCTAATACAATCAGGGTTTCCAAAAGCGGCACCTGTTACTGTTGCTACATTGGCATGTTCTAGCAGGTACAATGAAAAATCGGTTGCATTTTCGATGAGTTGTCCTTTTAAAGTTTTTCCAAAGAAATAAGACACATTAGGAAATACGTAAAAAGCACCTTCAGGAACATTGGTTTTAAAACCTTCAATAGCACTCAATAAGTCTAAGATTAATTCGCGTCTAGCCTTAAATTCATCAATCATAAATTGTACGCGAGAAGGCGATTCGTTTAATGCAGTAATCACAGCACGTTGAGCAATACAATTAGCTCCACTTGTAATTTGACCTTGCATCTTATTGCAAGCTCTTGCGATTGTTTCAGGAGCACCAATATATCCAATTCTCCAACCTGTCATAGCGAATGCTTTAGAGACACCATTTACGGTCACTGTTCTATCAAACATATCGTCAAACTGTGCCATACTAGCATGACCACCAATAAAGTTGATATGCTCATAAATCTCATCAGAAACTACAATAATGTTAGGATACTTCTGAAGTACATCAGCTAAAGCTCTAAGCTCATCCTGACTGTAAACCGAACCACTAGGATTACAAGGAGAGCTGTACCAAATCATTTTTGTTTTTGGTGTGATAGCAGCTTCCAATTGTTGCGGAGTAAGTTTAAAATCGTTTTCAATTGAAGTTTTAACCTCTACAGGAATCCCTTCATTAAGTTTTACAATATCACTGTAACTGACCCAGTAAGGACAGGGTAAAATAACCTCGTCACCTTTATTTAAAAGCACTGCAGCAATATTAGCTAAAGCTTGTTTTGCACCAGTAGATACGACAATTTGCGAACGTTGATAATTGAGGTTGTTGTCTCTTTTGAATTTAGTGATGATAGCATCCTTTAACTCCACATAACCATCAACAGGAGTGTACGAATTATAGTTGTCATTAATCGCTTGAATCGCAGCATCTTTAATGAAATCTGGCGTGTTAAAATCGGGTTCTCCCAAACTTAAACCTATAATATCTTTGCCTTCTGCTTTTAGTTCTCTGGCTTTTGCAGCCATGGCTAATGTGGCAGATGTTGCCATATTAAGAACTCTTTCTGAAAGTTGTGTCATTTAAAAAAATAGTGCTTATTCTAGCTTATTGCAGGTTTCATTCCCATTTCTTTTAAGAATTTAAAATGAGCAATAACCGCTTTTCTAGTGGATTCGTATTCTTTATAAGGTAAATTAAATTCTTTGGCAGTGTCTCTAACAATTTTAGAGATTTTTCCGTAGTGAATATGACTAATATGCGGAAAAATATGATGTTCCACTTGATGGTTTAAGCCACCAGTATACCAGTTTACAATTCTATTTTTTGCACCAAAGTTGACCGTAGTTTTTAATTGATGAATAGCCCAGGAATTCTTCATGGTACCACTTTCGTCTGGAACATGCATCTCAGCTTCATCCATAACATGTGCTAATTGAAAAACAACACTTAAAATTAAACCCGCTACATAGTGCATAATGAAAAATCCGAGTAAAATTTTCCACCAGGCAATATCTAAAACTAACATAGGAATTACAATCCATATAGAAATGTAAATCAACTTCGAAATCACTAATTTACTCCAGTTTACGACCGGATTTGGTAGTTTTCCGTAGGCTAATTTACGCTTCATATAGCGGTACATTTGCTGAAAATCGGTAGTAATTGCCCAGTTAATTGTAAGTAAACCGTAAAGTAATACCGAGTAATAATGTTGAAATCTATGATGCTTACGCCATTCAGAATGCTTAGAAAAACGCAAGATACGTCCAGCTTCTAAATCTTCATCATGCCCATGAATATTAGTATAAGTATGGTGTAAAACATTGTGCTGTACTTTCCAGTTGTAAACATTTCCAGCTAGAATATAAATACTGCTTCCCATTAAACGGTTGATCCAGTCTTTATTTGAAAATGAGCCATGATTACCATCATGCATGACATTCATCCCAACTCCAGCCATTCCAATTCCCATGATTACAGTGAGAATAAGTTGTAACCAACCTGGAATATCTAAAGTGAGAATTAAAAAATAAGGTGATAGAAATAATGAAAACATCACAATGGTTTTAAGCCATAGTTTCCAATTTCCTGTACGTTTTATATTGTTTTCCTTGAAGTAATTATTAACTCGCTTGTTTAATGTTCTAAAGAATTTAGCAGAGTCAGATCTTGAGAAGGATAAAGTTTGTTTTGTCATCGCTATTAATTTTAATAGTAACGCATAAAATTACGTTATCATATTAAGGCGCAAAGATATGTAATAAATGCTGCCGATATGGTAAGAAAATACTAAAAATATCCACATAAAATTGTCTATTTTTGTTGAAATTTTAATAAATGGAGCTGATACTGCAATATTTTCCTGATTTAACCGAGGTGCAAAAGCATCAATTTGAACAACTTGAAGCGCTGTATTTGGATTGGAACACAAAAATTAATGTCGTGTCTCGTAAAGATATTGACGACTTGTATTTACGTCATGTACTTCACTCATTAGGGATTGCAAAAGTTATGAGGTTTCAGCCTGGTGCTCATATTCTGGATGTAGGTACTGGAGGCGGTTTTCCCGGAATTCCGTTAGCAATTTTACATCCCGATTGTCAGTTTCATTTGGTAGATAGTATTGCCAAAAAACTTAAAGTTGTTAATGGTGTTGCTGAAGGGATTGGCCTTACCAACGTCAAGACAACCCACAGTCGAGTAGAAGCTATTGACGAACAGTTTGATTTCATCGTAAGTCGTGCAGTGACAGCAATGCCTGCATTTGTAAATTGGGTCAAAGGAAAAATCTCAAAAACGCAACTTCACGACCTCAAAAACGGCATATTATACCTAAAAGGCGGTGACTTGTCTGAAGAATTGAAAACCTACAAAACGGCTACAATTTATAATCTTAGCGACTATTATAACGAGGACTTTTTTGATACTAAAAAGGTCGTGCATTTACCTTTAAAGTATCGTGGTTAAAAGTTTATAGTCAATCCTGTATTGAAATTTTTTCAGCTTAGAACGATGTCGAAAGGTTTAAAGTAAATCCGGTGTTTTCTGGAACAAATCTGCAAATACCACCAACACAAACGAGTCCGCCACGTTGTCTTCCATAACTAGCCATAACACGTGTTGCACCTTTTGTAAAACTACCTCCAAATGTATAGTAATGCACTTGTTGGTCTTCATCAGGATTACCGTAATTCCATATATCTGTGGCAAAAACGCTAAGTCTGCTGCTAAAGTTGTATTCTAAAGTTCCGCCAGCCCAGTTTTTAGCTCTTTCAGTGGTTTCATCATCAGAAAACAAGTGGGATAATTCTGCTCTTAATGATTTTCCGCCGTCAAATTTTCGAGTCACTTCACCAACCACAGCTGTAGCATTAACTTCGCCAATGCGATCTTCAACATAGCGTGCATTATAATATGTATTAACTATGGAGAAAATAGATGACCATTTTGGAGACCATTTCTTCTTGATATCTAAGCTAAATTCTTCAAAATACTTATCTCCGAAACCAAATAAATCGGTGTCTTCATAACTGCGATCATTGATGTTGAAATCACCTTTGAGTCCTGACCAGGTTGAAAAATTGAAGGCTAATTTTGTACCGTATTTACCACCTAATGTTGTTCCTTTTTTTATGTTGTAGAAGATGTCTACTTGACCTCCAATTTCACCTGATTTAAATAAAGGATTAAACGTTAAACGTGGTTGTGACTGATAAACAAAAATATTAGTTAAGCCGTAATCATGTTGTTTGGTTAAGGCAGGAATAAAGTTGATGAAATTTTGGTTAAATACATTTGCTGATTCGTCACGTTCGGAGAAAAAAGCCATATTCTCCATACGTCTAAAAGTCGCGTCAATTCCTAATCCGGATGCGGCATAACCAATATTGAAAAGGATAGCGCTTCCGTCAAAATATTTGTCGTCGATAATGTTCCCTAATTCAGCATAAACATCTTCTCCCTTTTTGACATATTCAATTGAAGAATAAATATTTCCTTCAGAAAAATCTAATCGCGCAGAAAATGAATTAGTCAAAGATTCAAAATTAGGGTTGTCAATATCTAAATCTTCATCTCTTCCAACATAGCTCAAACCAAGATTCAAACCTGTAGATTCAAATTTAAAGAGCGTAGCCAATCCAATTTCAGCATTAAAACCAAAAATGGAGCCGTCAGATACTTCGAAGCCGTCACGTTGTCTACCGTAGAGCGCCGAAAATTCTAAACTATGTGTTGGTCTATATTTTACATTTGCACCTCTAATAGCGTTATTGATTCCTAATTGTCGGTCTTCCCATGAGCGCAATATGAGTCCGCTACCAAATTGCTCGTAAAAATGACCGAGTGTAACTTCAATTTTTGAATTTTTATAACCAACCGCAAAGGTTCCTATATCGGTACCATTATACTTAGGATAAAAATTAAGTATTGCATTAGGCTCGTAAGATTCTAATTGCACATGAGCAAACCAGTTTTTGTAAGTGTAGTTTAATCTCAAGTAGTTATTTGATCTAAAAGGATCTTCCTGTTCGAAATCTCCAGTTTTAGCATCATCAACGTAATATTGTGAGTTTGATTCGATACCACCACTAAGTTTTCCGTAGTCTTTTTTTTCATCATCTTGCGAACTGGCAAAAAAGGGAATACATAGCAATAAGACTATTAATTTGTAGCGATTCATTTAGTTGTGGGTTGAGGGATTCGTTAATTATTTAGAGAATTCTTTAATTTTTTCGAAAAGTTCGTCTTCGCTTCCCGGTGTGTAACCTGAATGTCTGTAAAGTATTTTATTGTTTTTAACTAATAAGGTCAAAGGAATAGTTGGTGCATTAAGTTGGCGTTTGAGGTCGCTATTAGTATCGAGGAGAATGTCAAATTCCCAGCCTTTACCGCTTACGAGAGGCTTCACTCTTTTTACAGTCCTAGAGTCATCAACCGAAACAGCATAAAGTTTTACATTGGTTTCGTCAACCCAATCATCATAAACATCACTTATAGCATCAAGTTCTTTTTTGCAAGGCACACACCAAGTTGCCCATAAAGAGATGATTACCAATTGATTATCTTTTGAGATGTCTTCTAATTGAATTTGATCACCATTTAATGTTTTTACCTGCATTCTTGGAAGTACATCCTGAGCAAAAACAAGCGAGGTAAACATTAGGGTTAGAATTAGTGTGTTTAGGATTTTCATTATGAAATTTTAATTATTAGAAGGACAAAGTTAATTTTTTTTAAAAACTATTAAAGGATTCTTAAAATTTTTGCCAACTATACATTTATTAGTTAATAAAACTAGAAATATATTTTTATATTCGTGCGACTAATTCAAATACTAATTACAAACTAATATTATGAAGATTAAAAGTTTAACTAAAATTTTTCTGTTTGTTGCTGTTGCTGCACTTTTCTCATGTAGTTCTTCCGACAGTGGAGACGGAGGTGATGGAGGTAGTAATGGTCCAAACTCAATAAGCGTTAATGCTAGTTCACTTTTTGTGGATTTTGGTCAGTCTGTAACCTTTGAAGTAACGACAAACGAAGGTGATAATGTGACATCGCAATCAACAATTCGTGTTAATGGGACACCTATAACTGGCAATGTGTATACTGCGGCTAACTCTGGTTCGTATACTATAACTGCAATTTATGGAGACCTAACAAGTCAGCCTGTAACAGTGCAAGTACTGGCTGTTATAGATGCTGTTTCTATTACAGCGAATCAATCAACACTTAATTTGGGGTCTAGAATTAAGTATACTGTTACTGCTACAGATACTCAAGGGAATGATACAGATATTACAAGTGCTTCAAATATCTATATCAATGACACACAATCTGTAACAGGAGGCGCTTATATTCCTGATGCTGTTGGTACAGTAAGTGCTTATGCAACTTTTGATACGTTTACAACTGAACCAGTAATGGTTACTGTGGAAGACAATGCAGGCACGCCTGCAACCTATAATAGACGGGCTTTAATTGAAGATTATACAGGTGATTGGTGTGGTTATTGTACTAGAGTTGCTGTTGCTATAGAAATGGTTGAAGAGGCTAGTGATGATGTTGTTATTGTTGCAACTCATGTATTTAATGGCGATCCTTATGAAAACCAATATGGTTTACAAATGGCTGATAATGCTGGTGTCACAGGATTACCAACAGCTATAGTTAATAGACAAGAAGATTGGGTTTTCCCTGAAACTAACAATGTTGCTCAGGTGACAAGTAAAGCTCAAGGGACTATGACTAGTGGGATTTCTATCACTTCGGCTTCTAAAGGGAGCAGCCTGTCGTTTATGGTAAATGTAGGCTTTGGAGAAACAATGAATGGTTCTAAACTTGTTATTTTCTTATTAGAAAATGGTTTGGTTTTAAATCAGGCGAATTATTATCCAGAATATTATGGAGGTCAAAACCCTGTTCCTAATTTTGTGCATAACCATGTATTACGTCATTCGTTTACAAATGTATTAGGAGATGCGATTCCAGCGAGTGAATCGGTTGCAAATAATACGTATAGAACCAAGATTAATTATAATGTACCAGCAGGTTCTGTAGGAAATCCAAATAATTTAGAGATTGTAGCTATGTTGGTAGCTTCAGATAATTCTATTATTAATATCAATAAAGCGGCTATAAATACTGAAGTTGTATTTGATTAATATCTAATAGATACAGCCCATAAAAAAAGCCCAAACTTTAAGTTTGGGCTTTTTTTATATAGTGTCAAAAAACTATTAAATATCCTCCTGATCTCTCAAGCCTTGGATATAACCAGCCTTTTGTATCTCACGTCTTCTTTTTACTGATGGTTTAGTGAAAAACTGATTTTCACGAATATTTTGCATCGTTTTTACGTTACGGTGTTTTCTTTTGTAACGCTTTAGAGCACGTTCGATGCTTTCTCCTTCTTTAACTAAAATTTTTATCATTGTAATTATTGTGGTTATCTGTTTTAGGACTATCCTAAATAAGTTTTTAATATTTTGCTTTTTGAATCTTGGCGTAATCGCTTGATTCCTTTTTCTCTAATTTGTCTTACACGCTCCCGAGTTAAATCGAAAGTAGCTCCAATTTCATCTAAAGTCATTGGTGGCTCATTACTCAAACCAAAATTCAAACGAATAACATCGCTTTCCTTTTGAGATAAGGTGTCTAATGCTCTGTTAATTTCAACATTAAGCGATTCTTTCATCAAATCTCTATCTGGATTTGGTGACTCACCAGATTTTACAACATCATATAAACTTGATGTTTCCCCTTCTTTTAAAGGGGCATCCATTGATAAATGTCTTCCAGAATTTTTCAATGATTGCTTCACTTCAGAAACTGTCATGTCTAATTCTTGTGCAATTTCTTGTGCACTTGGCGGACGTTGATGTGTTTGTTCTAAGAACGAAAACGCTTTATTGATTTTATTAATAGAACCAATTTTGTTCAAAGGTAATCTAACTATTCGAGATTGTTCTGCTAAAGCTTGTAAAATTGCTTGTCTAATCCACCAAACGGCATAAGAGATAAACTTAAAACCTCTGGTTTCGTCAAAGCGTTTCGCAGCTTTAACCAATCCAGCATTGCCTTCGTTAATTAAATCGGGAAGGGTTAAGCCTTGATTTTGATACTGCTTAGCAACAGAAACCACAAAACGTAAGTTAGCAGTCGTGAGCTTGTCTAAAGCAACCTGGTCGCCTTCGCGTATGCGCTGGGCAAGTTCTACTTCTTCTTCAGCAGTAATCATTGGGAGTTTACTGATGTCTTGTAGGTATTTATCTAGAGATTTAGATTCACGGTTGGTAACTTGTTTGGTAATTTTTAATTGCCTCATATATTCTATCTTGTTTTAAATAGTTTGCAAGAGTGTAATGTAACTTTTAAAATGAAAAAAGCAAATAAAAAGTAACTTCTTTACAAAAAAATATCAAAAACGTCGATTTTTTAGGGTTTTATTAACGTTTCAGGCTTTATCTTACTGTTTTTTTGTGGAGTCTTGCGCTTTCTTTCTGTTTTTTATGAGTCCGCCAAGAATTCCTTTAACACTTTCTTTGACCGTATTTACATTAGAAGTATCGGTTTGCACAGAAGTTGAATCTTTGGTAGTTTCATTTTTTGTGCCGCCAATAACACCACCCAATAAATCTTTTATTTTGTCGGTGCCTTTGTCGATGAGTTTTTGCTTTTCAATTTCAATGAGTTGTTTGGTTAAATTAGAAACACCACTTGTTAAATCGGTTTGTACTTGAGGGTTTGTATAGCTGCCTGTAATATTGGCGGTAACCGGAATTGTGATTTTATTCACTTCAGGATCATTAATCTTGCCTATTAAGCGGTTTACTTCACTGCCTAAATATTTTGCAGGAACCTGAAACACTGCATTGTAGTTGAGACTTTTGTCGAATCCATGATTTCCCGAAACTACAATTTCTATGTCTTTATATTTTAAATTGAACGGTTTGACATTCACCTGACCATTAGAGAAATCCAATCGTGTTTTAATATCTTTTAAATCCAATTTATCAAAATCTATAAAATTGAGCGCTCCATTTAATTTGTTTAAAATTGAGGCTTCATTATTTTTTATGTTAGTTGTCAATAATTCGGCAAAGGCATCACCAGATAGGGTGGAAAGGTTTGGTGAAAATTCGTTGTCAAGTGTCCCTTGAAGTTTAATAACGGTGTTGAGTTTTCCTTGTAATAATTTTGCTATTGGTGCTAAGTTTTGAAGTAATTCTAAATCTTTAAATGATTGCGAAATGTCAAAATCTTCAGCAGCGAGATTTAAATCAAACACAGGAATATCGGTTTTAGTAGACACCTTTCCGGTTAGGGCTAAAACACCGTTAAATAAATTTGAGGTGAGTTTTGTTAAATCGGCTTCCTGATCTTTAATCTGAAGGGTCCCATTTACATCTTTTAGTGTTAGGTTGTCGTAGACGACTGTTTTTGCATTGGCATTAATAGTGCAATCCAGAAACGCAGGAATTTTTAATGAAGCTTCGTCAGATGTCGTTTTGTTGGAGCTTTCATTAGCAGCTTCATCTTCAACCATAAAATCACTAATCACAAAAGTGTTAGAATTAACTTTAAAATTCCCTTGTAGTTTTTTATCGCTCAGTAAAAATCCGAGTAAATTCTTAATCGTTCCTGTCGCATTAAAATCACTGGTTCCCGTCTTGGCGTCAAAACTATTGAGCGATACATTTCCAGGGTTGAAAGTCATTTGTGCTGTATTAATTTGAATAGGATTCACAATGTCTTCCGAAGAAAACACAAAATCACTCAATTGCACACTTCCGTTATTTTTGATACGTTCATAAGCATTAGTTTCAATAGCATTCATATCAAATGACGTATTGAGTTTTCCTTTTAAAATACCACTTAATTGCTTGTCAAAATCGATAGGATACGCTTTAGTGATATTTGCTAAATTTAGAACGCCATCAATATTGGCGTTTACCAACATGTTATCGGTTAGGTTTCTAATGATAGCATTAGATTTAAACACATCATCGTCAATTTTAAAATTGAGCGTTTTGATATCTACAAAGGTGTCATCAGCATTTCCGGTCGTGTTTTTTATCGATGTATTAATCGTGATATTGCTCACCCGCTTAGGTAAATCGGGATATTTAAACGACGCATTATCAGATGAAATATTGACATCTAATGTAGGAATCGTTGTTTCAGTAAGCTTGCCTTTAACGATACCGCTGACTTTAAAATCACCCGAAGTATCAACATTTTCAATGTTTTTAGAATAGGTTTCAGGAATCACAGCCAGAAAATCTTTAAAAGATGACTCCGGGTTTTCAAACCTAAGATCGATATCTTGACCGTCTTCCAATTGTTGTACATAGCCATTAAAAACTAAAGGAAGCTGATTAATAAATCCTTTATTTTCCATGAATGTGTATTTCTGTTCTTTGAGATTCATGCCAATTAAAGCGTCCAATTTTATTGCATTTTGATTGAGGTATTTTGTACTGTCAATACTCATGCTAATATTCGCCGCTGTTTTGGTGTCGAGTTCAGATTTTTCTTCGGAAAACGTTCCGTTACCAGAATGGTTGAGCTCCGAAATATAAATCTCAGTATTCGATTTTTCATCTATATAGGTAAATGCACTATTGTTAATCACGTAGTTTTCGATATCGAAGGCAAATCCGCTTGACGAATCTGCAGTAGTTGACGCATGCTCTTTTTCTTTGGTAATATCATAATTATTGTTGCCAAAGGCGTCTGTTTTTAAGGTTAAAAGGGCCTCGTCTACCGAAATAGAATTCACAACAATAGGATCTTCATTCGCGCTTTTAAATAACTCTTTTACAGACATAGTAAAAGCGATGTTTTTTGCGGTAGCAAAGGTTTGATCTTCAAATGGCTTGAAATTGGTAATCACCAAATCATCAACGGTAACGTGAGCTTGCGGAAAGCTTCGTATAAAGCTCAAACTTACATCGCTAAACTCAACTTTTGCATTGAGATTCTCATTGATAAAGGCTTTAACCATATCCTTAATTTGACCTTGAAAGGCAAACGGAATGGCTACAAGTAAGGCGATTATAATAAGTAATGTAATTCCGGTGATTTTTAATAGTTTCTTCATGTGGTTGTTTTATAATCTATATACGTACAGAATAAAATTTAGGCTCAATTAAAACAAAAGTTTAGTAAAACTTTAACCCATTTGATAGGATTATTGGTGCTTTAGATTAATTCAATTTCTTCATTAATTTTTAAATTAAATCGCTTTCTAAAGAGGTAAACGCCCAAATATAAAAACGGCGTATCTAATGCTGCTACTAACACTTTAAATAAAAATCCGCTAATGAGTAGCCCTTTAAAGCTGCTCCAGGGTAATATGTCGAAACTGCACAATAAAAAAACAATAGAAAAGGTGTCAATAAACTGTGAGAGCCATGTAGAAAAGTTATTTCTCAACCATAAATGTTTTCCTTTGGTAAGTCGCTTCCAGAAATGGTAAATGTGAATGTCGATAAATTGTGCAAATAAATAAGCGGTCATACTTGCAAAAACAGCTATGGCCGAATTACCAAAAACCTTAGAAAACATGTCATTTTTTATAGGCGAACTTGCAATTGCAGGTACGCTGTCTGCGACCAAAATAATTAGCAATGAAAATACCGAAGCAAATATACCAGCAATGACTACTTGGTTGGCGCGTTTCTTTCCGTAGATTTCACTAATCAAATCGGTAATTAAAAACGTAATTGGGTAGGGTAGAATCCCAACAGAAATTTCAAAAAGCTTAGCGCCAAAAATTTCTACATCAAACGGATGCCAATAAAAAAACTTCTTAAAAATAAGATTGGAAACCACCAATGACGTGATAAACAAGGCAGCAAGAAATAAATAAATTTTCTGTGCGGCAAGTTTGTCTTTTAAGGTCATAAATTGTGAATAAAAAGTTACTGTAAATATAAGATAAAACGGATTTCTTTTCATTATTTTGACGTTCTATATGAATTTAACTAACCACGTTTACATCGCTCTTGGGAGTAATAAAGGCGACAGATTAAAATATCTGCAGGACGCTGTTGATTTGATTTTTACTGAAATTGGTAAGGTCAACAGTATTGCCAAAGTCTACAACACACCAGCTTTTGGTTTTGAAGGTGATGATTTTTTAAATACCTGCATTTATGTAGAAACCCTGTGTGTTGTAGAAGAGGTGTTAGAGAAATTGCAAACCATAGAAACAAAATTAGGGCGTGAAAAATCACTATCTCAAACCTACGAATCGCGACCAATAGATTTGGATATTCTCTTTTTTAATGCTGAAATTATTCAGACTAAAACATTGCAAGTGCCACATCCAGAATTACAAAACAGACAATTTGTTTTGCAGCCATTAAAAGATATTGCCTTAAAAGTAGTACACCCTAAACTAAATAAGACTGTTGAAACTTTAGTTGGTGAGTGTGAGGATCAAAGTGAACTTGAAGCGATTAAAATCTGGTTGAAAAACCCTTCCAAGCAATTTGATTTTTCTAAGTATAATTATATCGCTATTGAAGGTAATATTGGTGCAGGAAAAACAAGTTTAGCGCATTTAATTTCAAACGATTTTAATGCAAAATTGATTTTAGAACGCTTTGCTGATAATCCTTTTTTACCAAAGTTTTACGAAGAGCCTCAACGTTATGCGTTTACTTTAGAAATGTCATTTCTTGCCGATCGTTACCAGCAAATTAGTGACGATTTATCACAATTGGACTTGTTTAAGGATTTTATGGTGAGCGATTACGATATTTACAAATCGCTTATTTTTTCAAAAATCACTTTGCCTGAAGACGAATTTAAGCTTTACAGAAAGTTGTTTTACTTAATGTATAAAGATATTGCCAAGCCAGAGCTGTATGTGTATTTATATCAAAATACTGAGCGTTTGCAGGCAAATATTAAAAAACGCGGTCGTGATTACGAGCAAAATATCGAAGATGAATATCTGGAAAAAATCAATTCGGGATATTTAGATTTTTTGAAAAATCAATCGGAACTCAACGTGAAAATTATTGATATATCCGATAAGGATTTTGTAAAAAACCGAGCCGATTATTTGTGGTTGCTGGGTGAAATTTGTGATTCTGATAAAAAGGAATTATAAGGTATAGAGTGTGGTTAAAATCTGGCCTTTATTGTATTCCAAAACATAGGTGTTTAATAGAGATTGCTCAGTAATCTTTAAGTTGAAAGGCGCTTTAAGCAAGTCAACACCGCTGTTGTGTTTCAGACGTATGCCTTGTCCGGAAATAATGTCTTTATTCGGATTAAAATGTCCGTTAGGAATGTGTTCGGTGATGATGATGTATTTGTAACAGCTTAATTTTTTAATTACCGAATTAATTTCTGCATTTGATAAATGTTGAAATACTTGTCTTATAATGACGCAATCTGCAGCAGGTAATTGATCGTTTGCAATATCTAAACACTGAAACTCAAGATGGGCTTCTTTAAATTTTGTTTTGTTTCGTTCAATAAGACGGTCTACAATATCAACAGCTATATAAGTTTTAGTGTGCTTTGTGAGGTGTTTTCCTATATTAAAATCGCCACAACCTAAATCGCAAACGGTTAAAGTAGGGTGATGAGATGTTAAAAAAGAAGTGACGGCTTCTAAATATGGAACTATAATTTTGGGATCATGAGAGCCTTCACCAGAATAAAAGTCAAAACGGTTTCCACCCCAAAAATGCTGTTCATAAATTTGATTCATGACAGCTTCTGTAGGCCAAGGAGTTTTTGATGGTTTACGCAATTATTTCTGTGTTAGTTTACTAAAAACATCCCAAACCACAACACCACAGCTCACCGAAATGTTTAAGGAATGTTTGGTTCCAAATTGAGGGATTTCAATGACCATATCGCTGGCATCAACAACCTCTTGACTTACACCTTTGACTTCATTTCCAAAAACTAAGGCATAGATTTGATTGGCTTCAGGTTGAAAGGTGTTTAGCATCGTGGCACGCTCGGCTTGTTCGATTGAGATGACTTTTACATTTTGAGATTTTAAAGTGTTGACAACATCAAGCGTATCTTCGGCATATTCCCAGGCTACGGTTTCAGTGCTTCCTAAAGCGGTTTTTCTAATGTCATTATGAGGTGGTTTTGCTGTGATACCACAGAGGTAAATCTTCTCAACCAAAAAAGCATCACTCGTTCTAAATACCGAACCAATATTGTTTAAGCTTCTAATATTATCAAGAATAATAATGAGCGGTGTTTTTTTTGCCGATTTAAATTCGTCAATATTTAATCTGTCAAGTTCGCTGTTTTTTAGTTTTCGCATAATTTTGTCATTGTGAGGACAAAGAACGTGGCAATCTCCTCACTTTATTGTTAAAATCTACAAATAATTGTAGATAACTTATCCTTTTTAGACTTTATAGAACTTCAAAATATAAGTACTTTAGCAGTCTTACAATGTTCACAAAAATACATAAAACCATTGGCTAAAAAAGTAAAAAAGGAAACACCGTTAATGAAGCAGTATAATGCCATCAAGGCTAAATATCCTGATGCTTTGCTGCTGTTTAGAGTGGGCGATTTCTATGAAACCTTTGGTGAGGATGCCGTTAGAGCTTCCAAAATATTAGATATTATACTTACAAAACGTGGCGCTGGAAGTGCAACCGAAACCGAATTAGCAGGTTTTCCGCATCATTCCTTAAATACTTATTTGCCTAAATTGGTAAAGGCTGGAGAGCGTGTTGCGATTTGTGATCAATTAGAAGACCCCAAACAAACAAAAACCATTGTGAAACGTGGAGTCACAGAATTGGTGACACCAGGTGTAGCGCTTAATGATGATATTTTACATTCTAAAACCAACAATTTTTTAGCTGCAGTTTATTTTGGAATTAACACGATTGGTGTTTCCTTTTTAGATGTGTCTACAGGTGAGTTTTTTAGCGCTCAAGGTCATAGTGAGTATGTTGATAAATTGCTTCAAAATTTTAGACCAAGTGAAGTTCTGGTTGCGAAACCCAGCCGAAAGATTTACAATGAAAACTTCGGAAATGATTTTCATGCGTTTTACCTGGAAGATTGGGTGTTTCAGGATGATTATGCCAATGAAACCTTATTAAAACAATTCAACACCAAATCTTTAAAAGGTTTTGGAATTGACGATTTATATGAAGGCATTGTCGCTTCAGGTGCTATTTTACACTATTTGGGAGAAACACAACATCACAA
Organism: Psychroserpens sp. SPM9; assembly: GCF_025153525.1. GTDB lineage: Bacteria > Bacteroidota > Bacteroidia > Flavobacteriales > Flavobacteriaceae > Psychroserpens. The sequence goes on along the minus strand of NZ_JANZNR010000001.1, from coordinate 226,382 downwards.
GTTACAACACATCACATCGATACAGCGATTGTCTAAAGGGGAGCATGTTTGGATGGATCGTTTTACGATTAAAAATTTGGAGTTGTATCAATCTACCAATCAAAATGCTGTCACGCTTGTAGATGTGATTGATAAAACGATTTCGCCAATGGGTGGCCGACTTCTAAAGCGCTGGTTGGCATTACCGTTAATAGATAAAGATCAAATTAACCAACGCCTTGATGTCGTCGATTATGTAAAAAATGATACTGTATTAATAGATAAGTTTCAGCAGCAACTTAAACAAATAGGCGATATTGAACGTCTTATTTCTAAGGTAGCCACAGTAAAAATTTCACCTCGGGAAGTCATTCAGCTAAAAAATGCGCTTGAGGCTATTGTTCCTATCAAAGCTTTGGCAATCCAGACTAATAATAAGGCTTTACAGCATTTAGGAACGCAAATGGATGTTTGCGAAACATTACGTGAGCGCATCAAAGCGACTTTAAACGAAGATGCTCCTGTCAATATTTTAAAAGGAAATACGATCGCTTCTGATTTTTCTGCGGAATTAAAAGAACTCAGAGATTTGTCGGCATCAGGTAAAGATTATCTCGATAAAATGTTGGAGCGGGAAAGTGAACGTACCGGAATCACCTCACTTAAAATTGCATCCAACAATGTGTTTGGTTATTATATTGAAGTCCGTCACACCCATAAAGACAAAGTTCCTGAAGACTGGATTAGAAAGCAAACATTGGTCAGTGCAGAACGTTATATAACTGAAGAACTCAAAGATTACGAAGCTAAAATATTAGGTGCTGAAGAACGTATTTTAGCTATAGAGCAGCAGTTGTTTACCGAATTAGTAATCTGGATCAGTGAGTTTATAAGACCTGTTCAGAAAAATTCGGCACTTATTGCCCAATTAGATTGTTTGGTAGGTTTTGCCCAATTAGCTAAAGAGCACAACTATACAAGGCCAACACTGTCTGATGGCTTTGAATTAGACATCAAAAACGGGCGCCATCCGGTCATTGAAAAGCAATTGCCACATGGAGAGCCTTTTATAGCTAATGATGTGTATTTAGATAGAGACGAGCAGCAAATCATCATGATTACAGGTCCGAATATGTCTGGTAAATCGGCTATTTTACGTCAAACAGCTCTAATTGTTTTGTTAGCTCAAATGGGAAGTTTTATACCTGCTGAAAAGGCAACTATTGGTATGGTCGACAAGATTTTTACACGTGTAGGCGCAAGTGATAATATATCGATGGGCGAATCAACGTTTATGGTTGAAATGAATGAAACCGCGTCAATTTTAAATAATATATCCGAACGAAGTTTGGTGTTGCTTGATGAGATAGGTCGTGGTACGAGTACCTATGATGGGATTTCAATTGCGTGGGCTATTAGTGAATATTTGCACGAACATCCAAGCAGAGCAAAGACTTTATTTGCGACACACTACCATGAACTCAATGAGATGTCTGAAACTTTTGAGCGTATTAAAAACTTTAATGTGTCTGTAAAAGAACTAAAGGATACGGTTTTATTTTTGAGAAAATTAGTTGCTGGTGGAAGTGAACACAGTTTTGGTATTCATGTAGCTAAAATGGCAGGAATGCCACAGCAAGTGATTCATCGTGCAAATAAAATATTGAAACAGTTAGAAAAATCACATTCCAGTGAAGAGTTAACGAACAAGGTAAAAACTTTAGATAACGACCTGCAATTAAGCTTCTTTAATTTGGATGATCCTTTACTAGAACAGATAAAAGACGAAATAGTAACTTTAGATATTGATACATTAACACCTGTAGAAGCGCTTATGAAACTCAATGAAATTAAGCGTATGTTACTGAAAAAGAAGCGTGCATAAAAAAAGTGATTTTTTTTATTAAAAAGGCTTTGCATTTCTGATAAAAGTCTTAAATTTGCCCTCGCAATTACAACAAACGTTCATTTAAATAATTGCTATAATGCGAAAGTAGCTCAGGGGTAGAGCATCACCTTGCCAAGGTGAGGGTCGCGGGTTCAAATCCCGTCTTTCGCTCTAAGCCTAGAAGATATACCAATTTGTACATTATGTACATCTAAATGCTGAAGTGGTGGAATTGGTAGACACGTTGGACTTAAAATCCAATGTCCATTAGGACGTACGGGTTCAAGTCCCGTCTTCAGTACAAATGAAAAGCCGAAACGAAAGTTTCGGCTTTTTTGTTTTCAAAATCGTTGGAAGTTTTACTTCAGAAATGATTTTGAAAACAAAAAAGAAATCCAAGTCTTTGGATTGGCTTTTCTCACAATGTTGATATGGGGCTCGCCATTGGCAATTCCCGTCTTCAGTACAAATGAAAAGCCGAAACGAGAGTTTCGGCTTTTTTGTTTTGAAATAATTTAATGCTCTTATTTATGGGTTTCTAACATATTTATCGTAGCAACAGTTCTAAATCCGGTATGATCAGATCCTGAGTCTGTACTAACCCCCATTCTTGCTGAAATTCTAAAACTCGCACAATACGAAGCGTGACATAAAAAAGAACCGCCTTTCATGACATGTTCTTTTTGATAAGGGTTATCTGGACTGTAAGATTTTGCAGCCCCTTTAGGATTGATTAAAACCTTAGAAGTGTCTAATTCTTTATAATAGTTGATATTAAAAAGGTCACTTGTAACTTCCCAAACATTTCCCATCATATCATAGAGTCCAATACTATTAGGAGCATAAGACTTAACAGGTGCTATGAGTTCAAAACCATCAATACTCTCATTTTTTATAGGAAATGTACCTTGCCAAGTATTTGCATTTTTAACCAAATCGTTATCATTATTACCCCAAGTATAAATATTATCATTTGCTGTACCTTGAGCCGCAGATTCCCATTCTGCTTCGGTAGGCAATCGACGATTAGCCCATTTACAATAGGCTTGAGCGTCTTCTAGAGCAATATGAACAACAGGATAATCATCTTTACCTTCAATTGAACTATTAGGCCCCTCAGGGTGTTTCCAATTAGCACCAATTTTCCAGGTCCACCACTGGCTATAATTTTCCATATTTGCAACTGCATTTACATTTTTATTAAATATTAAGCTTCCGGGTTGAAGAATAGAATCATGAGGTTTAGGGGTTCCTTCAGGAAGTTCTGCTTTCATTGCTTCCCAATCGATAGGACGTTCAGCAACGGTGATATAATTTGTGGCTTCGACAAAGGCTTTAAAAGCTTTATTGGTTACTTCAGTAATGTCAATAAAAAAACCGTCAACGGTAACTTGATGTGCTGGTTTTTCTCTCATCATTGCAAATTTATCTCCTGCTTTTGCGCCTTGTAAAAAAGTTTTTCCTTCAACCCATACCATACCTTCTGGTGTTGTAATAGATGATGGTTGTTCTTTTAAAACCTTAAAGGGACGCTCTTCTTTTTGTAATGATTTTACATCTTTTTCTTTAGTTTCATTTTTACAATTGAAAAAAAATAAGATAGGGAGTAGTACTAATAAATTTTTAATCAGGATTCGAAAAGTCATTTGGTAATAATAGGTTATTAAGTAAATTATATTTTGACTACATTTAGCTATCAAAACTAAACAAATTATAAATATTGAGGTCGAAATCTAACATCCTTTTATTATTAATTAACTTTTTTTGGATGTTTTCTTCTGCACAGAATACTGTTGAATTTCGTCAGTTAAGAGGAGAGAATGTGCCCACTCAAAGTATTACATATGCTGTTGCGAATGATAGCTTAGGTAATGTGTGGATTGCTTCGGAAGAAGGTGTTTTGAAACACAATTCAAAATTCTATAAAATTTACAATTCGTATAATGGGCTGCCCGATTTGGTTGGTAATCGTATAAAAGAAGTTTTTGTTGACTCTAAGCAACGTGTATGGATTGGTTCAGAAAAAGGGGTTTGTCTTTATAATGCTGATTTGGATGTTTTTGAATTTGTTGAAAGTTCAGGAGGCTTAAATCCATCATTAGTTGATGTTATTATTGAAGATGATAATCATATTATTTGGGTAGGTGGTTTTAATGGACTTTGGAAATATGATGAACAAGAAAACAGTGGAAATTTTAATAGAGTCCTCGGGAATTATAATATTCAGGCACTTCATTATCATCAAGGCAATCTTATTTTTGGCACTCAAAGAGGAGCGTTCTATTATAATTATAAAACCAATTTGTTAGAAGAGATCGGAATCGATTCCGAAGAAAAAAATATTAGATTTATTACAAGTTTTGACGATCAAATTTTAATTGGTACAAAAACGGGTGTCCTTTATAAAATTGAAAACGGACAAAAAGCAACGTCTCAAGTTAATTTTGATTTTCAATTGTCAAACGCTATAACAGATATTATTAAAAATTCACCTAATACTTTCTTTTTAGCTACTGATGGTGATGGGATTTATAAACTGACTTCAGATTTTAATATAATTGATCATTACACTGAAAATCCAAATGAAATATATTCTATTTCTAGCAATGGTGTTTATGATATTGAATTAAATAGAGAGGGAATTTTATGGGCAGCTACTTATGGAGGTGGTTTAAATTATATTAACTTAGGAGAACTTCCGTTTCAAAATATTCGCCATAAAATAAATGACGAAAATAGTATTGTTACCAACTTTACAAGAACCATAGCTGAAGACAAAAACGGCAATATCTGGTTTGGTACAAAAAAGGGAATTAGCATTTTAGATCTAAAGAATAATTCTTGGAAACATATTAAGAACTTGTCAAATTCAAATCTTAACGAAGATGTTATTGTATTGGCTCTTGAACCAGATAATAATTTTATGTGGGCAGGAACCTACAATGAAGGGCTGTATAAGATAAATATTGACACATTCAAAAGGATTCATTATAATTCAGAAGTTTCAGAACACATTATAGATAAGGTATACTCAATTCATAAAGATTCTAAAAATAATATATGGGCTGGTGGTATAGAAAAAGACTTAAACGTCATTTCTTCTGATAATAAAATTACGACGTATCCAATACAACAAATTAAATCCATTTCAGAAATCAAATCTGGCGAAATATTAGTGTCTGGTCGGCAAGGGGTATTTAAAATTAATCATCAATTAGAAACATTTGGGTTAATTGAAGATCTTATACCAGAAAAAAAATCATTAGCGTATTCTACTATAAATACGGTATATGAGACTCAAAATGGTCAACTTATTTTAGCAACCAATGGTGAAGGTTTAGTGTTTTATAGTCCAGAAGATAGAACCCTAAAAAAACTAAAGATTAAATCTGGAATGCCTTCAGATATTATCCAAGGTATAATTGTATGTAATATAAATAACCTCTGGGCTAGTACTACCAAAGGTCTTGTCAATATTAAAATAGAAGAAAACGACACTATTGTTAATATTTATGATAAAAAAGATGGGCTTGCCAGTACAGAATTTAATTACGGAAGCTTTAAGAAACTTGATGATGATTTAATTGCCTTTGGCGGTATAGATGGTGTCACTATGTTTAATCCAAATACTATTAAGAATGAAAGCTATAAACCTAGATTAGTTTTTGATACGTTTAAACTGTCCAACAAAGTTATTAATCCCGGACAAGCACCACTTGAAAAACATATTGATAAAACAAAAAACATTACTTTAAATCATAAAGATAATTCTGTAGAAATTCAATTTACTGGGATATTACATAGTTCGTCTTCTAAAGTTAAATACTCATGGATTTTGGAAGGTTTTGATGAGACTTGGTCAATACCATCTAGTACTAATATTGCAACATATACAAACTTAAATCCAGGAGACTACACATTTAAAGTTAAAGCCAATAATAAGTTTGGTAACTATGGCAACGAACGTCAATTAAAAATCACTATCAATTCACCTTGGTGGGCTACAAATCGCGCTTATGTTTTATACGCTTTTGCTCTAATTGCATTGTTTTATACAATTATTCATTTTACTAGTGTTATCATTAAGAAGAAAAACGCAGATGAACAAATAGACTTTTTTAACAATATAACGCATGAAATAAAAACACCGCTAACCATATTAATTTCGTCTTTAGATAATGTCACTGAAAATATTAATAATGAAGATGACTCTAAAAAGCGAATTAAAACAACTGTCAAGCGCATTAACTCTCTTTTTGAACAAATGCTTAATTTTCAAAAGGTAACTTCTGCTAATAATGTTGATCAAGATGTTTCCAAGTTAGATGTCTATGCTCATATACAACAAAGAATAAATAATTTTAAACCCTTAACCGAAGAACACAATATTGAAATCGTATTGAATAATAACTGGAATGAAGACTTTTACTATGATAAAGATAGTTTTGATAAGATTATGCTTAATCTCATATCTAATGCGATAAAATATTCTTTTGAAAATGGAAAAATAACAATCAATGCCTCAAAAACACAAATGAGAGATTTAAAAATTGAAGTTATTGATGAAGGTATTGGAATTCCAAAAGATCAACAAAAATTTATTTTAAAGCGTTATTTCAGAGCTAGAAATGTTATTAACAGTCAACGTCCAGGAACAGGGCTTGGTTTAATGATGGTAAAAAAATTGCTTGAAAAAAACGACGGCTCAATAACTTTTGAAAGTCAAGAAAATAAAGGGACCACTTTTACGATTTTGATGAAAAATTTAAAATACGAATATGATAAAGCTCTAAGTTCAAAGAAGGAAACAGTTACGGCGCCCATTGATGAAATAGAAGATCATGAAGTGCTAACAGATTTTAGTAACAGCAAAATATTAATTGTTGAAGACAATGACGAACTGAGAAATTTATTATCGAACACCTTAGGTAATTACTTTCAAATTTTTGAAGCTAAAAACGGGAAAGAAGGTCTTGAGGTCGCTTCAACAATTTTTCCAGATCTTATTTTAACAGACCTCATTATGCCCGAAATGGATGGTATGCAAATGGCTAAACATTTAAAAGAGGATATTAGCTTAAATCATATTCCTGTATTTATGCTTACGGTATTACAAAATTCTGAACAAAAACTTGAAAGTATTGAAACGGGTATTACTGAATACCTTGAAAAACCAGTGGATATAAAATACTTGCTTGCAAAAATTATTAATACCTTAAAGTGGCAACAAAAACTCAGAATAAAATATGTTCATGATAGCGATGCAGATAGTGCAGAAATATACAGAAACAAAAATGATCATGAATTTTTAACGAATCTTGAAAATACTGTGATAGAAAATATTGAGAATAATAACTTCTCAGTTCATGATTTATCAAGTAGTTTTGGGATGAGTAGAACATCACTATATATGAAACTCAAAAATTTAGTGGATTTATCACCACAAGATTTTGTTATCCATACTAAACTTAAACATGCAAAAAATTTATTAATCAAAGGAGAACATAGTATCAAGGAAGTTGCATATCTATCTGGATTTTCTAATCCAAAATATTTCAGTACATCGTTTAAAAAATTCTATGGAATGACTCCAACAGGGTTTCTTGAAAGTTTGAAAAAGTAATTTTTTTACTATACATCAACAAATCTGAGATGTGTTCTTTATACCGTTTTATATAGGCTTTTTGTGATATTTGACAATTAATAGACCTTTTGTGATATTTTTTTAAACCCTTAACTAAAAGCTTTGGGTTAGTTTAGCCAAAACTAATTTAATCAATTATGAGAAAATACTTTGGTCTAATCCTTTTCTTACTTCCACTAATTACTTTTGCTCAACTACAAGTAACTGGAATTGTAACAGACGAATCAAATTTCCCACTACCAGGAGCTTCAATTATAGTTAAAGGGACAACAAAAGGAGAGATAACAAATATTGATGGTAAGTTTACCATTACTTTAGATGAGACACCAGCAACCTTAGTAATAAGTTATTTAGGATTTAAGTCTAAAGAAGTCATTATCAACTCTCAAACAAACATAAAGGTTGTTTTAGAGGAAGATAAACAAACTTTAGATGAGGTTGTGATTATTGGTTATGGAGAGGTTAATAAAAAAGACCTAACAGGTGCCATCTCTTCAGTAAATAAAAAAGAAGATTTAGTCTCACAATCCAATAATGTAGAAGAACTTTTACAAGGTAGAGCTGCAGGTGTTTTGGTGCAAAGTTCTTTTGAACCTGGAGCAGCAAATAGCATTAGAATTCGTGGTCTAAATAGTCTTACAGGGAATACACAACCACTTTATGTTATTGATGGAATTATTGTCGATTCTGCTACGGAAGACACCTTAGATCCACTGTCGAGTGGCAATAGTTACTTGTCTCCACAAGGTGGTATTACAGGATTAAATCCAAGGGATATTGAAAACATTGAAGTTCTTAAAGATGCTTCTGCAACAGCAATTTACGGTTCTCGTGGTGCCAATGGTGTTATCATCATAACAACCAAAAAAGGCGTGCCAGGAGAAGCTAAGTTTACATTTAATACATCTACAAGAATAGGTCATATTACTAATAATATTGATGTGTTAAACACGGGACAATACGTGCAGTATCAAAATGACATAAGAGCAAATCAAGGCTTCAACCCTAGATACTATACTTATCCTGACGGAAGTATCGCTCTATTTGAAGTTGATGAACAATTTATGATTGATAATGCTAATACCATTGAAAGAATTGAAGGTGTAGATTGGACTGATGATACTTACAGAACAGCTATAACAAACAAGTATAGACTTGCCGTTTCTGGAGGTGGTGATAATGGTAACTATTATATTTCTGCTGGATATCTTCAAAATGAAGGCATTGTACCAAGAGCTATTGCGAAGAGCACTGATTTTAATGCAAAACTCACCAATAATTTAACAGATAAACTAGAATTGACCACTAAAATAGCGGCACAATTTACTCAAAACTTTGCTTCTAAAGGGACAGAAAATCTTGGTGGTACAAGTAATAGCTTAATTAGACAAGTCGTATCAGGAGCACCTATCATAGGACAAGAAGATAATTTTGAAGGAGACGAATTTGATATCAGCTTAGACGGTCCTAGAGCATGGATATCAGATTATGATGATGAATCTAAAGAAACGAGATTGTTAGGGTCACTAAAATTAGACTACAAAATTTCCAATGCTTTTACATATAGAGTTGCTATTGGTACAGATTATAGAGTTAAAGAAAGACAGGTGTGGTATGGAACAGCTTTAAGACGAGGTGCACTTAGTAATGGTGAAGCTGGTTTAAGTAATCTTGAGAGATTTAGATACAACATAGATAATACATTAATGTTTAAACATAGATTTAATCGTAACCATAGAATTAATGGAACTGTTGGGTTTATCGTTGATCAAAGACAAACTAAATTTACAACGGCTTCTGCTACAAACTTTCCTTTACAAGATTTAAGGGCAGATGGGATTACTACAGGTCAAAACCAACAGCCTACATTTTATTATACTGAAGAAGAGTCGCTCTTGTCTTATCTAGGACGACTTAACTATACCATGTTTAATAAGTATTTATTTACGGCTACATTTAGAGCAGACGGTAGTTCAAAATTTAGAGGCGATAACCGTTGGGGCTATTTCCCAGCATTTGCGTTCGCTTGGAAAATGAAAGAAGAGAACTTTCTTAAAGATTCTAAATTTATATCACAAGCCAAACTAAGAATAGGTTGGGGGTTAACAGGTAATCAGGCCATAGATCCTTATAGTACTATTACACGTTTTAATCTAACCGAAACGCCTTATTCTGATGCCGAGGGTAACCCTGTGACATCTTTAGTGCCGCAAAACCTTAGCAACCCTAAATTAAAATGGGAAACCACGAGTCAATATAATGCTGGTCTAGATTTTGGGATGGCTAATGATAGAGTAACAGGATCAGTAGATGTGTATTATAAGAACATTTATGACTTATTGTTAAATGCGCCTATTGCTCCATCTAATGGCTTTGAAACTACGTTTTTTAATAGAGGAGAGCTTATCAATAAAGGTATTGAAATCTCAATTAACGCTGATATCGTGAGTAACGACAACTTTAAATGGAATGTGTATGGAAATATTGCATTCAATAGAAATGAAGTTGGTGATATAGGCTTTTCTCCAAATCAATTTGGAACAGAAACTTACAGCGCATATCTAGGAAGCCAGATTTCAGGTGGAAATTTCTTTAAAACAGAAGCGAACATTTTTATCGAAGGAGAAGAACCTGGTTTGTTTTACGGTTATGCAACAAATGGAATCGTGAGCAATCAAGACGATGTTGATAATGCAGCAAGTTTTAATGGAACACCAGCGCAATTAGGGGATGTTTATCTCGTCGATCAAAATGGAGATGGTATCATAAATAATAATGATTTAACAATCATAGGTAACCCAAACCCTGATTTTAATTATGGCTTTGGAACGAGTTTCGAATATAAAAATTGGTCATTGAGTGCTTTATTTAACGGTGTATATGGAAATGACATCGCTAATGGTAATTTATTACGAGAAGCTTACGCAGATAATGGTTCTACTAATGTAAGAAGCGAAGCGTATTTTAATGCTTGGACACCAGATAATCCAAATGGTACGTACCCAAGAGTAGGTTATGACTTAGCTGATGAAACTGGTTTTACAGACCGAATTGTTGAGGACGGAAGCTTTTTAAGACTGTCTAATGTCACATTAGGATACAGAATTCCTTTTAATGACACCTCAGTTCTTGACAACGCATACATTTCTATTTCAGGTCAAAATTTACTGCTATTTACAAATTATAGTGGCTTTGATCCTGAAGGTGCTAGTTTCACTTTCGATCCAGGAAGAGTAGGAGTTGATTGGAATTCTTTTCCTAATCAGCGAACCTTCACATTAGCACTTAATTTAACATTCTAAAAAAATGAAAATGAAAAAATATATAGCAATTATCGGAATAGTTACATTTTGCCTAACATATGTAGGGTGTGACGATTATTTAGAAGAAGATTATGAAACTTTCTTTGAAGAAGAACAGGTCTTTTCGACCGAACAAGGTGTAGAAACTGCCATAAATGGTTTGTATAAAAGTTATTCAGGACCAGGTTATCACGGGTCTTCAATCCATACTTTTATTGCACCTGTTTCAGGTAAGTTTTTTTCTAACCAAGGTGCTAGTGAAGATGCAACAAGCTTAAATACATTGCCAAATAATACTTGGCTTACACGTATGTGGCCCCAAATGTATGCTACAATCAATGTCGCAAATACAATAATTTTTAATATGGAAGACTCTGAACTTCCAAACAGAGATATAACATTGGGTCAAGCTTACTTTATAAGAGCTGCCACTTATTTTGATTTGGTACGTTATTTTGGTGGTGTACCTATTAAAACATTACCTGCAAACATCGATAGTTTGAATACAGGCAGAAGCTCTAAAGAAGATGTTTATAGCCTTGTGATATCAGATTTTGAAAAGGCAAAACTAATGCTTCCTAGTCCGGGAGAATATTTGTCTGACAGACCTGTTAAGACCGCAGCAAACATGTTTTTGGCTAAAGTGTATATGACTCTAGCCGGTGAGAATAATGATATGGCAATGTGGCAAGCTGCTTACGATGAAGCAATTCAGGTGTATGGCCAATATAGTTTGGTGCCGGTTTTTGAAAGTCTTTATGACCCAAGCAATGAAAACACGTCAGAAGCAGTTTTTGAAATTCAGTATGGTGCTAACGGTGCCGAAAGAAATTCAGATATCATTAGAACTTATACACTTCAAGATTTTTTTGACTATCCTACATTTGGTCGTGTTAGACCTAATAAGGAAGTGTATGACCAGCATGCTAATCAGTATCCTGGAGACCCAAGAATAGAGGCGACGTTTATTTATGATTCTTATACAAAAGTAAACGGCTCAACTCAAAATCTTTACCCAATTCAAATTAATGGAAATAATGGCTATACAGGTTTAAAAAAATATTTAGACCCTAGCTTCAATGGCTCTACTACAAGCCGAAATATGTTAAAGATGAGGTATGCTGACTTACTCTTAATGTTAGCAGAAATAGAGAATGAACTTAATGGTCCTTCAAATGCTTATCAATATGTTAACGAAGTTTTAACTAGAGCAAGAACGCAAGCAGATGGTACTCAAGCAGCAGAACCAGCTGATTGGAGTGGTATGGCACAAGATGAATTTAGAAATAGAATTATGAGAGAACGCCAATATGAATTATTAGGCGAAAATCATGAATGGTTTGATACGAGAAGACGTGGTTACGAATATTTCTTGGAAGAGGTCATTGAGACACATAATAACTTCTCTAACCTTGGAAATCGAGATTATATATACCCTGTTTCTGTAAAAAACATGTTATTGCCTATTCCCTCAACTGAACTATCAAACAATACCGAAATCTCTCAGGCAGATCAAAACCCTGGATACTAATATTTTAAATAATGATCAAAAACCTATTTAAATACATGTCTATTATTATTGTTGTAACTACATTAATAATTTCGTGTAATGAAAAGAAAACACAAAATTCTAGAAACGATCAAAATCCACTTTACCTGGAAGCATCAGCTTCAGTTGAAGATAGAATTGAAGACTTGATGTCTCGTATGACGCTTGAAGATAAAGCAGCGCAAATGAGTCAGTATGTTGGTATGGAACATATGCGCAAGGCTTTAGGAGATTTATCTGAAGAAGAATTAGATAAAAATGATGCACAAGGCTTTTACCCTGGGTTTAAAACTACTGATATTGCCAGACTTACAAGAGAAGGTAAAATAGGTTCTTTTCTTCACGTATTAACTGCTGAAGAAGCCAATGAACTTCAAGAATTAGCTCAAGAATCACCTTTAAAAATTCCATTGTTAATTGGTATAGATGCTATCCATGGTAATGCCTATTATCAAGGTGGCGCAACCGTTTACCCAACGCCAATTACACAAGCAGCTACATTTGATGACTCTTTAATGGTAAAAGCAAGTCAGCAAACAGCTAAAGAAATGCGAGCTACAGGAACCCAATGGACCTTTACACCAAATATTGATGTATTAAGAGATCCACGTTGGGGAAGAACAGGTGAAACCTATGGTGAAGATCCATTCCTTGTTGGGAATATGGGTGTTGCGGCGATCAAAGGATTGCAAGGTGATGACTTTTCTGGAAGTGATAAAGTTATTGCTTGTGCAAAACATCTAATTGCGGGTAGCCAGTCTGTCAATGGACTCAATGCTTCACCAACCGATGTGTCAAAACGAACACTTTTTGAAATGTTCTTACCACCTTATCGTAGAGCGGTTCAAGAAGCTAACGTGTTTTCTATTATGGCTGCACACAACGAAGTAAATGGGATGCCAGGACATATGGATGAGTTCATGATGACCGACTTAATGCGTGACCGTTGGGGCTTTAAAGGATTTTATGTGAGCGACTGGAATGATATTTCACGTATCGCAAAATGGCATCATGTTGCTAGAGACTTTAAAGAATCTGTTCAGTTTTCGGTTGGAGCGGGTATGGATATGAATATGCACGGACCCTATTTTCAAGATTATGTAGTTGAGTTAGTTAATGAAGGTAAGCTAAGTGAAGAGCGTGTAAATGATGCTGTTTATAAAATTCTGGAAGCGAAATTTAGATTAGGACTTTTTGAAAACCCATTTATCGATTTAGAGAGTATAAAAAGCAAAATTTTTACCGAAGAACACAAACAGACAGCTTTAGAACAGGCTAGAAAAGGTGTTGTGCTTCAAAAAAACAATGGTTTTCTTCCACTAAAAAATGTATCAGGAAAGAAAATTTTCATCACTGGTCCTAATGCAGATAATATGACAACGCTTGGTGATTGGACATCACCACAACCAGAAGATAACTATGTTACCATAAAAGAAGGTATTGATAATTTGGCTGAAAAGTATAACTACGCAACAGATTATTACGATTGTGGTCAACGTTCAAAATGGATTACAGATGAGAATATTGCCACTGCAAAGCAAAGGGCAGCACAATCGGATATCATCATATTGGTTTTGGGTGAAAACTCATACAGACACGATTGGAAAAACAAAACCACAGGTGAAAACATTGACCGCGCCACTTTAGCATTATCTGGCAATCAAATAAAATTAGCAAATAAACTATTTGAACTAAATAAACCTGTTGTTGTAGTTTACGTAAGTGGAAGCCCTATTGCAGAGCCTTGGTTAGAGCAACGTGCAAAAGCTGTAGTAAATGCATGGGAACCTGGAGCATTTGGCGGACAAGCAGTAGCAGAAATCTTAACGGGAGAAGTTAATCCAAGTGGAAAGTTACCATTAACTGTACCAAGAAGTGTTGGTCAGTTACAAATGATATATAATCATAAGCCAACGGCTTACATTCATAAGTATAATACCGAAAAGAAAGTACCATTACACCCATTTGGATTTGGTTTAAGCTTTTCAAAATTCGAATTTTCTGAACCTACAGTTTCAAAAGCTGATTTTGCAGGAATTGATGATACCATCACTGTTGAAGTTACTGTCAATAACACAAGTAATGTTGATGGCGAAGAAGTTGTACAAATGTATGTGAGAGATAACAGAAGTTCATACACAAGACCAGTTAAGGAACTAAAAGGTTACAAACGTGTATTTGTGAAAGCGGGTGAATCTAAAACAGTAAGTATTCCTATTACTGCAGAAAGTTTAGCCATGTACGATAAAGATTTCAACTTTGTAGTTGAACCTGGAGATTTTACTATAATGACAGGGAATTCCTCTGCTGATAAAGATTTAAAGACAACAACCATTTCTGTGAAGAATGGTTTCACCATTGAAAAAGTAAACTAATATGTTAAAGACATTAAAATTAGGTGTTCTATGCATGCTGCTTATGGTTGCTTGCAAGCAAACGAATAAAGATCAAGCTTTAAATTATATTGAAGCAGAAGAGACACAGCAACCTAACATTATCTACATCATGGCAGATGATTTAACAACACAAGCCATTAGTGCTTATGGTGGGATATATAGTGATATAGCGCCTACACCAAATATTGACAGGATTGCCAAGGAAGGGATGCTGTTCCAAGATGTGTTATGTACAAATGCTATCTGCGGACCTTCACGTGCCGCCATTTTAACAGGTAATTATAGTAACCTAAATGGCTATTACAAAAATGAAAGTGGAGGTAAGTTTGATGAAACACAATGGACATTCCCTCAAGAATTTCAAAAAAATGGCTATCAAACTTCTCTTTTCGGAAAATGGCATCTAGGCACAGAGCCGAAAGGTTTTGATATGTTTAAATATCATAATTCGGCAGGACAACAAGGACATTATTGGAATCCAGTTTATAACGAAAATGGCACAGATGTAAAAGTAGAAGGCTACTCAACGAATTTGAGTACCGATTTTGCTATGAATTGGTTAGAAACCGGAAGAAAGCAAGACGCTCCTTTTATGATGGTCTTACAGTACAAAGCACCTCATAGACCATGGCAACCAGATACCAAATATGAAAAACTTTGGGAAGATATTGAAATGCCTTACCCAGCAACGTTTAACGATGATTATAAAGGACGTGAGTTAACAGCTGGAGATACAGAAATGACTATGGAATATTTCTCAAGAAGAGATATGAAATTTGAAGAACCAGCCAATTTAAAAGGAAAAGAAAAAATCAAGTGGGCTTTCTATGGTGCAAAACCAGGAGAAATTGTCCAGCCAGAAGGGATGACTGCCGAAGAAGGTAGAAAATGGCGTTATCAAACCTATATTAAAGATTATTTGGCTTGTGTCAAGTCTGTTGACGATAACATTGGCCGCGTATTAAAATATTTAGATGATAATAATTTAACTGAAAATACAATCATTGTATTAACTTCAGATCAAGGATTTTATCTAGGAGACCACGGATTCTTTGATAAGCGTTTTATCTATGAAGAATCTTTGCGCATGCCATTTATGGTAAGGTATCCAGCGAAAGTTAAAGCTGGTACAGTTAATGAAGATATTATTACTAATATCGATTTTGCACCAACATTATTGGATTTAGCAAATATTGAAACCGAACAAAAAATGCAAGGTGTTAGTTTTAAATCTAATTTAGAAGGGAAACAACCGAAAAATTGGCAAAAAGGAATGTACTATCACTATTACGAGTTTCCTTATTGGCATCATGTACAGCCTCATTATGGGATCAGAACTCAAAAGTATACGCTGGCACATTTCTATTATAATATTGATGTTTGGGAATTGTATGATTTAGAAAATGATCCAAACCAAATAAATAATATTATTGGCGATCCGCAGTATACTAAAGTAGTAGCAGATTTAAAAGTTGAATTAAAAGACCTAATGAAGAAATATGAAAACGATAAATCGTTGGTAGATTTCCGAAAAATTACAGATAAAGATTTTGGTTCTATTATTGATAGAGAAGACGATGAAACCTCTGTTCAAGATGTATTAACTGATAGATAGTATAAAAATGAAAAAAATACTAACCATAGCAACATTAGTTGTTCTTGTGACTTTGGTAGCGTGTAATGCACAAAAATCTTCTACCTCAACAACTACAATTAAAACGGAAACGAAACCAAATGGTCAAAAGAAGAATATTCTTTTCTTTGCCATTGACGATTTAAAACCATTACTTTCAAATTATGGAGCCTCGCAAATGCATACACCTAATTTTGACCGTTTGGCAAAAATGGGTATGACCTTTACAAACGCACATGTGCAATATGCGGTTTGTGGACCATCTCGTGCAAGTGTGATGACAGGAGCTAACCCAGACCGTACAAAAGTTTGGGATTTACATACCGATTTTAGAACATCTTCAGATTTAATTTCAATGCCAGAATATTTGATCTCTCAAGGTTATGCAACTACAGCAGTAGGGAAAATATACCATAAAGGATCTTCAGCACCTGGACATGATGGAAAAAGTTGGTCGATGCCTCATCAATTGCCAAATAATTTTGATCCTGCTGCTGGCGAAGCGGCGTTTTCTTACTATCAAAACCCAGAGACAAAACGTCAAATGGCTGCACTCGAAGCTGAAGCAAAAGCCAAAGGCATTACTAAGAATGGTAAAATCAGAGCCTATGTGTTTAAGCATTTAAAGCCTTCAACCGAAAGTGCAGATGTTAGTGATACAGCTTATCAAGATGGTTTATACACTGAAACCGCTTTTAAACAATTAGATGATTTAGAAAAATCTGGAAAACCTTGGTTTTTAGGTGTCGGTTACCAAAAGCCACATTTACCATTTGTAGCCCCAAAAAAATATTGGGATTTATATGACAGAGATAAAATTGAATTAGCTCAATTTCAAGAACTATCAGAAGGCACACCAAAATTTGCATTTCACTCTTTCGGAGAGTTACGTGCATTTTCAGATATCGATAATAAATTGCGTCAGGGAGATGTTCTACCTGAAGCAAAACAACGTGAACTCATTCACGGCTATATGGCTTGTATATCCTATATAGATGCGCAAATAGGTAAGTTATTAGATGAATTAGAAAGACGTAACATTTTAGACGATACCATAATTGTGCTTTGGGGAGATCATGGGTGGCATTTAGGTGACCATACCGAATGGTGTAAACACTCAAACTTTGAGCAAGCAACACGCATTCCGTTTATGTTTGCAGGTCCTGGTGTTGAGAAGAACCAAAAATCTCATCATCCAGTAAATCTTGTAGATTTATTTCCAACAGTTTTCGAATTAGCTAATGTACCACAAAGCTCACAAACCGATGGCAAATCATTAGTGCCGCTTTTAGACAATGATCCTGCAACAACAGTTACTATGGATTATGCATATCACCAATATGCTCGTGGTAAACGTATGGGTTATTCAGTGAGAACAGACAAATACCGCTATACTGAATGGCACGATAATGAGTACAGAAGTTATAAAACCTATAAAGAGGAAAACATTGTTGGGCGTGAATTTTATGATTATGAAAACGATCCTTTGGAAACAAAAAACTGGGTTGATGATTCAAAATATAAAGCTATTGTTGCAGATTTAAAGTCAAAGCTCAAATCGCACCTTGCTCAGTAACACATCAAAAGCGATATTCTATTATCGCTTTTTTTGGCACACTTTCTGAATTAAACTAACACAACAACTACATGTCTAATGACATGGACTTATTGATAACAACATTTATTAACACCATGAAAAAAATAACTTTTTTACTAGTATTTTGTCTGACAATTGGAGTTTTTGCACAAGACAAACCAAACATTTTAATTATCCATACGGATGATTTAGGTTATCACGATTTAAGCATTACTGGTTCAGAGTTGTATGATACACCAAATATTGATGCCTTAGCTAAAGAATCGGTTAATTTTACAAACGCCTATAGCAGTTATCCACGTTGTACACCTTCGCGCTATGGTATGATTACTGGTACTTATCCAGTCAATGAAAACAAAGGAAATTTGGGAGCCATTCCCGAAGAAAAAAACTTCATTAAGCAATTTAATAAAGCTGGTTATAATACCTATTATGTTGGAAAATGGCATTTAGGAGAAGGGGATAGTGATCCACAGCCTTTTGGGTTTACAGATTCGTATGCGGCAGGAAGAGCTGGAGGAATTGGCAGTAGATTTTTCCCATTTAACTATAACAAAAATGGTAAAAAACATAAAGAGCAAGTTGCAGATTTAGAAAGAGATGGAAAAGAAGGTGATTATGCTTCAGATATGTTAACTGACGCAACCATCAATTTCATCAAAAACAATCCAAAAGACAAACCATTTTTAGCTGTTTTAGCCTACTATTCGGTACATACACCCATTGAAGCAAAGCCAGAAGATGAAGCTCGTAATAAAGAGCAGTTGAAATCTATGGATTTTGGCGATACACCAGAGTATATCAAAGAAGGTGAAGGGCGTCGTAAAATGCGTCAAGATGATGCTGCTTATGCAGGAATGGTTGAGAACGTCGATGAAAATGTTGGTAAATTATTACAAACGCTTAAAGATTTAGGAATCGATAAAAATACCATTATCGTATTTTCTTCAGATCATGGTGGTCTGTCAAACGATGGTCACAAAGGTGATCGTCATTTGGCTACAACTAATATTCCGCTTCGTGCAGGAAAAGGTTGGTTGTATGAAGGTGGTATTCGTGTGCCATTATTTGTTAAATGGGACAATCACTTAAAACCTCGTGTAGATGGTGAGTCTATTGTTTTAGGGATGGATGTCTTTCCAACCTTATTAGAGTTAGCAGCAAACAAAAAGGTTGAAGGTGTCGATGGACAAAGTTATGCTTCTGTTTTAAAAGGAAAAGACAACTGGAAAGACAGAACCGTATTTTGGATTTCAAAAAAAGCAAGACCTCACAGTACTGGAGACAGTAAAATGGCTGTCGTACGTTCTGGCGATTATAAATTAGTTCAATATCTAGAAACCAAAGCCATTGAACTTTATAATTTAAAGGAAGACATTTCAGAAAAAAATAACCTAGCCGAAAAAGAATCAGCAAAAGCGAAACAAATGCTGGAACTGTTAAAAGATTGGAAAAAGGAATACCTTGTTCCAGAGCGCTTGAATGTTGGTAAGAAAAACAAAGGCGGTAATAAGGGGCAAGGAAATAATAAAAAGAAAAACTAAATGAGGTTTTTTCAGCCAAGCATTTTACTTATTGTTTTACTGTTTCTAGGTTGCAAGCCTAAACAAACTACCCAGACTTCAGTTTCAGTTTTAACTGAAACAAAACCTAACATTCTCATTATTCATGTAGATGATTTAGGTTTTCACGATTTGAGTATGAATGGTAGCCAGATTTATCAAACGCCAAATATTGATGCGTTGGCAAAGGAATCGGTTGTATTTAATAATGCCTATGCTAATTATCCGCGTTGCGTGCCATCACGATATGCGATGATGACAGGCAATTATCCTGTGCAAAATGGTGATGTTCCAGATGATGGGTTTGAAATGAATAGTGTTCCAGATCAAAAGAATTTTGTTAAGAATATTAAAACAGCTGGTTACCAAACGGCTTATTTTGGAAAATGGCATTTAGGAAGCGAGGAAAGCTTAAAAGATTTTGGTTACGATTTTAGTTTTGCTGCTGGTCATGCAGGTTCGCCAATTAGTTTTTTGTATCCTTTTAATGAACTGAAACGCAACGGTAAAACCAAAAAATCACCCATTCCAGATGTAGATGAAATAAGCAAAGAAGGTGATTACCTTATGGATGTGATGACCGATAATGTGGCGAAATACATTAGAAATGCAGACAAGAACAAACCGTTTATGGCCATGTTTTCGTTTTATGCAGTACATCAGCCCTTAGAAGCAAAGGAAAAAGATATTGCTAGAAATAAAACTGAAATCAAAAATTTTGACTTCGGAAATCAGCCAGAATACATCAAAGAAGGAACTGGTCGTACCAAAATGCGTCAGGATAACGCAACTTACGCAGCTATGGTGGAAACCATGGACGACAACGTTGGCAAATTGCTGCAACTTTTAAAAGATTTGAATATTGCTAACAACACTATTGTTATCTTTTCTTCAGATCATGGAGGTTTATCCAACGACGGAACAAAACAACGTCATTTAGCAACCACAAACCATCCGCTTCGCGCAGGAAAAGGTTGGTTGTACGATGGTGGTATCAAAGTGCCGTTAATGGTAAAATGGAATGGAAAATTTCAACCAAAAATCGATAACGAATCTTTGGTAATGCTCATGGATGTGTTTCCAACGGTTTTAGATATCACAGCTCAAAAGGTTTTACAAACCAACGGAAAAAGCTTTCTACCAATTCTTCAAAATAAAGAACAATGGACCGATAGAACTGTGTTTTGGCATTCGTCTAAAGCAAGACCTGTAAACACTGGTGACACCAAATCATCAGCTGTTAGAAAAGGTAACTACAAACTCATCAATTGGTACGAAAAAGGACGTACAGAACTTTATAATATTGAAAAGGATCCTTCTGAAACTAATGATATTTCAAAAGAAAATCCTGAAATAACTCAAGCATTATTAGCCGAACTTAATAATTGGAAAGCACACTTTTAGAATGAAAAAACAATTAGCCATACTACTTATCTTATTTATTTACGGATTTACATCTGCCCAGCAAAAACCTGTTGGAGAAGATATCATAGATCAAAAGCGAATTAATTTATTGAAAACCAAAAGCGAGTTTGCAAGCATTGAAAAATCTAAAGATGATACAGGTAGATTACAATACTTAATAGAAACGGTTAAGGAACCAAAGTTTATATATAAGTGTGCGACAAGTATACCAATCAAACAAAAAGGCTATAAAAAGGGAACCGTTTTTTTATTGTCCTTTAAAGCAAAAACCGAAACAGCAAGCCTTGAAACAGGTGAGGCTAAAGCACTGATAATCTTTAAGCAAACTGGAGATTACAAAGGTAATATCGATTATACACAGAGTTTTTCTTCGGAGTGGCAAACCTACTATTTGCCTTTTGAAGCTGATAGATACATAAAAAAAGAGGATTTAGCACTTGTGATGCAGTATGGTTACAGACCGCAGTCGTTCTCTATTAAGGATATTAAATTTGAAGTCTTTCAAGAAGGTACTAAATTAGGAGATCTACCTAAAACCGAAATTACCTACGCAGGTATGGAAGCTGATGCGCAATGGCGAAAAGATGCCATAAAACGTATTGAAACGATTAGGCAAGGGAAATTCACGTTACAGTTTTATAAAGACGGCCAACCCATTAAAAATAAATCGCTTAATGTAAAACTAAAAAACCATTTGTTTCCTTTTGGTGCACGAATGGCTGCCGAAGATATTGTAAACAATACCGACGATTACAAAAACTTTAAAAAAGCATTCAATAGTTTGGTTCTTGGTAATGATCTCAAGATTAAACATTGGCAACGAGAAGATAAGCGTGAAATGACTTTAAAGGCTTTGGAAGTTTTAAAAGCAGATGGCTATCCTGTAAAAGGTCATGTGCTAATCTGGCCAGGATTTAATTATCTCACTCCAGAAGTGAGACAAAACAAAAACAATCCTGAAAAAGTTATAGAAATAATTGAAAGCCATGTTAATGCTATTTTAGATGCAACCCAAGGGAAACTAACGCATTGGGATGTGGTTAATGAAGCCTATACTAATAGAGATTTACAAAAGATTACTGGAAGTGAAGAGATTCTTTACAACGGATTTAGAACTATTGCTCAAAAACAACCCAATGTTAAACGTTTTACCAACGAATATGGGATTATAAGTAAAGGCGGAATTGACACCCAAAAGCAACAATGGTATTATGATTTCATTAAGCGAATTGATGAAAACACTGGCGGATTGGTACAAGGCATAGGCATTCAAAGCCATATAGGAAGTGACTTAACACCACCAGAACGTGTGCTTGAAATTTTATCGTTTTATGCTACTTTAGGAAAGCAAATCAGTATTTCAGAGTTTACAATGGATGTTCAGGATCCAAAAGTACGTGAGCAATACACACGCGATTTTATGATAGCCGCTTTTAGTCATCCAAATGTATCAGAATTTCTATTTTGGGGAAATACCGAAGATGGTCGTAAAAAATCAGATATTTTTAATACCGATAATGAAATTGGCGTTATGGGAAAAGCCTATTTCTCACTAGTTCATGATGCATGGAATACCAACCTAAGTGGAACAACCTCTGAAGAAGGCACTGTTTCAGGAATCGGTTTTTTTGGGGAGTACGAATATTCGTTTGTTGAAAATGGCAAAGTTGTTACTGGAACGTTTCAGCTAAAACCAAGACAATCCAATTTTCATAAAATAGAATTATAATGAATAGATTATTAGCACTTTTTGCTCTTATTTTAATGTCGTGCAATTCGACACCAAATTCGCAATCAACTTCAGATTCAAGTTCGGCTTCAAAATCACAACCTAACATCCTTTGGGTGGTTTGCGAAGATATTAGTCCGATGTTATCATTTTACGGTGACACTACCGCTAAAACCCCAAATTTGGATGCATTGGCAAAAGAAAGTGTTGTGTATGATAATGCTTTTTCTGTGGTTGGCGTTTGTGGCCCAAGTCGTTCGTCCATTATAACAGGAATGTACCCAACAAGCATTGGCACTATGCACATGCGAACAGGTCTGGATATACAATCTTGGGGAAAGCGCGAATACAAAACAGATACCAATCGTTTTGATTTGGAAGGAGAAGAAGTGATACAATACAGCGCAGTCATCCCAGAAAATGTAAAATGCTTTACGGAATACCTTCGTAATGACGGTTACTTCACAACAAATAATAAAAAAACCGACTACCAATTTGCGGCACCAGTTACAGCCTGGGATCAAAATAATAATAATGCACATTGGCGAAATAGAAAAGACGGACAACCTTTCTTTTCAGTATTTAATTTTGATGTGACTCACGAAAGTAAAATCTGGAAAAATGACGACAAACCGTTAACTGTAGAGCCATCAACAGTGCCTGTGCCACCATATTATCAAGATACAGAAACTTCAAGAAAGGATATAGCAAGAGTTTACAGTAATATAGAATTGTTAGATAAGCAAGTTGGAAAGTTAATCGCAGAACTTAAAGCAGATGGGCTTTACGATAACACTATTATATTTTTCTACAGCGATCATGGTGGACCATTGCCAAGGCAAAAGCGGGAGCTTTATGAAAGTGGATTGCATGTACCATTCATGATCAAAGGAATTGATGGTAAAAAAGGACGCAGTAGTGCTATGGTATCATTTGTAGATTTGGCACCAACGGTATTACATCTTGCTGGTGTGGACATACCAGAGCATCTTCAAGGCAAACCATTTTTAGGTGAAAACCTAAATCAAAAAAGAGCAGCTGCTTTTGGTACTTCAGATCGTTTTGATGAATTTACAGACCGTTCCCGAACCGTTTATTTCGATGATTTTATCTACATCCAAAATGATTTTCCTGATAAAATGTGGTATAAAGATGTTGGTTACAGAAAGCAAGTACCCATGATGGCTGAAATACTTCAACTTCGTGATGCAAGAAAACTCAATGCAACACAACTAGAATGGTTTAGTGATAAACCGAAAGAAGAACTATACAATAGAAAAACGGACCCTCACAATCTTACTAATTTAGCTGAAAATTTAGATTATAAATCAGAATTAGAAAAAGGACGCAACCTATTAACTGAGTTTAGAGAAAACCGTTTTGAAGATAGAGCACTACAGCCTGAAGTAGAAATGATTAGAAGTATGTGGCCTAACCTTGAGCAACCTACAACAAATG
The DNA here is from genome assembly GCF_025153525.1 of Psychroserpens sp. SPM9. Classification (GTDB taxonomy): domain Bacteria; phylum Bacteroidota; class Bacteroidia; order Flavobacteriales; family Flavobacteriaceae; genus Psychroserpens. The sequence goes on along the minus strand of NZ_JANZNR010000001.1, from coordinate 202,220 downwards.
CAGTTGAAATGGTTATTGAAGACGAAAAGGTTTCGCTATCAACACAAACCAAAGGAGCTTCCATTGCTTATATCGTTTCAGATAAAGCCTTAAATGATGTTAATTTTGATAGTGGTTGGCAACTATACAGTAAACCTTTTAAGGTTAGAAAAGGGCAGTATTTGTACACTATGGCAGAGCGCATAGGCTATAAAGAAAGCACTATTGTTACACAACAATTATAAGATAAGTTCGAATAAAAAAAAGCCTGTAACGTATACGCGCTACAGGCTTTTTTTATTTGACTAACTACTGCTTAATAATCTTCTTTGTAAGGTTTAAATCCTTGCCACCTCTAATTTGTACAAAATAGATTCCTGACTGTTTTCCAACAGCTATTTGTGTTGTATCAAGAGATTCGTATGTATTTGATGATATACGTTGCCCTAAAATGTTGATGACATCAATCGTAACATCAGAGTAAGTTTTATTTAATTTGATAGTAACGAATCCATCTGTTGGATTTGGATATACTTTAATAGATGTTTCCTCTACTGGATTTTCTGTAGATAAAGTTTCTTCGTAGGTTCTTCCTATGACTTCAATTTCAGCTAGCTTTATTTTAATGTTGCCTGTGTGATAGGAATGTATGCGCATATAGCGACCTACGGCATTTAAGTTGTTTTGAGAGAATTTTAAAGTTGGAGTTGAATTCTTTACATACTCATAATCCGCTTGGGCTTGAGATTCTGCAAATGTTGTTCCTGTAAAAGGTGTATCTGAAATAAATACTGAGAAATTCTTAAAGTGGTTTGATGGTGTTTCTAGATCAGAACCATTGATTTCAACGGTATTCCAAATATCAAAATAGTCAATGGTTTTAAGTTCGCCAAAATCTAAATCGTAGTAAGGCTCTATTGAATTTTGCGTGTGCGAAAAACTGCCAACAGGCACTAAACCTCTTTGGTAATATTGTGCATTAATACGACCGTTGTTGTTACCATCTACAGCTTTTTCGGCTTCTAAAGTAATGGTCGCTGTAGCATGTGTACCATCGTCATAGCTTAAATTGCTTCTCGTTGTGCTTTGTGAAACTGTGGCTAGTCGACTTATAAGTTGGTTTTTTGGTGCAAGAGCTGTAGCGCTTTCAACCTGCGGGTTAGCAAACACACCTGAACTTGGTGCATTCATGATTTTTACTCGAACAGGGAAGGTTGTGTATTCAAATGTACGTCGGTTAGGCAAACTTTCATTAAGGATGAAGTATAACTGGTCATTATCATTTTCATCTTTATAGACACCATTGTTTTGTAAGTATTCTTCAAATTTGGCATGAGACGCAAATTGATAAATGCGTTTTGGATACCCTTCTCTTAAATTACCTTGAGCCAAGGCTTGCTGGATGCCCATATCATAACTTCCAAAGTCGTCGGTAATAACGCCATCAACTTCAAAACGCAAAGCATCTTCACCAGTTTCAGAATAATCGACCTCCAATGTGGAGTCATCTAAAATGGTAAATGTGGTTGGCCTAGAAGTAATATCTGCTGAGCTTAAATGAATCGTATTGTCCGTATGTTCTGTATAGTTAAAACTTGGATCCAAGCTAGGGTTGTCAACAACTATTTGGTATAATTCATTAACGTTATTGGTCTCTAGGTCTACAAAAACCCAAGGAGTAAACCCATTGTTTCTTGTTTTTGGTTCTTCGCTATTGCTTAAAACAGTTTTTGAGACTTGAATGCCGTAATTTAAATCTACGAGTTTTAAACCTTCAAAAGTTTGGTTGTGCGAATGTTTCCACATATCGATTCCAACTGCGCTATTTGGGTTATCTCCAGAAATATAAACATCTTTAAAGGAGTAGTCTGCTTGATATGTAATTCGGATGCCATTTCTTACTCCCCAAGCCTTAAAACCATCAAAAATAGAACGTGTTTCACTGTTTACACCCATATCTCTTTCAATAGAGCGCAATCCGAAGTTAGCATCAATAACTGTTGTGTTTTCCATTATTAAGGCCGCTTCAACAGGCAAAACACCATCTTCTTCCTTGCTATAACCATTAACGCTCAATGGAAAATTATCAACCTCATAACCTGGTCGTGTTGTAGCTAAAGCCTGTGCATCTAATCGGTCTAAATTTTTTGTAGAATTATTCATGTTAATGACACCAACACCGCGTACAACGTTTGCAATAACATTATTTCTACATAAAACGGCACGTCCTTTCATGGCTAAGCCTTCTCCAGAGAACAAATAATCATCATGGTGTAATGAAGCAGTGTAAGGATCTGTTGTATGGCCTTGTGAAACATTTACCACAAGGTTATTGTCCCAAGTGCCAGTTTCGCTACCAGTTTCGGAAACAATTCCAGCACCAACCACATTGTAAACCACATTTTGTGAGACGTTTGCATGAGAATCGTGATGCGTAATGGCCCATCCAGGATTATCCCAAACTACATTGCCTGTCACTTGAGCCATATTAGCTCCAAAGGCTGTTCCTAATTTGTGCAAGTGAATGGAATAGCGTCCTCTAGGATTGGTCATTTCATTTTCTGGAATGGCTCTCATCTCGGCACATTCTTGTCCTAAAGCTGAAATTTTAGAGGTAAATACTTTTGGTTCTAACCAATTGTTCCAAACAAAATCATCTAATAATTTTGATTTGTCAGTACGTCCTAATCGTAAAAACTGTGCATTTTTAATCTGAACATTGGTGTCATTATGCATGGCCATAATATGTCCTCTGCGACTTACTATCGTTGTTGAAGGCGATTTAAAAACTATGTTTCTGGTTAAATTACCAACATAGCAGTGTAAACCTTCAGAAGGTCTGCCTTCATGATTTCTTGAGAGGTTGGATTCTAGGTTTATGGTGGTTCCAGAAATACTTTGAATAATAGCTTCGTCCTCACCATTGTTAGAGGTCGAAGCATTGCCACCACTCGTAATGATGATATCGTCACCTGTTTCCCAACCTGTAGGAATTTGAGCTACTTGAATGCTGCTTTGACCAGAGCTGGCATCTGCAGCGAGTTTTACCATGTTTAATTTTTCTTGGCCAATGATTTCCAATTGTCCCATTGTAACCATACCCAAACTTAATTGTGTTGGATCCCAATTATATCGTCCTAAAATACCCTTACCATCATCAATGTTAGTTGCACCACTTTCTACAATTTGAAAATCACCATTAATGGCTTCTTGATAGGTATTATATCTGTCATCACCTTGTCCTGTTCTGGTTTTAAATGTTACCACACCATTATCTCTAAAATGATTTAAAGCAGCTGCAGACCAGATGTTAGCACCAGAGCGATACGCTTCAATGTCAAAAGGTTCAATATTGACTATGATGTTTCCGTCGGTTGAATTGTTAGCAAGAATCTTTACGTAAGACGAACTCATTGCAAAAAATGTATCAAACTTAATACGAGTAGTCGAACCTGAGTTGGTTTGTGTCATATTGAAATTTCCATCAACACGTATAGCAAAAATATGGTCGCCAGAAGTACCTTCATAATTTACAGTTATACCATTTGGAATGTAAACTATGGCGCCTGTCGATGGGACAGTATTAGCATCCCAAGTTGAAGCACTAAACCAATCCCCATTTTGTACAGCTGTATGTGTGGCTAGATTTGACGGCAAGGCATTCATCATGTCCATTTGTGCAGATGCAAAGGAAACAGACAAAATAGCTACTGAAGTAAGTATTAAAATTTTGGAGTATAAATTTTTCATATTGATTTTTTTACTAAAACAAATGTATTCGTATTTCAACCTTTTAAGGTTGCATGGTAGACCGATTAGGTATAATAATTGTCCGTTGTTGGAATTGTATTGACAATTATGAAACCAAAACTTTTGAAGTTAGATGTAATTTTGTAAAAAAGAATCTGAATTTTTAAAATGTCATTTAAGCGATTAATCATTTTAGGGCTATTAGTATTATTTGTTTCTTGTAAAGAGGAACCGTCAAATGTTGATAAGGCTTCAAAACCCAATATTTTATTGTTGTATATGGATGATTTACGTCCAGAATTGTCAAGCTATGGTCAATCGCAAATCATTTCACCCAATATTGATGCCTTGGCAGAAAAGGGTGTGCAGTTTAACAATGCCTATTGTAATGTCCCTGTTTGTGGCGCTTCACGTGCTAGTATGCTTACAGGAATGTTGCCCACAAAAAACCGATTTTTGAACTATAACACTTTTGTAGAAAAAGAAACACCTGATGCTGTTACGCTTCCGCAGTTATTTAAACAAAACGGATATACGACGATTTCCAACGGTAAAATTTATCATCATTTAGATGACCGAGAAAACGATTGGGATGCCATTTACAGACCTTATGCCTTTGATAATAATAATCAAGGCTTAGCACCAACAGATTATTGGCAATCCCTTTGGAAAGATTATCAGCTACCAGAAAATATTGCCGAATATAAAGCGACAAATACTGGTCCTGCTTATGAAAGTGCCGATGTGAACGATTCCATTTACATTGATGGTTTAATGACCGAAAAGGTGATAAGAGATATTAATAAGCTAAAAGATTCAGACAAACCTTTCTTTTTAACTGCAGGTTTTATTGCGCCTCACTTACCATTTAATGCGCCAAAACAATATTGGGATTTATATGATAGAAGCCAAATCAAGCAACCCGAAAACTACAATTATATTCCGAAGAATGCACCAAAAATAAGCATTAGCAATTGGCCAGAGATGCGAATGTATTCTAACATACCAAAGCAAGGTCAAGTGAATGATTCTATAGCTATTGATTTAATTCACGGCTATTATGCAACCGTTAGTTATACCGACGCACTGATAGGAAAGATTTTAAACGCATTAAAAGCGGCCGGATTAGATAAAAATACCATTGTGGTTTTTGTTTCTGACCATGGTTATAATTTGCAAGAACATACCCAATGGGCAAAATTCACAAGTTACAATACATCGACGCAAGTACCAATGATTATATATAATCCGCTTTCCGAAGTAAAAGGAACAACCAATGCTTTAGTGACCTTGGTTGATGTTTATCCAACATTAGCAGAATTATGTAGTTTGGAAATTCCAGCGTCACAATTAGACGGAAAAAGTATGGTTTCTGTGCTTGAAAATCCAAAATCTGAAGGAAAGAACCATGTTTTTATAAAAAAAGGAAATGGTTTTACACTAAAAACAAACGATTTTAGTTACACCGAATTCATAAAAGCGGAAGATAATTCACTAATTACGTCAATGCTTTATGACCATAGAATTGATAAAGAAGAAAATGAAAATGTAGTGAATGATTCAGAATATAAAACAGTGGTTTTAGAGTTAAAGAATATACTACACTCAATTTATAAAGAGAATATTGAAGGGCAAGAAAACAAAAATTAAAATGAAAAAAAATATTTTGCTTTTAGTCGTTGTTACTGTATTAATTGGATGTAAATCAGTAAAAAAATTTGGCGAAACTGTAAAAATTGAAGCCTTTGGTGAAAAGCCAATGTTAATTCGTGAGCCTTATTTGCAAATGGTGAGACCTACGTCTACAACCATTACCTGGAAAACCGATTCGATTTCTGAAAATTGTTTTGTTGAGTTTAATGAAAAGGGAACGACTGAAAAAGTTGTTGTAAAAGGGAATTTGGTCAGCCATGAAGGTAATAAGTTTAATGAATCTATACTAACTAACTTAAAACCTTATACAACGTACAATTACAATATTTACTCAAACGGTCATTTATTGGCAAGTGGAGAAGATTATCATTTCACAACTGCACCAGATAATAAGAAGACTGCATTTTCTTTTTATGCATTAGGCGATATTGGAGCAAAAGAACAAGGTAGTTTTGCCAAAGAGCCAGCAACTAGAATTACCGAATTAGCAGTGAAGCCAGATTTCGGATTAGGATTGGGAGATATCGTATATCCTAAAGGTGAAAGTAAAAACTATGATAACCATTTGTTTAAACCCTTTCAAGAGGTTTTTAAAAATATTCCGTTCTACCCAGTAGCAGGAAACCACGATTGGCTTTCGGACCCTGAAAAGAATTTTGAAAAGGAATGGGCATTGCCTAATAACGAGCATTACTATAGTTTTAACTATTCTAACGCATTGTTCATTGGATTAGATTCTAGTAATGGTGATTTTTATAATGTAGAAGAACAAGTCGCTTGGTTAACAGCAACATTAAAAGAAAACCAAAGCAAATTTGATTGGATAGTGGTTTATTTACACCATAATGGCAAAAGTTGTACCTATAAAAAAGATTACCAACATGTTGAAAACCTCTATAAAATATTTGCCAACAACAAGGTAGATTTAGTCTTGAATGGACACGCACATACCTACGAACGCTTAAAGCCATATGACGAAAATGGAGATGTTGATTTGTTGAGAGTGAATGAAACAGCATATGAAAATTTAGATAGCAGATTTGTTTCTGTTACCATTGGAGCAGGTGGAAAAATCAATAAGAAGTGGGCTGCAGATCCTAATGATCCTAAAAACTGCATAGATGGTTCTATTGTTGCTTATGCTGAACACATTCCGAGTTTTGCGTTGATTTTAATTGATGGTAACGTGTTGAGGTTTAAAGGAATTGACTCGTACACCGGAAAAACTTTTGATGAATTTACAATAAAAAAATGATAACAATGAAAAAAGTAATCATACGTTCTTTTCAAATATTTTGTATGCTTATCTTGCTAGTAAGTTGTAATAATAAAAAGGAACAGTTAAAAGATATCAATGATGTCAATGTAAAAATAACTGAAAAGAACGATTTAACTTTAGAAAACACCATGGCTATCCATACACTCAAAAACAATGAAACTTCTGCATCATTTAAAACTAAAGGTGCTGAAATGATAAGCTTTAAAACAGACGATTTAGAATATGTTTGGCAGGCAGATCCTGAAGTGTGGCCAAGGCATGCGCCTATTTTGTTTCCTATAGTTGGGAGATTAAAAGACCATGAGTATACCTATAAGGACAAAACATACCCAATGAAACAGCATGGTTTTGCAAGGGATAATGATTTTAAGGTTGTTGAAAAAACAGAAACCAGCATCACCTTTGAGCAAGTGGCGACCGATGAATCTAAGACCATTTATCCGTTTGATTTTGTATTGCAAGTAAAATATATACTTGAAGGTAAATCACTTCAAACAGAATATATAGTGAAAAATCCCTCGACATCTGAAGATTTGTACTTTACCATTGGAGCGCATCCAGGATTTAATTGTCCGTTTGAAGAGGGGCAAAAACGAAACGAATACCAATTGGTATTTGATGAAAAGATTTCACCAAAATTTCATTCCAACGTCAAAGGGCTTTATGAAGGCGATACCTATGAGGTTTTTGAAGAAGATGGTATTATGAAATTACCCGATACTATTTTTGATAAAGGATCCTTGACTTTCAATCCTAATAAGTTTTCAAAAGTAATCTTTGTACACGAGCCAACTCAAAAAAAGTATTTAAGTGTTGAGTTTAAGGGTTTTCCGTATTTGGGAATATGGTCACCAAACGACAGTTCGCCATTTGTGTGTATAGAACCTTGGTATGGCATTGCCGACAGAAAAGACCATAACAAAGATTATAGGCAAAAAGATGGGGTGATGAAATTAGCACCAAATGACACCTTTAATTGTTCATTTTCTATAGAAATTTTATAATGGTCAAAGTTCTGGTTTCACGTTTGTTTTTATTGGTTTATGCTTTTATAGCGCTGTCTTTGGTTTCATGCAAAAGCGTTGGCACTAACCAACATCAATCTAAAGCAGATTTATTCAGTAAAGATAATCTCATTCCTTGGTCCATCGTTGGATTCGATGTGAAAGAACGTACACCAGAACAGCGATTGGAAATGTTAGAACGCTTAGGATATAAACAATATGCCTACGGAAATAGACCCAAACATATTCCGACCATGAAACAGGAATGGGAACTGGCAAAAGAAAAAAACATTGCTGTTAAAGCAGTTTGGTTGTATATCAACCTTAAGAAGGATAAAGTAGGTAAGTTAAAACCAGAAAGCGAAGCTGTTTTTGAAAACCTAAAAGTCGTAGGATTGCAAACTCAGATTTGGGTAGGATTTGAGCCTAAATATTTTGATGATTTATCAGAAGAAGAATCTCTACGTCAAGCAAAAGATATGATTACATATTTATCGCAACGAGCTAAAAAACTAGGTTGTAAGATTGCGTTGTATAACCATGGAGGTTGGTATGGAAAACCAGAGAATCAATTAAAAATAATCAAAGCACTTCCAAATAAAAATTTAGGTGTTGTTTTAAATTTTCATCATGCACATGACGCCTTAGAAGACTATTCAGAAAATATCAAAAAGTTATTTCCTTATTTATGGTGTGTCAATCTCAATGGTATGAAATCTGAAGGTCCAAAAATCATCACTATAGGACAAGGTGATTTAGAAAAAAGCATGATTCAGCAATTATTGAATTTGGGTTATAATGGTCCTTTCGGGATTTTAGGACATGTAAAAGGTGGTGATCCAGAACATATTTTAGAAGCCAATGAAAATGGTCTGAAAAATTTAATGCAATTAGACTAAGTCAAGCCCTATAGCTTTATTCACTTTATTCAAACGTTATCTGACAATTAATAAACCCCAAAAGGACATTCTTGTTTTAGTTTTGGTGAATTAATTAATTGATGATGAAAAAAATTACAATATTCCTTTTGCTAATTTCACCCTTTGTAGTGTTTTCACAAAGTTATTATTACGATTTTGATAGTGATGGTGACTTTGAAGGGTTTACGCAAGGCGGAATACCAAGTTTGAATGTATTCGGAGGCGTGTTGGAAGCAACCGATTCACCAAATGATTACACGGGCGGTTTTCAGCAAATCAGAACACCTGAAGGATTAAATCTTGTAGAATCCGATTATACTATTGTTCGTCTGGTTGTTGAAAATCTTTTGACAGGTACAAGTGGAAATCACGAGACTTTTAGAATTGTAAATTATGATATAGGAGATCAGAATGCAGGGAATGCAGAGCAGTCTTCTGATATTACTATTCCTTATGGTCCAGGTTTTCAAACTTTAGATTTTGCCATTCCACCAAATTCAGATAATACAGGGATTTTAGATAGAATCGGATTAAGAATTCAACTAAATGTTGCAGGTGATCTTGCCGGAACACTTAAAATTGACCAGTTTGTAATTGTTAATACTTTATCGGTTGATATTGCAACCAATGGTGATTTTGAAAATAACGGAGGTGAACTAGCACCATGGATGGCTAATGGGCCTGATGTTTCAGCATCTTTAACAACGGGTCATAATGGCGGTAGTGCAGGTCGATTGACGTTTGACCAAAATGCAACAACAAATAACACCCTACAAAATTCTTATTTTATATTCAATACAAATGAATTAGAACAAGTTAACCAAGTAACTGTAAATTTTGATGCACAATCCAATAATACTACAGCTACAGTTGGTGTACAAATTTCACATTCTTTATCAGGTTCAGAAACTAATCAATTTAATGGCAATGAAAGTTTAACTAATTCTTGGGCATCATACAGTATAAACCGATCACTAAGTAGCGATTTTGATGAAATTAGAGTGGCATTGCGCGTAAAAACTAATGTAGCCTCGGCTAGTTTAGGCGACACATTTGATTTTGATAATGTATCTGTAATTGTTGATTATTACGATCTAAATCCAGCGATTCCTGCCGCTATTCAATCGATGCAAGATGGAAGCTGGAATGATACAGCAACTTGGGTTGGTGGTGTGATTCCTTTAGCTGGAGACAATGTCGTTATTGGCCATGTCGTGACTGTGAATAATGATGTCGCCGCCAACAACCTAACAATTTTGTCTGGTAAAGAGTTGTTGGTTAATAAAGGGAATTCTGTAACTATTGAAGGGGATTTGGTAACAGATTCTGGAGTGAATAATAGTCTCGTTTTACGTGGTGATTCGAATCAGTTTTCTAGTTTAATTGTCAAAGGGACTTCGACAGGCGACATAAGATTTAGACGTTATGTTAACGATGTTGAAGCATCTGCTGGTAACGATCTTATTGCCTCACCTGTGTCTATGGCTTCTTTTAATGATTTTTATACAGACAATGCCTCTTTCTTTGTTGAAGACACCAATAGTGATGCTGTGTTGTTTGGCCCATTTAATAACGCTGGTAATCCTGGAGTTTATGAAAACTGGGATTTTGACGCTACCACACCTTTAATTCCTGGAGTAGGTTACCGTATGGGAACTAATGGTGACTTGGCAGAAACCTCTGCTTTAAATTTTCATGGTTCAATAATAACAACCGATGTTAGTGTGGGTATAACCTCAGAAACTGGGAATTTTGGTAATTGGAATCTAATCGGAAACCCATATACGTCTTACATTACTTTAGCAGATTTTTTGGCTGCGAATAACTCAGAGTTTGATGTTACATCATCTGGAGTTTATGGATATGATAATGATACGACTGGTGATGGATCGAAGTGGACCATTTGGAATCAAGCATATTCAGATGCTAATCCGAATACATTAATAACGCCAGGTCAAGGGTTTTTCGTTGCTTCTAAAAACGGCGGAGGCACAGTTGATTTTACTACAGATATGCGTACCATTGGTGATTCAGATGATTTTATATTGGGAAGAAATCAACAAAGCAATCATCTTGGTGATTTTACTTTGAAACTTACAAGTAATGCTAATTCTTATACTACGGATATTTACTTCAATACTAATGGAACTAGTGAATTAGACGCAGGTTATGATGCTACTCATTTTGGACAATCGGTATCTGGTTTTGCCCTATACTCAACATTGGTAGATTATAGTTCCAATTCACCTTTGGCGATACAAACATTAGGACCAAATGAAATAACTCAAACTATAATACCTTTGGGAGTTAATGCTGGGCAAGGTGAGCAAATTACCTTTACGCTTTCTAATCTAAATTTGCCAAACAGTACTATGGTTTATATAGAGGATACTGAGCTAAACTCGTTTACCTTGCTTAACGATTCAGATTACATCATTACACCAAATACAAATCTCAACGGAACAGGTAGGTTTTTCCTGCGAGTTGGTGATAATGCACTTTCAACGATCCAAAATGAAATAAGTGATATCCTAATATTTTCAAATAATAAATCAATTATGGTTCATGGTTATGTGTCTGATAATTCAATACTCAGGTTATACGATATTCAAGGAAGACTCATGCAATCATTTGCTTTAGAACCTTCGTTAAATCAACAAACAGTTGAGATGCACTATATTTCTTCTGGGATTTATGTCGTTCAAATTGGAAATGAAGGGAAAAACGTAACCAAAAAGATTATAATAGACTAAAATCAAGCATTTTTTACATTAAACAAACGGTATCTGACATATTTTGAACCTCATTAGGTCTACTATTTTAGATATTTATCAAAGTTAAAACTCAACCAGATTATATTTTTAAATTATGAATACGAGACTCTTACTTTTATCAATTATTGCTCTGATAGCATTCACATCATGTGAGGAAGACGACGAAAACCTTAATGGGACAGGTGTTGTAAACTTCTCAATTACTGAACTCGTTGAAGTGGAGAATGCAACTGATCCTTTAGTAATTAATGTTGGTATTGATAATTTTAACCATAGTGGTGGTACTATAGAGGTTACAATTTCTGGTGCAGATTATGGTAGTGACTACGACACTAGTACAGGTTCTGCCACTTTTACTTTAGACGTTTCGCCACAAAGCTTGGTGTCTACATTTAGTATTATTCCAATAGATGATGACCTTATAGAAACAGATAAAGTATTAACTATTACCCTAAGTAGTGTAACTGGTGCTTTAGAGTTGGGAGATAACACGACACTTACGTTTACCATATTAGATAATGACAACCCTTTAATAGCAATGGTTGGTTTTGAAAACGAAGCTGATCAAATTGAAGAGAATTCTTCAAATCCCCTAACAATTAATATCCCTTTTGATCAGGCAACTACAGATGGCGGAACTATTACAGTTTCGTCTTCTGGAGCTGCTGTTTATGGTACAGATTACACTATTGAAGGTCAAAGTGCAGGAGACTTTAGCATTACTGTTCCTGCAGGTGCTACATCAGCTAGCTTTAATGTTCTCCCAATTGATAACGCCGATTTTGAATCAGATAAATTGGTAGCATTTACTATTAGTGAAGTGTCTGGTGGACTTTCAGCAGGTGTAACAACGCAAACAGTTGTTACCATATTAAATGATGATTCGCCACCAAATCCTGTGATAGACTTTAGTGCATCTAATACACTAACGTTTAATGAGGATGCTGGTACAGTAACGTTAAATTTTGAGGTGTCAGATCAGACCACATCAGACGCTACTATAGAGTTAACGACCTCTGGTACAGCTGATGCTTCAGATTTTAATTTTAGTGGTAGTAATGCTAATCCATACACATTTGTTATTCCTTCAGGATCAACAACTGGAAGCGTAGATATTACAATGGTTGATGATGCTGTTTTAGAAACAGATGAAACAATTGTTTTAACCATTACTTCTGTAACTGGTGGTTTAGATTTTGGTGTTAATTTATTGTCACAAACATTAACTCTAATAGATAATGATGATGTAGCTTTTAATTATGTTGAGACGTTTGAAACTGCTACTGATTTAGCAAGTATTGGTTATGAATCCTTTTTATTACCAGCACAAGACTTACCTAACAATAAGAAATTCAATTATAATCAGAATGCGGGAAAATATTCTGATGTTGATGATGTAACCCAAAGTTCAGATAGTGGATTAGTAGTGTTTTATAGTAATACTCAAAATGGAAATGGAACTTTAGATAATTTGCTTATAACACCTATCATGGATGTAACAGGAGATGTTACTGTATCAATAGATATAACATATAGCCAAGCACCTCAATTTAATAATGCAGTAGTTACATTTTATTATTCTGAAACCTATGATGGTTCTGGAACATGGAATGAATCTGAATGGATCGTAATGGGTTCAGAAACAGCGGAAGGTTTGAATACAAATGGCTTTGGCACTAATGATTATAAGAGGAAGGTTATGAATATTACTTCAAATGACAATTTCTATGTTGCAGTTAGGGTGAATCAAACCATTGATGATACGTTTTGGAAAACACAATGGAGGTTAGATAACTTCAAAGTATATAATTAATATAAAATAAACAAGATGAAAAAAATACTATTTACATGTATCCTTTTTTTAGGATTAACCATGACAGGTTTTGCACAATCTGCTAAGATGAAAGAAAAAGCAACTGAAAAAGTTGAGCAATTGAATGCAGAGATTGTAGCTGGCGATAAATCGTTAGCATTATCCGACGCACAAAAAGAACAAATCTATAACCTACATATTGAACGTTTACAAGCGCTAAAAAAAGTAAATAAAGATGGAGGTGATAAAGCAGCAAAAAAAGAAGTGAACCAAAAGTACAATCAAAAGATTTATAAAGAGATTTTAACTAAAAAGCAAAAGAAAGCCAGAAAAGCTGGTAAAGAAAAAGTCAAAAATTAAGAATTGATTTTAGCAAGTAGGTAAAGCACTTACCAAATGTAGGGTGTGGATAAGTGCTAGCCTAACTTCTTTAATAACAGATACTCTAAACATAAATATTAATTCAAAACATTTACAATCATGAAAAAAATTACTTGTATTACCTTATTGCTCATTTTACCCTTATTGAGTATGGGCCAAACTTTCGATTTTAATACTGCGGAAGGATGGACTGGTGTTCAGTCTACCTTAGTAGAAAACGGATCTACTGTCACCATTAGCTTTGATGCAGATACCGATCCTAAATTAAGACATCTTGCTGCAAATGTTACTGATCCAGTAACTAATGGAATTATTGGAATCACTTTAAAAAATAATTCTTCTGCGACAGAGTTCAGATTTGTTTATCAAAATCTTCAAGCTGGAAGCGGTACTTCAGGGACAGTAATTCCTATTTCTGCTAATGACACTGAATTTCAAACCTATTATATCGATCTTTCAGGACAAGATAAATGGGATAATGCTGGAGCTGGTGGAACTCAAAACGAAATTGACTTTGCGTTTAGAGAGCCAGGAGGAACTAGTGGCGACAATAGTATTGATGCTGCTGGGTCGATAGAAATAGATCAAATTATTTTTGTTGATGTTCAACCTAGACCAGAAAAATTAGCTTATGAATTTAACACTCCAGGTGATGATGAAGGATTTAGTAATTTGGTGGATGCTAGCACAGATGTGTCTGGAGGAAACCTTGTTATAACTCCAGATGGAGGTGCCATTGCAAAAGTGACAAATGGAGTTAACTCTGTCAATGCTGGTGCTAATTCTCACATGCACATTGTATACAAAAATGAATCACCTACAAATAATCAATTAAGAATTCAATTTAGGTCAACTTTTGATAATTATGCAGGTTTCTTTGGGACTAATACATCTATTAATTCAGGGATGACCGATTTTGAAACGATTTCTTTGGATTTAGCAACAATAAGAACAGAATGGGTAGGTACTGCTCAAGATTTTCAATTAGCAATTAGAAATACGAACAATGGCGGTAATGCTTCAAATGCAGATGGTGATTTTGTGGTGGATAGAATTATTTTTAACAACAATACCACTTTAAGCTTAGATGACTTGAGTTTTTCTAATGTTTCAATATTTCCTAATCCAGCAAACACGGTCGTAAATATTAAAGGATTTAATAACCTATCTAAGGTTCAATTGTTTGATGTACTAGGAAAGAAAGTTTTTGAAAGCAATCAATTAAGTAACAATCAGGTTGATGTTTCAACATTTAAACCTGGTATTTATGTGTTAAGATTAGCTGATACAAACAATAATATTATGGTCAAGAAATTGATTATCAAATAATAAAGTCAATTCCCAAACCTGCCATAGCTTAATTACTATGTTGAATTTACTAACTAAATCAACACAAGAAATTATGAAAAAACACATACTATTACTATTATTGGTGATTCCAATCATGGCTATGGCTCAAGGTCCGTGGGACTTTACAAATACCGAAGACGGCTGGGTAAAAGGAGGAGGATGTACTGCTGCAGTTGGTCCAGATGCATGGACTTTGACAACAAATGGTGGCAACAATCCAAATCTAACTAATACCGCTTCTGGAATAGATGCCGATGCCAATACCATTGCAGCAATTACATTAAGAATAAGCGCTGGAGGACCATCTTATGTTAGAGTAAGAATTCCAAAAGCTGCAGGTGGATATGTTTATAAACCAGCAGTGTTAGACCCTTCAGAAACTGATTTTGTTACCTATTACATCGATGTGACAGATGCCGAATGGTCTGGTATTGAAGACGATATTAGATTTCAGTTTAAAGATGATGACGGAACAACAGCAGGTACTAATCATGTCAGCGACGGAGAAACGATAGAAATTGATAAAATCGAGTTTTTATCTGAAATTCCTGCAGGAACAAGGCCTGAAAAAACAATGTATGAATTTAATACAGACGGCGACACTGAAGGATGGTCAGAAACAAATAGCATTATAAGTGTCTCAGGAGGTCTACTTACCTTAGTTCCAGAAGTTGATGCTGCGGCTAAGATAGTGCAGGGCGAAAATTCAGTTGAAGCTGAAGAAAATGATTTTATTCATATTGTTTACAAAAATGAATCTGCATTGAATAACCAAGTGAGAATTCAGTTTAGATATCCAGCAGATGGCTACACTGCTTATGTTGGCACCAATGCTGCTATTAGTCAAAGCATGACTGAGTTTGAAACTTTATCGGTAAACTTAGCAATCGCAAGACCAGATGAATGGATAGGGTTTGTGCAAGATTTTCAAATTATCGTAAGAGATACAGAAAATGATGATGTAACCAATAATGGAGCATCTGAAGGTAACTTTATCATTGACAGAATAGAGTTCAATAAAGAGCCTAATTTGAATGTTGAAAATAGTGTGTTCAATAACTTAGTGTTATATCCAAACCCTAGTAAGAATATTTTAAATATTAAAGGTGTTCACGATTTAAGTTCAGTTGAAATTATTGATATTCAAGGCCGAAGTATTTTAAAATATTTTGAAAATTTAAATACAATTGATGTATCGACTTTAAATAGTGGTAGTTACTTAGTGAAAGTTACAAGTGGCTCTAAAGCATCAGTAATAAAAAAGTTGTTGGTTGAATAATTAATAAAGCGACTTTAACTGGGGTTTCAATTGTAAAATGGAATCCCAGTTTTTTTATTTCAACATGGAAATATAATAGTTTAACCTCATTAAACATCTTAAAAATAGCGCTTACTATGATAGGACTAATTTCATTTGTTGGCTTTACAGTGCTCGTAGCCATAATCTCTTATTATGCAACCCGTAAAACTGATGAGTCATCATCTGATGGTTATTTTCTTGGAGGAAGAAGTTTAACAGCAGGAGTCATTGCAGGATCATTATTATTAACTAATTTATCTACAGAACAGTTAGTTGGTCTCAATGGCGCAGCATATTCTGAAGGGATATTGGTAATGGCTTGGGAAACCTTAGCTGCTATCGCAATGGTAGTAACAGCGCTTTACTTATTGCCTAAATACTTAAAAGGAGGATTAACTACAATTCCTCAATTTTTAGCTAAACGATTTGATGTCGCCACAAAAACACTAACCTCTGGATTATTTCTTACAGGATATGTAGTGGTATTACTACCAACAATTCTTTATTCCGGATCTTTAGCTATAAGTGGCATGTTCGACGTGCCAGAACTTCTGGGTGTATCCGAAAAAGCAGCACTATGGATTTGTATTTGGGCCATTGGAATTATTGGTTCTGTCTATGCTGTTTTTGGTGGATTAAAAGCTGTAGCAGTATCAGATTCTATAAACGCTATTGGATTATTAATTGGAGGAATATTAATTCCAATTTTTGGTTTAATAATCGTAGGAGGTGGAAGTTTATTAGATGGAATAACGAATTTACAAACAGAGATTCCAGAGAAGTTTAACTCAATAGGAGATAAAACAGCATCAGTACCATTTGTTACGATATTTACAGGTATGATGTTGGTTCAGTTGTTTTATTGGGGAACCAATCAGCAAATCATTCAAAGAGCCTTAGGTGCTAAAAATCTTCAGGAAGGTCAAAAAGGACTTCTCCTTGGTTCATTTATCAAAATATTAGGACCTTTAATTGTTGTTGTTCCAGGTATTGTAGCATTTTACATGAATCAAAAAGGATTGTTAGATGTTTCTACACCAGATCAAGCCTATGGCGAATTAGTTAAAAGAGTGCTCCCACCAGAATTGATAGGTTTCTTTGCTGCAGTTCTTTTTGGTGCTATTTTAAGCTCTTTTAATAGTGTACTCAATAGTTCGGTGACTTTGTTTGGTATTGATATTTATAAAGCGCATATTAATAAGGAAGCCGATGAAAAAACGACAGTAAAATACGGAAAACTTTTTGGGGTTATTTTAGCTATTGGTGCGATGTTAATAGCTCCTTTTTTATCAGATTTGGATAGTATTTTTAGTTATCTACAACAAGTAAATGGTGTTTACAGTATCCCTATTTTGACTATTATATTTGTTGGTTTTGTGACTAAACGAGTTCCAGCAATAGCGGCTAAAGTAGGTTTGTTGTCGGGATCAATATTTTATATAATAAGCGAATTTTTTATCCGTCCTAATAGAGTTGAAAATGCTTTAACTGAAGCCAGTCTTAACGGCATTACATCTTCTGAAGCATTAAAAGCCATTGAAGTAGATGCTTATCCGCACTTTCTACACATTATGGCTATTTTATTTTTACTTAATATCTTAATCATGCTCATCATTGGTTATTTTAAACCGAGAGCAATTGCCTATGAACAAAAGTTCACCCAAGAAGTAGATATTACACCATGGAAACATGCCAAGCTTACAGGAGTTTTAATCGTACTTATAGTTATTAGTGTTTACATTTACTACGCTTAACTTTAAATAAGTGAATACAGTAGACATAATTAATAAGGCTTGCAGATGCAAGCCTTATTAATTAATATAAAAATTGAATAATGTCTTTGTTCATTTACCTCCCGAATCACTTAGTATAATTGAAGATTCAATTTTGTTTGCTGTACTTTCAAGACTTAAGAGTCTTGCTTCCAATTCCTGAAGTTTGTTTTCTGCTTGTTTTAATCTGTTATTTTCAAGTTCCAATCTTTTAATTTTATCATGAAGTTCCTTAATGGCTTCAACAAAAAAAGCATCATAATCACCATAAGCTGTTTGATAAAATCCGAGTTTATCTTGAGAGACTTTTTCAGGAAATACTTCCCTAAGTTCTTGAGCAATAAATCCATATTGGATGCCTTTTGGTCTGTTATTTCCAGTACTATTATCATTCCATTCATAAGTCACACCACGTAATTTATTTAACGTTTCGAGTGCTGTTTCTCCTTTAATAGTGTTAATATTTTTTTTAAGTCTACGATCACTATTAGCTATAAAGGCTCCAGCTGTAGTTTTAGAAGCTTCGCCGTTAACTTCTAATGCATTTGTGGTAGCATTCTTTCCTATTCCGAGAAAATCATTAACTCTAAGTTTATTGTTGCCAAAGTTGCCATATATAAGAGAGTTTGAAATATCGGTATCAGAATTTGATATGATTAATTTATTACTTGTGGTTTCACTAAGTCCAGCTTGAAATCCAATAAAGATATTACCACTTTTGGTTTCAGCAGTCCCAGTATTGTCTTCTGGATTATAATTACCAGCACCAGCTTGAAACCCTATATAAACATTATTAGATGACTCTACATCAGAATCACCAGCTCTACTACCTATGTAGACATTGTTATCATGAACCGTTCCACTAGTATCATCCAGAGATCGTCCAGCATAATCACCTAATGCAACATTTCCACTTCCATCTAAATTAAATCTAAGGCTTTGATTTCCAGCGGCAACGTTATTGATTCCAGTTTCGTTTCTAGTCAATGAGAAAGCACCAATAGCGACATTTGATAAACCAGAAGTATTTGATGAAAGTGCGGCTCCTCCCACAGCAGTATTGTTATTTCCACTTATATTTGATGATAGAGCAGATTGACCTAAG
Organism: Psychroserpens sp. SPM9; assembly: GCF_025153525.1. Classification (GTDB taxonomy): domain Bacteria; phylum Bacteroidota; class Bacteroidia; order Flavobacteriales; family Flavobacteriaceae; genus Psychroserpens. Next base: position 183,140 of record NZ_JANZNR010000001.1, on the reverse strand, counting down.
GCAGTATTTCTTAAGCCGTCAACGTTTGAATTAAGGGCATTATGTCCGACTGCAGTATTGTTAAATCCTGTTGTGTTCTCATCTAAGGTAAAAGATCCAATCCCAACATTTTGTCTGCCAGTAGTATTTAATCTTAGGGATTGAAAACCAATAGCGACGTTATTTATACCTTCTGGGTCGTTGGCATCAGCACCTACAGTAGAATTAAGAGATTGATATCCGATTCCTATATTTTTATTATGTGAACTATCATCATTTTCACCAGCACCAATTCCAAGAAAAATGGAGGAGCCATCATTAGATCCGTCTACATCAGATTTACCATCTAATAAATCATTAATTCGTTCTATACTTGACAGTGGAACCCAACGAGTCGCTGTGTCATCCCAATAATGAAACCCTTTGGTATATGCAATACTATTGTGTGTTGCATTAGTCGTTAGATAAATTAGGATACCGTCCTGAGGTGTATTAGGGTCAGTTGCAGGAAAGGTATCAACCTTAGGAATTAAAATTCCATCTGTATTTGCTGGTGTAGCTTGATTAGAGGATCTAATATCTAAAGATGAATTAGGTGAAGTGGTTCCAATACCTACTTGCGCAAAAAGTAAAGCAGGAAATAATAGTGAGATAAATAACAGCTTATTCATGGTAAATTCGTTTTAATAAAAAACAGTAAAGTCTATTTAACAAATACAATATATATAATATACTTGTTGAATATATTCCTATACTAAATGTTTGATTTTCATTAAACCTATTTTGACTAAAAACAAACCGGCTAGACCAATCAAGGCTAGAATTAGCCTATGATTTCGTAATTATTTAAGTTTTAATTGATGTTTATGAAACCTATTATTTTCTGTAATTATCCTCATTTATTTAGATTAATTAGTGATATAAATAAATTGAGGGTTTGATTCGAGAATAGGCCCATGTAGTGTACAAATGAAAAGCCGAAACGAAAGTTTCGGCTTTTTTGTTTTCAAAATCGTTGGAAGTTTTACTTCAGAAATGATTTTGAAAACAAAAAAGAAATCCAAATCTTTGGATTGGCTTTTCTCACAATGTTGATATGGGACTCGCCATTGGCAATTCCCGTCTTCAGTACAAATGAAAAGCCGAAACGAAAGTTTCGGCTTTTTTGTTTTGAAATAATTTAATGCTCTTATTTATGGGTTTCTAACATATTTATCGTAGCAACAGTTCTAAATCCGGTATGATCAGATCCTGAGTCTGTACTAACCCCCATTCTTGCTGAAATTCTAAAACTCGCACAATACGAAGCGTGACATAAAAAAGAACCGCCTTTCATGACATGTTCTTTTTGATAAGGGTTATCTGGACTGTAAGATTTTGCAGCCCCTTTAGGATTGATTAAAACCTTAGAAGTGTCTAATTCTTTATAATAGTTGATATTAAAAAGGTCACTTGTAACTTCCCAAACATTTCCCATCATATCATAGAGTCCAATACTATTAGGAGCATAAGACTTAACAGGTGCTATGAGTTCAAAACCATCAATACTCTCATTTTTTATAGGAAATGTACCTTGCCAAGTATTTGCATTTTTAACCAAATCGTTATCATTATTACCCCAAGTATAAATATTATCATTTGCTGTACCTTGAGCCGCAGATTCCCATTCTGCTTCGGTAGGCAATCGACGATTAGCCCATTTACAATAGGCTTGAGCGTCTTCTAGAGCAATATGAACAACAGGATAATCATCTTTACCTTCAATTGAACTATTAGGCCCCTCAGGGTGTTTCCAATTAGCACCAATTTTCCAGGTCCACCACTGGCTATAATTTTCCATATTTGCAACTGCATTTACATTTTTATTAAATATTAAGCTTCCGGGTTGAAGAATAGAATCATGAGGTTTAGGGGTTCCTTCAGGAAGTTCTGCTTTCATTGCTTCCCAATCGATAGGACGTTCAGCAACGGTGATATAATTTGTGGCTTCGACAAAGGCTTTAAAAGCTTTATTGGTTACTTCAGTAATGTCAATAAAAAAACCGTCAACGGTAACTTGATGTGCTGGTTTTTCTCTCATCATTGCAAATTTATCTCCTGCTTTTGCGCCTTGTAAAAAAGTTTTTCCTTCAACCCATACCATACCTTCTGGTGTTGTAATAGATGATGGTTGTTCTTTTAAAATCTTATAGGGACGCTCTTCTTTTAGTGATGATTTTATATCTTTTTCTTTAGTTTCAGTTTTACAGTTGAAAAAAAATAAGATAGGGAGTAGTACTAATAAATTTTTAATCAGGATTCGAAAAGCCATTAGGTAAACATTTAACTTTCAAAACTAAACAAATTATAAATATTGAGGTCGAAATCTAACATCCTTTTATTATTAATTAACTTTTTTTGGATGTTTTCTTCTGCTCAGAATACTGTTGAATTTCGTCAGTTAAGAGGAGAGAATGTGCCCACTCAAAGCATTACATATGCTGTTGCGAATGATAGCTTAGGTAATGTGTGGATTGCTTCGGAAGAAGGTGTATTGAAACACAATTCAAAATTCTATAAAATTTACAATTCGTATAATGGGCTGCCCGATTTGGTTGGTAATCGTATAAAAGAAGTTTTTTGTTTTTCTATGAGCTCACAAAAAAAAGGTCTGATACAAATCAGACCTTTTTTTTTATGATTTTGATGACAAACTAGTTGTCATCGCCAGTTACTTCTTCTACGGCTTCTTCAGTAGCTTTAGCAGCTTCTTCGGTTTCTTCGACAGCATTATCAATAGCTTTTCCAGCTTTTTCTAATGCGCCTTCAGTTTCTTCCGCAGCATTTTCAACAGCGTCAGCAGCATTGTCAGCACCTTCTTTAGTTTCTCTACATGAAGTTACAGACACTACAAGTGCCAATGCTAATAGGATATTTAAAATAAGTTTTTTCATTGAAGATTAAATTTAGTGTTGTTCTTTCAATTTATCTGACGCTTTATCTAAGGCTTTAGCACCTTCTTCTTTAGCTTTGTCAGCGCCTTCTTTGATAGCATCACCAGCAGCGTTTACTGCATTTTCAGCACCTTCTTTTACTTTGTTAGCACCTTCTTTAATCGCAGCTCCAGTAGAATCCATAGCTTCTTCAACGTCTTCCGCAGCATCTTCTAAAGCGTCTTCTGTAGCTTCGGCAGCATCTTCTAAAGCGTCACCAGCTTCTTCCGCAGCGTTTTCTACAGCATCTGCTGCATTTTCAGCCCCTTCTTTAGTTTCTCTACATGATGTTACAGACACGATAAGTGCCAATACTAATGCGATGTTTAAAATCAATTTTTTCATTGTAATAGTTTTAGTGTTAAATATTGTTAATACACGAAATTAATAACTTAAATTGAATTTGTGTTAAAAAAATTAACATTTATTAAGTTTTTCTCAATTCAATTGTGTTCTATATACGTAAGTAATCCATGATTTGGACGACAGCTCCTTTATTTTCTTTAATAAAATTAGCATTTTTACTACCAAAGGACTCTCGAAGTGATTGTGATGAGGTTAATGATTCAAAGACTGTTTTTGAATCACTCTCGTTTTTTACCGAAATAACGCCAGCTTTTTCAATCATTACAGAAGCTTCAGGAAATTTCTCGTAGTTTTTGCCTATAACGATTGGTACTCCAAATACGGCGGGCTCTAGTATATTATGTAAACCCGTAGATCCCATGGCGCCACCAACGTATGCTATATCTGCATAGCTGTAAATTTTAGTTAGCAAGCCAATGGTATCAATAATGAATACATGGTAATCGGTAATAGTTTTTACGTCTTTTTCAGAAAACAATACAGCCTCAATCTCTAATTTTGATAAGATGTTTTTTATATGATTCGCTTTTATTTCATGAGGTGCGATAACAAATTTTAACCGTTCAGAAGCATGTTTGTTTATGTAAGGAATAAGAATGTCTTCATCTTCAGGCCAGGAACTTCCAATAACAATACAGGTGCTTTGTTGTTTAAATTCTGAAATAAAATCAAGATTATTATTCTGGGTCAATTGATTACTTACGCGATCAAATCGTGTGTCGCCAGCAATCGTAGAATGATTGTAGTCAATAGAGCTCAGTAAGATTTTAGAACTCTCGTTCTGTACGAAAATGTGTTCAAAAGCAAATAATGCTTGTTTGCGTTTTCCGCCATAAAATTTGAAATACGACTGCTGCTTTCTAAATAAAGCTGAAATTAAAATAGCACGTCTGTTTTGATGTTTAAGTTCCAGTAAAATGTTTGGCCAAATATCATATTTGACAAATAAGGTTAATTCTGGTTGTACTAATTCTAGAAATTGTTTGGCATTTGTCTTGGTATCTAAAGGAAGGTAGACAACAACATCTGCGACCTTTGTGTTTTTTCGTATTTCATAACCTGAAGGCGAAAAAAAAGTAAGAACAATTTGATGTTCAGGATAGGTTTGCCGAAGCATTTCAAAAACAGGAAGCCCTTGTTCATATTCACCTAAAGAAGCGCAATGAAACCAAAATGTGCGCTTTTCTTTTTTTATTTTTTGCCTCAGAATATCAAAGGTTTGCCTTCGACCTTTAACACCTAATTTAATCTTTGTGTTAAAGATGGCGAGAACCTTGAGTATAAATGAAAGTAGATATATTCCTAAGTCGTACAATAGTTAATCTTTTAGTTCATGCTAAAATAGGGTTCTTTGATATATTTTCATTGCTTAATGCTCACGAATTTTGTAATTTCGTTGCATATGAAAAAAATACAAATGGTTGACCTAAAAGGTCAATATAGCAAAATAAAAGAAGCGGTAGATGACTCGGTTCTCGAGGTCTTAGATTCTACAGCTTACATCAATGGACCAAAGGTTCATGAGTTTCAAAAAAATCTAGAACACTACTTAGGTGTAAAACATGTTATTCCTTGTGCAAATGGGACTGATGCCTTGCAAATAGCAATGATGGGCTTAGGTCTTAAACCAGGTGATGAGGTGATTACAGCCGATTTTACCTTTGCTGCAACCGTAGAAGTTATTGCGCTGTTACAGCTCACTCCTGTATTAGTAGATGTTGATCCTGTGACGTTTAATATTGATGTTGACGCTGTTAAAAAAGCGATCACACCTAAAACTAAAGCGATTGTTCCTGTACATCTATTTGGGATGTGCGCCAATATGGAAGCAATTATGAGCATTGCAGAAGATCACAATCTATATGTCATCGAAGATAATGCTCAAGCCATTGGCTCTAATTATACCTATAGTGATGGAAGAAAAGTAAAGGCAGGAACCATTGGGCATGTTGCTTCAACTTCTTTTTTCCCTTCCAAAAATTTAGGTTGTTATGGTGATGGTGGTGCAATTTTTACCAACAACGACGATTTAGCGCATACGATTAGAGGTATTGTAAATCACGGTATGTACGAACGCTATCATCACGATGTTGTTGGAGTAAATTCGAGATTAGATTCAATTCAGGCAGCCATTTTAGATATTAAACTTAAAAATTTAGACAGCTATAATAAGGCGCGATTAAAAGCAGCAAATGCCTATGATGACGCCTTTAAAGGAAACGAGAATATCGTGACGCCTTTTAGAGAGCCTATTGAAAATAGCCACGTTTTTCATCAGTATACATTACGGATTTTAAATAGTGATCGCGATGCTTTGGTCAAGCACTTAAATGAACAAGGTATCCCTTGTGGAGTCTATTATCCAATTCCGTTGCATCGACAAAAAGCATATCAAGATTCTAGATATAATGAAGCAGACTTTAAAGTCACCAACCAATTAGTTAAAGAAGTTATATCATTACCAATGCATACCGAATTAGATGATGAGCAAATTGAGTTTATTACAAGTACGGTTATAAAATTTGTAAATTCTTAATATGAAGAAAATTCTTGTTACCGGAGGATTAGGTTTTATAGGTTCCCACACCGTTGTTGAATTACAAGAAGAAGGTTTTGAAGTTGTGATTATTGATGATTTGTCAAATTCATCAACCGATGTTTTAGACGGCATTGAAGCTATTACCGGGAAAAAACCAGTTTTTGAAGAATTAGATTTAAAGGAAAAAGCTGATGTAGAACGCTTTTTTAAAAAGCATCATAACCTTTCTGGTGTTATTCATTTTGCGGCTAGTAAAGCTGTAGGAGAGAGTGTAGAAAAGCCTTTGCTCTATTATGAAAACAATATCAATACTCTGGTTTATGTTTTAAAGGAAATACTTGGCTTAGACGCTTCTAATTTTATTTTTAGCTCATCTTGTACTGTTTATGGACAAGCTGAAAAAATGCCAATCACCGAAAATGCGCCCGTTCAGCCCGCCGAATCTCCTTATGGAAATACCAAGCAAATTGGTGAGGAAATCATTAAAGATACCTGTAAAATAGCACCTAAATTTAATGCGATAGCACTTAGGTATTTTAATCCTATTGGAGCGCATCCTAGTTCTAAAATAGGAGAATTACCAATAGGTGTGCCTCAAAACTTAGTGCCATTTATTACACAAACAGCTGCTGGGTTAAGAGAAAGTTTATCTGTTTTTGGAAATGATTATTCGACACCTGACGGTACTTGTATTCGTGATTATATTCATGTGGTTGATCTGGCTAAAGCACATGTCATTGCATTGAGGCGTTTACTCGATAAGAAAAACACCTCCAATTTTGAGACCTTTAATGTAGGGACAGGTCTTGGTAGTTCGGTTTTAGAAGTTATTAAATCTTTCGACAAAGTATCAGGGCAATCCCTTAATTATAAATTTGCTCCAAGACGTGAAGGTGATGTCGTTTCTGCTTATGCAAATACAGATAAGGCGAACAATGTTTTAGGTTGGAAAGCAAGATTAACTTTAGATGATGCCATGTTATCTGCATGGAACTGGGAGAAGAAGATTAGAAACTTATAAATAGCTAATACCAATGAAAAGAATACTACAACTCATTATCCTTTTGCTAACCATTTCAGTAACTGGACAAAACACTTATTTGCATTGCGGAAAAGTAATAGATACTAAAAAAGGTAGAGTACTAACTGAAAAAACGATTGTAGTTTCAGGAGATAAAATTATTGCTTTAGAAGATGGATATGTCGAACCTGCATCAGCTACAGATGTCGTCATTGATCTTAAAACTAAGACAGTGATGCCTGGTCTTATTGATATGCATGTTCATATCGAAATGGAATTTAACCCTGGTACGCGATTAGAACGTTATATATTGAACGAATCTGATGTCGCATTTAATTCTGTTGTATATGCAAAAGCAACTTTGTTATCAGGATTTACAACAGTAAGAGATCTTGGTGGATCTGGAGTAAATATTTCAATTAGAAATGCTATAAATGCAGGCAAAATTGATGGTCCTAGAATTTTTACAGCAGGTAAAACTATAAGTTCTACTGGTGGGCATGGTGATTTTACTAATGGTGCTAAAAAAGGACTTCTTGATGATCCAGGTCCAGAAGACGGTGTGGTGAATAGTACGGACGATGCTAAAAAAGCCGTAAGACAACGCTATAAAAATGGCGCCGATTTAATTAAAATCACAGCAACAGGAGGTGTGTTAAGTGTTGCGAAAAGTGGAGACAATCCTCAATTTACTATAGAAGAAGTGAAAGCCATATGTGATGCTGCCAAGGATTACGGTATGCATGTTGCAGCTCATGCGCATGGTGATGATGGTATGCAACGCGCTATCATTGGAGGTGTTAAAACCATAGAACACGGGACTTATATGAGTGATGAGACTATGGAATTGATGAAAAAACACGACGCCTATCTGGTGCCTACTATTACGGCTGGAAAGGAAGTTGAGGAAAAGGCTAAAGTCAAAGGCTTTTATCCAGATATTGTTGTTCCGAAGGCTTTGGCGGTTGGACCTCAAATACAAGGTACCTTTGCACGCGCCTATGAAAAAGGGGTGAAAATTGCCTTTGGAACCGATGCAGGCGTTTTTAAACATGGCGATAGCGGAAAAGAATTTGGATATATGGTTGAAGCAGGAATGCCTGCGATGGAAGCTATTCAAAGTGCAACCATAACAAATGCTATGTTGTTAAATATGGAACAAGAATTAGGGCAAATAAATGAAGGTTTTTTTGCTGATATCATTGCCGTTAATGACGATCCAACTGCAAATATCTCAACACTTGAAAATGTTGTGTTTGTCATGAAATCAGGAAATATCTATAAAAATTAGAATGTTAATATGTTAATGAAACAGGGTTTTGATTATTGATTTTTTAATAAAATTCGACTATCATTGCGAGTCTGTTATTTAACATATTGATTAACAATGATTTAATACTTATAACTTGGAGTTGGCTATTAGTCTTCGTTTCTTTGGCGCTAATGATAAATGAAAACCAATGAAATTGATAAGTATTAAAAGAGAAACAAAACCTGAAGTTAGGTTTACCAAAAAGATGGGCGCATTGTCAACAAATGTAACCTACATCAAAAAACAATTTTTAAATTTTCCTTACAAAACACTTCATAAGTATAGAGAAACCTATTACGGTGAAGTCAAAGATTGTGAAAATATTAGCTTAGCGAAATAGCATAAAAAAAAGCCCTGACAAATTTGTCAGGGCTTTTTTTTTATATTGTACTTGTCTTGGTTTTCTTTGTAAATAATACGGTATAGAGTAGAATAAGCATTCCAAAAGTAACCGACATATCTGCTACGTTAAAGATTCCTGTTCTAAAGACGCCACCAAAATCTAAATGAAAGAAATCGGTAACCGAACCAAAGGCAATACGATCAAAAACGTTTGCGATTCCTCCTCCAGCAATACAAGATAAGGCAATTAAACTCAGCTTGTCTAAAGATTTATTCTTTATAATGTAATAGACCAGATAACATAAAACGGCTATGGGTAAAATTTTTAAAAGTAGAAGTTTAAGCGTATCATTCATGTCGCTTCCCATACCCAAAAAAGCGCCTTCGTTTTCTACATTCATCATTAAAAAGGTATCACCTATAACTTGAATACGTTCACCAGGATCTATAGTTGCTCTAACAATGATTTTTGAAATCTGGTCAATAGCAATATTAAATATAATAAGGAGTGAGATAAATAAATTTCTATTCAAAATATGGGGAGTCTTTAGGCATTAGTTTCTATAGATGCTGAAGCTGTTTCTGCTTGTCTGTCAATTTTCTTAACAAGTCCTTGCAATACTTTACCTGGACCAACTTCGGTGAAATGTGTAGCACCATCTGCAATCATTTGCTGAACAGATTGGGTCCATCGAACAGGTGCTGTTAACTGAGAAATCAAGTTTGCTTTAATTTCATTTTCGTCAGTAATGGCAGTTGCTGTTACATTTTGGTATATAGGACAATTAGGTTTGCTAAACGTTGTGTTTTCAATCGCTGCCGCTAACTCTTCACGAGCAGGTTCCATTAAAGGTGAATGAAAAGCTCCTCCTACCGGAAGAACCAAAGCACGACGCGCACCTTCTTCTTTTAAGGTTTCGCAGGCTTTATTAATAGCGTCAACTTCACCAGAAATAACTAATTGACCCGGACAGTTATAATTTGCTGCAACGACAATGCCTTCGGTTGTAGCACATACTTTTTCAACAACATCGTCATCTAAACCTAATACAGCAGCCATAGTACTTGGTTGTAATTCACAGGCTTTTTGCATGGCTTGGGCACGTTGAGAGACCAGTTTTAAACCATCTTCAAAAGTTAATGCGCCAGCGGCAACAAGAGCAGAAAATTCACCTAGTGAATGACCTGCAACCATATCTGGTTTAAAGTTATCACCTAAAGTTTTAGCTAATATTACAGAATGTAAAAAGATAGCAGGTTGGGTTACTTTAGTTTCTTTTAGATCTTCAGCAGAACCTTCAAACATAACATCTGTAATAGGAAAGCCTAAGATGTTATTTGCGGTCTCAAATAATTCTTGTGCTAAAGCTGAGTTTTCGTAAAGGTCTAATCCCATTCCTGAGAACTGAGCACCTTGACCTGGAAAAATATATGCGTTCATGTTTTTAGTCTTAATTTAAGTTGCAAAAATAGGAATAATATTATAATCAATTATAGAGTTTAGTTGCAGTTTTCAGTTATGTTATGATTGACACTCAACTGCGATTGAGACTGAAAATTTTAAGAGCAAGCTGCTTCGGCACAGCGTTCGCCATCCATAGCTGCAGATATAATGCCTCCCGCATAACCACCACCTTCGCCACAAGGAAACAAATTAGAGAGTTCTGGATGCGCTAAAGTCTCGGTTCGAGGGATATTTACAGGTGATGAGGTTCTAGATTCTACACCAATAATGTTCGCTTCAGCGGTATAATAGCCATGCATTTTATCTCCAAAGGCTTTAAACCCTTTCCGAAGAGAACTTCCGATAAGTTTGGGTAGGAGGGAATGTAGAGGTGCCGATTTTATTCCGGGTTGATAAGAGCTCGAGTTTAAGCTACTCGATAATCTGCCTTCAACAAAGTCGGTTAATCTTTGCGCTGGTGCCGTTTGTGATCGTCCGCCAGAAGTAAAAGCTAAACGCTCTAAATCTTTTTGATATTCTAATCCTTTTAATGCGCCAAAATGCTCATATTTATAAAGGTCTTTATCGGCATTAATTTCAACGACAATTCCAGAATTGGCATACACATTATTTCGCTTAGATGGTGACATTCCGTTTACAACAACTTCACCATTTGCCGTTGCTGCCGGAACAATAAATCCGCCAGGACACATACAAAATGAATAGACGCCTCTATCGTTAACTTGTTGCACTAAGCTATAGGAAGCAGCAGGTAATAATTCGTCTCGTACGTCGCCTTTGCAGTGGTATTGAATGCCGTCAATAATAGCTTGTGGGTGTTCTACTCGCACACCCATAGCAAAGGATTTGGCTTCAAGTTTAATGTTTTTGTCGTGTAATAAATAATAGATATCACGAGCCGAATGACCTGTTGCTAAAATAACTTGATCAACTTTGAGTTCATCACCTTTTTGTAGTATGATCGATTGAATAGTTTGGTTGCTAATATTAAAATCGGTGACACGAGTTTCAAAATGCACTTCACCACCATACTTTATAATGGTTTCACGTATATTTTTTACAACTTTGGGAAGTTTATTGGTGCCAATATGTGGATGCGCATCAACTAGAATTTGCTCAGTAGCACCATGATAAACTAGGTTTTCAAATATTTTTCTAACATCGCCTCGTTTTAAACTTCTGGTGTATAGTTTGCCATCGCTATACGTGCCTGCGCCACCTTCTCCAAAGCAATAATTGGAGTCTTCATTCACATGATGGTCTTGGTTGATAGCTTTTAAGTCACGACGTCTATCCTGAACATTTTTTCCGCGTTCTAAAACGATAGGTTTAAATCCGAGTTCGATACAGCGTAAGGCAGCATACATTCCTGCAGGACCGAAGCCAATAATATGAATTGGTTTGGCATTAGAAACATCTTTGTAATGAAATGTGTAAGTTGATTTATCTGGAGGAAGTTCGTTGATGTAGACTTCCAATTTATAATTTAAAATGATTGTTTTTTTTCGAGCATCAATAGATTTCCGAAGAATTTTTACTGCGGAAATGGCTTCAGTTTCCACATTCAAAAATTGTGAAACCTTATGAATTAAAATATTTGGTTGACGTTCTTCCTGAAGTGTAAGGCGAAGTTGCAATTCTTTTATCATTTCACGAAATTAGTTATAAATAAGATGCTAATTTAAATTTTAATGGTTTTATAGTCGTGAAATTGAATAACTTAATTTTATGTTAATCGACAGATAAGTTATGTTAATTTATGTTAAACGAGGTAAAAATACATCGGGATTTACCTTTTTTTACCAATTCTAAAACATTTATGAAAATAACTTGGTATTTTTAAAACAAAAAGTGAAATGAAATTTAGAAACTTTATTCTTATCTGTTTTTTGGCATTTGGTGTTCAGCTAAATGCACAAAATGAGGATATAGTAAAAATTCTAAAGAGTAATTATGAAAATGGAACTTCTAGTGCTATTCTTCCTGTTTCTGAAGATGTTATAGCGCTTAATGTCAATTCAGCAGATTTTTGGTTTTTTAAAGGCCTTTGTGAAGAACAAGTAGGCGATTTTTTGTCTGCTAAAAATAGTTTGATCAAAGCTAAAGTCAATGGTTATTATATAAAACCAGATTTATACTTTCATTTAGCAAAAGCTGAACTAAAATTAGGAGACATTGATGCCTCTTTGGGTTATATAGAAAAAGCTTTAGATCGAAAAGCAAAACCAGAGCGCTTTGAAGTCGATCCTTTTACCAGCTTAAATGAAAATGAAGCATTTGTAAAATTATTAGATACGTATAGACCTAAGTTAAACATATGGACTAGCATTTTTTTATTTATAGCTTTTCAAGGTATTTTGCTTTTTGTAATCATGTTTTTTAGGCGAAAAGGAAGCTCAAAAGCCAATAAAAGTTTAGGTTTATTCGTCTTGACATTTTCGTGTATTTTAATTTTCTACGTATTATACAAGAGTCGTTACCTTTATGAATACCCGTTTGTGCTTTTTAGAAAGTTGTGGGTGCCAGCACTGTTCATTTTAGGTCCTTTATTACTGTTCTATGTCAAGGATTTGTTCAAACTAAAATATACTTACAAGAATAAGTTGTTGCATTTTTCTCTGTTTTTTATTGCATTTTCTTTTTATGCGTCTTTTCATCTTTTGAAACCTGAAAACAAATTGTATTACGACCTCATGGATATTGTATATTATGACTGGTTGAGAAATGCCCAAATGTTTTTCTATTTTGTTGTTGCATATAAAATTATTCAAAAGGCAAAACATAGTGTTGGAGCCAATGTGGTTAAATGGCTACATTATATGATATATATGTATGGGGGATTTGTGCTGTCATTTTTCTTGTATTCCATTTTAAGTAATTTTAGTTTCTTTTACCGTGGTGGCTGGGATTATGTTACCTGTCTTTTGATTTCTTCATTTATTATATTAATTGGTGTTTTTGGATTGGTTCAGCCACAAATTTTCTGGGGCTTTAATGTTCAAGGTGCTTTTAATGCTATTAAGTATGAAAAATCGGGATTGATTCCTAGTTTAGCTGCCGAGTTAAAGCAAAAACTTATCGAATTGATGATTGATGAAAAAGCCTATAAAAACAACAATTTAAATTTAGAAGAATTGTCAATCTTGCTAGGAACGACTAAACATAATACGTCTCAAATTATCAACGAGCACTTTAATGAGAACTTCTTTGATTTTTTAAACGATTTCAGAATTGAAGATGCTAAAGAATTACTTCAGGATAATGAGTGTACTATGACGATTTCAGAAATTCTATACGAAGTGGGCTTCAATAACAAAGTCACTTTTAACAATGCTTTCAAAAAGCGTATGGATATGACACCAACTCAGTTTAGAACCAGAATGGCTCAAGCTGTCTAGTGAATTACGCGCTGCACCAATTCATTCATACTTTTAATTCCAAAATCTAACAAGAGACTACTCTTGGATATTTATTATTGATTAAAAACAATCACCTCATTTTTATTTAGATCTTTTGATTAATACATAAGTCATTCTATGTCGAATAATGGTTTCAATAATTCTAAATTATAGTCATTTCATTCCATTCTGTACACTAACTCAAAACACATCAATCTAAATTCTAGTTTAATTAAATTAAGTTTCAACATTTAATGACAATTTAATGATTTAGTCAATATCAAAGCTTAATCAATCTCCTAACTAATTACTTCCTAATGTATTGTCTTTTTTAAGATTAGCTGGATGTTAACATTGTAAACTTATCAGTTTTCAGCTACAGGAAAATAAGTGGTAAATACATGTCGGGAAGTGGTAAACTATTATCGGAATTGCCGAAAATACTATTAAACTTCTCTTTTTTTACACTAGCAATTGCAAGGCACGGCAGTGTTGTCTTACTACTATGAAATATCCATGTTAACTTTAATTTCATACATAAGTAATTATTTTGAATTAGTCTTTAAAAATAATGACACTGTCTGCCTTTTTCAATTGCACTATAACTAACTCGTAATAATTAAAAATTAAAGTTTATGAAAGTAAAAAATTATGGTTTAGTGTTAGTGCTCTTGTTTTTAAGTGTGACTTCTAGTTTCGCACAAGAGAGGACTATCACAGGAAAGGTTACATCAGCCGAAGACGGAATGCCTCTAATAGGTGTTAATGTCATTGTTAAAGGAACTTCCAGAGGTCAGCAAACAGATTTTGATGGAGGCTACTCTATTCAAGCTAGTACTGGTGAAACGTTAGTGTTTTCGTATTTAGGAACAAAGACTATAGAACGATTAATAGGTGAGACTAGCACTATTGATGTCATCATGGAAGCCGATAACACTTTAGATGAAGTAGTTGTTGTTGCCTATGGTGGTGTATCAACACTAAAGAAAAATCCTGCCGCAATTAGTACTGTAAAAGCAGAAATTCTTGAAGATAGAGCCAATGCATCAGCATTGCAGAACTTACAAGGGCAAGTTGCTGGTTTAAATATTGCAACAGGATCAGGTCAACCTGGTGAAGATAGTACCATTATATTAAGAGGTGCTGGTTCTATTAATGGTAACATTGAGCCGCTTTTTATTGTGGACGGAATTCCAGTAGATGAAGATAACTTTAGAAGTATAAATCCAAACGATATTGAAACATTTACCGTATTAAAAGATGCTGGTGCAGCAAATATCTACGGAAACAGAGCTGCAAACGGAGCTATTGTTATTACAACTAAAAAAGGACGTTATAATGAAGGTATGAAATTTAGATACTCTGCTGCTTATGGTAACAGTGAATTACAAGATCAGCCTTTTGAATTAATGAACTCAACAGAGATTTTACAATTTCAAAGAACAAATAACGCAGGTCTTGGAGCTGGATTAACAGATTCTGAAATTGCAGCCATTGCAGCACAAGCTAATACAAGTTGGGCAGATGTCTTTTTTAGAACTGGACGCACAGAGTCTCATGATTTAACAATGACTTCAGGTGGTGAAAAATCTAATAACTTTACATCACTTCAGTATTTTAAACAGGATGGAATTTTTGTTGGTTCAGATTTTCAACGTTTTTCTTTAAGAAATAATTTCAACGGAAAAACAGAAGATGAGAAATTTAACTACGGACTCAATTTGTTCTTAGCATTTTCTGAAACCAACGAATTAGATAATGCAGGTAGTGGAAGTACATTCTTTAATCCATTTAGTGCCGCATTACAAGGATTACCATATCTAAGTATTTATGATGCTGATGGATCGCAAACTATTGATGGTGGAATTACACCTGGTGATGCGAATGCGATTCTTTCTAATGGAGCAACCAACTTCCCATATGTACTATTAAATAGTATTGCATTAAATACAGACCGTGAGGAAGAAATTAAAATTTTAGCCTCTTTTAATTCTGAATGGAACTTTGCTAAAAACTTATATGCACGTGTTCAAATGGGTGCCGATTTAAGTACAGAAAGCCGATTAGAAATTTTACATCCTAACAGTATTTTAGGACCATTCCAAGCTAATGTTATTGGTAATCAAGCACAATTTGGTGGTATTCACGAAGAAACTTATACACGTGATTTCAGATTTAATGTATCACCTTCTATTAGTTATTCTAATGTGTTTAACGATAAGCATGATGTTACAGCTACTGCTTATTTTGAATACTCAAAAGGATTTTTAGATGGTATTGATTTCGATCAAACAGGTTTAGATCCTAGACTTGTTGGTACAGGAACTTCATTTATTCCAGGAACGACTGTTGAACAAGGTGTTAATCCTTATATTCCAGTAGTGAATTCATTTACGAGTGAAGTAGGAAACTTATCTGTTTTCGGAACTCTAGATTATGAATACGATGGTAGATACGGAATATCTGCAGGTATAAGACGTGATAACTCTTTTAGATTTATTGAAGATAATGCCTGGGGAACATTCTGGTCGGTTGCTGGACGTTGGAATATTAGCGATGAAGCCTTTATGGATGGATCTGGTTTTGATTTATTAAAATTAAGAGCGTCTCATGGTGTTTCTGGTAATGATAGAATTACAGGTGGTTACTATGGTGGCTTAAACCAAACAAGAAGTTTATATGTAGCAGGAACTGGATATAATGGTTCAGTATCTACGGTAGTAAGCCAATTAGAAAATAGAACCTTAAAGTGGGAGGAAACAACACAAACTAACATAGGTATTGATTTTGCAATCTTAGATAATAAACTTAGTGGTAGTGTTGATGTTTATAACAAAACAACGGATGATTTATTCCAAAACAATCAAATCTCATTAATTAATGCGACGTCTACTATCCAGTCTAACATTGGGTCATTAGTAAATGAAGGTATTGAATTAGCATTAAATTACAGAGTGTTTTCTGATGAAGACTGGAAAATTTCTGTTGCAGCTAATGGATCGTACAATGAAAATACAATTGAGCAATTGCCACCATCTACAAATGGTTTAGTAAACACAGGTGGTTCTACTGCTTTAGGTGAAGGACAAGCATTAGGGTCTTATTATTTAGTAAGATATTTAGGGGTTAATCCATCTAATGGTAATCCACTATTCTTAAAAGCTGATGGTGTCACTGTAACTGAAACGTTAGATGCTGCAAATGATCGAGTATTTCTCGATAAATCATTTTACCCAACATGGCAAGGTGGTTTTAGTACTGATGTAAGATATAAAGGATTTGAATTATCTACGCAATGGTCTTTTGTTGCTGATGTATGGTTAAATAACTTAGATTATGCAGATTTACAAGAAGTTTCTGTAGGATCAGTTAATAATGGTAGAAACAGATCGGTTACTGTAAACAATGCATGGCAAACTCCAGGAGATATTACAGATATCCCAAGAGTTGGTTCAACGATTTCTAGTGTTGGATACATCAATTCAACTGATAGATATTTAGAAGATGCTTCGTATTTAAGATTGAGAAACATAACGTTTGCTTATACGATACCTACTAGGTTTTTAGAGAACACACCTATTTCAGGTGTTAGATTTTACCTTCAAGGAGAAAATCTTTTAACGTTCACTAAGTTTAGAGGTTGGGATCCTGAGTCAAATTTTAGAGCGACTAATAGAGGGCAATTCCCAACGCCAAAAATTTACACTTTTGGAGCAACTATAAATTTTTAAAAAAAAAGAAAAATGAAAAAATATATTTTAAAAACACTAAGTATTGCAGCGGTACTATTTATGGTCTCTTGTGAAGATGCGACCGAAGTAGTGCAAGAAGGTGAGCTTAATGAAGAAGTCGCTTTTCAAACTGTTGCAGATTTGCAATCAGGATTAAATGGTGCTTATGCTGCCTATGGACCAGATTTTGGTGGTAATGGAGCAGGAGATGCTATTTATACAAATGCAATTTTATCAGATAATATCAAAGCTGGTCAGGCTAGTAACGGACAAGGAGCACAGGATTATTCATATTTTGTTGATTTTGGTGGCGGAAGTCCAGCTAGTGCTATTTGGGCAAACCGATATGCGACAATTAATCGCGTTAACCGTGTATTAAGAGCTATGGGGAATCTAACATTTACAGTTCCAAGTGAGATTACTGAAGTGAATCATATTAAAGGTCAGTTACTTGCTTTACGTGCATTAGCACATTTAGATTTATTCGAATATTTTACTGTAGATTATCAAGATTCTGATGCATTAGCAGTAATCAATGTTGATTTTGTACCACTTACATCTGATGCTTTCGAAAGAAACACAGTCGCAGAAACGGTTGCTTTTATTAATGCCGATTTAGAAGAAGCAAATAGCTTAATCGATCCTAGTAATACAACAGTATCGACACCAATTTATATCAATAATGATGTTATCAAAGCTTTACAAATTAAGTTAGCTATTGATACTGGTGATTTTGGAAACGATGTATTAACTAAAGCCAATGAATTATTAGCAGCTTATCCATTAGCTAACCAAGCGCAATATGCAGCCATGTTCTTTGATGGTGATATTACTGAAGTCATTTTTAAACTTGCAAGAGTTAATGGTGATAATGGTGTTGGTGGATTATTCTATTTCAACCAGGTAATGCCATCTGATGGCTTTTTAGAAATGTCTAATCAGTTATTAAATGAATTGTCTGAACTTCCTAATGATATCAGAAGAAATGTAAACTTAGCACCTGCTAGTACAGTGGTTGGATTAAATGATCCTGCAAATGAATTGCTAATCAATAAATATCCTGGTGGTTCTGGAGGTTTACAGGTTAACGATATCAAGTTAATCAGATCTTCTGAAATTCAATTAATTAAAGCAGAAATTCAGGCTAGAAATGGCGCTTTAGGTGATGCAGCGCAAACTGTTCAAGATTTACGTGATATGAGAACTGGAGCAGCGTCTCCTTCGACACCTTATGCTACACTAGATGAAGCCTTAGTTGATATCTTAGATGAAAGACGTAAAGAGTTTTGTTTTGAAGGTAAGCGTTTCTTAGATCTTAAACGTATTGGTCCAGATGTTGGACTTGGCGTTAGTAGACTTCCAGTAGATTGTGGTTCGTTTAATGCACCTTGTAATTTAGCTGTAAACGATTTCAGATTTACATTAGCTATTCCTCAAAATGAACTTGACGGAAATAATGCAATTTCGCAAAACCCTGGATACTAATTTAAATGAAAAATAAAAACATGAAATATATATATAAACTAATAGTTGTACTCGGTGTCATGCTGAGTATAACGTCTTGTGACGAAACGATTGATCCAGTTATTTATAATGGGGTAGAATCGGAGAATAGAACTTTCCTGACTTTTGCAAATACGACAGTTAATTTACCGGTCACTATTGATGATACAGGTAGCGTTGATCTTATTTTAAATTCAAGTACAGTATCTTCAACAGATAGAGTCTTTAATATTAATTTAGAAGCTGAGAGTACTGCAGATCCTTTAACTTATAATTTACCAAGTACAGTTATGATACCTGCAAATTCTTATCAAGGTGTTTTAACAGTAACAGGTGTAGATAATGGTTTGGTAGATGCTAATGTAAAGCAAATTGTTTTCTCATTATCAGATTTACCAGATTCTGTTGATATGGATCTAAATAGAATCGTAATTAACGTTTTCGAAATTTGTCCTGTACCAGATACTTATCTAGTAGGTGATTATGCTTTAGTAGATAGTAATGGTAACTTTTCAAATGGTGTTGTTAATGTACGTGTTGGTCCAACACCAACCGAACGTGTATTCGAAACGACATTCTTACCTGGTTCAGGTGTAGATACCGTTCTTGATGTTACTTTTACTTTAGCTTGTAATCTTTTTGATTTAAGTAATGATGTTGATATTTCTGTGTCTTGTACGGCTGGAAATCCTCCATATTATATCTTAACAAGCGCAGGTACAGCAAACAATGGTAGTTATTCTCTATCAAGTGACACTGTACATACAATTAATTATACTGAAGACCCTTTTGCTTCATGTTCGCAAACGTCAATTCAGAACTTTACATTAACAAAACTATAATATAAGTCATATGAAAAATCTTTATAAAATATTATTTTTTTCTTTAACATTATTAATTGCTTATAGTTGTGATAATAGTGAAGGAGAAAACGAAGGTAAATTTGATGATAATCCTAGAACTGGTTGGGTTCAGTTTGTCACCTCTGGACAACCAGGAAGTATATCAATAGATACTTATGATACAAGTAACTTATTGGAAGTTCCTGTATTTATTAATGTGCCTATTTCAGAATCTGAATTATTAATCAGTTATGATTTGGTAGCGGTCTCTGGTCCAAACCCGAGTACAGTATTTTCTAATGATGGTGTTTTAGTAAATCCTGCTAATAACTCTACACACTTTTTCTTTTCAGATTTAGAAGGTGGTGTTTTAGATGTTGCTAATGGAGGTACTAAAGATCCATTAACGTTTAATGAATTCCCTAGAATTCAGTTTGATATAGCCGAAGCTGCTAATATCTCTGAAACTATGGTTTTCGATATTGTTATGACTGCTACCGATAGAGACGGTGTTACTGTTGGTGTTCAAGGTTCTGACAGACCTACTGCTTACAGAATCCAGATTTGTCCAACTTTAGACGCCTCTACGAATAACTTTGTAGGAGACTATAATTTAACAGTAACGTCTGGTAATAGTCTTTTTGGAGGTCCTGTTTTTGCAGATCAAGTAGTAACAATTAATGAAGGTGATAATGGACCTTTTAGCAGACAATTTGATGTCGCTTACGAACCAGGAGGCTCAGATAATACAATGACTGTAACATTTGGTTTTTCAAACGGTCAGGTAATTATTGATAGTGGGTTGTCTACTAACATTGGTTGTACGACGCTTTTAACACTTGGAGGTGATTCAAGTTCTATTTTACCTCAGCCATGTGATGATTCAGAAAGCCTTACACTTAATATGCTTGACTTTGAAGGAGGTTCAGGTGGTTGTGGTGTAGCTGATGTACCATTAGTAGTTGTCTTAACTAAAGTATAATATTAATAGTCTTATTGGTATTATAGAGAAAGCGAGATATTATTTAATATCTCGCTTTTTTTATGGTTAAAAAAAGTATTGAAGTATTTAGGTGTAACCCTGTGTTAATGTTGATAGCATCTGCTACCATTTTTAACCTTTCGTTTACAATAACCTCCCGATTTGGTACGAGCTCCACATAAGGTAGTTGTCGTTTCAGTCGATGGTTGATGGCCATTAGATGTGTTGTTTTTTTTTGTATGCTGATAGCAATAGCCATTTGCCAATCGTGTTTTGTGTTTGCATCGTGTTCCCTTTTTTGTAATCCCTTTACATTGTACAGATGCAGATGCGCCAACAGCTTTATTTGGACTGCTAAAGGCATTAGATAGTGTTTTTAGTTTAGGTTTACAAATTTTACATGCTGTAAGGTTGTATACTGAAATGTCTTCAATAGTAATCTTTTCAGAAACATTTTCAACCATTCTACAGCTTGCTAAATGATATTTTTTTCCTGAAGGTGTTTTATACAGAGATTGACTTAGTCCTTTTGCACTCATTAAGAGGTATACAATAAGAAAAAGCGACTTGTAAATTGTTTTTAATTGACTATTGACGCACATAAGTCAAAAAGGTAAATGAAAATTTATGGGTTTCATCTTTCTCATGAAACTGACGATGTATTTCTTTCCATGTTGAGGTGTCAATTTCCGGAAAAAAAGTGTCTGCTTGTTCAAAACGATGATGGACACGCGTAATTTCAATTTTATCTGCTAATGCCATCGATTGCTTGTAAATTTCTCCACCACCAATAATAAATGGCTGATTATCATGCCGAGCAGCATCAAGTGCATCTTCTAAATTATTGACTATAATAACCCCATCTGGTGCTTTGTAGTTATCTTGTCTTGTAATTACAATATGTGTGCGATTTGGTAAAGGCTTTGGAAAGCTCTCAAAAGTTTTTCTGCCCATAATGATATGGTGACCATTAGTTAAAGACTTAAAACGCTTTAAATCGTCGCTTAGGTGCCAGATTAAATCATTGTCTTTACCTATGGCATTGTTCTCTCCAGCAGCAACAATTATGGTTAGCTCAGATTTTTTTTTTTGACTCGAACTATTGTCTTCTAAAACCTCATTATAAGCTTGGGTTTTAGCGATTTCAGTTTCTTCCTTTAAAAATTGAGCCTTAAGTTTTTCAATACGTTGTTGTTGCTTTGCGACTAAGGCCTCACGTTGCTGGTCTTCCCAATCTTTTCCCATAAAATTATGAGTGATAAAGACACTTATAAAATGATATATAAATAAGGCCAGCCAGAAGATAATGGCTATAACAAACCAATCTAATCCTGCAATTGTAACATTTTTTCCAATTCCCAAAACAGTATTAGCTAATATTAAAAATACAGCACCAATTAAAAAAACAACAAAATGTATGTAAACACGCTTTTTTTGTTTGATGCGTTTTTCAGCATATTTAATTAATGCTAATTGTTCTTTATCTATTTGAGGTGTTTGTTTCTTTTTTCCGAACATAAATCAAAAGTTTCTATATGTAAAGTTAATCTTTTTAACGCAAACGTTGTAATTATTTTTTTATCCCGAATTGGGTCAAAAACGAAATCGTTGTAGTGTTTAACTACATGAAAATCAATATCTAAAGTGCTGTCAGGCTATTGCGAATCTCATAAATTATGACCCTTAATTTTTTGTTTTTTAAACTAATGTAACGTCATATTTATCAAAATGATAATTCTTTTGTTTTGATAGTGCTAAACGTTTGAGTGTGAACAATTCTTTTATACATTTGACCCAGAAATTAATTCATAATTATTATGGCAATTACAAAACAATACTTAAAAAGCAAGCCAGTATGTAAGGTAACATTTTCTGTGCCTGCTGAAGAAGCTAAAAAGGTGGCAGTTGTTGGAACATTCAACGAATGGAACGAGAAAAAAGCTGTTCAATTGAAGAAATTAAAAAACGGAACCTTTAAAGGTACTGTAGATTTAGAAAAAGATAACTCGTACGAGTTTAGATATGTTGTAGATGGTCAATGGACCAACGATGACCAAGCTGATGCTTATGCATGGAGCGATTTTGCTGCAGCAGAAAATGGTGTTCTAAACGTATAATAAAGGGTTTAAAACAATTTTAAAGCGTCCAGAATTAATTTCTGGGCGCTTTTTTATTGAAAATAAACGGTCATTAAAATGCTAAACGGAACAGCAACAGCTTGACCGTCAACAGTTCCTGGTTGTTTAAATTTGGGAAGCTGCTTGGCCAATCTAATCGCATGAATAGCTATGGCTTTGTGATTTGCTTTAGCATTAACCTGTTCAATTCGCCCTTTTTTATTAATTACAAAATCAAGTTGAAACTTAGTCGATTGTTCGGTAGGAAATACACGGTCGGCCATCTCATAATCAAATTTTAATTTGATAAAATCCATGATTTTTTTCTCTGAGCATTTTTTTAATTCCTCATTATTTGCCGTTTTATCACAACCTCTATACACAGGGAATCTAAGCTCTTGAGATGATACAGAGTAAGACAAGCCTACTAATAGTAGTGTGTATAAAAATTTCATAGGTGTTTAACTGTTTAATTTAGACCGTCTAACTGCTAGTAAGAAACTTGTGTTTTAAAATAGATTTGCAGTTTTAAGGCTTAATTATGATGAGTAAAAAAGACAAAATATTGATTTATACGGCCACAGCACCTTTAATATGTGGATGCGGATTGTAATCTACTAAAGTAAAATCCTCAAATTTAAAGTCGAAAATATCTTTTACTTCAGGATTCAAAATCATTTTTGGCAATGGCCTAATGTCTCTAGATAATTGCAATTCTAATTGCTCATAATGATTGCTGTAGATATGAGCATCACCAAAGGTGTGTATAAATTCTCCAGCTTCGTAGCCGCAAACCTGAGCCATCATCATAGTAAATAGGGCATAGGATCCAATATTAAAAGGGACACCTAGGAAGATGTCTGCACTTCGTTGGTAGAGTTGACACGATAATTTGCCATCAGCGACATAAAACTGAAAAAACGCATGGCAAGGTGGTAATGCTGCTTTTCCGTTAGCGACATTTTCAGCAAAAGATTTTGAAGTGTCTGGTAATACCGAAGGATTCCACGCCGAAACCAGCATACGACGACTATTCGGATTGGTTTTTAGGGTTTCAATCACGTCTTTAATTTGATCAACTTCGTCACTATTCCAGTTGCGCCATTGATGACCGTAAACAGGTCCGAGATCACCATTGTCATCAGCCCATTCGTTCCAAATACGCACTCCGTTCTCAGTAAGATAATTAATATTTGTATCGCCTTTTAAAAACCAAAGCAACTCATAGATAATCGATTTTAAGTGGAGTTTTTTTGTGGTAACCATTGGAAATCCTTCACTTAAATCAAAACGCATTTGATAACCAAAAACACTTTTGGTACCAGTTCCTGTGCGGTCGCCTTTTTCGTTACCGTGTTCTAAAACATGTTTTACTAAGTCGTGATATTGCTTCATCTTCTTTTTCCGCGAAAGCGGGAATCTCTTTTAATTAATATTATTCTTACAATTTAAAGCTTGAAATCGCAGATACGAATTTAAAGAAAAGAAGAGGTTTCAATCTGCTGAAAAAAAGATAAATATTAAAAGTTATTAACGAACAAATAAAAATACTGAGTACGATAATATCATGGTGATAATTCGCTTCTAACCTATAATCATTCCGGCGATAGTTGCAGATATTAGTGATGCTAAGGTACCACCAATTAAAGCTTTCATGCCAAATTTTGATAACTGTGTTCGTTGTCCAGGCGCTAAAGATCCAATACCACCAATTTGGATACCTATTGAAGCAAAGTTAGCAAAACCACAAAGCATATAGGTCGCCATTATTATTGACTTTTCGTATTTTAGATGTGTTGCATTGGCAGCATTTTTAAGATCTGCCAATTGAATGTAACCAATAAATTCGCTAGCTGCCAATTTGATACCAAGCAGTTGCCCCATGAGAGCCATGTCCTCGGTGGCGACACCAATAAGCCACATTAATGGCGCGAAAAGGTATCCTAAAATAAGTTCCAGAGATAGACTTTGGTAATCTGTATTTCCTGCAATCCATTCATTGAGGGTAGTGACATCACCAACCCAACCTAAAATACCATTAATCATGGCAATAAAAGCGACAAACACAAGTAACATTGCTCCAACGTTTACTGCAAGTTTTAGACCTTCAGTTGTGCCGTTGGCTATCGCGTCTAAAATGTTAGAACCTATTTTTTCTTTAGAAACAGCAACGTCTGTATTTACTTTTTCAGTTTGAGGATATAGTATTTTTGAAATTACAATAGCACCAGGAGCCGCCATTACAGAAGCCGCTAATAAGTGCTTTGCATAGAATAGTCTTAGGGCTTCATCTTCTCCTCCTAAGAAACCAATGTAAGCCGCTAATACAGCACCTGCAACGGTTGCCATACCGCCGATCATGACTAATAGAATTTCGGATTTGGTCATTTTTTCCAAATATGCCTTAATCAGCAACGGTGCTTCGGTTTGTCCTAAAAAGATGTTGCCAGCAACACTTAAGCTTTCAGCTCCAGATATTTTAAGTGCTTTGGATAGTAACCACGCCATAGCTTTAACTACTTTTTGAATTACTCCTAAGTAAAACAACACAGATGTTAACGCAGAAAAGAAGATGATGGTTGGTAACACTTGAAAAGCAAATATAAATCCGTAAGAATTAACATCCATAACTCCGCTAAAAAGGAATTCACTTCCAGCTCTGGTAAAATCCAATATGTTTATAAAGACTTGACCTATGGATTCGAAGATGTCTTTTACAAACTCAACTTGCAAAACACAAATAGCAATAATCAGTTGAAACGCTAATCCTATCACAACCGTTTTCCAATTGATGCCTTTACGATTACTACTAAATAAAAACGCAATGATTAAAAGCGTAATCATACCTAAAGCACCTCTCCAAATGCTGTTAAAACTATAGCCTTCACTTTTAATAATATCATCTACGGCTTCACCTTGCGGTATGTAGTTAGGATGTTTATCTGATACGAATGTGTACACATCGTTTGCATTTTTTAAAATTAATTCAGAGTCACTTTTGTTTACAATCTCGTAATAAACATCTACTGTGGTTGGAGCTTTTTGTTTGAATACTAATAGGTTATTATTTTGCAACCAAAACCCCTTATTGAAATTGTTGTTTAATATGGATTCATATTCACCATCTTCGCTAAGATTTAAAAACTCTTTTCCTTTAATAAAATTGACATCTCCAGTTTTATCTTCAGGATAGTTGTCAAAAGATTCATGCTTTAATAATTGCCAG
This sequence comes from Psychroserpens sp. SPM9, assembly GCF_025153525.1. GTDB lineage: Bacteria > Bacteroidota > Bacteroidia > Flavobacteriales > Flavobacteriaceae > Psychroserpens. The sequence goes on along the minus strand of NZ_JANZNR010000001.1, from coordinate 157,345 downwards.
TCATTGAGAACAGTGTTTGTTAATTCAACCTTTAATGATTCGACATTATCTTTGATTTCTTGAAATTGTTCAACTGTTGCTAAACTGTCTATATTAGTGTAGTTAATGTCTTGACCGAAAGTCAGTGTAATTCCAAAAAAAATAGCTGTAACAGCTAGTAAAAAATGTCTCATGTGAAAGGGATTAGCGTTTGGAAATTTCGTCTCTAATTTTAGCTGCTTTTTCATAATCTTCATTGGTAACAGCTTCCTCGAGTAAGGTATGTAATTCTTCAAGCGATTTATCCATATAGTTGTCTTGAATGCTCGCTTCGATTTCTTCAACGACCATATCGTCTACAAGGATAGAATCTTGATCTTCGTTTTCTTTTTTCGGATTAACTTTAAGGTAGATGCCCGCTTTGTCTAAAATATTTTTGTAGGTAAAAATAGGCGCTTTAAAACGGAGGGCTAAGGCGATAGCATCGCTTGTTCTAGCATCAATAATTTCTTCTATTTTATCACGTTCGCAGATTAAACTCGAGTAGAAAACACCGTCCACTAATTTATGAATGATGACTTGTTTGACGACAATGTCAAAGCGATCTGCAAAATTTTTAAATAAATCGTGAGTTAAAGGGCGAGGCGGTCTAATTTCTTTTTCGAGCGCAATGGCTATAGATTGGGCTTCAAATGCGCCAATAACAATAGGTAATTTTCGATCACCATCTACTTCATTCAGAATTAAAGCATACGCACCATTTTGAGTTTGGCTGTATGAAATTCCTTTAATATTTAATCTAACTAGGCTCATAATTTATAAAATGTAAAGAACTGTTTTAATTTGGACTTTACAAACTGCAAAATGCAGATTTATATATAAAGAACCAAATCAAAACAGCCCTTTTCAAACTACAATTTATAAAAAATTATGCGTTTTGCGCTTTAAAAGCTTTTAATTTTTCAATCAAAGCAGGTACAACTTCAAAAGCATCACCAACGACACCATAATCGGCAGCTTTAAAGAAAGGAGCTTCTGGGTCGGTATTGATAACGACTTTTACTTTACTTGCATTAATACCAGCGAGGTGTTGAATAGCGCCCGAAATTCCGATAGCGATGTATAAATTAGAGGCTACAGGTTTTCCTGTTTGACCTACGTGTTCGCTATGAGGCCTCCAGCCTAAATCGGATACTGGCTTTGAGCAAGCTGTTGCAGCGCCAAGTACTTCGGCGAGTTCTTCAACCATTCCCCAGTTTTCAGGACCTTTTAATCCGCGACCTCCAGAAACAACGATTTCAGCATCTGCAATCGTAACTTTATCTGTGGCTTTATCTATAGATTGTACTGTAACTCCTGAAGCAGGAATTGAAGGTGAGAAGTCTTCCGAAGACGCATTTCCTGAAGATGCTACTAAACCAAATGCATTTTTTGAAACCCCAATAACTTTATGAGCGGTATCAATTGATGTCATATTAAAGGCTTTGTTTGTAAATGCGGTACGTTTTACTGTAAAAGGAGCTGTACTTGATGGTGCTTCAACGACATTAGAAGCATAACCTGCTTCTAAACCTACGGCAACCAAAGGCGCTACATATTTACTGTCTGCACTAGAACTAAGTACAACCACATTGGCACCTTCTTGTTTAGCAGCTTGTTCAATCACACTGGCATAGCTGTTGGCATTGAATTTGTCTAAATCACCATTAGTAACTTGGAGTACTTTATCTACACCATAGTTTCCTAGTTCTGAAGTGTCTCCAGCATTAATGGTTATTGCGGTAACCGTTGTTCCTAACTGGTCTGCAACGGCTTTGGCGTAGGATGCTACTTCTAAAGCTACCTTTTTAAATTTTCCTTGTTCTGATTCTGTATATACTAAAACTGACATGTTTTTTTCTTTTTAAAAGTTGATTAAATCACTTTAGCTTCGTTGTGAAGTAAGTTTACTAATTCATCAATATTATCGGGATCTACTAGTGTTACAGCACCTTTTGGCGCTGGTTTTTCAAACTTAACCGAGTTGGTTTCTGCGCTGGCATTTGTAGGTTCAACAACCGATAATGGTTTTTGACGCGCCATCATAATACCTCTCATGTTTGGGATACGTAAATCACTTTCTTCAACCAATCCTTTTTGTCCGGCAATGACTAAAGGTAAACTTGTAGAGACCGTTTCTTTTCCGCCGTCAATTTCACGCATGGCAGTAGCATTTGTACCTTCAACTTCTAGATTTATACAGTTGGTTACAAAATTTGCTTTAATTAATCCAGCTAACATTCCTGGAACCATTCCGCCGTTATAATCAATAGATTCACGACCAGCAATCACTAAATCGTAACCACCATCATTAACAACATTGGCTAATTCTTTGGCTACCTGAAATCCGTCTTTGGCTTCGGTGTTAACTCTTATGGCAGCATCTGCACCAATAGCTAAGGCTTTACGAAGTGTAGGTTCTGTTTCTGGACCTCCAACATTAACCACTGTAACATTGGCGCCTTGTTTTTCCTTAAACCACATGGCACGAGTAAGACCAAATTCGTCATTAGGATTAATGACAAACTGGACACCATTGGTGTCAAATTTTGTGTCACCATCAGTGAAATTAATCTTTGAAGTCGTATCAGGAACGTGACTAATACATACTAATATTTTCATATCGGAATTATTTATTTTGAGTGTTCATTTTTTCTTGAGCACGAAGATAATTATAATAATTTGAATTTTACTATGCATGCATAGTATTTTTTTGTAAAATCAAATTTTAGCAGGTTTAAATTGCATAATTCTCAGTGAGATCAAATAAAATTCCTAGATATTCAAATTTGAGACATTTTCAAACAGCGGTTTGTACAACATGATATAGCAAATTAATAACTCTAAGTGATTATCAAATCTCATTCAGAATACGATTCTAGTTTTCAAGTTCAATTTTATGGTATTTTATGAGCAATAATTATTATTTTTGCTACTCGTTTAAAAACTGATACATGAAGACAATTCAATTTAGAGAAGCGATTTGCGAAGCCATGAGTGAAGAAATGCGCAGAGATGAAAGCATTTATTTAATGGGTGAGGAGGTTGCCGAATACAATGGAGCTTATAAGGCTTCGAAAGGGATGTTAGATGAATTTGGCGCAAAGCGTGTTATTGATACACCAATTGCCGAATTAGGTTTTGCTGGTATAGCTATTGGCTCTACAATGACTGGTAATCGACCAATTGTGGAGTATATGACCTTTAATTTCTCTCTGGTTGGGATTGATCAAATTATAAATAATGCTGCAAAAATCAGACAAATGTCGGGTGGGCAATTTAAATGTCCGATTGTATTTCGTGGGCCAACGGCTTCTGCGGGTCAATTAGCAGCAACGCATTCCCAAGCTTTTGAAAGCTGGTTTGCAAATACACCAGGTTTAAAAGTTGTTGTGCCTTCTAATCCTTATGATGCTAAAGGCTTGTTGAAATCGGCTATACGTGATGACGATCCTGTGATTTTTATGGAGAGTGAGCAAATGTATGGAGATAAAGGCGAAGTACCAGAAGGTGAGTATACTATACCTTTAGGAGTTGCCGAAATTAAAAGAGAAGGAACAGATGTTACCATCGTCTCTTTTGGAAAAATTATCAAAGAGGCTTACAAAGCTGCAGATGAATTAGAAAAAGAAGGCATTTCTTGTGAGATTATCGATTTAAGAACGGTAAGACCTATGGACCGAAACGCTATTTTAGAATCTGTCAAAAAAACCAATCGTTTGGTGGTTCTTGAAGAAGCTTGGCCTTTTGGAAATGTCGCTACTGAAATCACTTACGTTGTGCAGTCAGAAGCATTTGATTACCTTGACGCACCTATCGTTAAAATCAATACAGCAGATACACCAGCACCTTATTCACCAGTATTACTAGCTGAATGGTTGCCTAATAGTGACGATGTTGTAAAAGCAGTAAAAAAAGTGATGTACAAATAAATAAGTCGCATTTATTTGCGTTATAAGAACTTCATCTACCATCGGCAGAAAGGTTAGCACGATTGTTGATGAAGTTTTTTAATTATAAATACATATTAAGATTTAGATTGCAATTAAGTTGAGGACGCAAAATAGGTTTTTGCCGACTTTCAATTGCAAATACCATATAAATGAAAAAGAAGCTCCTTATTTTATTTTTATTCTTCGGAATAGTAATATCCTACGCTCAAACCAAAGTTAGTGGTCACGTTTACGATGAGAACAACCAGCCTGTCGCCTTTGCAAATGTTTTGTTTAAAGGTTCTACTGAAGGGACAATCACTAATGAAAACGGACGTTTTTATTTAGAGTCTGAAAATACCTGGGATGTTGTCGTGATTTCCTTTTTAGGCTACGAACTCAAAGAAGTGCAACTCGCTCAGAAGGTGAATTACGATTTAAAATTTATTCTCAAAGAAGAAGCATCAGCCCTTAACGAAGTCGTCATCGTAACTGGAAAGCAATCTAAAAAAGCTTCTGAAAATCCCGCAATTGGAATCCTGAAAAAAATATGGGAACGCAAACGCCAAAATGGTTTAAAACAATTCAAGCAATACGAGTACGATAAATATGAAAAAGTAGAGTTTGATATCAATACCATCGATAGTGCGCTTATAAAAAGCCGTTTGTTTAGAGGGATGGAGTTTGTTTTTGAAGAAGTAGACACGTCTAGCATTACGGGAAAAACCTATCTTCCTATGTTTATCAATGAGGCTGTGAGTAAAGTGTATGGCGATAATATTATCAACAAGGAAAAAGAAGATCTTAAAGGCAACAAAAATTCAGGATTCAGCAATAACCAAGTCATTATTGATTTTGTCGATGATTTGTACGCCGATTTCAATATTTATGACAATTACCTTAAATTTTTTGATAAGAGTTTCGTGAGTCCTTTATCACGTACAGGTATACAAACCTATAATTATGTACTGTCTGATAGTGCTTTTATAGATAATAAATGGTGTTATAATATTATTTATTACCCGAGACGTAAAAACGAACTGACTTTTAAAGGTGATTTTTGGGTTAACGATTCTACCTATGCTATTAAGGATATTAATATGCAGGCTTCAAAAAGTGCGAACATCAACTGGGTGAAGGAAATTTATATCGAGCAAGAATTTGAAGTGGTCAATGATACCTTATTCTTAATTAAGCGCGATTATATGCTTTCTGATTTTGCTTTAAATAAAAAGGAAAAGTCTCGTGGTATCTACGGAAAACGTACTACGCTATACGATAATTACGTCTTCGATCAACCTAAAGATGAAAAATTTTACGATGAAGAAGTCTACAATTATAATGAAGATGTTTACAATCGTGATGATGACTTTTGGACGCAAAACCGGATGGAATCGTTAAGTAAAGATGAAAAAGGGGTCTACAAAATGTTGGATACGCTTAAAACGGTCAAGAAATTTAAGCGTTTATATAATTTAGGAAGTATTTTGGCGTCAGGCTATGTTGAATTTCCGAGTATTAATTTTGATTACGGACCAATTTTCTCGACTTTCGGATTTAATGAAGTCGAAGGATTACGCTTAAGAACTGGAGGACGAACCTATTTTGGTCCTAACGATTTGTGGCGTGTTGAAGGTTTTTTAGCTTACGGATTTAGAGACGATAAATTTAAATATGGTATTTCAGGAAAATGGCTAATCGACAAAAAAAGCCGATTTATCATTTCTGGAGGAAATAGGCGCGATGTAGAACAAATAGGGGCGAACTTGACGTCATCAACCGATGTTTTAGGACGAAGCTTAGCATCGTCGGCAGTTGTTGGAACCAGTACCAACGATAAATTAACCAGCGTGAATTTGACGACCTTAGCTATGGAAATTGAACCTGTTAAAAACTTCGTTATTAGAACCAGCGGAACTTATCGAACTCTTGAATCGGCATCACCTACATTTAGTTTAGATTATAACGATCCTGATGCTTCAACAGGTGTGTCTTCAGAAATCAAACAGTTTGAAACTGCTTTATCTTTATCGTATTTCCCAAAACGAAAAATGACCGGTTTTGGTGTAGAACGTCGAAATGCTAATGACGGATTTGCAAGTTTATTTGCGCAAGTCACCCTTGGAGATAAAAGCTTATTTGATAGTGATTTTGATTATACCAAAGTGCAATTTTCTTATATTCAACCATGGCAAGTTGGAGGTTTCGGGCGCTTAACTACCACCATCGAAGCAGGAAAAACATTTGGAGAAGTACCTCTCGGATTGTTAAGTGTGGTTCCGGGTAACCAATCGTATTTTTCAATATATAATACATTTCCGCAGCTAGACTTTTACGAATTTGTAACCGATACCTATACCTCTTTACATTTGGAGCATAATTTTAACGGACGCATATTTTCGAGGATACCTTTTCTTAAGAAATACAACTTAAGAGCTATTGTTGGAATACGAGGAGTTTGGGGAGATTTGTCTGATGAGAACAGAGCCCTCAATACTACTGGAAATCCTGTCGAAATTCCATTAGTGGCTCCCAATGAGGACATCTATTACGAATACAGTTTTGGTGTTGGTAATATCTTTAAAATATTGCGTATTGATTTTAACTTTAGAGGGAACTACCTAACCAATCCAGATGCGAGAGCTTTTGGTGTGACTGGAAGCTTCGGATTTAGTTTCTAGATTAAAAAATCTATAAAAGGCGAGTAGTAAAATACAGCATAGCTAAAGGTTACATAACAATAGAGGAGTGTGCCTAAAATAAAAAATAGCCATCTTAAATGCTGTAATTTTAGTGTTCCGTTGAAGTAATACTCGTTTAAAAGTTCGATAAGAATACCCGTTGAAAATAGAATATTTGCTAGAATTCCCCAAGCTAAAATACCTAGTAATTCAAAGGCAATAAATTCAAACATTCCGGTTAAATGTATAGCGATAAAGCCCGATAAGCCAACAAGAACATTAAATAAATTCGTTTTGATTCCCACCAATCGAGTGTCGATTTGAGTTTTGCGTTGTTCATTAAATTATTTCAAAATTATAGGTGTTTTCTAAACTAGAAGCGTGTTTGGTTGCAACAAGATTTTCACATATTTCAGATTTGTAATTAATATCTAATAACTGTAATTGCTGGAGGTTGATCATTTTATACACGAAAAAACCAGAATCATTTAGTAATTTAATAAGATCACCAGTGTGGTAATTGTAATTTGTGAAATTTCGTTCAAAAGATTCAAAGTAGATTAAAGACGTTTTATTTAAAGTTTGAGTAGCGCCTTCAAAAACTTGCTTTTCAAAACCTTCCACATCAATTTTTAATAGGTCGATATGTTTGATTTCTTTTAATAACATATCTAAGGTGTTCACAGCTACTTTAACGCCTTCATCAGAGTTTAAAAGTATTTTATTAGAATCATCAGATTTTGCATCACTAAAATGAAGTGTGCCTTTTTCGTTTCCAACAGCAGAATTAATGAGCTTAATATTATTAAAACTATTTAAATTAACATTAGCTTGTAAAACATTAAACGTATTAGGGTGTGCTTCAATACCAATCACTTTGCCTTCATTTCCAACACAGATAGCACCCGTAAGTACCAATGTGCCAATATTTGCGCCAACATCTATATAGGTGTCATTTGGCTTTAGTGTTTTACGTAAAAAGCCTTCATCTTCATGGCCGTAATTTTTGTTTCCAAATAATGTAATTGCCAAGTTTGATTGCGAAAGATTTATTTTGTAACCATTCTGCTTAATTTTTACATATCTATTCAATCCCGTACGTAAGAGCACATAGGCCCAAATAATTTTTAATGGATGCTCTCTTTCTTTAAGAATAGAAATGACCGTTTTTATATGACGTAGCATAATATTAAATAATTGATTACTTAACAAGTAACAATATTTATTTTAGATATAGGAAAAGATTGGGTTGAATTACGTTTTTGTTCTGTAAAGTGAAGTGGCTGAAAATCAGTTTGTAATATTTAGCTGTATTCAGGTTAGATCATCAATGGTGACATAATCATTTTTTAGGCTCTATTTTTTTGTAAAAGTACTCCATGACAAAGCAAGAGCTAATAATCCCTAGAGCAATATAAACATCGGAGGGACTAACCGAAAAGTGTTGAACAAGTAAAGCGACCATGGCAATAAAACAAAATAAAGCGCCAAGAAGCGGAATGCTTTTTTTTGCGCCAATGTCATGGGATAGTTTGTAACCTGTCACATTAACTACTGCGAATATTAATAAAAAGCCAACACTTCCTGCTGTTGAAATACTTTCAAGTTTCAGTGTATTTACTAAGACTATAGTAGCAACAGCGGTGATTCCTAAACCAATGGGTTGATTCCATAATTTACGAGTAAATTCTTTTGGTAATTCATCATCTTCGGCAATTTCATAGTTCACTCTACTACCACCATAGAGCGAGGCATTTATGGCCGAAAAGGTAGAAATTAAGGCCGCAATTGTAATTACTGTAAACCCAATTTTCCCTAGCATTGGTTTAGCTGCTTCTGCTAGCACATAATCTTGAGCGCTGGCAATTTGACTAAACTCTAAAGAGCCAACAGTAATTGCTGCAATAACAATGTATAAGCATATTACAAAAATAACAGACCAATAATATGCACGTGGAATATTAACTTTAGGGTTTTTTATATCAGGTGCGGCATTTGCAATTAGTTCAAAGCCTTCATAAGCCACAAAGATGACCATTCCTGCTGTGAGTAATTTAAAGGGAGATTCCCAATGTTCTGGAGACAATTGTTCTAGGTGTGGATTCCCAAAAAGACCGTACAAACCAAATCCCACAAAGGCTAATAAAATAACCAGTTTTATTACCACTGCATATGATTCAATTTTTCCTACAACAGAAATACTATAATAATTGATGGCTGTTGCTAATATTACAATTACCGTCGCATAAATGTGAGAATCTATGATTTTATCACTTGTGATTTGAAATAAATTAGGAGCATAAGAGCCAAAAGCAGAGGCGTACAATGCTAACATGATAATATAACTCACCCATAATAAATTGTTGATTCCGCCACTAAACACTCCAACACCAAATCCCTGATTTATAAATTTTACAGTTCCGCCTCGGTCGGGATAGCTTAGTGATAATTTAACATAGCTGTAGGAAGTGATAAAAGCAATAAGGCCGGCAATCAAAAAAGAAACAGGTGTGCCACCATTTGCTAAAGCCACAGCCAAGCCGAGAACTGCAAAAATTCCACCACCAACCATCCCACCAATACCAATAGAAATGGCTTCTTTTAATCCTATTTTTGTACTCATTGATTTCTAGAGTTAATCTAAATACAGGTCTATTTTTGACTATAATGTTACTTAACCAAGATAAGCAATTCTAATTGTACTTTTAGTATTATATTATGTAATAGTTAAATGATTTAATTATTGAATTGTTAAACCCAAACATTACATTATCTTTGCAGCCCGAAATTAAGAGAATAAAAAATATGACAGCAACAGGAAAATTAACATTTGATGTATTAATAGAGATACCAAAAGGTAGCCGAAATAAGTATGAGTACGATTTTGAACTTAACAAAATACGTTTTGACCGTATGTTGTTTTCTTCAATGATGTATCCTGGAGATTATGGATTTATTCCAGAGACTTTGGCATTAGATGGAGATCCTTTAGATGTATTAGTTATGGGAACCGAACCGACCTTTCCTATGTGTGTAATGGAAGTAAAGCCTATTGGTGTTTTTCATATGGCTGATGAAAAAGGACCCGATGAAAAATTAATTTGTGTCCCTGTTACCGATCCAATCTGGAATAGTTATAATGATATTACCGATTTAAATCCGCATAGAAAAAAAGAAATTACACACTTTTTTCAAGTGTATAAAGACTTAGAAAAGAAGAAAGTTGATGTTGGTGGTTGGGGCGATGCAAAAGAAGCCTACGCTATTCTTAACAAATGTATAGATCGCTATGAAAACAGTGAGCATAAAACAAACGGTGATTTTACCATCTAAGAAAATAAAAACTTAAAAATCAAGTCCTACGTGTTAAAAATCGTAGGGTTTTTTAGTTTTAATCGTTTTCACTACTTTTACCGCGCTAAATAACTAATCAAATACATTTATTATATGGAATCACTAATGATTTACATGCCAATAGCTTTGGCGTTTTTAGGATTAATTTACATGGTTATCAAAAAATCATGGGTTATGAAACAAGATGCTGGAGATGGTAAAATGAAAGAAATTTCAGATCATATCTACGAAGGCGCTTTAGCCTTTTTAAATGCTGAATATAGACTACTAGCTATTTTTGTAGTGATCGTCAGTGTTTTACTTTTTATAGTTTCTCAGGTCGTTGAAACAACACATTGGCTTATTGTAATAGCCTTTATTTTTGGAGCTGTATTTTCAGCTTATGCAGGAAATATCGGAATGAAAATAGCAACCAAAACCAACGTAAGAACAACGCAAGCGGCTCGTACAAGCCTGCCTAACGCGCTTAAAATTTCTTTTGGTGGTGGTACTGTAATGGGCCTTGGAGTTGCTGGTTTAGCGGTTTTAGGTTTAACAGCATTTTTTATCATATTCTTTAATTACTTTATGGATGGTTCTTGGACTACAACTGCCGATATGACCATCGTATTAGAAACACTTGCCGGGTTTTCTCTTGGTGCAGAATCTATCGCATTATTTGCCCGTGTTGGTGGTGGAATTTATACAAAAGCGGCCGATGTTGGAGCTGATTTAGTTGGTAAAGTTGAAGCTGGAATTCCTGAGGATGATCCTCGTAATCCTGCTACAATTGCAGATAACGTAGGTGATAATGTAGGTGATGTTGCAGGAATGGGAGCCGATTTATTCGGATCTTATGTGGCTACAGTTTTAGCTGCAATGGTTCTTGGGAATTATGTGATTAAAGATATGGGCGGCTCTATTTCTGATGCGTTTGGAGGGATTGGTCCTATCTTATTACCAATGGCGATTGCTGGAGCAGGAATTATTATTTCTGTTATCGGAACCATGCTGGTAAAAATCAAAGATAACGATGCTAAAGAAGCTCAGGTAATGGGCGCTTTAAATGTAGGAAACTGGACCTCTATTATTTTGGTTGCAGTGTCTTGTTTTGGTTTAGTGGTTTGGATGCTTCCTGAAACTATGAAGATGAATTTCTTCGGAGAAGGTCTACAGGAGATTTCTTCAATGCGTGTATTTTATGCCACTTTAGTTGGTTTATTTGTTGGTGCTGTTATCTCTTCAGTAACCGAATACTATACTGGATTAGGAAAAAAGCCAATCTTAAAAATTGTACAACAATCGTCTACTGGTGCTGGTACTAATATCATTGCAGGTTTAGCAACGGGTATGATTTCTACATTCCCTTCGGTATTATTATTTGCAGGAGCGATTTGGGCCTCTTATGCATTTGCAGGATTTTATGGTGTAGCATTAGCAGCCTCAGCGATGATGGCGACGACGGCAATGCAATTAGCGATTGATGCTTTCGGGCCAATTTCTGATAACGCAGGTGGAATTGCCGAAATGAGCGAACAAGAACCTATCGTTAGAGAACGAACCGATATTTTAGATTCGGTTGGTAATACAACAGCAGCTACAGGAAAAGGATTTGCCATTGCTTCGGCGGCATTAACATCTTTAGCCTTATTTGCTGCCTATGTAACATTTACAGGAATTGACGGTATAAACATCTTTAAAGCTCCAGTTTTAGCTATGCTATTTGTGGGTGGAATGGTGCCTGTCGTGTTTTCTGCATTAGCTATGAATGCTGTTGGTAAAGCAGCCATGGAAATGGTACACGAAGTACGTCGTCAGTTTAGAGATATTCCAGGAATTATGGAAGGTACTGGGAAACCAGAATATGATAAATGTGTAGCAATTTCGACGAAAGCGTCTTTAAAAGAAATGATGTTGCCAGGCTTATTAACCATAGGATTTCCGCTTATCATCGCATTTGTTCCCATGTTATTTGGAATGAATCATGTTGCAATTGCTGAAATGTTAGGTGGTTATATGGCTGGTGTGACTGTCTCTGGTGTATTGTGGGCCATATTTCAAAATAATGCTGGTGGTGCCTGGGATAATGCTAAGAAATCTTTTGAAGCTGGTGTAGAAATTAATGGCGAAATGACTTATAAAGGTTCTGATGCTCATAAAGCTGCTGTAACTGGTGATACTGTTGGAGACCCGTTTAAAGATACTTCTGGGCCTTCTATGAATATCTTAATTAAATTAACGTGTTTAATCGGTTTAGTTATTGCTCCTATTTTAGGCGGACATACTTCTGAAACGGTATTAGTTGATAGTGAGATTGAAAACGTTGAACAAACGATTGAAGTGTCTAAAGATTTAGCTGAAGCTACCATTACTTATACGACTGTTGAAAATGGTGAAGAAGTTACTAAAGAAGAAACATTTACAGGTACTGAAGCCGAGGTGAATGCCAAATTAGAAGCTTTTGAAAAGAACATTTCTACTACAGCAGATGGTACTAAGGAAGTGATAAAAAAAATGGAAGTTATTAAAGAATAATTTTACTTAACATACGACATAAAAAGCCACGATCATCGTGGCTTTTTTTATGATTAACAAACAGGTGTTTTTACCTATTGAGAATTCATTGCATTCCAGTACATTTATAGTTACAATGCAACACAGTAATTCTATACTACAAACACTTGAAGCGCTTAGGTCTTTTCAAATTGTGCAATGCCAAATGCATCATGAAAAAGTAGCAACAGACCAACGCAACCATCCGAAGTACAATTTACAAGACGGTGTGATTGTTTTTAATCGGGTTAATTTATGTGATGCCAAACTTAGAAACAAACGTTTAGGCTGTGCGCATTCTAAAGCAAACCTTAATTTTGAGACTGTTTTAGACACGTTGATATCAAATCTTCCGCAATGTAAACATCAAATGTCAACACTAAAATCAGAATTTAAATCAGTTGTGACTAAAATTTATGCTTTAGACCATCGTGTGGGTCATATAGAGCATGAACGCTCACTTTGCCAACTCAATTCCGATTCAAAAAAAGAAGCCAATCTAACAGAAAGTTTAGGTGTTCTAAAAACAGAACATCATGTACTGATGAATCAGTTATTAAAAATTAAGACTGATATTGAGCAACTTATCAAACTTGAACTCAATTACAGCAATTTATAAGTCTTATTTTTTATGATTTTAGTATCTTCAAGGTCTAATTTCAACGGTTAGTGTTTAAAAAAGACCCTTTACAAATTATTACATTTCAAAGTTATGGTACTGATACTCATTTTTATATGCGTGGACGTGCCCTGGAAGATGAAACTATAGATTTAGAACAGAAAGGGTTATTTGGTTTGTTTATCAATTCATGGAAACGTTTTGAGAGTGATGAAATCAAACACACCGAAGTCAAAATTACATTACCTAACGGCACCATTTTAAAGACCATGACCGATGATCATGGTTACTTTAAGGTTGACGAACCATTAGAAGGTTTAAATGCTTTAGCTAATGAAGAAGGCTGGTTGAATTTTGAAGTAGCTTATAATGATGTGAATATCAAACGACATATTCAGAATTCAAATCGCTTTCCAGGAGAATTGTTAATTCCGTCACCCGATGCCGAGTTTGGTGTTATAAGTGATATTGACGATACTATTCTTCATACAGGTGTGGTGTCTACCCTAAAATGGAAAGTGTTGCTTAACAGTATTTTTAAAAGTGCTGCTAGCCGAATTCCTTTAGAAGGCGCATCAGATTTTTACCATAGATTGCACAGAGGGTCAACAGGTAAGCTTGCTAATCCTATTTTTTATGTGAGTCATAGTCCGTGGAATTTATACCGCTATCTCGAGTTTTTTCTGAAGCAAAACACCTTTCCTAAAGGACCTATTTTATTGCGGAGTTTTAAGGATATTTTTAAGAAGAAATCAGGAGATCGACCTCAAAAACATATTGAGATTGTGAATATTCTGAAGGCCTATCCAAAATTAAAATTTATATTAATTGGCGATAGTGGCGAACGCGATGCCGATATTTATATGGATGTTGCTAATGAATTTCCGTCGCAAGTTGCAGCCATCTATTTGAGAAGCGTCAAACATAAAAAGAAAATGCTGCGTGTTAGATCTTTATTTAAAGATTACAAACAAATTCCTGTGTTGCTGGTTGATAATAGTGAACAAGCCATTGCACATGCTCGCGAAAATCACTTTATACATTAAAAGTTGTGTTTAAAATAGGCCGTTGATTTGGGCATCAATCTTATTGATAATATCTCCAAGATCTTCAGGATTAGCCACAAAATCTAAATTGTCGACATCAATAATCAGTAAATTGCCTTTGTCGTATTTGGTAATCCATGCCTCGTAACGTTCATTTAACCTACTTAGATAATCAATACTGATAGTATTCTCGTAATCACGTCCTCTTTTGTGAATTTGCGATACCAGATTAGGAATAGAACTGCGTAAATAAATGAGCAAGTCTGGACCTTCTACAAAACTTTCCATTAAGTCGAATAAGGAACGGTAATTTTCAAAATCGCGATTGGTCATTAAACCCATAGCATGCAGGTTGGGAGCAAAAATATGTGCATCTTCATAAATGGTACGATCTTGAATGATATCTTTTCCGCTTTGACGAATTTGTGACACCTGTCGAAACCTACTATTCAAAAAATAGACTTGTAGATTAAAACTCCAGCGCTCCATTTGATTGTAAAAATCGTCTAAATAAGGATTGTCTACAACGTCTTCTAACTGTGGCTCCCATTTAAAGTGTTTTGCTAGTAACTTTGTGAGTGTGGTTTTTCCAGCACCAATATTTCCTGCGACAGCAACGTGCATACTTATTCGATTTTTAGTTGGTATTTATGAAGTATTTTAGAATCGTAAATATACAAGGTTTCATTGGTTAGTAAAAACTGATTTATTAACAATTTTGGTGTCTTTAACGGAATAATAGTTTCGCTTTTTTTGGATTTATAATAAAGGGAATTTTCTGCCTTAAGAATGATGTTTTCATTGTGTATGGCTAATGCTGAATAGCCTTTATTTTCAATTTTAGAAATTAAGCTTCCGAAGTAAGTATATTGATATAAATACTTTTCGGTGAGCATCCAGCAGGAATTATAATCACTTTTTAAATCTAAAACTCGAGATTGCACTGGCACTGTAGTGGCTCTAATTTTATCGGTTTTATAATCATATAACTGCAACTGTTGAAGATCTTGATTGAAAATCCAAAGCGTATTGTCATAACCCGTAGAAATGTGCGAGATATTTTTATAAGGTTGTTTGGTGTTAAAATCAATTTTAAAGATTTCAGCAAGACGATTATCTAATATAATGACAGTATTAAAGTCTTGATAGAACAAATTAATTTTAAGCGGATTAAAAACATTGACCGTTGTGGGTACTCCTAATTGCACATTGCTGTAGTTGACCGCGGTTTGGTCTTTAGCTTTTTTATAGAAAATAGTGTTAGCCGTGTAGTAAGTGGTTTCAAAATTATCAATAGCTATAACCTGATCTGCTTTTAGAACTGTAGAATCTATTTTAGTAAGCCCAATTTGACTTTGTGCTACTAGAACGCCTGGTAGGATTAAAAACAGAAATCTAAGATAGGTCATAGAGTATATATAGATTTGAAAAGTACAAAAATTGCGCCACTAATTCTTAAACCTTAGCAGTAAAATGGAGGTCTGTAATCTAACAAATAAGTTTATAGCCAAATCCGCGTACATTTATAATTTGAATGCTGTCATCTTGGCTTAGCTTTTTACGCAACTTACTAATAAATACGTCCATGCTTCGGGCAGAGAAAAAATCGTCATTTCTCCAGAGTTTATTAAGTATAAGTGAACGATCTAAGACTTGATTTTTGTTTTTAATCAGATGAAAAAGCAAGTGCGCTTCCCGGTGTGTTAGTGCTGTTATATTGTTATCGTAAATTAATTGTTGCTTCGGAAAGTCAAATGTATACATCCCGATTTTCAATATTTCTGAAGCTTCCTGAACTTGTTTTCTGTGGAGTAAATTATGGATTCTTACAATCAATTCTTCCATGCTAAACGGTTTTTTTAGGTAGTCGTTTCCGCCAATACTAAAGCCTTCAACAACATCTTGTGTTTGAGATTTAGCGGTTAAAAATATAATAGGAATATGATCGTCAATTGCTCTAATTTCCTTTGCTAAGGTGAAGCCGTCTTTTTTGGGCATCATTACATCTAAAACCAATAATTTAGGAGCTTGATTTTGGTAGGTCTCGAGAGCTTTTTCGCCATTGTCACAGAGTAAAACTTTAAAGTCTCTGGTTTCAAGACTCTCTTTAATTATTTGTCCGAGAGCAGGCTCATCTTCCGCAAGTAGGATGGTGGTTTTAGACATTTGGTAATTTGATTTTAAAGCTGGTGAAATTATGATCGAGGTTTAATTGAATGCTTCCTTTGTGTTTTTCGATAATTTTCTTAGTGTAATACAAACCAATTCCGAAGCCTTTAATATCGTGAGTGTTCCCTTTTGGGATGCGATAAAATTTTTCAAAAACACGCTCTTTATTTGCAGGTGTTAAGCTATGACCATTATCAGAAATTACTATTTCAATTTGTGACGAATTGCTTTTAAGGTCAACATGAATGGTATTGCCGCCATATTTACAAGCGTTATCAATTATGTTGTTGATTGCATTTTCAAAATGAAAAATATCGACATGAGCGTAAACGTCAGGTTCAATAGAATAACTTATCTCTTTAGTTGGATGGTGCATTTTAAAATTAACAACACTATTGGTTATCACTTCTGAAATATGATAACGTTCACTATTGAGTTCTAGGTTTTCAGTATCTAATGTCGCAGTTTCTAAGAGTTTTTCAACCATAGTATTTAATTTAGAAAGTTGTTCTCGTGACATCTCTAAATAGGTTTTTGTTTTGTCTTTATTTTCTATGGCATTAAAATTTTGAATGCTTTCTAAAGCAACACCTATAGTAGCTATTGGTGTTTTAAATTCGTGGGTGATATTGCTGATGAGGTCGTTTTTTACTTCGGCTAATTGTTTTTGATGTTTGATGATTTTAAGTAAGTAAAACAAACAACTGATGACCGCCAAAACTAAAAGTATTGAAATCAAAATGCCCCAAATAATTCGTTTAAAAACATCATTAGATACATCACTAAATAACAAGCTTAATTCACTGTTGTTGGGCAAAAAAGCAGATTTCGATAGGGTTGTTATATGTTTGCCGTAGGCTGTAGAATCTATACTTGTGATATGTTTTTTGTTGGAGTCGTAATAAGCAGTAGTATTAGTAGGATCTTGGTATTTGATTGTGTAGGTGATAGCGATGTCTTTTCGGCGAAATTCTGATTGTAAAAGTGTATCAATTCCTTGTAACGATAGCGAGTCTGTAGTCATTGAAGTGATGACCATTGAAGTAAGAAATTTTAAATCTTTTTCTGAATAGCCTATTAAGGCTTCTTTGTTAGGTGGTTTGGAAAATGAATCTATAATAATCGTTTTCAGTTGTGTTGTGGAGTCACTCTTAAATTCAAATCGTTTATCCACGTGGATATGTTTAAGAGTAGAATCTCCTTTTACACCTTTAACGATTGAAATGCCTTCAACTAAATTCGGACTTATAGAATCCAGCGTTCCAAAACCATGCGTGTTTGAGGTTTCTATAGATTCTAAAATACTGTCTAAGCTTTCAGTACTAAGAAAATCCTTTTGACTCATATTCTTTATCGTAAAACCAATAGTGCTGTTTTCAGCAAGATTAGCATAATAATCATCAACCGCCTTATCTAAACTGGCTTGAATATCATTAATAACCTGCTGTTTACTAGAGCGGTAGTTTTTATAATTCCAATACGCTTGAATCCCAATAGTCGATATAATTACGATGATAATGACATAGAGAATGTATCTGTATTTTGAATCGTTCATAACTCAAAAGTAAATGTTAAAAGCCTTAAAAACTAATCGGTTAACACTCGTTAACACTCATTAACTAAAATGTAGAAAAGTGATAATTAGATTTGTAATACAGAAATCAAAAAACCATTAAACTTATGAAATTACTTGTCAAACTCATTATCGTATCAACCCTTTTATTAGTCAGTAAAGTCAGTGCTCAAGACTTTCAAGGCGAAGCGACGTATAAGTCAAAACGTAAAATTGATATTAAATTAGATAGCACACAAATAGCATCTGGCGCTGCAGAACAAATGATGGAAATGCTTAAAAAGCAATTTGAAAGAACCTATATCTTAAAGTTCAACAAAGAGGAATCTATATATAAAGAAGATGAAGCTATTTCGCCACCACAACCAAGCGGAATGCAAGTAGTTATGGTGACTAGTGGCGGGTCAGATGTGCTCTACAAGAACTTAAAAGAAAAACGTTACACCAATCAAAATGAATCGTTTAGCAAGCTCTTTTTGATAAAAGATGATTTGCAAGATGTTGCATGGACTCTCGAATCTGAAACGAAAAATATTGGCGATTATACCTGCTTTAAAGCGACAACAACACGAGAAGTTGAAATTGTAGAAAGTGGTATCAGTATTAATGGTGATAAAGATTTAAGTACGGCCGATAAAGCACCTAAAATGAAAGAGATAACCATCACTGCATGGTATACGCCTCAAATCCCAGTCAGTGCTGGGCCAGGAAATTATCATGGATTACCTGGGTTAATTTTAGAAGTTAATGATGGCAGTGAAACCGTCATCTGTAGTAAAATAGTGATTAATCCTAAAAATGCTTCAAGCATTGTTGAGCCTGATAAAGGAAAAGAATTAACCCAAGAAGCTTATGATAAAATCATGGAAAAAAAGTTAAAAGAAATGGAAGAACGCTTCAGGTCTAATGATAGAAATCGTGATGGAGAAAGTTTTGAGATTAGAATAGGAGGTTAAGTGTGTTAAATACTTTAAGAAAATTTTAACCTTTTAAGATTTAACTATTTGGTGGTTTTAAAGTCTAATCAGGAATAGAAAGAGTTAATTTTAACTTTATAAAGACTAAGACTTTTAATCGAATGAAACATTTTACCATCAAAATAAGTAGCATTGTATTAGTGTTGCTTGTATCATTAAGCCTTAATGCACAAGACTTCCAAGGGCAAGCTATTTATCAAACCAAGACTACGGTCGACATGAGTAGTTTTGGAGGCGGTCAAATGAGCGACCAACAAAAAAAGCAAATTGCCGAACGTATGAAAAGTATGTTAGAGAAAACGTTCGTGCTAAATTTTAATCGTAGCGAATCAACTTATAAAGAAGAAGAAAAGCTTGATGCTCCAGGTGCTGGAGGTGGTCGTTGGAGAGGTATGGTGAGTAGTTTTACGGGTGGACCTCAATACAAAAACATCAAAGAAAATGTGATTCTGCAAGAGCAAGAATTCTTCGGAAAATCATTTTTGGTAAAAGATTCCCTTCCAAAATTAGAATGGAAACTGGAAAATGAAACCAAACAAATTGGTCAATATACTTGCTTTAAAGCAACCACGACTAAACCGGTTGATGAAATGGATTTTATGAGTATGCGTCGACGTGGCGGAAGAGATAATGACGCTAATAAAGATGCCGAAAAGAAAGAAGGAGAAGCCACTGCCGATAGCACAAAAACAACATCTGAAGATATTTTTGATGATGTAGAAGTTCCTAAATTTGTCGTAGTAACGGCTTGGTATACACCTCAAATCCCTGTAAGTGCTGGACCTGCCGATTATCATGGTTTGCCTGGTTTGATATTAGAAGTTCAAGCTGATAGAACAGTGATGCTATGTACTAAAATTGTGATGAATCCTCAAAATAAAGAAACCATCGAAAAACCTGAAAAAGGTGAAGTTGTAACGCGTGATGAATACAATCAAATCATGAAAGACAAAATCGAAGAAATGCGAGAAATGTATGGTGGACGAGGTAGAGGTGGTCGCCGAAATTAAAAAATAATCAACAATTAAAGTTTCAGTTTTCCAATAAAATAAAACCATACTGAAACAAAATCCAATCCAAATGAAAAATATTTTTATACTAGCGTTACTGCTTGTAACGAGCATTTGTAGTGCTCAAATCACGGTTCAAGGTGTTGTTAAAGACAGCATCGGAACGCCTTTAGAATTGGCAAATGTTATTGCCATTAATAAAGAAACTAAAACCATGGCATCCTATGCCATTACTAACGATAAAGGGCGTTTTAAACTGGATTTAGAAAAAAATAAAACCTATACCGTTCAAGTAAGTTACATTGGTATGAAAACACTTTCAGAAGAAATTTCTACCAAAGAAGATAATATTTCAAAAGATTATACCCTTCAAAATGATAATGCACTAGCTGCAGTCGAATTAACCTACGAAATGCCAGTGACTATTAAAGGCGATACACTGGTTTATAATGCCGATTCTTTTAAAGATGGCTCTGAGCGAAAACTCGAAGATGTCCTGAAAAAATTACCAGGTGTCGAAATTAATGATGATGGGCAAATCGAAGTTGAAGGGAAAGTCGTCAATAAATTAATGGTTAATGGAAAAGATTTTTTTGATGGCGATTCGAAATTAGCAACAAAAAATATTCCGTCTAATGCCGTTGATAAAATCCAAGTATTACGTAATTATTCTGAGGTCGGACAATTAAGTGGTGTTCAAAACAATCAGGATAATGTGGCTATAAATATCAAATTAAAAGAAGGAAAAGAAAATTTTTGGTTTGGAGATATCACTGCAGGTGTTGGAACTGCTCCAGATAAAGAACTCTATTTGGTGCAGCCTAAACTCTTTTATTACAGTCCGAAATACAGCATAAACGTTATTGGCGATATGAATAATATCGGAGAAGTGGCTTTGACCAATCGTGATATTAGAAATTTTGGTGGCGGATTTAGACTGCCAAGCCAAAGTAGCGGAACGAGTATTAATCTTGGTGATAACGGACTTGGAGGTCTGACCAATTTAGGAAATGCCCAAGAAATTGAAACAAAATTAGGTGCAGGTAACTTTAGTTATTCACCAAATAAAGCCTTAGATCTTAGCGGATTCTTAATCTACAATAGTACGCGTTTAAGAACACGTCAAGAAAGTTATGTAAGGTATATCGATTCAGATTTAGGAATTCCTGATGAAGAAACCGTTGAAACCGGACGCGAAGCATCAAACCAAGGAATTGCAAAATTAAGCGCATCATACAAACCTAATGCCAATAATCAATTAAATTATGATTTGCTTGGCCGTTTGTCTAAAGATTCAGAAAGACAAAACATCCTGTCTTCTGTCGTAGGAAGTACCAACCAGTTAGAAGAAGTTACACCATTTAGTATCAATCAAAACTTCAATTACTATTATACGCTTAACGAGAAAAATATTTTTGCATTCGAAGCACAGCACTTAATTAAAGATGAAGATCCATTCTACAATGCTTTACTTGTAAATGATCCAACAAATAATGACGATGATCCTCAAGATCAAGATGCCTTTGATAATACCGCTTCAGCCTTAGGGTTTGATAGAGATCAGTTTGGCTACAACTTAAATCAAGACAGACGTATCAAGTCCAATCAGTTAGATGCCAAATTAGATTATTACTATATCTTAAATAATAAGAGTAATATCAATTTAACTTTAGGAACGATTTTAAGTAACCAAAAATTTAATTCTAATATCTTTCAGTTTTTAGACGACGGTTCGTTTTTTGATCCCGTAGCGACCTTAACCGATGGCGAAGGAAATCTATTGACCAACGAAAATGATACAGAGTACAACTTTAGTGATGTGTATTTAGGCTTTCGTTACCGATTAAAAACAGGGAAATTTACAATTACACCTGGGTTTTCATTACACTCTTACGGTAATAAAAACACTCAGTTTGGTACAGAGTACAAAGATAATTTCTTTAGAGTTTTACCAGAATTTGAAACATTGATTCAATTTAAAAAGAGTGAAAGTTTAACCTTCCGTTACAATATGAGCAATGCCTTTACAGATGTGACAAGTTTAGCCGAAGGTCTGGTTCTCAACAGCTATAATAACATAAGCTATGGTAATCCAGAACTGCAAAACTCATTATCGCATAATTTGAGTTTAAGATATTTCAGTTTTAACCTCTTTAATTATACCAATGTCTTTGCATTTGCTAATTATAGTAAGAATGTCGATCAAATCAGAAGTTTAACAAATTTTGATAATGTCATTAGAACAAGTTCATATTTTAACTCCAATTTTGCCGACGAGTCTGCAAGTGTGTTTGGACGTGTAGAGCGGACTTTCAAAAAAATAAGAGCAAGGTTAGGTGCTCGTTTTTCGTACTCTAAACGTAATCAGTTTGTTCAAGATATACGTACAGTGAGCGAAAGTTTTACGCAATCGTACACACCAGAATTACGTACCAACTTTAGAGAAGCACCAAATGTGCGTTTACGATATACCTATTCGGTTTCCAATAACGACCAGGGCACAACATCTACAAAGTTTGTTGTTAATTCACCTTCTGTCGAGTTTGATGCTTATATCTGGAAATCGGTAACTTTTAGAACCGATTTCACCTATACCAATCAAGATGATGGCGTAAGACCTGCGCAATCCTTCCAAACCTGGGATGCGAGTTTAGCCTACAGAAAAGATAAAGATGCCAAATGGGAATACGAAGTGAAGGCAACCAACTTGCTGGATATCGATTCTAATATTAGCAATAGCACGAGTAATATTTCTGTATTTACCTCAGAAACGTTTATACAACCTAGGTTTATCACCTTTAGAGTGATTTATACCTTGTAAGATTTGGGCGTTCCAACCCTAGCTTTGGCTAGGGTTGGCAGGCTTTCAAGACTCGCTCTCTACGAGGAGCTCAAACAAATCTTTCAATCCTTAACGCAAACAAAAAAGCCTTCTCAATAGGGAAGGCTTTTTTTATTTAATAGTATTTTAATAATCTCTCAACACATGAATAGTTCCAGAGATTGGTATCTGATTTGCGCTGCTGTAATCGTCAATAACACCAGAAAAATTGATGTCTATATAATCGCCAATGTCACCAAAAGCAGTAACGTTGGTTGCGCCTACAAATGACGCTTCTAAAGTTGTAGCATCGCCATTCATATCATAAAAATCTATGTAGCTATTAGTATAGGTGCCAGGACCGTTAAAATCACTAAAGTATAAATTAAATGAAGTATTTTGATTTTCAGAAAAATAATACACTGTTAAATAATCACCATCAAGACCTCCTTGAATATTAAAGTTATACGTAATTACTGGATGATCATCAACTTGATAAGTGATAAACTCTTCAACTGAATTGCAGGATTGAATCGTGCCTAAATTGGTTAAAGGAGTCGTAAAGGTATAACTTAATAAATCTGTTTCTTGTACATTGACATAGTCGTAGGCCTTTATTTTAAAAGTGTTTTCTGTCTCACAACGGACCAAATTAATTTCAAAATTACCAGCAGTAACAGCCTCTGTATAATAGTGTTCGTTATAAATCAATTGCACATAACCGTTGGTAACAGGATTGCCGTTACAATCATTAAAAATACCTGAAACAGTTTCAGAAATAATATTAGGATTATCAGCAATAGTTACACTAATATTAGAATCAGTATCAAACGGACCTATAGTTTCTGAGTGTATCGGAATTTGACCACAAGGATCAAAAGCATAAATATTAAGTTCTAGTGTTTCTCCACTAGGAATTTTGCCACAATCTTCACCATTTTGATTGGTGTAACCATTACTCGTACCATAATTTGAGCTTGTTAATGTGACGTAAGTATTCGTTAACGGATTTCCGTTGCTGTCATTTACGGTAATACAAAAATCAACATATTCGGCTGGTATATCGCAATTCCAAAATGAGAAATGTGATACAGTTCCTACATAAGCATTTCCAACGAGTGTAGCAACTCCATCTTCAATCCAATACCCATTTACTTCATCAAAATACCATAACGGAATCGAGCTTGGTGCAGTTGCCATTAAGCTAGCATCTAATGGGACTGTGATTTCTGCAGTCGATCCTTCAGCTAAATTTAAATCTTCGCCACTTTCACCTCGTAATTCTACAGCGAGCATCCCATACGTTTGTAACATACGCTCTTCGTTTTGAGCATTTGCTGCATAGAGCATGCCTGGCATTTGGTCTTGCATATTGGCATCTGCAGGATCTAAAAGATGCATAATTACATTCACAGAACCATCATAAAGTGTGCCGTCAGATTTTATATAGTCACCTTCTAATGCTACTTTAGAACCGTTAGGCAAACTTATGGTTTCTTGTGTGCCGCTTGTGGTTGTTCCTGCGATAGTTTCAGGGAGCATCATGATACGTACTTTATTTACGCCATTACTAGGAACCACAGCACGAGATGCATGAATGTAACCTGCTTTTTCGGCTTTTATGAATCCAAAACGCTGGTTTACCGTTGCATTGTTAATAATGAATACACCATTAGCATCCGTCATAGCCGTAGAACTTCCAATACTAATCATCACATTATCGATTGGGTTGTTATTGATGTCTACTATAGTTCCTATAAAATTTCTAGAAATTTCACTTCCAAAATTTTGAGCAAAAGCAGTCGGGTCTGGATCCTGATTTTGAGTTGAACTCAATAGGTCATCATTATTGCAGGAGAGGCAAAAAAGTAAGCCTAATAAAACAAGGGAAATGGATTTAGGTAACAGTTGTTTGAATTTCATAGAGTTAAGTTTTGTTGTTATAAATGTAACAGTTTATAACTAAAAACTCCTACATGTTAGGTGTTTATGTGTTACAGTTTTCTAATGAGGTGTCGTAATTTAAAAGTGGCTGCGTAAATTTCTGATTATTTAAAAAACAAAATCCTCGTAACTGAGTGCTACGAGGATTTTGTTTAATCTGTTACTGTTTGGCTTATGCTAATCCAAAAGCAGCTTTTACTTTATCAACATAATCTAATTTCTCCCAGGTAAATAATTCAACATCTAGAGTGACTGGGTCGCCATTAGGTTGTTCAAAGGTTTTGCTAACGGTTTGATACTCACGTCCCATATGTCCGTAAGCCGCAGTTTCACTATACATAGGCTGACGTAATTTTAAACGTTCTTCTATGGCAGCTGGTCGCATATCAAATAGTTGTGCTATTTTATTGGCAATCTCACCATCGGTAATATTAAACGGACAAGTGCCATATGTATCTACAAAAATTGACGTCGGCTTTACCACACCAATAGCA
Source organism: Psychroserpens sp. SPM9 (assembly GCF_025153525.1). Taxonomy (GTDB): domain Bacteria; phylum Bacteroidota; class Bacteroidia; order Flavobacteriales; family Flavobacteriaceae; genus Psychroserpens. The sequence continues at coordinate 132,175 of NZ_JANZNR010000001.1, read as the reverse complement.
TAACTTACCTGTACTAAAATTTCATCACAAACACCTGCAGCAACCATGTTCTTTGCAATATGGCGCGTTGCATAGGCAGCACTTCTGTCTACTTTACTTGGGTCTTTTCCAGAAAATGCACCACCACCATGTGCGCCTTTTCCACCGTAAGTATCGACAATAATTTTTCGTCCTGTTAATCCAGTGTCACCATGAGGTCCGCCAATAACGAATTTCCCAGTCGGATTGATATGATAAGTGATATCGTCATTAAATAAAATTTGAATATGCTCAGGTAATTTAGCAACAACTCTTGGGATTAAAATGTCAATAATATCTTTTCTAATCTTAGCCAACATAGTGTCGTCATCTCCAAACTCGTCATGCTGCGTCGAAACTACAATAGCGTCAATACGTTGCGGTACGTTATCGTCACTGTATTCAATGGTTACCTGACTTTTAGAATCAGGGCGTAAATAAGTAATGTCTTTATTTTCGCGTCTTAAATCGGCAAGCTCTCTTAAAATACGGTGTGATAAATCTAAAGCCAAAGGCATGTAATTATCGGTTTCACGCGTGGCATAACCAAACATCATTCCTTGGTCACCAGCACCTTGTTCTTCTTTGCTGGCTCTGTCAACGCCACGATTGATGTCTTCAGATTGCTCATGAATAGCCGAAAACACACCACAAGAGTTACCGTCAAACATATAGGCACTTTTAGTGTAGCCAATTTTGTTAATGGTGTCTCTGGCGATTTTTTGAACATCCAAATAGGTGTTCGATTTTACTTCACCAGCCAATACCACTTGACCTGTTGTGACCAAAGTTTCACAAGCCACTTTAGACTCTTTGTCAAAAGCTAAAAAATTATCTATTAATGCGTCACTAATTTGATCAGCTACTTTATCTGGATGTCCTTCAGAAACGCTTTCCGAAGTAAATAAATATGCCATAAATCCCTTTTAAATTTTTATTAGTTATGAAAAATAAATTGAGATTGCTCAGTCGCTAGAGAAGTTGAAAACTAACTGCTTTAGCATTTTTTTATGAGGTTGCAATCAGAACAAATTTTTCCTCTTTAATGGCAACAAAAGTACAGATATTATTGAAACTAGAAAAGAATGTTTACAAATAAGGTCTTTGTTTCTAATACCTGCTGAAAATGAGATTAATAACATATGTTTCGTTTTCTGAATAAAAAAGCTATAAAAATCATAATTATAGAAAATATTTCGGTTTTATTGCGATTATGTTAATTATTTAGAAAAATTTTCGGTTTCATTTGGATTATTAAAATTTATGTTGCAATATTTGTGCTCACAAAGTTCAATAACTTACTGAAATGTTATCAAGAAAGGTGGAGAGATTAGACTCGCTGAAACCTTAGCAACCCTTAAATTTATTAAGAAGGTGCTAAATTCTACTTGAAAGCACGATTCATTTATCGTGTAATCGGATAGATAACTCAAACGTAATTACTCTTCTGTAATTTACGATTTTCTTTTTAACATTTTTCTATTAAGTACGCTTCTCATGAGGCTTATTTGGCTTTTGTTTTAATTAGTATTTAACTCAAAAACTTAGAAAAATGAGTACACAAAAATTCGCAACAAAAGCGTTGCACGCAGGACACGATGTTAATCAAACAGGAGGAACACGAGCGGTTCCAATTTATCAATCTACGGCTTACGTTTTTGATGATTCAGATGATGCCGCTGGGCGTTTTAATTTATCGGTTCCCGGATTTATTTACACACGTCTAAATAATCCAACCAATGATATTCTAGAACAGCGTATTGCCGCTCTCGAAGGCGGTATTGCAGCCGTTGCTACAGCTTCAGGAACTGCAGCAATTTCAACCACATTATTAACGCTTTTAAAAGCTGGTGATCATATTGTAGCTTCTAATAGTTTGTATGGTGGAACCTATAATTTATTAAATGTAACCTTACCAAGACATGGTATTACGACAACTTTTGTAGACCCATCTAACCCTGAAAATTTCGAAAAAGCGGCTCAGGAAAATACCAGAGCTTTTTTCGTAGAATCCCTTGGAAACCCAAAATTAGATGTATTAGATATCGAAGCTATTGCCAGTCAGGCCAAAGCTCATAAAGTGCCTTTTATTGTTGATAATACAGTAGCGACACCATATTTGCTCAATCCAATTGATTATGGTGCCAACATTGTTATTCATTCGTTAACCAAATACATCAATGGTAACGGAACATCTCTTGGCGGAATCATCGTTGACGCAGGTACGTTTGACTGGACCAACGGTAAATTTCCAGAGTTTACTGAGCCTTCAGCAGGCTATCATGGTTTAGTTTACAGTGAAGTTATTGGAGATGCGGCGTTTATTGCAAAAATTAGAATTGAAGGTCTTCGTGATTATGGCGGAGCTTTGAGTCCGTTTAATGCCTTTCAAATTATTCAAGGACTTGAAACCTTAGAATTACGGATTAAAAAGCATAGTGAAAATGCACTCGAATTAGCTCAATGGTTACAAGAACAACCCGAAGTTAATTGGGTCAATTATCCTGGATTAGAAACCAGTAAATATAAAGCTTTGGCTGAAAAATATTTACCAAACGGACAAAGCGGTATCGTGACGTTTGGTGTTGAAGGCGGCTACGCATCGGCTAAAACAATTGCCGATACGACTAAGCTATTTTCACTTTTAGCCAATATTGGCGATACCAAATCATTGATTATTCATCCAGCAAGTACAACGCACCAGCAGTTGAGTGATGAAGCTCAGGAAACTACAGGTGTGACTAAAGACTTAATTCGCTTGTCGGTTGGTATTGAAAATATCGAAGACTTAAAAGCCGATTTAAAAGAGGCTTTCGAAGTCGTTAAAAAAACAGTATTAGCTTAAAACATATTTGTTTGTGTTCAATTGATGCTACGTGCGATTTTTGTGCGTGGCATCTATACCTTTTAAAATTTACGAATGGCAGCATTACAATACATATCAATTTCAGAATTTGAACTCCCGTCTGGTGTGCGTCAAACGATAGAATTGTCCTATCAAACCTTTGGGAAACCTTTACATGAGGCACCCATTGTGATGGTCAATCACGCATTGACAGGAAATTCTAACGTCTGCGGAAAGGAGGGTTGGTGGAATGATTTAATTGGTAGTAACAAATGTATCGATACTAATGTTTATACCGTTTTAGCGTTTAATATTCCTGGAAATGGATTTGATAATATTGAAGCCCATCTCATCGACAATTATAAAGATTTTACAGCACGCACTATTGCCGAAATTTTTGCAATGGGATTAGAATCCTTAAATATTACATCGCTTTTTGCTGTGATTGGCGGATCGGTTGGTGGCGGAATTGCCTGGGAACTGGCAGCTTTAAAACCTAATTTGATTACGCATTTAATTCCGATTGCCAGCGATTGGAAATCGACCGACTGGCTTATTGCTAATTGTCATATTCAAGATGCGATTTTAAATCATTCAGAAGCGCCTTTAGCCGATGCTCGTATGCATGCCATGACCTTATACAGAACACCAGAATCTTTAACTCAAAAGTTTCAACGTACCGAAGTTTCTAAAGCACGTTTTAATGTCGAAAGCTGGCTGGATTATCACGGAAAAGCGCTTAACAAACGCTTCAATTTATCGGCTTACAAACTGATGAACCAGATTTTAAGAACCATTGATATTACTAAAAATAGAGGCGCTCTAGATGACGTTGTTAAAACCATAAGTTCGCATATTCATATCATAACAATTCCAAGTGATTTATTTTTTAAGTCTGAAGAAAACTGGGAAACTTATGTTGATGTCAAACTTATAAAAGATAATGTCAGCATTTCTGAAATTAAATCCATTCATGGTCATGATGCTTTTTTAATCGAATACGAACAGCTTATCAAGTTTTTAAAACCCATTTTCCAACCTAATACTTTTATCAAAAATGAAAAAAATACACATCGTCATATTCGGAATAGGTAATGTTGGAAGCACATTAATTGATCAGATCAACAAGGCCAAAGTACGACTTAAAGAAGAGCAATCTATAGATGTACATATTCCTATTGTAGCCAATTCAAGATTGGTGTTTTTTGAAGATAACACACTAACTAACACATGGGAAAGTGATTTTAGCAGATTTTCAAATCCGTATCAAATGGATGAGGTTATTCAGTATATCAATGAAAAGAAATACGATCATGTCATTGCTGTAGATGCTACGGCTAGCTCTGATTTTGTTCAGCATTATAAGACATTAATCCAAAATGGGTTTCATATTGTTTCAGCTAACAAAATTGCCAATACTTTAGCCTTAGATTTTTATAATGCTTTACGTCAAAACTTAAAAGACAATAATAAAAAGTTTTTATACGAAACTAATGTTGGTGCTGGATTGCCAATCATTGAAACTGTGAGGAGTATTTACAATTCTGGAGATACAATTTCAAAGATTAGAGGTGTGTTTTCTGGTTCATTGAGTTATGTGTTTAATACGTTTTCTTCGGAAGATGTGCCATTTTCAGAAGTGCTTTCCAAAGCAGAGGCCTTAGGCTTAACCGAACCTGATGCGCGTGAAGATCTTTCAGGAAATGATGTTGCTAGAAAATTGCTCATTCTTGCCAGAGAACTCAACTTAAAGGTAGAGTTTCAGCAGATACATATAGAATCCTTAGTGCCAAAACAACTCAACGGAAAGACGAGTTTGAATCAGTTTAAATCACGAATTAAGGAGTTAGACCAGCCGTTTGGAGAACGAAAATTAAGTTTACAAAAAGATCAGGTGTTACGTTATGTTGGCGAATTAAATGTTGCTGATGAAACCTTAGAAGTGAAGCTTGTTTCTGAAGAAAGGGAATCGGCACTCGGACAATTAAAAGGCTCTGATTCACTGTTTGAAATTTTTACTGAAGCCTATGGCGATCAACCCTTAGTGATTCAAGGTGCTGGTGCCGGAAAAGAAGTCACCGCAAGAGGATTACTATCTGATATTATTAAGCTTTCTAACCAATTACATTAAGTTATGAGTACTGAAAATTTTGAGACTATTGCTATACGAACACAATCGGAACGTTCTCAGTTTTTAGAACATTCTACACCGTTATATCTGACGTCAAGTTTTGTTTTTGAAGATGCCGAAGACATGAGAGCGTCGTTTTCCGAAGAAAAACAACGAAACATTTATAGCCGATTTACAAACCCAAATACTTCTGAGTTTGTTGAAAAGATTTGTAAAATGGAAGGTGCCGAAGCGGGTTATGCCTTTGCCACAGGAATGTCTGCCGTGTTTTCAACCTTTGCGGCTTTATTAAATGCTGGAGATCATGTTGTGTCGGCAAGAAGTATTTTTGGTTCGACTCACGGACTTTTTACTAAGTTTTTACCTAAATGGAATATTGAAACAAGTTATTTTGATGTCAATAATTTAGATAGTATTGAAGCGCTAATTCAACCTCAAACCAAAATACTGTATGCTGAGAGTCCAACCAATCCAGCGGTCGATATTCTCGATTTGGAACGTTTGGGTCAGATAGCCAAAAAGCACAATATCTTACTGGTCATTGATAATTGTTTTGCTACACCATATTTGCAAAATCCGATAAAATTTAGTGCCGATTTGGTCATTCATTCTGCAACCAAATTAATTGATGGTCAAGGTCGCGTTTTAGGAGGTGTTACCGTTGGAAAAGCAGATTTGATTCGGGAAATTTATCTGTTTTCAAGAAATACAGGACCAGCTTTGTCACCATTTAATGCTTGGGTGCTATCTAAAAGTTTAGAAACTTTAGCCGTACGATTAGAAAAACATTGTGAGAATGCTTTAGCTGTAGCCGAATTTTTAGAAAAGCATCCTAATATTAATCTGGTGAAATACCCGTTTTTAAAATCACATCCACAATATGACATCGCGAAAAAGCAAATGAAATTAGGTGGAAATGTGGTCGCTTTTGAAGTTAAAGGTGGTTTAGAAGCAGGGCGTGAGTTTTTAAATAGAATTGCATTGTGCTCATTGTCGGCCAATTTGGGTGATACACGAACCATTGTAACACATCCAGCATCAACGACACACTCTAAACTTACCGAAGCTGACCGTTTGGAAGTTGGCATTACTGATGGTTTGGTGCGTATATCGGTTGGTTTGGAAAATGTTGCAGATGTTATTGCCGATTTAAATCAGGCTTTAGAATACTAATTTAAAAAAGTATCTTTGGACATATGCTTTCAAAGAAAACAAAATACGGTATCAAAGCACTAACTTTTTTGGCGAGACAAAATAGTCGGAAGCCTGTTCAGATTGCTACGATTTCAAAAAGTGAAAATATTTCGGTGAAATTTTTAGAGAGTATATTGTTAACACTTAAAAAGAACGGCATTTTAGGATCAAAAAAAGGCTTAGGAGGCGGTTATTATTTACTTAAAGACCCCAAAGATGTGCCTATGACTTTAGTAATGCGGGTTTTAGAAGGGCCGATTGCGATGGTGCCATGTGTGAGTTTAAACTATTATGAAAAATGTGATGATTGTCCCGATGAAGGTACATGTGCTGTACATCGACTAATGATTCAGATACGAGATAATTCACTTAAAGTGTTCAGAAATACCACATTAGCAGATCTTGCGAATTAGCATATTCGCAACAAAAACCAAGAATTTTTAACAGATTAACACTAGTTTTTTAAATAATATACTATAGGTTTGTAATAATATCCTACTAAGTCGATAGGGTAATTATAATAATAAATAAATTACTAATGAGTACAGTCATACAAAACACTGAAATTGTAAATAAGAACCAGATTGAAGACATTGGTTCTGGAGAAAAAATAAAACGAACTTTAGCTAAAACTATAAGCTGGAGAGCCTTAGGAACACTTTCAACAGTCGTGATTTCCTATATCATTACAGGCACCTTGGCGTTGGCATTTTCAATTGGCTTTATAGAGTTGGTTTCAAAATTAGTGTTGTACTATGTTCATGAACGTACATGGAATAAAATAACATGGGGAAAATGAAACACTTAGATCTAGAAATTTTAAATAAGTCGCTAAGAGATAAAACGCCCGACGACATTATTAAATGGGCTTTAACGCTTTCAGAAAACAGAATCGTAACCACAAGTTTTGGGGTGTATTCTGCTATTTTGCTCAGTACTATGAGCAAGCATGATAAGGCGATAAAAGTGGTTTGGTGTGATACCTTATATAATTCGCCAGATACCTACAAACATGCTGCTCACTTGATTGATCAATATGATTTGAATATACATCAGTATCAATCTTTAATGAGTAAAGAAGATATTGATGCCACTATTGGTTTACCTAGTTTGGAAGACGATAATCATGCGCAGTTTTCAGAAGTTGTAAAACTAGAACCTTTCAGGCGTGCTTTACAAGAACATCAACCAGATTTATGGTTTACAAATATTAGAGTACGCCAAACCGAGTTGAGAAATAAAAAAGACATTTTAAGTTATAGCAAAGACGGAATTTTAAAAATCAGTCCGTTTTATTACTGGACCGACTATGATTTAGACAATTATTTAGAAGCACATAATTTACCTAAAAATCATAGTTATTTTGACCCAATAAAAGCCTTGAAAAATAGAGAGTGTGGGATTCATCTCCAATAAATTAGTGGTATGCAAAGTTTTAGAACCGAAATAGAAAACCCTGTTGTTGAGAAAGATATTATCGAACTAGCTCACAAAATTGAGCTGTTTCATAATGGTAAAATCGATGAAGAAAAGTTTAGAAGTCTTCGATTGGCAAGAGGTGTGTATGGGCAACGACAACAAGGTGTGCAAATGATTCGCATCAAGTTGCCTTATGGTAAGGTTCTAAGCAATCAATTGCGAAGAATTGCAGATGTTTCTGATGAGTACTCTCGCGGACGCTTACATATTACCACTCGACAGGATATTCAAATTCATTATGTCGATTTAGATCGTACACCACAACTTTGGGCCGAATTAGAACGTGATCAGGTAACTTTAAGAGAGGCCTGTGGCAATACGGTTCGTAATGTAACCGCAAGTGAAACTGCTGGCATCGATGTTAACGAGCCTTTTGATGTGTCACCATATGCCGATGCCTTATTTCGTTTCTTTTTGCGTAATCCGATTTGTCAGGAAATGGGCCGAAAGTTTAAAGTGTCTTTCTCTGCTTCAGATGAAGATACCGGACTTTCTTACATGCATGATTTGGGCTTTATTGCTAAAATCAAAAATGAAGAAAGAGGCTTTAAAGTCATGTTAGGAGGTGGTTTAGGATCTCAGCCCAGACATGCTGATGTTTTATATGAATTTTTACCTAGTGATAAGATTATTCCTGTGATGGAAGGTGTTTTAAGAATTTTTGATCGGCATGGCGAACGAAAAAGTAGAGCGAAAGCCAGATTAAAATTCTTAATTAAATCCATAGGTTTAGAGGCTTTTAAAACTTTAGTAGAAGCGGAACAAAACGCCATTGAATTTAAGTCGGTTGCCATTGATGCTGAAGCTTATCAGACTTCAACGCCAGTGTCGGTTAGTGCTCCAAACATAGATATTGATGATCCATCTGATTTCGAATTATGGAAAGAAACGAATACCATTCCGCAAAAACAAAACGGATACGTAGCCATAGGAATCAAAGTGTTACTCGGCGATTTCTATACAGACAAGGCGAGATTATTGTCAGATCTGGTAGATCAATACGCTGCTGGTGAAATTAGATTGACCTTACGTCAAAATATTTTGATCCCGTTTGTAAAAATAGATTTACTGCCTCTGTTTTATACCGAATTAAAAAAACTTGGCTTTACAGAATTGGGCTATAATAAAGCCGTTGACATCACAGCTTGCCCAGGAACCGATACTTGTAACCTTGGAATCGCAAGTAGTACAGGAATTGCCGAAGAGCTAGAGCGCATCATAAAAACGGAATATCCTCACTATTTAAACAACGACGATTTAGTCATTAAAATTAGTGGCTGTATGAATGCATGCGGGCAACATAATATGGCAAACATAGGCTTTCAAGGGATGTCTATTCGTACCAAAGATAAATTAGTTCTGCCAGCACTTCAGGTTTTATTGGGTGGTGGTAATAAAGGGAACGGACATGGTGTTTTTGCCGACAAAGTGGTTAAAGTGCCAAGTAAAAGAGGTCCGGAAGCCTTACGCAGAATTCTCAATGATTATGAGCAATTTGCCAGCCATAAAAAGTTCGAAGATTACTATGCTGAAAAAGGCGAAAAATACTTCTACGAGCTCCTGACTGATTTGTCCAGTATAGAAAATCTAACACAAGAGGACTTTATAGATTGGGGTAGCGAAACGGCTTATGTCAAAGCTATCGGAATTGGTGAATGTGCTGGTGTTGTTATAGATCTTATTGCGACATTGTTTTTAGAAAGCGAAGAGAAAATAGATGCTGCAAAGCAAGCATTTTCTAATAAAGTTTACTCAAGTGCCATTTATTATGCTTACAGTTCTATGGTGAATTCTGCCAAAGCTGTTTTACTATCTGAAGGTGTTACAACCAATTCTCAGGCAGCAATAATCAAACAATTTGACGACGGTTTTGTTGCTACTAAAAAAGTGAATTTAGGTCTGTCATTTTCAGATGTGATTTATCAAATTAAAGTACATGCACCTACCGAAAAGTTTGCAGAGGCATACATTCAAAATGCAAAAGAATTTTTAGAAGTCGTACGAGCGTTTAGAGTTCAAGACCTTAGTGAAAAATGAAACATATTATGAGTACTAGAGCAAAATTAACCATAGTTGGTGCAGGTCCAGGTGATGCAGAACTCATCACAATCAAAGGTGTTAAGGCCATTCAATCTGCTGATGTGGTTTTATACGATGCACTCATAAATAACGATTTATTAGACCATGCTTCGCCTAATGCTGAGCTCATTTTTGTAGGTAAACGAAAAGGATGTTATGCCTATCAACAAGATCAAATTAATGAGCTTATTGTAAGCAGAGCCAAAAGTCATGGCCATGTTGTAAGACTAAAAGGAGGTGATCCGTTTGTTTTTGGACGTGGTGCCGAAGAGATCGAATACGCCAGACAATTTGATATCGAAACCTATGTTGTCCCAGGTATTTCTTCTTCGATAGCTGTTCCGGCTTATCAGGGAATTCCTCTAACAAAACGCGGTACATCAGAAAGTTTTTGGGTCATCACCGGAACGACCAAATCACATCAGATATCGAAAGATATTGCATTGGCAGCAAAGTCATCTGCAACGATAGTGATTTTGATGGGCATGGGGAAACTGACTGAAATTGTTCGGATTTTTTCTTCGGAAAATAAAAGCGATACTGCTGTGGCTGTAATTCAAAATGGAACGACCGAACGTGAGAATGTCGGAATTGGAACCATAGGAACCATCGAATCAATAGTTGCTCAAAAACAATTGTCATCACCTGCAATTATTGTTATTGGAGCTGTCGTGAATGAACGTGTAGCACTCAGTTCGATTTGTAAACAATTTGAAACACAAGTAACTAAATAAAATTCCATGGAACGTAACAACTTATATCCCATATTTTTAAAAATGCACGCCTTAGAAGTGCTTATTGTTGGTGGCGGACACGTGGCTTTGGAGAAGTTAACATTTTTGCTAAAATCAAGCCCTACAGCTAACATCACAATGGTTGCGCCATCTTTTAAAGATGAAGTCCTAACCATTGCTAAAGCCTATCATATTAAATTATTCCATCTCGCCTATGAAGAATCCTTTTTATGTGATAAGGATTTAGCGATTGTTGCCACTGATAGACCTGAGGTGAATCATCAAATTTATAAAGATGCAAAACGTAGAAATTTGCTAGTTAATGTGGCAGATACACCAGAATTATGTGATTTTTATCTCGGAGGAATTGTAACAAAAGGCCATGTGAAAATTGCTATTTCTACCAACGGAAAATCGCCAACAACAGCCAAACGCTTGAGGCAGTTTTTTGAAGCGGTTATTCCAGAAGATATTAATCATATGGTTCAAAATTTAAATGCATATCGAAAAACAATCAAAGGGGATTTTGAGGCTAAAGTTTCAGCCTTAAATAAAATTACTGAAAATCTAATACAAAAGTAAAATGATACATACAGATATATTAATTATTGGTGCCGGACCAACAGGCTTATTTACAGTTTTTGAAGCAGGCTTATTAAAGTTAAAATGCCATCTCATAGACGCTTTACCACAACCTGGAGGTCAATGTTCTGAGTTATATCCCAAAAAGCCTATTTATGATATTCCTGGATTGCCAGAAATTTTAGCAGGTGATTTAACCAAAAATCTCTTAGAACAAGGAAAACAATTTCAGCCAGGTTTTACCTTGGGAGAACGTGCAGAAACCATTGAAGAACAAGCTGATGGGAGTTTTGTGGTTACGACCAATAAAGGAACGCAGCATCAAGCACCAATTGTTGCTATTGCTGGTGGTTTAGGGAGCTTTGAACCTCGAAAGCCACTTATTGATACTATCGAAAATTTTGAGGATAAAGGCGTAGCTTATTTCATTAAAAACCCTGAGCGCTACCGAAATAAGCGTGTGGTGATTTCTGGAGGTGGTGATTCTGCTTTAGACTGGAGTATTTTTTTAGCTGATATCGCTTCAGAAGTCACTTTGATTCACAGACGAAACGAGTTTAGAGGCGCATTAGATTCCGTAGAACGTGTTCAGGAATTAAAATTACTGGGGAAAATTAATGTGATGACTCCTGCTGAAGTAACCGCAATTCACGGTAATAATCATGTGGAAGCAGTCACTGTTACTAAAAGTGATGAACAAGTTTTACTGGAAACCGATTATTTCATTCCGTTATTCGGACTCTCACCAAAATTGGGACCAATAGGAAAATGGGGATTGGATATCGAGAAGAATGCTATAAAAGTCAATACCTTAGATTATCAAACCAATATCCCTGGGATATATGCCATTGGCGACGTTAATACCTACGAAGGGAAATTAAAACTCATTCTTTGTGGTTTCCACGAAGCGACTTTAATGTGTCAGTCAGCTTATAAGCGGCTTCATCCCAATAAGAAATTTGTCTTAAAATATACAACCGTAAGTGGTATTAACGGATTTGATGGTTCTAAAAAAGAAGCCCCTAAAGCCGTAGTAAAAGCCATCGTCTAATTTCATAAAGCAGATCGTAAAATCATGAGCATATCAAACCAAGAATTTGAACAGATTCAAGAATACTTAGATAAAGGTGCTATTGTCTTAGATGTAAGAACAGAAGCCGAATATAATGAAGGTCACGTCGAAGGCGCCTTACACATTGTTTTAGATGAGTTGGAAGATGAAATAGAGCAATTAACAGCGCTACAAAAACCAATTATTACCTGTTGTAGAAGTGGCGCACGAAGCGAACACGCCAAGGATCTTTTACTAGATTATGAAATCGATGCAATTAATGGAGGCCCTTGGCAAAATGTGAAAAGCTATCTCTAAATTTATTTAGACTTTTAAATTTTTATATTTAAAATTTAATGCGTTAATTTACACCTTAGTTCATATAATTATTGATTTGTTATCATGAAAGGCAGAGGGAATAGACCCAGTGAAGCCTTAGCAACCCTTTATTTTAAAGAAGGTGCTAAATTCTACCTATATCTGATTAGATTCAGAAGTTTAGGACAGATAAACAACACAGAAGTAATTCTCTTACTTTCCTGATGACATTTTATAACTTATTAAAATGTCAGATTTATTACAAAGTTTACAACAACGTATTTTAGTCCTAGATGGCGCCATGGGCACCATGTTGCAGCGCTATAAATTTTCTGAAGAAGATTTTAGAGGCGAACGCTTTAAGGACTATCCAACCTCTCTTAAAGGGAATAACGATTTATTGTCTTTGACACAACCTCAGGCTATCGCTGATGTGCACCGGCTTTATTTTGAAGCTGGAGCCGATATTGTCGAGACCAATACCTTTTCAGGAACCACAATCGCAATGGCAGATTATAACATGGAAGATTTGGTCTATGAGCTCAATTACGAATCTGCAAAAATTGCCAAACAAGTAGCTGAAGAATTTACAAAAGCAACACCAAATCAACCTCGATTTGTTGCTGGTAGTATTGGCCCAACCAACAAAACGGCAAGTATGTCTCCCGATGTCAATAAACCCGAGTACAGAGCCATTACGTTTGAAGAATTACGCATCGCTTACAAACAACAAGTTGAAGCTCTAATTGATGGCGGCGTTGATGTGCTTTTAGTAGAAACCATATTTGATACGCTTAATGCTAAAGCAGCCTTGTTTGCAATCGAAGAAGTTAAAGAAGAACGTCAAATAGATATTCCAATTATGGTGTCAGGAACGATTACGGATGCTTCGGGAAGAACATTGTCTGGCCAAACCGTAGAAGCTTTTCTAACGTCTATTTCACATGTGCCGTTATTGAGTGTCGGTTTTAACTGTGCACTTGGTGCCGAACAACTCAAACCTTATTTACAGCGTTTGTCTAACGAAACCGATTTTTACACTTCAGCGCATCCTAATGCTGGTTTGCCTAATGCTTTTGGGGAGTATGATCAAAGTCCGAAACAAATGCAGCAATTAATTGAAGATTACCTTAAAGACGGATTGATTAATATTATTGGAGGTTGCTGTGGAACCAATCCTGAGCACATCAAAGCGATTGCCGAAGTCGCTCAGAATTATCAACCACGATCAACTAAAGTTTACGCATAATGGCAGAATCTGACTGTAAAAAATATTTAACCTTATCTGGATTAGAACCTTTAGTGGTAACACCAGAAAGTAATTTTATCAATGTAGGTGAGCGCACCAATGTGACAGGTTCGCGCAAATTTTTAAGATTAATTAAAGACGAAAAATACGACGAAGCCTTAAGTGTTGCCAGAGATCAGGTTGAAGGTGGTGCACAAATTCTTGATGTCAATATGGACGAAGGCATGCTCGATGGTAAATACGCCATGGTTAAATTCTTAAATCTGATTGCTTCTGAGCCTGATATTGCTCGTATTCCATTAATGATTGATAGCTCTAAATGGGAAATTATTGAAGCCGGACTTCAGGTTGCTCAAGGTAAATGTGTTGTTAATTCAATTAGTTTAAAAGAAGGCGAAACCGAATTTATACGTCAGGCAAAACTCGTTAAACGCTATGGTGCTGCAGTGATTGTTATGGCTTTTGATGAGGTTGGTCAAGCCGATACCTATGAACGCAGAATTGAAATTTGCGAGCGTTCGTATAAGCTGTTGGTTGATCATGTAGGCTTTCCACCTCAGGATATCATTTTTGATCCCAATATTTTTCCTGTGGCTACTGGGATGGATGAACATCGCTTAAATGCCTTGGACTTTTTTAGGGCTACGAAATGGATTCGCGAACATTTGCCTTATGCTAATGTTTCTGGCGGTGTTAGTAATGTGTCTTTTTCATTTCGAGGAAACACCACAGTTCGTGAAGCGATTAACTCTGCATTTTTGTATCATGCCATTCAACACGGCATGAATCTCGGCATTGTAAATCCGACGATGCTGGAAGTCTACGATGAAATTCCGAAGGATTTATTAGAACATGTCGAAGATGTCTTGTTCGACAGACGAGATGATGCTACCGAACGCCTTTTAGACTTTGCTGAAACCGTAAAAGGCAATAAAAAAGAGGATAACGCTAAGGTTTTAGAATGGCGAAACGAAGCTTTACAAGACCGAATTACACACAGCCTTGTTAAAGGGATTGATACTTTTATTATTGAAGATGTTGAAGAGGCTCGTAAAGCATCTGAAAAGCCAATTGAGGTTATTGAAGGCCATCTTATGATTGGAATGAATGTCGTTGGTGATCTCTTCGGAAGCGGAAAAATGTTCTTACCTCAAGTAGTCAAATCGGCACGTGTGATGAAAAAAGCAGTGGCTTATTTACAGCCTTTTATTGAAGCTGAAAAAGACGGAAAACAAGAGTTTGCAGGTAAAATTTTAATGGCAACGGTAAAAGGCGATGTACATGATATCGGAAAAAACATCGTTAGTGTCGTTTTAGGATGTAATAACTATGAAATCATCGATTTAGGAGTGATGGTTCCGCCAGAAAAAATTATAGAAGCAGCCGTCAAAGAACAGGTTGATGTGATTGGTTTAAGTGGTTTGATAACACCATCGCTTGATGAGATGGTATATCTTTCAAAAGCGATGAAAAAGGAAAATTTAACCATTCCGTTAATCATTGGAGGTGCCACTACATCTAAAGCACACACCTCTGTAAAAATTGCACCAAATTACGATCATACTGTAGTGCATATCAATGATGCTTCTAGAGCTGTAACTGTAGTTGGAAATTTGCTTCAAAAAGATAATAGTGTTTATAAAGCACAAATTAGGGAAGAGTATGATAAGTTTCGAGAGCAATTTTTAACACGAGGAAAACGTAAAGAATACAGGTCTATCGAAGCGGCCAGAACGAATAAATTTCAAATCGACTGGGCGACTTCTGAAATTATAAAACCTGAGCAATTAGGCATTCAGGTGATTGACAAATTTGATATTCGAGAATTAGAAGCCTTCATCGATTGGAGTCCGTTTTTTAGAAGTTGGGATCTCCACGGAAAATATCCAGACATTTTAAAAGATGATATTGTTGGTGTTCAGGCTCAAGACTTATTCAAAGATGCTCAGTTCTTATTAAAACGCATTTTTGATGAAAAACTGTTAAAAGCCAAAGCGGTGTTTGGGTTATTTCCTGCTAATACAGTGAATGATGATGATATTGAAGTGTATGATGACAAACAAGATGTTCAGGCGACCTTTCTTACGCTTCGTCAGCAATTAAAGAAAAGAGACGGTATTCCCAATTATGCCTTAAGTGATTTTATTGCACCAAAAGACTCCGGAATTCAAGACTACATCGGAGCTTTTTGTGTGACTACTGGTTTTGGTACTCAAGAGTTAGCAGAGCAGTTTGAAGCCGATAATGACGATTATAATGCGATTATGATTAAAGCATTAGCCGATCGTTTAGCGGAAGCGTTTGCCGAATATTTACACAAACAAGTACGAACAAAGCATTGGGCTTATGCTAAAAATGAAGACTTAACAAATGACGATTTAATTAACGAAAGCTATAAGGGCATTCGTCCTGCTCCTGGTTATCCTGCTTGTCCAGACCATTTAGAAAAACGCACCTTGTGGCAGCTATTAGATGTCGAAAAGCATATAGGTGTACAATTAACTGAAAGTCTGGCGATGTGGCCAGCAGCATCGGTAAGTGGTTACTATTTTGGAAACCCGGAAGCTAAATATTTCGGCTTAGGAAAAATTACTGAAGACCAATTAAAAGACTATGCAAAGCGAAGAGCTATAGATGAAGATACAGCCCAAAAATGGCTTAACCCAAATCTTGCAGAAACTTAACAATTTGTTAGACATAAACTAATGGTTTAGATATGCTAATACAATACTCTTGTATAAAATTCTAAACTCAAAAAAAATGAAAAAGTATAAATTAGAAATAAGGTTTGTTTTGCAGCTATTGCTTTTAACAGCAGTCGCTCTAACCTTGGCAGGGCTAATTAAAAATTAGCTTATTGTGCTGATCAATAAGGTCGCTCAAGGTCATAAATACCCATTTATAAAACTAAAATGAAAGTTACAGAACATATTAAAAAAGCCAACGGAAACACACAGTTTTCATTCGAGATTTTACCACCTTTAAAAGGACAGCATATCCAGTCTATCTTTGATAATATAGACCCCTTAATGGAATTTAAACCGCCTTTTATTGATGTGACGTATCACCGAGAAGAATATACCTTTAAAGATGTTGGTAATGGTCTGTTGAAAAAGCAAATTGTGAAAAAACGACCTGGTACGGTTGGGATTTGTGCGGCCATTCAAAATAAATATGGAGTGGATGCAATTCCTCATATTTTATGTGGCGGATTTACAAAAGAGGATACCGAAAACTTTCTAATCGATCTCGATTTTTTAGGGATTGAGAATGTAATGGCACTTCGTGGAGATGCCGTTAAAACTGAAACTTATTTTAAACCTGAAAAAGAAGGGCATGCCTATGCCAGTGATTTGGTGAGTCAAATTTCTGAATTAAATAAAGGCAACTATTTAGACGAAGAATTGAAGAATACTTCCCAAATGAATTTTTGCATTGGTGTTGGTGCTTATCCAGAAAAGCATATGGAAGCACCAAGTCTGGATAGCGACATTCATTTCTTGAAAAAGAAGATAAAAAATGGAGCGTCTTATATCGTGACGCAAATGTTTTTTGATAATGATAAGTATTTTAAGTTTGTAGAAAAATGTCGAAATGAAGGCATAACTGTACCTATTATTCCTGGGTTAAAGCCTATTGCAACCAAAAAACAGTTAAATTTAATTCCGCATCGTTTTCATGTCGATTTGCCCGAAGATTTAATTATCGAGATTGTAAAATGTAAAGATAACAGTGAGGTAAGACAAGTCGGTATCGAATGGTGTATTACACAATCTAAAGCGCTTCAAAAAGCAGGAATTCCTGTCTTGCATTATTATTCGATGGGAAAAAGCGATAATATAAAAGCAGTGGCTTCTTCGTTGTTTTAAAAACTCAGGCTTTTATTTTTACGTATAGATTTTAAAGCGTTAAAATTAATTACATACTTTTACGCTCTATCTAGACCTATGATTCGATTTTTTGCCTGCTTTTTTTGTTTGTTTAGTTTGTCTTCAATAGCGCAAGATAAAACGCCTAATTTATTTACGCTGGATGTTAATCTTTTCTACGGAACAATCTTAGAACACAATCCAGATATTTCACATTTAATTACCGATCATCCCACAGGATTGATTTTAAGTTTCAGTAAAAAAACATACGGGTTTAAAGCTTGGGAAAGCCGTTATAATTACCCAGATTGGGGGTTTTCATTTGTTTATCAGGATATGAAAGACCAGTTTTTGGGGGAGCATTATGGGCTTTATGCACATTATAATTTTTACTTTCTTAAACGACATTTAAACTTCAGAATCGCACAAGGGATTTCCTATGCTACAAAACCCTATCATAAGGTTGAGAACTTTCAAAATAATGCCTATGGTTCAGATTTGCTCAGTTCAACTTATGTCATGCTGAATTATAAAAAAGAAAATATAATTGAAGGATTTGGTCTTCAGGCAGGTATTTCAATTGTGCATTATTCGAATGCAAATTTTAGAGCACCAAACAATTCTACTAATACATTTGCTTTTAATATTGGAACCAATTACTTATTTGATTACCAAAATAAACCTGAATATATCCCGTCTTCCGAAGAGAAAACTTATAAAGAAGCAATTAAATACAATCTGGCGTTTAGAAGTGGTGTCAATGAAAGCGATATTATCGATGTTGGTCAGTATCCATTTTATATTGTATCAGCCTATGCCGATAAACGTTTAAACCGAAAAAGTGCCATTCAATTTGGAACCGACGTGTTCTTTTCTAAATTTCTGGAAGAATTGATTTATTTTTATTCGGTGGCTTTTCCTGAATTGGATGTTAGTGGTGATGAAGACTGGAAGCGCGTTGGTGTTTTTGTAGGCCATGAGCTGTTTATTAATAAAATGTCATTCATTTCACAATTGGGATACTATGTGTATTATCCTTATGATTTTGAAGGACGTGTTTATAATCGTATCGGATTGAAACGTTATTTTGGTGATAAGCTATTTGGAGCGATTACCTTAAAATCGCATGGTGCGAAAGCTGAAGCTGTAGAATTTGGAATAGGCATTAGACTATGAGACATCTATTAATTACCATATTAACTATTGTATTAGTATCCTGTAGCGGTGAGAACGTTCCCGATTGTTTTCAAAACTCAGGTGCGATTATTGAAAAGGAGTTTGCAGTTGAAGCTTTTACTAAAATCACGGCTTTTCAGCGTGTCGAATTAATTGTGACCGATGCGCCAGTGCAAAGCGTTACAGTGCAAACGGGAGAATATTTAATGGACGATATTGAAGTGAGAGTTGTTGATGGCCGATTAGAACTCTACAATAATAATTCTTGTAATTTGACCAGAGATTATGGCTTGACTAAAGTTTTTGTGAGCGCACCAAACATCACCGAAATTCGTAATGCCTCTGGGTTACCAGTACGAAGTAATGGTGTTTTGAGCTATGATAATTTACAAGTGATCTCTGAAGATTTTAATGAAGAAGATGCTTTTAATACCGACGGCGATTTTATTTTGGAATTGGATGGCGAGTCTTTTAGCGTGGTGGTTAATAATTTGTCTTCCTGTTTTATTTCAGGGCAGGTTAATTCGCTTTCGGTACGATTTTTTTCGGGTGATGCACGTTTTGAAGGACGAAACTTAATCGCTCAGAACGTCAATATTTTTCAGCGTAGTAGTAATGATATGATTATCAATGCACAGCAATCGCTTACAGGCGAAATTAGAAGCACAGGCGATGTTATTTTGGTTAATACGCCAATAGTGGTTGCTGTAGAGGAGTTTTATACAGGAACACTTATTTACGAATAACTCATTACGAGGTTAACTCTCTAAACAGACTTTCTAAGCTGGCATTTTTTTGATTGAGCTGAAGTATTTTTAACTGATTATCATGGGCGAAATCAAATACATGAGATCGCATATCTTCACCTGTAGAAAAGGTGATTTCATAACTAAAATCATGGGTGTTTTTAACAGTTTTGGCGTGAGGTAGTTTTAGTAAAAATGCATCTTCAACACGATAGTCAAATTCGACAATAACTGTTTGCTCTTTATCATCTCTTAAGTCTTTTAGCTTTTTATCGGCTACAATTTGACCTTTATTAATAATGATAACACGATCGCAAATCGCTTCAACCTCCTGCATAATATGCGTCGATAGAAATACGGTTTTATCTTGTCCAATGGTTTTAATTAAATGTCTGATATCCACCAATTGATTTGGATCTAATCCTGTTGTAGGTTCATCTAATATTAATACCGATGGATTATGTAATAAGGCATTGGCTAGTCCAACACGCTGCCTGTAACCTTTTGATAATTGCCCAATTTTTTTGTGAGATTCGGGTGTAAGTCCGGTAAGATCAATCACCTCATTGATTCTCGATTGAGGCGTGTTGTAAATACGAGCATTAAAGTCGAGATATTCTCTAACAAACATGTCGAGGTACAAAGGGTTGTGTTCTGGTAAGTAACCAATCGTACTTTGAACTTCTTTTTTATAGTTTTCAACGTCATGACCGTCTACTTTAGCAAGACCTTCTGTAGCTTTGATATAAGTGGTAAGGATTTTCATTAGTGTGGATTTTCCTGCACCATTCGGACCTAAGAATCCGACAATTTCACCTTTGCTAACCGAAAAGGAAATTTGATCTAAAGCTTTCTGTTTGCCGTAGATTTTAGATATGTTTTCAACCTCAATAGACATATATCAATTTATTTACTCAAAAATAGTAATTATTACTAATGCGCTACTTTAATTTAGGAATTCTTTAAAACTGAAACGAAATAAGCAAAAATTTGTTATAACAATTTTGATTTCTTAAAATAATAATTACATTAGCAGCATATTTAAGGATATGAACACATTAAATCATACATATTACAACTGGTTTTATTTCTTTTTTAGCGAAAAGAGAGAGACGTTGTATGTATAATTTATAAACTATAAATTTAATATAAGTCTCGATGTAAATCGGGACTTTTTTTATGATTACATCAGTCGCTATACAAGGAGTTAAAGGATCATTTCATCATATTGTGTCACAGCAATTTTTTGATGAAACGGTTCGCGTTCAGGAGTGTTTAACATTTGATGGCGTGGTCGATAGTATTTTAGAACGGCAAACCGATGCTGCAATTATGGCAATAGAAAATTCGATTGCAGGTTCTATTATTCCAAATTATGCATTAATCGATTCACATAATTTACATATTGTTGGAGAACATTATTTAGATATTCAGCACCACCTAATGGCATTGCCTAATCAAACAATCAGTGATATTAAAGAAGTGTATTCGCATCCAATGGCATTATTGCAATGTAAAGCGTTTTTTAAACAGTATCCGCACATTAAACTCATTGAAGATAAAGATACAGCCGAAGTCGCGCAACGTATCCAAAAAAATCAAACCAAACATATAGCGGCTATTGCGTCCCGATTGGCGGCTCAATTGTTTGAACTCGATATTATTTCAGAAAGTATCCAAACCATTAAACATAATGAAACCCGATTTGTCATCGTGAAGACGAAAAATTCTGAAATTTCCGAAGACCAAATCAATAAGGCTTCTGTGAAATTTGAATTAGACCACAAAAGAGGAAGTTTAGCGACTATTTTGAATGTTTTAAGTGATTGTAAGTTAAATTTAACGAAGATACAATCACTCCCGAAAATTGAAACCCCTTGGAAGTATGCCTTTTTTGTAGATTTAACTTTTGAAAGCTATAAAGATTTCGAAAAAGCTAAATCCATTATGATGATAATGGCTCAAGATTTTAAAGTATTGGGAGAATATAAAAACGCGAGACAATGATACCATTAGCGAACCGATTACAAAACGTTGAAGAATATTACTTTTCTAAAAAGTTAAGAGAAGTAAGCATACTCAAATCTCAGGGTAAACCCATAATCAATTTAGGCATTGGGAGCCCAGATTTGAATCCGCCAGAGCGTGTTCTAAATGCTTTGGTTGAGACGTTTAACGAAGATGGTGCGCATAAGTATCAAAGTTACCAAGGTATTCCAGAGCTTAGAGAAGCTATCACTCAGTTTTATAAAACAAACTTCAATGTGCCGTTAAGTCCTTTAACCGAAGTGTTACCACTTATGGGAAGCAAGGAAGGGATTTTACATATTTCAATGGCGTTTTTAAACGAAGGTGATGAGGTGCTTATTCCTAATCCGGGATATCCAACGTATAAATCGGTCACCAATTTGGTTGGTGCTGTTCCGAGATTTTACGATTTAACCGAAGACAACAACTGGTTTCCAAATCTTATAGAACTAGAAAAGCAAGGTCTCGAAAAAGTGAAATTAATGTGGGTAAATTATCCACATATGCCAACAGGTGCTGCTGCAACAAATAAACTATTTGAAGACCTAATCACTTTTGCGAAACGGAATAATATCTTAATTGTAAATGATAATCCGTATAGTTTTATTTTAAACAAATACCCAAGAAGTATTTTAAAATATAAAGGCGCTTCAGAGGTTTGTATGGAGCTCAATTCACTGAGCAAAACATTTAATATGGCAGGCTGGCGTGTTGGGATGTTAGTTGGAAAAGGCGACTATATCAATGCGGTTTTACGTGTGAAAAGTAATATGGATTCTGGAATGTTTCTAGGAATTCAAAAAGGTGCGATTGAAGCTCTCAATTGTTCAGATATATGGTATTTAAGTTTGAATAGCGTGTACGAGCAACGCCGAGAAATTGTTTGGCAAATTGCCGAAGCACTTAATTGCACCTATGATAAAATGGCAACAGGATTGTTTGTTTGGGCGAAATTACCCGACTATCTGGATGCCGAAGAATATATTGATTTAATACTAAAGGAAAAGTCCATTTTCATTACACCAGGCACCATTTTTGGTTCTAATGGAAACCGATACATAAGAATATCACTATGTGCGCCTCAGGAAGATTTAGAGGAAGCACTGGCAAGATTAAAATAACGAATGAATAACATATACATCATAGGCGTAGGGTTGATAGGAGGCAGTTTGGCATTAGACATTAAAGCGCTCAATAGCCATGCGAAAATTTTCGGGGTAGATTCTAACAACAACCATCTGGAGGAAGCCCTGCAACTCAAAATTATTGATGAAAAGGCAAGCTATGCCGATTTAGAAAGGGCCGATTTAGTGGTGCTTTCTATTCCTGTAGATACAGCTGTTTTAGAACTTCCAAAAGTATTAGATGCCATTTCAGACGATACGCTTGTGATTGATGTAGGTTCAACAAAATTACCAGTATGCAATGCCGTTGAAAAGCATAAGCGACGTCGTAATTTTTTGGCTACTCATCCTATTGCTGGTACTGAGTTTTCTGGACCAAAAGCTGCTATTCGTGATTTGTTTCAGAAGAAAACAAACATCATTTGCGAAGTCGAAAAAACAACATTTAAACTTCAGGAGAAAGCATTGCAATTGTTTTCAGACTTAGGAATGCGTATTCGTTATATGAATCCTGAAGCTCATGATAAACATATTGCCTATGTGTCCCATTTGTCACATATTAGTTCGTTTATGCTAGGGAAAACAGTTATTGAAAAAGAGAAAAATGAACGCGATATTTTTGACATGGCAGGTAGTGGTTTTGAGAGCACTGTCCGCTTGGCAAAGAGTTCACCAGCTATGTGGACACCCATTTTTAAACAAAATAGAATAAATGTTATTGAAACATTGGACGAGTACATTACTAATTTAAAACAGTTTAAAGCGTTAATGGAAGCCGACGATTTTGAAGAAATATATAACGAAATGAAAAACACCAATCATATAAAAGACATTTTAAAAGGAATTGCTTAATCGAAAATTATGGAAAACAAAAGAGAAATGAGAACATGGTTAGATGATTTAAAATTAGATCATCCACTAGTAATTGCAGGACCATGCAGTGCAGAAACAGAAGAACAAGTATTAAAAATTGCTCATGAGCTAAAAGATACCGATGTCAATTATTACAGAGCGGGTATTTGGAAACCAAGAACACGCCCAGGAAATTTTGAAGGTGTTGGTGCGCTTGGTTTAAAATGGTTGCAAAAAGTGAAATCAGAAACAGGTTTAAAAACAGCGACAGAAGTTGCAAATAGAAACCATGTTGAACTGGCTTTAGAGCATGATATCGATTTATTATGGATTGGAGCGCGCTCTACAGTTAGTCCTTTTATAATGCAAGAACTTGCCGATGCTTTAAAAGGAACCGATAAAACCGTATTGGTAAAAAATCCTGTTAATCCAGATTTAGCCTTATGGCTTGGAGGTATTGAACGCTTGTATACGGCTGGAATTAAAAATTTAGGAGCTATTCATAGAGGGTTTTCAACTTATGAAAAATCTAAATACAGAAACATTCCGGAATGGCAGCTGGCTATCGAATTTCAGAATAAGTTTCCTGATTTGCCGCTCATTAATGATCCATCACATATCACAGGTAAACGCGATATGATTTTTGATGTGTCACAAACCGCTTTAGATCTTAATTTCGACGGATTGATGATTGAAACCCATACAGATCCAGATAACGCGTGGAGTGATGCTGCACAACAAGTTACACCAAGTCGATTGGTACAAATTATGGAGGATTTAAGAATTAGAAAAGAATCGGATCCTGAAGCCGAATACAATACAGAACTTAATAATTTAAGAGCTCAAATTGATATCGTTGATAACCAGATTATCGAATTATTAGGAAAGCGAATGAAAGTTGCTGATGGTATTGGTGCTCTTAAAAAACAGAAAAATGTAGCAGTTTTACAAAGTAAACGATGGAACGAGATTTTAGGAAAAATGGTTTTGGAAGGCGATGAAAGAGGCCTGAGTGAAGAGTTTATCTTACGTATGTTTAAAGCGATTCACCAAGAATCTATTAATCACCAGGAAAAGATTATAAACGGATAAAAAAAAGACCATCATTTGATGGTCTTTTTTTGCTTATTGTTTGTTTCTTTTAAATATAAAACGAGTGATAAAAATACCATTGCCATCACCTTTTCCGGCACTTTCTACAGCACTGGTTACAAAAGCCAATTCCCAGCCTTCTTCTATCATCGTGTTTACTTTTGAGGTTAATACAGCATCATTAGCTGCAATATTTTGAAAGCGAATACCACCTAAATTATAGAAGTTTAAAAGTTTGGTTTCTTCAAAGTTTTTGACTCTAATCTCGCTTCGGTCAGATTTATTTCTCTTATCCTCTTTTTTATCATCACTTCGTAACGATGTAAATTCTTTGTAATCTCTGTCTTCTGTAGCTGAGACAATTCGTGAACGTCCTAAACCATTTGGAACAATAGATTCTACACTTGTGATGATTTTATATTCTACTTGTGCAAAAGCGTCCGTAAAACATAAAAAACCTAAAGCAATTAATAGTACTAATTTTTTCATGTTGTTGAGTTTTTAAATTAAGTCCACAATATAAGATTTCATAAAAATTAAAATCGTTATTTTGTTATATATTTTGGTTAAATGACAGGAACAGTTTATAAATCTACAGGGAGTTGGTATACAGTTAAGACCGAATTAGGCGCTGCATATCAATGCCGAATTAAAGGGAAATTTCGAATAAAAGGGATTAAAAGTACCAATCCGATTGCGGTTGGAGATAATGTCGATTTTGAACTCGAAACCAATAATGATGAAACCACAGGTGTGATTCATAATATCCATGATCGCAGCAATTATATTGTCCGAAAATCGGTTAATTTATCTAAGCAAACACATATTATCGCTTCAAATATTGATCAGGTGTTTTTGCTAATTACGATTGATAATCCGCCAACATTTACCAGTTTTATAGATCGCTTTTTAGTCACTGCCGAAGCTTATTCTGTAAAAACCATTCTTCTTTTTAATAAAGTCGATAGTTATTCCGAAGAGACGCTTGATGAGGTGAGGTACTTAGCACATGTTTACAGACAAATTGGTTATGAATGTATAGGGATCTCTGCCGAAACCGGTAAAAATGTCGATAAGGTCAAAGCACTTATGGTCGATAAAGTGAGTATGTTTGCTGGGCATTCGGGTGTGGGAAAATCCACTTTAGTCAATGCCATAGAACCAGGTTTAGATTTAAAAACCAAAGCCATTTCGAGTCAGCATAGTCAAGGCCAGCACACCACAACATTTGCTGAAATGTTTGATTTGAGTTTTAATGCTAAAATTATTGATACACCTGGAATTAAAGGTTTTGGGGTTGTGGATATGGATAAAGAAGAAGTAGGGGATTATTTTCCAGAATTTTTTAAACTAAAGCAAGATTGTAAATTCAACAATTGCTTGCATATCGAAGAACCAAAATGCGCGATTAAAGCAGCCTTAGATACTGATGAAATTGCCTATTCAAGATACAGAAGCTACCTGCAAATCTTAGATGGCGAAGAGGCGCACTATAGAACCGATAACTGGGATAATGAATAAAAAAACCAATTAGATTAAACTTAAAATTTAATGAAAGCAGTAATTCAACGTGTGTCAAAAGCATCCGTTACTATTGAAGGAAAAAAAGTCGCTAATATCAATTCTGGGTTATTAATTCTTCTCGGAATTGTTAATGACGATGCTCAAGAGGATATTCAATGGTTGTCTAACAAAATTGCAAACCTCCGTATATTTTCAGATGATAAAGGCGTGATGAATGAGTCCTTAATACAAGCCGAAGGCGATGCCATAGTAGTGAGTCAGTTTACATTGCATGCGGGTACAAAAAAAGGAAATCGACCTAGTTACATTAAGGCTGCAAAACCCGAAATTGCTGTGCCATTATACACTGCTTTTGTAAAGCAATTGGAACAGGATATAAACAAAACGGTTCAAACTGGTGAGTTTGGTGCCGATATGAAAGTTGAACTCTGTAATGATGGTCCTGTAACTATCATAATCGATACCAAAAATAGAGTCTGATGGCATCTGTTTTCGGACATGGTTTAGTGGCATACACCACAGCAAAAGTTATAGATTCAAAGACGAGCAAGCTTTTATTGTTTTTAGCCATTGGTTCTTCTATGCTGCCAGATTTGGATGTGCTTGCTTTTAAATTTGGTATTGATTATATGCATCCTTTAGGACATAGAGGGTGGACACATTCTATTGTGTTTGCTTTAATTTGGAGTGCGTTGTTGGCCTTTTGCTTCGGAAAAACAAGAAAGCTTATTTTTATGGTAGTCATATTTCTATCAACAATTTCGCATGGTGTGCTAGATGCTATGACCACTGGAGGACGTGGTGTTGGATTTTTTATTCCTTTTGAAAATTCAAGATATTTTTTTCCCTGGCGAATCATTAAAGTCTCTCCAATTGGTATTGAAAAGTTTTTTTCAGAATGGGGTCTTCGCGTGATTTTAAGTGAGCTTCAGTATATCGCAATTCCCTGCGGCATCATTTTACTATGCTTATTCGTGTTTAAAAAATCAACTATATCTGGTAAATCTGCTTGATTTTACGATTTTTTACACATCTTGTTTAATCAAATATTTTATATTTGAGATTCCTACTAAATTTTAAGCGCCTAAACTTACCTTATGTATTCAAAGCCTATACTACTATTGCTCTTCATGTTGCTGACTTCAATAACTGTAGCACAAGACAAAGACCTTTATAAATCGAGCTCTATTCCTTTGCCATTAAAGCTAAAATCGAATGCTGTTGTTCGCTATAATGATGTGCTTGTCGAAGTTGATGCTTACAATAGATTTACCCTAAAAAACAAACGTATTGTTACTGTTTTTAATGAAATAGGAATTTCAGATCAAGGTGCAGGCGTATCTTACAACAAGAACAGAATTGTTAAAACGCTTGAAGCTCGGATCTATGATAAAAATGGAAAAGAAATCAAGAAGTTTAAAAAAAATGATTTTGAAGACGTTAGTGCTGTAAGTGGCGGAACACTTTATTCTGATGACCGAATAAAATACCTAAACTATACACCTACAAGTTATCCGTATACGATAGAGTTTGAAGTTGAAGTAGATTATAAAAGCACTGCTTTTTTTCCAGGCTGGAAACCCGTTGAAGATTTTTATGTAAGCACTCAGTATTCTAATTATAAAATCATCAATAACTCTGATGTTGAAATTAAAATGAAATCTGTCAATTTTGATAAATTCAATATCGAGAAGCACGATGATTACCATTATTCAGCTGAAAATTTAAGCGCTTTAAAACCCGAAGCTTATAGTCCGCCTTTTGAAACCTTTGCGCCAGTTTTAAAAGTGGCTCTAGCCGAGTTTGATATGGAAGGTGTTCGAGGCATAAACAATACTTGGGAAGATTTCGGACTGTGGATGCATGACAAACTGTTATCTGGTACAGAGGCGTTGCCAAATGCTGTCAAAGAAGAAATCAAAGCATTAACCCAAAATGCTTCAACAGATGAAGAAAAGGCTAGAATAGTTTATAATTACATGCAAGAAAAAACACGCTACATTAGTGTTCAAGTTGGTATTGGCGGATGGAAACCTATGCTGGCCGAAGACGTAGAGCGTTTGGGCTATGCCGATTGTAAAGGATTGTCTAATTATACCAAAGCCTTATTAAAAGAAGTAGGTGTAGAGTCTCATTATGCTGTAATTTACGGCGGAAGAAGTCTAACAAGTATTGATAACGAGTTTTCAGCAACCGAAGGAAACCATGTTGTTTTATGTATTCCAAATGAAGAGGATAATATCTGGTTAGAATGTACCAGTCAAACAAATCCGTTTGGATTTATAGCGAATTTTACCGATGATAGAGATGCGTTGCTAATCACGCCCGAAGGTGGTAAAATTGTTCACACAAGAAGCTATGACACCGAAGAAAACCTTCAGGATACTAAAGCTCATATCACTCTGTCTGCTAATGGTTTTATTGAAGCAGATGTGACTATCACTACTCAGGGTTATCAGTATGCGCTTCATGAAGGAGTTCAAAATAAGTCATTAAGAGACCAAGAATTATACTTTAAAGAATATTGGGATTATATCAATAATCTTTCCGTAGAAAATATACATTTTGATAATGATAAAGATAATGTGGTTTTTACTGAAAAAGTTAAGGTGTCGTCCTCAAGTTTTGTAACCAAAAGTGGCAAACGTTTATTAGTTCAGCCTAATGCTTTTAATAGAATTAAGCGCATTCCAACACGTTATGAAAAGCGGACCTTAGATTTTGAAATTGAACGCGGTTATAAAGATGTTGACGAATTTGTATTCACAATAGACCCTGAAGTTCGCATTGAAGCCATGCCTAAACCTTTAGAAATTGAAAATAAGTTTGGTGTGTATAAATTTTCAATTGAAAAACGCTCTGAAACCGAACTCGTATACAAGCGAACACACATTCTAAACAAGGGATATTATTCAAAAGAAGACTACGAAGATTTCCGCGATTTTATGTCTGCAATTGTAAAACATGATAAAACTAAAATTGTCCTTACCAAATAACTAATCAACTCTAAAAATTATGAAACGACTACTAATCACAACAATTCTCATTTTGAGTATGGTATTATCTGCTAATGCTCAAGATTTTAAGTTTGGAAAAGTATCCAAAGAAGAATTGAGTGAAAAACAACATGCTTTAGATTCGAGTGCAGATGCTGCGATACTGTACAAAAATGAGAACATTTATTTCACCTATAATGAAAGTAGCGGATTTGAGCAGCACAGAGAAGTACATAAACGCATAAAGATTTACAATAAAGAAGGTTATGATTGGGCAACCGAGCAGATTTATCTCTACCAACAAACAGGAGCTAAAAGGGAAAAAGTAACGTCTCTAAAAGGATATACATTCAATCTAAAAGATGGTAAAACTGTTAAGGACAAGCTAAGAAAGGATGGTATTTTTGAAGAAGAGGTTAATGATTTCATAGAAATTAATACGATTACAATGCCTAATATTCAGGATGGTTGTATTATAGAATTGGAGTACGAAATTATTTCTCCGTTTTTAGATATTGACGATATATATTTTCAATATGAGATACCAATGAATAAGTTTAATTTTAGAGTCGCAACACCTGAATATTATCGCTATAATAAAGAAATAAATCCCAAAGCGTTTTATTACCCAGCTTTAAAAGAATCGACAGGCTCAGGTACAGCTCATTACACCAATAGAAAAGATTATATAAGTAAAAATACGGTTTCTAATAGCAATGTTTCTGCAGGATCATTTTCATATGAAGAACAAGTAATTAGTTCCGAAGAGTTGAATGTTCCTGCTCTTAAAGGCGAAGCTTTTGCTGGCAATATGGATAATTACAGAGCTAAAATGAGTATGGAATTATCAGCTATATTAAACCAATATGGCGCTGTCGAAAAGTCTTTTTCCTCCTCTTGGGAAAAAGTGTCGAAATCTATTTATGAGGATTCAGATTTTGGAAACCAACTTAATCGATTTAACTTTTTTAAAGATGATGTTGCGGCACTTGTCGCTACAGTTAATAATGACATTCAAAAAGCATTCCTGCTGCAAAGCTTTGTAAAGTCTAAAGTAAAGTGGAATGGGCTTTACGGATTTAGAGCACAAAACGGGACACGAAAAGCTTATATAGATGGCGAAGGTAATGTTGCAGATATCAATCTGTTGTTGATTGCCATGCTCAGGTCGCAAGGGATTAATGCGAATCCGGTTTTAGTGAGTACCAAAAGTAATGGTGTGCCATTATTTCCAACACGTAAAGGCTTTAATTATGTGATTTGTATGGTGCAGAGTGAAGGTGGATATGCTTTGTTAGATGCTACCGAAGTGTATAGTATGATTAATGTATTACCACAACGTACTCTCAATTGGCAAGGACGACTTATTAAAGACGATGGAAGTTCCGGTTGGGTGTCGTTAAGACCTTCTGAAAAAGCAACCGAAACAACCATGTTAAATGTGAAAATTAACGACGATTATAGCCTTGAAGGAAAAGTGAGAAAAAGTTTGACAGATCATTTGGCACTGAGCTACAGAAAAAGTTTTACTGGAGCCAGCGAATCAGAGCATATCAAACAACTGGAAAAAAATAAAGGTGATATCGAAATTTCTGAACTAAATTTTGAAAATGACATCAATATCACAGAACCTGTTAAATTAACCTACGATTATAAACTCAACGATGGTATTGACGAAATAGGTGACAATTTATATTTCTCTCCATTATTTTTTCTGGCTACAAAAGAGAGCCCTTTTAAGTTGGACGAGCGTCAATATCCTATTGATTTTATTTTCCCTTTTGAAGACAAATATGTGATAAATATTATGCTGCCTGAAGGCTACCAAGTAGAATCTTTACCAAAAAGTGAAGCCTTTGAGTTTAAAAGTAATGACTCAAAATTAACATATATCATCAAAGAAAATGGTAAATATTTGCAATTAACGATTACTTTTGAAATGAATTCATCGTTTATCAATTCAACAGATTATACGTTGTTTAAAGATTATTTTGAAAAAGTTGTTGAAAAACAAGGCGAGCAAATTGTCTTGAAAAAAGTTTAAATATAATGAACCTTAAAGATTCTCAAAAAGACGTAGATGTTTGGATAAAAGCCCATGGCGTAAGATACTTTAATGAGTTGACCAACATGGCGCAGCTTACTGAAGAAGTTGGAGAAGTTGCTCGCATTATTGCCAGACGCTACGGAGAACAAAGTGAAAAGGAAAGTGATAAAGATAAAGACCTTGGTGAAGAATTAGCTGATGTAGTTTTTGTAGTTTTGTGCTTAGCAAATCAAACAGGAATAGATTTGCAAAGTGCTTTTGATAAAAAAATGGCAAAAAAAACCAAACGAGATCACGATAGGCACCATAACAATGACAAACTAAAATAAACTATTCCTGCTTCAATGCAGGATTTTTTTATGACGATACAGCTTCACAAATCATCCCTTAAAAAGCAGTCTGATATTACGATTACAGGCTCTAAAAGTGAGTCTAACCGATTATTGCTTTTACAAGCGCTATATCCAGAATTGCAGATCGATAATGTATCTAATTCTGATGATTCAAATGTGATGCAAAAGGCTTTGTCTTCAAAAGATTCGCTCATAGATATCCATCATGCAGGTACAGCCATGCGCTTTTTAACAGCTTATTTTGCCTGTCAGGAGGGAAGAGAAGTGACGCTTACGGGATCACAACGAATGAAAGAACGTCCCATCGCAATTCTTGTCGATGCACTTCATCAATTAGGTGTTGAAATTTCTTATCTTGAAACGGCTGGTTGTCCGCCATTAAAAATCAAAGGAACAAAAATCACAAACGATAAAGTTCGTTTAAACGCTAATGTAAGCAGTCAATATATTTCTGCATTATTGCTAATTGCGTCACGCTTAGAAAATGGATTAGAATTAACGCTCGAAGGCAAGATCACATCTGTACCTTATATTAATATGACGCTTAACCTGCTGAGCCAGGTTGGGATTAACGCCGAATTTAAAGACCAGGTGATAAAGGTACAACCAAAAACAGATGCACTTTCAGCAACCCATTTAACAGTTGAATCTGATTGGTCATCCGCTTCTTATTTTTATAGTATTGTTGCTTTAAGTCCGCTACATACCGAAATAACATTGTCATCTTATAAGCAGTCATCCTTACAAGGTGATTCCGCTTTAGTTGAAATTTATAAAGCCTTTGGTGTGGAAACAACTTTTAAAGCAAATTCCATTACCATCAGAAAGGAAACAATGGTGAGTAATCGCGTTTTAGAATTTCAGCTTAACGATTCTCCAGATATCGCTCAAACAATCGCTGTTACCTGTTTAGGCTTAGGTGTGGCTTGTTATCTTACAGGCTTGCACACGCTCAAAATTAAAGAAACTGATAGGCTTGTTGCTCTCAAAACCGAACTTGAAAAGCTTGGTGCTAGTGTAGCTATTTCAGAAGACACACTCCGTTTAGATGCCTGTTCTCAAATTAACGAACAGGTTAAAATCGCTACTTATAACGATCATAGAATGGCTATGGCCTTCGCTCCATTGGCTTTAAAAACCACGCTTTTTATAGAAGATTATATGGTGGTTTCTAAATCATATCCTACCTTTTGGGAGGATTTAAAAACTTTGGGTTTTAAATTTTCCAAATAAATACGGCAATTTACTTGACAACCCCTATGTTGAGATTGTATATTTGCAACTTGTAAAAAAATAAGTCCGTAGCAAATAAATCAAAAGTACAAGACAAGAGATTCAGTGCGACTTATTAAAAATAATAAAACAATAACTAATGAAATTATCACACTTCAATTTTAAGCTTCCAGAAGAATTATTAGCAGAACGTCCATCAGATATCAGAGACGAGTCGAGACTAATGGTTTTGGATAGAAAAAATCAAACTATAGAACACAAATTATTTAAGGATGTTATTGATTATTTCGATGAAGGCGATGTGATGATTTTAAATAACACCAAAGTATTTCCTGCACGTTTATACGGAAACAAAGAAAAAACAGGTGCACGTATTGAGGTGTTTTTATTAAGAGAATTAAACGAAGAGCAACGCCTTTGGGATGTACTGGTAGATCCAGCACGTAAAATCAGAATTGGGAACAAGCTGTATTTTGGTGACGACGAAACACTAGTAGCCGAAGTGATAGATAATACAACTTCAAGAGGACGTACCTTACGTTTTTTATATGACGGTTCGTATAGCGAGTTTAGAAGAAAATTAACAGAACTTGGTGAAACACCACTTCCTAAGTATATTCAAAGAGAGGTAGAACCAGAAGATGAAGAGCGCTACCAAACCATTTTTGCTAAAAATGAAGGCGCTGTTGCTGCACCAACTGCTGGTTTGCACTTTTCAAGACATCTGCTAAAACGCCTCGAAATTAAAGGTGTTGAGTTGCCAGAAGTGACGCTTCATGTTGGATTAGGAACATTCAATCCTGTTGAGGTTGAAGATTTGTCTAAGCATAAAATGGATAGCGAAGAAATATTCATAACCCAGCCGGCAACCGATATTATCAATAACGGTATCGCTAATAAAAAACGTGTATGTGCTGTAGGAACAACAGCCATGCGTGCCATTGAAAGTTCGGTGTCATCAAGCGGTACATTGAATGAGTTTTCGGGATGGACTAACAAGTTTATTTTTCCTCCCTACGAATTTAGTATCGCCAATAGTATGATTACTAATTTCCACACACCAAAATCAACCCTATTAATGATGGTGTCTGCATTTGCAGGTCATGATTTCATGAAGCGCGCCTATGAAGAAGCTGTTAAAGAAAAATATCGTTTTTACACTTATGGTGATGCGATGTTAATTATATAATCGTATAAAATCAAGTTAAAAGCCTTATGTAACGATAAGGCTTTTTTTGTTTTGGGCATTTCCCGCCTCCGCTAGCGCTCCGGCGCGCCGCGTTTTACACTATATCTTTTGTTTAAAAAAACAAAAGGATGCCGTTTCAACCGCTAATGCGGACTTCGTCATAATATTTATCTATTTTTGCATCAGCATTTCAACTTATGAGTACCAAAAAGAAAGACATACGAGCCTTAACCAAAGTACAATTGAGAGACTTTTTTGTCGCTCAAGGCGATAAGGCGTTTAGAGGCAATCAAGTTTATGAATGGCTATGGAATAAAGGTGCCCATGCGTTTGAAGACATGACAAACATCTCCAAAGAGACCCGTCAAATGCTTGAAGACCACTTTGTGATAAACCACATCAAAGTCGATCAAATGCAGCGAAGTGAAGACGGAACTGTTAAAAATGCTGTAAAACTACATGATGGATTGGTCGTCGAATCGGTATTGATACCAACCAAAACGAGAACAACCGCCTGTGTGTCAAGTCAGGTAGGTTGCAGTTTAGATTGCCGATTTTGTGCCACATCGCGACTGAAACGCATGCGTAATCTCAATCCAGATGAAATCTTTGATCAAGTGGTTGCTATAGATAATGAAAGCCGTTTGTATTTTGATAGACCACTAACCAATATTGTGTTTATGGGTATGGGAGAACCTCTCATGAATTACAACAATGTGTTAAAAGCAATCGATAAAATCACCTCGCCTGAAGGATTGGGAATGTCTCCAAAACGTATTACAGTCTCTACTTCTGGTGTTCCGAAGATGATTAAGAAAATGGCAGATGATGAAGTAAAATTTAATTTAGCGGTGTCTTTGCATTCGGCGATTAATGAGGTGCGTACGTCAATAATGCCCTTTAATGCAACGTTTCCGTTAGAAGATTTAAGAGAAGCTTTAGAATATTGGTATGCCAAAACAAAACAGAAAATCACTTATGAATATGTGGTTTGGGACGGTATTAATGATACTAAAAAGGATGTAGATGCACTGATTAAATTCTGCAAGTTTGCACCTAGTAAGGTTAATTTAATTGAATACAACCCAATTGACGATGGTGAGTTTCAGCAAGCGAGCTCTAAGGCTATTGATATGTATGTTGAGCTGTTAGAAAAGAATCGTATCACCGTTACCGTAAGACGATCTCGAGGTAAAGATATCGATGCCGCTTGCGGGCAATTGGCAAATAAAAGTTAATAAAAAAAGCGACCATATTGGTCGCTTTTTTATTTGATATATCAACTATTTATTGTTTGATCAACTTAATAGTTTTACTATTTCCGTTAATTGTAACTGTAGCTAAATAAACGCCTTTAGTTAATTGAGACATTTCAATGACCTCAGTTGCTTGAGATAATCTTCTATCAATAACTTTCTGACCTAAAAGACTGTAAATTTCAATACCATCAAAAGGTAAGTTAGACGATTCGATAGTTAACTTTTGCGTAGTCTTGTTGTAAGAGTAGCTGAAGTTATTGCTATCAAAATCATCCACACTAAGTGATGTGTCTAATGATGAATTAAACATAAGAATAAATCCGCTGTTTGCTGGTCCAAAAGATCTGTAGGCGATATAGTAATCTCCAGTTGTAGAAGGTGTAAATGCATTGATCTCTTCATAAGCCATAGTTTCAAGAGTTTCGAACTCACCTTGAGTTGGAACATCTGTTACCGAAAATAACGGAATTTGAACGGTTGCAGTAGATGAAGGAGAATCTACAATAAACGCTTCTAAGCTTCCATTACCTTGGAATGTGTTAAAACGTGTTGTAACTTCATATTCAGTACCTTGAGTTAATGAAAACGCTGGGCTAAATAACCAGTCATTTTTAGTGTTAGCTGTAGAATTACCATTTGTAGCAAATGTTTCAGGAACTAAGTCTCCATCTAAATCTAAATCTTGCTGAGAAATCCATGCGATAGCATCACCATCAACATCTTCAATAGTGTAACAAGATACAAATGCATTGTCATTATCAAAATCTTGAGAATAAGGAATTCCATAGGTAGTGCAATCAAATGGAGTTAAAAATGTTAATGGGCCAACCCACTCACTGTTACCATTACCACCGCTACAGTTACTTCTAATGTAAACATCATAAGCAGTATCTGCAGTTAATCCCATAAAATCATAAGTTGGAGTGGTTAATCCAAATACAGGAGTACCTGTGCCTTGAGTAAATCCTTCATCACCCCATTCAATTTCCCATGAAGTTGATCCTGGGTTAGAATCTAACCAGGTTAATTCAAATGTCGTTGTGGTCACTGTCCCTGCTGCAAAATCAGATGGTGTTGTACAAGAAGGACCTTCTTCTACAATAACGTCGTCAAATGCCCATCCCCAAGCATAATCACCAACCCATCTAAAACGTACTTGGGCATTAGTGACACCTGCTAATTCGGTTGAAACATCTAATTGTTCAAATCCAAAAGAAGAGTTTTCTTGTGCTGCACCAGTATAATATGCAACTTCAACCCAAGTGCTTCCATCGTAAACTTCAACAAATCCTTCTCCACCATAACCAGCAGTAAAAAAATGATTAAAAGAAAGCCTAACAGATGTAAGACCTGCACAACTAAATGCCGGACTTGTTAATGCTGCTTCTTCAGCTGGTCCAGCTCCGCCAAAACCATCACTATCAAATAAGGCATAGTTCCCGCTCATAAGTCCGTCAGTATAATAAATAGTGTTTGGAGGTTGGTAGCCAACAGCCTCACCTCCAGTAGCAATAGCCCATGTTTCGCCACCTCCAGCAATATCATCATTAGTCCATGTTGCAGGAATTGTTAACCCACCTTCAAAGTCTTCCGTTAGGACTTGACCAAAAGAAAATGAGAATGATAATAAAATAAGTAATAAAGTAATTTTTTTCATAAATGTGTGTTTTTTAATTAATTGACGAATAAATATACAAAAATTTCTTACAGTCATTTTCTCACAATTAAAATTTAACTAATTATTATTACTAATGTAAAAGCATAGCTACTTAATTAGTAATTTTGTAAAAACTTGAAACTAATCTTATCTATAATTGAAAATCACTGAGCAAATAAAGCAACCTATCGCCTATGAAATGGAACTTTTTGAACAAAAGTTCTTGTTATCAATGTCTAGTAAGGTGGCTTTATTGAATCGAATTACGCATTACATCGTCAACCGAAAAGGGAAACAAATGCGACCAATGTTTGTGTTTTTAGTCGCTAAAATGGTTAATAATGGAGAAGTAAGTGAACGTACCTATCGTGGTGCTTCAGTCATCGAATTAATCCATACAGCGACACTTGTGCATGATGATGTGGTTGATGATAGTAACCGCAGACGCGGATTTTTTTCTATAAATGCCCTTTGGAAAAATAAAATTGCTGTACTCATTGGTGATTATTTATTATCAAAAGGACTGTTGCTCTCTATTGATAATAATGATTTTGATTTGCTTAAAATTATTTCGGTTGCAGTAAGAGAAATGAGCGAAGGTGAACTTCTGCAAATTGAAAAAGCAAGACAATTAGATATTACTGAAGCGGTTTATTATGATATTATCAGACAAAAAACAGCAACACTCATTGCAGCCTGTTGTAGTTTAGGCGCAGCTTCAGTTAAACCAAACTCCGATCATGTTGAAGCGATGCGAAAATTTGGAGAACTCATTGGAATGGCTTTTCAAATTAAAGATGATTTATTTGATTATGGAGAAGAAGCTATAGGCAAACCAACCGGAATTGATATTAAAGAGCAAAAAATGACATTACCTTTAATTCACGTGCTCAATAATTGCTCAAAAAAGGAAAAGTCATGGCTCATCAATTCGGTTAAAAATCATAACAAAGATAAAAAACGTGTGAAAGCCGTTATTGCTTTTGTGAAAGCTAACAACGGATTAGAATATGCGATAGGTAAAATGAAGCAATTCCAATCGGAAGCTTTAGAAATTTTAAATACCTATCCAGATTCAGAATACCGAACGGCTCTAGAATTAATGGTGAATTACGTCATTGAACGAAAAAAATAGAAAGTTCTACCTTTTAAAAAATCTATTGTTTGATTTTTTATCCTATTCCAAATTAAGATCCAAAATTTCTTGATCATCGAGGTTGTAATTATAGCATCGCCAATAATTAGGACCTAAACCATTATATTTCCAGGCAATGTCACCGTTTTGAGTTACTTCCCAAAAGCCGTAATCACCTTCAGCAATTAAAGTATTACCATTTCTCAAACGTACCGCCCCTGAGATTCTTCCATGAAACAATTCAGCATCTGTAAAACTCCAAACAACACTAGGTTCATTGTCTGTATTGGAAATGAGATCAAAATTAGTAGGCATTTCAAATTCGTAAACCACAGATTGGTTGTTGTTAACACCGTTCATATAAACTAAAATATTGCCTGCACCTGGCTCATTCATTTCTAATAAATTGGGAAAGTGGTTATTGTAAAATAAACGTGCACCTTCGGTGTTTTTGTAGGCAGACGGATTTCCAAAACGGTATAATAAATCACCGCCTTTGTTGTAATTCCCGCCATTATTAGTAGCAGCTTGAGCCGTTGTTGTACTATGATCAATAACCCAAACTTCACTGTAATAGTTAACACTTATATAAATGATATCTTTATCTGAGTCGTAATCAATACCATTAGCATGCATAAGGTCTCCATTATCAATAACATCATAATTGATGTCTATTAATTGCGGATTGTCACTAACGCTACCAAAGTTAGATGCTGCTGCATTCTGGTCTTGAATAATATGGTCAAAACTTCGCCATTGCCATACAATTTCGTTCGTTGTTGGATTAACCTCAATAAGCGCTTCAGGATATATAGGATTGGTAGTGCTAACCCCATTTGATTGCGCTTCAGGTGTGTCAATTTTTTCCCAGGCCAAGAATAATACATTGCCGTTGGGTAAAAGCTCTACATCATGATGTGCAATGTAATTAGAACTGGCATATTCGTATTCCCAATCTGTTGAACCATCATCATTTATTATTTTAATAAGACCTCCATAGCCACCAAAGAAAAAGGCAGGATCATCAACTTTAAAGATGCCAAGGAGTTGCCCTTCAGGGAGTAATTCTAAATCATTGCCTAAGTTGTCACTAAAGCTCCATTCTTTAACTTTGTTACCCGATTTATCTAAAAGATAAGATTTGCTTCCGCCATTTTCTACTGCAAAAACAAGACTGTTTTCTACAAGGTCGCCATTATAAGTTTCAATGTTTTCAGTTAGAATTAACTCCTCTTCTTCTTCAATGAAAAGGTCATCATCATTTTTGCAATTACAAAACAATACTAGTGTTGACAATATAATATAACTAAAGTTTTTCATAAGGTAGGTGACTTGATTTAAGGGTTAAAAATAGCTGTTTTTTATTTAAAATATAAAATAATAGAATCATGATATCGTATTGGCAAAATAATTGTAAATTGATTTTCAGTGTCATAGAGCGGTGTATACATCGTTTATTTTATTTTTTTTATAAAAAATTAAAGTCTGGGCAACCATTTACTTAACTTTTACGTCTTTATAAATAGAAGACCAAACGAAAGCTATTTTGAAAGTTATTCAACTACATCACAAAAATAACACAGCGCTTATAAAAAAAGCAGCCAAGGGCAAGCGTGATGCTCAACATACATTATTCGAAATGTATGCGCCTAAAATGTTGAGTGTGTGTAGATATTATATCAGAGATATGCAAAATGCAGAATCGGTGATGTTAAACGGATTTTTCAAAGCGTTTACAAATCTGAAAAATTTTAAAAATGAAGGCAGTTTTGAAGGCTGGTTAAGACGCATTATGGCTAGAGAATCTATTTCTTTTTTAAGACAAGAAAAGCATATAGAATTTTCGGTTGAAGAGGAGCCCGTTCGTCAGGAGCAATACAACAATATTGAATCTCAAATTGAGGTGGCGCAAATTCAACAACTCATTGATGAGTTGCCTGAAGGCTATAAAATGATATTTGTAATGTATGCCATCGAAGGGTATAAGCATCATGAAATTGCAGACATGCTTCAGATTTCTTTAGGGACTTCAAAATCACAATTATTTAAAGCACGACAAATGCTTCAGAAAAAAATTAAAGACATCAATACAACAAGTTATGGCACCCATTAAATTTGACAATAACATAAAAGATAAATTAGAAAAACGAACGTTACAGCCGTCAAATGATGCTTGGAGCACACTTTCTAATCAACTCGATACTCATAA
Source organism: Psychroserpens sp. SPM9 (assembly GCF_025153525.1). Classification (GTDB taxonomy): domain Bacteria; phylum Bacteroidota; class Bacteroidia; order Flavobacteriales; family Flavobacteriaceae; genus Psychroserpens. The sequence goes on along the minus strand of NZ_JANZNR010000001.1, from coordinate 92,006 downwards.
AAAAAGAAATTCGAGACATCTATTTCTATACCTCGGAATTGCTGCAAGTATTGTGGGTGTTCTGTTTGTAACGACCGTATTTTTTAATACTTCGGAAGACTCAACCATTACACCACAAATTGTAGATACTAACCTAAAAACACAGTCTGAGACGTCTGAAGATATCATCAGTACAGCGCAGTCTGAAAATACAACTGCCAATTCAAATTCTGATGCTATTCAGAATAAAGAAAACGTAGCATCTGTCAAATCTGCAATACCAACATCATCCATCAAAAACGAACCTAAAGTAGCACAGCTTTCCGAAGAAAAATCGACGCCTTTAACCAAGAAAGAAACGCCTATTAACGATTTTAAAACACTAGAAGTTGTTGCTAATATCGATACAAAAAACACAAGTAAAAATGAAGTTGTGGCAACGAATAAGTTAACGTTAGAAGAAGCAAAAGTACTTGATGTAGTTAACAAAATCAAGGAACTGGATTTAGATGGAACCGCCGCAACAGATCAAGAAATAGAAGCGCTTTTAAAGCAAGCTGAAAAAGAAATTTTAAAGCAACGAATATATGATAAAACTACTCGAACCGTTAATGCAGATGCCTTACTTCAAGACGTTGAAGAGGATCTCGAACGGTCGTTTAGAACCAAAGTATTTGAAACTTTAAAATCCAGTTACAAGACGGTAAAAACTGCAGTTGCCGAACGTAACCATTAAACAATCATCAATTTAAAACAAACATTATGAACACTATCACAAAGTACGTAGTGCTGGTCACCTTATGCTTTATTGTTAATATTGTGAAGGCACAAGAAACTGAAAATGATTCTATATCCATTAAGAAGATAGAATCTAAAATTAAACTATTAGAAGAGGTAAAAAGTAAAATTCAAGAAGAAGAACGCGAGTTCTTAAAAACCGAAGTTGAATTAATCAATCAACAATTAGAAAAAGGGCAAATAACCGAAGAAGAAGCCGAAAAATTAAAAAAGGAAGCCGCTAAAAAAAGAGCACTGAATATTGAAAACCGATTAGCAATTGTAGATAATAAAATTGCATTAATGAAGCGCAATGAAGCCTATTATGATGATAATCCAAGTGAATCACTCAACTTTGGAGTGAGTATTGGGAGCTTTACTGGTTTGACGTTTAACTCTAGAAATAGGCCTAGAAAATTTGATAAACGCACCACCAGTGATTTAGTATTTGCACTGGGTTTTAATAATGCTATTGGTGACGGACAAAAAATTGGGGATGCATACAATTTTATGCATTCGGGATTTGTTGAGTTAGGCTGGGCATGGAAAACACGCGTGTTTGAAGATAATAATGCCGTTCGTTTAAAGTACGGATTTTCAGTGCAATGGAATAAGCTAACCCCTAAAGATGATCGTTATTTTGTGCAAAATGGGAATACAACTACCCTGGAAACCTTTCCTAGCGAACTCAAAGAATCGGAATTTAGAATAACAAATCTTGTGTTTCCGGTGCATTTTGAATTTGGTCCATCCAAAAAAATTGAACGCAAAAATTATTTTAGATATACCACTAGTAAACATGTTAAAGTCGGTATTGGAGGTTACGCAGGTTTTAATATTGGGACGCAACAAAAACTGAGATTTGAAGAAGACGGCGATCGTGTGAAACAAAAAATCAGAAGAAATTATAATGCGTCACCTTTTGTGTATGGTTTAAGTGCTTATGTAGGTTATGGCGGCATTGGTATTTATGCCAAGTATGACTTAAGCCCAATGTTTAAAGACCAAACCTTTGATCAAAATAATTTATCATTAGGATTTAGATTTGATTTGGATTAGTCTAATTACATTTCCAATTAAAAAGCTTCATTTACTTTAGTAATGGAGCTTTTTTGTTAAATTTACGTTTCCAAATTAGTTCAAAAATTGATATCAAAATCCAGTATAGAACAAGTCTTTGAAACCGCTCGAGTAGAGGAGGTTATTGGTGATTTTGTACAATTAAAAAAAGCAGGAAGTAACTTTAAAGGTTTGAGCCCGTTTAGTGACGAACGCTCTCCTAGTTTTATGGTATCTCCCGTAAAACAAATCTGGAAAGATTTTTCTAGCGGAAAAGGTGGAAATGCCGTTACATTTTTAATGGAGCATGAACATTTTACCTATCCTGAAGCGATAAAATATCTGGCCAAAAAGTATAATATCGAAATTGAAGAAACCCAGCAAACCGACGAGCAAAAGCAGGAAGCTAATGAACGTGAGAGTTTGTATCTGGTCAATGAATTTGCTAAAGAATATTTTGAGCGAATCATGTTTAAAACCGATCAGGGTCAGGCAATCGGATTGAGCTATTTTAAAGAACGCGGCTTCACAAACGAAACCATCAAACAATTTAATTTGGGCTATTGTCTAGACGAATGGCAAGCCTTTACAGATGAGGCCTTAAATAAAGGGTATCAGCTGGAGTTTCTTGAAAAAACAGGACTCACCATTGTTAAACCTGAAAAAAAATTCGATCGCTTCAAAGGTCGTGTCATGTTTCCTATTCATAGTATGAGCGGACGTGTTTTAGGGTTTGGTGGACGAATTTTAAAAACGGATAAAAAAGCAGCTAAATATCTAAATTCTCCTGAAAGTGAAGTTTATCATAAGAGTAAAATTCTTTATGGGCTTTTTCATGCAAAACAATCCATAGCCAAAGAAGATAATTGTTATCTGGTTGAAGGGTATACAGATGTAATTCAGTTTTATCAAACCGGAATCAAAAATGTGGTGGCTTCTTCAGGAACAGCCTTAACACCAGAGCAAATAAGACTTATTAATAGGCTTACCAACAATATTACGGTGCTTTTTGATGGTGATGCTGCAGGTATTAGAGCGTCTCTTCGTGGTATTGATTTGATTTTAGAACAAGGGATGAATGTGAAGGTGTGTGGTTTTCCCGAAGGTGAAGATCCCGATAGTTTTGCAAGACAAAATACACTCGAAGAATTAACTACTTATCTCAACGACAATTCTAAAGATTTTATTCAGTTTAAAGCCTCTTTGTTAATCAAGGAAGCTGATAATGATCCTATAAAAAAGGCAGAAACCATTAGAGATATTGTGAATAGTATCTCTAAAATTCCAGACCAAATTAAAAAAGAGATTTATATCCAGGAGTGTTCTCGCATTATGGATATTAGTGAAGATGTATTATTTAGTACACTCGCTCAAATCAATAAAAAAGAAGTTCAGGAGGCCAATAAAAATTTTAAAACACAATTGCACAAGGCCTTTGATGTGGTTAAGCCTGAAGTCAAAGCACCTAAAGTTGATTTACAATTTGAATTAGAGCAGAAAATCATTGAAATTCTTTTGCTTTATGGCACAGAAACTGAAGATTTTGAAGACTTGGTACTTAAAGAGGCAGATGATGGTGAATTGCAATTAGAACCTGTGATTCACAATGCTAAGGTTTTTGAGAAGGTTTATTTGGATTTGCAAGAAGATGAAATGCAATTTACAAACCCTAATTTTAAAACGCTTTACTATACCATCATTGATACGCTGCATCAGCAACCAGAATTTTCTACTAAGAATTTTGTGAATAATCTGGATCAGCAATTGGCAAACGATGTAACTACCATTTTAATGAATGATGAACGCTACAGGTTACATGATTGGGAGCGCAATCATATCATTCCAAAAGAAAAAAAGCATACCATTGCGCAATTGGTTACACAAACAATTTTAACCTTAAGATGTTATTTAATTGATAAAAAAGTAGCCGAGTACCAAAACGAGACGCTACAAGAAGGTGTTAATTCTAGAAGTGTACTAGAAGATGTAAGAGATTATGTTGGTTTAAAAATGCTGCTTTCAAGAAAACTAGGAAAAGTTATTGGAGGCAAAATCTAGGTTAAGTCTAATTGCTTGCCTTGATTGACCAAATCAATAAGATTATTGACATTTAATTTCTTAAATAAACGAGCTTTGTAAGTACTTACCGTTTTTTCATTAATATCGAGTTCCTGAGCGATTTCTTTATTCTTTTTACCCGAAGATAATAACTTTAAAACTTCAACTTCACGTGTTGATAAACGTTTGTATATTCTGCTTTTAGAATTTTTAGTGTCGTTGTAATTGAGGTGTTTAGACATTTTATCACTTAAATGTATTTCACCTTGATGCGCCAATTTAATAGCTTTGGTGATCACATCGGTTGGTTCCGATTTTGAAACATATCCAGATGATCCCGCTTTAATCGTGCTAATCGCATAGATTTCTTCGGGATGGTAGCTAAACATGACGATATTAATATGAGGATGTTCTTTTTTAATGGCTCTAAGCGCTGTGATACCATTTAATTCGGGAAGTTCAATTTCTGAAACAATAACATTGACATCGTGACGTCTTACAAATTCAAATATCTCCACTCCACTTCCAACTGTTCCAACAATTTGAATTTCATCGTGATTGTTATATAAAAGTTGAAAGCCAGTAGTTACGATAGGATGATTGTCAACGACTAGTACCTTAATCATAATACATTTTTAATTGGTTAGTTAGTAAAGAGTGCCAGAACTTATTTCTAAATAAATTCAAGAATGTGGAGATTTGCACAGTAAAATTACTAAAAAAAACAATAGAGCAGACTTTTTTTAATGATAAATTCAAAGATTATTTTAATTCTTTAGGAATTTCGCAAACAGGAATCGGAACCATTTTGTGTGTATTTGAACGATTATATCTCATAAATATTTGAAACACTTGCTTATGGCGTCCTTCAAAATCGGCTTCAGTTTTACCTTCATCTTTCATTTGCATGGCCCATTCTAATTCTGGGTAAGAGGCTCCAATTTGATCTTCATCACTACGCGCATCCCCAAAAAGTCCGTCACTTGGTGCAGCTTTCATAATCGATTCTGGAACATTTAAATAATCACCGATAGCATAAACTTCAGATTTCATTAAATCGGCAATCGGACTCAAATCTACGCCGCCATCACCATACTTGGTATAAAATCCAACCCCAAAATCTTCAACTTTATTTCCTGTTCCCGCAACTAAAAGTCCGAGTAAACCCGCATGATAATATAAAGTGGTCATACGTAAACGAGCTCTCGTGTTTGCTAAAGCCATATCTACAGTAGCTTGTTTGCCTTCTAGAGATACTTCGGTTCTAAATTCTTCAAAAACAGGAGTGAGATCAACACGCGTATCCTTTACATTGGAAAAGCGTTGTTTTAATTGGGTAATATGTTCCTGAGCTCTACTCACATGACTGGCAGCCTGATGAATTGGCATTTCAATACAAAGCAAGTCTAAACCTGTCTTTGCACATAAGGTTGAGGTGACAGCAGAATCAATTCCGCCAGAAATTCCAATAACAAATCCTTTTACGCCTGCATTGGTCGCATAATCTTTAAGCCAATTTACAATATGGTCAACAACTTTTTCTGTTTGCATTTTTGATGAATTTTTTTATCTAATGTAGTACCTTTGTGTAACAAAAATAACCTAAACACGTTAGTAATAAAAATTTAGTACGATTAAGTTTTTGTTAATAAGCCTATGAAAAGAATCCTGACATTTTGCCTTTTTTTACTCGCTTTATATAGTTGTAAAGATGATGATAAAATTGAGGCTGAAATTGCTAAAATAGAAACCAATGTAACTGTAGAGCGTTTTGATCGTGCATTTGCTAACGCAAAACCAGAAAACTTATCACAATTAAAGGCTGCATTCCCCTTTTTATTCTCTAAAAGTATTCCAGATTCGTTTTGGTTAGAGCGTATGCGCGATACCAATCAGCTTCATTTAAATGCGGCTACGCATGAAAAATTTGGTGATTTTAAAAGTGTAACTCAGGATATTCAAAGGCTTTTTCAGCATTTAAAATACTATGATAAAACCTTTCAGGAGCCACGTATTATTACGCTAACAAATTTTGTAAACTACAGAGAAAAATTAATAGTTACAGATACGATTGCACTAATTGCTATTGATAATTACTTAGGAACTGATCATGAGATTTATTCAGGAATTCAAAGGTATTTAGTAGATAATATGACGCCTTCACAAATTGTTGTAGATATGGCAAAAGCCTATAGTGAGCAACAAATTTTTCAGCCTCAAAAAAAGACGTTTTTAGATGAGATGATTTACTTCGGAAAGCAATTGTACTTCAAAGATGTTATGATTCCGTTTAAAACTGATGCCGAAAAGATTGGCTATACCTCTCAGCAGCTAGAATTCGCAAGAGCAAATGAAGCCATGATTTGGACTCAATTTGTTGAAAAAGAAATGCTTTATGATACCGATAGTAGTTTGCCTGCTCGGTTTATTGCTGATGCTCCGTTTTCTAAATTTTATTTAGAACTCGATAACCAAACTCCAGGACGACTCGGACAATATATAGGATGGCAAATTGTAAGAGCTTATATGAATAACAATGACGTTTCTTTAAAAGAAATGTTGCAGACGGATGCAGTCGATATATTTAATAAATCCAATTATAAACCACCAAAATAATGGCAAATACACATACCTCAAAAATAGAATTAAGCGTAGAACTTGATGAAAACAGAGTTCCTGAAAAATTGCATTGGACGGCCGCTGATGGCGGAATTTCAAATGAAGAAGCTAAAGCAATGATGCTTGCCGTTTGGGATGCCAAAGCCAAAGAAACGTTGCGTATCGATTTATGGACAAAAGATATGCCTGTCGATGAGATGAAGCAGTTTTTTCATCAAACCCTTGTCGAAATGAGCAATACTTTTCACAGAGCAACTCAAGATGAAAAAATGACAGCGACGATGAAAGATTTTTGTGATTATTTTGCTGAAAAATTAGAATTAAAACAAAAGTAATTATTTAATCATTGGTTAAAGCTTAGATAATATAGCTGAAGAAGAAATCGACTATATTTGAACTGCTGTCAATTCAATACTAAATGACATTAGTTAGGCTTCTCTGTCGAAGAAAACTAATGTTTTTTTTATGTATATTAACACATGCGAAAAATACTATTTGGAGTTGTTGTAACATTAATTGTGCTCTTCACATTTAAATATTGTGGTGATCAAAAAGAAGATGAAATCATACTTCAGGAACACACAGCACTCATCAGAGAACAGATTAAAAATGTTGGTAAACTGGTCGTTACCGAAGGCCATTTTAGTGAAGTTTTTACCTATAAAAATTCTAAGGCTGTTTTTGCAGATTTAATCGAAGCTAAAAAACAAGCTATTGTTATCGTCAATGCCGATGTGACCATTGGATACGACTTAAGCTTGATAGAATATGAAATTGACGAACTCAATAAAACACTTCGCATTATAAATATTCCAAAGGAAGAAATTAAAATCAGTCCAGATTTTGAATACTACGATATTCAAGCCGATTTTCTCAATCAGTTTGAAGCCAAAGATTATAATGCTATCAAAGAAACCGTCAACAAATCACTCATGAAAAAAATTGAGGCTTCCGATTTAAAATCAAACGCCCAAAACCGACTCATTAGTGAGCTTGCTAAATTTTATATTCTGACCAATTCTATGGGTTGGACACTAGAATATAACCAAAATCCTATTGAGTCTTCCGAAGAACTGCAGTCGTTAAAATTATAGTTTATGTTTGACGCTTACCCAACCGCCACCATTAATGGCGTCTATATTGTTGAGGTTTAAAAACTTTGCAGCCTTTGCCGAGCGCACACCACTTTCACAACATGCAATAATAGGTTTGTTAAGCGCTTTAACTTCCCCAACACGATTATTTAACTCATTTAAAGGAATATGAACCGAACCTTCAACATGGCCTTGATCCCATTCACGCTGTGTTCTTACATCTAAAATAATGGCTCCATTTTCAATATACTGCTCTACCTGACGCTTTTTCGCCCCAAATATGAAACTTAAAAATCCCATAGTGTCTTTTTTGTTTAAATTTACGAAGAATTACAATACTTAGTTTTTGAAACAGGAAACACGTAAAGACGAAATCATAAATACCGCAGCAAAACTCTTTAAAGAAAAAGGGTATAGCGCTGTTACTATGCGCGACCTGGCAACAGCTATGGGAATTAAAGCCGCAAGTCTGTACAATCATATCAATTCTAAACAAGACATCCTAAAAGCAATTATCATTTCTATTGCTGAAGAGTTTACAAACGGCATGGAAACAATTATCCAGTCTCAAGATTCGAGTATTTCCAAACTCAAAAGCGTCGTCACACTTCATGTGAATATTACAGCAAACAACACTAATGGGATGGCATCTTTAAATAATGACTGGATGCATCTTGAAGATCAATTGAACTACTATCTTCAACTTCGGAATGACTACGAGGCTAATTTTCTTAACATCATAAAAGAGGGTGTTTCTTCCTTAGAAATTAAAGATAGTAATCCCGAAATCATCATGTTCTCTATGCTAACCACTTTACGTTCATTGTATTTGTGGATTCCCAAAAAAGAAGATCTTAAGTCAAACGATTTGGCTGATAATTTAAGTGAAGTTCTCATTGAAGGAATTAACAAATAGTTATCAAATAATTTTGTAAATTTGTAAACGAAACTAACAATTGTTAGTTTGTTGTTTTAAGTACAAGTTATGGCAGAATTTCACAATGTAACAATTGCAGATATTTACAAAGAAACTGAAGATACCTCAGTAGTAACTTTCGATATTCCATCTGAATTACAAGAAACCTTTAAATTCAGACAAGGGCAACATCTTACTCTTAAAGCCGATATAAATGGCGAAGATGTGCGTCGTTCATATTCTTTGTGTTCTAGTCCATCTGAAAATCAATGGAAAGTCGCTGTAAAATTAATTCCTGGCGGAAAGTTTTCAACTTTCATCAACGATACATTAAAAGCAGGAGATCAGCTCGAAGTTATGACACCTAGCGGAACTTTTGGTGTTGAGGTAAACGCTGAAACGTCAAAAAATTACTTGTTTTTTGCAGCAGGTAGCGGGATTACACCTGTTTTGTCAATGATAAAAGCGCATCTTAAAGCTGAACCCAATTCGACATGTAAATTGTTTTATGTCAATAAAACAGCAAAATCCATTATCTTTAAAGAAGAACTGGAACAACTTAGAAATACCTATTTCGGACGACTGGAAATCTATTATTTCCTAACCAAAGAGCGTCGTGATATCGAACTGTTTAATGGACGTTTTGATGATGAAAAAATGAAAGTCCTCACCAAAACATTTATTGATATTCCCGATACCAGCGAAGTGTTTCTTTGCGGACCAGAACAAATGGTCAATTATGTAAGTGAGTATTTAATAAATGCTGGTTTGCCAAAAGAATTGGTGCATTTTGAATTGTTTGTTACCGGATTGTCAGATGAGGATATCAAACGTGCCGAACGTCTGGCGCAACAAAATGTTGAAGGTATTGAAGTCACGATTGTCGATGGCGGAAAAGAATTTGTGTTCACCATGACCAAAGAATACGACAATATCCTTGATGCAGCTTTAGGTGCTGGAGCCGATTTGCCTTTTGCGTGTAAAGGTGGTGTGTGTAGTACCTGTAAATGTGAAGTGAAAGAAGGTGCTGTCGAAATGAAAATCAATTATGCTTTAGATGATAAAGAAGTGAGTCAGAATCTGGTATTGAGTTGTCAGGCTGTACCAACATCAGATAAAGTGGTGGTCGATTTTGATGTGTAAACGTGTTTGTTAAGAACGTCATTCTGAACACGTTTATTCATAAATATCTAATGTAAATTAAGGTATTCATGAATCTTTGATTTCAGAATCGCATCATAAAAGTTAAAAACAGGAGTCCATGGTGGTTTGTGGTAATTTACAAAGCAACTATTGGAGTCTCAAAGTAAATCAAATCGTCATTCTGAACTTGTTTCAGAATCACATTATAAGAGTAAAAAAACAAGAGTCCATTATGGTTTGTTATAAACTAACCTTTGAACCTTAAAAAAACAAAGACGTCATTCTGAACACGTTTATTCATAAATATCTAATGTAAATTAAGGTATTCATGAATCTTTGATTTCAGAATGGCATCATAAAAGTTAAAAACAGGAGTCCATGGTGGTTTGTGGTAATTTACAAAGCAACTATTGGAGTCTCAAAGTAAATCAAATCGTCATTCTGAACTTGTTTCAGAATCACATTATTAAAATAAAGTATAAGTTCCATCACTATCATTAAGTATGAGTGAAATTGGTATTGGAACCTTAAAATATATTGAAAAAGAAAACTAAAAGTTCAACACGCTAAAGGCAAACGCCAATAGCTAAAAGCTAAAAAAATGAGTGAAGAACAAATTAAAAATCTAGAAAAGCAATTTGAAGAACGAATTGCAAGGGACGAAAAAATCGAACCTAAAGACTGGATGCCCGAAAAGTATCGTAAAACCCATATCCGACAAATGTCACAGCATGCGCATTCTGAAATCGTAGGTATGCTACCCGAAGGCAACTGGATTACTAGAGCGCCTTCCTTAAGACGTAAAGTCGCTTTGCTTGCAAAAGTGCAGGATGAAGCTGGTCACGGACTCTATTTGTATTCCGCTACCGAAACCTTAGGGGTGTCCAGAGACGAACTTTACGAACAGTTGCACTCAGGAAAAGCCAAGTACTCATCCATTTTTAATTACCCAACCATTACTTGGGCCGACATGGGAGCTATTGGATGGTTGGTTGATGGTGCTGCGATTATCAATCAGGTGCCGCTTTGTAACACCTCGTACGGTCCTTATGCCAGAGCCATGATTCGTGTGTGTAAAGAAGAAAGCTTTCACCAACGTCAAGGCTATGAAATCATGATGAAATTAGCAAAAGGAACACCTGAGCAAAAAGAGATGGCTCAAGATGCTCTCAACCGATGGTGGTGGCCAAGTTTAATGATGTTAGGACCAACCGATGATGTCTCAGTTCATACAGAACAATCTATGAAATGGAAACTAAAACGAAAATCAAACGATGACTTACGTCAGCAATTTATAGATCAAACGGTTCCTCAAGCGGATTTAATCGGACTCACAATTCCTGATCCCGATTTAAAATGGAATGAAGAACGGCAAAGCTACGATTTTGGCGAAATTGATTGGGATGAGTTCTGGCAAGTTGTTAAAGGTCATGGGCCTTGCAACAAAGAACGAATGAAAGCCAGAGTAGGCGCATGGGAACGTGGCGAATGGGTTCGTGATGCCGCTATGGCTCACGCTGAAAAGAAACAAAAACGCCAAGAAAAACAAGCCGTTTAGTTCAAGAGACGTCATACTGAACTTGTTTCAGTATCTCATTAGGAAAAAAGAAATACAACAAACAGACTCCTATTAAATAGGAATAACAATAAACATCATGTCAAATAAAAAAAACTGGCCACTTTGGGAAATCTTCGTCAGAAGTAAAAACGGATTAGAACACCGTCATTTTGGTAGCCTTCATGCTGCAGATGCTGATATGGCTCTCGAAAATGCAAGAGATGTGTATACAAGACGTAATGAAGGTGTGAGTATTTGGGTTGTAGAATCCAAACACATTACCGCGTCCAATCCAGAAAATAATGGCGAATTGTTTGAGCCTGCTCAGGATAAAGTGTATCGTCACCCAACATTTTATGATTTACCAGATGAAGTAAAACATATGTAATGCTAACGTCATTTTGAACGTGTTTCAGAATCTCATTATTTAAAGATTAAATATGAAAAACGAAAACTTATACAACTACATCCTCGGAATAGCCGATAACAGCCTCATCCTTGGTCAGCGCATGGGTGAACTCTGTGGACACGGACCAACTTTAGAAACAGATATTGCTTGCACCAATATTTCTTTAGATCTATTTGGGCAAGTGCGCAGCTATTACCAGTATGCAGCCAAAATTGCAGGAGATGATAGAACCGAAGATGATATCGCAATGCTTCGTAAAGAACGTGAGTACAAAAATGTATTGCTGGTAGAACAACCTAATACGGATTTCGCCTATACGATCGGACGCCAATTTTTATTTGATGTTTATCATTTAGCATTCCTTGCAGAATTACAAAAAAGTAATGACCTGACCCTGTCTGCCATTGCTAATAAATGCATAAAGGAAGTGAGTTACCATGAGCGTTTTTCTTCAGATTGGGTAAAGCGTCTCGGTGATGGTACCGAAGAAAGTAACCAGAAAATGCAAGCAGCTATCAACGATTTGTGGACCTATACAGACGAACTATTTCACCAAACCGAAGCCGATAAAGCCATGGTTGCCGAAGGCGTTGGCGTCGACGTAACCCAATTAAAAGAGAAGTATTACAAACAAGTAAATGAGCTTCTAAAAGAAGCAAATCTCGAAATTCCTGAATCTAAATGGTTCCAAAAAGGAGGTAAAGAGGGTATTCATACAGAGCATTTAGGGTATTTATTAAGCGACTTGCAATACATGCAACGCACCTATCCAAATATGGAGTGGTAAAAATTCCTGCGAAAGCAGGAATCTCATAAGCCGATAAAAGAAATGTCATCCTGAACTTGATTCAGGATCTCATCATAAAAAGAATTAGATGTTATTCAGAGCAAAGTGAAGAATCTCATTTTAAGTTATGACAACAACAGAACAAAATATAGACAACATCTTAATTCCAATTCTGGAACAGGTTTCAGATCCAGAAATTCCAGTATTATCTATTATGGATATGGGAGTTGTTCGTTCTGCTGTGATTATAAATAATAAAGTTAAAGTCGAAATCACACCAACCTACAGTGGTTGCCCAGCAATGGATGTGATAGGCGATGATATAAAAAAAGCACTAAAAGATGCAGGTTATGAATCTGAAATTGATTTGATTTTGCATCCGGCTTGGACAACCGATTGGATCACTCCAAGAGGTCGAAAAGCATTAGAAGATTACGGTATAGCAGCACCTTTAGATGCCGAAGCAGATAAGGAGGTATTGTTAAACGGTAAACGAATCGTAAAGTGTACCCATTGTGGTTCGCAAAACACACGACTCGTCAGTCAGTTTGGTTCAACAGCATGCAAAGCACAATTTCAGTGCGACGATTGCCAGGAACCTTTCGACTATTTTAAATGTTTAAAGTAAGTATGGCGTTACCCAAGGGTCGCGCTTTCACTACTCGCTCTTTTCAAGGAGCTCAAACAAACCGTTCAATCGCTAACGCGAAAATGGTTTTGTATATAATAATTGACCTACTAAAGGTTGACGTAAAATTTGAATTGAAGAATTCGTTGAAGGCTTCCGCTTGTTCGAATTCAGCTTTTTAGCTGAAAAGGTCGGAAGATTAAGAATTCAAAAGAAAAATTTAGTCAAGGTTTAGTCAGTCTAGATTTTTTTGTTTCTTTTTTCATCAATGGAAAAAAGAAAAGAGATAAAAATAATAGGTATGAGCAATAATTCAATTCTTTTAAAAATTGAAAACAAAGTAGCGTATATCACGCTCAACAGACCAGAAGTCTTTAATAGCTTCAATCGAGAGATGGCATTTAGTCTTCAATCTGTTTTAGATGACTGCAAAACCAATGCTGAGGTGAGAGCCATCGTGCTCACTGGAAACGGAAAAGCATTTTGTGCAGGTCAGGATTTAAAAGAAGTCACAGACCCAGAGTTAAATCCCGGATTTAAAAAAATTCTGGACGAACATTACAATCCAATCATTACCAGAATTCGTGCTATAAAAAAACCAGTTATTGCAGCAGTTAATGGCGTAGCAGCTGGAGCAGGAGCAAATATTGCGTTGGCTTGTGATATTGTAGTGGCGCATGAAAACGTGAGTTTTATTCAGGCGTTTAGTTTAATTGGTTTGGTGCCTGATAGTGCAGGAACGTTCTTTTTGCCGAGATTAATCGGTTTTCAGAAAGCTTTAGCCTTGGCGATGTTAGGAGATAAAATTTCTGCAAGTGACGCTGAAGATATGGGTATGATTTACAAGTGTGTTCCTACAGAAGAATTTGAAACAACTATTGAAAAATTAGCTGTAAAACTAGCCAACATGCCAACCAAGGCGTTGGGTATGATTAAAGAATTGTTCAATCAATCGATGACCAATGATTTAGAGGCGCAACTGGCTTTAGAATCTAAATTGCAGATAGAGGCAGCACAAAGCGAAGACTATGCCGAAGGTGTTGCTGCATTTATAGAAAAACGTAAACCTAATTTTAAAGGCAAATAACATTGAATCGTCATCCTGAACTTGATTCAGGATCTCAATATATAAGAAAACACATGAACGTAGGAATTATAGGAAGTGGAACAATGGGAAGTGGCATCGCACAAGTGGCAGCCACTGCTGGTTGTCAAGTGAAATTATACGATACCAATCAAGCGGCTTTAGACAAGGCAAAAGCTTCATTGGAAAACATTTTATCACGTTTAATTGAAAAAGGACGAATTGATGCTTCTGAAAAAAACAGAATCCAAAGTAATATCAATTATATCAATAGCTTAAAAGATTTAAGTGATTCAAACTTAACCATCGAAGCCATTATTGAAAATCTGGACATCAAACAAAAGGTCTTTTCAGAACTTGAAGGCTATGTGTCTGAAGATTGTATCATCGCGTCAAACACATCCAGTTTGTCCATTGCATCCATTGCTGCATCACTGAAGAAGCCTGAGCGTTGTATCGGAATTCATTTTTTCAATCCAGCGCCTTTAATGAATTTAGTTGAGGTGATTCCTGCGATTCAAACATCTAAAGAGGTGCTACAAAAATCAATTGAGACCATTTCCGATTGGAAAAAAGTGGTAGCCGTAGCCAAAGACACACCTGGTTTTATTGTCAATAGAGTGGCGCGACCTTTTTACGGTGAAGCTTTAAGAATTTATGAAGAAGGAATTGCCGATTTTGAAACTATTGATTATAGTTTAAAGACCTTAGGAGGTTTCAGAATGGGACCTTTTGAATTGATGGATTTTATCGGAAATGATGTGAATTATACCGTTACGGAAACCGTGTTTACAGCCTTTTATTTCGATCCGAGATACAAGCCAGCATTCACTCAAAAACGTTTTGCTGAAGCTGGTTACTTAGGACGTAAATCTGGAAAAGGTTATTATGACTACGATGCCAATGGAAAGCTAATATCACGTCATGCTGAAGGTGTTTCAGAATCTCATAATACCGAGTTGGCAGAACAAATTTTTAACCGTGTTTTAGTCATGCTCATCAACGAAGCTGCCGATGCGTTGTTTCTGAATATCGCTTCCGCAGAAGATATTGATAATGCCATGACCAAAGGCGTCAATTATCCAAAAGGATTATTGGCTTGGGCAGATGAAAAAGGCATCGATTGGTGTGTCAATACTATGGATGAATTATATAACGACTATCACGAAGATCGCTATCGTTGTAGTCCGTTGTTACGTAAAATGCATAGAGAAAACAAAACATTTTTTAATAAAGCATAAGGTCATACTGAACGTGTTTCAGTATCACATAATTAATAAAAACTGAGTTTCTATAGTAGAGGAAGGTAAACATGAAAGGAGAACAAATTCCATATAAAATGCTATCACAAGATGCCTACAGCCAATGGTTGGGGATCGAAATTCTAGAATGTGAAATCGGACGTTGTAAAGTGGCTATGACCATTCGAAAAGACATGTTGAATAGTATGAATAAAGCACATGGCGGAATTAGTTATTCATTAGCAGATACGGCTTTCGGTTTTGCAGCTAATACGCATGGTAAATATGCGGTATCTATTGAAACCAGTATCAATCATATTGAAGCTTTAGACGAAGGTGATTATATCGTTGCAGAATCAGTAATTGAGAAAGTAAACAATAAGCTCGGTTTTAATATCATAGAAGTGAAACGCGGAGACGAATTAGTAGCCCTTTTTAAAGGGGTTGTCTATAGAACTCAAAAAGATTGGGAATAAAATTCCTGCGAAGGCAGGAATCTCTTAGTAGAAAGAAAATGAATTTTGACTAAGAAAAAAAACATAACAAGTAGGTGCGTTAGGGATTGATGTGGCATCCTTTTTTACATCCGTTCGAGTGAAATTGCTTTTAGCAATTTTGAATTGAGAACAAGTAAAAAAGATATAACGGAAAGCCCGACCTTTAGGGAACGCTAAAAAGAATATTAATAATTAAAAGATACCTGCTTTCGCAGGCATTTAAAATGAAAGAAGCATATATCATTGATGGCATAAGAACGCCAATAGGAAATTACAAAGGCACCCTATCTGCCGTTAGAACAGACGATTTAGGCGCTCTAGTCATCTCAGAAGTCGTAAAACGTAATCCGAACATCCCAAAAGAAGCTTATGACGATGTCATTATGGGTTGCGCCAATCAAGCAGGAGAAGACAACCGTAACGTAGCACGAATGTCTTCACTGTTAGCAGGATTGCCATTTACAGTCCCAGGAGAAACGGTAAACCGCTTATGTAGTTCAGGATTATCTGCAATCATACATGCCAACAGAGCGATTAAAGCAGGCGATGGTGATCTGTTTATTTCTGGAGGTGTGGAGAACATGACACGTGGACCCTACGTGATTGCTAAACCGTCAAGTGGTTTTGGCAACGATTCTAAAATGTACGACTCAAGCTTTGGATGGCGTTTTGTTAATCCGAAAATGCACGAAATGTACGGCACAGATGGAATGGGAAACACCGCAGAAAACTTGGTCGAAAAATATAATATTTCTCGTGAAGATCAGGATCAATTTGCACATTGGAGTCAGATGAAAGCCACCAAAGCTCAAGAAAACGGAAGACTTGCTAAAGAAATTGTAACCGTAGAAATTCCGCAACGTAAAAAAGATCCCATCCGATTTTCAAAAGATGAATTTGTGAAGCCAACAACCTCTTTAGAAGTATTAGGGAAATTACGTCCTGCGTTCAAAAAAGATGGCGGAAGCGTCACTGCAGGAAATTCATCAGGTTTAAATGATGGTGCAGCTGCTACGATTATCGCTTCCGAAGATGCTGTTAAAAAATATAACCTTGAGCCTTTAGCTCGAATTGTGAGTTCTGCTGTGGTTGGAGTCGAGCCGAGAATTATGGGTATTGGTCCTGTTCAAGCGTCTAACAAAGCTTTGGAAAAAGCAGGATTAACCATGGACGATATGGATGTTATCGAGCTTAACGAAGCTTTTGCTGCTCAAGCCTTAGCCTGTACAAGAGCTTGGGGATTAGCAGATGACGATCCAAGATTAAACCCAAATGGTGGTTCGATTGCTATTGGTCATCCTTTAGGAGTCACAGGAACACGAATAGCCTATTCTGCAGCTGTAGAATTGCAGGAACAAAATAAAAAATATGCCTTGGTAACCATGTGTATTGGTGTCGGACAAGGGTATGCTGCGATTATTGAACGAATTCCTGCGTAGGCAGGAATCTCATTAAAAAGAAGAATGAAACATTGGTACGTCTATATAATGACAAATAAACCAAGTGGAGTAATTTATATGGTGTAACAGATAATATTGTTGAAAGAGTAAGAGAACGACAATTCAAAAAGTGGAAACGTGAATGGAAAGTGAAATTAATAGTAGATATGAATCCAAGTTGGTTTGATTTAAGTACAAATTGGAATTTAGATAATAAAGAGTTTAGAATTAATAAGTAAAAGATACCTGCTGGAGTTTATCTTGAGCGGAGTCGAAAGACAGGCATTGGTTATGAACAAAATACAACACTACGTCCAAGGAAACTGGACAACAGGAAACGAAGAAGGAACACCAATTCTAGATGCAATCACTGGTGAAGCATTTACAAGTGTCGCTATTGAAGGATTGGATATTCCCGAAATACTAAACTACGGAAGAACCAAAGGAAGCGAGCAACTTCGTAAAATGACCTTCCAAGAGAGAGGTAATATGCTCAAAAAGTTAGCATTATATCTGACTAAGCGTAAAGATGCATTTTATGATTTGAGCTACAGAACTGGAGCGACTAAAGTAGATAGCTGGATAGACATCGAAGGTGGTTTCGGAAACTTATTTGCCAATGCTTCACTAAGAAAATTATTTCCAAACCAACCCTTTCATGTCGAAGGGGATGCTATCGATTTATCTCGTGGCGGACGCTTTATGGCGCATCATATTATGGTGCCTAAAAAAGGTGTTGCCGTACATATTAATGCCTTTAACTTCCCGGTTTGGGGCATGCTTGAAAAATGTGCAGTCAATTGGATGGCAGGTGTTCCGGCTGTGGTGTTACCTGCACCTTCTTCTTCTTATTTGGCGGAGGCTGTTGCACGAACGATCATCGATTCTGGAATTTTGCCTGAAGGTGCTTTGCAAATTATAAACGGAACGGTTAAAACAATCCTCGATACTGTAGAATCTCAAGATGTTGTGACCTTCACAGGTTCAGCACAAACGGGACGTTTATTAAAAGCGCATCCTAGACTCATTCAGGAATCTGTACCTTTTACTATGGAAGCCGATTCGCTTAATGCTTCTATTTTGGGTGAAGATGCGGTTCCTGGTACACCAGAATTTGATTTGTTTATCAAAGAAGTTCGTAAAGAAATGACTGTTAAAGCGGGACAAAAATGTACAGCGATACGCCGAATTATTGTTCCTGAAAACGTAGTTGAAGACGTACAAATAGCTCTAGGAAACGCTTTAGATAAAGTCACTATTGGAGATCCACGATTAAAAGAAGTCAGAATGGGATCGCTTGTGAGCCGTCAACAAGTTCAGGCAGTTAGAGATTCTGTAAACGACTTAGCTAAAGAAGCACAAATTGTGTATGGCGATTTAGACAAAATTGAAACCATTGGTGCAGATGCCAAAAAAGGTGCGTT
The DNA here is from genome assembly GCF_025153525.1 of Psychroserpens sp. SPM9. Taxonomy (GTDB): domain Bacteria; phylum Bacteroidota; class Bacteroidia; order Flavobacteriales; family Flavobacteriaceae; genus Psychroserpens. The sequence continues at coordinate 73,294 of NZ_JANZNR010000001.1, read as the reverse complement.
TATTAGTCCGATTTTATTAAGAGCCGATCATCCGTTCCAAAATACAGTGATTCATGAACGTGAGGCGTTCGGACCAGTAAGCACAATCATGCCTTATAAAAATTTAGACGAAGCCATTACATTAGCGCAAATGGGTAAAGGGTCTTTGGTATCTTCCATCGCAACAAACGATGATAAAATTGCTAGAGACTATGTTGTTAATGCTGCCAGTCATCATGGAAGAATTTTAGTATTGAACCGAGAAAGCGCTAAAGAAAGTACTGGTCATGGTTCACCATTACCATATTTAGTTCATGGTGGTCCAGGTCGTGCTGGTGGTGGCGAAGAAATGGGTGGCATGCGTGGTATTAAGCATTATTTGCAACGTACAGCAATTCAAGGATCTCCAACAACCATTACCGAAATCACTGGGATTTACCAACAAAATGCAAAGTATAAGGAAGCTGAACAGCATCCATTTAAATACCATTGGGAAGACATCCAGCCAGGTATGTCGCTAAAAACCCATAAGCGTACGATAACCGATACCGATATCATCAACTTTGCCAATGTCACATGGGATCATTTTTATGCGCATACCGATATCACGTCTCTCGACGGAAGTATTTTTGAAAAAAGAACAGCGCATGGCTATTTCATTATTTCTGCAGCTGCAGGATTATTTGTCTACCCAAATAAAGGTCCAGTAGCCGCAAATTACGGTTTAGATAGTATTCGTTTTTTACGACCATTGTATCATAACGACACCATTGATGTGCGACTCACCTGTAAGGAAAAAGTAGATCGTGATGTCGCTTCAGCCGAACATCCAAGCGGTATTGTAAAATGGCATGTCGAAGTGTTTGATGCCAACTTTGAGAATAGACCTGAAAGTCAAAAAAATCAAAAAGACAGTCCTTTAGTAGCTGTAGCCACTATTTTAACGATGGTTCAGAAAAAACAAGAGACGTTTGTGGAGATGACTGAAGCTAAAATTAATGAATGTTTATCTAAGCTTTCTGAAGATACAAAACCAAAATGGGGAATCATGACTGCCCAACACATGATCGAGCATTTAGAATACACTTATAAAATTTCGTCGGGAGAGATTCAGGATTTTGAAATCGCAACCCCTGAAAAGATATTAGAAAAGGTACATCATAGTCTGTATAACTATGATAAGTTTCCAAAAAACAGTCACTTTCCACATTTGGAAAAAGACACCTTAGATGATTTAAAACATCCAGACTTAGCTACAGCCATAGAAAAGTTTAAGGAGCAAAGGGAAAAGTATATTCAATTTTTCAAAGAACACCCGGAAGCTAAACTAAAGAATTTAGTGTTCGGAGAATTAAATAAATACGAATCGTATTTGCTTGAAAGAAAACATCTGAACCATCATTTTGAACAATTCGGATTATTAGATAATTAAAAACAAGAATCAAGAACCAAGATTGTCTTGATTCTTGATTCTATAAATCTTGATTCTTAAATCATGACACAACCATACGTAACATTAGACATTAAAAACGAAGTAGGATACATCGAGTTTTTTCATCCTGCTCATAACTCTTTGCCAGGAGATGTATTGGCGAAATTAGCACAAACCATTACTGATGCAGGACAAAACGATGCTATTAAAGTCATCGTTCTTAAAAGTGGAGGCGACAGAACCTTTTGTGCTGGCGCAAGCTTTAAAGAACTCATTAGTATTAATGATGCAGCAACAGGGAAAGTCTTCTTTTCAGGATTTGCCAACGTCATCAATGCCATGCGCAAGTGTCCGAAATTTATCATCGGACGCATCCAAGGGAAAACCGTTGGAGGAGGAGTTGGATTAGCCGCATCAACCGATTATTGTATGGCCACAACATTTGCAGCCATCAAATTGAGTGAGCTGAATATTGGGATCGGACCATTTGTGGTCGGACCAGCAATTGAGCGCAAAATGGGATTAAGCGCCATGTCTCAAATCGCTATTGATGCCAATTCGTTTTATCCAGCAGAATGGGCGAAACAAAAAGGACTCTATACGCATGTTTATGAAAGTACTGAAGAACTTGATGAAGCTGTAAAAACAACCGCTGAGCATTTGTGTACCTATAATACCGAAGCAATGCTGGAAATGAAAAAAGTCTTCTGGAAAGGCACTGATGACTGGGACGAACTATTGGCCGAACGCGCGCAAACTAGCGGACGATTAGTATTGTCAGACTTTACCAAAGAGAAATTGAAAGGATTTAAATAAAAGATAGAAATTAGACCATTACGCTGTTAGGGGTAAGAACCAAGATGGCAGGAGGTCATCGTTGAAATGCAGAATATGAAAATCAAATCGTTAAGAATTTCTGAAACCTTGGAAGAAATTTAGGTTTTATTTTTGGTTTTCAAACTCGGTAAGAGATTGAAAAATTCCTCATTTCAACTTGAACTTTTGGTTCGTTTTGTTTCAAGACAAAATGAACATAAATAAATAGTATGATATACGAATTCAAAGGCTACACACCAGTTGTTCACGAAAGCAGTTTCGTGCATCCACTAGCTGCCGTAACAGGAAATGTTATTATTGGCAAAAACTGTTATATCGGTCCAGGCGCTGCCATTCGTGGCGATTGGGGACAAATCATTTTGGAAGATGGTGTCAACGTTCAGGAAAACTGTACCATACACATGTTTCCAGGAAAGTCGATCACGCTTAAAGCAAGTGCGCACGTTGGTCATGGCGCCATTATTCATGGTGCTAATTTGGGGAGAAATTGCCTCATCGGCATGAACACCGTCATTATGGATGATGCCGAAATTGGAGACGAATCTATCGTGGGAGCTATGGCTTTTATAAAGGCTGAAACGATCATCCCAAAGCGCAGTTTAGTGGTTGGGAATCCAGCAAAAGTCATCAAGCAAGTAAGCGACGAGATGATTGCCTGGAAAACAAAAGGAACGCAATTATATCAGCAATTACCCAAAGATTGCCATGACACTTTAAAAGCTGTCGAGCCATTGAGAGAAGTGCCAGAAAACATGACAATGCAGGAAGAGGCTTATAAAACGTTAAGAGATACATTTAAGACGTAGTTGGGCGTTACCGCAAGGGTCGCGCTTTACACTATATCTTTTTTAAGAAAAATAAAAAAGGATGCCGTTTCAATCGCTAACGCAAATGGAACCATCTTTCAAGAGAGAACAAACTAACAAACGCTAGTTAATACAAATGTCGAAATTCGAACTTAAAATGCCCAAAATGGGCGAAAGCATAACAGAAGGAACCATTATTAATTGGTTGATACATGAAGGCGATACTTTTGATGAAGGTGATATCATTCTGGAAGTCGCTACCGATAAAGTAGATAATGAAGTGCCAGCACCAGCTTCAGGAACACTTACAAAAACCATGTTTCAGGCAAAAGATGTCGTTCCTGTTGGTGAAGTGATTGCAATTCTAGAAGTTTCAGAAAAGGATACGAAATTAAAGTCGGAACCAAATTTGACATCGGAAACTCAAAAGGCATCTAAAACAGTCAGTACGAGCACAGTCGAGAATAAGCCTAGTGAAAAAAGAAAAAAACCTTCAGTTTCAAAGTCTTTTTCGGTTTCAAATTCTAATACCTTCTTCTCACCATTAATTATTAAAATCGCAAAAGAACATCACATTAGCTTTGAAGAGTTGGCACGTATTCCTGCAACAGGACATGAAGGTCGCTTGCGTAAAAGCGATGTGTTTCAATATATAGAAGACGGACGACCTTATAAATTTGCACAGCCAGTAGCACAAGATCCAACAGCCTATCGTATTCCGCAGTTGTCGTTCGATAAAGGCAAAGGCAAAGTGATTGAAATGGATCGCATGCGTCAAATGATCGCCGATCATATGGTGTATTCTAAACATACCTCGCCTCACGTTACGGCTTATGTAGAAGCCGATTTAACCAACATGGTCAACTGGCGAGATGCCAACAAAAAGGCTTTTCAGGAAAAATATGGTGAGCGATTAACCTTTACACCTTTGTTTGTAGAAGCAGTAGCCAAAGCGGTTAAAGATTTTCCAAATATTAATGCCTCAGTTGATGGTCATGCTATCATCGTAAAAGAAGACATAAACATCGGCATGGCAACCGCATTGCCAAGTGGGAATTTAATAGTGCCTGTGGTTAAAAATGCAGATACTAAAGATTTAAAAACCTTAGCTGAAAATGTCAATGAGCTCGCTGGAAAAGCAAGAGACAATAAATTGGCTGGTGATGACATCAAAGGAAGTACGTTTACCATTTCAAACGTTGGTACGTTTGGTAGTGTTATGGGAACGCCAATTATCAATCAGCCCGAAGTCGCAATTTTAGCGCTTGGGATTATTAAAAAGCGACCAGAAGTTATCACAACCGAAAAAGGTGACGAAATCGCCATACGCAGTATGATGTACTTATCCTTGTCTTTTGATCATCGTGTGGTCGACGGATTTTTAGGAGGAAGCTTCGTACGTCGTGTAGCTGATTATTTCGAACAATTTGATGTCAATAGAGAAATTTAATAAAATGTCATTCAGAGCGAAGCGAAGAATCTTTGAAAAGATTGCGAGATCGTTTCACGACTTACAATGACAAAATAAAGACAATGAACAAAAACATACTTAAAAAAGGATTTTCAAAACTTTGCACAGCTAAGGCTATGGCCGAATTATACGAAGCCAATTTTAAACAGGTTTCAAAATATGTGCATGCGACTTCACGAGGTCACGAAGCGATTCAGGTTGCTTTAGGCTTACAGCTAAAACCTCAGGATTATGCATTTCCGTATTATAGAGATGATGCCATGCTACTGGCATTTGGATTAGAGCCTTACGATCTCATGTTGCAGCTTTTGGCTAAAAAAGACGATCCGTTTTCAGGAGGACGGACTTATTATTCGCATCCGAGTTTAAAGGATGACGATAAACCAAAAATTCCACATCAATCCTCTGCAACAGGCATGCAAACTATTCCTGCAACAGGTGTGGCTATGGGTATGCAGTATAAAGAACTTCAAGGAATACCACATAACAATTCCAGCAAGAGTGAGATAATAGAGCCACCTTTGGTGGTTTGTAGTTTAGGTGATGCTTCTGTAACCGAAGGAGAAATTGCTGAAGCCTTTCAAATGGCTGCTTTAAAGCAAATGCCTATTTTGTATTTAGTGCAAGATAATGGCTGGGATATTTCGGCAAATGAAGCCGAAACCAGAGCACAAAATGCAGCAGAATACGCTGCTGGCTTTCATGGTTTAGAAGCCATTTCTATTGATGGCGCTAATTTTACTGAAAGTTATGAAGCGCTTGAAACCGTTATTAAAACCATTCGTGAGGAAAGACGACCATTTCTGGTTCATGCTAAAGTACCCTTATTAAATCATCATACCTCTGGTGTTCGCATGGAATGGTATCGTGATGATTTAGAGGAAGCACGTTCACGTGATCCTTATCCGGTTTTGAAGCAACAATTACTAGATGCTGGTTGTACGGAAACAGAAATTGAAACGATAGAAAATTCCGCGAAAGCGAAAGTAGAAGCAGATTTCAAAAACGCCTTAAAAGCAGAAGATCCAAAACCAGAAGATTTATTTACCAACGATTTTGTGCCAACGCCAATTACAGAAGAACAAGGGGAGCGTACGCCAGAAGGCGCAGATAAAGTCGTGATGGTTGATTGTGCTTTGTTTGCCGTTGAAGAGTTGATGAAAAAGCATAAAGAATGCTTGCTTTATGGGCAAGATGTTGGTGGTCGTTTGGGAGGCGTCTTCAGAGAAGCTGCGACCTTAGCTCAAAAATTTGGAGACGACAGAGTGTTTAATACACCTATTCAAGAAGCCTTTATTGTAGGTTCAACTGTTGGGATGAGTGCTGTCGGCTTAAAACCAATCGTTGAGGTTCAGTTTGCCGATTATATCTGGCCTGGATTAAATCAATTGTTTACTGAAGTGAGTCGCAGTTGCTATTTATCCAACGGAAAATGGCCTGTAAGTATGATTTTGCGTGTGCCTATTGGAGCCTATGGAAGTGGTGGTCCTTACCATTCGTCATCGGTAGAAAGTGTGATTACCAATATTCGAGGGATTAAAATTGCTTATCCGAGTAATGGCGCAGATTTAAAAGGCTTGATGAAAGCGGCATATTATGATCCTAATCCTGTAGTGATATTAGAGCACAAAGGCTTGTATTGGTCTAAAGTGAAAGGCACTCAAGGCGCAACTTCAGTAGAGCCTAGCGAAGATTATGTGTTACCATTTGGTAAAGCGTGGGTATTGCAAGAAATCTGGAAGCAAGAGCAATTAGAAACACTAACGATTGTAACCTACGGAATGGGTGTGCATTGGGCTTATAATGCATCAGGAGAACTGGATATGCGAGATCAGATTGAAATTATCGATTTGAGAACTTTATTTCCATTGGATGAAGACACGATTATGAAGTCTGTAAAGAAAACAGGTAAATGTTTAGTAGTTACCGAAGAACCTTCAAATAACAGTTTTGCAAGAGCTTTAGCTGGAAAAATTCAGGAAGAGTGCTTCAAATATTTGGATGCACCTGTGATGACCATTGGTAGTGAAAATATGCCTGCTATTCCTTTAAATTCAACTTTAGAGGAAACAATGATTCCTTCCACAGAAAAAGTAAAAGCTAAGATTAAACAATTATTAAGTTATTAAGACTATATTTATTTAAATTAATTCTTTGAATTTTGTATATTGAACCTTTAAATACAATAACTACTATTATGAAAAAGTCACTACTCTTATTAACATTCGCGTGTTTTTTATTTGCAGGTAACCAACTATCATTTGCTCAAAAAGCAGTTAGTAAGGATAATACAACGATTAAGAACACAAATGATGCCGCTAAAAATGATGCGCTGAAAGTCATAAATTTACTAAAACGTGAGACGAAGGTAAGCTCGGATCAAAAAAACGAGATTTATGAAGTTTTTGTTGTCGTAAATAAAAAGAAAAGTGCTATAGAAAATATTACAGATGCTGCTGAGCAAAAGGCGAAATTAACAAAGCTTCATGAGTTTACTAATGAGCAATTACAAAAAGTATTAACGAGTGAACAGTTTGCGCTTTATACCAAAAAGATGACAGCTCATTAAATAGCGTATTAATTAAATAAAAAAAGTGACCACAAAATGGTCACTTTTTTTTATATGTTGTATTCAGAAAGAGGTTTCGTAAACTTTTCTGGATCAGCGGCTAAGTGATATCTTGGGTCATCGATATCTTCAATGATGACTTCTTTAAATTTAGGACTAGCTTTATACATGAGTTCCTTGCAGTCTTTACTAAGGTGCTTTAATTTAATGGTCTTGCCTTCGGCTTCATATTTGTTGACTAAATTGAAGATAGCCTCCAAAGCAGAATGATCACTAACTCTAGATTCAACAAAATCTATTTCTATATTTTGAGGGTCATTTTTGACATCAAATTTAGAATTGAAATTTTGTATGGAACCAAAAAATAATGGGCCCCAAATTTCGTAGGTTTTTGTGCCATCGGCTTGAATGCGTTTACGAGCTCTAATCATGGTTGCATTTTTCCAGGCAAAAACAAGTGCCGAAATAATAACACCTGCAATAACAGCCACTGCTAAATCTTTCCAAACAGTAATAGCAGATACAGCAATTAAAACCAAGGCATCTGATAATGGTATTTTTCTAATAATTCTGAAACTACTCCAGGCAAATGTACCGATAACAACCATAAACATAACGCCAACTAAAGCGGCAATCGGGATTTGTTCAATTAGAGGTGCGCCAAATAGTACAAAACATAATAAGGCAACAGCAGCAATAGCTCCAGATAATCGTCCGCGACCACCAGAATCTACATTAATAATCGATTGTCCGATCATCGCACATCCGCCCATTCCGCCAAAAAGGCCATTCAGCATATTGGCGCTACCTTGAGCAATACACTCTCGGTTTCCGTTACCTCTGGTTTCGGTAATTTCATCAACAAGATTAAGTGTCATTAATGATTCTATTAAACCTACAGCAGCGAGAATAAATGCCGTAGAAATAATAAGATCCCAATGTCCAGCTAAGGTTCCGAAAAGACCAAATATTTGATCTTGAAATGTTGGGAGTCCACCCTCGAGGCCTTTTCCGCCACCTTCTTGAATAAATGAACCAACGGTACTCATTTCAATTCCACCAAAAATAGTAATACAAGCGACTACAATTATAGCAATTAACGCAGCAGGAATCTTTTTAGTAAGTTTTGGTAAACCAAACATAATTCCCATAGTTAAACCAATGAAGGCTAACATTTTCCATAGCGCTGTATTAGAGAATAAGTATGAAAACCATTCAGAAGTGTTCTTCCAAATCGATATATCTTTAGGAACAGCATTTGGGAATAAGCCCAACTGCGAGAGGAAAATAACAATGGCTAAACCGTTAACAAATCCCATCATAACAGGATGCGGAATGAGACGGACAAACTTTCCTAGTTTAAAAACACCAGCTAAAATTTGAATGCCTCCAACAAATAGTAAGGTTATGAATAGCCATTGCAGTCCTAGATTTTCTATAGGAACATCTAATCCCAGACCAACCTCATTTCCTTTTTGGATTAAATGCACCATGACGACAGCCATGGCTCCAGTTGCTCCAGAAATCATTCCGGGACGCCCGCCAAAAAGTGCAGTAACTATACCCATCATAAAGGCACCGTAAAGTCCGACAAGAGGATCTACTCCAGCAACAAATGCAAAAGCCACAGCTTCTGGGACTAATGCTAAAGCCACAGTTAATCCTGAAAGGATATCGTTTTTTGGGTTTTGGGTAAAATTTTTTCTGGTTGTTTGGCCTAGTATCATAATACTTCATTTAAAAGTCGGCAAATATAGCGTTTTAGAAATGAAGTGTAAAATATTGACTAAGGCTACAAAAAAAACGCCAATGTAATTAACATTAGCGTTTTAATTATTTTTAGATGTTTAAAGGTCTTTATTGTGCTAAGTTAGGCGGATAGCTTTCCATAATCTTAGTGACAAATTCTTTAATTTTTGCTTCTTTCTTTTCAACACTTCTTTGAGTCAAAAGTCCAGTTCCCATGCCTTGCCATACCAATTCTTTTTTATTGGCGTCAATTAAATCGACATATAATGTGCCTTCAGTTCTCGTTGAAACAGATGGTTGCGTATTCCAGCCCCAGCCCCAACCTGGTCTGAAGCCTCCCCAGCCCCAGCCACCGTAGCCCCAGGCATTATTGTAAACGTTTACGCGTTGTTCAGACTTTGTAAAAATGCTGACTAATAAATCTGGATTTTCAGATTTGGTAAAGCCTTGAGCTAATAATTCACTTTCGATAGCACGTAGGATTCTACGTTTATCTAGGTCGCTAATTTCAGCTTTATCAATTCCTGTTTTAAAAAAGGCAAAAGTTTTGTAGTTATTAAATTCAGCATTTTTATCGTAATCAGCTGCAACCCTAACAGAACTACATGAGGCGATAACTAATGTTAGTACAGCTATCGGTAATAATTTGAGTAGTTTTTTCATAATGTTTAATTTTTTTTAATTATAACGAGTTAAATAAGTCCTCATCTACTATATTAGGAATCGTCACCTTTAAATTAGGCTCAATTTCCATAGCACGTTTAATTGCAAAAACGGCACCTTCATTTCTAGCCCAATTTCGTCTAGCAATTCCGTTATTGACATCCCAAAAAAGCATTGCTTTTAAACGTTGTGATGCTTCTATACTACCATCAAGAACCATACCAAAACCACCATTAATGACTTCGCCCCAGCCAACACCACCACCATTGTGTATGCTAACCCAAGTTGCTCCTCTAAAGCTATCGCCTATAACATTATGTATCGCCATGTCTGCTGTAAAGCGGGAGCCATCATAAATATTACTGGTTTCACGATAAGGGGAATCGGTTCCTGAGACATCGTGATGGTCACGGCCTAATACTACAGGTCCAATTTCTCCTCTGGAAATAGCATTGTTGAAGGCTTCGGCTATTTTCATACGGCCTTCGGCATCTGCATATAAAATTCGGGCTTGCGAGCCCACAACTAGTTTATTCTCTTGAGCACCTTTTATCCATTGGATATTATCGGCCATTTGTTGTCGTATTTCTTCCGGAGCGTTTTTCTTTATAGTTTCTAAAACTTCACATGCGATAGTATCTGTTTGTACTAAGTCTTCAGGCTTTCCAGAAGCACAAACCCATCTAAATGGTCCAAATCCGTAGTCGAAACACATAGGTCCCATGATATCCTGAACATAAGACGGATACTTGAAATCTATACCATTTTCGGCCATGATATCAGCGCCGGCACGAGAAGCTTCAAGTAGAAATGCATTTCCGTAGTCGAAAAAATAAGTCCCTTTTGCGGTGTGTTTGTTTATGGCAGCGGCATGTCTTCGTAAGGTTTCTTGGACTTTCTCTTTAAACAATTCTGGCTGGTTAGCCATCATCTCGTTAGATGCTTCAAAAGTCATATCGACTGGATAATAACCGCCAGCCCAAGGATTATGAAGTGACGTTTGATCACTTCCTAAATCGATATGTATGTTTTCTTGATCAAATTTTTCCCAAACATCGACGATGTTTCCTAAATAAGCGATAGAAATGGTTTCTTTTTCAGTTTTTGCTTTTTGCACACGAGCAACCAACGCATTTAAATCGGTAATTTTTTCATCAATCCAACCTTGATCCAGACGAACTTGAGTGATTTTCGGATTGATTTCGGCACAAACTGTGATACAACCAGCAATATTTCCTGCTTTTGGTTGAGCACCAGACATGCCGCCAAGACCTGAGGTTACAAATAGGTTACCTTTAGGTGATTTTTTTATTTTTCTAAATCCGTTTAAAACGGTGATTGTTGTCCCGTGTACGATACCTTGCGGACCAATATACATATAACTTCCGGCAGTCATTTGTCCGTATTGAGTCACACCTAGCGCGTTAAATTTTTCCCAATCATCAGGTTTCGAATAATTAGGAATCATCATTCCGTTAGTCACTACAACTCTTGGAGCTTCTTTGTGACTAGGGAATAAACCCATTGGATGCCCAGAGTACATCACTAAAGTTTGTTCATCGGTCATTTCAGATAAATACTTCATCGTGAGTCTGTATTGTGCCCAATTAGAAAATACAGCTCCATTGCCACCATAGGTAATCAGTTCGTGAGGATGTTGCGCAACAGCATTATCCAGATTGTTCTGAATCATAAGCATAATTGCAGCGGCTTGTTTTGATTTTGAAGGATAGTCGTCAATAGGTCTCGCGTACATTTTATAAGTAGGTCGCAGGCGGTACATATAGATTCTTCCGTAGGTTTCAAGCTCGTTTTTAAATTCGGGTAACAAAGTAGCATGCTGTGACTTATCAAAATAACGTAAGGCATTTTTTAGAGCTAATTTTTGTTCTTCCGAAGTTAAAATCGCTTTTCGTTTTGGGGCATGATTAATCGATGAGTCAAACGGTTGAGATTGAGGTAAAACGTTTGGTATTCCTTCTTTTATTTGATCTTTGAATGATAATGTAGTTGTTGGCATTACTTTTTTTTTAAAGTAGTTTTACTTGACTTAAGCGCAGTTGAAGGATTAAAACCATAAGGGCAATGTCTGCAACCACTTTCACAACAATATCCTCTTTTTAAGTGATATTGCTCGGTAAAGCAGCGGTAACCTTCTGGTGTTAAATAAAAATCACCTTCTTCTACTGGAATTATCTTCTTCATATCACAAAGATAATGTAAATTGGAAAGATTTTTGATTCTTGTTTGATATGGTTTTAATTTCAAAATTTATGGTTCCAAAAGGGTATGTGGGTATTACTATTTTTCCTTTTATTTTTCTGAAATTCGATTATCTAAAAACGAATGCTGTATTACTAAATCACGAACAAATTCATCTCAGACAACAAATTGAATTGCTTGTTATTCCATTTTATATTATTTATGGTGTTGAGTTTTTAATCCGACTCATGAAATTAAAGCACTGGCATAGAGCCTATTTAAGTATTTCCTTTGAAAAGGAAGCTCATACAAATGAAAAAGACCTTAATTATCTAAAATCAAGGCCTTTGTTTCGTTTTATAAATTACCTATAGTTATTGGCGCAATACTACTTTTTGAATTTTTTGTTTTCCATTAGTCAATTCTACTTTAACAATATAGGCACCAGCAGACAGTCTCGATTCTTCATAGACAAATTCAGAAAGGTTAATGTTTTTAGAGGCGAATATAACTTTACCTACTATATCATAAACAGCAACGGTATTAATAGTTCCAATCCCTGTGGTGACTTTAATATAATCACCTTTAGGAGCTGTAATTAAGATATCGTTAGTATCAAAAGTATTAACATTCAAGGTTTGATTTGTATACCTTAAAATAAAACGGTCGTTATGAATACCAGCATCTATTGTGAAGGTATAAGGTGACATTTTAATATTGTGAATACTGTTTAATTCGGTGTCTTCAATGTAGATATTTTGATCCTCATTTAAAAATAGACCGTCTAATGTATTAATCGCAATTGTATGACTTCCTGTTTCGTTGGCAATAAGTCCTAAAGGAACAGTGTCTTCTTCAGAAAACGGTAATGCTCTACCTTGAATAGAAAGCGATTCATCATTCAAAATAGAATAAAAGCCACTATTATCACCACTGCTAAAATCATAACCATCGTATTGACGATCAAAGTCGTTAGAAGCATTAGCTACATAGCCCACTAATAGTGTATTTGTCGTATTATTAGGAGATAATAAATCTAACCAGATTCTATGTTTGTTTACAATGACTTGACTGCTGTCTTCTTGTGGATTTTCAGTTCTGAAAAAAGTGTTGTTATCATAGGTTGACAGTACTTGCCTCATGCTATTGTTGAAAGTGACAGATGTGCCAGATGTGGCGCCATGATTCATTAATACAAAAAAGGCTTGCCCAGAAGCAATAAATAAATCATTGGTTCCTGGAGGGTTTGATCCAGTATTATTATGTTCAATATAATCATTGCCATCATAATTATAAACGTAATTTTCGTAAAACGGATCTAAATTAATTGCTGAATACGTATTATCATGAGGCCAAACATAAATTGTTCCGTTGATATTAGTATTTATATCTGTAAATGCATTTGCTGAAATTGCTGAAGGATAAGGATTTCCTATTAGATTCCAGTTGTCATCTTGATCGGTAGCTGTGTTTCCAATTCCAGGATAGTCACCACCATTCCAATTACCATGAAAGATGTTTCTGGTAATAACGCCATTATTAGGCGTGCCACTAAAAAGGGCTGTATTGTTTGATACAGGATAAGCTGTTGCAGGAATTGTAGCAGGTGTGCCACCTAGTCCTCTAACAATATAACCTTTTCCATTTGTCATAGCGCCAGAAGCTGCATACCACTGGCCATGGTTTCCGGCTCCGTTGCCAACAACTGTTGGTGTCCAATCAAATAATAAACTAGAGGATGGCGATATGTTGGTTACTTGAAAATTTGCAACAGGCGATGACCAGTAAATATATTCACTACCAGCCACTGCACTTTCATCAAAGTTTGGCGAACGTTGTACATGAATGTTTCCAGAATTCACTGCTGAATCTTCAATTTGAATAAGACTGGCGCTACTCTTTAAGTTAAAGATTCCAGTCCCTTGAACATCAATCCATTCTTGAATTATTAATTCTGTATTGGTTTCAACCTCAAGATAAGCTCCATCCTCAAGAGTTAAATTTCTTCCTTGTGCAGGCTGCGGAGGTGTAGGAGGAGGTGTTAAAAATTTATTAGAGATTGGATCATTAGGAACAGAAGCATTATCAGGTATGACGATACAATTATTAATAGTTGGAACTCCAGCTGGTGTCCAGTTAGCACCTCTGTACCAATTATCATCTACAGATCCATTCCAAGTCTTTTTATTATAAAGCACCGTTACATTGTCAGTACAGCCATTATTGTCTGTAGCTGTATAAACCTGAGTACCATTAGGAGCTGCGTAAACTGTACCTGCAAAACCACCAACATACGGTGTTGTTAAGGTGTTGTCTGTGTATAAATTAGCTGTTGGAGACCAGGTTACTTGAGGTTGTAAAGGCGGTCCATCGGCAGTGAGTAAAATATCATCGACATACCAGTCATTAAAGTTATAAGAATTTCCATTTAATCGAAATCTTATATACAAGGTCGTATTTCCATCAAGAGCTGAAAGATCAATGGTTTGAGTGGTCGCTGCGATATCACCTCCATTAGTGACGACATATTGATTGGTCCAGCCGCCAGTTCCGGTTAAGGAGGTTTGTACACGAATTGAAATTCCAGTTCCAGCTCCAAACACATCTAATTCATGCTTGAAACTCAGTTGAAGATTGGTTTGACCAGTAATATCTATGGCTGGAGAAGTAATTCTCCAATTACTGTTTTGGCTACCAGTTAACCATTCTAAATGTGCTTCATTGGCTGTTCCACCTGCATTATTAGAATTTGAGATGCTCCAAGCTGCATTTGTAGATCCGTTGAAAACATTCCAACCCGTAGGGAATGTGGCACCATCAAAAGATTCAGAATAAACAGTCGCTCCAGGAGCTGGTATAGGAGCATTTGTTGTGAGTTCGGTATAATCGAGATTACATTCATCTGCGCCTAATGGGTATACTGTATCTGTTATGGCTAAATTACATTGATCTATACAAGTGATATCTGCTGTCCATCCAATATTTGTATTAGAAAAGTCACTTGTAAACACGAAAGTTAATGAACCACTAGAATGTGTAGATGTTACTGTGCCTGGGCTATTTGTTCCTGTGTAAGTTCCTATAATTGGGAAAGTCGCATCTGGTCCATCATAAATGTATAAATAATCATAATTGTTTTCAGTTCCAAAGGTTGTAAAATTAGCTTCTAAAAACGTATTTGGAACATCAGGTGTTAATGTTGTTGTTGTGCTTTCATAGTTTGAGTAATTGCCACCAGCTCCACCGCTGTCGGTAAATGTAGAATTACAAACTGTTGGAGGTACATATGGTGCACAAGTTAAATCTGCAGCCCAACCATCATATGTTACAGAGTAATCACTATCAAATACAAAAGTTAAGGCTCCAGAGGGATGAGATGACGTAAAAGGACCAGGAATAGTCGTACCATTAAATACGCCTAAAAGAGGCGAGGAAGTATTTGGTCCATCATATACATATAAATCATCAGCAAATTCTAAATCAAATAATGTAAAAGTAGCTGTGAGTGCGTCACCAGCTGTATCTGGATAAAATGTAGTCGTCTCAAATTCGTAGTTAGAATAGTTGCCAGTTGGTCCTCCACTATCATAGAAAGTTTGGCCACATGTTGGCGGTGTTGGAGGCGGTGTACAGGTTATATCTGCCGCCCAGCCTAAGCCAACATTGCTATCACCATCACTTATAAATCCAAAAGAAATGGCACCAGTGGGGTTTCCTACTGTGGTTGAAGTAAATGTAGCAGGTAGACCAGTAACAGTTCCTAATACGGGGTATGAGGCATCTGGACCATTATAAACGGTTAATACATCGCCAGTATCTGGGATGTCAACCATGGTAAAATCTACAGTAACTGTACCTCCTGAAAAGTAAGGATTAATCACATCAAGATTTGATTCGTTGCTAGAGTAAGGTCCTGCAGTATTTCCTGAATCGTAAAAATTACTGCCACATACAGGTCTGCTTGCACATGTTGTTGTGCCATTTCCGCCTGTTTGTTGAAGGTCAATAATACCTTGAGATCCATTATAATTGGTTATTAATACAACATAAACTTCACCTTGCAATGCATTTGTAATTCTCATTCTTTCAACAGCAGCGGTATCATAACTGCAGTCAACAATTGGACTGTCAGGATTTGGTGCGGTATCTAAATAAGGATAATACCCAGGGTTTGCAGTATTGTTAGGGCATGTTGGACAGTCGGTAAAAGATATGGTGTTATCGGCATCAATAAGGTCGGTAAAAGGACCCCAAACAATAAAATCAACATCAATAGGAAATCCTCCAGCATCCTCTTGTTGAATCGTAAAAATTAAATCACCAGGTTGATCAATTTCCAGATAGAAATAAGCGGCGTTAGGAATAGATCCCAAACAGCCTACCTGAGTATTGTCAGGCATTCCTGTAACATTATTAAATATTAATTTAGAGGTTCCTGAGCAAAATTGTTCAGCACCAAGGACATCAGTTCCTTGTGAAAACCCTAAGTTTGCTGATAAGAAAAGTATAAAGAGTAGTTTTTTAATCATAAACTATATTTTTTGATATACATATTCGATAACATCATTAAAATGTTATTTTGTAGGTAAATACTTTAAAATATAGATTTGGGGATTATTAGTGTTAAAGTATTAAAAATTAGGGTAATCTTAACACTTTTTTTGAAATTTATTTAAAAAAATAGTTAACATGTTGAAAAACGAGGACAAGTGTAACTTAAAACTTGAAAATCAGCTTTATATAAAACCAGAATACCTTATCCATCCTTTTATTTCTGGAAATAAATATCGCAAACTAAAGTATAACTTTTTAGAGGCCAAAACTTTAGGTAAAACGATATTGTTAACCTTTGGAGGCGCCTATTCAAATCATATAAGTGCTGTTGCAGCAGCAGGGAAAGAATTTGGTTTTAGAACCATTGGTGTTATTAGAGGTGAAGAATTAAAAAACACGTCGCTCAATCCTACATTGCGTTTTGCTCAATCTTGCGGAATGACATTAAAATTTGTAACCCGAGAAGCTTATAAAAATAAATCTGATTCTGCTTTTATTTCTGAATTGCAAAAGGAGTTTGGAGCCTTTTATTTAATTCCCGAAGGAGGTACAAACACATTGGCTGTTAAAGGCTGTGAAGAAATTTTAACTAAGGCTGATGCTAAATTTGATTTTATCTGTTGTCCGGTGGGAACTGGAGGCACGATTTCTGGCTTGATAAATTCTGCTTTGTCTCATCAGAAAATTATTGGTTTTCCGGCGTTAAAAGGTGATTTTTTACAAGAAGAAATTACTAAATTTGCAAAGAATAAAAATTGGGAATTAATTACCGATTACCATTTTGGAGGCTATGCAAAAATTAGTGATGAACTCATTGCTTTTATGAATCAATTTAAGTGCAAGCATACCATCCCTTTAGATCCAGTTTATACTGGGAAAATGATGTTCGGTATTTATAATTTAATTGACAAAGGCTATTTTCCGAAGCAGTCCAAAATTTTAGCAATTCACACTGGAGGGTTGCAAGGTGTTGAAGGCATGAATCAAAAATTAAAACAACAAAATAGACCTTTAATCGTTTGAAGTTTATGAAAAAAATATGTGTTGTTGTCCTCGTCTGTTTGATTGCATTTAGCTGTGGATCAAAAAAAAGAATCATTACTAAAAAAGATAAACGAACCCAGAAAACGGAACAAGTCGTTGTCAAACCAAAAACAACAACTCCTGAAAATACATCGAAAGTACCTGATGTGCCTTCAAATTCTTCTTTAAATTCTACCGAAATATACATTCTGAAATATAATGCGATTGCGATGGACGAAATGCGTACATCAAAAATTCCGGCAAGCATTACATTGGCACAAGGCATCTTAGAATCTGGATCTGGAAAAGGGCGTTTGTCAGTAGAAGCTAATAATCACTTCGGAATTAAATGTCATGGGTGGACCGGAAAAAAAATCTATCACGACGATGATAAGTCTCAAGAATGTTTCAGAAAATACGATTATGCCTTTAGTTCTTTTGAAGATCATTCCGAATTTTTAACAGGCCGAAGTCGCTACGCTAATTTATTTAAACTACGACCAGACGATTATAAGGGTTGGGCTAAAGGTTTAAGAGCTGCAGGCTATGCAACTGATAAGAAATATCCTCAAAAACTAATCAGTTTAATTGAGCGCTACCAACTTTATAAATATGATGATATGGTCTTAAATAATAGGCCGTCTCCAACTCAAGACGATTTGCCTGAAGATTATGTGTCTGTAAGTCATCGAGTTGTTAAAGGTGACACCTTGTATTCTCTGTCTAAAAAATACAACACAACGGTTGACGAATTAAAGCGTCTTAACGGTTTAAAAACTAATGATCTTTCTTTGGGTCAAATGCTTATCATTAAAACAAGATAATATGTTATATCAACGTAGCAGTGCCTTATTTAAAGCGGCACAAAATGTTATTCCAGGTGGTGTTAATTCTCCCGTTAGAGCTTTTAAAGCTGTTGGAGGAACGCCAATTTTTGCACATTCAGCAAAAGGGGCTTATGTCTATGATGCCGATGGAAATCGCTATATCGATTATATTAATTCTTGGGGGCCTATGCTGCTTGGTCATGCCTATCCGCCAGTAGTAGATGCGGTTATAGAAAAAGCAAAGCAAGGAACTTCCTTCGGAATGCCAACCGAAATTGAAACTCAAATCGCTGAATTGGCGGTTTCAATGGTGCCGAATATTGATAAAATCCGATTTGTAAACTCTGGAACTGAAGCTTGTATGAGTGCTGTGCGTTTAGCGAGAGGGTTTACTGGAAAGGAAAAAATTATAAAATTTGCGGGATGTTATCACGGACATAGTGATGCGTTTTTAATTCAAGCCGGCAGTGGCGCTGTTACTTTTGGGAGTCCTAATAGTCCTGGTGTTACTGAAGGTACGGCCAAAGATACCTTGTTGGCTACTTTTAATGATATTCATAATGTGAGGTCGTTAATTGAAGCAAATACAGATGAAATCGCTTGTATTATTATCGAGCCTGTTGCTGGAAATATGGGTTGTATTCCTCCAAAAGATGACTTTTTAAAACAATTGCGAGCTCTGTGTGATGCCCATCAGATTTTGCTCATTTTTGATGAGGTTATGACTGGTTTTCGTTTAGCCAAAGGTGGCGCCCAAGAACTCTACGGAGTGAATGCTGATATAGTTTGCTTCGGAAAAGTAATAGGTGGAGGTTTGCCAGTTGGTGCCTTTGCTGCTCGTGATGAAATTATGAATCATTTAGCGCCTTTAGGTAAGGTTTATCAAGCCGGAACATTGAGTGGAAATCCTCTCGCTATGGCTGCTGGTTTGGCGATGCTCACATCCATTGAAAATGACCAAGACCTGTTTAAAAGATTAGAAGATAAAACAGCCTACCTGCATAAAGGTTGTGCTGAAGTGTTAAACAAACATAAAATTACACATACAATTAATAGGAAAGGGTCAATGATATCTATTCATTTTTCTGAAACCGAAGTTGTAGATTTTAGCTCGGCTGCCCAAGGAAATAATGAGACTTTTAAATCCTTTTTCCATGGCATGTTAAATGAAGGTATTTATATTGCACCTAGTGCCTTTGAAACTTGGTTTATTACTGATGCACTTTCTTACGACGATTTAGACGCAACCATAAGTGCTGTTGAAAAAGTAGCACAAACCTTATAAAATAAAAAAGCGACTTAATTAAGTCGCTTTTTTTAATGTTATATCAAATGAGTTATTATTCTGTTTGTCCTCTCTCAATTTCTAAGTAGCGGTCAAATTGCTCTGCTGTTAAAATGGTTCTTAGTTTTTCATCCAGCAGATGATTAATTTTGTCTAAACGCTCTTTGTGGTCACCAGACGAGTTGCTTATTTTTTTATAAGCTTTTCCAAACTCTTGGTAAGCTCTGTAAACATCGTCCATTTTTTCTTTGTCAAACTTGAGTGTTTTTCTCAATTCTTTGGTTTTTACAGATGCCGCTTCATTAATTTCTAATGTATTTTGAGCTGTTGTATTTTGAGTGCTAAACAGAAATGCTATTGCAAAAAAGCAAAGTGTAAATATTTTTTTCATCGTTTTGGTATTGTAAATAGTTCTAAAAGATTAAAATTAAGGATTTTTATGATATAAAAAAGCATCGACTTTAAAAATCGATGCTAATTAACAAAAAAACTACTAATCTAATCTAACTTATCGTTGTCCTCTTTTTTTATGTTTTCCTTTGGAGTTGCTATGGCGCTTAGCTTGCATCGTTTCCCATTTTTCAAACTGCTCTGCTGTTAAAATGGATTTCATTTTTTTCTTCATGGCAATTTGATCATCCAAGCGTGCATTCATCATTTTAACGCGTTCCTCTTTTGAAGGTTTTTTAGCATCTTCTTTTTCTTTCTCTTTTTGGCGTTCTTCCATTTTTTCTTTTCTGGCAGTCGCTTGTTCTAAAAGTACTTCTTTAACCTGAGCTTGTTGTTTTTCAGATAAATCTAGTGCTAAAGTCAGTTTTTTTGAACCTAAGGTGGCGATGTCTTCAGCAGACATGTCTTTCGCCATGTCGCGTTTTCCGTCTCTATCTCCTCTTTTTTTGTCTTGTGCAACGCCTTGTAATGTTACAAATGCCAATGCGATTAAAATTATTTTTTTCATAATGTCTTTAAAATTTAATATTGTTATGTTTTTAATTGACTGTTCTTTTGACTTGCAAATTTTAATTTGGTTTAAAGCGTTTGTCTATTTTAACCTCTAATTAACATTTTGTGCTTTTCTAACTAAGGCTAAAGTAGTTTGGTACAGTGGCTTGTTTTCCATTTTACTTTTGAGCCATGCGTAAAAGCTCATCACAAAAATATCTTCATGTTTTTCGTCAACCCAG
Organism: Psychroserpens sp. SPM9; assembly: GCF_025153525.1. Classification (GTDB taxonomy): domain Bacteria; phylum Bacteroidota; class Bacteroidia; order Flavobacteriales; family Flavobacteriaceae; genus Psychroserpens. The sequence continues at coordinate 52,713 of NZ_JANZNR010000001.1, read as the reverse complement.
TCAAATGCATTTTCGACTGTGGTTTTAAATTTTTCAGAAGTCACCTGATCGGGATGTTTAAAATACGATTCAACCAACTTAATAAATGTAATGACACGTGCCTGATTGATTTGCTTTAGGTAGCTAAAGTAGGAGCGTTTAAAACTGAGTAATCTCGATTCGGCTAAATTAAATTCACCGAGTTCGATGTAGAGGATGATTTCGGCTAAATTCTTTTTAATAACCCATTCCTTTCCTGCTTTTTCAATATAATACTTATCGGTATGGTAAAATTTCGAAAAAATGGTTTTGGCATTTTTGTAATCGGATTTCTGAATATAAAACATCACCAGCCCTAAGTGTATATCCAACAGAGATTCTATGTCGGCATGCTTGCTTTGTTTAACCGATTCTAATACGGAAATAGCTTCCTCCTGCTTGTTGATGTAGTTGTAATTGAGAGCAGTTAATAAGGCATATTTAAGCTTAAATGTTGCGTAATATTTTTTGCGTTGCTGAAGCATAAGTGTTTCCATGATGTTCAGATAAGCAAGAGATTCGGTGAATTTTTTATTTCTAAACAAGGTGTTTGCAATCATGTAAACGACTTTAATATGGTGAACCAATTGCTTGTCTCTGGTTTTATGATGTTTGATTTTTTCGTAAGTGCTGATTAAAAACGGTTCAATTTTAAGGTAATCATTAGTTGCCAGTGCCGATAAGCTCACAATACTAATAAGTTGGTATAAGGATTTAAAAGAAAGCGATTCGGAGCTGTCAATATTATGTGCTTTTAAAGTATCGTTGAGTACAGTATTAAAATCAATGACTTTACCTTTATAGGTCATGTCGCTTAAGGTTTGCCTGATTTTAGCATAGACCAAATTCAATTCTTCTTCAAGAAAATGTTGTTTTTGATTGCTTCGGAAATCACTAATCAATGCATTGATATCTACCGAAGGATTCATATAAGCATACTGAATTTTAGTATGGTATATTTCATTTAAAATAGGAAACAAAAAATGCTCTTGGGCTAAGGCTTCAGCTTTGTCAAGGATTTGATAAGCAATTTTAGGTTTTTTATGAATGAGGAAGGTTCGCGATGCCAGAATGTATTTAATAATTTGCATATCTACTGAGTTCTCTTCTTCTAAGTTGCTGTTGGCAATAAAGTCTATAAGTGATTGGTATAGTCGCTTTCTCAAGGCGTGATAAGCATCTTTTTTAGTGTTGCCATATAGTTTTTGGCAAATCTCTTTTGAAGTGAGTTCGTCGGCTTTTAAGAGTTTAAACAAATCAATGTTTTTGGTGTCATTGCGTTTGTTCTTTTTTTCTAAATAATTGATGAAACGTTGCTCATCTTCCGAAGAAAACGTCGAAACAATAGCGTTTAAATCTGTCATTTAATCGTCAGTTAAATATAAAATATATCAGTAAAAATAATCATTTAAAGTAATAATGATATTAAAAAATCGTCAGTTTTTTGTGAAACCTGTGTTTGCTAGCCACATTTAGTGTTGCACATTTGTAGTGTCATTAACAAACAAAAAAAACAAACCCATGAAACAGTTTATTAAAATCACACTTTTTATAGTTGCCATAAGTGCACTAGTTGTGTTTTCAAAACAAATTCAAAATGAGTTTATTGAAACTTATAATTATTGTGTAGCTCAATTAGCAAGTCAAACACTAACAAGCACCAATCCTATAGGTTTTTAAAATGCAACTTAAAAAATTAAATACCGCATTTATAATCACTACTGGTGTTTCGGTCGTTGTGTTTATCTATTTAGTGTTTTTGGGCTATGATGAAATCAAAACCTTAAAGGACGTGATTAAAATTATTGCATCCATTTTATTCCCAATTCCTATGTTGTTTTTTGTGCGTTTTGTTTTAATAGAACATTTTTTACCACTAAACACCGATGCATACAAGTTGAAGCACCAAAAACCAGCGACCTTATTATTGTTACTAACTGTTGTTATTGGTGTGGTAAGTATGCAACTCATAGAATGGTTGACAGGGCAGAAGCTTGAAAACCATCTAATTTTTGCGCACCTTATCAACTCTACAACCCTAAGTAGTTATGTGCTTAATTATATTTTGTACAACAATTTGAGAGTCAACGGAATTTTAAGTGGCGTCTTACTCTCATTAGCTATACATGTGTTTTTTTTAACCGCTTAATTGTAATTGCTCAAGTAATGAAGGTCATTAAGGGCAACGCGCAACCTCTAAAATTAAAGTGAAATCATCAAAAATTTAAAATTATGAATCCAATTGTTCAACCTCCAAAACCGAGAACCAATTCTAATAAAAGAGAATTGTTGTTTACATTTCAATCGATCATTGTGGTCGCTTTACTGGCTTTTACTGTCATTGCTTTTTTTCTGTATAAAGATTTGCCAATTATAAATGGTATTAAAGTCATTTTTGCACCATTTTTATCTGTAGTCCCGCTATTATTTGTTTTATCTATTCTTAGAGATTTACGAAAAGGTTTTAAAGAAGGAAATTATTCGAAACATGAAATTATAAAATTCTGTTTGATAACCGTAGGAATCACCGCAGCTTTTACTGGAGTGACCTATTTACTTTCAGAAATTAAAGCTTTAGAAATTTTACTGGCAGCTATTATGGCAATTTTAAGTACTGTATTCTTTTTAAGAAGTAAAATTAAAGATATTCTAGGTATGAGCATCATCACCGGAATAGCCGAAGGTATTATCGTCTACATGATTTTTTTGTTTTGATGATTGGTTAGTTAGTAACCTTAAACCTTTCAGGTGTCAAAGCCTGAAGGGTTTTAAATAAATTTAAAATTTACAGATTATGAATTCAAAACTAATTAACGAACTATCCGATTTAGTGACTAATAAGGTCATTACTCAAGATACTGCTTCAAGAATAGAGCAATACGTTTTAAGTAAACAACAACACAAGCCTAATAAACTGTTTACCGTATTTGGCGTATTGGGATCGCTTTTAATTGGGTTAGGTGTGATTTTAATTCTTGCCCATAATTGGGATAATTTTACCAGAAGCATAAAAACTGTTTTCGCTTTTCTGCCATTAGTTATCGGACAGATTTTTGTGGCATTTTCAGTTTGGAAGAAAAAAAGCAGCGTTTGGAAAGAGTCTTCAGGAACATTTTTATTCTTTGCTATAGGATCAAGTATTGCGCTTGTGAGTCAGATTTATAATATTCCTGGTAATTTGAGTACTTATATTTTAACCTGGATTGTGTTGAGTCTCCCATTAATTTACATTCTCAAATCCAATACAGTTGCCTTATTGAATATGATAGCGATCACCTATTACGCTTGCGAAGTTGGCTACAGTTTTAGTTCATTTAGTGAGTCGCCTTGGTTGTATTTGGTATTAATGACTTTGATACTACCGCATTATTATAGCTTGCTTAAAAATCACACAAACGCTAATATTACATCTGTATTTAATTGGTTGTTTCCCTTGAGTGTGACCATTGTGCTTGGAACGTTTGTTAGTCAGCTTTCAGAGTTAGGCTTTCTTATGTATCTCTTACTCTTTAGTCTTTATTATAATATGGGGAAGCTTCCGTTTTTTAATGAACAAAAATTGCGTCGTAATGGCTATCTCGTCCAGGGATCTTTGGGAATTGTGATAATGGTTTTAACGATGAGTTTTGATGATTTTTGGTATTTAGAACGTTTCTTTTTCAATGCACAGGAAACATATGTCTCAGCAATTTTATGTGCAGCTAATGTTGGGTTGCTGATCTATTCTTATTCAAAAGGATGGTTAAAAACTTTTAATTTATTTCAGTACTTATTTATTCTGTTTTCTATACTGTATGTCTTCGGATTAAATATTCCAATCGTTGGTACTATTGTGGTTAATTTGATGGTCTTAGCCTTAGGAATTACGACCATTAAAATTGGTGCTGATAAATTCCACTTCGGAATATTAAACTACGGACTCCTAATTATAACAGCTCTGGTCACCTGTCGGTTTTTTGATACCAATATGAGTTTTGTTATCAGAGGTTTATTGTTTGTGTCTGTTGGTATAGGGTTCTTTTTAACCAATTATATCCTACTTAAAAAACAAAAGTCAAAAGTTGAATCTTTAAAACATTAATTCATGAAACGTAATTATATACTTATTCTATTTGCTGTTTTAGCAATTGCGCAAATAGCAGTGCCAGCGCAAATGATTTTTGGTCGCGAGCACATTCTAAAAACAGGAACGGCCTATAAATTTAATACAGAACCTATAGATCCTTCAGATCCGTTTAAAGGAAAATATATCGTTCTGAGATATCAAGTGGATAGGTTTAAAACCAGTAACAAAGCATGGCAAAGAGAACAGGATATTTATATTTCCATCGCTAACGATAGTTTGGGTTTTGCTAAAGTGATTTCAGCAGATTTGGAAGCACCAGAAACAGGCGATTATGTAAAAGCAAAAGTAGATTGGTATACAGAACGCGATAGCACTTTACATTTTTCATTGCCCTTTAATGAGTTTTATATGAATGAAACCAAGGCTTATAGTGCCGAGTTAGCACATAGAAAAGCCTCAAGAGATTCGCTGCCAAACAATACCTATGCTTTGGTGTATGTGAAAAATGGAGAAGCGGTTTTAGACAATGTGTTTATCAATGCTATTCCTATTGCAACTTTTGTTGAGGAGTAGGTATTTGATTTCCATGGTGATTTTTTCCTATCTTGTTAAGATAAAATTTGTTTCATGCCATATTGGTTGTCTATAGTTATTACTGTTCTTGTGATTTACATTGCCATTAGTGTAGCCTTATACTATTTGCAAGACTATATGTTGTTTAAGCCAGAAAAGTTGCCTGCCGATTTTCAGTTTGATTATGAACATCAGGAAACCAAAGAGTACAACTTAGAAACTCGTGATGGCGCCCTAATAAATGGTTTGCGTTTTTTTCCGAAAGGAGAAAGCAAAGGTGTGGTTTTGTATCTCAAAGGGAATTCTAAAAGTATTAAAGGCTGGGGAAAATTTGCCGTAGATTTTACCAGACATGGTTATAATGTGCTAATGGTAGATTATCGCGGCTTCGGAAAGAGTACAGGACGACGTTCACAAAAAGCGATTAAACGTGATTTGCAACTGGTCTATAATAAATTAAAAGAGCAAACCACCGAAGATCGTATTATTCTCTACGGACGCTCACTAGGTTCTGGTTTTGCTGCCAAGCTGGCGTCGATGAATCATCCTAAAATGCTCATATTAGATGCGCCTTATTACAGTTTAACTAAGGTCACTGCCCGCTATGCGCCTTTTATGCCCTTGTCCTTATTGATGAAATATCCATTACCTACTTATAAATGGCTAAAGTATGTGCAATGTCCTATTCATATTATTCACGGCACTCATGATAAGTTAATTCCCTTTAAAACCAGTATTAAATTGTCTAAGGTAAACCCTAAACGCACCCAACTGCATACGGTTATTGGTGGCGGTCATAAAAACCTGAATAATTTTGAATCCTACCACAGTATGTTAGACGATATTTTAAATAAAACACCCAAAACCATCGATTTAGAAACCACAAGTATCAATGTCATTCACAGTTCAAAACCGACTAAAAAAAAGGCTTAAGAAAGTATTCAAAATACTTTTGATATTATATGTTATGATAGGCGCATCACTTTATTTTTTACAAGAAAAATTATTGTTTCTCCCAACGGTTTTGGAGCAGGAATATCAGTTCGAATTCAAGGCTGATTTCGAAGAATTATTTTTGAAACCCACAGAGGATGTTTCCATAAATGCCATTCATTTTAAAGCCGAAAAGCCTAAGGGTGTGATTTTGTATTTCCATGGAAACGCTGGTGATTTGAGTCGCTGGGGAACAATTACCGAATATTTTGTCGACAAACACTATGATGTCTTTATTATGGATTACCGTTCTTACGGAAAAAGTAAAGGCAAACTGAGCGAGCAGGCGTTTTATGACGATGCCCAATACTGTTATGATTATCTGCTGAAGCAGTATTCTGAAAGTGATATAACGCTTTATGGACGCTCATTAGGTACGGGAATAGCGACCTATCTGGCGTCAAAAAACAAACCGAAACAGTTGATTCTTGAAACACCGTATTATAGTATCCTGGATGTGGCAAAGCACCGATTTCCTGTGTTTCCGGTAGCAATATTGCTGAAGTATAAGTTTCCTTCCAACGAATTTATTGTTAATGTTGATTGTCCGATTACCATTTTCCACGGAACAGAAGATAAGGTGGTGCCTTATACTTCCGCAGAAAAATTAAAAGCTGTTGCTTCAAAAAAGGACATAACATTTATAACGATTGAAGGCGGAAGCCATAATAATTTGATAGAATTTGAAGATTATCTTAACGGAATAGACCACATTCTTTAGCGATTGTTATCTGTATTTTTTAAGGTTTGATTTCTTGCCAATTCTCCTAAAGCCAACAACAATAGCATAAACTGTAGTTAAAATAAGCGCTATGAGTAAGGCTGTTTCTTCAGCAGATTTTCCCGCTGTTCTCGTTAAGTAGTAGATCCAAAAAACACTTATTAAAAGATTGAAAAGAACGATCATTGGTTGTCTGGATTCAATTCTTTTAAGTTGACTATCCTGAACAACAAAAGTGTTTGATGCGCTGTCGTGAATGGCTCGTTCGTCATCACTAATACCAGAAAGCACCGAAATAAACCGAACTAAATTTCGTATTAATAATTGAAACAAGTTCGGTTTGTTTCCATGTTTATCAACGACTTTGGTTTGTGTTTGAAACTTCCCAGGTGTTCTGCCGTAAATGGCTTCAAAACAAAAGTAATAGGCAAAGCGCACAGCGAGATAGATTAAAAAAGCGGTGGCTTTAATTTTAAAAGGAATGGGTTCATAGTCGTCAATTATTAAAAAATAAATGACCACAGCGCCAACACCTAAAATTGAAGATAATATAAAATCTATTCCTAGGTTTTCACCACGTTCGGTTTCGTTGGCTAAATGATGCTCTGGGTATTTTTGGTGCGTTATTTTCATTCTATAGGCTTTAAGCGCATGTAAATATAAAATAAAAAAAGCTCCAGAGGTCTCTGAAGCTTTTCTTATATCTATCGTCTTAACAGCTAAGATGTCAAAACGTTTTATTTGTTTTATCCATTCGGATTTAAAATTGCGTCAATACGCTCTATAGCATCAGCAATGTGCATTCTGCTTAAGGTATCAGCACCACGAGCCGAACGTAATTGGCTGCGTAATGATTTTAGTTCTGCTCTTACCACAGCTCTAATATCAGATTGACTCGTATTTACAGCAGTTACTTTGACGTAAGGACTGAATGATCTTCCGCTTTGGTTTTCAGCCGTCATCATTTCGCCTAATCTATCAATATGCGCACGTTGTAAATTACGTCTGTAAGTATCAATTTTCCTACCGGTACGTAATTCACTCCAAATACCTTTACGAAGATCGCTCATCATTTCTGGTAGTGAATAAGCCTTATCATCATAGGTGTGGGCTTCAGTTAAACGTTGCATTTTACCTAAGCTAATAATGTTTCTAAGTGTTCTTGATTGTATTGCTCTAACACGTTCTACAGATCCGGTAAATTCAATACGATCAAAAATGTCTTTGTTAATTAACCAATCTGGCGTTGTAAATAAATTATCCTGAATAAACTGCATTGCTTCTTTTTGCTTCGCTTTAGGTACAGGAGTGTAAACTGCTCCAGGCTGATCGGCTGCTTTGTAGTGCTCGTAAACACCACCAATATTATTGGAGACATGACCCATGTAGCGGTTAAATTGAGATACTACATGACCGTACATTTCTTGTAAATCATCATAGTCTTCACCAGCTTCTGTAGTCCACTCAATTAAGTTAGGAACGATACGTTTTAAGTTCTTAATTCCGTAAGAACTAGCCAACATGGCATCATCACCTAAGTCTTCAGTTTGCGAACTTGGATCCACAACATCACCAGCTTGTTGATGTCCGAAACGATACATAGGATCACCTGCGTGCTCTAGTATCCATTGGTTTAAAATAGGTTTTTCTTCTTCAGCAGATTTATTTAAAATAGGCTTATAACCCCAAGCAATAGCGTATTTGTCATAAATACCAATATTTGGCATTAAAGCAACGCCTTCATCACCAGGTTGTGCAACATAATTAAAACGTGCATAATCCATGATTGATGGCGCTGTACCATATTCTCTTGTGAAGGCTGCATCACGTAGTTTTTCAACTGGATACGCCACACTGCTTCCCATGTTATGAGGTAGACCTAAAGTATGTCCAACTTCATGAGCAGATACAAAACGAATTAATCGTCCCATAACTTCATCTTTAAATTGCGGACTCTGAGCATCTGGGTTGATGGCAGCAGTTTGCACAAAGAACCAGCCACGTAATAATGACATAACATTGTGATACCAGTTGATATCACTTTCTAAAATTTCTCCACTTCTTGGGTCACTTACGTGAGGTCCATTAGCATTAGGAATTGGAGATGCTAAATATCTTACAACAGAATAGCGCGCATCTTCTGGGCTCCATTCAGGATCTTCTTCAACTGTAGGCGGATCTTTAGCAATGATAGCGTCTTTAAATCCGGCAGCTTCAAAAGCAACTTGCCAATCTTCGATACCTTGCTTGATATATTTTCTCCATTTAACAGGTGTTGCTCTGTCTATATAGTAAACAATTTGTTTTTTAGGAACTACTAATTCACCACGATTAAATTTGGCAATATCTTCATCTCTAACTTCTAATCTCCATCGATCTAAGTAAGTTAATGATTTACTTTTTTGATCTTCTTGACCATAATCGGTTGTGCTACTTGTGAACCATCCTACACGCTCGTCAAAATAACGACGCTTCATTGGTGTATCTGGTAATAAAATCATGGAATTGTTGATTTCAATAGAAATAGTTCCTGTGCTAGAGTTTGAAGGCGGACGACCAGCAGCATAAGTTTTAACGTGTCTCGCTTCGATATTTCTAGGGTAACTTTTAATGCTTTCGATAAATGATTTATCACTTTCTAAACGCGTAACTCTATACGGCGTTCTTCTAAATTGTGGTAAACCTAATGATTTAACATCCTTTTCAAATAAAGGTGTTGCATCAATGACAGTGCTTGTTGAATCTTTACTAAAGGCTTGAATAGGGAAGGTGTATAGTACAGGTTCAAAGTTAGAGTTTTTAACAGCTTCATTCACTGGAAGTGAGTCTGCTGCTGTTACGTTGTAGGATACAACGCGAGCAATAACTTTTTTTCCTTTTTTCTCCCAACGAAGTACTTGTTCGTTTTGCTTTCCGCCACCAAAACCTAATCCGCTGGCAGTTTTAGAAATACGAGTCACCATTAACATTTCTCTGTCAAAAAGAGAATCTGGTATTTCGTAGTAGAATTTGTCGTCTAATGAATGGACAGTGAATAGTCCGGCATCGCTTTTAGCGTCTTTAGTAATTACCTTATTATAAGGTTTAATGTCATTCTTTCCAGGTTTTTTAGCTGGAGCTTTGGCAGCGGTTGCGCCTGCTTTTGATTTACTTGCTTTTTTTGTTGATGAACATGATGCAGCAACAAAGAATACTGAAACTACAAGAAGTAGTTTAATAGAAAAGTTTTTCAATGTGGTTGATTTTTTTTGAATTAGTGTCCTAAAATAAGCAATCTAGTTTTGTGTAGAAAAAGTTAATGCTATTTTAACTTAAATATAACGACTTAAAACACTAAGAGCCACTATAAAGTGACTCTTAGAAAATGATTGTATGTTTTTTTTATTAAATAGAATCTAAATATTCAATGAGAAGGTCAACACCTTCATCATGAAGAATTGTAGTTCCAATATAAGGCATTCCGTATTCAGGAATTGTACTTTGAATTCTTGTTAAAATACTGTTTTTTCTTTGTAAGATATTCGATTCTTCAAAAGCAGTTTCAAACGCTAAATTTAAGGTAGATTGTTCTTCGCAAAAACCACCTTGAATATGGCAGTGCGCACAATTGATGTCGAAATAAGCTCTGGCGCGTTCTTCAAGTGAGTAATGCGAAGCATCATCCCATCTAGGCAATACACTAACTGATGATGGATCGGTAAGCCCTTCGATAAGATTATTATCAATTAATTGTTGTAATTGATTCGTTCCGTTTACGCTAAAGTTAAGTGTTCGTAGTTTTGGTCCAATTGGTGTTTTTTCACCATAAGTCGCATGACAGGTAAAGCAATCGGTATCAGATGGTATTTCATAGTTAATACTATTTGATTCACCATTAGCATCAATCCAAGTGACAGGAACAATGCCGCCATCTAAGTCTAAAACGGCTTCAGTTTGAGCTTCATTCCATACATAATCTCCTGTTTCCCATGAACCATCAATCTTAATAAGGATTCGGGTTTCAATAATGTGTTTCCCTAGAGATAAATCGGTTTCATCATTATTGAAATAAAATGTTTTAGCTATTAAGGTGTTATCTGGGAAAAGCGGTAAGCCTTCACCATCATAGGTTAATTTTTCTCCTTCAGGTAATACGATAAAACGTTGTTTGTGAGCATAATCTGAAAATAATGCTGTGTTTAAGTCGTATTCAAAGGCATAAGGTGTTGGTTGTAAATCTTCTAAAGTTCCTGCGAATAAATTCATTTCAGACATTGTAGGTCTGAATTCAGTGACCACACTTGGCGCTAAAGTTGTAAAGCTGTATACATCGGTATACATGCTTGTGTTAGATGCACTACAAATAGTTTGAATGTAAACATCATAGGTTGTGTTGGCTTGAAGCTCTGTGAGTTCTGCGTCTGTGTCTGATTCTGAAACCGTTATACCGCTGCCAAGAGCAAATCCCGAAACACCATATTCTAAAGTGTATAAGGCTGAAGCATTAGAAGCTTCCCAAGTAATGGTTGCAGAATTGTTAGTTATAGTGTTTGAAGATACGTTAGTAACGTTATCACAAGCAGCAATAAGATCATCGTCATTATTACAAGAAACGACAGCACTTATGAATAAGAGGAGTAGACAGGTTTTTTTAAACATTTGGGTTGTTTTTCTGATTTATAGCTAGTTGCGAATGTAGTAAAATTCTTTTTTACGCAAAAGATTATTTCGTCGTGATGCCTAATTTTAACTTTGAAAAGAATTTATTAGGTGTATTTGAGTTGCTGTTAGAGGTGTTTAGAGTGGTTGAGATAATTGTTTTGTATCTTATTGATATGCAGTATATAGCAGTTATTGTTGTAATAAAACTCTGATGGATGTTTTTTAAACTAAAACTTTTTTTTTATCTTGTCAGCTTATTAAGTAAACCATATGAAAAGAAGAGATTTTTTAAAAAATAGCGGGAAAGCAATTTTAGTAACATCAACCATTTCACTAACAGGGGTCATTTTAAATTCTTGTAGTTCTGATAGTGATGATGATTCTTTTGATGATGGTTATTACGATGATGGTTACTATGATGACGGTTATTATGATGATGGTTATTATGATGATGGCTATTATGACGATGGTTACTACGATGATGGTTATTATGATGATGGCTATTACGATGATGGTTACTATGATGATGGCTACTAATAGTCACTTTATTCTCATTTCTTTATAAACCCTTTTATATGCTAAAAGTTGCATTTTTACACGATGTAGAAATGGACTATATTGGTGGCGCTGAATTATCTAATAAGAAAATTATTGATGCGGCAAAATCTCTTGGTTATACTATATTCTATGACGATTTAACCAATTTTGAAAAGACTAAAACTTGGCTTTCAGATTGTGATGTTGCCATTGTGAATAATATCGTTAAATGCGATTATGAGTTTGAATTAATCACGCATTTAATCGCACATGATATTCCATATGTAAAATGGGAACATGACTATGGACTTTGCGCCAAGCGCAGTATATATTGTTATGTAGATTCCAAAGTTAAGAATTGCTGTGACACAAATAGGTTTCATCAGTATCGAAATCTTTTTGTCAATTCTAAACTCAACGTTTTTCAATCACCAATGCATTTTGAATACCACCAGCGTTTGTATGGTGAAGCTGTGACCAATCACATAGTACTTCCGCCACCAATACAGGTTGAAGCGCTATCTGTTTCCGAAGAAAAAAAGAAAGATGAGGTCTTATTTTTAGGCGATATTAAATTTATTAAAGGTGGACATGAATTGTTGGAATATGCCGAAACCCATCCAGAAAAGCACATTACAGTTTATGGTAAAAACCGCTTGCGTCGGAAAATTCCGAATAATATTAGCTTTAAAGAAAAAACAACAAATACTGAAATTTTAAAAGCCTTAGGCGAAACAGAATATTTTTTCTTTAAACCACGCTGGCCTGAACCTTCTGGGCGCGTTGCAGCGGAAGCGTTTTTGTCTGGAGCTAAAATAATTTCAAACGAAAGGGTTGGTACTTTTTCCTATGATTTCTATCCCAATGCTATTGAAAAAGGCAGACAACTTATGCAAAATGCTCCAATTTATTTTTGGGAGCAGGTCAATCTAGCCTTAAGAAAAACAGTAACAACGCCTAAGTTTAAACACGCTTTAATATATAAAAGCTATGGAGGTTTGGGCGATCAGTTTATAGCTATTCCTGCGATTAACAAACTTCAAGCTGTCTCAGAACAAGTTACCGTTGCATTGCCAGATAATTTGATTAAAGTATTTAAGGCGCATACCAAAGACCTAAACTTTATGTCGATAAAGGATATTGAAACGACAGACCTTTCGGCTTATGATAAAGTTATAAATTTAGGGAATTATCCTAAAAGCAGACGTTTTAGAAATGTAGGTGTTATTAATTATGAAACACATCATAAATTAAGACAGCACGCTTTAAAGCACTATATTGATGCTATAGCAACTATGCATCCTGAAGCTGATAATTCGTATTCTGGATTCCCGTATTTTAAAAGTAATACCAATACAGAACAACCGTATTTTACAGTACATCCTGGTGCAGGTTTTAAACCCAAATGGTGGCCAACCGAACGCTATGTCGAATTAATTGAAGTGCTTCTGAAAAAGTTTCCAACGTACCGTTGTACAGTTATTATTGGTCCTAATGATCCAGAGCCTAAACATTTTGCAGCTATCGACAGAGTTACCATTGAAACTGGAAATTTAGATGAAGTTGCTGTTTGTCTTTCTGGTGCAACATTTCATATTGGTAATGATTCTGGAATAACACATTTTGCTGGTGTTTACAACGTGCCTTCTGTTTCGTTTCATGGTTTAACGGGACCAGGTTCTTGGGCCACTTTAGCAGAAAACCGAGAAGTGGTTTGGGGAAAACCAGGACATTGTAATATTAAATGTAAATACGATATAGCCATTGCTTGCGAGCATCGTATTTGTTTACACTCGATTACAGTTAATAAAGCTGTTGCAGCAGTTTATAAATTACTTCAAAATAGTATGGAAGCAGACCAAAATACAAAAATCAAGTTTATATTTAATCCTGAAGTAGTGATTAAAAACACCAATCGTGGCTTTCTGTTGAATACCAAGGAAAAAGAGCTTTTATTAGAATTTAAAGCGCCTGCTGAGCAATTAGAATTTGAGCAATTGGTACAAAATGATCTTTTTGAAAGCGATATTAAAGAAGCCAATCTAAAGCCTTTAATTACAGCTTTAGTCAATGAAGGTTTAGTCTTTGCTATTCCTTTTAAAGCTTAATGTGCTCTTCGACTTGATGCCATTCAAAGTTTAAAAATAATCGGCTGTGGGCATCAAAAGGATCTCTATTCTTGTCTTTTAAAATATTACACTTTGCATCGAATAATGGTTTTGTAATGCTAGAATCCCTATGGAGTTGATGTTGTGGCTGTTTAGAGTTTTTATGTTCGTGGGAGAACAGAGTTTGATGTTTGTATGTATATAATTTAGTGCCTAAACGTTTCTGAAATTCTATAAAGAATACATCCTCGTGACCATAATGTCCGCAAAACTCTTCATCAACACCAAGTGATTTATAAAAGGTGCTTTTACTTAAAAAGAAGGTGTTGAAATGCGGCATAGTGACTTCATTATCTCGAATTCTTTTAAAGGTAAAAATATGATTGGGCACCTTAGCCTTAATTAAAAATTCAAAAACAGATTCTGGAAATGTATGATCTAAATCGGTAAGCAACATTTTTTGAGATTTTGCCAGATGAACTCCCAGGTTTCTTGCGCCACCTTGATTCCAGATAATATTTGTTGAAATTTTAGCTAAGGTATAATTGAGCTTACAGTTTTTAGGGATTTTTACTTCGACAGGAGAATGATCATCAACAAAAATAAAGTGTATCTGCTTTAAAAGTGAGGCATTATAATTTTCATAGGTTTTAAGCAGCTGATGCAAAGCGTCGAGGTTTTGATCTAAGTAGACAGGAACCACATAGCTAAGCTTGATTTGTTGGTATTTTAGCATTTAGAATTGTTATTGAAGGTATAAATATAAGTGTTACAAATAAAAAAAGAATCACAGTAATGCAATTCCTTTTTTATTATAGTTAAGTTAAAATGGTCTCAGATTTATAACACTTCAACATGCAAACCATCATCAGTCTTTGAGACTTTAGCAACTTTTTTTCCGGTTAAACCTTTAATTGTTTTGTCCCATTTTTTATTGCTCAATCCAGATTGTGCTTTTAAATCGTTAAGATCGATTGGCGAATTAGATTTCAGAATAGCAAAAACAGCTTTTTCCTCTTCGCTCATCTCAACTTGTTTGCGTTCTGGTCGCATTTGAGGGAAGAACAATACTTCTTGAATGGATTGATTATTCGTTAAAAACATGATAAGTCTGTCCATTCCAATTCCCATACCAGATGTTGGAGGCATTCCGTATTCTAATGCTCTTAAAAAATCATGGTCAATAAATTCGGTAGCTTCATCATCTCCTTTTGCCGCTAATTTAAGCTGGTGTTCAAAGCGTTCGCGTTGATCGATTGGGTCATTTAATTCAGAATAGGCATTAGCAATTTCTTTTCCGCAGACCATCAATTCAAAGCGTTCTGTTAGTTCTGGATTATCGCGATGTTCTTTACATAAAGGACTCATTTCTTTAGGATAATCAGTAATAAACGTAGGTTGGATATAATTGCCTTCGCATTTTTCTCCAAAAATCTCGTCTATTAATTTCCCTTTGCCCATAGTTTCATCAACTTCGACACCTAAATCTTTTGCAGCTTGACGAATTTCAGCTTCCGATTTTCCTGTAATATCAAATCCGGTAAAATGCTTTATAGAATCGGCCATAGTGACTCGAGCATAAGGTGCTTTAAAGTCGATTTTATGTGTGCCAAAAGTTGCTTCAGTAGTTCCGTTTACGGCCATTGCACAATGTTCTAAAAGACGTTCGCAAAAATCCATCATCCAATTATAATCTTTGTAGGATACATAGATTTCCATGGCTGTAAATTCAGGATTATGAGTTCTGTCCATACCTTCATTTCTGAAATTTTTAGAAAACTCATACACACCATCAAAGCCACCAACGATAAGACGTTTTAAATATAACTCGTTTGCAATTCTCATATACAACGGAATATCTAAACTGTTATGGTGCGTTACAAAAGGTCGTGCTGCGGCACCTCCAGGAATAGGTTGTAGTATGGGCGTTTCAACTTCAAAATAGCCTGAGTTGTTAAAAAACTCACGCATGGCATTAAATAGCTTTGTACGTTTTACAAAAACTTGTTTCACATTTGGGTTGACGACCAAATCGGCATAACGTTGTCTGTAGCGTAACTCCGGATCATTAAATTCGTCAAAGGTATTGCCTTCGCTATCGGTTTTTGGTAATGGTAAGGGTTTTAAAGATTTACTTAATAATGTAAAGTCTTTAACCATGACTGTTTTTTCTCCAACTTTAGTGGTAAAAAGTTCACCTTCAATACCAATAAAATCTCCTATATCAAGAAGTTTTTTATAAATGTCGTTGTACTTGCTTTTGTCTTCGCCAGTACAAATTTCGTCTCTGTTGAAATACACTTGTATTCTTCCTGCACTATCTTGTAACTCAGCAAAACTTGCACTTCCTTGAATTCGTCGAGACATTAATCGCCCAGCAATAATAACCTTCTTACCATCCTCATACATGTCTTTCACCTGTTTAGACGTGTGGTTTACAGGATATAAATCTGCTGGATACGGGTTAATTCCTAAGGCTCTTAATTTTGCGAGTTTATCGCGTCTTACTAATTCTTGTTCTGAAAGCTGCATGCTAAATGTATTTTAAGCTGCAAAATTACATTATTTACAAGAATTAGAACAAAAAAACCGCTAGGTTTTATCAACCTAACGGTGTTATTATTTGAAGTTGGATTTATCGCGTTTTTAAAGCCTCAAGATTTTTGACCAAGTCGTCGTTATCTGGAAATAGCTGCATGGCTTTTTCGATAGTTTGAATAGCTTCCTCAGTATGACTATAAACGCCTAGAGTGTTGGCTAAACTCATATAGGTTCTAGGTTCATTTGGGAATAGTTTAGTGTTCAATTTAAAGACTTCTATGGCTTCTGCTATGTTGTTATTAGCATATAAGATGCGACCATAAGTGTTTAATTCGAACATACTGGACACTTTGGCATTAAAGGTTTTGATTAATTTTCGGCTTTGTTTTTTTAATCCGTTAAGACCATCTTCCTTTAAAATTAAATGTATTTTACTTACAATTTGATAGTTGGATTTGTAATCGTTTTTAGTGACAATATTAAGCATGTCTTCTTCTAAAGTTTTTACAGGATGCTCTACAATGCGATTGACTTCTTTTCGGTTTTTGTAAAAAATAAAGGTGGGGACGCGATGAATATTTAAGCCTGCTTCTTCGTGATTGGGACTTTGTTTGTACATATAAGGCTTACTGCTTAGAGCGATTACTGTGAGTTGGTCTTCAGGAAAATTACAAGCCTCAAGAATTTTATAAAACCGAGGAACTTCTTGTTTGCTATCACCACACCAAGTTCCCATAAACAGTGTGATTTGATAATCTTTTAAGATTGGTTTTAAAGCTTCAATAGTCGTTTGGTCGACATCATAGTCTTCATAGTTTTTTGAAAACCAGCTGTTATAATGTTCTGACGTTAATCCTGATTTGTCAATTTTCCCTAATAAAAAGGGCTGATCGTTTTCGTTGTTGATTTCAAGATTTAGAGTTTGCGCTTCTATCTGAAACACAAAGGTTAAGGCAACGATGAGGCAAGTCATGTGTATTTTCATAATGTACGTTTTTTGATTGATGAAAAATAAGCTGTCTGTTTAAGTGCAGGCGATATATTACTTTTTATTATCGACTGCACTTAACAGGACAGCTATGATGGCTAAAAGCTTATTTTGAAGCGATGATGTTTCCTTTGATTTTAAGGATTTTGTTACCGCCTTCAGCATTAGACGTTACCGTTATGGTCTTCGTAAATGCTCCAAGCTTTTTGGTGTCATACTTGATTTTTAATTCACCTTGCTCACCAGGCTGAATCGGGGTCTTAGAATAACTTGGGACGGTGCAACCACAACTGGTTTTTACATTTGTTATTAATAAAGGCGCATCACCTGTATTGGTAAATGTAAATGCTCTTGTGCCATCGGAGTTTTGAATGATGGTTCCGTAGTCAACAACTTCAGTTTTAAATGTAATAACAGCGACTTTAGAGTCGTGTATATTAAATTTAATAGGTGCAACACTAAAAAAACTTAGTGCCAATACACATACGATTACAATGTTTAAAGTTCGTTTCATAATTGATATTTTTAAATGATTACTATGAAACAAACATCAAACTTATAGATGTAAAATTGGTAAAAATTAAGGTGGAAATCGGTACTAGTACCTGGGTTGAATTTTGTAACTACCTGGAAAACAGCGTTTTTAATTCGTCTCTTGAATTAACGTCAAGTTTCTTATAGACATTATTTACATGTGTTTTTACGGTGCTTACACTTACAAAAAGAGTTTCGGCAATAGCTTTATTGCTATGATCGTTTAGTAAAAGATCCAATACATTTTGTTCTTGATTGGTGAGTTGTTCTCTAGCTGTAGTTTGCTGTTGTGCTTTTTTCTTTTTTGCTGAATAGAGAAGCCAGAAATTAAGCGCGATAGAAAAGAGGCAAATACCAATGAGTATATAAACCCAAAACAGGTTATTTGTAGCTTCGGAAGGCTGTACGATGAATTTATCAGAATTCAACTCCGCTTTATATTGCCTTGCATAAGGCGAATCAGGATACGCATCTTCTAATCGTTCCAATAATTCATCATAATAGCTATTTGTTTTTAAATCCTCTAAATAATAATTATGAAACTGATGACTTCGGTCTGATAAAAAAGTATAAATGTACAGTTCGGCTAAAGGTTCGTTGAGGTTGTAGCCAAAATCCTGAAGTGTTTTAAACCATTTTTTGTTATTGAGATCGCGATTCGCCTTGCTCCTAAATTCAGAGTAGGCAAATTTCATTTCTTCTTTTAATGAATCTATTTTTATAAAAGCCGCCGTTTTTGGATTGGTCGATTCGATATCGCAAAACATTTGCGCGTCAAACGATAAAGGAAATGAGATTGTATCTGTGCTTTTTGCAATAAATAAAATAGCATTGCTGTCGGTACAGTGCCCTTCAAAATGATTGCTGCCTTGATTAAAAGAGGTGCAATTATCAACGTGCAACTTGTAGATTTTTTGTACGTCGTCAAGTTGATTGCCTTTAAACTGAAAAAATCCTGCAGCATCGGTCGACACTTTCGTAATGATTTGCTCATCATTAATAGCATCAAGCGTCCGATAATCTTCAATTACAGATAAGTATACTTCATTTTGCCAGCGCTCGTTGTCAATATGACCTTTAAAAAGATATTGAGCAAAGGCGTGGTTTCCGAAGCAAAGAAAAATAATAATATATAGTATAAATCTCACAGCACTAAACTACTATATTTTATTGAAATGTAACAAATAATGTGAATAGACGTCCTATAATTACATCAATCATCAAATTATATATTATGAGTTTCTGGAGAGTCATTCTGGCTATCATTTTTCCGCCGTTATCTGTTATTGGAAAAGGTTGCGGATCTATATTTATTGTTTTTTTATTATGGATTTGTGGCTGGGTTCCTGGCGTTATTGCTGCATTAGTAATTCTTAATAATCCTGAAAGATAAATTGTATCTTTGCGTCACTAATTCAATAAATTATTTACAATGAAGCATTATTTATTTTTATTCGCAAGCCTTTTTTTATTAACCAGTTGCAACTTTACTGAAGAAATCACTTTTAATGAAGATGGTTCTGGAGAGTTTATAATGAGCTACGATATGAGTGAAGTGATGCGAACTATGGAAGAGCAAATGGGAGGTGGTAATAAAAAAGAAGGTAAAGAAAAAGTAAAAATTGATAGTGTGTTTTATTTCAATGATATGCTGGTTGAAAAAGCCGATAGTATTGCTCAACTTCCACAGGAAGAACAAGACCGCATTAAGTCTTTAGAAGACATTGTTATGAAAATGAAAATGGATGAAGAAAAGGGTGTTTTTAATATTGGCGTTGGTTCTAAGTTTAAAAGTTTAGCCGAACTTCCTGAAGCATTAGAGAAAATTGAACAAGCCAAATCTTTTAATTCTGCAAATGATCAAACCATGTCTAAAATGGGAGATAGTGAAGTAGCGAAAGCTTCTCAAGGCATGTTTGAATATCTGGATTTTACCTATGATGGTAAAACGTTTTCAAGACGTTTAAAAGAAGATTATAAGGACTCAAATCAAGATTTAGAGGGCTTAAATAATGAGATCGCTCAAATGGGAGAAGAATCGAAAGAGATGTTTCAGTCTATGAGTTATACGCTTGTTTATAATTTCCCAAAACCTGTTAAATCGGTGACTAATGAGAATGCTAAAATTAGTAACGATGGAAAAACGGTCACGCTTAGCATGAATTTTATTGAGATGTTAAAGACACCAGAAATGATGACTTTAGATGTCGTTTTAGAAGATTAATACATTGAATAAAAATATCATATTTGAGGATCTAGGAACCAAAGATTTTAAAGAGGCCTGGGATTATCAAGAGCAACTTTTTAAGGGCATTCTAGATACCAAAATTAAGAATAGACGTGAGGAGGCTGGATTAGAAACCGATAATTATTTTCTGTTTGTTGAGCATCCTCATGTGTATACTTTAGGTAAAAGTGGCGATATGTCTAACTTACTTTTATCGGAAGAGCAGCTTACGCAAAAAGGTGCTACATTCTACAAAATAAATAGAGGAGGCGATATCACTTATCATGGGCCTGGACAAATTGTGGGTTATCCCATTTTAGATTTGGATAATTTCTTTACAGATATTCATAAATACCTTCGTTTTTTAGAAGAAGTTATTATTCTCACTTTAGCCGAATATGGTTTGAAATCTGAACGAAGTCCGGGAGAAACAGGCGTCTGGTTAGATGTTGGGACACCATTTGCCCGTAAAATATGTGCCATGGGCGTTCGAGCGAGTCGTTGGGTAACCATGCATGGTTTTGCACTTAATGTGAATGCGAATTTGGGCTATTTTGATAATATCATTCCTTGCGGAATTCGAGGTAAAGCGGTAACTTCATTAAATGTCGAATTAGGAGTTGAAACTATAGACGAATCCGAAGTAAAATCAAAACTTATAAAGCATTTTAAAGCGCTTTTTGAAGCAGAATTTGTATAAGTCTTTTACTTCACTTCTTTATCACAAAATTTTTAGAGCAATTTACTTTGAGATATTTATAACATCTGTTTTCTTACAGTAGACCTGAGTTGTGGTCATCAGAACAAACTTTGTAACGCATTTATAAATAAAACTTACCAAAAGAGGTAATTATTATGTAGAAAATATTCTATATTTAAAATAATATTCTTATTTTTGAAAATGAAAGAGGACTTTCTGCATTATATATGGCAACACAAAAAGTTTAATATTCTCAACTTAAAAACTACGCAACATGAACCATTGGAAATTATCTCTGGAGGAATTTTAAATTTCCATAGCGGTCCAGATTTTTTCAATGGTAAGTTGCGTATTGCCAATCAACTCTGGGCAGGTAATATTGAAATTCATATCAAATCCAGCAATTGGTTTGTTCATGGTCACGAACAGGATGCGTCCTATGATAATGTCATATTACACGTGGTCTATGAGCATGATATTGATATTTTTAGAAAAGATAATACAATTATTCCAACTTTGGAGCTTAAAACACGCATTGATACAACGCTTTTAAACACTTATTAT
Organism: Psychroserpens sp. SPM9; assembly: GCF_025153525.1. Lineage (GTDB taxonomy): Bacteria > Bacteroidota > Bacteroidia > Flavobacteriales > Flavobacteriaceae > Psychroserpens. The sequence goes on along the minus strand of NZ_JANZNR010000001.1, from coordinate 31,502 downwards.
AAACTGTATTTATCTAATAATAAGTGGATCAATTGTGAGCAGGATATCACAAGTGTATCAAAATTTAAAATCAGCAACTGGCTCGAACGTTTGTATTTTGAGCGTTTAGAACGCAAATCTGACATGATACTAGAGATCTTAAAAACCTCGAAAAATGATTGGGAAGGCACTTTGTTTAAAATGCTTGCTAAAAATTTCGGACTCAAAGTTAATGGTGATTCATTTTTTAGTGTTGTTAATTCTTTTGATTTTTCTGTTGTTAGAAAAACCAGTTCAGATGCTTTGATTTTAGAAGCCTTATTCTTGGGGCAATCTGGGTTGCTCGATAATACTAATGGTTTAGATGCTTACTATTTGCAACTTCAGAATGACTATATGTTTTTAAAGCAAAAGTTTCAATTGAACAATCAAGGTGTTCAGCCGTTACGATTTTTTAGACTGCGACCTAGAAATTTTCCAACAATACGATGGTCACAGTTGGCACAACTTTACCATCAGGAGCAACAGTTGTTTTCTAAAGTCATAATAAGTAACAGCCTGTTAGAGTTATACCAGATTTTTGAAGTAACCACAAACCCCTATTGGGAAACTCATTTTACCTTTGGAAAAGAAGGCAAATCTTCAGTAAAAAAAGTGACAAAATCATTCATTAATTTATTGCTCATCAATACTATTTTACCTATTAAATTTTGTTATCATCAACAGAAAGGTGAATTGAAAGACGAAATCATTCTTGATATTGTGCGTCAAATAACTTCTGAAAAAAATACAATCATTGACGGTTTTAAACGATTAAATATAATGCCAGAATCTGCTTTAGAATCTCAGGCACTTCTCGAACTGAAAACGCTATATTGCGATAAAAATAGATGTTTAAAATGTGCGATCGGAAATGCGCTATTAAGCAAATAAATTTTAACTTGCAGTATGAAGTTATTTTATCAAATGCTATATTATTTCCAAAAACGAGGTTATTATGTTTGTCAGCGTATTGCCGATCGTCTCGGAATTAGAGCAAAGGTGGTGCGTACCTCATTTATGTATCTTACATTTGTCACCTTAGGTTTTGGTTTTGCTTTGTATTTGTTTTTTGCATTCTGGATAAGAATCAAAGACATTATCTACACAAAACGCTCCTCTGTATTTGATTTGTAAACTATGAATCCACTTATCAAATTTTTTAGAACTAAAATTTATACCGCAATCTTTTTATTGTGTTTAATTTTAATTGTTGGTGTTTTAGGGTTTAAGGTCATGTCAGACTATACTTGGGTCGATTCATTATACATGACAGTCATTACCATTACAACAGTGGGCTTTGGAGAGGTACAACCTCTTGATGACAATGCTAAAATATTTACCATTTTTTTAATTTTAGCAAGTGTCATTATTTTGGGTTACGCCATTACTGTGATTACTGAATATATTTTGAGCAAAAATGATATTGAAGAATTAAAACAAAAAGAGATGCAAAAAAAAATCGATAGTTTCAATAATCATATCATAATTTGTGGTTACGGAAGAAACGGAAAACAAGCAGCCAAAAAACTTTTAGCTTACAAAAAACCGTTTGTGGTTATTGAAAAAAACAAAGAGGTTTTGGAAAAGTTTCAAAGTGAGATGGTTCCTTTTGTTTTAGGTAATGCTAACGAAGACGAAGTGCTTTTAACAGCTGGAATCGACAGAGCAGATACACTTATTAGTGCTTTACCTAACGATGCCGATAATTTATTTGTGGTGCTTTCTGCCCGACAAATAAATAAAGGGATGAATATTATAAGTCGGGCCTCTCAAGAAACGTCCTATCAAAAATTAAAATTAGCTGGTGCTAATAATGTGATATTACCCGATAGAATTGGAGGCGATCATATGGCGTCTTTAGTGGTGGTGCCAGATTTAATTGAGTTTATCGATAACCTGTCAATTGTTGGTGAGACAAATATCAATATAGAAGAAATCGCTGTTGAAAAACTTTATAATTCTTCTGATGTAAAAACCATTAGAGACTTAGATCTTAGAAAGAAAACAGGCTGTACAGTCATTGGTTTTAAAGATGGAAACGGAGAGTATATTGTTAATCCTGAGGCCGATTTAAAATTAGTGCCGAGTTCAAAAATTATAGTTTTAGGCAGGCCTGAGCAAATTCAAAAACTCAATTCGCTTTACGATATTACATAGACCAAATTTCATTTTAACAAGGTGTTTTTTTTAAAGTCGTTTTTTTTTAGCATCTTGTAACATTATAATAAAACTAACTAACTTAAATAATTCAAGTATGAAGAAATATCTTCTTTCCTTTTTAACATTCGCATTACCATTATTAACTTTTGCCCAAGATGCCGAGCAAGGCATTGATGAGGTTATCGATGAAAAGTTTGGTGATCTCACAGGATGGTTTGTAGAGGCTGTTTTTTATCAAATCCCGTTTACTGATACCATAAGTGTATATTGGGTCCTTTTTCCACTTATAATTGGTGCGATTTATTTTACATTCTATTTCAATTTTATAAATTTTAGAGGATTTTTCACCTCAGTTAATATCGTTAGAGGTAAATACGATGATTTAGAAGGAAGAGAAAACCATAAAGTTGAAGTTGAAAAATCTGCGTTCACTGATGAAGATGATAATCCTGATACTATTAGAGTGGAAGGACATGAAGGAGAGGTGTCTCACTTCCAAGCCTTAACAGCAGCATTGTCTGCAACTGTAGGTTTAGGGAATATTGCAGGTGTCGCCATTGCAGTTTCTATTGGTGGTGCCGGAGCAACATTCTGGATGATTATTGCCGGCTTTTTAGGAATGGCTTCCAAATTTGTAGAATGTACACTAGGTGTTAAATATAGAGATATTGCTGAAGATGGAACGGTTTATGGCGGACCGATGTACTATCTAACCAAAGGTTTAAAATCTAAAGGGATGGCTGGTCTCGGTAAGGTATTAGCCGTATTATTTGCCATTTTTGTTATCGGAGGTTCTTTTGGTGGTGGAAATATGTTCCAGGTAAACCAAGCCTTTCAATTAGTAGAAAATATTACTGGTGGTGAACAATCATTCTTACATGGTTATGGCTGGGCTTTTGGTCTGGTAATGGCTGTGCTTGTTGGTATTGTAATTATTGGTGGAATTAAAAAAATTGCCAAAGTTACCGATAAAATTGTACCATTCATGGTGGCTATTTACGTGGCTGCATCCTTATTTGTCATCTTTGCAAAATTTGATATGATTGGTAGCGCTTTTGCTGCAATCTGGAATGGTGCATTTAGCCCAGAAGGTATTGCAGGTGGTGCTGTTGGTGTGTTAATCCAAGGTTTTAGACGTGCCGCATTTTCAAACGAAGCAGGTATTGGTTCGGCATCTATTGCGCATTCAGCAGTAAAAACAAAATATGCAGCGAGTGAAGGTATGGTGGCTTTACTAGAACCTTTTATTGATACAGTTGTCGTGTGTACAATGACTGCTTTGGTATTAATTATAACTGGATTTGTTGATCCATTAAATCCGCCAGCTAATGATGCACAAGCAATTTTATTAACGTCTAGTGCTTTTGAATCTTCCATTTCCTGGTTTCCTTATGTATTAACTGTTGCAGTTGTATTATTCGCATTCAGTTCCATGATTTCGTGGTCTTATTACGGATTCCAAGGATGGACCTACCTTTTCGGAAGATCTAAAAAAGCAGAGTATACTTATAAAGTTATTTTCTGTGTTTTCGTTGTCGTTGGTGCAGCAGCTAGCTTAGGTTCTGTAATTGGTTTCTCAGATGCCATGGTATTTGCCATGATGGTACCCAATATGATTGGTCTGATACTCTTAGCACCTAAGGTTAAAGAAGAATTAAATAAATATATGGCGGCTATAAAAGCCAATAAATCATAAAAACTCATGTCACAAATTAAATCCCACTTTACGTTTACTAAACAACAACGGAGTGGGATTTTTTTATTGTTATTACTCATCTTATTTGGTCAATGTCTTTACTTTTTTGTTGATTTTTCTTCGGAAAAAATTGAAACAAACAACCCGCTTATTGCAGAATTTAGAGCCGAAGTAGATTCGTTAAGGCAGCTGAAAATAGCCAATAGTCAACCTAAAATCTATCCGTTTAATCCCAATTATATAACCGATTACAAAGGCTATACGCTCGGCATGTCTAATGAAGAAATAGATAGGTTGCACGCTTTCAGAAGCACCAACAAATGGGTTAATTCTGCTAAAGAATTTCAAAACGTAACCCAAGTTTCCGATTCCCTTTTGGCCACAATAGCGCCCTATTTTAAGTTTCCAGATTGGGTCACAAACCCAAAACCGAAGCCAGCATATAGTTCAAATTATTCAAAAGATAAGGAGCCTAAAACCTACGATCAAAAGCAAGATTTAAATACAGCTTCTGCAGCACAGCTGAAACGTATTTATGGGATTGGCGAAAAACTATCCGAACGCATTGTGAATTTTAGAAATAAATCTGGCGGCTTTGTAGCCGATGTGCAACTTCAAGAGGTTTATGGTTTATCTCCTGAAGTTATTGATCGTGTTTTAAACGAATTCACTGTAAAATCAGCAAAACCCATTGTTAAAATCAATATTAATGAAGCTACAATAGAGCAACTGGTCACCATAAAATATATCGATTATGAAATTGCGCATCATATTATCGAGCAACGTACACTAAGAGAAGGGTTCAAGTCTTTTGAGGAATTAACAAAAGTTAAAGATTTTCCACTCAAAAAAAGTGAGATAATTAAGTTATATTTGACCTTCAAATAGATTAGATAAAAGAACAGCTTATGAGCAGTAGGTACTTTACCGAAGAACACGAATTATTCAGACAAAGTTTAAAAGATTTTTTGCAAAAAGAAGTCGTTCCACATTTGGATAAATGGGAGGAAACAGGTCATATTGAACGTTTCATTTGGAAACAGTTTGGAGATATGGGATTTTTCGGATTAGCCTATCCGGAAGCCTATGGTGGGATGAACCTGGATTTGTTTTATACTGTTATTTTGCTCGAAGAACTTCAAAAAATAAATTCTGGCGGATTTGCAGCAGCAATCTGGGCGCATGCTTATCTGGCCATGACGCATGTCAATAAAGAAGGAGATCATGCCATTAAAGAACAATATCTTACACCGAGTATTTCTGGTGATAAAATAGGCTGCCTTTGTATTACTGAGCCTTTTGGCGGAAGTGATGTTGCAGGTATGCGCTCAACAGCAGTTAAAAAAGGTGATAGCTATGTTATAAATGGGTCTAAAACCTTTATTACAAATGGCGTTTATAGTGATTATTTAGTTGTGGCTGCTAAAACCAATCCCGAACTTGGAAATAAAGGCATTAGTATCTTTATTATGGATCGAGACACTCCTGGCATTTCGGCAACTAAATTAGATAAATTGGGCTGGAGAGCTTCTGATACTGGAGAAATTGCTTTTGATAATGTTACAATTCCTGCTTCAAATTTAATGGGCGAGGAGAATAAAGGTTTTCCTTATATCATGCAACATTTTGCTTTAGAACGTTTAATCATGGGAATTAATGCGCATGCTAGAGCCGAATTTGCCTTAGATTATGCCAAGCAATATATGAGTGAACGACAGGCTTTTGGACGATCGATTGATAAGTTTCAGGCTTTACGTCATTCCTTTGCTGATTGCTATGCAGATATGTTGATGTGTAAAGAGTTTAATTATACAGTCGCGCAACGATTGGATAAAGGTGAATATGTGGTAAAAGAAGCGACCATTTCTAAACTGCGTTCGACCAAAATGGCAGATGAAGTAATTTATCAATGTTTACAGTTTCTTGGCGGGTATGGCTATATGGAAGAATACCCAATGGCAAGATTATTGCGTGATAGCCGATTAGGACCAATTGGCGGTGGAACCTCTGAAATTTTGCGAGAAATTATCGCTAAAATGGTAATTGATAATAAGGACTATAAGCCAGCCACCTAAAAAGTTTAATTGCTATTTTAGCGAAAATAGTAAATCAATTTTGCTAAAATGGTAATTGATAATAAGGACTATAAGCCAGCCACCTAATAGTTTTAGAAATTAGTGAACAGGCTGTTCCTAATAATTTAATTGAATAATGCATATGGTAGGTAAACATCTAAAGCAACTTCTTATGGTTGCAGTTCTACTAGTTTCAATAGTAGGATTTTCTCAAACTGAAATAAAAAACAAAATTGTAGATTTTGGCACACTAATACCAATAGAGAGTGCAAGTATTTATATCAAAAATACAACCATTGGTACAGTGAGTAATTCTGACGGAAAGTTTGTGCTTCAAGTACCTAATGAGTTTTCTACCGATACTTTAATTATTTCTTCTATCGGGTATAAGAGCTTTAAAACACCTGTCAATGAATTTGATAATACCGTTGAAATTTACCTCGAAGAAGATATTGCCTCCTTAGATGAAATTGTTTTAATTGCTGAAACACGACCAAAAACAGGAAACGATATTGTGCTGAAAGCAATTGAGAAACTAGACGTCAACTTACCAGATTCGGCTTATATTCAAAAAGGGTTTTTAAGACATAAAGAACGTAATAAAGTCGAATTTAAATGGCTTATTGAAAGTGCTATAACTGTTTATGATTCGGGTTACGGTTCTAAAAGTTCAGAACACCTGAAAATTAATGTAGATCAAATGCGTAAGAGTTACGATTTGAGAGATGTAGATAGTATTTTCTCTTATGTGTCCTATAAAAATCAAAATTCTCGTAGCCGAATTAAGCCTAAAGACGTGAATCGAAATCAACTCCAAACGGCTCAGTTGGTTAAAGCTATTAAATGGAATGACAATCGTGTTAACGGACTCCAGAATATTTTTCAGGGTAAGTTAAATTTACTTAGGAATGCAGCAGATACCAAGGCCTTATTTGGTGATGATATTTTAGATAGGCACCAATTTGAATTGGATACAATTCTTGTTGATAATGATCGTAAAATCTATAAAATTAAAATAGCTGAAGGAAAGGATTTTGTTGGCTTAGATACTAAAGGTATTTATAATGAAGGTTATAAAGCAAACGGATGGCTTTATATTTATTATGATAATTATGCGATTAAAAAAATAGAATACGAATTGGTAGCAGCTTCAGATGCACAAAAAATAAGAAGCAAACGACTCTTTGATACACAGGTGACTCATAAGTTGATTATTAATTATATGGAGTATCAGGATAAGATGTATCCTAATTATGTGTATTACGAAACACCAAAGCTGGTTAATGTAGGTTTTAAAGCCGATCAAAAAGTAAGTGAAGAAGAAAAAGAGCGTTATAATAAAGAAGAACGCTATTATTATACGGTTCAGGAAATATTATTTTCAGAAATTATATTAGATAAAGAGGTCATACAAACAGCCTTAAATAACGATTGGGATATGGATATTTTTTCACCTAAACCTTATGACAAAGCCTTTTGGAAAAATTATAATATCCTTCTCGAGAGCGAAGAAGACGAAAAACTTATTGATGATTTAAGTCAAAGAGCATCTTTATTTAAGGACTAGTTATAATTTTATAAAAAAATTAGTTGGACATTTTAAATTAGTTTCTATATTTGCAGCCTTAAAAATTCTAAAAGAGAGGAGGTTAAGAACTATGTTAATAATTCCAGTAAAAGAAGGAGAAAATATAGATAGAGCGTTGAAGCGTTACAAGCGTAAGTTTGTGAAGACAACGATTAAAAATCAGTTGCAAGAACGTAAGCAATTTACAAAGCCTTCTGTAGCACGTAGAGCACAAGTTCAAAAAGCTCAATACATTCAAGGTCTTAGAGATCAGGAAACCGTATAAGGTTAGCTTTTCATAAATATATCCCGCTTTTTATAGCGGGATTTTTTTTAGCCCAAATCTAAGTAAGAATAAAAGTTGTACATTTAGTTTATGCTTCAGAAAAAGGATACCTATGAGTTTTAAAGCATTTTCAGATTACCTCCTGCTTGAGAAAAACTATTCGCAGTTAACACTCAAAGCCTATATTTCAGATTTGGAAGCTTTTAAGGAATTTATTTCTTCTGAATTTCAATCCGATTCCATCGAACAAGTCAACTATCAACAAATCCGCAACTGGATTGTAAGTTTGGTACAAAGCGGAATAACTAACCGAAGTATCAATAGAAAAGTATCCTCACTCAACACCTATTATAAATTCCTATTAAAAACGAAGACTATAAAGGTTAATCCTTTAAATAAACACAAAGCTTTAAAGGTGAGTAAAAAAATACAGGTGCCCTTTTCCGAAGAAGAACTGCAACAAGTGATTGAGGCATTACATGCTGCAACAGATTTTGAAGGTATAAGAAACCGCCTTATTATAGAATTGTTTTACGCCACAGGAATTAGACGCATTGAGCTGGTGCATCTCAAGCTATCGGATGTTGATTTGTCAAATAAAACATTAAAGGTTTTAGGAAAGCGAAACAAAGAACGGTTTATACCTTTAATTGATTCGGTCTGTGAAACCATTAACGATTATTTAGATAAAAGAAATGACTTAGAAACAATTAGAGATACATCCTATTTATTTCTAACACAAAAAGGCGTTAAAATTTATGAAACCCTTGTTTACAGAATTATAAATAACTACTTTAGTAAGGTGTCTGCTAAAGTAAAAAGGAGTCCGCATATATTAAGGCACTCATTTGCGACTCATTTACTTAATCAAGGTGCAAATCTAAACGCTGTAAAAGAACTTCTTGGTCATTCAAGTTTAGCAGCGACTCAGGTTTATACCCATAATAGTATAGCAGAATTAAAAAAAGTGTATACCAATGCACATCCAAGAAGTAAAAAATAATATTGTCTAACCAATAAAGAACGATTATGAAGGTAAACACACAATCTGTAAATTTCACTGCAGACAAAAAATTAATTGATTTTATTCAGAAGCGAATGGATAAACTAGATATGTTTTATGACAAAGTTATTCAATCTGATGTGTATTTAAAAGTAGAAAACACCAGTGATAAAGAAAATAAAATCTTTGAAGCACGAGTAAAAGTACCAGGAGATAGCTTTGTAGTAAAAAAGCAATGTAAAACATTTGAAGAGGGGACAGATATGGCCGTTTCGTCTTTAGAACGACAGTTAAAAAGGCGAAAAGAAAAATTAAGAACACATATGTGATAAAATTTTTCAAAAAATGTTTTGAATAAATAAATAAATCTTTACATTTGCAGTCCGTTAGAAATAGCGGGCTTTTTTTATAGCAAAAAAGTTATATAAAAGCCGATGTAGCTCAGCTGGCTAGAGCAGCTGATTTGTAATCAGCAGGTCGTGGGTTCGAGTCCCTCCATCGGCTCTTAAAAAGTCTGAAAATAGGAATAGTTATTTTTAGCAAAAGTTCTTTAAAATTGGGGAGATACTCAAGCGGCCAACGAGGGCAGACTGTAAATCTGCTGACTACGTCTTCGCAGGTTCGAATCCTGCTCTCCCCACTAAGAATTTTAAATAAGAAGTTGTCAAAAGCTTGCTTTTGTAAAACTGCGTTTTAAAATTCTTTGGATTGGATTGCCAATCCGGAATTACTTTATTAGACAAGGTAATTCAAACTTTGAAATATTGAACACCTTTAACTGGTAAAACAGTTATAAAATGCGAGAGTAGCTCAGTTGGTAGAGCGTCAGCCTTCCAAGCTGAATGTCGCCGGTTCGAACCCGGTCTCTCGCTCAAAATTCCTGCGGAGGCAGGCATCTCTTCTTTTTGGCGTGATAGTAAAGAATTGAAACGCAAAAAAGAATAGGAATTAAACACTTTACGCCGGTGTAGCTCAGGGGTAGAGCGTTTCCTTGGTAAGGAAGAGGTCACGAGTTCAAATCTCGTCATTGGCTCTTTTCAAATTGAAAATTAAATTGAACACTAATATAAATTAAGATTAAATAAATTAAACATGGCAAAGGCAACTTTCGATCGTTCAAAACCACACCTTAACATAGGTACTATTGGACACGTAGATCACGGTAAAACAACTTTAACTGCTGCTATTACTAAAGTATTAGCTGATGCAGGTTTATCTGAAGCAAGATCATTCGATCAAATTGATAACGCTCCAGAAGAAAAAGAAAGAGGTATCACAATTAATACATCACACGTTGAATACGCAACAGCTAATCGTCACTACGCTCACGTTGACTGTCCAGGTCACGCCGATTACGTAAAGAACATGGTTACTGGTGCTGCTCAAATGGATGGTGCAATTTTAGTTGTAGCTGCTACAGATGGTCCAATGCCACAAACTCGTGAGCACATCCTTTTAGGTCGTCAGGTAGGTATTCCAAGAATTGTTGTATTCATGAATAAAGTGGATATGGTTGATGATGATGAGCTTTTAGAGTTAGTTGAAATGGAAATCAGAGATTTATTATCATTCTACGAATATGATGGTGATAATGGTCCTGTAATTGCTGGATCTGCATTAGGTGCACTTAACGGTGAGCAAAAATGGGTTGATACAGTAATGGAATTAATGGAAGCTGTTGATAACTGGATTGAAGAGCCAACTCGTGATATGGACAAGCCTTTCTTAATGCCAATTGAAGATGTATTCTCAATTACTGGTCGTGGAACTGTTGCTACAGGTCGTATCGAAACTGGTGTTGCTAATACAGGTGATCCTGTTGAGATCATCGGTATGGGAGCTGAGAAGTTAACATCTACTATTACTGGTATTGAAATGTTCCGTCAAATCCTTGATAGAGGTGAAGCTGGAGATAATGCAGGTATCTTATTAAGAGGTATTGAGAAAACTCAAATCTCTAGAGGTATGGTAATTACTAAGCCAGGATCTGTAACACCACACGCTAAATTTAAAGCTGAGGTTTATATCTTGAAAAAAGAAGAAGGTGGACGTCACACGCCATTCCACAATAACTACCGTCCACAGTTCTACGTACGTACAACTGACGTAACTGGAAACATTGCGCTTCCTGATGGAGTTGAAATGGTAATGCCTGGAGATAACCTTACTATTACTGTTGAATTAATTCAACCAATTGCAATGAACGTTGGTTTACGTTTTGCAATCCGTGAAGGTGGTAGAACAGTAGGTGCAGGTCAGGTTACTGAAATTTTAGACTAAATATTTATTAAATAAATATTAATTAAGGTGTTCCGATTTGTCGGAACGCCTTGATTTATATTTACGGGTTTACCTGCCTGCCGGCAGGCAGGGCTCAGAACTGAGCGCTAGGAAAAATTAGGTAGACTTATTGAAATAACAAATTAGAAACAATAAATAAATGTTGTTTCTTTTTACGGGTTTAGCTCAGTTGGTAGAGCACTGGTCTCCAAAACCAGGTGTCGGGAGTTCGAGTCTCTCAACCCGTGCAAGTTAAAATACGAGGCAAGATATGTGTGCTAATTAAAGTAAGACAAAATCTTAATCGTACAAATTAAAAATCAAATGGCAGGAATAGTAAATTACATAAAAGAATCTTTTGACGAATTGAAAAACCACGTATCATGGCCAACTTTAGCAGAAGCTCAAAGTTTAACCATTTTAGTTGCTGTTTTTTCAATTATATTCTCATTAGCTATTTGGGGTGTTGATACTGTTTTTAGTAAAGTGATTAAGGCTTACTTTAATTTAATTTAACTAAAAATAACGCAGAGGAATGTCAGAGACAAATGTAAATAAAAAGTGGTACGTTGTTAGAGCTGTAAGTGGTCAGGAAAACAAAATCAAAGCCTATATCGAGAATGAAATTTCAAGATTAGGATTAGAAGATTATGTAGATCAAGTATTAGTTCCTACAGAAAAAGTTATCCAGATTCGCAATGGAAAAAAGATCAATAAAGAACGGGTCTATTTTCCTGGATATATTATGATTCAGGCGAATTTAAGTGGTGAGATTCCTCATATTATAAAATCGATTACGAATGTTATTGGGTTTTTAGGGGAAACTAAAGGAGGAGATCCAGTGCCATTAAGACAATCTGAAGTTAACCGAATGTTAGGTAAAGTAGATGAATTAGCTGTAGAAGCTGATGCAAATGTGGCTATACCTTACACGATTGGTGAAACCGTAAAAGTTATTGATGGTCCGTTTAATGGATTTGACGGCACTATTGAGAAGATAAATGAAGAGAAGCGTAAGCTGGAAGTAATGGTTAAGATTTTCGGAAGAAAAACACCATTAGAATTAAGCTATATGCAAGTTGAAAAAGTATAATAATTGTTACATATATAGATAGTATGTCTTTTTTGCTTCCACAATAAAAGATATACAAAACTAAAATTTTTAAAATGGCAAAAGAATTAGGTAAAGTAGTTAAATTACAAGTTCGGGGAGGTGCTGCGAATCCGTCGCCACCGGTTGGACCCGCTTTAGGAGCTGCTGGAGTTAATATCATGGAATTTTGTAAACAATTCAACGCTAGAACTCAGGATAAGCCTGGTAAAGTTCTTCCAGTTGTAATTTCAGTTTACAAAGACAAGTCTTTCGACTTTGTTATTAAAACTCCTCCAGCTGCGGTACAATTATTGGAAGCGGCCAAAGTAAAAAAAGGATCTGGTGAACCGAACAGAAAGAAAGTAGCAAAAGTAACTTGGGATCAAGTGAAAGCTATCGCAGAAGACAAAATGCAAGATTTAAATGCATTTAGTGTAAACTCTGCAATGAAGATGGTTGCAGGAACTGCAAGATCAATGGGAATCACAGTTAAAGGTGGTGAAGCACCTAACTAAAAATTTTTGAAATGGCAATTACAAGAAAACAAAAAGAAGCAAGAGCTAAAGTAGAGAAGAATAAATTATATTCTCTTGAAGAAGCTTCAGCATTATTAAAAGAAATTACCTATACAAAGTTTGATGCATCTGTTGATTTAGCTGTAAGACTTGGAGTTGATCCTCGTAAAGCAAATCAAATGGTAAGAGGCGTTGTATCGCTTCCGCATGGTACAGGTAAAGATATGAAGGTTTTAGCCTTAGTAACTCCAGATAAAGAGGAGGAAGCTAAAGCTGCAGGCGCTGATTATGTAGGATTAGACGAATACCTAGAGAAAATCAAAGGTGGTTGGACCGATGTTGACGTTATCGTTACCATGCCAGCTATCATGGGTAAATTAGGTCCGTTAGGTAGAGTATTAGGTCCAAGAGGACTTATGCCAAACCCAAAGACAGGAACAGTTACTATGGATGTTGCTAAAGCAGTATCTGAAGTTAAAGCTGGTAAAATCGATTTTAAAGTTGATAAAACAGGAATTGTACACGCTCCAATAGGTAAAGCATCATTTAGTGCTGATAAATTAAAGGACAATGCAATGGAATTGTTAACCACTTTAAATAAGTTAAAACCAACTGCTGCAAAAGGGGTCTACATGAAGAGTATTTTCATGTCTAGTACAATGAGCCCGAGTATTGCAATTGATGTAAAATTTGCATAAGTAGTTAAATCTTTATTATTATGACAAGAGAAGAAAAATCACAAGTAATTGAAGAGTTAACTGCTCAGTTAGCAGACAATGCAAATATCTATTTAGCAGATATCTCTGGATTAAACGCAAGTAACACTTCAGATTTACGTCGTGCTTGTTTTAAAGCAAACGTACAATTAAACGTAGTAAAAAATACATTATTAACCAAAGCTATGGAAGCTTCTGATAAAGATTTCGGAGACCTTCCAACAGTTTTAAAAGGTAATACCTCAGTAATGTATTCTGAAACTGGTAATGCTCCAGCTAAAGTCATTAAAAACTTCCGTAAAAAATCTGATAAGCCTTTGCTTAAAGGAGCTTTTATTGAAGAGGCTATATACCTTGGAGATGATCAATTAGACATGTTAGTTGATATCAAGTCTAAAGAAGAATTGATTGGAGATATCATTGGATTATTACAATCACCAGCTAAGAATGTTATTTCAGCACTTAAATCAGGTGGTGGAACTATTGCAGGTATCATCAAAACTTTATCCGAAAAAGAAGGATAATCAAATAAGTACGCACTTAAACAAATTATATTTTATTAAAATTATTAAAACGATAGAAAATGGCAGATTTAAAAGATTTCGCAGAACAATTAGTTAATTTAACAGTAAAAGAAGTTAATGAATTAGCTACAATATTAAAAGACGAATATGGTATCGAACCAGCAGCAGCTGCAGTAGCAGTAGCAGCAGGTGGCGGAGCAGCAGGTGGAGACGCCGCTGAAGAAAAATCAGAATTCGACGTAATCCTTAAAGCAGCAGGTGGTTCTAAATTAGCTGTTGTAAAATTAGTTAAAGAATTAACTGGTTTAGGATTAAAAGAAGCAAAAGGTTTAGTTGACGAAGCACCAAGTGCTATCAAAGAAGGTGTCGCTAAAGACGAAGCAGAAGCTCTAAAATCTCAATTAGAAGAAGCAGGAGCAGAGGTTGAGCTTAAGTAAGCTTAACTAACCTACAAAGTATGGTTTAGGTCTTCCGAAATACTCGGAATGACCTAAACCCTTTTGTGTATAAAAAAGGTACACAAATAAACTAATTATTTTTTTAATCAAAATCTCGTTCATCGATGTTAGCAAATACAGCTGAAAGATTAAATTTCTCTTCCATAGTAAACAGAACTGAATACCCAGATTTCTTGGATATTCAAATTAAATCCTTCCAGGATTTTTTCCAGTTAGAGACAAAATCAGAAGAAAGAGGAAATGAAGGATTGTATAATACCTTCATGGAAAACTTTCCAATTACAGATACTCGTAATCAATTCGTATTAGAATTTTTGGATTATTTCATTGATCCACCAAGATATACAATTGAAGAATGTATCGAAAGAGGATTAACATACAGTGTGCCTTTAAAAGCACGTTTAAAATTGTATTGTACAGATCCAGAACATGAAGACTTTGAGACCATTGTTCAAGATGTATATTTAGGAACAATCCCTTACATGACACCTAGCGGAACTTTCTGTATCAATGGAGCAGAGCGTGTCGTTGTATCCCAATTACACAGATCTCCAGGTGTATTCTTTAGTCAGTCATTCCACGCCAATGGAACTAAATTATATTCTGCGAGAGTTATTCCTTTCAAAGGTTCTTGGATTGAATTCGCTACAGATATCAACCAAGTGATGTACGCTTACATTGATAGAAAGAAAAAGTTACCTGTTACAACTTTATTTAGAGCTATCGGCTTTGAGCGTGATAAAGATATTCTAGAGATTTTTGACCTTGCTGAAGAAGTTAAAGTGTCAAAATCCGGACTTAAAAAAGTGATCGATCGTAAACTTGCTGCACGTGTGTTAAACACTTGGCATGAAGATTTCGTTGATGAAGATACTGGAGAAGTAGTATCTATCGAACGTAACGAAATTGTATTAGATCGTGACACAGTTATTGATAAAGATAATATTGAAGAAATTCTTGAAGCTGGTGTAAAAACTATTTTATTACACAAAGAAACATCACAACAAGGAGATTACGCAATTATTCATAATACCTTACAAAAAGATCCAACAAACTCTGAAAAAGAAGCTGTTGAACATATCTACCGTCAATTACGTAATGCTGAGCCGCCAGATGAGGAAACAGCGCGTGGTATTATTGATAAATTATTCTTCTCAGACCAACGTTACTCTTTAGGTGAAGTAGGTCGTTATAGAATGAACAAAAAATTACAGTTAGATATCGGAATGGATAAGCAAGTACTTACCAAAGAAGATATCATAACAATCATTAAATACTTAATTGAGTTAATCAACTCTAAAGCAGAGATTGATGATATCGATCACTTATCTAACCGTCGTGTACGTACTGTAGGTGAGCAGTTATCATCTCAGTTTGGTGTTGGTTTAGCACGTATGGCTCGTACCATTCGTGAGCGTATGAATGTTCGTGATAACGAAGTATTTACACCTATTGATTTAATTAACGCTAAGACCTTATCGTCTGTTATTAATTCATTCTTCGGAACCAACCAGTTATCTCAATTTATGGATCAAACCAATCCACTAGCAGAGATTACACACAAACGTCGTCTATCGGCTCTAGGACCTGGAGGTTTATCTAGAGAAAGAGCAGGTTTTGAGGTACGTGATGTTCACTATACGCACTACGGAAGATTATGTCCAATTGAAACTCCTGAAGGACCAAACATTGGATTAATTTCATCTTTATCTGTATATGCTAAAGTGAATTCAATGGGATTCATTGAAACACCTTACAGAAAGTCTGATAATGGGGTTGTAGATATCAAAAATGCGCCTACCTATTTAAGTGCTGAAGAGGAGGAAGACATGCTAATTGCTCAAGCGAATATTAGTGTGGATGATAACGGTAAAATTCTTGAAGACAAAATTATTGCGCGTCAAGAAGGTGATTTCCCAGTAGTTGAGCCTTCTACGGTAAACTACACCGATGTTGCACCAAATCAAATTGCATCTATTTCGGCTTCATTGATTCCGTTCTTAGAGCATGATGATGCCAACCGTGCCTTGATGGGATCTAACATGATGCGTCAGGCTGTACCATTATTACGTCCGCAAGCACCAATCGTAGGAACTGGATTAGAGCGTCAAGTCGCTTCAGATTCAAGAGTATTGATTAATGCTGAAGGTGACGGAACAGTTGAGTACGTTGATGCTAATGAAATAACTATAAAATACGAACGTACTGAAGAAGAAGCTATGGTGAGTTTTGATAGCGATACCAAAACTTATCCTCTGGTAAAATTCAGAAAAACCAACCAAGGAACGTCTATCAATTTAAAGCCAATCGTTGAGAAAGGTGATAAGGTGAAGAAAGGACAAGTCCTTTGTCAAGGTTATGCTACCGAAAATGGCGAATTAGCATTAGGTCGTAACATGAAAGTGGCATTCATGCCATGGAAAGGTTACAACTTTGAGGATGCGATCGTTATTTCTGAAAAAGTAGTTCGCGATGATATATTTACATCGATTCATATTGATGAATATTCATTAGAAGTTAGAGATACCAAATTAGGTAACGAAGAATTAACTAATGATATTCCTAATGTTTCTGAAGAGGCGACTAAAGACCTTGATGAAAATGGTATGATTCGTATTGGAGCAGAGATTAAGCCTGGGGATATCCTTATCGGAAAAATTACACCAAAAGGAGAATCTGATCCAACGCCTGAAGAAAAATTATTACGTGCCATCTTTGGTGACAAAGCAGGTGATGTAAAAGATGCGTCTTTAAAAGCATCGCCATCATTACATGGTGTCGTTATCGAGAAAAAATTATTCTCAAGAGCGATTAAAGATAAACGTAAGCGAGCAAAAGATAAAGAAGATATTGAAGCATTAGAAAATATCTACTACCAAAAGTTTGATGATTTACAAGCGGTCTTAGTTGAAAAATTATTTGCACTTGTTAATGGTAAAACGGCTCAAGGTATCTTTAATGACTTAGGTGAAGAAATCATTCCTAAAGGAAAGAAATATACCCTTAAGATGTTAAATGCTGTTGATGATTATACACACTTAACGTCAGGAACCTGGACTACCGATGAGCATTTAAATTCATTAGTTGCCGATTTAATTCACAACTATAAGATTAAAGAAAATGACCTTCAGGGATCATTACGTCGTGAGAAGTTTACTATTTCAGTCGGTGATGAATTACCAGCAGGTATTATCAAATTAGCGAAGGTTTATGTCGCTAAAAAACGTAAATTGAAAGTGGGTGATAAAATGGCAGGACGTCACGGTAACAAAGGTATTGTTGCTCGTATTGTTCGTCAAGAAGATATGCCATTCTTAGAAGATGGAACCCCTGTTGATATTGTATTAAATCCGTTAGGTGTACCATCTCGTATGAACATCGGTCAGATTTATGAAACGGTACTTGGTTGGGCTGGACAAAAATTAGGACGCACCTATGCGACGCCAATTTTTGATGGTGCCACTCTAGACCAGATCAATGCATTTACAGACGAAGCAGGTGTACCAAGATTTGGACACACGTACTTATATGATGGTGGTACAGGAGATCGTTTTGATCAACCAGCAACCGTTGGTGTGATCTATATGATTAAACTTGGTCACATGATTGACGATAAGATGCACGCACGTTCAATTGGACCTTACTCATTAATTACACAACAACCATTAGGTGGTAAAGCACAATTTGGTGGTCAGCGTTTTGGTGAGATGGAAGTTTGGGCACTTGAAGCTTATGGAGCATCAAGTACTTTACGTGAGATTTTAACTGTTAAATCTGATGATGTTATAGGTAGAGCTAAAACTTACGAAGCAATCGTAAAAGGAGAGCCAATGCCAGAACCAGGACTACCTGAATCTTTCAACGTACTTATGCACGAATTGAAAGGATTAGGATTAGATATTAGATTAGAAGAATAAATTTATAGTTGACAGTCTCAGTTTACAGAAGGTAAATATTACTAACTGAAAACTGCGACTGCGACTGAATACTATAAAGAAAATGGCAAGAAGACAAGATAAGAATACAATACAGAAATTCAGTAAAATTTCTATTGGTCTAGCATCACCAGAATCTGTTTTGGCAGCATCTCGTGGTGAAGTTTTAAAACCAGAAACTATTAATTATCGAACCCATAAACCAGAACGTGATGGTTTATTCTGTGAGCGAATTTTTGGTCCTGTAAAGGATTTTGAATGTGCTTGTGGTAAATATAAAAGAATACGCTACAAAGGGATTGTTTGTGACCGTTGTGGAGTTGAAGTAACCGAAAAGAAAGTACGTCGTGATCGCGTAGGACACATCAATCTTGTTGTGCCTGTAGCTCATATCTGGTACTTCCGTTCGTTACCTAACAAAATAGGCTATTTACTTGGTTTACCTTCGAAGCGTTTAGATATGATTATCTATTACGAACGTTATGTAGTTATCCAACCAGGTGAAGCTAAAAATGCTGAAGGCGAACCATTACAAAAAATGGATTTCTTAACAGAAGAAGAGTACCTTAATATTATGGAATCTCTTCCGCAAGAAAACAGACATTTAGATGATACAGACCCAAATAAGTTTATCGCTAAAATGGGAGCTGAATGTTTAATCGAACTCTTGTCAAGAATCGATTTAAACGAATTATCATTCGAATTACGTCATAAAGCAAATACTGAAACGTCTAAACAACGTAAAACTGAAGCTTTAAAACGTTTACAGGTTGTTGAAGCTTTTAGAGATTCTAATGCTAATAGAGAGAATAAGCCAGAATGGATGATCATGAAGGCTATTCCAATCATTCCGCCAGAATTAAGACCTTTAGTGCCTTTAGATGGTGGACGTTTTGCAACTTCCGATTTAAATGATCTTTACCGTCGTGTGATTATTCGTAACAACCGTTTAAAGCGTTTGGTCGAAATCAAAGCACCTGAAGTTATCTTACGAAATGAGAAACGTATGTTACAAGAATCGGTTGATTCATTATTTGATAACACACGTAAAGCTTCTGCTGTTAAAACGGATTCTAACAGACCATTAAAATCATTATCCGATTCCTTAAAAGGTAAGCAAGGACGTTTCCGTCAAAACTTACTAGGTAAGCGTGTTGATTATTCAGCGCGTTCGGTGATTGTTGTTGGACCAGAATTAAAATTATTCGAATGCGGATTGCCTAAAAACATGGCAGCCGAATTATACAAGCCGTTTATCATCAGAAAACTGATTGAAAGAGGGATTGTAAAAACGGTAAAGTCTGCTAAGAAAATTATAGACCGTAAAGAGCCTGTGGTTTGGGATATTTTGGAGAATGTTCTTAAAGGACATCCAGTATTACTAAACCGTGCGCCTACATTACACCGTCTAGGTATTCAAGCTTTCCAACCAAAATTAATTGAAGGAAAAGCAATTCAGTTACACCCATTAGTGTGTACTGCATTTAATGCCGATTTTGATGGTGACCAGATGGCTGTACATTTACCATTAGGTCCTGAAGCGATTTTAGAAGCGCAACTATTAATGTTAGCGTCTCATAATATTTTGAACCCTGCAAATGGTTCGCCAGTAACCGTTCCTTCTCAGGATATGGTACTTGGTCTTTACTATATGACCAAGCTTAGAAAATCTGATAAAGACTACACTGTTAAAGGTGAAGGCCTAACGTTCTACTCACCTGAAGAAGTTACTATTGCTTATAATGAGAAGAAAGTTGATTTAAATGCTGGAATCAAAGTAAGAACTCAGGATTTCAATGAAGACGGTGAGTTAACCACTCAAATTATTGAAACAACTGTTGGTCGTGTACTTTTTAACGAAAAGGTTCCTGCTGCAGCTGGTTATATCAATGAAGTCTTAACTAAAAAATCCTTAAGAGATATTATCCACGGTATTCTTAAAAAGACAAGTGTGCCAGAAACGGCTGCTTTCCTAGATGAGATTAAAACGCAAGGATATAAGTTCGCCTTCCAAGGTGGTTTATCTTTTAGTTTAGGTGATATTATTATTCCTGCTGAAAAGCAAAGTATGATTGACAAAGCCAATGGCTTAGTTGATGGTATTATGGGTAACTATAACATGGGATTAATTACTAATAACGAACGTTATAACCAAGTTATTGATATCTGGACGTCTACCAATGCTGAATTAACCGAGTTGTCAATGAAGCGTATTCGCGAAGATCAACAAGGATTTAACTCAGTATTTATGATGCTTGATTCTGGAGCTCGTGGATCTAAAGAACAGATTCGTCAGTTGACAGGTATGCGTGGATTAATGGCGAAACCTAAAAAATCTAATGCTGGTGGTGGAGAAATTATTGAAAACCCGATTTTATCTAACTTTAAAGAAGGACTTTCAATTTTAGAATACTTTATTTCTACTCACGGTGCGCGTAAAGGTCTTGCCGATACCGCTCTTAAAACAGCCGATGCAGGTTACTTAACACGTCGTTTAGTAGATGTATCTCAAGATGTTATTATCTACACTGAAGATTGTGGAACATTAAGAGGTATTGAAGTTAATCCGTTAAAGAAAAACGAAGAAGTTATCGAAACTCTTGAAGCTAGAATTGTTGGTCGTACCTCATTAAATGATGTCTACGATCCAATTACTGAAGAGTTATTAGTAGAAGCAGGTGGTCATATTGACGACGTTATTGCAAAACGTATTGAGGCATCTCCATTAGATGCTATCGAAGTGCGTTCAGCATTAACTTGTGAAGCTAAAAAAGGTATTTGTTCTAAATGTTATGGTCGTAATTTGGCGACAGGTAAGATGGTACAACGAGGAGAAGCCGTTGGTGTTGTGGCAGCACAATCTATTGGTGAACCAGGTACACAGCTTACACTTCGTACATTCCACGTAGGTGGTATTGCAGGTAACATTTCAGAAGAGAATAAATTAACTGTGAAATTCGATGGTATCGCTGAAATCGAAGATCTTAAAACGGTTAAGAGTACTGATAATGAAGGAAAAGAAGTTGACGTTGTTATTTCTCGTACTTCTGAATTAAAATTAACCGATGCTAAAACAGGTATCACATTAAGTACTAATAATATCCCTTACGGATCATTTATCTATGTTAAACCAGGAGATAAAGTGAAAAAAGGCGATACTATTTGTCAGTGGGATCCATATAACGGTGTGATTATTTCAGAATTTGCTGGTAAAGTGAAGTATGAAAATATCGAGCAAGGTGTTACATACCAAGTAGAAATTGATGAGCAAACTGGATTCCAGGAGAAAGTAATTTCAGAATCGAGAAATAAGAAATTGATTCCTACATTACATATTGAAGATTCAAAAGGAGAAACTATACGTTCTTACAACTTACCAGTTGGAGCACACCTTATGATTGACGACGGAGAGAAAATTAAGGTTGGTAAAATCTTAGTGAAAATTCCTCGTAAGTCTGCTAAAGCAGGTGATATTACAGGTGGTTTACCTCGTGTAACCGAATTATTCGAAGCGCGTAACCCTTCAAATCCTGCTGTTGTAAGTGAGATTGATGGTGTGGTGTCTTTCGGTAAAATCAAAAGAGGTAACCGTGAGATTATCATTGAGTCTAAACTTGGTGAGGTTAAGAAATACTTAGTGAAATTATCAAATCAGATTCTTGTACAAGAAAATGATTACGTAAAAGCGGGTATGCCTTTATCTGATGGTTCAATTACACCTAACGATATTTTAAATATTAAAGGTCCAGCGGCTGTTCAACAGTACTTAGTAAACGAAGTTCAAGAAGTATATCGTTTACAAGGTGTGAAGATTAATGATAAGCACTTTGAGGTTGTTGTAAGACAAATGATGCGTAAAGTTAAAATCATTGATTCTGGTGATACGATTTTCTTAGAAGATCAACTGGTTCACAAATCGGATTTCATTGAAGAAAATGATAAAATTTTCGGATTGAAAGTGGTTGAAGATGCTGGTGAATCTGAAAATCTGAAAGCTGGTCAAATCTTAACTTCAAGAGAGTTAAGAGACGAGAATTCGATACTACGTAGAGAAGATAAAGCTCTGGTTACTGCACGTGATGCACAACCAGCTACAGCAACTCCTATCTTACAAGGTATTACAAGAGCATCGTTACAAACCAAATCATTTATCTCTGCAGCATCGTTCCAGGAAACAACTAAAGTTCTTAACGAAGCAGCAGTAAATGCTAAAGTTGATGATCTTGAAGGATTGAAAGAAAATGTGATTGTTGGTCATAGAATTCCAGCAGGAACAGGTGTTAGAAAATTTGATAACATCATTGTAGGTTCTAAAGAAGAATTTAATGAAATGATGAAAGCAAAAGAGGAGATGAATTATAATTAAATGAGATTCAGATTTCACGAGCTAAAAGCGAAGTGACATCTGGTAGTCAAATTTAATCCAACGCAGGTTGGAATCTCTTTAATAATAAAAAAGTCCTGCTAAACTAGTAGGACTTTTTACTTTTAAAATAAATATTAATTAGACTTCCACATTCATGGAAGCTTAAACAAGTTTAAGATGGCAGAAGACAATAAAAATAAAAAACCAGGAATTAATATTGAGTTAGATGAGAAAATTGCCGAAGGCACCTATTCTAACCTCGCTATTATTAACCATTCCGTTTCAGAATTTGTAATCGATTTTGTAAGCATCATGCCTGGAACACCTAAAAGTAAAGTGAAATCCAGAATTATTTTAACGCCCCAACATGCGAAACGCTTATTAAAAGCGCTGGGAGATAATGTGCAGCGTTTTGAAAAATCCCATGGTGAAATCAAAGATTATGAACAACCTCCCATACCTTTGAATTTCGGACCAACAGGACAAGCCTAGTATTTTTAATATAACGAGATTTGAAACTGTGTTGGAGAGGTGTTCAAAATACTTTTTTGTACAGCCTCCCATACCTTTAAATTTCGGACCAACAGGACAAGCCTAGTTTTGCCTATAAAAAAAGCCCTAACAATTAGTTAGGGCTTTTTTAATGAAATAAAGTAGGGTATAGTCGGCTTGACTATTGTTATATATTGTTTAGAAAGGATGTATTCTATATACTTATCAATCATAAGCTACTTTAGCTAACTTTACTCTTTGCATATACTTTTTCTTCAAAAAATTGTATAGCAACTTCATCAAGATGAAAATCATTTAGGCGACTTCTTGATTGACGTAAAACTGGAGCGCTCCAGAAGGGCACTTCTTAACTTGCTTAATAATTTTTTTTGTAGATGCTCCGTCTAAGTCGATCCACGGAATCACAGATTGACGGAATACATTTGAAAGCTCTCTTGCACAACGCTCAGCGTTGATGCATTTGCACGGATTGTAAGTTACAGTAATATCGCTATTACTGAACACGTTAGGATTTGTTTTCATGTGTAGATCAATTTTGGGGTTTGAATCTATCTTAAATTTAGATAACTAAAACGTTATCGTAACTTAATCAACGATTAAAAGTATAAAATCATCGGTAAAAAACAAATTTATTCGAAAATTTTAGACGAACGGCACTGTTTTTTTTAATCAAACTCTGAAGTAAAATGAAAGGTTATACTCGGGTATTTCTGTTGTGTCATTTGTAGAGAAAACGCTGAATCTGCCAGAAACACTAGTTGTCCGCGTTTATCTTTAGCTAAAAAACGCTGTTTTACTCTAAGGAACTCTTTAAACTCTGTGCTCTTGACATTGTCGGTTTCTACCCAACAGGCTTTATGAACATTGAGGTTTTCATACGTACACTTTGCACCATATTCATGTTCTAGTCGGTATTGAATAACCTCATATTGTAGGGCGCCAACGGTTCCTATTACTTTTCTGCCATTGAGTTCTAAGGTAAATAACTGAGCGACACCTTCATCCATTAACTGGTCTATCCCTTTGTAAAGTTGTTTAGATTTTAACGGATCGGCATTATTAATATATCTAAAATGTTCAGGTGAAAAACTTGGTACGCCTTTATAATTAAGCACTTCGCCTTCAGTCAATGTATCACCAATTTTAAAGTTTCCGGTGTCTTGTAAGCCTACGATGTCTCCTGGATATGAGATGTCTACAATTTCTTTCTTTTCAGCAAAAAAGGCATTCGGACTAGAAAACTTGAGTTTTTTGTCATGTCTTACATGAAGATAAGGCGTATTACGTTTAAACTCACCAGAAACAATTTTGATAAAGGCCAATCGGTTTCTATGATTTGGATCCATATTGGCATGAATCTTAAAAACAAAACCAGTAAATTTATCTTCTTCTGGCTTCACTAATCGCTCTTCACTCTGTTTAGGTCTGGGTTTAGGAGCAATGTCAACAAAGCAGTCCAAAAGTTCTCTTACTCCGAAATTATTTAAAGCAGAACCAAAAAATACAGGCTGAAGTTGGCCGTTTAAATACGCATCCTTATCAAATTCAGGATAAATACCCTCTACAAGCTCAATTTCATCTCTAAGGGTTTGAGCGGCTTTTTCGCCTACAAACTTTTCCAACTCTGGAGATTTTAAATCGTTAACCTCTATGGTTTCTTCAATATCTTTTCTACTGTCGCCACTAAATAAATTGATATTTTTTTCCCAAATGTTATAAATGCCTTTAAAGTCGTATCCCATTCCAATAGGGAAACTCAAAGGCACAACGGTTAGTCCTAATTTTTGCTCTATTTCATCTAATAAATCAAAAGCATCTTTACCTTCACGATCCATTTTATTTATGAATACGATCATTGGAATATTACGCATGCGACAAACTTCAACTAATTTTTCGGTTTGTTCCTCAACACCTTTGGCGACATCAATAACAACAATAACACTATCTACTGCAGTAAGAGTTCTGAAAGTGTCTTCGGCAAAATCCTTGTGGCCTGGTGTATCTAGAATATTTATTTTAATACCATCATATTCAAAAGCTAAAACAGAGGTTGCTACCGAGATTCCTCTTTGGCGCTCAATCTCCATAAAATCACTCGTAGCTCCTTTTTTAATTTTATTACTTTTTACAGCACCAGCTTCTTGAATAGCACCACCAAATAGTAGTAATTTTTCAGTTAATGTTGTCTTTCCTGCATCTGGATGTGAGATAATTCCAAATGTACGTCTCCTATTGATTTCTTTAATAAAACTCATACTTGTTTTTAGTAGTTGCAAATATAATTCTATTAAATAATTAATATTTAAAAACCTTAATTATAATTTTTCCGTAGGTGTAGTAATTGCAAGTGCCTAAATAAACAAATACGTGTCTAAAATGATAACTGATAGAGATTGATTAATTGTTAGCAATAATTCTAATCTATAAATCAAAATTAACCTATGTTAATTTTGATTTTCTTCAGAAATTATCAGTAAAGGCTTTGTTTTATAAAAAAAAACTTTAAATTTGCGTTTCATCGATTATTTTAAACACTTAATCGATAAAATAAATGTTAATTATATTTTATTAATTCATAGAATTAATATTATTTTTGTTACTATAAGATTAATAGCAATAATTTTGATTTACATGTCCCCAATATGTTAAGCCTTTACTCATTTATGAGTGTGGGTTTTTTTTGTTTATTGTTTAAGGTTGTCATGTTTTAAGGTTAGGTTATTAGTCTTTGTATTGAATAATTAGATATTATATAGATATAAATAATTTTACTTTAAGATAATATGAAAATCTTTACTCGATTCTCGTTTACAAACGTAGCTACGTTATTATTAATTTTGGTTTCATTTGCTTGGCAAAATGAATTATCAGCCCAATGTACTGCATCATATCCTTTTAATAATGATGATCAAATTTGGGTAGCTGGTTATCACTGTACAATAGCAAGAACAACTAACGGATTCTTTGCTTGGGGAGATGCCATGAGTGCAACAGGGACAGAATTGACTTCGCCAACGCAAATTGCACCTGTTAATGGATATATTTATACTGGAACACCTTTATTAGCTACTTTAGGAGATCAAATATCTAGTTCTAATCCTCAAAGTTTTTTACTTACAACCGATGGTTTATATGTTTGGGGAAATGAGGGACAAGTTATCAATGCATCTTTAACATCAAGTAATACTTTTCAAGCAACAACACTACCTGTAGGGGTACTACCAACAGATGTTAAATCATTAAAAGCATCAAATGACATCTTGGGAATTTTAACCAACAGTGGTGATGTGTGGATACGAGCATTAAATTCTGATGATTTATATGGTGATGGAACAACTACAGGTACAGATGCCACATGGCACCAGGCTTCAATTTCTAATGTAGAAAGTATTAAGGTGTCTGAAGACGCCGTATTTGCTTATACAACCACAGGTCAGTTTTATACTTGGGGAGGTGCTATATATTTAGGAAACGGAACGGGTCTTACTTCAAGTGCCACACCAGTTTTGATGACATCACCTTTTCCAGGCGTTATACCTAGTATGATTAGTTTGACGACTGAAGCAGATCCAAGTTATTTTGCTTTAAATCCTGCTAATGGTTTTATTTATTCTTTAGGAGATAATAATGATGGTAGACTTGGTATTGGTAATACTATTGACCAAACCAGTTGGGTTATAGTTCAAAACGCTACAGGAACAGGGAATTTACAAGACGTATATTTTATTGACGCAGCTGATAATTCTGATGGTCATGGAGGTATTGGAGCGATAACTAATGATGGTACACCTTATTTTTGGGGAGATAATTCCTTTTCAATGCTTTCTAGTGCAGCTTCAGCAGATCAAGTACTACCTGTTATACCTGCCGGTTTTACTTTAGGAACTGATATCGCAATATATTTAGAAATGTCAGGTCACTACTCTTTAGTACAAATTCAAGGAAACCCTGCGCCATGTTTTGTTGGACATACCCTTGAAGGAAATTTAGGAAGTGGCGTTTCTGACCCTCCAGATATTACAGTTTTAGATTGTGATGAAATTCCAGACATAGGTTTTTGTGTGTCTTTACCTACTATAGTTGCCCAAGATGATGACTTTAGTGGTTCACCTTTTGATAGTTCAGGAGGAACAACGGCTAGTGTTTTTGATGATAATGGTAACGGTGTTGATGATGCAGATGGTGTCGCAGCTACTGATGCTAACATCGATGATAATATTAGTATTACTAATGATGGTGGCTTAACAGGAGTGAGTATTAATTCCGACGGAACCATAGATGTTCCTGCCAATGCAACCTCAGGAGTTTACATTGTAGAGTACCAAATTTGTTTAAATGAAGACAATACTATTTGTGATACAGCTGAAGCAACGATTGTTATTGATCCTAATATTGTAGCAGAAGACGATGATTTCAGTGGCACACCAATTGATTCAGCAGCAGGAGGCACTACAGCCAGTGTTTTTGAAGACAATGGCAATGGAACAGATACCGCAGATGGTGTTGCAGCAACCGATGGTAATATTGCCGATAATATCAGTATTACTGCTGATGGGGGTTTAACAGGTGTGTCTATCAATACAGATGGAACCATCGATATTCCAGCCGGTACGACTGCAGGAACTTATACAGTTACTTACCAAATTTGTTTAGATGTAGATAATACCATTTGTGATACAGCAGATGTCATCATAGAAGTAGATCCAAGTGTTATTGCTGAGGACGATGATTTCAGCGGCACACCAATTGATTCAGCAGCAGGCGGTACTACAGCTAGTGTTTTTGAAGACAATGGCAACGGAACAGATACTGCAGATGGTGTTGCAGCAACCGATGGTAATATTGCCGATAATATCAGTATTACTGCTGATGGAGGCTTAACAGGTGTGTCTATCAATACCGATGGAACCATCGATATTCCAGCCGGTACGACTGCAGGAACTTACACAGTTACTTACCAAATTTGTTTAGATGTAGATAATACCATTTGTGATACAGCAGATGTCATCATAGAAGTAGATCCAAGTGTTATTGCTGAGGACGATGATTTCAGTGGGACACCAATTGATTCAGCAGCAGGTGGCACTACAGCTAGTGTTTTTGAAGATAATGGCAACGGAACAGATACTGCAGATGGTGTTGCAGCAACCGATGGTAATATTGCCGATAATATCAGTATTACTGCTGATGGTGGTTTAACAGGTGTGTCAATCAATACAGATGGAACCATCGATATTCCAGCTGGAACGACTGCAGGAACTTATACAGTTACTTACCAAATTTGTTTAGATGTAGATAATACCATTTGTGATACAGCAGATGTCATTATAGAAGTGGATCCAAGTGTTATTGCTGAGGACGATGATTTCAGCGGTACACCAATTGATTCAGCAGCAGGTGGCACTACAGCTAGTGTTTTTGAAGACAATGGCAACGGAACAGATACTGCAGATGGTGTTGCAGCAACCGATGGTAATATTGCCGATAATATCAGTATTACTGCTGATGGTGGTTTAACAGGCGTGTCAATCAATACAGATGGAACCATCGATATTCCAGCCGGAACGACTGCAGGAACTTATACAGTTACTTACCAAATCTGCTTAGATGTAGATAACACAATTTGTGATACAGCAGATGTCATCATAGAAGTGGATCCAAGTATCAATGCAGAGGACGATGATTTCAGTGGCACACCAATTGATTCAGCAGCAGGCGGTACTACAGCTAGTGTTTTTGAAGACAATGGCAACGGAACAGATACCGCAGATGGTGTTGCAGCAACCGATGGTAATATTGCCGATAATATCAGTATTACTGCTGATGGTGGTTTAACAGGTGTGTCAATCAATACAGATGGAACCATCGATATTCCAGCCGGAACAACTGCAGGAACTTATACAGTTACTTACCAAATTTGTTTAGATGTAGATAATACCATTTGTGATACAGCAGATGTCATCATAGAAGTAGATCCAAGTATCAATGCAGAGGACGATGATTTCAGCGGTACACCAATCGATTCAGCAGCAGGAGGCACTACAGCTAGTGTTTTTGAAGACAATGGCAACGGAACAGATACTGCAGATGGTGTTGCAGCAACCGATGGTAATATTGCCGATAATATCAGTATTACTGCTGATGGTGGCTTAACAGGCGTGTCTATTAATACCGATGGAACCATCGATATTCCGGCAGGCACAACTGCAGGAACTTATACAGTTACTTACCAAATCTGCTTAGATGTAGATAACACAATTTGTGATACAGCCGATGTCATCATAGAAGTAGATCCAAGTGTTATTGCTGAGGACGATGATTTCAGTGGGACACCAATTGATTCAGCAGCAGGCGGTACTACAGCCAGTGTTTTTGAAGACAATGGCAATGGAACAGATACCGCAGATGGTGTTGCAGCAACCGATGGTAATATTGCCGATAATATCAGTATTACTGCTGATGGTGGTTTAACAGGCGTGTCTATTAATACCGATGGAACCATCGATATTCCAGCCGGAACAACTGCAGGAACTTATACAGTTACTTACCAAATTTGTTTAGATGTAGATAATACCATTTGTGATACAGCAGATGTCATCATAGAAGTGGATCCAAGTATCAATGCAGAGGATGATGATTTCAGTGGTACAGCTTTTAATCCTGATACAGGCGGAACTACAGCCAGTGTTTTTGAAGACAATGGCAATGGAACAGATACCGCAGATGGTATTGCAGCAAATGATGGCAATATTGCTGATAATATTAGTGTCACCGATAATGGTGGTTTAGTAGGAGTAAGTATTAATACCGACGGAACATTAAACATTCCTGCTAATTCATCTCCAGGAACATATACTGTAGAGTACCAAATCTGTTTAGATGTTGATAATACAATTTGTGATACAGCAGAAGTTACCATCGAAATAGGAGATTGTTTAGATTTCCCATCAAACGATTGTGACAATGATGGTGTGCCAAATTCAGCAGATTTATGTGAAGGATTTAACGATGCATTTGATGCTGATGGCGATTTAGTACCAGATGGATGTGATGAAGATAATGATAACGACGGACTTCTTGATGTTGATGAAAATGGTCCAATTACTAATACGCAACCAAATTGTGGATCGGAAGCTAGTTTAGATTTTAGTGCAATACCTACTGAAGAATCAGGAGATGGAAACCCATCAACATTCTTAGAAGGTGAAGTGTTTAGAATTGCCTCTGTACTTCCAAACGTTGATGCACTTATTACAATTCAAGAAATCGAGAATTGTACTATTGGAGCTTTAGATGATAATACAGGTAACACGGCAAGCTTTACGCCTTTAACAGATTACCAAAACTTATTTGTTGGTGATGTTGCTTTTGTAGAATACAATTTCGATTTTGTGTCATCTATTGATGGAACTCCGGTTGCTATTCCTGAATTCTTTGTTAATTTTAATGATATTGATGGTAATACTGGATTACAGGAAATTAACTGGACACAATACCCTCAAAGCTATACTACCGAAAATCCAACAACTTTAAGCTTCGATTACGAAGGTGGTTGGTTAATTGCAACTTCAGGAATAATTAACTATCCAGGATCTACAAATGTTAATCCTCAAGTGAATTTTTCTGGAAGATTCGTAAACTTATCGTCATTTAATATTAGAGTTGGTGCTCAAATTTCTGAAGCTCCAATTGTATTTACACAACGAAGAAGTAACTTAGAATTTAGTTGTATTACTAATTATTCTAATCCGCAAACTACTGAGCTGGATTATGATGAAGATGGTATTCCGAATTTCTTAGATACCGATAGTGACGATGATGGTTGTCCTGATGCGGTTGAAGCTGATGGCGGATTTACTTTAGCCGATTTAGATGCTGATGATAGCCTTGGAGACGTTGTAGTTAACAATGGAAATGGAGTTCCTGATGTTGTTGCTTCAACAGGACAAAATAATGTTAGCGCCTATGACGAAACGGTCATTTCTATTGAATGTGGCGTTCCAAATATTAGTATTGTAAAAGAGAGTAGTTTAGACTTAGGAGCCGATGGCGTTGTAAGTGTAGGCGATATCATTACCTATACGTATACAGTAAGTAACACAGGTGATTTGACTTTATTTGATGTAAGTGTATCTGAAGATGCAGCAGACTTTACAGGAACGGGTAGTTTACCAACACCAGTTTATCAGAGTGGAGGCGCGGACTTAGACCTAGATATGGATTTAGCAGATTTAGCAGTAGGAGCTGGAACAATAGTGTACACAGCCACGTATGCAATCACACAAGAAGATATC
>NZ_JANZNR010000019.1 GCF_025153525.1 Psychroserpens sp. SPM9 | reverse complement strand
ATCTATTTTCGTTTAAAAGAGTCTCAATTTGGATTCTTTCCTTTAGGGTAAGTCGTCTATGCTTTTTTACTTCCATTATAACAAATCTATAATTTTAGATTTGTTGCGTTAAGTTATTGAATAGAGCTTTTGTTCTGGTAATTACAGCTAACGTGTTTGTGTATGATGACGTTGCGGAAAATTCGGTTAGAATTTTCCGAGTTATACGTCTTTAGAATAAAAGTAAGAATTTTTCCTCTGCTTAACGAATTAGAGCAATGCATTATACACGTTGTTGGGTGTAGTTTAGGTATGTGGATTTCTTGTTTTAAGTTTAAACTTTTGAGCAATCTCTTCATCTAATGTTGCTAGAAAATTGAATAATGTTAAATTCATTTTTGAAACATACCCGAATTCGAAATTAAGGTATTGACCAATATCCTTTTCAAGTTCAGGAAATTGTTTAGCAAACTCTTTTGAAATTTTTCGTTTATTGTGTACTGTTAAGTTTCGCTGTTTAATATAAAAATTAACGTTTTTTCTTTGAACATTATTCTTAAAAATATTTAAACCTAATCTACTTTGAAAGAATTTTTCAATGTCTTCAATTCCTTTATAAAATAGTTCCTCAATCTTTTTACTAGCAATAGAATTAATTAAATCATCCATTGATTTATGTTCCAAAATGAAGTCTAGTTTTTCAGATTCTTGAGATTTCAAAACTTGAGGTTTTGCCACCACAACTTCTGAAAGAACATCTTTAAAATAAGTAATAAAGTTATCAATTGAATTAACATATATCATTGAACTTAAGTGAATTTCATAAAATTTCACATTTAAAAGACTATCTAAATTTTTATTCAAGCTTTTTTTTACAATTTCCGGGTTGTATCCATGATCATAAATACTTGAGTAATATTTTCTTGCTTCGTCATCGTAATTTGTAATGAGCTTGTTTCCAACTTCTAAATAGCTCATAAGCGATTCTGATCTCTGAATTTGCTGCCAAAAATTCTCAAAAGATTCAGTGCATTTTGTTATGATTTTTGCAGGATATTTTAGATTCTCTTCATTCATTAAATTGTTGTTGATTAAATTACACCCAACGTGTATGTGTATGGTTAGTTGCGTGCAAGCACGCTATTATTCTTTGCTAAGCAATATAGTAAAAAGTAGGGAAGAACCATCGTCTTAACCAACTTGCGGAGCAATTAATTATACACGGTGTTGCCACACGTTTTTTTAATTTTATTCATCAGGTAATAAGTCAGATGTAAATCCGCTATTTTTTTCCCATTCTTTAATTTTTTTCATTTTCTTCTTTCCCAAAAATTTGCCTGTCCAAGGATTAAATGAGTAAACATTGAACTTATAGGTAATTCTTGAGCGTCCCTCTTTTTTTATTTCATCTATTTGGTCTGTTAATTCAGCGATATAATATTTAAACTGCCCATCATAAAAAGTCGCTTTATTAAATCTTTCCCATTTTAAAAATTCCGAAATATTTTCTCCTTTTAGTCCGTGTTCTTTGGCAATTGAAATAGCCTTTGTTTTGTCAATTTCAAAAGTTCTGTTTTCAGAGTTTAATTTTTCGAATCCATTGTTGTTAAATCTATCGTGACTTGGAATATAATTTCCATTTTCGTCAAGACTAATTCCAATCATTTCACTTTGCCAATCCGAGTTTTCAAGTCGTACTTGATACCGAAAAAGAAATTCAGTTGGTTTTCTTTTCATTGGTTCTGTCCAACTACCAACATAACCATCTTTGTCGTAAGCATAACAATTAAAATTGAAACGAACTTGGCTATCGAAAAACTCTTGACTATAGTTAGAAATAATCAAGCTGTCCGCTTTTTTTTTCATTCGCTCAAGTATTTCGTGATGAGGAAATAATTGTCTGTTTACCTCGCATATTGCATTATCATAATCACGTGTAAACAATAATTGTTTGTCGAAATTATATTCTTTCCAAATTCCAAGGTACTTTCCATTTTTTCTTTTCCAACCTTCTGTGTTTAATCTTGTCGTGTCTTTTATGTAATGCACGCTGTACCAAACAGAATCTTTGTTTTTATAACTTTCTTCGTAAATGTGATAAACAGAATTTCTGATAATTTCGATGTCGGATGAATCTGTCGAAATATTTTCACGACTAAACTGTCCAAAAACAGAAAGTCCCGAAATAAGTGTGAAAAATGTTAGCAGAAATTTACTGTTCATAGGCTTGGTTCAAATGTGTGGCAACGTGTATGTGTATGGTTAGTTGCGTACAAGTACGCTGTTATTCTTTGCTAAGCAATATAGTGAATTGTGAGAAAAAATCCTGCGCTTAGCCAACATTAGCAATTAATTATACACGTTGTTACCTGCAGTTTTTTAATTCAGTTATTGTCTTTTCGGTCAATTCAGAACCTACTATGCAACCATAACAGTTTCTTGTTAATAAAGGCACTTTTTTCAGTTCCTCAATTCGCAATTCAATTGATTTTTTTTGATTCTCACTAAAATTAGTCAGATTACAATAATAAAATTCAACTGCCATTAATCGAGTTGCCGGATTTATACTGTAAAGTAAATATTCGCAATTCTCATTTTTTATAATTTCATCAAATAATTTTCGATTATTTAAAACGCTCATTCCATAGCCACACCTATTTCCGAAAATTATTCCAGCGAACGGATTAATCAAGTCAGTTGATTTATTTTCAGTCCGTTTTTCAATTCCGTCTAATGGTTCGTTAGCTTTATCTAGTCCGAAATATATTGGTTCAACTTTATAATCATCGTTTACTTCAAACATTGTAGAAAGTCTTTCTTTATACAATTTTTTAAGTTTTCTGGACTTATTGGCTTTTATATATGTAGAAAGTTCATATGCAATAACCTCATTTTTATAATACAAGATTTTGTAATTAAATGAAATACTTCCAACTCCTTTTCCGCTTTCTTTTAGTTGATATCCAAATCCTAAATTCTCACGTCTGTCATTTTTGACTTCAAGAGTTTTTAATAATTCCTCTGTTGATTTTTTATAAGCCTCCGTTAATTGAGATATGAAAAGTGTATCAACTCTAACATAATATTTTTCCACTTCAGTCTTTTGGGAAAATGAAATATTACAAATTCCTAAAACTATAATTATTAATATGAAGTTTCTTGTTGTATTATACTGAAATAGGTTGACCTTTTTTTGGTTCATTTTTCGTCAATTAAAAGGTCAAATATTCTAAATTTTGTTTGTTCTTTTTGTAGGAACAGTATTTTACATTTTGGTTAAGATGAACAA
>NZ_JANZNR010000018.1 GCF_025153525.1 Psychroserpens sp. SPM9 | reverse complement strand
TTTGTTCATCTTAACCAAAATGTAAAATACTGTTCCTACAAAAAGAACAAACAAAATTTAGAATATTTGACCTTTTAATTGACGAAAAATGAACCAAAAAAAGGTCAACCTATTTCAGTATAATACAAATGAAATCTAAAACGAAATATTCAATCATTTTAGTTGCAACTATTGGATTCATATTTCTAGTGTATAGTTCTATCAAATGGAAGTATTGGAATCACGAAAACCTTATGATTGCAAAAATCTTATTCGTGATTGGATTTATAAGTTTTATTTTATATTTCTTAGCAAAAAATTGGCGAAAAGTATTAACAAAAATAATGTTGCTTACTTTTTCAATTTCATTGATATTGAGTGTTTACTTATCATATCAATACTATGAATGGAATAAATATGTTGAGACAAAGATTGAATATGAAAAATATAATTGTGACGAATTAAAAAAACAATTTGAGGCCGATTTAAAATCTGGAGGAATAAAATATTTTCAGTACGGAATGGGACCAGATAATGAATTACATAAAAATCTTAAAGAAAAATATGGAATTCAATGTTATTCAATGGGTTGCATGAAATTTTCGCCTATAGATTGCTACAATGATCTTGTAAATAATTATTTGATAGAAAAACATAATGATTCAATTGTTAATGGTAGATAAAAATATTGAGGAGTAAGTTAAGTGGAATGAAAAAGGAATGGCTAACTAAAGGAAATCATCAAGAAATATGTTGTGGAAATTGTGGCAGTATTCAAAACGAAATTGCGGCAATGGATCATCACTCTGGAATATGCTCTAATTGCAATATAAGTTGTGTTTGGTATTATTTAACAAACGAAAATGTTGTACAAATAATTCCTGAATTTGCACCTAATTCTATAAAATTATTCATCGAATGGTGTCAATCAGAATTGGATGAGTTAGAGATAATAGAATTAATAATTGAGCTTGAAAAAATTGGAAAGCTTGATTAACTGAATAAAAACGTTGGGTAACAACGTGTATAGCTAATTGCTTTTGTTGGCTAAGTGCAGGATTTTTTCCCACAATTTACTATATTGCTTAACAAAGAATAACAGCGTGCTTGCACGCAACTAACCATACACATACACGTTGGCAGTAATTAAAACAGAAGTTATTAAATATGATAAAAATTGATTTAGATGATACATTTGATGCTACTACTGCAAGTGAAGATTTAAAAAGATTTACATTTAATTCTGAACTAAAAGACAATACTGATTTAGAATTACACGTTTTAATAAGTGAGCATCCTGACCCTTTACTTCCTAATGTATTTAATTTAGCATTTGGTCCTTTAGGAGATGATAACGAAATAGATGACGCCATTGCTGTACGTCATAAGAATCTAAATAAAGTTTTTTCTACTATCCTTTTTTTTGCAATTACATTTTTAGAAGATAATAGTGATAAACAATATTCTATTGGAATAGATGGTTCTGATGAGATAAGAGCATATCTTTATCATAGGATGTTTAGATATAATAATGATACTCTATCTGATACAATTGTTACTGTTGGTGTTGATTGGTATGTTAAACTATTAAGAAATGGCACAGATATTGAAAGAGATAGTGATGGATTACCTCTTTTTAAACCAAGACCAGAACCTTTTGATTTAAAAAGAAGTCCAAGAGATTTATATAGATATTACATCTTTTCTCTAAATAATTAAAATAAATTAATATCTTTGTATTATGAGACAAACAGTTCAAAATAAGATTACTAACCTTAAAGCTTTAGCTAAAGGTAGTGTTTCTAATTCTATTGCTAAAAGTTCTAATAGAATGGTTAATGATAATTTATCTAAATCTATTCGAACTGAAAGAGATGCAAAAGTTTTTAGAAAAGAACTTTCTATTGCTTTTAATTTAGCGAAAGAATAAAGATTTAAAAGATCCTTTAATATATAGAGCTCACTTTTTTAAGTGGGCTTTTTTTTATAAATAACTACTGCCAACAACGTGTATAATTAATTGCTGCGCAAGTTGGTTAAAACGACGGTTCTTCCCTACTTTTTAGTATATTGCTTAGCAAAGAATTATAGCGTACTTGTACGCAACTAACCATACACGTACACGTTGTAGGTAATTTAAGAAAAACCGAACTCCATATAAAATTATGTCTTTAGTTCAAGATTTAGAAAATGATAAAACTTTCTTTATGAAAGAATACAAAACTCTTGTTAAAGATCTTGAGCAAAAAAACGGAATTGAAGAAAAAGCTAAAATTAGTTTTATTGATTTGACTAAAGTTGCAGAATATTTGAATACTGTAAAACCACAATCTCATGTGAGAAATCATAAGTTTACAATTCTCGAATATCTAACTGAATTAAAATCACTCTCTGAAAATAACAATACGACAGAAATTGATTTTCTTACTCTGAAAAAAGACAAACTAAATTCTATTACTCACTTTGTAAATATCAAAAACGGATATTCAATTCGAAATAATTTAATCCATTCTTATGCTTTGATTGGAATTATTATTGACATTTTACTATCGATTAGCGGAATAGCGAAGCACTATTTTTATATACCAATCTTTATGCTGATTTTTTTAATTATTGGATCTATAAAGCACAAAAAAGCAAAATCTGAAAATAAAATATTAGAACTCTGAAAAAAACTACCTACAACAACGTGTAAAGTTCATTGCTTCTTTTTTTTGTACTTGGAATATTTTAGACAAAAACATCAGTGGTTTTGGTTTCTTTTATTAATTTTAAGCAAACCAACGCAACGAAACCTTACACATACACGTTGCCAGTAATTTGACAAAACCAGAAATACTCGAATAAAATGAACATTAATTCTATTAAAATATTCTTACTGATTTTCATTTCGAGTACTTTTTTATCCTGCAATGGACAGGAAAAAATTGAATCGAAAATAATCAAAACCAAATCGTTTGAATTTGGAAAGACTGTATCAAATCTTGCCGATAGAATTTGGGTAATATTTCAAGATTCAAAAGAAAATTATTGGTTTGGAAGTAATGGAGAAGGCATTTTTCACCTTAATGAGAAAGATTTAAAACAAATTACAACAGAGAACGGATTGGTAAACAATACAATCAGAGGAATTCAAGAAGACAAATCTGGAAATATATTTATTGAAACAGCCAACGGAATTAGTAAATATGATGGAAAATCATTAACAACTTTAAAGCCAATTGTTTCAGCAAAAAACAAATGGAAATTAGAACCTAATGATTTATGGTTTGGTTACAACGCAAACGACTTATATCGTTATGATGGAGATTCTCTTTTTGAATTAAAATTACCACGACAAAATTTAAAAAAGACATTTGGAATTGACACGCTCGTAAGTCCATTCAATAACAACAACCTTTATTCGGTTTATAAAGTCAACAAAGACAAAGATGGAAATATTTGGTTTGGGACATTCGTAGCGGGAGCCTTTCGATATGACGGACAATCATTTATGTGGTTTGGTGAAAATGAACTGTCTATACTTCCAAATGGCACAGCACCTGGAGTTCGTTCAATACTTCAAGACAAAGATGGATATTTTTGGTTAAGTAATTTTATAAGTAAATATCAAATCGAACCGCAAAAATTAGTTTATGATAAAATTATCGGAATTGAAAAAGATAATCCTTATTATTTCAATTCTGGCTTATCAGATATAAATGGCGATTTATGGATGACAAATTACGGTGGTATGGTATGGAAGTATGACGGAAAAACTTTATCAGAAATTGAAATCAATAATGAAGAAAAAGATGTTTTGCTAATTACTATTTATCAAGACAATAACGGAATAATATGGCTCGGAACAGACAATGACGGAGTTTATAAAAGTAATGGAAAAAGCTTTGAAAAGTTTGAACCAAACAACTAAAAACTACTGGCAACAACGTGTATAATTAATTGCGGTTTGATGGCTAAGCGCAGGATTTTTTCTCACAATTCACTATATTGCTTAACAAAGAATAACAGCGTACTTACACGCAACTAACCATACACATACACGTTGGCAACAATTATGAATTACAGCAATCTAGAAAATGTTTTCAATGAATTTAAATTGAAAAATTCTGAAAAAAATGTTTTTAATATACTTAATCCATACTCAAAAAAGAGGGTGAATCAATTTGAAAAAGATTTCAAAATCAAGCTACCTGATGACTTTAAGAATTTTATTACTAAATGTTCTAAAGGCATTTTAAATAATAAACCTGGCTTGAGTAATATTATGGATAAAATAGATTTAGGTTATTATCGCAAAAAAAGCAATAAATTAAACCCTTCATTAGAATTCACTCATACAAAAAGAATATACTCAGGAAGTGAAAATCAAGAAATAGATAAATATTACCCTTATGAAACTATTTACGTTAATGATCATTTAGACTATTTTCATAACGGATTTAATAATGGAGTAATTTTCAT
Organism: Psychroserpens sp. SPM9; assembly: GCF_025153525.1. Lineage (GTDB taxonomy): Bacteria > Bacteroidota > Bacteroidia > Flavobacteriales > Flavobacteriaceae > Psychroserpens. The sequence continues at coordinate 466 of NZ_JANZNR010000018.1, read as the reverse complement.
AAAAAATGCAGGCTGCTTGACAGAATATTTTATCGTTATAAACGGAGATGAAGTTGGAAATATATGGTGCGATAATAATTCAAGTAACTCTGAAATCTTACCAATCTTTGATGAAAAGACAAATAAGTCAAGAATCAATTTCACTGAATTCATTTTTAAGGAGATAAACGATTCTTTTTCATATTTTCAATAAAAATAACAGTAGCCAACAACGTGTATAGTCAATTGCTCTAGTTGGTTAAGACGACGGTTCTTCCCTACTTTTTAGTATATTGCTTAACAAAGAATAATAGCGTACTTGTACGCAACTAACCATACACATACACGTTGTGTGTAATATTGACCCGTCCTGAATATAGGCTACATAATTTTAAACATTATGTACAAAAATGACAAAATAATTAGACGGTATTCAGAACCTTTTAAACTGAAAATTTTAGACGAACTTACAACCGGAAAACACACA
>NZ_JANZNR010000017.1 GCF_025153525.1 Psychroserpens sp. SPM9 | reverse complement strand
TATAAAAACAAAAAACCCTTTTCATTTTGATATGAAAAGGGTTTCAAAAAAGGCGACGACCTACTCTCCCACAACTGGCAGTACCATCGGCGCAAATGGGCTTAACTTCTCTGTTCGGAATGGTAAGAGGTGAGCCCCATCGCAATAATCACCTTAAATCTTTCGGTGTGTGTAGATTTAGTAATCTACTTAACCGTATAAAATAACATATTGAAAAAAAACATCATAAAAATAGTATTGTCACTCTAAAAAAACAGGCGTACAATAAGCCTATGGGTTATTAGTACTACTCGGCTATGACATTACTGCCTTTACACCTATAGCCTATCAACGTGGTCATCTTCCACGACCCTTTAAAGAAATCTCATCTTGTGGTAGGTTTCGCGCTTATATGCTTTCAGCGCTTATCCTTTCCCAACGTAGCTACCCAGCAATGCTCCTGGCGGAACAACTGGTACACCAGAGGTTAGTCCAACTCGGTCCTCTCGTACTAGAGTCAGATCCACTCAAATTTCTAACGCCCACAGTAGATAGAGACCGAACTGTCTCACGACGTTCTGAACCCAGCTCGCGTGCCACTTTAATGGGCGAACAGCCCAACCCTTGGGACCTTCTCCAGCCCCAGGATGTGACGAGCCGACATCGAGGTGCCAAACCCCCCCGTCGATGTGAGCTCTTGGGGGAGATCAGCCTGTTATCCCCGGAGTACCTTTTATCCTTTGAGCGATGGCCCTTCCATGCGGAACCACCGGATCACTATGCTCTACTTTCGTACCTGATCGACCTGTATGTCTCTCAGTCAAGCTCCCTTATGCCATTGCACTCTACGCACGGTTACCAAGCGTGCTGAGGGAACCTTTAGAAGCCTCCGTTACTCTTTTGGAGGCGACCACCCCAGTCAAACTACCCACCAAGCACTGTCCCCCGATTACGGGGTTAGACTCTAGATAAGCAAAGGGTGGTATTTCAACAATGACTCCACAACGCCTAGCGACGCTGCTTCAAAGTCTCCCACCTATCCTACACATTACTTATCCAAAGCCAATACTAAGCTATAGTAAAGGTTCACGGGGTCTTTTCGTCCCACTGCGGGTAATCGGCATCTTCACCGATACTACAATTTCACCGAGCTCATGGCTGAGACAGTGTCCAGATCGTTACACCATTCGTGCAGGTCGGAACTTACCCGACAAGGAATTTCGCTACCTTAGGACCGTTATAGTTACGGCCGCCGTTTACTGGGGCTTCATTTCAGATCTTCGCCGAAGCTAAACCCTCCACTTAACCTTCCAGCACCGGGCAGGTGTCAGGCCCTATACATCATCTTTCGATTTAGCAGAGCCCTGTGTTTTTGATAAACAGTCGCCTGGACCTTTTCACTGCGGCCCCACCGAAGTGGGGCGACCCTTCTCCCGAAGTTACGGGCCGATTTTGCCTAGTTCCTTAGCCATGAATCTCTCGAGCACCTTAGAATTCTCATCCCAACTACCTGTGTCGGTTTAGGGTACGGGCTGCTTCACTCGCTTTTCTTGGAAGTCGCTTCTCTGGATTATCACCTTGACCGTAGTCTCAGTGTACTATCGCGGTATTACTACTCGCTTCAACGTGCTATTCCGTCAGCACGCACCAAATATACGCCTCCGTCACTTTTAGTGTGAGCAGGTACAGGAATATTAACCTGTTGTCCATCCACTTCCCCTTTCGGGTTCGCGTTAGGTCCCGACTAACCCTCAGCTGATTAGCATAGCTGAGGAAACCTTAGTCTTTCGGTGTGCGGGTTTCTCGCCCGCATTATCGTTACTTATGCCTACATTTTCTTTTGTAGCTTCTCCAGCAAGCCTCACGACTCACCTTCGACGACACTACAATGCTCCCCTACCACTTTTTCAAGTCCATAGCTTCGGTAGTATGTTTATGCCCGATTATTATCCATGCCGAACCGCTCGACTAGTGAGCTGTTACGCACTCTTTAAATGAATGGCTGCTTCCAAGCCAACATCCTAGCTGTCTAAGCAGTTCAACCTCGTTTATTCAACTTAACATACATTTGGGGACCTTAGCTGATGGTCTGGGTTCTTTCCCTCTCGGACATGGACCTTAGCACCCATGCCCTCACTGCTGATGAACATTTTATAGCATTCGGAGTTTGTCAGGAATTGGTAGGCGGTGAAGCCCCCGCATCCAATCAGTAGCTCTACCTCTATAAAACTATAAATCAACGCTGCACCTAAATGCATTTCGGGGAGTACGAGCTATTTCCGAGTTTGATTGGCCTTTCACCCCTACCCACAGGTCATCCGAAGACTTTTCAACGTCAACCGGTTCGGGCCTCCACTGTGTGTTACCACAGCTTCACCCTGCCCATGGGTAGATCACACGGTTTCGCGTCTACCACTACTAACTAAAGCGCCCTATTCAGACTCGCTTTCGCTACGGCTGCGGCACTGAATGCCTTAACCTTGCTAGCAACGGTAACTCGTAGGCTCATTATGCAAAAGGCACGCCGTCACCCCAAAGGGCTCCGACCGCTTGTAAGCGTATGGTTTCAGGATCTTTTTCACTCCTTTATTCAAGGTTCTTTTCACCTTTCCCTCACGGTACTAGTTCACTATCGGTCTCTCAGGAGTATTTAGCCTTAACGGATGGTCCCGCCAAATTCATACAGGATTACACGTGTCCCGCACTACTCAGGATACCACTATTAATAACGATCTTTACTTATACGGGACTATCACCCTCTTTGGTCACTCTTTCCAAAGTGTTCTAATTCATTACGCATCAAATATCGTGGTCCTACAACCCCACAATTGCCGTAACAATTATGGTTTGGGCTAATCCGAGTTCGCTCGCCGCTACTATCGGAATCACTTTTGTTTTCTTCTCCTCCGGGTACTTAGATGTTTCAGTTCTCCGGGTTCGCCTCCTTACGGATAACATGTCTTCAACATGCTGGGTTGCCCCATTCGGATATCTGCGGATCGATTTGTATGTGCCAATCCCCGCAGCTTTTCGCAGCTTATCACGTCCTTCATCGCCTCTGAGAGCCTAGGCATTCCCCATACGCTCTTATGTAGCTTATTGTACTTTTTGTCTTTTTAATGAGTTATAACTAGTTAAAAGCTCGTAAACTTTAACTAATTATGATTCAATACAACAATAAATTGTTGTACTTATTATTTTTATGTATCTTTTTTCAATATGTCAATGAACTTTGAGATTCCCGTTTTCACGGGAACTTGGTGGAGAATATCGGAGTCGAACCGATGACCTCCTGCGTGCAAGGCAGGCGCTCTAGCCAGCTGAGCTAATCCCCCGTTTTTAGTCGTCAGTAATCAATATTCAGTAATCAGTTTTATGGTGATGTACTGCGTACTGCAAACTGCGTACTGTAAACTGGTTTCCCAACTTCTAGAATTTCCTTTATAATATTATAGATAGTAGTCTCAGGCAGACTCGAACTGCCGACCTCTACATTATCAGTGTAGCGCTCTAACCAGCTGAGCTATGAGACTCTACTATAATAGATCAATTAAATTAACAGCAAAAGAATAAACAACTTCTTTCTTAAAATGTGTTTCGCTTAGTCGTCTTTCTCTAGAAAGGAGGTGTTCCAGCCGCACCTTCCGGTACGGCTACCTTGTTACGACTTAGCCCTAGTTACTAATTTTACCCTAGGCCGCTCCTTGCGGTGACGGACTTCAGGCACTCCCAGCTTCCATGGCTTGACGGGCGGTGTGTACAAGGCCCGGGAACGTATTCACCGCATCATGGCTGATATGCGATTACTAGCGATTCCAGCTTCACGGAGTCGAGTTGCAGACTCCGATCCGAACTGTGATAGGGTTTATAGATTCGCTCCTTCTCGCGAAGTGGCTGCTCTCTGTCCCTACCATTGTAGCACGTGTGTAGCCCAGGACGTAAGGGCCGTGATGATTTGACGTCATCCCCACCTTCCTCACGGTTTGCACCGGCAGTCTTGTTAGAGTTCCCATCTTTACATGCTGGCAACTAACAACAGGGGTTGCGCTCGTTATAGGACTTAACCTGACACCTCACGGCACGAGCTGACGACAACCATGCAGCACCTTGTAAAGTGTCCGAAGAAAAAACTATCTCTAGTCCTGTCACTCTACATTTAAGCCCTGGTAAGGTTCCTCGCGTATCATCGAATTAAACCACATGCTCCACCGCTTGTGCGGGCCCCCGTCAATTCCTTTGAGTTTCATTCTTGCGAACGTACTCCCCAGGTGGGTTACTTATCACTTTCGCTTAGCCACTCAAACCGAAGTCCGAACAGCTAGTAACCATCGTTTACGGCGTGGACTACCAGGGTATCTAATCCTGTTCGCTCCCCACGCTTTCGTCCATCAGTGTCAATATATTATTAGTAATCTGCCTTCGCAATTGGTATTCTATGTAATATCTATGCATTTCACCGCTACACTACATATTCTAACTACTTCATAATAATTCAAGATAACCAGTATCAAAGGCAATTCTACAGTTGAGCTGCAGACTTTCACCTCTGACTTAATTATCCACCTACGGACCCTTTAAACCCAATGATTCCGGATAACGCTTGGATCCTCCGTATTACCGCGGCTGCTGGCACGGAGTTAGCCGATCCTTATTCTTACAGTACCGTCAAATTCCCTCACGAGGGAGTGTTTCTTCCTGTATAAAAGCAGTTTACAACCCATAGGGCAGTCTTCCTGCACGCGGCATGGCTGGATCAGAGTTGCCTCCATTGTCCAATATTCCTCACTGCTGCCTCCCGTAGGAGTCTGGTCCGTGTCTCAGTACCAGTGTGGGGGATCCCCCTCTCAGGGCCCCTATCTATCGTTGCCATGGTATGCCGTTACCACACCATCTAGCTAATAGAACGCATACTCATCTTTTACCACCGAAGCTTTAATTATTAATTGATGCCAATCAATAATACCATGGAGTATTAATCTTCATTTCTAAAGGCTATCCTCCTGTAAAAGGTAGATTGTATACGCGTTACGCACCCGTGCGCCACTCGTCATCTGGTGCAAGCACCAATGTTACCGTTCGACTTGCATGTGTTAGGCCTGCCGCTAGCGTTCATCCTGAGCCAGGATCAAACTCTTCATCGTTAAATCTTTAAGTCTTTTAGACTTGTTCTTTTAACAACTAATCGAAATTGTTTAATTTTTAGTACTCAAAATGGTCTATTCTTTTGTCTCGAAAATTATCGTTTCCAATAATCCTCTTACGCTGTCAATTCAATATGTTAATGAACTTTTCTTATCTTTTCTTAAGCGCTTTATCACTTAAGCGGGTGCAAATATAAAACCCTTTTTTTATTCCCACAATATCTTTTGACTTTTTTTTGAAATTATTTTTACAACCCCACTTTCAAATCAAAATCCTTATGAACTTCACTAAACTTATCTCGCTTAGCGGGTGCAAATATACAACCCTTATTTTCTTCTTTCCAAACCTTTTGATATCTTTTTTTTAATTCTTTTTTTTACAAACGCTTAACACCTTAATATATCGACTATTGGGTAATGAAATTTGTTTGAAAA
>NZ_JANZNR010000016.1 GCF_025153525.1 Psychroserpens sp. SPM9 | reverse complement strand
AACAACGTGTAAAGTTCATTGCTACTTTTTTTGTACTTGGAATATTTTAGACAAAAACATCAGTGGTTTTGGTTTCTTTTATTAATTTTAAGCAAACCAACGCAACGAAACCTTACACATACACGTTATATACAATGCCTCCGAATTACTCATACGGAGAGATTATTCAATCTTAATTTTAGTAATTCACACTCAATCTCAAAGGGTTTTCACTCGACTCTGAAACTCACTCAGATATATAAATTAGAGGTTCAATTCAAAAGGAAATCGTCTGATTCAAAAAACAATTGATTAGCAAACGTGATCACTCAAACCTCTTTATGTGATTACTCTTCTCGCGTTATGTGATTACTCTTAATTCAGAGACGCAAGCTGGACGTGTTTACTCTTAGGTGTCGGCACAGTAAATAACAACGTGTAAAGTTCATTGCTTCTTTTTTTGTGCTTGGAATATTTTAGACAAAAACATCAATGGTTCTGGTTTCTTTTATTAATTTTAAGCAAACCAACGCAACGAAACCTTACACATACACGTTGTATGTAATACCAAAATCATTCTCAAATAAATTAATAATGCTATTTTTGTTTTAAAGAAAGATAATCATTCATGAAAGAATTGAACATAGTAAGAGGTGATTTAAAAAACAAACCAGAATCATCAAAACAATTAATAACTTTTTTTGAGTCTATTAAAACTAAACTCGAAGGGACTTTATACATTGGCTACCCTATAATTGGCACCTCTCAAGGTGGTTTTCAAATTGATGCATTACTACTTACTAAAGAAACAGGTCTAGTTATAATTAATGTTGAAGAAGGAGCAGATAATACAATCAATTATATAGATATTCAGGATGAAAATTATACAAAGTTAGCCTCTAAGTTACTTCAACATAAAAATTTAACTAAAAAAAGAAAGCTTGCTGTTGAAATTAATACAATGACTTATTGTCCTGCTTGGAGTAAAGTAATTGATGAAAATGATGATTACCCATGCATTATCAATAATGACTCGCTTTCAAAATATATTAATTCTCTTAAATCTAATGACGAAGAATATTTTGAGCAAACATTATCTGTTTTACAATCTATAACTTCTATAAGAAAGAATAAGTCAAGGGATTATATTAAATCTGATACATCTAGAGGTGCAAAATTAAAGAAACTGGAAGATTCTATTGCAAATCTTGATCGTCAACAAAGTTCTGCTGTGATTGAAACAGTTGAAGGAGTTCAAAGGATTCGTGGTTTAGCAGGATCTGGAAAAACCATAATTTTAGCGTTAAAAGTAGCATATTTACATGCTAAGAATCCCGATTGGAAAATTGCAGTTACCTTTAATACTCGATCATTAAAAGATCAATTTAGAAAGTATATAACTTTATTTAGTTATGAACACATAAATGAAGAACCTAACTGGGATAAAATAGATATTATACACGCTTGGGGAACACCTTCCTCTGAAGGAGTATACTTTAATATATGTATAGATTATAATATAGAGTATTATGATTTTAAAGCTGCTAAAAGTTTAACAAGAGTATATGGCAAAGAATTCGATAAAGTTTGTGAAAAAGCTTTGAATGAAATTTCAGAATTTAGAAAAAAATATGACCTTATTGTTATTGATGAAGCACAGGATTTTTCTAAAGATTTTTTGAAAATCTGTTATAATATTTTAGGAGATACCAAAAGATTAGTTTATGCATATGATGAATTGCAAAGTTTAAATACCAAAGCCATGGCTTCCCCAGAAAAAATATTTGGGAATGATGAAAATGGAGAACCTCTAGTGACCTTGGTAAATGATAACAATCAACCTAAACAAGATATAATACTGTATAAGTGTTATAGGAATTCTTCTGAAATATTGAGTACTGCACATGCACTTGGATTCGGAATTTATAGAGATAATTTAGTGCAAATGTTTGATAATTCTTCTTTATGGAATGATATCGGCTATAAACTAATAGATGGAAAATTAGACGAAGGAGAGAAAGTAACCTTAAAAAGAACAAATGAAACTAGTCCTGCATTCCTATCTGAACATTCCGATATTGATGATTTATTAAAGTTTGAAGTGTTTAAGAATAATAATGAACAGATAGATTATATTGTTTCTCAAATCTTAAAAAATATTAATGAAGATGAGTTAAGATTGGATGACATAATGGTTATTAATCCAAATCCATTAACTACTAAAACATTAGTAGGAGCATTCAGAAAAAAATTGTATGATAATGGAGTAAACTCTAGTTTAGCTGGTGTTACAGACTCGCCTGATATTTTTTACAATCAGGATACAATTACTTTTACAGGTATTTATAGAGCAAAAGGTAATGAAGCAGCTATGGTATACATCATTAATTCTCAATTTTGTTTTAGTGGAGTTGAGCTTGCTAAAAAAAGAAATATACTTTTTACGGCAATGACTAGAAGCAAAGCATGGGTTAGAGTTTGTGGTTATGGTCCTGATATGGTAGGATTAAAAAAAGAATATAAAAAAGTTAAGAAAAATGATTTTAGCTTGACTTTTAAATATCCTACTGCTGAAGAAAGGGAGCATATGAATATTGTAAACAGAGATATGTCAGCTCAAGAAAAGAATAGAGTTGAAAAAAACCAACAAAACTTAGGAGATTTATTTAATGACTTAAAAGAAGGTAAAATTCTAAAAGAAGACTTACCAAAAGATCTTATAGACCAGTTAAGGAACTTACTATAATGACAAAAAATGAAATTTTAGATCAAATCAATGTAATAACTTCTAGCTTAATTGAGGTTAACCTATCTGAAGAGCAAAATTTTCCTTCAGAAAAAAATGGTTCTATTTATATATCTGGTAATCATGATATCTCAATATCATTGAAAAATATACCATATTCAGATATTTATTCAATTCTTCGTGAAGAAAAAAATTACAATGTTAAATTGGTCGATGGAGCATTAATACAAATATTGTACTCATTTGATAATGAAGATAGCTTAAAAAAATATCGCTTAGCCTTTTTTCCTTCACCTGATTTAGATGAATTCCAAAACAATAGTGAAATATATGAGTTAGATGAAATTTACGCAGATATAATCCAGAAAAACATTATTACAACACCAATAAGATTTGATTTTGATCCTGGAAATCATAAAATAATTGACCATCCATGCTCACATCTCACAATCGGACAATACAAAAACTGTAGAATTCCATTATATAAACCAATTACACCATTTATTTTTATTGATTTTATTTTAAGAAATTTTTATAACACCGCAAAAAATAAATTCTCAGAGGTGCTGAAATTTAATAATACAAATACGTTTGATTATTGTATTCATGAGTTAGAGAAAAAAATACTACATCTCTCGATTGTCTAATATTTATTTTAAAAAGTACTACATACAACAACGTGTATAGTTCATTCCGGATTGTTGGCTAAGACGACGATCTTTGTGTACTTTTTACTATATTGTTACTGCGGAAAAATTATCGCGTACTTGACCGCAACAAACCATACACGTACACGTTGCCACCAATACGAAAAACACGATAATGAGAATAATATTTTCTATAATTTTAATACTTTTTACATCTGGAAAAACAGTTAATATTGACCTTGGAGCACCTGAAATTCAAGCTGTGTGCAAAGTCACATTAAACGACGGAAAAATAATAGAAGGATTTATCACGTTTGGAGCTGGAGGATATGAATATAAATATCGAACTCACGGGTTTTGCTTCGAACACGATAACGGAACAAAACAATTAATTCTTTATGACTTTAAATTCAACCTTTCAAATCTTGACAGTTATGCATCTCATCGAAATGAAACTTCAAAATTATGTTATGTTGAGAATATAAGCGCTAGGCATCTTCAACAACCGAAAACTGAATTTGATGAAGAAAAAAACACATTGACAATTACCAAAACAGAAGTTGCAAAATATAGACTTTTGGAACAAATGCCTATTTACACAAAACTTCCATTAGATTTGTTTGTTGCATATAGCTCAGATGAGCAAAACGGAAAAACAACTATTGAGGTTAATCAGATAAAGTCTATTGAATTGTTAAAAAAGCCGAGTAAAGAATTACTTGACATTATTGAAAACGCTCGAAAGAAACAAATTGAAAACCACAAAGAAGATGAATGGGTTGATTATCAACCACCTGTTTGGTATCACGAAATAATTACGAATCAAGAAAGAATAGATTATTTATCGAAATTCTTTTAAAACGAAAAAGTACTGGTGGCAACAACGTGTATAATTAATTGCTGCGCAAGTTGGCTAAGACGACGGTTCTTCCCTACTTTTTAGTATATTGCTTAACAAAGAATAACTGCGTACTTGTACGCAACTAACCATACACATACACGTTGGCGGTAATTTAAAAACACAAGAACAGAAATGATTTTCAGTAAAATAATTAAACATCTTTTAATTTTTTCTTTGATTTTCTATTCATTCAAGGCTGAATCTCAAAATGTAATTGTTGTAGATTCAATTACAAAATTACCTTTATCGTTTGTTGCTATTGAATTTAATGATACAGGATTCTATTCTTCAATTGATGGTAAATTTGATTTGAAATCGGCAGTGTCTGACTCAATAAAAATTAAATTATTAGGATATAAAACCCAAAGTTTAATAACCGTAAATGTTAAAGACACAATATTTTTACAACCTCAGTCCTATAAACTCGACGAAATTGTATTGACAGGAAACCCGACTGAAACTAAAAGCATTAAATTATTGAAAGGGGCAAAATCCTTTGGGTCTTGGCCTTTACAACCAAAATCCGAAATAATTACTTCTATTTATCCTTATTATAAAACTAAAAATTATTATGTCAATAAGATTTCAATTCGATTTTCAAAAGTGATAGAAAAAAAAGAATTAAAAAACGCTAATGTTAAAGCCTACGTCAGAATTCATATTTACGATTCTGATAAAAATATGTTATCGGAACCTTTATACAGCAGTGAACCTATTGATGTTAATTCCTTTAGTAAAGATATCGCTATTTTTGATGTTTCAGAAAAAGTACTATTATTAAAAGAAAGTGGCATCTTTATAGGTCTTGAATTAATAGGCTATTATTTAGATTCTAAGGAGCAAGAAATCGTGAATTCTGTCATTCGACCTCAGTTAACATCCAAAAAAAATGATTACTTTAAATCAAACTCTTACTTACGATTCGTATTCCAAAACAATGAGAAGTTTATATCATTGAATGAAATAATTAAAAAAGGAAATCCATATGGAAGAGAAATATCGAGAAATTTAAATATTGGATTGGAACTATCAAAATAAAAACTACCGCCAACACCGTGTATAATTAATTGCTGCGCTAGTTGGTTAAGACGACGGTTCTTCCCTATTTTTTATTATATTGCTTAGCAAAGAATTACAGCGTACTTGTACGCAACTAACCATACACATACACGTTATATACAATGCCTCCGAACGTACTTTCCTGAAATAGGTTGACTAAAAATTAAACCTTTTAGCAACATACCTAATGAAAGACAAAAAACAACACTGCCGAAAAAATTCCTACAAAAAAGTAGGTTTCGATTTAAAACTTTTA
>NZ_JANZNR010000015.1 GCF_025153525.1 Psychroserpens sp. SPM9 | reverse complement strand
GATTAAAAGTTTTAAATCGAAACCTACTTTTTTGTAGGAATTTTTTCGGCAGTGTTGTTTTTTGTCTTTCATTAGGTATGTTGCTAAAAGGTTTAATTTTTAGTCAACCTATTTCAGGAAAGTACGTGTTTTCAAATTGCAGGTAACGTGTATGTGTATGGTTAGTTGCGTACAAGTACGCTGTTATTCTTTGTTAAGCAATATAGTGAATTGTGAGAAAAAATCCTGCGCTTAACCAACATTAGCAATTAATTATACACGTTGTTGTGAGTAGTATTATCACTTAATTATTTCGAAATATACTCGTCTATTTTCCTTTATATACAAATCGTTAGGTCCAACTGGTTGTTCAGCTTTTTCATCTAGTATTTCTATTCGGTCTTTTTCTATTCCGTTTTTTAGAAGAACATCACGAATAAACTCCGCACGTTCGAGTGATAACTTTGTTTGACTTTCATATTCTTCAGAATCTGAATTTCCATGAATACGAACTTTAATTTCTTCATTTTTTATTAGCATTCCAATAAAAGGGTATAATTCGCTTAAATTATCAGTTGAGTTACAATTTTTCTCAAAATATACTGGATTAGGATATCGTATTTCAATTACCAAACCTTCTTTTTTCATTTCCTCTTTATCTTCCCAATCCTTTTTTAGTATCTCTCCAATAGAATCAGCTTTTTGTGTAAGAACTTGTGAAGATAATTTTTTGACATTTTTTAGCTTTACACAATTGTATTTTGTGCTTCCACACGAAACTAGAAATAGAAGTGTAATTATTAAATAAAGAGGTTTTCTCATATTACTCACAACGTGTTCGTGTATGGTTAGTTGCGTGTAAGTACGCTGTTATTCTTTGTTAAGCAATATAGTGAATTGTGAGAAAAAATCCTGCGCTTAGCCATCAAACCGCAATTAATTATACACGTTGTTGTGGGCAGTTTTTATTCTCCAGGTTTCCTTGATTATTTTTTCACTTTCTTTTTTTCCAATTAAGAATAGATAGTGAAGAATACTCATTTCGTATGATTTTGGATAAATTGAGTTATTTATCTTTTCAAATTTAGAAACAAATTTTTGTTGACTTATTTTAATACCGTTTTTTCTGAATGGACTTATTCCATGATATGATACTCCACCACCTTCACCAAATAAATAACGTTGAATATTATTTTTTCTACAAATATTAATTAGCTCATCTGAAGGGTTTTTAAATTTTTCAAAATGATGAGCAAATTCAAATTCACAATTAATATTAAGATAATCACAGATTTCAGTTTGAAGTTCAACGTTTAGTTCACTTAAAAACAATTTATTTCTATTTTTATTTATTATTTCATTTATGAATTCAATATTTTCTCCATAAAATTTTTCATTGCCATAAGAATGAAGTAAAGTTTTAGTTAAATTTTCTGGCCATTTTTTATCCGCTATTCTTACATCTTGAATTAATGTATTTCTCTTTGAATGTATTGGTATTGTAAACCAAATTGGTTCCTTTTGGGTATTTTGAATTCTTGTTCTATTCTGAAAGTATGCTCTTCTGAACTGAACATTATCTTGAACTATATAAATATCACAATTAGCTAGCTTGTTAAAATAACCAAGCCAAGCTAAAAAATGAGGTTGATGTATTATACCAGTCTTTAGACCTTTACTTTTGTTCATCGACCAAAGGTTTAATTAGCTCTAATATAAGTTTTTCATTGACAATTTTTCCGTTTTGTATAAGTTTATCGGAAAGACGCCAAGCCTGATCATAATAGTTTTTGAATACTTTGGTTAGTTGTTTATTCTGAACTTTAAATTTTTCATTACCATTTGCGCTACTTGTAAATAATATTTCATCATTATCAATTAGAGTAAATTGTACTCTTGGGAAATCACCACCAAGTTTGCTAATGTCAAAATATGCACAAGAATACCTGCTTTTTTTGCGTGTATTCTTTTTTGCCATTTCATAATGATATTTAAGTTTTTGAAGTCTCTCATAGTGAGGTTTTGAAGTGTCATTTTCAAAAACAAAAATTTCATCATAATTAATTCCTCCATCAGCTACTGTTTGAATTTTTTCTAAATATTTTGGTTGTGGTGCATCTAATTTCCCTTCTTTATCGAAAGAAGCCCAAGTCAAATCATCAATTTTTTCTGAAGCTGTGGATATTCTAAATTCATAATATTTTTTATGATACTCGCTGTTTGGAAAAATCTCTACTATTGCAGTTGTTAAACGGTTAAGCACTTCAAAAGTTCTTTCTTGTCGCTTAAGTTCAAAGTCATCTCGTTTTTCTTCATCTTCGATAAATTTGTCAATTTTTTTTTCGTTTATTTTATTATTATACCAGATTAGAGACAAAAAAATTCCAAAATAAGTAAAAATAATAGATCGAAATCCGTCATCATCTAATTCTACACCTACAAATTTTCTAAAAATTAAAAATGTTGTTCCTAATAAAAAAAGTAATGTTGCCCAGTTTTTAGTTAACCAATTCATATTTATATTATTTATTCCAGTGTTTCTTTAAATTGCCCACAACGTATTTGTGTATGGTTAGTTGCGTTGGCTAGAACTAAGTTAGTAAAAGAAAACGAACCAGAGGAAAATCCGTAGGATTTTCCGAGTATGCTCAGAATGAGCAATTAATTATACACGTTGTTGGCTACAGTTTTTTATCCGATTCAATTCTTTTGTTCATCAAATCTTTTTTCAATGATTTTTTAATTCTTTGATTTTCTCTCTCAATTCATGAATAAAAGTCAAGAATTTCATTCTCATTGAGCATTCTGGACAAAATTTATCTTTTCCCATTTTGGGATTGTCAACAGATTTTACAAAGTTCATGTTTTCAAATCCGATTGTAGTTCCATCATTAAAGCCAAGAAAATCAGTTTTATAAGAACCAAAATCAATTTTGCAAAAGTCACATAGTTGAAGAGTTAAGCCATTATATAAATCGTAAACATTAAAATTCCCTCCGTTTTCTTTAAATTTTTGAATATCTTCTTCAAAATGTCCGCAATCATGACAAGGTGTACATTCTACTAATTCTAAACTTGAATAGCATATTGGGCATTGTTCTGTTTTCATTTTAAATTGTTGCCAACGTGTTCGTGTATGGTTAGTAGTGTTAGAGAACTAAGTTAGCAAAAAAGAACGAAGAGCGCGGAAATTCGGCAGAATTTCCTGAACCATCTTTAAACACTATTAACTATACACGTTGTTGGCAACTGTTATTCTATTTATTCACGCCATTCATTCCGCCATATTTATTAAAAATCAGTTCCATTTGATCTAATGATTTTTTCAAATAAGATTGGTCGCTATGAAAATCAAATTCCAATTTATTGTCATTCGCTAAAATTTCTTGATATTTTCCCCAAATACCAACTTTCCCAAATTCATATTTCACTGTCAATTCCAAATTACTTTCGTAAGAGTCAAATTCCGCAATGCCGTTCAATTCCGTGTGGCAGTTTTTTAGTTTATTGTAAAACTTGAATAATTCGCCAGTAGAGGAGTGAAATCCACTTTTTACATAATAAGAACCAATTTCAATTTCAATTGCTAGTTTACATTCATATCCTCCTTTAAAACAAGTTTCATTTGGATACCCATAAACTCCCTCAATGAGAATGATTATTATTCCATTGTTTCCTTTGATCTCAATTTTTTCCATTAATTATTTTGTCAAGTATTTCTTTTCCCAGCTCATTGAATGCCTCACTCCATTTCATATTTCTCTTTTCTGCATAAAGAAAGACTTGATTTGGCCATCCTTGATTTGAGCCATAAATGTTATGTTCAGTTTCAAGAAGTTTTTTAAGTTTAGATGTAAATGCTTTATTGTCTGTTCCAGCTTCAAAACCATGGACGAATGAAGTTATTGTGGCTCTATCGATTGGGTTAATCCACATTGAAGTCCTATCTAAAAAATGCTCTAATATCTTAAGTTCTTTCGGATTCATTTAATTGTTGCCAACGTGTTTGTATATGGTTTGTTGCGTGTTTTAAGCACCTAATTTAGCAAATAAAAACAGAATAGAAAATCCGCGAGGATTTTCGTAAATAGGCTAGAACTAGCAATAAATTATATACGGTGTTATGTGCATACTGGATTCAATAGTATTGCTTTTTTTGAAAATTGTCCATGCGTTAGTAATAAACATCCATTCCATAGTCTTTTGTTTCGTCTCAAATTTGCACTGTAACAAATAAACAAGAAACGATGAAAACTAAAGTTCCATTAAAATTAGCATTCCTAGTTTTTCTACTAGGATTTACAATTCAAACATTTTCAAAATCTAAAAACACAAACATTATGAACAGTACAAAAAAAGAAACTATCGGATTATTAGTAATTATGAAAGCAAAAACAGGAAAAGAACAAGACGTCAAAAACTTCTTACTTGGTGGATTAGCATTAGTAAATCAAGAACCTCAAACAGTATCTTGGTTTGCCTTTCAAATAGATAATAATACTTTTGGTATTTATGATACTTTTGAAGTAGAAGAAGGAAGACAAGCACATTTAACAGGCGAAGTTGCGAAGGCATTATTAGCAAATGCAGGTGATTTATTAGAGAACTTTGATCCTAGCACAGATATTCAAGCAGTAGATGTATTAGCATCTAATCATAAATCCGGATTGCAAAACAAGGGTTTGCTTGTTATTATGAAATCTAAAGAAGCAAAGACAACAGATGTTGAAAACTTCCTTAATGTCGGCAAACAATTAGTTGGTGACGAGCCAAAAACTTTATCTTGGTATGCTATAAAAATAGATGCTACTACATATGCAATCTTTGATACTTTTGCAGATGATTCTGGTAGAGATACACATTTAACAGGGAAAGTTGCAGCAGCACTTATGGAAAATGCGCCTGTTCTTTTAGATGGTTTTGAAGCATCAGCAATTCAAAAAATAAACATCATAGCTTCGAAATAATTGTTATCTTTAGAAAGGAGTGTAACAAACACTCCTTTCTTTTTAATACGTAACATTAAAGAAGAAATAGACTCTTATGGCTCAAATTATTATTGATAAGCAAAATGGTGAACTGGCATTTAGACTAGAAAGGTTTGAAAATCTTAATCAATTTGACCATTTACAGCGAAAAAATTATTATTCTATTATTTTACTAAAAGGAAACAATTACAAGTTAAATGTAGATGTTTCTAATTATGAATTACAAGGCAACCAAATGATTTGCTTGTCACCTTATCAACCATTTATGATTTCTTCTGAAGAGTCTTGTTCAGGCTGGTTATTAAATTTTCACCCTGACTTTTTTTGTACATATCGACATCAAAATGAAATTGAAACAGAGGGCATTCTTTTTAACAACTTTCATGGATTACCACATTTTAAAATTTCTGAAAAAGCGTTGTTTTTTAACCTTATAGATCAAATTTCAAAAGAAATGGATAGAGATTCTATTGCTCAGCATGAGGTTCTTGTGGCTTTTTTAAAGGTGTTTTTAATAGAAGCTGTGAGACAAAAAAAACAATCCAATAAAGATATAGTGCCAAAATTTTCTGATGATCAATCTGAAATATTGCAAAATTTAGTAGATTCTATTGAGAAGAATTATCCTGAGTTACACTCTCCGAAAGATTATGCAGATGTTTTATGTGTTAGCACTAAAACATTGGCTGGAATTGTGAAAAAATATTTACAGCAAACACCTAGTTCGTTAATTTCTAATAGAATTATTATAGAGGCTAAACGCGAACTATATTTAACCTCAAAACCTTTGAAACAAATCGCAGCTAATCTTGGGTATGACGATGAATTTTATTTTAGTAGGTTTTTCAAGAAGAAAGTAGGTGTTTCTCCCGATAATTATAGAAAGACAGTAGGTTTTGCTAAACTAGAAAAATTATGATTGTCAGTATGTGTATTATACTGAAATAGGTTGACCTTTTTTTGGTTCATTTTTCGTCAATTAAAAGGTCAAATATTCTAAATTTTGTTTGTTCTTTTTGTAGGAACAGTATTTTACATTTTGGTTAAGATGAACA
>NZ_JANZNR010000014.1 GCF_025153525.1 Psychroserpens sp. SPM9 | reverse complement strand
AACAACGTGTAAAGTTCATTGCTACTTTTTTTGTACTTGGAATATTTTAGACAAAAACATCAGTGGTTTTGGTTTCTTTTATTAATTTTAAGCAAACCAACGCAACGAAACCTTACACATACACGTTGGCAACAAGCTGCACAAACCAAGAAAATGAAGTACTATAAACGAAATTGGGAAGAAACTCGTGGAGATGAGTTTGACAGTTGGGGAAAATCCATTTGGTACTTTGAAACCGAAAATTCTGGACTTCCGACAAAGCAACTTGAAATTTACGAAAACGGAAAAGTATTAAAATATGACCAAAAAAAATTGGAAGATGAATTTGGTGGACTTGGAGACCAAGAATTGGATTTAGATGAATTCGCTGAATGTGAGATTTCAGAAAATGAATTTAATAAAGTATGGAAAAAGAACTAACAGTTTAATTTAGGTATGAATTCACAAACCATAATAACAATTTTGTCAATAACACTACCTGTCTTTGGTGCTGGTGTTGGATATTTGATTAAAACAAATATTGAGAAAAAGAAAGCGTTAACTAATGAAGTTACTAAAGAAAGACGTGAGATTTATCAGCAATATGTGAATTTAATGATTGGATTCTTTGACCACACAAAGGTTAAAAGAAAAGATTCAGACAGTAAAATGATATCCGAATTATTTGATTTTTATAAAAAGTATGTTCTAT
Organism: Psychroserpens sp. SPM9; assembly: GCF_025153525.1. Classification (GTDB taxonomy): domain Bacteria; phylum Bacteroidota; class Bacteroidia; order Flavobacteriales; family Flavobacteriaceae; genus Psychroserpens. The sequence continues at coordinate 9,296 of NZ_JANZNR010000014.1, read as the reverse complement.
ATGCATCACCTTCTGTTATAAAATCTTTTTCAGATTACTTTCAGTTCTTATACAAAAACAACGGAGAAGAAAATTTTGATTCAAAAAAAAACCTAAACTATATGACCAAAATCATGCTTGAAATGAGAAAAGATTTAGGACTTAAAAACAAAGGATTAGGAAAAAATGGTGAAATGTTAATGAGAGCATTATTAACAGATTATGATGAATTGACAAAATAGCCAGTTGCCAACAACGTGTATAACTAATTGCTATTCTGTGTGTACTCGGAAAATCCTAACGGATTTTCCTAATGGCTAGTTTCTTTTTGTTAACTTAGTTCTCGCCAACGCAACAAGCCATACACAAAACCGTTATATACAATGCCTCCGAATCACTCAAACGGAGAAATTGCTCAATCCTAATTTTAGTAATTCACACTCAATCTCGAAAGTTTTTTTACTCAACTCTAGAACCACTCAAATCTATAAATTTGAGGTTCAATTCAAAAGGAAATCGTTTGATTCAAAAAACAATTGATTAGCAAACGTGATCAGTCAAACTTCTTTATGTGATTACTCTTCTCACGTTATGTGATTACTCAAGATTCAGAAACGCAAGCTGAATGTGATTACTCTTAGTTGTCGGCACAGTAAATAACAACGTGTAAAGTTCATTGCTTCTTTTTTTTGTATTTGGAATATTTTAGACAAAAACATCAGTGGTTTTGGTTTCTTTTATTAATTTTAAGCAAACCAACGCAACGAAACCTTACACATACACGTTGGCAAACATAATGAGCGAACAAGAAGATAAACTAAAAGCCTTATTCTCAATTAATGACACATCATTCATAAATCAGAGAGAAATTCTTGAAGATTTAAATACTTTTCTTGCTGACTGCACTCAAGATTTACACGAATTTGGAATTGAATTTGAAAATGCTGGACTTTTTGAAAAGTTATTATTTCAAATATTATATCATAATTCTAGTCTTTTAAATCTTACAAATGGATCTTCGATTAAAGTTCGTGATAAAAAAATTGACGTCAGTGACATGACAGCTGTCTACTCTCTAGCACGATTGCAGATTGAAACTTTTGTGAATTTATGTTACATCTTCTTTTTAGATATTGATTATTCTAAAAATCTTAGAGCTTATGTTTACAAAATTCATGGTTTAAGAAAACAACTCTTTCTTACTCAAAAGCATACGAAAGATTTTACGCCAATATTAAAAATGAGAAATGAACTAGCTCAAGAATTAAAAAACATAAGGAAATTAGAAGAGTTTAAGGTTGCAACCTTTGCAAAAAGAGAAAAGTTCATCAATCCAAAATATGCTAGATTAATTACGCCAAATGAAGTCTATGAATTGATACAAATCGGAGATTTATCAAGAAGCCATTCATTATACTCTAACCATATTCATTCGGAATATATAAGTATACGACAACTAAATTCTGCACTCAAAAAAAGTAACGAAAGCGAGAGATCATTTTCTACTGTATTATTAACATGTTCTAGAATTACATCACTAATTATAAAAAACTTGAATTCTCAGTATGATTTAAAGGAAGGCTCGTTTTCGAAAGCTCCTTCTCTATTAATTAAACTAGTCGAATCTTTAAATGAACTTTCTGCAAAACTATAATATTACATTTGCCAACAACGTGTATAACTAATTGCTATTCTGTGTGTACTCGGAAAATCCTTCGGATTTTCCTCTGGTTCGTTTTCTATTTACTAACTTAGTGCTTGCCAACGCAACTAGCCATACACAAATACGTTAGGCTTAATTTGACAAAAATCCCGAATGAGTATTAAATTGATGAATATAATTCGAATTGCAGGACAATTGATTTCTGTTTCAATTTTCGCATTAGCTGGTGGATTATTAGTTCATTTTCGAATTCCAGGAAACAGAACTTTTACTGACAACGATGCTGGACCTTTAACACTAGTTTATGGAATATTTTTAATTATCGGAATTGGACTTTTATTAAATTCCTTGATTTTTAAACAAAAGAATCATTGGAAAAAATATAGAGCTGGAATTATAGTTTTTGTGATTGGATTTGGGTTATTAGTTTTTATGCCAAGGGATGTAATCAAATGGACTTTCTTTGGTGGAAAGAAAATGGAATTCACTAGCATAAAAAACCCTGATTTTATTTGGGTAAAACTTGAACTATACAAAAATAATGACTTTTTATGTTCAACTTCCCACGGAGGAGAAATGACAGAAGAAACATTAGGAAAATACAAATTAAAAGACAACGTTCTTGAATTACACTTAAAAAATGGAATATCTGAACATACCAAAAAAGGATATCAAACTTTATATGAAAATATCGGAACAAAATATCGAATGTTAAATGACACTTTAATATGTATAGATTGCGAAAAGGAAATAAAACTGAAAAAAAACTAAGCCTAACACCGTATATAATTTATTGCTAGTTATAGCCTACTTACGAAAATCCTCGCGGATTTTCTATTCGGTTTGTATTTGCTAAATTAGGTGCTTAAAACACGCAACAAACCATATACAAACACGTTGGCAGTAAGCTCGGAAAAAAACATGGATAACGGATTATTACTTATTATAACTTTTTCTACTCCTCTACTCTTGCTTATCGTATATTTTATTTGGTTATCTAAACGAAAAAAAAGACACGCTGAAGCATTGATACCAGATTGGAATAAATTTGAAAAAGCACTCAGTAATGAACATATAAACGGAATTATAAAATACGGAACGGAATTAGTGTGGAATGAAAACTTGACGGATTCACAAATGAAAAAAATGAAAGAATCAGTTTACGACCTTGCTGAAAAACATACTGAATTGGAAAACCTGAAAAACTTGATTTATAACAAATGTTTAGATTGGGATAAAGATATTGTCGGAACTCCATAATTAGTTGAATAAGCCAACTGCCAACAACGTGTATAATTAATTGCGGTTTGATGGCTAAGCGCAGGATTTTTTCTCACAATTCACTATATTGCTTAGCAAAGAATAACAGCGTACTTACACGCAACTAACCATACACATACACGTTGCCAATAATTAGAACCAACATCGCGAATGAAAGATATTTACGAACCTAAATTTGTCGAAAAACTGTTTGATAAAATGTCAAGTTCTTATTCAAAAGTGAATTACATAACCTCATTTGGGTTTAGCGAAAGATGGAGAAGACAATGCGTTGAAGAAATTGGAATTGAAAAAGGAAAAATAGTTGTCGATTTGATGACTGGAATGGGAGAATGTTGGAAACATATTCTAAAAATATCTGACAAAAACTCAAAACTTATCGGACTTGACTTCTCATCAGAAATGATAAATCGCGCAGAGAAAAATAAAAGAAAGTTCGAAAAATCAATAATTGAAGTTCTGAAAGAAAACGTTTTTCAAAACTCAATAGAAAACGGAACAGCAGATTATGTCATTTCAGGTTTTGGATTAAAGACATTTAATGATGAACAACTTGGAGAACTCGCGAATGAAATCAATCGAATTTTAAAACCAAACGGAAAATTCTCGCTAATTGATGTTTCTGTTCCAAAAAGTAAAATATTAAAACCATTTTATATGTTCTACTTAAAAAATGTTATTCCGATTTTAGGAAAAGTATTTCTTGGAAGTCCAGAAACTTATAAAATGTTAGGAATTTATACTGAAGAATTTGGAAACTCAAAAAACACACATCGGATTTTTAACAGACCTGAATTTGAAGTTGAATATGTGGAATATTTTTTCGGTTGTGCAAGCGGAATTAAAGGACAGAAAATAAAATAACTATTGGCAACAACGTGTATAGTTAATTGCTAGTGTTGGCTAAGACGACGGTCCTTCCCTACTTTTTATTATATTGCTTAACAAAGAATAACAGCGTGCTTGCACGCAACTAACCATACACATACACGTTATATACAATGCCTCCGAATCACTCAAACGGAGAAATTGCTCAATCCTAATTTTAGTAATTCACACTCAATCTCGAAAGTTTTTTTACTCAACTCTAGAACCACTCAAATCTATAAATTAGAGGTTCAATTCAAAAGGAAATCGTCTGATTCAAAAAACAATTGATTAGCAAACGTGATCACTCAAATCTCTTTATGTGATTACTCTTCTCGCGTTATGTGATTACTCTGGATTCAGAAACGCAAGCTGTAAGTGTTTACTCTTAGGTGTCGGCACAGTAAATAACAACGTGTAAAGTTCATTGCTTCTTTTTTTGTACTTGGAATATTTTAGACAAAAACATCAATGGTTTTGGTTTCTTTTATTAATTTTAAGCAAACCAACGCAACGAAACCTTACACATACACGTTGGCAACAAGTTAAAGAGACTAATGAATAAAAAATTATCATTTATCGTTTTAGTGTTTTTTACGACTTTAATTTTTAGTCAAAGTAAAAAAGATATTATTGGTGTTTGGATAAAAACTAATATGGAGACTTTTGACAAATCTACAACTCCATTAATTCAACAAAGAAATAATGAATATCTAAAGTACACTTTCGAAAGAAATGGCAAATTATACATTTCCACTGAACCTAATAAAAAAGGGAGGCTTTTACTTTACTCAATCAAAGGCAATATTTTAGACCTAAAGTTTACTAAACTCAAAATAGAAAGATTAAACAAAAAGGAATTAGTATTACTTGAATTTGAAAACAATATAATAACTTCAAGCTCAACTAGAACCATATTTTTAAGTGAGCAGTCATTCTTGAATAGCATTAATCTGAGAAGCGAAGATATTCTTATTAAGAACGGTGATTCTCTATATTTAGAAACAGATAAAGTGTATTCAAAATTTATAAATTCTAATCACGCTAATGTAAAAGAATTTATACAACCATTCGTTGAAGGCTTATCAGAAAACAAAGATACTTTCATATACGCTACTTTTATAATTGATGAGAAGGGTAAAATTTCTAACATCGAAATTCATCATCATATAAACAAAAAATATGATAGTGAATTTAAAAAAGCTATACTTAAAACGAATGGTATGTGGATTGCACCAACTGTAAATGGGAAAAAAGTAAAAATTCTAAAAGAAATTTCATTTCATTATATCGAATATCCAGATGTAGAAAAAAAAGGTAATACAATTATAGTTAAGCCCAAAAACGACTATTTCCCGAAAGTTTATAAATCAAAATTCAAGCAAGCTACTAAGGCATATTTGAATGGAAATTTCAAAGAAGCTTTGAACATATTATCTGACTTGGAAAACTTAGCACCAGATGACTTCAATTTAGTTAACTTGAGAAGAAAAATATATCAAAAAACTGATGACTTAGCTAATTATGAAGTTTTAATAAAACTACTTAGATCGTCAAAATATAACTACATTTTAGAATAAAACCAGTTGCCAACAACGTGTATAATTAATTGCTACGCAAGTTGGTTAAGACGACGGTCCTTCCCTACTTTTTATTATATTGCATAGCAAAGAATAACAGCGTACTTGCACGCAACTAACCATACACGTACACGTTGGCAGTAATTTGAGAAAATCATGAATAATAAAAAAACTTATATTTTTTTATTAATGACATTTATTTGGTCTTGGACTTTTTGGCTTATTGGTTTAAATCATCTTGAGGATGGAATTAATCAAGAATCTATAGGAACATTTTTAACTTTATTTTTTACTGGTGTTTATGGTCCTACAATAAGTGGAATCTTAACGACTCTTATTTTTGATGGATTTCAAGGTGTATTGAGTTTGCTTAAGAAATTATTTATTTGGAATATTCCTTTTAAAAACTATTTGTACATCATTCTTTTACCTATATTTTTTGTAATTATCGGAATTGGACTTTATAATATATTTATTGGAGATATTGGGAGTTTTGACATTATGGCTTTTCTTTCGATTCCAGCTATATTATGGGCTGGCTTTTACGCTGGACCTTTAGGAGAAGAACTTGGATGGAGAGGCTTTTTATTACCAGAATTACAAAAAAAATATTCAAACTTAAAAAGTGCAATTTTAATTGGAGTCATATGGTTTATTTGGCATATTCCACTTTGGTGGGCACCATTTGGTACTTTAGTTAGCGGAGAATCAATTTCATTTTTACCTGTAACGACATATTTTCTAATGCTAATCTGTTTATCTATAATAATAACTTGGTTAGTAATTAATTCAAAAGGAAGTGTTCTTGTTGCAATCTTATTTCACTTATCCATTAATGCAGGGATAGCATTGCTGTTTTTTCCTGAATTGAATATGGATTTCAAAAAAGTGCATTTGTTGTCTAGTATTGGAATGTTAATGTTTATAGGAATATTGATAGCTAAAAATAAATTAAAAACTACTGCCAACAACGTGTATAGTTAATTGCTTCGCAAGTTGGTTAAAACGACGGTCCTTACCTACTTTTTATTATATTGCATAGCAAAGAATTATAGCGTACTTGTACGCAACTAACCATACACATACACGTTGTAACCAATTTAAGAAAACCGAGTGAACCAGATTTATAACATAACAATAAAACAGTTTATAATTGGTTACATTGGAGCCACTTTGTTACTGATTTACTACAAAATCAAAGGTCATAAAATAACATATGAACAAATTCTTAATGAAATTGATCCGAAAAGCGGAATTAAGAAATGTTACTAAAAAGCGTTTATTTAGGTGTCGGATTTTTGATTTTAATAGTTGTCGTAATAATAACAATGGTTGGACTAAACCCAAAATTGTATGACCCTAATAAATAAGTTACAAATTGACAGAAATGTTAAAACAAAAAAATCGAAATCCGAATTAGTTGACTCCTTCAAAAAATTCAATCACAAGAAAATCGACATCGAAAATGGAATGATAAAAATTTATGGAAAAGCATTCTATGACTTTGTTTGCGAGGTAAACCTTTCTGAAGTTAAACTGATAGCAAAACCTAAAAAAATACTTGTGATTTTTGCGCTTACTTTTTTAATAATATGGACAATCGGATTTATATATGAACACGGAATTTTATTTGGACTTATAACAACGATATTTATTTTGTTTTTCTTTGGTTTAGTTCATAGAAAATTAATGGAATTGAGTCTTGACAAAATAACTGAATTAATAAAAAAAGTGGAATGAAAAACTGGTTACAACAACGTGTATAATTAATAGTGTTTAAAGATGGTTCAGGAAATTCTGCCGAATTTCCGCACTCTTCGTTCTTTTTTGCTAACTTAGTTCTCTAACACTACTAACCATACACGAACACGTTGTGCTTCATTATCAGAATTCCCAAATTCATTTATTATCCTACCTTTAGAGAAACTAACTACCAATGATAAAATTCTTTAGAAAAATTCGCCAAAACTTGCTTATGGAAAACAAAACTGGAAAGTATTTTAAGTATGCGATTGGCGAAATCATACTAGTAATGATTGGTATTCTTTTAGCATTACAAGTCAATAACTGGAACAACAATCGCATTGAGAAAAACGAAGAAAAAGAGGTAATTGCCAAACTTCACACAGATTTTCAAGAAAATAAAAAGGTCTTGAAAGATTTTCTTATTGAAGTTAATAATCAGATGAATGCGCAAATAACTCTAATGAACTTAATCGGAGCTTCAAAAGATGAACTCTTTAAACATAATTTAGATAGTATTTTTTATGTTTCTTTCGGATATAGCGAAATAGCCTTTGCAGATAATACAATTAAAAACATTATCCAAAGTGGCAAATTAAACCTTTTAAAAAATGAAAAAACCACGGACTTACTTTATAAATGGAATACACTATCTGAAATTAGAAAAACCCGTGTGACAAAGTTGGATAATTGGTCAAATACCGAGCTTATACCCTATTTATTAGATAAAATATCTTTTAAACAAATGGATAAGGCAAGTAACTATCCTTGGACTGGAATTTCTAAAGTAAAACCAGACTATTATCCTTTGTTTCAAGAGGTAACATTCGAAAATTATTTAGACAATAGTATTTGGCATTATCAACAAGTTAAAGAACGCTGTTTAGAAACAGATAATCTCATAGATGAAATAATTGAAGCTACTAAACCAAGCGGAAAATAAAAATAACGAAAGCACAACAACGTGTATAATTAATAGTGTTTAATGATGGTTGAGGAAATTCCGCCGAATTTCCGCGCTCTTCGTTCTTTTTTGCTAACTTAGTTCTCGAACACTACTAACCATACACGAACACGTTGGCAAACATTTAGAACAGAATTATGAATAAAATTATATATGTCCTGATTTTAGGAATACTACCTATTTCTACTTTTTCTCAAGAAAGATCTGAAAAAGCAATACTTGATTCAATTATAAATGAAGCTGACTTACTTTACAAGTATGAGAAAATTACTTGGAATTCTACAGATTTGGCTTACTCGAATGAACGAATTAAAGAAAATATTGGAACTTATATTGTCTATCTTTCTAATGACACACTTTTTGCTGTTTTTGCAGATAAAGAATATAAAAATCAAATAGCAAAATATTCTTTTACAAAGAAAAATTTAAAGGTTCCATACTCGGAGGATTATGAAGTTAAACCAATATCAGAAAAAGTTTCTAAACTTGTTGAAGTCAAAAATGCCATTCTCAAAAATCTTAATTCTAACGCAGAAAAATATAGTTTCAACTTTCAAAAAGGCTTTAATCCAAATCTTGTATTGATACCTGAAATAAGTGGATATAAACTTTATATTATAATAGGAACACCTAATTCAAATGTAATTCCTTTTGGAAATGATTATTTATTTAAAACAGACGAAAGAGGAAATGTTATTAGCTGGAAAAAATTTCATAAGACCTTAATTGCTACTCAAACCAAAGGCCCAAACAATGAAGTTGTTGTTTCTGCAATACATTCTCATTTAAAAATGACTCCCTACATTTCGGCAACCGACATTTGCACATTTAGATTATATGGATTTGACTTATTTGGAATGGAAGAATTTATGGTAACATCAACTGCATTAAATAAAGTTTTTAAATATAACGCAAAACAAAATTCAATAACCGCAACAGAATTATAAACGTTAGCCAACAACGTGTATAATTAATTGCTCCGCTAGTTGGTTAAGACGACGGTCTTTGTGTACTTTTTATTATATTGCTTAGCAAAGAATAACTGCGTACTTACACGCAACTAACCATACACATACACGTTGGCAGTAAGCTTGACCCGTCCTGAATATAGGCTACATAATTTTAAACATTATGTACAAAAATGACAAAATAATTAGACGGTATTCAGAACCTTTTAAACTGAAAATTTTAGACGAACTTACAACCGGAAAACACACAA
>NZ_JANZNR010000013.1 GCF_025153525.1 Psychroserpens sp. SPM9 | reverse complement strand
TTATCGCTGGACTTTTAATAAAGAAAAATCAGCTGAATTTAGGCATAGTTTGGACATCGACGAAGGAAGTACTTTAATTGAAATTGGAGCTTCGACATATAAAGTACTGAATATCGTAAATGACAAAGTTGAATTAAAATATTTGTGGTAAAAAAAACGACACACAACAACGTGTATAACTAATTACTTGGTCTGTGTGTACTCGGAAAATCCTTCGGATTTTCCTCTGGTTCGTTTTCTTTTACTAAATTAGACCTAACCAACGCAACTAGCCATACACAACACGTTGGCTGTAATTTCAGCAAAGAACTAAAACAAGAAAATGAATGAACTATTAATAGAGGGCTATTCAATAGAAGAGTTAAATAATCTTATAGGCTCAAATGAATTTGAAGAATTAATATTCTCAAATAAACCTGTTGTTGTAAACGCGGGTAGTGCTGAAATATTAGCTCAATTTCATAAAGAAAATAATGAATTACATATTGATTTAGCTCATATAGATGGTGGCGGAGAAGGAGTTCTAATCACAATAAACTCGCTCGCCAAAAAATATGCGCTCAATAAAAATTTTATAGCAATTAATTGGTATGTGAATGCAACCAACTGTGCTAATCCAAATCAAAAACTTCAAAGAATTCTAAAACTAAAAAAGTACGAGATTAAAACATTTCCAAATAAAGGTTCGGTATTCTATAAGAAAGACTTTGTGACTGAATAACTTGAATATTTCATATATTAAATCAAATGAACTGAATGAAATATAGATTCACAATTCTCAATACCTTCTGCATTATTTATCTAATCTTGTGTATAGCTTTTCTTATTGTCAAATGGGAAATGCTAAACCGTTTTGAGGGTTGGGGAATTTTCGGAATGAAAATTTTGATTGGAATTGGACTCTTTGGTCTTTTATTAGATTTAGTCTTAAAATTAATTATAAAGAACAAAAAAACTCTAAATATTATAGAAGAAATCATTGTTTGGAGTTATTTACTTTTGCTTGCTATATTTTTTTATCAATAAAACTACAGCCAACAACGTGTATAATTAATTGCTAATGTTGGCTAAGACGACGGTTCTTCCCTACTTTTTAGTATATTGCTTAGCAAAGAATTATAGCGTACTTGTACGCAACTAACCATACACGTACACGTTGGCAACAAGCTCCGCAGAAACTCAAAACCATTCAGCACGTTAGTCAGAATAAAATTATTTCTCAACTGACATTTGACTTGTAATTCAATAACTCAAAATTGTTGATTCCCTACAGAATCCTGTTATATATCGCTTTTCCCATTTTTCAAACCTAAATATGAATATTTTAGCTTTAAATTTAACATTATGAGAAAATTTAAATACACAGCTCTAACACGTTGGCAAAAAAATAAACTTATGAAATTCAATATGAAAAGAAGAAAAAGCACACAAAATTTAGTATATATTTCAATCATCTCTTTAGGTTTCTTATGTGTTTCTTGCAAGGATTCACCTAGCGCTTCGATAAACACTAAAAGTGAATTAATAATGAAGATAAATGCTGTTCAGGAACAAGTGATGGCACAAGGAAATATGACAGAAGCCGAGGAACAGGCTTTATTAAGTTTATGTAGCATTGTGTCACATGATGACGGTTTAGCAACTTATACTACTGACAATAGTATGATATTAAAGGATGTAGAAATTGCCCCAGTTTATAATGGTTGTGAAGAACTATCGATAGAAGAAACAAGAGAATGTTTTAATAATAAAGTGTCGACATTTATTGAACAAGAGTTTAACTTGAATTTATCTAAAGATTTAAATCTTTCAGAACCAAAACTGGTAGAAGCATTTTTTATAATCAACGAAAACGGAAATGTAACTGGCATGAAAGTGAGAAATTCAGAAGTAACCGTTCAGGCAGAAATCTTAAGAGTGCTAAGAAAAATACCTGTAATGAAACCTGCTACTAACGATAGTAAAAGTGTTTCTGTATTATGTTCTATCATAGTAAAATATGGAAATAATGTAGAAGTTGATGTTGTTTATATTCCTGAAAGACCCGATTAAACTTTAATACTAACTAAAAAAGCCAGTTGCCAACAACGTGTATAATCAATTGCTGCGCATGTTGGTTAAGACGACGGTCCTTCCCTACTTTTTATTATATTGCATAGCAAAGAATTATAGCGTATTTGCACGCAACTAACCATACACATACACGTTGGCATGCATTAAAACAAAAAATATGAGTAAATATATACTAATTCTTTTTTTAAGTTTCTTCTATTGTTCTTTTGGTCAAGAATTTAGTGTTGAACTATTTTTTGAAGATTCTGCTGGAAACCAAGACAGTATTATTCTTGGTTATGATGATAATGCAACTGATGCTATAGATAGTTCTTTTGGAGAAAACAATATAATATCTATTCCATACAACTCTGGTTTGGAGGTTAGAATTAGTGATGAACAAAAATCTAGAACTACTTTTCCAGATCCTATTCCTGCAACTTATCATACTAAAAAACAAATTTTTCAAAAAGGTTGTCCAACAAATTTTTCTGTTCAGGCTATTGATATAATAACTGAAAATTGGCCTGTAACTGTTTCATGGAATAACTCATTATTCAATGATGATTGTAGAAATGGGTCAGTTTTCACTAGCATAAACCCAGGAGGATGGTGGGATACTGGAAGTCCAAGTGAGTTTGAATGTGGTTTCTTTAGAGTTGAATTACTAAATGATAATCAAATAACATTTTGTGATAATACGGAATATCCTGAATTTGCAAACAACGAAAACTATTCTTACTTAATAGATAATAATACAATAGTTTCTGTCTTTTGGTTCACATTTGGAAACCAATCTTTGCTTTTAAATACTGAAGATTATAATTTATCAAAAGTTCTAGCTTATCCCAATCCAACAAATAATAAGGTGAAGTTCAATATTAATAGAACCAATTTAGAAATTGAAAATATCGAATTATTCGATATTTCAGGAAAAAAGTCGAAAATTAAACTTGATAGTAATGATTCAATAAATTTAAAAGATTTTGAAGTCGGAATCTATTTTGTTCGATTGACATTTAAAAATGGAAATACTTTATTAAAAAGAATTATTAAGAATTAACGACATGCCAACAACGTGTATAGTTAATTACTAGTGTTGGCTAAGACGACGATTCTTCCCTAATTTTTATTATATTGCTTAGCAAAGAATTATAGCGTATTTACACGCAACTAACCATACACATACACGTTATATACAATGCCTCCGAATCACTCAAACGGGGAGATTATTCATTCTTAATTTTAGTAATTCACACTCAATCTCGAAAGTTTTTTCACTCAACTCTAGAACCACTCAAATCTATAAATTAGAGGTTCAATTCAAAAGGAAATCGCCTGATTCAAAAAACAATTGATTAGCAAACGTGATCACTCAAACTTCTTTATGTGATTACTCTTCTCGCGTTATGTGATTACTCTAGATTCAGAAACGCAAGCTCAGCGTGATTACTCTTAGGTGTCGGCACAGTAAATAACAACGTGTAAAGTTCATTGCTTCTTTTTTTTGTACTTGGAATATTTTAGACAAAAACATCAGTGGTTTTGGTTACTTTTATTAATTTTAAGCAAACCAACGCAACGAAACCTTACACATACACGTTGGCAGTAAGCTCGGAAAAAAACATGGATAACGGATTATTACTTATTATAACTTTTTCTACTCCTCTACTCTTGCTTATCGTATATTTTATTTGGTTATCTAAACGAAAAAAAAGACACGCTGAAGCATTGATACCAGATTGGAATAAATTTGAAAAAGCACTCAGTAATGAACATATAAACGGAATTATAAAATACGGAACGGAATTAGTGTGGAATGAAAACTTGACGGATTCACAAATGAAAAAAATGAAAGAATCAGTTTACGACCTTGCTGAAAAACATACTGAATTGGAAAACCTGAAAAACTTGATTTATAACAAATGGTTAGATTGGGATAAAGATATTGTCGGAACTCCATAATTAGTTGAATAAGCCAACTGCCAACAACGTGTATAATTAATTGCTAATGTTGGCTAAGCGCAGGATATTTTCCCGCAATTCACTATATTGCTTAACAAAGAATAACAGCGTATTTGCACGCAACTAACCATACACGAACACGTTGCCAACAAGCTGACCAAAAACCTCTGAATTGAAAATTAAACAGAATTATTTAAAAGGAAAATCCGTTTTCATAGTTTCATTACTCGTAATCGGAATTACAATTCTGACTGTTTATTTGACTGGAATTAATTATAACCGAAGTCTGACTTCAAATCTATATTTGTCTTTAGGAATTATAGCAACATCACTATTCCTATTTATGACTTATGGACTTTATAAAGGAATTGGATTGATTGACAATTTCCCAAAGTTTCGGAATTTTAAACGAGGCGATATAATGGGAAATGCTTCACCAACTTTCGACACACCTTCAATTGATGTTGGAGATGGAATTGGTGGATTGATTATATCAATTCTCTTGTGGATTGGAATGACAATTTTGATAATTGTATTACTAATCGTTTTGGAAGCTGTTTTTTGGTTTTCCCTTTTTATAATTTTAGCAATGTTGTATTGGATTTTTTTCAGGGCATTAAAATTTGTTTTTAATAAATCAAAAGATACAAAAGGAGATATTGGAATTTCAGCCGTTTACTCGCTGACTTATACTCTACTTTATGTTGGTTGGATTTTCGGAATCGTTTATCTGACTGAAATAATGAAATAAAGCCAGTTGGCAACAACGTGTATAATTAATTGCTATTGCTGGCTAAGCGCAGGATCTTTTCTCACAATTCACTATATTGCTTAACAAAGAATAACAGCGTACTTACACGCAACTAACCATACACGAACACGTTGTGCTTCATTATAACCAACCATTAACCAATGATAAAATTCTTTAGGAAAATTCGTCAAAACTTGCTGATGGAAAACAAAACAGGAAAGTATTTTAAATATGCCATTGGCGAAATTGTGCTGGTCATGATTGGAATACTTCTAGCATTACAAGTCAGCAACTGGAATCAAGACCGAAAAGACCGCATTAGTGAGCGTAAACTTTTAGACAATATCCATAAAGATTTTGTCCAAAATAAAATTCAGTTTGATACTGTTAAAGCCATAAACTATCGAAACCTTGCCACTTTGAACGGCAGAATTGCTTTGTTTCCTATAGAGAGAGACTCTGCGAAAATAGCGGCTTTCCAATCCTACCCACCAGTGCAAGGAATTAGCTATAACCCATATTCCAGTTCTATAAAGTCGGTAATCAATTCTAATTCGCTTGAATTAATACAGGATAAAGAATTACGAAAGTACCTAGTCTCTTGGGAAGACGTTTTATTGGACTACCAAGAAGAAGAAATTGCTTTTTTCAAATTTAATAATGAAGTAATGCAGCCATATCTAATAGAAAACGCTGATATATTAGGCAGAGACCAAGAAGTGCTTACAGATTTCTTGTCTTCAATAAAAACTCAAAATATAGTGGTATCCCGAAGAAATAGAATAAGAGGTATTATCAAAGCCATAGAGGAAGAACCCATAGAAAATCACATCAATGAGATTATTCGATTAACACAACCTAAAGACTAATGATAAAATTCTTTAGAAAAATTAGACAAAAAATGCTGATTGAAAACAAGTTCAGTAAATATATAGTGTATGCCATTGGCGAAATAATTTTAGTCGTTATTGGTATTCTTATTGCACTTTGGATTAACACCTTAAATCAAGAAAAAGCACAACAGAAAAAAATAGATTCTATATTGGTTAAAATACAAAATGATATTCTACAGGATATAGACAATGCAGATTGGTTGCTGGAAAATTATATGAGAAAAGATTCTATTTACACAAGGATGATGGGTGATGATCTAAATGCCGAAGATATAAAAGCTATCCCTGGCGGCTCATATGGGCTAGGTTTTGTGACCACGTGGTGGATGGAATATCACATTCAGACTAATGGTTATAACCTATTAAAAGAAAATATAGACATTGTACCTAAAAAGTATGATGACCTTATAAAAACATTAGACGAAATTTACACATTTAACCGAAATACATTTGAAACTTATAACAGCAATTCTGAAGATATTGCGAGACAATACAAGTATTATTTAAGCGACAATCAACCTTGGTTGGCTGTTGATGAATTTAACGGCAAGCGAAGTGATGCGAAGATTGAATTTATTCTTAACAATCCAAAATTTAAAAATCAAATGTATGCCATGCTTGGCTCAGTAGATGCAATGGTTTGGGAATTTAGCAACTACAAAAACGAAATTACTGAGATTTACATAAAAATTAATGAGCTTTTGGGAGAGAATGCCAGACCACTACCAAAAGTCATGAGGTTAACAAGTGTAGCCAATCCGAAAGATGCGGAAGATTTTGTTGGTATATATCAATTTAGCGATGGGCATAGAAATATTTTAAACAGCGAAACAATTGAAGTGTATTTAAAAGATAAAGACCTTTACATTATTAACACAAGGAACAATAAAACGGGAGGACCATTCTTACAGTTACATGTTGAAAAGCCTATATTCTCAAAAGTATATGGTTATAGTAAGATGAGGTTTATTCCAGAGCGAAATTCCATAATAATGTATTTTGGTACTGATGGTATTAATGAGTGGACTAAAATGACGCCTAAATAACCCAATAACCAATGATAAAATTCTTTAGAAAAATTAGACAAAACTTGCTGATGGAAAACAAAACCGGAAAGTATTTTAAGTATGCAATTGGCGAAATTGTGCTGGTAATGATAGGTATATTATTGGCTTTACAAGTTAATAATTGGAATGATAACAGAAAAATTAGAAATATTGAACAGCTATTACTACGTGATTTAAGAACAGAAATACAATCAAACATTGTTGCTCTTGATGAGATTATAAAATCTCACAGCTCATCTCTAGATGCGATTATAACCTTGGATTCGGTAATCACCAACTTAAGACAAGTTAATAGACCTCTTGAATTGGGTAGATTATTAGGAGCACACGATTATAATAGTACTTATGATCCAAGAACAGGTATTCTCAATTCTATTATCAACTCAGGGAAATTAGATTACATTTCCAATAGAGAATTACGGTATACGCTTTCTTCTTTAAACGATATTGTTCTTGACACAAATGAATCGGCTGATGAATTTAGTAAAGTGAGGTCTCAATTCTATTGGCCATTACTAGGGCAGTTTTATGATCGGCAAACAGTTGGAAGGTTTAAATTTAATCGCGAAAAAATTATAAATAGTTCAGAATTTAATTGGTGGTTATTACTTGCGAAAATAAACAGAAAAGAAGGATTAGTTGAGGAGAACGATCTTTTGAAAACCCTAAAAGAAATCATCGAATTAATTGATAGTGAAATAAAAACATAACGAAAGCACAACAACGTGTATAACTAATTGCTTGGTCTGTGTGTACTCGGAAAATCCTACGGATTTTCCTAATGGTTAGTTTCTTTTTTGCTAACTTAGTCTAGCCAACGCAACTAGCCATAACACGAACACGTTGTGTGTAATTTGAGAAATGAACGTTATTGAGCCAAAATATAAGTATAAAGAAATTGAAAAGGTTTTTGAAAAACTGATTTCTGGCAACGAAGAACTGACTGAACATTTTGTGAAAGAAGTTGACCTTTCTGATTATAATCAAGAGTATAATATTCCTTATGTTGACATAGGCTCAATTTCAAGATATATTGTTGAAAATAAGCTCAAAAACAGAACTTCGGACTTCGAACTTTTCTTTAAAAATGTTGAGGAAGTTTATGTGAATGGAGACAGCGATGTTCAGAACTTTATTGTTGTTGGATTATTCGAGGGAATTCAAAACATTGGTGGAAAGGAAATTGAATATTATCGTTCATTCAATCAATGGCTGAAATCGGAAACACAAACAGCGTGGAATGGAATAATTGACTATTGGGAAGGAACTGAATGGAGAATTCCAAAAGATGAACGCGAAAAAAGAGAAAAGGAAATACAAAAAATACTGAAAAAGAAAAAATAAAAACTACACACAACAACGTGTATAATTAATTGCTGCGCTTGTTGGTTAAGACGACGGTTCTTCCCTATTTTTTATTATATTGCTTAGCAAAGAATAACAGCGTACTTGCACGCAACTAACCATACACGAACACGTTGGCAAACATTTGATGAAAACTTTACACCAAATAAACTGCGAGATATTTGATATTGTTAAAAATAACGAATTAATCTTGTTTACTGAACTTCCAAAAATGGTTGGTGTTGACCAAGATTTGGTTTTGCAATCAATCGGAAAACTGAAAAACGATCACGGATTGATAAGTGTCAAAAGCCATAAACTTTCACTATCCGAAAAAGGACTGAGCCAAAAATCCTTTGAATCGTATCTAGAATCATTAAAACCTAAAAAAGAATATTGGTTTACTAAATACCAAATGACGTATCTGCCTTTCTTCATTTTTTTTGGATTTTTTGGCATTTATAAACATTTTGATAATAAAGAATTAAAGTCTGATTATGAGACTTTAAAATCTGATTTTGAGATTCTAACAAAGAAATACGATTCTGTGATAAAACAGACAGAAGAATTGCCAAAGCAAATTCTAAATGACTCATCACGAACCAAAAATTTGACCGATTTAAATAAGGATAAGAAATCAGGGAATGAATAAATTATAGCATCTAACGTGAATTTTAAATTAATAATCTTATTAAGATATGGGACAGGACAAAATACCAATGACTAAAAAAAGGATTAAATTCCTTGAAACATATGGCGACCTTGATGACAGCGAAACATTAAAAGAACTTTTGTATGCAAATTGCTTACAAGTTGAGAAACTCGAAAAAATACGGTCAAATACTTCAATGCTTGTTTGGTGGCTTGTTGCTATTCCGATAATTTTTGTCATTTTAGCTTTTGTTTTCGGTGGATTTGGAACACTACTTTAAAAACAAAAACGTTTGCCAACAACGTGTATAATTCATTGCGGTTTGATGGCTAAGCGCAGGATCTTTTCTCACAATTCACTATATTGCTTAACAAAGAATAACAGCGTACTTACACGCAACTAACCATACACATACACGTTATATACAATGCCTCCGAATCACTCATACGGAGAGATCATTCAATCTTAATTTAGTAATTCACACTCAATCTCAAAGGGTTTTCACTCGACTCTGAAACTCACTCAAATCTATAAATTAGAGGTTCAATTCAAAAGGAAATCGTTTGATTCAAAAAACAATTGATTAGCAAACGTGATCACTCAAACTTCTTTATGTGATTACTCTTCTCGCGTTATGTGATTACTCAAGATTCAGAAACGCAAGCTGAACGTGTTTACTCTTAAGTGTCGGCACAGTAAATAACAACGTGTAAAGTTCATTGCTTGATTTTTTTGTACTTGGAATATTTTAGACAAAAACATCAGTGGTTTTGGTTTCTTTTATTAATTTTAAGCGAACCAACGCAACGAAACCTTACACATACACGTTATATACAATGCCTCCGAATCACTCAAACGGAGAAATTATTCATTCTTAATTTTAGTAATTCACACTCAATCTCGAAAGTTTTTTCACTCAACTCTAGAACCACTCAAATCTATAAATTAGAGGTTCAATTCAAAAGGAAATCGTCTAATTCAAAAAACAATTGATTAGCAAACGTGATCACTCAAACTTCTTTATGTGATTACTCTTCTCGCGTTATGTGATTACTCTAGATTCAGAAACGCAAGCTCAGCGTGATTACTCTTAGGTGTCGGCACAGTAAATAACAACGTGTAAAGTTCATTGCTTCTTTTTTTTGTACTTGGAATATTTTAGACAAAAACATCAGTGGTTTTGGTTACTTTTATTAATTTTAAGCAAACCAACGCAACGAAACCTTACACATACTCGTTAGGGCAAATTAGAGAAAAATCGAATGTTAGATATAATTGGAGAATTACTTTTTTGGCGTGAAGATTACAAATTTGCGAAACGAAAAAAAGCCAGACGTAAATTTGAAAAGGAAAACAATCTTCCGAAAAAATTAATGATTCATCCTGTTTGGAAATTATTGGGAATTTTGCTGTCATTTATAATTGTAGCAAGGTTTTTCTTCTTTTCTGATTATGGAACAAAAAAAACAACTGAAAAAATAGCTGAGATTGAACTGATTCTTGAAAAGGAAAAAAAAGCACTAGGAATTTATCCTGAAAAACTAAATACGATAATTAGAAATAATCCATTGAGGAAAAAAATCACTTTGGATTATTGGAATAATGAGTTCTATTATGAACAAAAAGAAAATGGACTAGGTTATATTCTTATCTCGAAGGGAAAAGACGGAATTTTAAAAACAGAAGACGATATTAGCGGAATAAAAAACTTGCCCTAACAACGTGTATAATTAATTGCTCCGCAAGTTGGTTAAGACGACGGTTCTTCCCTATTTTTTATTATATTGCTTAGCAAAGAATTATAGCGTATTTGCACGCAACTAACCATACACATACACGTTAGCTAACATTAGATGAAACGTACTTTCCTGAAATAGGTTGACTAAAAATTAAACCTTTTAGCAACATACCTAATGAAAGACAAAAAACAACACTGCCGAAAAAATTCCTACAAAAAAGTAGGTTTCGATTTAAAACTTTTAAT
>NZ_JANZNR010000012.1 GCF_025153525.1 Psychroserpens sp. SPM9 | reverse complement strand
TGATTAAAAGTTTTAAATCGAAACCTACTTTTTTGTAGGAATTTTTTCGGCAGTGTTGTTTTTTGTCTTTCATTAGGTATGTTGCTAAAAGGTTTAATTTTTAGTCAACCTATTTCAGGAAAGTACGTTCGTTCAGCTTGCAGGTAACGTGTATGTGTATGGTTAGTTGCGTACAAGTACGCTGTCATTCTTTGCTAAGCAATATAGTGAATTATGCGAAAAGATCCTGCGCTTAGCCAACACTAGCAATTAACTATACACGTTGTTGGCTCAAGTATTTAATCAGTTATATTATATTGTTTCTTAAACTTACTGGCTTTTAGTACTTGAACAACACTAAAACCTAAAAATCCTAATGTGATAATTTTAAAAAGTATATTTTCTAAAAATATTGCTGGATTTGTAATTATCTGGATTACATATAATATCACAAATAATGAGATGGCTATTAGATTAGCTAAAATTGGCTTTTTGAAAACAAAAATTCCACAAATTATTAAAATCGATATGATAACTATATTAATGATTAAATCTATCTGACCAAGAGTTCCTTTTTTTGTTTCAATTACCACTCCGACAACCGTTAGCAAAGCAATTAAGAATAATATGTTTCGACTTCTATCAAGAGAATCAACAGAATCAGTTAAGATATTTTTATCAGTTATGAATTTTCCAATGTGTTTGGCTTTTTCCTCTTTGGTTCCAAAAAAAGGGAATTGACAATTAGGACAACTGCTAATATTTTGATTTACTTCATTTTTACATGAAGGACAATTAATTTTTTTCATATTTGTGCCAACGTGTACGTGTATGGTTAGTTGCGTGTAAGTACGCTATTATTCTTTGTTAAGCAATATAGTAAATTGTGAGAAAAGATCCTGCGCTTAGCCAGCAAAAGCAATTAGTTATACACGTTGTTAGCAAACGTTATTCTTCGTTATTCTGTTATGTAATTCATCAATTTCCGTCATTAGCATTTCGTTAAGTATAAATATATTAGATAAACTTTTTATATCTTTTTTCCTTGTTCCTCCCGAAAAAATTAAAAATTTATTCTTTAAACTAATTGCTGCATTTTTCGATTCCATCAAGGAATAGCTTGCAGAACTTCCCAGAATTAATTCAGAGTATTCGCTTTTGGTTCCAGAAAAACTAAATGAGTCAGATCTCATAAATGACATGTAAGATAATAACGTAAACAGCCTAAAATGATATAATTTACAAGTAGGAAAATCTACTTTTAAATCAGTTTTTCTAGATTTAATTGTAGTATAAGTCATTCGTTTATTCCACTTAATTTGAATTTCCAATGACCAATTTTTAAAACTTTTAACAAAATGTACTTCCCCTTTTTTATGAGTTTTCATTGAGTTAACGATAGATTCAGTGTATTTATAATTTTTATCCAAAAGATTTTTTTGAGTTTTTATTTTCTTTTATTAAATAACTTTAAGTTTATTAATAAGGAAATAAAAAAAAGAACAACAAATATTAATATTCCAATTAACATTGTATATATCCACAAAACTTCATTTCCATACTCAGGATAAATAAAGTGCATTAAGGAATCTGAAAAATAGAACAACAGTAGACAGCAAATGAAAAAGCTGAACAAATGAATTATTATGATTTTCTTTTTTGTCACTTTCTTTATGTTTGCTAACGTGTATGTGTAAGGTTTCGTTGCGTTGGTTTGCTTAAAATTAATAAAAGAAACCAAAACCACTGATGTTTTTGTCTAAAATATTCCAAGTACAAAAAAAAGAAGCAATGAACTTTACACGTTGTTATTTACTGTGCCGACACCTAAGAGTAATTACGCTGAGCTTGCGTTTCTGAATCAAGAGTACTCACATAACGCGAGAAGAGTAATCACATAAAGAAGTTTGAGTGATCACGTTTGCTAATCAATTGTTTTTTGAATCAGACGATTTCCTTTTGAATTGAACCTCTAATTTATAGATTTGAGTGGTTCTAGAGTTGAGTGAAAAACTTTCGAGATTGAGTGTGAATTACTAAAATTAAGAATGAATAATCTCTCCATTTGAGTGATTCGGAGGCATTGTATATAACGTGTTCGTGTATGGTTAGTAGTGTTAGGGAACTAAGTTAGCAAAAAAGAACGAAGAGTGCGGAAATTCGGCAGAATTTCCTGAACCATTTTTAAACACTATTAACTATACACGTTGTTGTACCACGTTGTTTTCTGTTATAAACTTTTCAAGCTGTCAATGGTTTTTGTAATTTTCAGACTTGGCAAACCTATTTCTTTTCGATTTGTATTTACTCTATTTATATCAGGTATCATATTTGAATTACCTCTACTGTTTTTGTAAGTTCCGTGAGTTTGAGGTCTATCATTATAAATCTCCAAATTGTCGTACATACTGCCTAATGTAATAGGTGGACACTGTCCTTTTTTTACAAGTTCCTTGATTTTGGGAATGAAATAACTCATTCTAATGCTATCATCGGTATGTAATAACAAAATACGAGGGTCGGCCGAACTAAAGTCAACACCAAAATTTCCTACAACTTGCTCATTTGGATAACCTAATTTTTCTAATATCTCTACAAGACGTTTATCGTTCTTTTTGAACACCTTTATTCTTTCTTCAGGATGTCCTAATAGAGCTTGGTCTATTTTTATCATTTCTTGTATTTCATTCCTCAAGTCCATATTTAGACTATTAATATATTTTTGTCGCATATTGTCATATTCCTCAATGAGCTTCTTTCCTTGTTCAGATTTAAAAATATTATTGAAAGATTCATCATTTTGAAACGTACCTAACGTTGAGCCTTTAGAAATTGCTTTTTTTATATATTCTATTGCTAAACTCTCTTTGTTTAATTCGGCGCAAACTTTTGCAAAAAAGTCGGTGTCACGTTGCATTCCCATTCTAATAGCCTCACAATTTTTAAAAGCTTTTTGATAATATTTATAGGCATCTTCATAATTCCCTTTATAAAACTCAACTTCTGCTTTTGCAGTATATGGATAATAATCTGTTATATAATTACATTCAGAATCTTCTTTATTTGCACAACTAATAAATAATATTAACAGTAGTATTGTAAATCTTCTCATAATTTTTTTTCAATGTGGTACAACGGTTTTGTGTATGGCTTGTTGCGTGCAAATTAGCGATTATTTTTCGGTTAGGCACAAGCCAGATTTTTAAATTTTACTATTTAACTTTTTATTGGAAAGTCGCCAAATTTAAAAATTTGGCGACTTTCCAAATATGCCTTATCTTCGGTTTAAGCAACTGATTAGCAATGAGCTATACACGTTGTTGTGCTTTCGTTATTTTATTTTCTTATTTATTTTTTCAATTATTTCTTGAGCACTTTTTTTATAATCTCTTAAATGCCCTAGATAGGTTTTAAAGTATAATATATAAAAGGTATTTGCTCTGTTCATATAATCGTCTGATGTAAGTAAGTATGTTAACAAGTCATCATTTTTTACAAAATTAATATAGTCCTTAAACCAAGCTTTGTTATTCTTAAAGTAGAAAAAATTATCCTCATAATCATTAACTACTTCTTGAAGGGCTACATTGATTATGGTATTCGAACTAGCATAAAAATCACTAATCTCGATAGAAAGACTATCTTGATGTGAATTGAAAACAGCACTATTATCTTCTAATAACTTTACACCACGTGTGTTTAATGTTATATCTGGGAAACCAAGTAGAATAAAACTACAGAGCTTACAATCTTCATAATCGTCTTTGGTCATATCGTTATCAATAATTCTTTTAAGAAAACTCTCTCTAATTGTACTGCTACTTAATACCTTATCAATATTTTCAATATCAGTTATAAGGTCAGTTTTAATAATTGAATACACGCTTTTCTTGTCGTTTTGATTTTTTTGCGCCTCATTCCAATTATTAATAGAGAGTGCAATCAAAATTCCAATAACAACGAGAACAATTTCTCCAATTGCATAAATCAAATACTTACTGAATTTATTTTCAGAAAGTAAATTTTGTCTAATTTTTCTAAAGAATTTTATCATTGGTTAGTTATTTCTCGAAAGTTAGGATAATTATTTCATTCCGTTCGAGTGAGGATAATGAAGCACAACGTGTTCGTGTATGGTTAGTAGTGTTAGAGAACTAAGTTAGCAAAAAAGAACGAAGAGTGCGGAAATTCGGCAGAATTTCCTGAACCATCTTTAAACACTATTAATTATACACGTTGTTGTAACACGTTTTTTTACCTGAATATATTTTTAATTCGTTCAAGTATACTTTCATTAGTTTTTTTTAAATTGTCTTTATTGAATTCAGAATATTCTTTTTTAGTCCTAAAAACTTTAAAATTTTCTTCATAAACAGATTCAGTATATTCTTTCCCAATGTGTTCAATTCCATTCTTGTCAATTAATATCGTTTTACAATATAAGTATCGATATCCAGTTTTACCCATTCTGATTTCCATAAAACCTTTCGTTATAAAGTCAGGTTCGAAATTTTGACTCTTTAATGTTTTATGTACAGTCTCTTTTAATCTAGGTAATTGTCTTAAAATTGGTTTTATTTCGAGTTCATTTGGTGTAATTGTATTATTCCAAAAGTCAATTTTCAATTCACTTACATTTTTTTCAGATGCAGCGTTAAAAACCCAATCAGCCATATATCCTTTGCTATAATAAAAAGTCGTACTAAAAAACTGTTGAGTTATAGTATTCGGCAATCCTTTCAGTCTATTTATTTTAGGCAATATTGTTTTTTTTAAATGTGTTACAACGGTCTTGTATATGAAAAGTAGCGGATTTTTACGCACTAACTTTTCGGATTATAACTGACCTCTAATTTATTCATTTTGTTTGGATTAAGTACTTAAACCGCTATTTTTTATATACGTTGTTGTACGCTGGCTTTCTTTCATTTCAGTCAGTTAGCGTTGGCGTGAAAGCTCTTTGCAACCGCAGGAACGAGGATTGCAATGTGCTTGAATATCGCGAAGGATTTATCATATAGAGAATATTACAAAGTTTAGGAAAGGTGAAATGTATTTGTTTATGATAGATTTGTGATCCTTTTCATATTCGAGTCTGTTATCAAGAGCTAATAATTGATTTAGTTTGTTAATTTTTTCGGGTATTAAACAAATTTCTTGTTTTTCAATTTTTATAAAATCAGTAAAAATTGATAAGTGATTTCTAAAATATCCATATTGATTATAAAGAGTTGTTCTCTTAGTCCAAATGTCTGTTTGAGAATATTGGGAGTTAAATAATTCATTTAACTCATCTAAAATAACTGTACGATTAGCTTCATTTACTAACAATAGATTTGGATATTTTTCGCGTAAAATGAGTATAGAATCTATTGCTTCTTGTATTGATTCGTTTGAAGAATCATAAAGTGTGTTAACTCCAAAAGCAAACTCAAAAAAGTTCAGTGATTTAGTCTGTAAAATTATTTTTAAACAAGCTCTGTATGGGAATAATAGTCTTGTGTCATTTGAGTCTTCTAAATAAGTAGAATACCTTAACATCTGACGCTTAAAAAGCATTTGATTATCAATTTCACCTTCCAAATATTTTTTTCCTAAAGGAGTGATGTTGTAATTTTTTTTATCCTTTACAATCAAACCTAAACGTAATGTATGAGAAACATTATTATTGTTGATTTTTGCTTCTTTATTTGAAATAGTTGTTTTATTGGGTTTGAATTTTTCTATCGTTGGCACAACTAAACTTTTAAAGTACGAGTCAACTGAATAATCACCAAGAGTTTTAAAAATTCTTTTATAGCCACTTTTTCTTTGTTTCTTGCCATATTTTACAGCTGGTTCATAAAGTGTGTTTGATGGATTTGCATTCACAGTTGCTATCTTTAAATAAAGTTTATCAGCAAAATCATCAATATTTATGCTGTTCGGTAGAAAAAAGCTTAAAGGTTTTTTACCACCTTTAGTATATTTTGAAAACTTACCTTTAACAGCACCTTGATTTATCTCATTAATCCATTCATCTAATCTATCATCCTGGTCCCTTAAAGCTTGTAAAACAGAATAAACCATTTCAAAAGATTCCATATTAACAATATCTTCAGAGCTTGAGTTATCTGGTATTAATACTGGAATTATAAAGAAAGCTGTTTTATCAGGAGTATTTATTGGTTTTCTTAATGCCCTACCGCAAGCTTGGACAATATCAATTATCGAATTTTTGTTATCAACAAAGTAAATAGAATCTATTATTGGTACATCAACCCCTTCTGTTAAACATCTTGAATTAGAAATAAGACCGTACTTTGCATTTTTAAAACCATCAAGCTTTTCTTGTCGGTCACCAGCTGACATACTTCCATTTATGTGGTCTATATATAAATCATCTGAAACAACAGTGCTATTTACTTTAGTAATTAGAGTTTTTAAATTATTACCATTACCTATATCTCCAGAAAAAACTTTTGCATTATTTACAGATGAATGAAATGAAATAACTTTATTGATTGGATATGACTCAATAGCTTTCGCTAATATAATTTGAGAAAATAAAGTTTGGGCGGTAGTAAATGTTTTATTTTCATCTTCGTCTAAAACTTCTAATTCCTTATTATTTGCAATCCAATTTTTTAATTCAGACTCCTGAATACCAGCAACAATTATTTCATAATCAGATATTATTT
Source organism: Psychroserpens sp. SPM9 (assembly GCF_025153525.1). GTDB lineage: Bacteria > Bacteroidota > Bacteroidia > Flavobacteriales > Flavobacteriaceae > Psychroserpens. The sequence continues at coordinate 4,985 of NZ_JANZNR010000012.1, read as the reverse complement.
TATCATTAATGGCTTTGCCAAAATTATAGCTATGGAATAAATTCCCATAAATCTTTTCATCATCCATTGAGAAAACTAATCTATCATTGTCTTCTGCTATTTTTTTAAGTTTAGGCCTAAGCATACGCTGAGTTGCAGTCATAAATAACCGTTTAGAACTTGGTATATTATTGTCATCTAATGCTAATGAAAAGAGACTTGATTCTTTAGCTCCTGCGGTTCTATGGGCCTCATCAAATATTGTTAAATCGAAATTAAAATCATCAATCCCTAAAAAGGCTTCTGCTATTACAGGCAAAGACTGATATGTTGAAAATATATATTTCTTTTGAATGTTATTGGAATGTAAAAAATCAGAAATCTCCGTTACATTAGTTGTAACAGGTACATTCAATTCAGAAATAGCAATATCTCCATTGTCCTCTTCATTTAAAGAAACTGATTTATCACTGCAAACTGCTAAATAAGAGAATGGACTGTTGCTTTGATTTGCCCAAGCCTCTAGAGTTTGCTTAATAAGAGCTAAGCTTGGAGCTAAAAAAAGAACTGTATTAGCTTTGATTTTCTCTGTTATCCATAAAGACGTTAAAGTTTTTCCAGTTCCACACGCAGCAATAACTTTACCTCTATTTGAGTTTTTAAAGCCATTTATCGTATCCTTTATTATTTCTTTTTGAAAATCATATGGTTCATATTTTTCTCGGGAAATAACTTTTTGTTCATTAGCTAAAGCATACAACGATTGAAAAAAATCATCTCCTAACACATCAAAATCATCCACTAATATTTGTAAATGTTTTTCTTGTTTTTTTGATAAGTTAGTTACCGAATAGCAATTTGCAATTGTATAATTTATATCTGTATGCTGAGCTTCAACCCAAAATTTGGCTAATTCATCATAACTTGGTTTTTTACGGTCAGTCCTAAATTTTGCTTGATAACCTGCACCTTTACCATTATTTAATATAATTAAACCGTCAACACCACTATCTTTTTTTTCTAATTTATATTTATCAAGATATTTTTTAGGAATATCAGTTGAACGATATAACTCATTAATTTGATATAATTGTTTGTTTAGCAATAAATATGCATAAACAAACTGCTCAAATACTTCTCCTTTATCATAGGTCGTTGGTAATTTTTCAATTTCTTTTTCAAGGTTACTCCAATCGGAATATTTCCTTTTGAGTACTTCATTATATATCATATTAACTCTAATTCAATAATTGACTCTCTCATTAACTTGTCATAATTTAAATGCAGGTCTGTATTCTGTTGACCAGAAGCTCTAATTTTACGAGCATAAAAGATGTTATTTACTTTATATCCTGTTTTTTCAGCTATATCACAAATTAAAAGGTCTGTTGGAACCATTATTCCTTTATAACCTGAATTTGCAACTACTATAAAACATTTGCCACCTTTCACAAGCATAGTTGATTGTCTTTTTAATATTTCAAACATATCATCAAAATACCCTCTTAACATATCTGGAATATTTTTATTCCAAATATTGTAGGTAGAAATTAGATTTGCTATTGTGTCTACGTCAGATAAATGATGTTGTATATTATGGTCAAACTTGGAATTAACGTGAGACCTCATAGCTATTGATCTATATTTAGCAAATCCCTTGTAACTATCAACAAAACCACCCAGCCAAAACTCTAATTTATATACTTCACAATAATCAAAACAATTTGCATATGGAGGAGAAAAGATTGATATACCTACTTTTTTATCGATTACTGATTGATAAGTTTCATCTATTAAAATAGAACTATTGAAAAATTGATGTTTAGTTTTTTTAGAATATGATGTTGCGTTAATGTCATCAAGCATATGTAAACATTTTGATAAAAAATAGTCATAAATATTATCAACCTGTCTTTTATTTTTTTTCAATTTAAGACCATTACCATCTTTGACTCTAATTGAAGCATCTTCAATAATTGATAAATATGCAAGCATAAGAAGGTTTTTAGCCTTAACATCTGTTAGTGAATCAATAAACCCTTTTATCCTTTGTAAATTATCTAGTTTTTCTTCAATAAATGATGATTCAACTACTTTTGGCTTTTCATTAAACTCCCATTTTTTTGACTTATCAAAGCCTTTTAAAATAGTTTTGATTTTGTTTATATCATTAGCTGTGTAATCTTCCAATTTTACTTTTGAAGCAAAAAATGCCATTGGATTTATATCTATACCTAAAGAATTATAACCCAATTCTTTCGCTACCAAGTTTGTTGTACCCACACCAGAGAAGGGATCCAAAACATATAGGTTTTTATCTGGATTTACATCATTTAAGATTGATGCAACTAAATCACGTGCATAACCTTGTTTGTAATCGTACCAACTATGAATAGGTATTTCTTTATTTGTACTAAAATTGACTAAATTTTTATACTCATCTTTAGTAACAAAATCATATTTATTAATTAAACGAGCTATAATATCCTTATATCCTTCAAGTAGGTCTGTATGATTGTCAGTATCTAATACTACTTTGTCTTCACTTATTCTGCTCATTCCTAATACATTTTTTTTAAATAATTTTTGTTGAATTTTGAAAACAATTTATGCTTGTTGTTTTGTAAATAAGATTTTGAAAAACCCTCTATCAATGGTAACGAACTGTTTAGAAAACTCATCAGCCAATCATATTTACTTACTTCATCAATTTTTGAAAATTTTTGATATAACAAGTCTAGCTCATTGGTAAATGATTCTTCACTTTCATATGATTTCAAATTTTTATTATTGCTCTTTTGAAAAACATAAATAAAATCGCCATAAGGTGAGCCATCAAATCTTGTGTGAGCAGTTTGCTTATAATTATCTACACCACTTTGAAAATATATACCGTTTTCAGCAAGAGTAAACCCAGAACGAAATATTGAAAAAAGTAGAGCTAACCAAGCACTTATATCTTTATTATTAAAAGTTAAAATCATATACTTCTCAGGTTTTAGAACCTGAAAACATTTATTAAATACACTAAAAAGATTGTCTTCATAAGTATACATTGATTTAGCTCCTTTAAACCCTTTTTTTCTATTAGATATAGCCTCTAAAGAAAAGTCAGGATGGTTTTTGTACAAATCTTTATTCCATACATACCAAAAATGTGATAATTCTAAATACTGAACATTACTACCATAAGGTGGATCAGTTACTATAGTATCTACACTATTTTTTGGTAGATTAGACAATGCTATACTATCGTTATTTAAGAAAAAGTTAGATTCTTTCTTTAAATCTTTAAAGCTATCCGCTTTCATTAAATTATAATCAAATGTATTGTTATAGGATAATGAATCTTTAACCCGTTTTAACGACTTGATAAATGCAGACAAAATATTTACTTCACAAAATTGGGAAGGAATCCAAAATGCGTGCTTGCTCCAAGTAGTAGGTTTTCCTCCTTGCCAAGCATCATTTGTAAATGACATTATATTTGTTTCTTTCACAGTATTGCTAAAAGCAATTCTCAATAAACCATAGTCATTATTTGAAAGGGTGTTTTTTTCTAAATCGATATAATACAGTAAAATATTATTTATTAATAAATTCCTTTCAGTAAATAAATCTTGGAAATTTATTATGCCTTTCTCTTCAAGAGTATCTTCCTTTTGTCTATCCCAGTTTTTTGGTATTACATCTTTCGAGATATTTATCTTATTTTCTTTAATTATACTTTTTAGATAAGTAATATGTTTTTTTAAACGATTTAAATCTTTTTTTAATGGTTCATATACGATTTTATTTCTGTTAGAATCAAAGCCTACTAAATAAAGATATTGGTGACCAATTCTTTTTGAATACCTCTGAGCAAAACCCTTTTTTTCAGAATGACTATTTAAACAAGATTTATTTAAACATTTATAATAACCAGGTTTGTTTCTTAGTTCATTAGAAAGTATGGTTTCATTATTACAATCTGGACAGATAACTTTGAAAGTAGTTTCAATCCAATCAATATAAATCCTTTCTCCCTCAAAATCAAAGAAGTAATACTCTTCATATAAACTGCCTAATTTTTCAATTACTGATTTAAAACTTTCAAAAAGTTGCTTAATGTTATCACCTTTACTTACCATATTATTGATGATAAATACTGATAATGGATTTAAGTCGTAGCCAATTACTTTACGGTTAAGCTTTAGACCTTCATAAAGTGTAACACCTCCTCCACAAAATGGGTCTAGTATAATTTCATTTTCATTACTAAAAGATTTAATAATTTCAGAAAAAACATTCCAAGGTCTTCTAGCGAAATACTTATGTATTTTGTAGGGTGCTGTATGAGCTAAAGCTTTTACTGGTTCATAAACATTATGACTATTGTTGTCAATTTTTTTTTTGCTTGTATTAGTACCAAAAAGATATAGTTGCTCGGATTCAGAAACTGAAGCCATTTTAACTAGCTCATTAATTTCATCTTCGTACTTAGATATAGAATTATGTACCATTTATAATTTTGTTCTTTCAATTAATAATTCTTTGACTTCAACATTTAAGATTTCCGCAATCTTGTATAAGTCCTCCAAACTTGGTTGTCGTCTGTTTTGGGCGTAAGAGTTTACCATATTGTAGCTCTTTCCAAGTTGTTCAGCCAACCATCTTTGCTTAATTCCCTTTTGTTCTAAAACCTCTTTTATTCGGTTCATTTTTGAATTGTTTAATTCAGTCCACTAAAATAAAAGTATTTATTTAATATCTCACTAAATGAGCATTAAAATCACTATTCAGTTTGGATGGCGGTAGAGAAGTGAAAGCTCTTTTGGTTTTTCAGGGTTGGCTTTGAGCGTTGAAAAAAAACCAAATGTGCTTGAACTTGCGGTGGCTCTTTGTATTATACTGAAATAGGTTGACCTTTTTTTGGTTCATTTTTCGTCAATTAAAAGGTCAAATATTCTAAATTTTGTTTGTTCTTTTTGTAGGAACAGTATTTTACATTTTGGTTAAGATGAACA
>NZ_JANZNR010000011.1 GCF_025153525.1 Psychroserpens sp. SPM9 | reverse complement strand
TAAGTGCGACAGACTATAGTTTTGTATGGTTCTTTAATGGGACTGCCATTGCAGGAGCAACAGATAGCAGTTATATGCCAACACAGGGCGGCAGTTATAGTGTAACGGTTACAGATGTGACGAGCTCAGCAAACACGATGTGTGAGAGCAGTGATACGACAGAGGTTATAGAGAGTAATCCACCAGAGGTTACAGCCACGGTTACTACAGATGCCTTTGCAGACACGCATGTTATTGAGGTGAGTGTATCAGGTGTTGGTGATTACGAATATAGTTTAGATGATGGTCCTTGGCAGGACGAGCCTGTTTTTGTAGATGTCTCATTGGGAACGCATGTGGTAACAGCCAGAGATAAGAATGGTTGTGGTCAAGCGAGTGATGAAGTTATAGTGATGGATTATCCAAAATTCTTTACCCCAAATGGAGATGGCTATAATGATACGTGGAACATTAGCGCAATAAATAATCAACCAAGCGCAAAAATTTATATATTTGACAGATACGGAAAGTTACTCAAACAACTCAGTCCGACCGGAGATGGTTGGAATGGAACCTATAATGGACAATCGCTACCTACTAACGATTATTGGTTTAAAGTAGAATTCAACGAGCCTAATACTGGTCAAGTTAAAGAGTTTAAAGCTCACTTCACTTTAAAGCGTTAATTACCCTCTACTCTTTTTGTATTCACAAATAAATTATCTAAGCGATTACTAATTATACATCCTTAAGTAATTCAGAAAAAACTTCGAACAAAAATTAGTTAGAAATTACAAAGCATTGTATTTTCGGCATAATAAATGTTAATATAAACGTTATTAACTCTAAATATTACTTATGAGAATTTTATCGATAATGACGCTATTCGTTTTGAGTACGATATCTTCTTTTGCTCAAAACAATACAATTGCTGCTGGAGAAACATTAACTTTTAGTGCATCCTATAATATGTCGGGCTTACTTACTGAATTAGCTCAGGTCAAAATGGAAACCAGCGAAGTTAAAACTTCAAAATCAACTTTACTGAAATTAAAATGTACAGCAACAACATATAGTAAATGGGATAGCTTTTTTAAAATACGGGATTTGTATGAAAGTTATGTAAGCCCTAAAACACTCACACCCTTTTTGTATAATAGAGACATTAATGAAGGTGGTTATGAGAAATTTATGAAATATAAATTTAATCATAAAACCAGAACTGTAAGTAGTATAAAGCGTAAAAAACGTAGTGATGGCACAACTTGGGAAGAAAAAAAATCGGTCAAAATCGGCGCATCTACTCGCGACTTAGTAACCACCTTGTATCACATAAGAAATCTCGACATTCATAAAGCTAGCATAGGTGATAGTCAAAACTTTACGGTACTGTTTGACAATCAGGAAACTGTCGTGAAAATTAAATACCTAAGTAAAGAAACAATAAACACAGCTTTGGGCAGAAAAGAGTGTTATAAACTTGCCATTTCTTTAAATAATAGCAATGTTCTAAAAGGTAACAATGACAACTTGTTATGGCTTACTGCAGACGATAATAAAGTACCTGTTCTTGCTAAATTTAAAATTGCTGTTGGTAGTGGCGAGCTAAAACTGAAATCTGCAACAGGATTAAAATTTTAATATCTATTATGAAAAAACTCTTTTTAATACTCGGCTTTATAACTGCAATTCTTGCTCTCATTCTGGCAGTAACTCCATTATCAAAATTAGCATATATTCCATCAATAGCGGCACTTGTTTTTGGGGTATTAACTTTATACTTTTCTAAAGACAAACAAGCATCAAAGAAATCCATTCAGCTTGTTTTTCTAATGACTATCATCGCCTTAGTACTAACCACTTATAAAGTTATTTTCACAACATCTGAAGTTGGTGACACCAAACAAATGGAACAAAAAGAAGAGCAACTCGAAGAAGAATCTTTAGAAGAGCTTGAAGACTTGGATATAGACGAAATTGATGCGCAATAAATTAAAAAAGCTTAATACTTCGGTATTCCCTTTTTTTTTGCTTTATTTGAATCAAAATCAGCCACTTATTTAATCCTAGAATGAAAGTTCAACTTGTTGCTTTATCCCTCGTTTTAGTTGGTTCGTGTTCAACCTTAAGACACACTGAAAAAATCAAACAACTCAAAAACAATATTGCTTTTGATGATGCTAAAACCGTTCAAACTTACCTAAATACTATTACCGAAAGTGAATTAAAAGCACATGTCTATGCGTTTTCATCTGATGAATTTCAAGGCCGAAAAGTAGGAGAGCCAGGCCATCATAAAGCGTCTCAGTTTTTAAAAGACTATTACCTTTCAGAAAACATTGCCTCGCCTTTAGGCTCTAAATATTATCAGCACATTCCTGAATCTTTCTTTTCCGAAGGCATCAAAAATTCGCAAAATGTTATCGCCTATATCAAAGGAAACCAATATCCTGATGAAGTTGTCATTATTTCAGCACATTCTGATCATGAAGGCTATACCGATAATACTATTTACAATGGAGCCGACGACAATGGCTCTGGGACAGCTGCAGTGCTCGAAATGGCACAAGCCTTTAAAAAAGCTACTCTAGAAGGACATCCGCCTAAACGAAGTATTGTCTTTCTGCATTTAACAGGCGAAGAAGTGAACCTAACTGGTTCCAGATATTATACAAAATATCCCGTGTTTTCTATGAAGAATACGGTTGCTAATCTCAATATCGATATGATTGGGCGTGTTGATGAAGCGCATACTAATAACGAAAACTACATCTATGTCATTGGAGCAGATCGCTTGAGTACAGAATTACATTACATTTCTGAAATGGCAAATGCTGAATTCACAAATCTAGAATTAGACTACAAACTCAATAGTGACAGTGACCCTAACCGCTATTATTACCGATCTGATCACTACAATTTTGCTCAAAAAGGCGTGCCTGTTATTTTCTATTTCAATGGTGAACATGAAGATTACCACGAACCAACAGATACAGCCGAAAAAATCAACTATCCACTACTTGAAAAACGTACCAAACTCATATTTGCAACGGCTTGGTATTTAGTGAATTCTGATAAGAGAATTGAAGTGGATGTCGATGCGATATAAGGTGTTAAAATTTGCATAAAGGCAGATATTAAAAAACTAAAGTCATCGAGAAATTTCGTAATATCGTAACACAAAACTAATAACACTCAAATAATGAAACAATTACTCAGCATTTTTGCTGTCGCTTTACTTTTGGTAGGCTGCGGTAGCTCAAATCAAAACAGTACTAAACAGGCTGAAAACAAAACACCTGCAAACCCTGTAGATTATGGCAATACCATTACTTCTGATGAATTAAAGGAAATGCTCTACACCTACGCTTCCGATGAATTTGAAGGTCGTGAGACCGGTGAACCCGGACAAAAAAAAGCGGTCAACTACTTAAAAGAACAGTACCAAAAAATGGGCATCCCTTCTCCCCTGTCTGGAGATGATTACTTTCAAGAAGTCCCACTTCAAAAACAAAAATCTCCCGAAGCTTCACTTAGTGCTAATGGCTCCGATTTTGAACAGTTTAAAGACTTTCTAATTATTGGGTCGGCAGATACACAAACCATCGATATCTCAAATATTGTGTATGTAGGACACGGAATCGATGCCGAAAACTATTCTGATTACAAAGGCTTAGACGTTAAAGGTAAAATCGTTTTAGCCAAAGCTGGCGAACCTAAAGATGAAAATGGTAATTATGTAACGTCTGGAACAACCGAAGAAACCAAATGGAGTTCTGGCCGACAATCATTGTCGTCAAAAAGGAATGCTGCAAAAGATAAAGGGGCTAAAGCTATTTTCCATCTTGAACCGTCATTATTTCAACGTTATGCCGATTATTATGGCGCTGTAGCGGCCTCTGGTCAAGCAGGTCGTATTTCATTAAAATCTAATGAAGCGTCTAGCATGTTTGTTATGATTAGTGAAACCATGGCAACAGCCTTATATCCAAAGATAAATGAAGACGCAACCGCTAAAACCATTCCAGTGTCTTTAAAATTAGATATTGAAAGCCAGTCTGAAAACGTAGCATCTGAAAATGTTGTCGCTTTTATTAAAGGAACCGAAAAACCAGACGAAATTGTTGTAATCTCTGCGCATCTAGACCACGAAGGTGTCAAAGATGGTAAGGTCTATAATGGCGCTGATGATGACGGCTCAGGTACGGTTGCAATTCTAGAAATTGCAGAAGCTTTTAAAACGGCTGCAGATAATGGCCACGGACCAAAACGTTCCATTTTATTTTTACACGTAACGGGCGAAGAAAAAGGCTTATTAGGCTCTAGACACTATACCGATAACGATCCTATTTTTCCTTTGGAGAATACGGTTGCCGATTTAAACATCGATATGATTGGGCGTACAGACCCAAAACGTACTGAAGGCGATAGAAATTACGTCTATCTTATTGGAAGTGATAAATTAAGTACCGAGTTGCATAATCTTTCCGAAGAAGTCAATAAAAAGTATACAAACGTAGAATTAGATTACAAATATAACGATGAAAATGATCCTAATCGTTTCTATTACAGAAGTGATCATTACAACTTTGCAAAAAATAATATTCCTGTGATTTTCTATTTCAACGGAACTCATGACGATTATCACCAGCCTAGTGATACACCAGATAAAATTGAATACGATTTATTAGAAAACAGAACACGCTTAGTATTCTATACGGCTTGGGAAGTTGCGAATCGTGATAACCGACTTGTTGTCGACAAAGCAGAATCTAAGTAGTTGGTTTGGGGCGTTACCCTAAAGGGTCGCGCTATCCGCTATATCTCTTGACGCTCGCGTCCAGAGGATGCCACTACTATCGCTAACGCAAAAAGCGCTACTTAAACGTAGCGCTTTTTTTTACTTCTAAATTTTAACTTTAAAAATAAAGCACAAAAAAAGCTCCCCATTTCTGAGAAGCTTTGTGATTCTGGGTGGAAGACCGGGTTTACCGAGACCTTGCACGGCATAAACTTCTCACCCTAATGGCTAAACTTTAAAAATAAAGTACAAAAAAAGCCTCCCATTTCTGAGAAGCTTTGTGATTCTGGGTGGAAGACCGGGTTTACCGAGACCTTGCACGGCATAAACTTCTCACCCTAATGGCTAAACTTTAAAAATAAAGTACAAAAAAAGCCTCCCATTTCTGAGAAGCTTTGTGATTCTGGGTGGAAGACCGGGTTCGAACCGGCGACTTTCGGTACCACAAACCGACGCTCTAACCAGCTGAGCTACAACCACCATTTTAATTTTATTTAAACTCCGAAAAGTTGTCCAAAAGGAATGCTCTAATCAGCTATGTTAGAGCCACCATTTAAATTGGATTGCAAATGTAAATTATTTCACAGTTACTACAAAGACTTTTTTTTAAAATTTATAGGTCCAATTTCATTATAATCCGAAAACGTAATCACGAACGAACCAACTGTTCTCTTTAAATTCAAGTTTTTGGCAGAAATGCCTTTTTATATCAAATCAAATAAACTATCAACGGCTACATAACGCTCAACCGTAAAACCTTCAGCGTAAGCTTTACCAATCAAACGTCCTAAATCTTGGGCTCTATAATTAACACTGTCCGTAAAATTCTGACTCGAAATTGGAGTTTCGGGCTCATTACTATTAGGGTCGTAAAACTGGGTCTTATAAGCTAACACAGCCTCCATTTTTGTTGCCATATAATCAGATACTTCTACGACAAAGTCGGGTTCTATCGGTTTCCATTGGATATAATGATACACCTGCTTTGGCCGCCATTGCTTTTGGATTTCTCCGTCACACTTAGTTTCTATTTTTAAGAGGCCGCTTAAAAAACTAGCGTCACTAACCAAACTACTTCCTTTACCATGATCAATATGTCGGTCATCAATCGCATTACACAAAATCATCTCCGGCTGGTATTTACGAATCATCTTAATAACTTCTAATTGGTGCTGTTGGTCGTTAATAAAAAACCCATCGGCAAATCCGAGATTCTCTCTTACAGAAACTCCTAAAATTTTTGCAGCAGCACTAGCTTCCTGATCTCTGGTTTCTGCAGTCCCTCGAGTTCCTAATTCGCCACGTGTTAAATCTATAATACCTACTTTTTTTCCTTTGGCTATTTCTTTTGCTATGGTAGCACCACAACCCAATTCTACATCATCAGGGTGTGCTCCAAAAGCCAATATGTCTAATTTCATTTAAATATAGTTTTGATTTTCATTTGCGTGAAAATCGCATTAAAATTACCATTGCAAATTACAAATTCTAACAGAATCTATACCTTCCAATTATCTTGTACTTTGTCTGATAAAAATGTCCAGGCCACCACTCTACTAATCTTGTTGCCAATAGACATATCTAATACCTTAACCTGAGTTGCCCCAAGTTTTTTAAGTGACTGTTCCATCGACTCTACAAGGGCCTTTTTAGAGACCAAACTTGTAAACCAAAAACAATTGTCTTTTAAAAGTGAACTTTGATATAAATAGTTATGTAAAAAAGCTTTTTCGCCTCCAGGATACCATAACTCTTTCGCTGTTCCACTAAAATTCCTAATCACTTTATCGTTATGTTTTCCTAAACCTTTCAATTTACGCTCTGTGGTTTTAATAGCTTCGGCTTCGTTTTTATAAAATGGCGGATTACACATGGTTGCAGTTATCGTTTCAGAAGTATTTAAAATTCCTGTTAAGATATGTGCTTGTTGTTTCTGAAGCTTCAGCGAGATAAAAGCATTTAATGCATTAGTATCAATAATAGTTTGCGCATTATTAAACGCATCCTGATCAACTTCTGAAGCCATAAATTTCCAGCCATATTCGGCGTGACCTAATAAAGGGTAAATGCATGTGGCTCCTGTACCAATATCTAAGACGCTTATATTTTTAGTTAGTTTAGAAGCGTCAAGCAAATCTTTTAATACATGTATATAGGCGACGCGACCCGGAATTGGCGGACATAAATGTGCATCGGGAAATTCCCAATATTCAATGCCGTAGCCTTGTTTTAGCAGCGCCTTGTTGAGTGTCTTTACAGCTTTAGGATTCGCAAAATCTATCGTAAGATTGCCATAAGCATTCTCCTTTACAAATGCTTTTAATTCTGGAGAATACGCAACCAATTCTTCAAAATCATAAGCATTAGAGTGTGTGTGTTTTTTATGCAAATGCAGCAGTTTTAGTTTGAGCAATAGCTTGTTTGATATCGTTTTTTAAATCCTTATAGGTTTCTATTCCAACCGAAAAACGAATTAAACGATTGCTGATTCCAACTGCTTCACGTTGCTCTTGAGTGAGCAAGGCATGTGACGTTTCCGAAGGCAATAACATCGTACTTTCAACACCTGCTAAACTCATAGAAGATTTGATGATGTTTAACGACCTCTGAAAAGCCATAGCATCTATCCCTTCAACCAATTCAAACGACATCATCGCACCAAAATCACGCATTTGTGATTTGGCTAATTTATGCTCAGGATGGCTTTTTAAGCCTGGATAATACACTTTAGAGACTGCCTCATGACGCTCTAAAAATTTCGCTAATTTATTCGCGTTTTTATTCTGTGCTTTAACTCTTAAAGCCAGCGTTTTCATGCTGCGTTCTAACATCCAAACAGTCATATCACTTAAGCTACCACCCAGATTTTTAGACACATTCCAGATGCGCTCTATATGTTCCTGAGAACTCGCTACGGCTCCAGCTAAAATATCACTATGACCTCCTAAGTATTTTGTGGCAGAATGCATCACCACATCGATTCCAAAATCGATAGGATTTTGAATAACCGGACTGGCAAAAGTGTTATCTATTGTTGAAATAATGCCTTTAGATTTAGCCAAATTCGCAACTGCTTTGATATCGGTAATAGTGAGTAACGGATTTGACGGTGTTTCGATATGAATAACTTTGGTATTGGGCTGAATGGCGGCTTCAAAACTGGAAATAGTATATCCATCTGTAAAAGTATAGCTAATACCGTATTTGTGAAACTCTTCCCTGATGAAGTTACTCGTGCCTCCGTACAAGGTATTTTGAACAACAATATGATCTCCTTTTTGTAAAAATGCCAGAAACATATGGCTAATAGCTGCCATACCACTACTAAAAATCATAGCCGCTTCAGCATGCTCAAGAGCAGCAATTTTTTTAGACAAATATTCTTGATTTGGCGTATTAAAGTAGCGTGGATACCGCTTGACATCTACAGAATCAAACTCATAAGATGTGGCTAAATATATTGGAGATATAGCGCCTTTGAATTGCTCATCCTTGATTTCACCAACGTGTGTACAGATGGTATTTAATCCTAATTTTTGCTTTGACATGGCTTCATAATTTATACTATAAAATTACAAAAAAGAACCGCATCAAACTCGAAATTGGATTGAGTTTTCCTATTTGGTTATAATCAAGCGTTTATTAAATTTAGCAGCTTTTGTTTTTACACTTACCAAATAAGTACCTTTAGAAATATTAGCCAAAGATACTTTTAATGTTCCTGAGGTATTCGGCTTAATATGATTCCACTGCTCTATTTTTTGTCCGAGAATACTATACAACGTAATTTGCTGAATTTTAAAATGTGCTGTATCTTTTATAAGTAACTCTTTTGTAGAAGCTATATACTTGATCTCTGGCGTATTTACGATTGCATCTTCAACAGATAATTGGGTATTAGCAAAACTCATTGCACTAATATCATTAGTAAAGGTGATGTAAAACCTGTTGATATGATCGCCTTCAGAAATGGTTTCCATAAAGCTCGTTTCTGAAATTGAATGGGTTTGATTGTTTATCGAATCGTATATATAAACTGTTACGTTTTGGTTAAAATTCTCCAAAGCTTCAAGTGAAAACTGAACCGTTCCGCTATTGGTTAAAAACAAACCTAAGGGATAAGCTTTACTTTGCTGAAATTCACCAACACCTTGAATAACATATCGATTATCTTCAATCATCCAGTTGCAATCATCAGCATAGCTATCGGCATTTAAGGCATCATAACCATAATCAAAGCCATCACTAGCTGCATTATCAGACGTAAATCCTAATAAAAGATGTCTGGTATAGCCCATGGGTGTCGTGACATTAATCCGTACACGTTGAATTTGAGATTCCACATCAGGAATTGATGTGTTTGAAAAAGCGTAAAATGATTGTAATGGTATACAAATCAGCATAACCATACAGATGTAGGTAAAGTTTTTCATTAGATTTGGGGTTTAATGAAAATTAGTTTAGTTAGAGGCTAAAGTAAACCTAAAAATCAAAATATCCCACAAAATGCATAAATATTCGATGAAATGCAATTTGAATTTAATGCTTCACAATCACTTTGGCATGATAGGTGGCGTTAAAAGTTTCCACTTGAATCACATAAGTTCCTTCTGAAAGTTGTGTCATCGGAATCCTAATGGTGTTATCAGATTCGAATTCGGAAAGCTGATCCCAATACTTAATTTCTTGACCTAATAAATTATTCAGTTTAACCGCTTTCACTTCAGCAATATTTGATGTACTTACATAAATTTCTTGTGAAGAATTAAAGTAACTAATGATATGCTGACCAAGATGCGTTTCGGGAGTTGATAATGAAGATTCCGCAGAAAATGTGATATAAAAACGATTTATATAAGTATCTCCATCCAGAACAATTTGAAAAGTATCTGATGTTATATCCGTATAGGTTTCAAGTAGTGCATCATATATATAAACGTTAACATCGTTATCAAAATTCTCAAGATTAGTAAGAGCTATTTCATAGAGTCCAGCGTTATTTACATACACAATGAGTGGATATTGTTTAGAGCTGTCAAAATCACCAACACCTTGAGTAGTATAATTTTGATCCTCTATTCTCCAGAACATATCGTTAGGGAATTCGGCATCTGAGTTTTCGGCATCATAGGCAGCATCAAAGCCATCTGTTGCTTGATTACCTGGTACAAAACCTAATAATAAAGGACGTTTTGCACCTTCGGTAGTTTTAAATTCTAACCGAACCCGTTTAATTTCAGAATTAGGATCTACTTCGGTTGAATACAAATTAGGATTACTAGACCTTATAAATTGAGAATTTGCCGGAGTTTCTTTAACAAAAACCCGCTGACTATTTTTAAATTGAATAGTTCCTCCCGAAGCGCTTGCAGTCACAAAGAATCCTTGTGATACAGGCACATAACGTCCTGGTAATTTGGTCGGTGTACCGTTTCCGCTAACCAATGGTGGAGATACAGCAGGATTGCCACCTGTTAAATTGTAAGTCGCATAACCTCCTTCATAATCTTCAAGAATGTGTGTAAAATTAGAGGTATAATGTTCCCAAAAATACAGAGTCCCATCGATACTTTGAGAGGTTCCTACATTTCCACCAGGAATATTATCTAAAATAAAAGCATTAGCATCAATGGCTGACGGGTAAGGGTTACCTACGAGTGCCTGATTTCCAACAGTTACTGGTGTGGTAATGGTTCCATTATTTGGTTTCCCAACAAACACATAATTTTGTACATCTACAATAGGATCTCCAACGCCACTACCTTTCATTGTAAAACTCAACCCTGTAGCAATATTATCTGTTTGGTTCAATCCGCGCCATGAAGCGTAGCTGTCAAACGGATAGTTTTCATACGCAAACAACCAGTAATTGCTCATAGTTATAGGCGTTGTACTACCATTAGCATCGTGAGCACCTGTCCATTGAAATACCAGAGGATTACTTGAATTACTTCCATCACGTAAAATACCATTAACATTATAAGGAGTATTATTAGAGGTGACATTTATAGTACTCACTGGTGAACTCCAATAATTATAATTATACAAATTTGAGGTGCCTTGTTGATCACGTTCTAACTGACCGGCACTTGTGACATCTAAAACACTTCCTTCATCTTGCAATAGCTGAGATTCTCCGAAGAGGTCAATATTTCCATCCAATTTTAAATAATGTGTGATGCGTAATGATTGTCCGTCATTAGTTTCATCCTGAGCTGTCCCAGGATCTGTAATGTTTAATGTTTTATTGGGAGTATCAGAAATAAGTCCCAATACTGTAATATCCTTATTTCCTGAATTAATATGATGAGAGGTTTGAACAATATTCCAATCGATTGGTGTCACGCCATCTACACCTATGCTATTTGGAGCATCCCAATCAACAAACTCAGTCCATGTGTTATCTGTAGCCCAATCTTGGCCATCTACTCTTGAAGTATATGGTAAAGGTGCGTTTTCTATTTGTGAAGTATTAATATTTCGTAATCTCCCGTTTGGTCCTTTTTGAGCTGCTAAATCTCCGCAGCCATTACCCATTCTATAATAACCATCCAAGTCAGTCCAAGATAAACCAGCAATATCTAATGGCACTACAGCGCCTCTTACAGCGGTGTTATCTTCAATTTCTTGATTCATCATTT
Source organism: Psychroserpens sp. SPM9 (assembly GCF_025153525.1). Lineage (GTDB taxonomy): Bacteria > Bacteroidota > Bacteroidia > Flavobacteriales > Flavobacteriaceae > Psychroserpens. Next base: position 3,777 of record NZ_JANZNR010000011.1, on the reverse strand, counting down.
GTCTAATTTGAGCTGCTGTTAGCGCTGTATTCCAGATTCGTAATTCATCAATTCTTCCATCAAAATAGTGTGTGGCCAACGCTGAAGTTCCATTAGCGGGATCTAATGCACCTAGAAGACATTCAACATTTGCCGTAGTACTATCAGGAGCATTTTGTGTACCTGTAACTGTTCCTAAATCTATACCATCTATATATAATACATAATTAGTTCCATCGAAAGTAACAGCAATATGGTACCATCTATTCGTTGTGATACTATAGTCCGATTGTATATATCCATCAGCACCAGAAGTAAACCAGCTAAATCTAATTCTTCCGTTATTAAGTAATGACAAATCATAACCTTCATCAATATTCCCTAAGATACGCTTAGAAAAAATAGTATGAGTTCCAGATATAACATCAGGTTTCACCCAAGCTTCAAGGCTAAAGTCACTGTTAAAAGCATAGTTATTTTTAAAACTCACAAAATCATTGACACCATCAAAATTAACTTCAGAGCAACTGCTAATTGTAACTTGTATCGTATCGGAGCATCCATTCGCAAGAGTCCATGTAAGATTATAGATACCTGGAGGAGCCGTAAATTGGGCATTAGGATCGTTAATATCAGAAAAGCTAGGCATAAAAGTGTTGCATTCTTGTGAGTCAATACCCCAAGTCCATTCGCCACCCATTCCTGTTCCGTTATAGTCAAGCCCTATAATATTAGGTGTATTTATATCACCATCGTGATCATAAGATTGTCCTGGATAAATATATAAACCAGGTTCCCATACACCATTATTGTAATTTGTTAATGCTGATATGGTATTATCGTAAGCTTTAAGGTCTATGGTAGATTGCCCACATTCGTTAATACCAGGTGAAAAATTTAATCCAGCATAAGCAAGATTTGCATCTAAAGTAACAAATTGTGTCCCTTGATCATCATTTGCTCTACACCCGTTTACTAATGATGTTACACCATATTGTTGAGTTCCAGGTGTTACAGGTGTCACCGTCACAGTGGTTCCTGTAGTTACAACATTTCCTTCATCATCGGTCCATTCAAGAACTTCATCTATAGGCGCATAAGGAACTCGAACACCATCTAATGCCCAAGAGCTACCTACAGTTCGGGTAATACCACTACAAGGTAATGTTCCACTTGTATCGGTAAAGGATGAAGAACAGAGCCCTACATCTCCAAAAAATGAAAATTTAACTCTTAAAGTACCTTCATTTAAGTATGAGGAAAGATCTAAGGAAATAAATTCATAACCATCCTGAATAGGATCATAGCTATTACAGTTATTTGGATTGCCATTGGGTCTGACAATCGTCATACCTGTGTCACTTTGTCCAGTATATGTTGCTAATACTTCTGTATAAGTAGCGCCACCATCTAGTGATAATTCTATGACTGCACTCGCACCTGCACATAAATAAAAGGCATGATAAAATTCAATTCTTGCATCAGCAGCCGACATGCCTATGGTATTAAACACAGGAGTTTCCAGTGTGGAATTTACAGAACCATATACAGCAGCATACTTTGATCCTTCTTGAGGAAAATGTCTAATTCCTGCTAATTCCTTTTCTTGAGCAACTTCTTTCCATGTGCCTTGCGTTGTATTATTACCTGATGCTGGTATATCATTAGGCACACCATCTACCATCCAACCTTCTGGTTGAGCAGAGTTAAACAAACCTGTATCACCAAATTGCTCGGTATACTCATAAAAGCTCGATGCTTCTATTGTGAATTCTGGAGGAAAGCAAGTATTCTCAATTGTAAGACCTACAATCGTAGGTGGATCATCTGGTGGTATTATTTTTAGTATGGCCTCTGATGAATATTCAAAACAATCACCCGATTGAATGACTGCCCTTACTAAAGTTGTTTCTACAACATTAGCGATGACATGTTCTGTTGGGTTTCCTGGATTTAAACCATCAGGTACCCATTCCCAAAAAGCTGTAGCTGCATTATAAGTAGCAATTTCCCATCTTATGATATTTGGCACTAAACTCGGATCAATGGTTAAATTAAAAATTGCGCCTTGAATTGCTGGCGTTGGTGGATCCGTACTCATATCATATGGGCAAAATGTGACCTCAATAAGATCATCTGCAGGCTGTGGATTGGCTTCATCTATATAACCTAAAACGACACCTCCAGCAATAGTAGGAGCTTCAATAGAAATGGTTATCTCACAGGTATCAGAATTTCCATTAACATCTGTTATTGTTATTTCATAGCCGTAAGAACCAACATCATCACAACCAAATGTTGTACTTCGTGTAAGGATTATCGTATCTATTCCACAAGCATCAGTACCTGTATAAGCTGCATTGATTTGAGCTTGTGTCACAGTGACTTCACCTGTAACTGCATCCAAAACCAATGGTCCTATAGATCCGCAAACTGCATCATTAGCTATTGGTAAATCATTATCTTCTACGGTTACTATTGCCTGACAAGTTGAAGACAGACCGTTAATATCTGTGACCGTTAAAGTTACGGTATTATCACCAACATTACTGCAATCGAAAGTCGTGATATCTAATGCTAAAGATTGGATGCCACAATTGTCATTAGATCCATTATTAATATCAGATGCACTAATATTAGCAGTACCACCAGAACTCAATTGAATGGTTATTGGTTGGCATAAAGCTGTAGGTGGTGTTACATCAGTGATAATCACATTTTGAGTTTGTGTTGAAGCATTAGAATTCTCATCGATGTAAGTCCATGTCACCAAAGTTGTCCCTTGTGTCGTAATTGGCAGCGTCGCATCATGAGTGACTGTTACTGTACCGCCACAATTATCCGTCGCTGTTGGTGCGGTTAAACTGGTTACTTCACATTCCGCGGTGATATCTGATAAACTAACTGCATCTGGTATTGGTGCTGTTACATCATCGATAATTACATTTTGAGTTTGTGTGGATGTATTGCCGTTGCCATCATCGTAAGTCCAAGTCACAACCGTTGTTGTCCCTTCTCCTGAAATGGGCAGCGTGGCATCATGAGTGACTGTCACTGTACCGCCACAATTATCCGTTGCGGTTGGTGCGGTTAGACTCGTTACTTCACATTCCGCGGTGATATCTGATAAACTAACGGCATCTGGTGTTGGCGCTGTTACATCATCGATAATTACATTTTGAGTTTGTGTGGATGTGTTGCCGTTGCCGTCATCGTAAGTCCAGGTCACAATCGTTGTTGTACCTTCTCCTGAAATGGGCAGCGTCGCATCATGAGTGACTGTCACTGTACCGCCACAATTATCCGTTGCGGTTGGTGCGGTTAAACTGGTTACTTCACATTCCGCGGTGATATCTGATAAGTTAACAGCATCTGGTGTTGGTACTGTCACATCATCAATAATTACATTTTGAGTTTGTGTGGATGTATTGCCGTTGCCGTCATCGTAAGTCCAAGTCACAACCGTTGTTGTACCTTCTCCTGAAATTGGTAATGTAGCATCATGAGTGACTGTCACTGTGCCTCCACAATTATCCGTTGCTGTTGGTGCGGTTAAACTGGTTACTTCACATTCCGCGGTGATATCTGATAAGTTAACAGCATCTGGTATTGGTGCTGTTACATCATCGATAATTACATTTTGAGTTTGTGTGGATGTGTTGCCGTTGCCGTCATCGTAAGTCCAGGTCACAATCGTTGTTGTCCCTTCTCCTGAAATTGGTAATGTAGCATCATGAGTGACTGTCACTGTGCCTCCACAATTATCCGTTGCTGTTGGTGCGGTTAAACTGGTTACTT
>NZ_JANZNR010000010.1 GCF_025153525.1 Psychroserpens sp. SPM9 | reverse complement strand
GAGTTTGTGTGGATGTGTTGCCGTTGCCATCATCGTAAGTCCAGGTCACAATCGTTGTTGTCCCTTCTCCTGAAATTGGTAATGTAGCATCATGAGTGACTGTCACTGTGCCTCCACAATTATCCGTCGCTGTTGGTGCGGTTAAACTGGTTACTTCACATTCCGCGGTGACATCTGATAAGTTAACAGCATCTGGTGTTGGTACTGTCACATCATCGATAATTACATTTTGAGTTTGTGTGGATGTGTTGCCGTTGCCGTCATCGTAAGTCCAGGTCACAACCGTTGTTGTCCCTTCTCCTGAAATTGGTAATATAGCATCATGAGTGATTGTCACTATGCCTCCACAATTATCCGTTGCTGTTGGTGCGGTTAAACTCGTTACTTCACATTCCGCGGTGATATCTGATAAGTTAACAGCATCTGGTGTTGGTGCTGTTACATCATCAATAATTACATTTTGAGTTTGTGTGGATGTATTGCCGTTGCCATCATCGTAAGTCCAAGTCACAATCGTTGTTGTCCCTTCTCCTGAAATTGGTAATGTAGCATCATGAGTGATTGTCACTGTGCCTCCACAATTATCCGTTGCTGTTGGTGCAGTTAAACTCGTTACTTCACATTCCGCAGTGATATCTGATAAGCTAACGGCATCTGGTGTTGGTGCTGTTACATCATCAATAATTACATTTTGAGTTTGTGTGGATGTGTTGCCGTTGCCGTCATCGTAAGTCCAAGTTACAACCGTTGTTGTCCCTTCTCCTGAAATTGGTAATATAGCATCATGAGTCACTGTCACTGTGCCTCCACAATTATCCGTTGCTGTTGGTGCGGTTAGACTCGTTACTTCACATTCCGCGGTGATATCTGATAAACTAACGGCATCTGGTGTTGGCGCTGTTACATCATCGATAATTACATTTTGAGTTTGTGTGGATGTGTTGCCGTTGCCATCATCGTAAGTCCAAGTCACAACCGTTGTTGTCCCTTCTCCTGAAATGGGCAGCGTCGCATCATGAGTGACTGTCACGGTACCACCACAATTATCCGTTGCTGTTGGTGCGGTTAAACTCGTTACTTCACATTCCGCTGTGATATCTGATAAACTAACGGCATCTGGTGTTGGTGCTGTTGTATCTACGACAGAAAACGTCGCTTTATAATTTAAGGTACCATTGTGAGCAAAATGAGTTCCTGCTCCACCTCCACTAGCAGTAAAAGTATAATCGGCTGTTGTATAGACTTCAATATAGTAGGTTCCCAGAGCTAAACCACTTATGATATTGATATTTGCTCCGCTTTCTTCCCATGTTTGATTGGTTTCTCCAGGCGCACATTGCCCTGATGGTAAATCGTTACTCAAAAAAGGCAATGAAACACTATCTGTAAAAGGTGGTGGTGTACTAGAGGTTAAATATATGCGGTAGTTAAGAAATCCGTTGGTAATATCGTCGGTATCACATTTATAGACTTTGTTTTGGGCACCATTTAGAATTAATGCACCATCACAACTAAAATTTCCTAGGTTAGTGCCTTCAAAATCTATGTTTCCTGTAGTGGCTTGTAAATCGTAATAGACATTTCCTGAGCCACTATCTAAAATAGCATAGCTCTCATAAATTCCAGATTGCGCAAACGTGGCTGAAATTCCTAAAAAGAAAAATACTATTGCTTGCACTATTATGCGTATTCCGTTCATTGTCAATATCCTTTTAAGTAAATTCGACATAGTCATACGTTTTCTCCATAGGAAGAAAACATTAATCACATGCTAAATTTGGTTATTACTAAATGGCTATTAATCAAATGAGGGAATATATAAAAATACAGCAAAGTTCTTTGACTCAACTATTTACTCGCCAAAACACCAAAAAAGTCTTTAATTGTTGATTTTTAAGATCATAATGTAAGAAAAACAATACAACAAAGCTTTAAACTTGTTTTAATTTCCAATGGCCTTTCTTAAACCAAATGATAGCAATGATAGCAATTAAAACTTCCGCTAAAACAATGGCTAAAAACACACCTACAGGTCCGTAATCTAAAGTGATAGCCATAAGGTAAGCAAAAGGCAATTGAAAAAGCCAAAAACACACAAAATTGATAACTGTTGGTGTCATGGTATCTCCTGCGCCATTAAATGAATTGATGACCACCATTCCGTAGGCATAGAAAATATAACCTGCAGCAACAACTCTTAGACAAAGGCTTCCGTTTTCAACCACATTAGATTCTTGAGTAAACCAAGAAATAATTTGTGGTGCGAAAACCAAATAAGCCACAGAAACTATTGCCATAAAATATGCACAATATTGACCTGTTTTCCACACGGATTGTTCGGCACGTTTAGGTTGTTTGGCTCCTAAATTTTGACCGACTAAGGTAGCTGCCGCGTTACTCATTCCCCATGCAGGCATAAAAGTAAACATCATCACACGAATCGCAATGGTATACCCAGCGAGGACTTCGCTACCAAATTCACTCATAATACGCATTAAAAACACCCAAGAAGAGGTTCCGATTAAAAACTGGCCAATACCACCAAGTGACACTCTAATCAGGTTGATCATGACCGTTATTCTTAAGACAAGGTCTTTAAATCTGATTTTAATTCTGCTCCAGCCATAAAATAAAACAATGAGTTGAAAAAGCACTGCAGAGCCACGACCTATAGTTGTAGCAATGGCTGCACCTTCAACGCCATAGGCAGGAATTGGTCCAAATCCGAAAATAAACATAGGATCCAGGATGATATTTAATCCATTAGAGAGAATTAATGTCCACATCGCCATCGATGCATCACCAGCACCTCTAAAAATTGCATTGATTAAAAACAAGAGCATAATGGTCACATTTCCACCCAATAGAATTTGAGTATAGCCATAACCTTCAGCAATTAAATCGGGTTCTCCGCCCATAAGTGCTAAAATTTCCTTCGGAAACAGAATTCCGAATACACTAATAATTGCAGCAACCAAGACGCCTAAAAAGATCACCTGAACCGCTGCTTGTGATGCGCCTTCTTTATCTTTTTCTCCTATACGCCTTGCGACTATAGCCGTTGCTGCCATACTAAGCCCAATGGCTATAGCATACACTAACGTAATTACAGACTCGGTGAGTCCAATTGTGGCGACAGCATTAACACTAACTTTAGAGACGTAGAATATATCTACTACAGCAAAAATAGATTCCATAAGCATCTCTAAAATCATAGGAATAGAGAGCATAAATACTGCTTTTCGAATGCTACCTGAAGTAAATTCTTGTTCTTTACCTGAAACCGCTTGTTTAAAGTAATTGAATAATTTTGTAATTGAAATAGTTGGTTTTGACATGATTGTAAATTATAAAATACAGACTACCAAAAGCTGAAAAGCTGATGGCTATTTTTGAGAATCACTTAAAGTGATGTATCGCGAAGTGTGGACTTAAACAATCATAAGACGTCAAAGATGGAAATTATTTTTCATATTTCAAAACGAATTCTAAATCTGAGGATTTTTTATGGGCTCTTTGATCTTAAATATAACAGTTCACCGAACATAAGTGCAAATAATCCAATGAACCGTTAATTGTCTGCCGAAAGTATTGATTATCAATACACATTTATATATATTCGTTTCGCTAATTAATTCAACCAATATGTTTAAAGCTGCCTTATTTGATATGGACGGCGTTATCGTAGATTCTGAACCTCTACATCACAAAGCTTATTACCAAATGTTTAGTGATGTCAATATTACTGTTTCAGAAGACTTGTACGCTTCGTTCACCGGACAATCCACATTAGAAATTTGTAAACAACTCATCGAGCATTTTAAATTACCTCTTGGTCCACAAACTTTAGTAGATATTAAACGTCATCACTTTAAAAACCTCTTTGAAAACGATACCGCATTACAACTTTTAGATGGTGTATTAGATCTAATTAAAGACTATCATAGTCATGATATGGCTTTAGTTCTAGCCTCTTCGGCTTCAATGGCTAATATCAATCGTATTTTTGAACGTTTTGATTTGGATCAGTATTTTGTAGCTAAAATTAGTGGTGCCGATTTAAAAGCTTCTAAGCCGCATCCTGAAATTTTCATCAAAGCTGCCGAATTATCTGGTTATGATGCAAAAGATTGCTTTGTTATAGAAGATTCTACAAACGGAATTGCTGCAGCTAAAGCAGCAAAAATTTACTGTGTTGGATATGATAGTTTGCATAGTGAAGATCAAGATTACAGCAAAGCCGATATCGTAATTTCAAATTTTAAGGAAATCACCTTTGCTAATTTAGAAAGAAGACTGGCTGTGGTTTAATCACTTTACTTCTTAAAATTTTTGTTGGTTAAAGTCTAAAAATCTCTTTTAGAATTACCCAGTATTGGGTATGGTTTGATTTGGTGCCACCCGCTATATTTGAACATTAACAAATTAAACACAAGATTATGAAAATTGAATTTGAAGTAGATAGATCTGAAGCTTTGGTGCTTTTAAAAGGGCTTAAGCATTTGATGGGAATTACCTCTAATCCTAAGACTATAAAAATCATTCATGATATCATTAAGGAAATTGAGGAAGATGGTAAAGCCAATGATTTTGTATTTGAAAATTTAGATAAGGAGACCGCAAATTATCGCAATATGAACTTTCCTTTTAAGATGATGTCTCATCTTAAGAATGATCTCAAAATGAATGACCCATTCATAAATTCAACTTATGGTCTTAGGCAACGTTGTCAGAAGGTCTTGACAAAACTTACCCATAGTACGAAACCCGGCAAGCCCATACCGCATGTTTCACTATCAAAGGTAAAACAGTGTAAAACCGTTAAGGATTTGGTTCATTTAATAGTCGAGGATTATGAAAACATATAAAATATTTTTAGTGCTTATATTGTGCGTTTCAGTTTGTTATGCACAAGACAACACAGAACAAAAAGCGCCTCAGTCTATAAGCATAAATTTGGGACAATCCTCCCAGAATAAGTTTACAAAATCTAATCCTGCACAAGTGATTGCAACGTTTCCCAATAACGATACCATAGCAGATTCATATTTAATCAACGGTTTTTTGGAAATCGAATACTTAAGACAACGTACAAACACATTCTCCTACACTCTAGGAATAGCCTATGAGGTTCAAAAAAACACCTTAATTAATAAAAAACAGGATGTACAACAAATTGGCATTACAGCATCTCAGATTATAGCCAATAATTACGACGATACTCAAGGTCAATATATTGTTAGTGAAAATGTTAAGTACTCTCAAGATTTTGTCAATAAAACAAAAGCATTTCAGGCACATTTAGGATTAAAATACGAAGACTTTAGACCAACACACATCTTCTTTGTTGATGGTGCCATTCCTCTTTTAGGCTTTAACGGTGAAAAGGATGGACTTTTGAGTTTTAGATGGGACTATAATTTGGGATTGGGCTATATTGGTGGCGATGAAGACGTCTTAATGGCAAAAGCCAATTTTTCAATAAGTGCTTTTCCATTTTATGGAATATTGAACAATTGGTTAGACCAACCGGAAATCATCTATACAACTTACGTTATGGATTTACGAACACCATTAATCGGGAATACTGATTTGAGACTAAATCCGAAACGAACATTTTCATTTGGACTGGCCTATGTAATCAATAAAAAGAATAAAATAGCCTTAGGCTACAATATTAATAAAGGTGCAGATCCATTTGCTGGTTTGGACAATCAGGATTTTGACACATTGACCTTTCAGGTCACAATGTCATTTGGTTCCAATTAAACAACTGTAACTAAAACTTAATTTTGATTGCTTATTGAATTATAAGGGCATTTTATATATTTATAGACATATATTGCTGCATTTATGTCTGATAAAAACACGTTAGTAGATTCCATTCAAAACCTGATTCAAGCGATCCTAAAAGCGCTTGGTCATGATACTACCAGAAAACGCACCTGGCATCAGCATGTGGTGCCTTATGAAGATGGTTGGGCTGTTCGTCGTGAAGGTAATAAACGTATTACTTCCAAACACCGTAAACAGAGTACCGCCATTAATAAAGCTAAGACGCTGGCGAAACGCTATAAGGCTGATGTGATTATTCATCGTGAAAGCGGTGGGATTCGGGATCGGGTAAGTTATCGTGATTGATTGTGATTTTTAGTTGCTTATGTGTTTTATAAATCTTTTTTTCATTGCTAAAAAAAGATACAAAAAAATATAGGCTGCACTTTTAGTTCTTGAAAACCTAGCTACAAGCTCATTCCTGCGCATCGCAAACGCTTCGCTAGGCGATGCTCCACTACCCACTACTTGACCTTGTCTTGGTATTACTACGTACTAAAACTGATGCCGTTGACCTATTACCTAACCGTTGTGCATATCTTCAATAGTGTTGTATGTCTTAATCGTATTGGGTATTGGGTATTGGGATTAGATGCGTTATAAAGTCGACTAGAAAAAAACACCAAAGCCATTGCCTTGAGGGATCCAGTCCGTTAGGAACTACACTTTGGTGCTAAGCGATTTGAATCTAAAATTCGGTTACGCTATTTAAAAGTAATCATTTTATAGATTATTACGCTTTTTTACTTCCTCCGCCTCAATAAAGTTTTTATATTTAGACTCTCCCAATTTGATTATGTAGTACTAATTGAATTTGTATTAGTTATTTTTTAATATTATTCGAAATACTAAAAATATGTCTGAAATAAGTAATCTCATTAAAGAACTTATAGAATTTAGAAATTTAAGAGATTGGAAACAATTTCATAACTCTAAAGATTTGGCTTTAGCTATAAACATTGAAGCTGGTGAATTATTAGAATTATTTTTATGGAAAGAAAATGAAGATTTTGTAAAAGAAAAATTAGAAGAGGAGTTAGCTGATGTACTATCATTTTGCCTACTTCTAGCAGAAAAACATGACTTAGATGTATCAAAAATCATACAGAAAAAAATAAGACTAAATAACAAAAAATACCCTATAGAAAAAGCTAAAGGAAATTCAAAAAAGTATAATGAATTATGAGCTTATCGTTTGAGTTATCTGTTGAAGTTTCTGAACAATATGATTTTAATAAAGAATCTTTACTAAAAATAGAATCAAATACTTGGGTAAAAAACAAATGGCCTTTAGTCTATTTTATTCAAAACCAATTTACAAGAGTTGCGTATGTTGGAGAATCTACAAATGCTGCAAATAGAATAAAAAATCATTTATCTAATCCCAAAAAGTCCAATCTAAAAAAAATATCCATTATTGGCTCTGATAAGTTTAACAAATCAGCCACACTTGATATTGAATCTAAACTAATTCAATATATATCTTCAGAAGGAACTTACAAATTACAAAATGGCAATTACGGGTTAATCAATCATAATTATTATCAGCAAGATTTATATAAAGATTTGTTTAAAGAAGTTTGGAATAAACTTATTGAAAAAAAAATCATAAGTAAATCTCTTTCTGAAATTGAAAACACAGAATTATTTAAATATTCTCCATATAAATCATTAAACGAAGATCAATACAATTCGGTTATACAAATATTAAATGCTTTAGTTATCAATGAAACTAATATGATATTCGTAAAAGGAAGTGCTGGTACTGGAAAAACTATATTAGCTACCTATTTTATCAAATTACTAAATTCAGATGAACTAGATTCTAATTTAGAAGACCTAAATGAAAACGAAATTCATGAGATAAATTTAATAAAGAATTTTTCACTAAAATACCCCGATAAAAAAATTGGCCTTGTTATAGCCATGACTTCTCTCAGAGAAACACTAAAAAATGTTTTCAGGAAGATTCCAGGATTAAAAGCTTCTATGGTAATAAGCCCTTCAGACACATTTAAACAATACTATGATTTATTAATTGTTGACGAAGCACATAGACTAAGACAATACAAGAACATTGGTTGGATGGGTGTTTTTAAAAAGAACAATAGAAAATTAGGGTTAGATGATACAGGTAACGAATTAGATTGGATTATAGCTAATAGTAAAAATCAAATTTTATTCTATGATTCAGCACAATCAGTTAAACCTTCTGATATAGGACCTAAAAACTTTAAAAACTTATTAAATAAAACAAACACTTCTGTTATTGAACTTAAATCGCAAATGAGAGTGATTGGAGGTAACGATTATATAACATTTGTTGATGATTTATTAAATTTAAAAAACCAAGAATTAAATTTTTATGCATCAGAAGATTATGATTTAAGAGTTTTTGACAATTTGAATGATTTATATGAAGAACTCAAAAAGAAAGAAGAAGAATGTGGATTATCAAGATTAGTTGCTGGTTATTCTTGGCCATGGAAATCTCAAAATGATAAAGACAAAGTAGACATCAAAATTGACAATTTAGAATTTCAATGGAATAATACAGATAAAGATTGGATAAATTCTAAGAATGCTTTTAATGAGGTTGGTTGCATACATACTACGCAAGGTTATGATTTGAACTACACAGGTATCATTTTTGGAAATGAAATTTATTTCAATAATCTTACAAACAGTATTGAAATAAATAAAGAAGAATATTACGATAAAAACGGAAAAAAGGGTATTAGTGATTTAGATGAGTTAAAAAATTACATTATTAACATATATAAAACTCTGATGTTTAGAGGTATAAAAGGAACTTTTATTTATGCTTGCGATGAAAATTTGAATAACTATTTCAAAAAGCACATTCCTTCATTTGAAAAAAAATTAAAATTTAGGTTTATTGACGAGAATGATGTAATACCTTTTGTTAATTCTGTTCCATTATTAGATTTATCTGTAGCTGCAGGGGAATTTAGCGATTTACAAATCGTTTCTAACTTCAAATGGATTGAATTACCTAATCATATTTCAACAAAAAAAAATTATTTTGTATGTAAAGTAGTAGGTGAATCTATGAATAAAATTATTCCTAGTGGCTCTTACTGTTTATTCGAAAAAGATCCTGGCGGATCTAGAAACGGAAAAATAGTTTTGGTACAACACCACAATATTCAAGACAAAGATTATGGTTCAGGATTTACAGTTAAACATTATCAAAGTAAAAAAACTGTTAACCATGAGGGCTGGAGACATGAATTTATAACTTTAAGTCCTAAATCTTTTGATGACAGATTTGATGACATAATATTGTCAGAAGATGAATTAAGGGAATTAAATATATTTGGAGTTTTCGTATGTGTTATTTAACAAACTTATACTTAAAAATACTCCAAAATAATTGAGATTGATAATATCATAGGCAACAACTTATATGACATTAATCTTAAAAACATAAAAAGTAGTTTGTAAAAACAGATTTCGGCAACCCCTTGTATGTATGGATTACATAAAACTAGAAACTCTATTAAACACATCTAAGAATATAATCAACACGCATCTTAAAGTAATCAAAGCTAAAGGTGAAGACTTTAATATATTTTCTATTCTAAACATGGAAACTAATGAAACTAAAACGCATTCAGGTATGCTAGTTGCATTATTAAATCCAAAAGGAAATCATTATCATGGTACAAAGTTCTTAGGTTTGTTTTTAAAAGAAATTGGCTATGATTATACAAACGAAAACTTAAACCAAGTATTAGTTAAAGCTGAATATCATTTAGGTACCATCTCAAAAGATTATGAGAATGGAGGTTTTATTGATATCTTAATTTTGTTTCCTTCAGGAAAAACCATCACCATAGAAAATAAAATACATGCTGGCGACCAACCAAAACAGATGTATAGATATAGTTTATTCAATAAAGGAAAATCATCGTTGTATTATTTAAACTTATTCGGTGATAAACCTTCAAAAAACAGCCTTCATTTACTGACAATTGATGATTATCACATTATATCATATTCTAATGAAATTTTAAATTGGTTAGAGCAATGCTTGAGTGTTGTCGACCAAGGCTCTATTATTGAAACATCTATAAAGCAATATCAAATTGTATTAAAAAAACTAACGCATACAATGGATAACAAATTAGAGAAACAGTTTAATACACTTATTTTAGAAAATTTAGATGAAGCTAAATACATTCATGCGAATTATCAAAAAGCAGTTAATTCAGTTAGAGAAAAATTAAGATTTGCTGTTTTAAAAAAAATCAACCAGATGTCTTTACCAGTAAATGCTCGCCTAGGTAATGACATAAACAGTAACTATTCACAACTATGGCTTAGTTCCGGTGAACTCCATGATAAAAATGTACAATTTGGGATAGAATCTTTTTCTGGAAAAGGCAATACTGAAGGAAGAATGTTTATAGGTATTCTTGACAAAAAAAGAGAATACAATGCTATTTCTGATGGAGACAGACGCTTAAATTCTTTTTGGCCAATAATACGTTACCTTAAAACTACGGAAGGCAATCCCTTAAATTTAACAAGCACTAGGATTCTTGAAAAACTTAGTAGTGATGCCAATTATTTTGAACAAATGGTTAATTCTATTTCAAATGAAACTAAAAACTTTGTTGAAACTTATCATACTCATTACTTTCTTAATCAAAAAACCAAGTAAATATTAGATAGCTCCCCAAAATCATTAATACCTAGAAACCACAAAAAAAAGAGGTCTTAGTTTTGTTGTATTAATAATCTTAAACTATTGAAATCATACGCACACAAAACAATCACAAAGCGCATCAATCTAATACTAACAAAGGGACTTCTGGATCAAACCAAGCCTATAGCAAAGCCGAAGGAAACCTAGGTACACTATATACACTTTTGTAAACTAACGCTTAGAATTCACAACACTTATAGCCCAAGCAATCGTTAGCACTATAGCCAAACAAGTTAAAATAAATAGTAGTGTATCAGCATTCATCATATGAGGTATTACAATTTGCATATTAGAACAACAAAACTCGCCATAAAAAAAGTAGCCTATTAACTGATATGAATAAATTCTGTGCTCTATCTTTGTAAAAAAGAATTTTGCCATGTCGGAAGACAAAAAACCAGACCAGATTGTATTTAATGAAGATACGCAACGTTATGACGCTGCTTTAAAACCTTATGCCACCAATGTTGGTGCGCCTTCTATCCAGGTAACCGATAATTCGACCTGGAAAAATAGAAACATCAACAAGGCAAATAAGCAAATTAAAGCCAAGTACCTGGAGCTTAAAGCCGAATATGAGCGGATGATGACCGCATTAGAACACAACAATCTTGTGTATAATTCGCGCTATAATTTTGAACCGCTTGTTGGTGAAACTTATCACCTGTATCGCGATAAACAACAGCAGCCTTTTTTGTCGATTATTGCGCCTTCCGATTGTCATTTTGACTTTATAGGCAGTTTTGAACTCGATAGTGAGTTTGTCTGGAAAAAAGTAGACGATTAATTAGGGCTCTCCTTTGGATACCGCCAATAGATATTCATACTCTATTGCTTCTTTAAAAGGGCGTTTTGCTCTTCCATTAAATCGTTGAGTTTGGCAAGTAACTCAATATCTTTTGGGGTTTTTACTACTTTATTTTTAGGATCCTGTGCTTTATCTCGTAAACGATTCATCGCTTTTACCACAATAAACACCGTGACGCCAACAATTAGAAAATCTAAAAAGGTTTCAAATAATACGCCGTATTCTATAGCTACTTCTTTTGTAGTTTCTTCGCCACTAACGTTCACTACCGCCTCTCTCAACACGTATTTTTTATCCTGAAATTCGAGTCCGTCAGTCATTAATGACAAAGGTGGCATAAATACTTTTTTGACCAATACATCGATAACTTTGTTAAATGCTGCGCCTATAATGATCCCAATAGCCATATCCATCATATTCCCTTTCACGGCAAACTCTTTGAATTCCTTTAATAACTTCATTGTCTTTAATTTTTAGATTTTTGAACCCCTAAAACTAATCGATTTTTAAGACATCCAAAAGCGCTATCACAGCAATTTTTAACGTGTTTCCGCAGTTATTACAATATCGTTTAAAAAACCGATATATCTAAATATCTGTAAAAAAGCAGATATATTTTATTATCTGCTAAAAATATGATATATTTGAATTTTACAGTATATAAACCATGGTCGCAATTATAACAGGAGATATTATCAATTCTAGAGAAACAGCACCTCAGGAGTGGCTCAACGAACTGAAAGCTGTCCTTAATCTTTTTGGCAATGAGCCCAAATCTTGGGAAATTTATCGTGGTGATAGTTTTCAACTAGAAGTGTCACCAAAGGAAGCTTTAAAAGCTGCTTTTTTAATTAAAGCATCCATCAAACAATTTAAGCATAACGATGTGCGACTTGCCATAGGCATTGGCGAAAAGCGCTATGCTTCTGAAAAAATAACAGAATCTAACGGTAGTGCTTTTGTGAATTCGGGACTGTGTTTTGAACAGTTAAAAAAGCACACATTAGCTGTGAAATCGCCTTCCGAAACCTTTGATTACCAACTTAATTTAATGCTT
This sequence comes from Psychroserpens sp. SPM9, assembly GCF_025153525.1. Taxonomy (GTDB): domain Bacteria; phylum Bacteroidota; class Bacteroidia; order Flavobacteriales; family Flavobacteriaceae; genus Psychroserpens. Next base: position 37,988 of record NZ_JANZNR010000010.1, on the reverse strand, counting down.
GAACTGGCATTACTCGTTATGGATCAATGGAAACCTGCAACCTCAACGATTCTAAAATATACCTTAACATACCCAACATTAAATCAGGAAGCGATTGCTCAAAAACTTCAAAAATCACAAAGTAATATTAGTGAAGGATTAAAACGTGGTGGTTATGACGAACTTTCTAAACTCCTCGCCTATTACGAATCTCAAATTCAAAGCTTATGCTAATTCTTTTTATTAAACTCATTCTGGCGCATCTTATTGGTGATTTTTTATTTCAACCCGTAACATGGGTCAAACACAAAAACAAGCATAAGCACAAATCTAAGTTTTTATATTACCATGTAGCAGTGCATGCCGTTGCATTGGCGGTAGTCTTAGGGTTTGATACCAGCTATTGGCTCGGATTTATAATCACTATCCTGAGCCATTATGGGATTGATGTTTTAAAACTCCATTTTAGAAACAGCAACAATAATCGGTGGCTTTTTGCCTTAGACCAACTGGCACACCTCCTGGTTATTGCTGTGGTGGTCAACATCTACACTCCTTACCTATCGCAATTAGAGACCCTAAACTACAATAAGTTCTTATTGCTTATGGCTTGCCTGATTGGCGTCACAACCATGGCTTCCATTGTGATGAAAACCATTATTTCGAAATGGAAAATTGAAGATAAAAGCGCTAAAAAAGAGGCTCTAAAAAACGCTGGTACTTATATTGGCATTCTGGAACGGCTCTTTGTGTTTCTGTTTGTTGTCCTCGGATTTTGGGAAGGTATTGGTTTTTTACTTGCGGCCAAGTCTATATTCCGATTTGGTGATTTATCACGAGCCAAAGACCGAAAACTGACCGAATACGTCCTTATTGGTACATTGATTAGTTTTGGAATGGCCATGCTGATTGGTTTGGTGTACACCACACTCATCACCATGCTATAATCCTTATTTCAGCACCCAATATTCAGGCTTATTTTTTATAATACTTTTTATATTTTAAACGGGCAAAAAAGCCGAGAAGTGTTATAAAGCCTAAGGTAATCGCAATGTATTGGTAGCTTAAAATTTGTTGACCCGACTGGTAAGAATGCAGTCCAGACAAGTAAAAATTCACCCCAAAATACGTAAAAAGAATACTTCCGAAAGCAATGATTGATGCTAAATTAAATCCGTAGCGCCCTCGAAGTCCGGGAATCAATCGCATGTGAATTACAAAAGCGTAGACCATAATACTTATGAGTGCCCAAGTTTCTTTAGGATCCCAACCCCAGTAACGTCCCCAACTTTCGTTTGCCCACATACCACCAAGAAAGTTTCCAATGGTTAGCATCACGAGACCTACAGTTAAAGCCATTTCGTTGATTATGGTTAATTCTTTGATATTAAGTGCCATCTTGGCTTTGTTGTCTTCCGTAGTAAAAATCATAAGGAGTAAGACGGTAATTCCGAGTATCATCCCAAGCGCAAACGGACCGTAACTCGCTACAATCACAGCAACGTGAATCATAAGCCAGTAACTATCTAAAACAGGAGATAAATTGGCAATGGCAGGATCCATCCAGTTCCAGTGTGCCACCATAAGAATCATGGCAGTTACAAAGGCACCTGCAGCTGTGGTTAAATAGGATTTGTTCTTTCCTTTTAGGACATTGCTAACAATAGACATCGGACTTTTACCTGCGGAATTAGATAAGAGCAAGCCAAAGAGCATGGTCGCCCAGGCTACATAAATCATAGATTCGTAAGCATCACTCCAAGGCGCATGACCAGAAATATACCAACGTACAATCAAGCCTGCGGTATGCAGTAAGAATAGTCCAAAAATAACAACACCTAGGCCTTTTACTGCAACATCAACCCATTTGTTTTTGCTGCTAAAAATCTGTACAATAATCAGTACAAATAATAAAGCACCAGCGTACATATACCAACTGTAAAGCTTTTTAAAGATATCGTACTTGTTGTATAAAATTTCGGTTTTGATCTTATCATCAGAGAGCATGACCTCACTTCCTATTTTTGACTGGTTGTTTTTAAATCCGCCTAATAAGCGATTCGCCAGATCATAATCTCCGGTTTGCTTGGCTTTGTATAGTTCGCCTAAATAAAACCTAAAGCTGTTCTCAATCACTTTTCCGTAGATGGTATCTTTAATCACATCCCGATAGCTTTCTTTGTATTCTACAGGTGAAATCCAGGTGTTTTTTTCATCATCAGGCACCGGAAAAATCTTAATAGAACGACCGTCAAGTGTATTAAACAAAAGACTCATTCGGTCATAAGCTTCTTTAAATTCTTTCTGAAATCCGTTAGGCACTTCCGCAGCATAAGCTTCTTCTAAGTAAGGTCCTAGTTTATTTCGGCCATCATCGGTTAAAAAATCGGTAATTGACACATACTTCTGGTCTTTACTCACACCAATAATACTTCGAATCGAATCGCCTTTTCGCTTTGCTAAATAAATGATAGGAACATTATACCAGAACAACGGACTCTCCTGCATCGATAAGAGCACCTGATTGGCATCAAACTCTTCGTAATGATCCATTTTACTGAGCTTTCTTAAGACTTCAGACGCGTAGGTATTCATAGGCATCATACGTCCGCTATAATCCTGTATCACCAGTTCTCCAAATTTATCGGCATGAGCTTTAGGTGTGATATTGGCTCTAATTACCGAATCGATTTGTGCTTTTGTTGGGCGTTCAATTTTAGTAGCGGTATGGTTATGACCATCACCTTCAAAATGCTCTTGTTGAACGGGAGCATGGTTGTGACCATCGTCTTCACTGTGCTCTTGTGCAAATCCGAACATTCCGAAGCCAAGTAAGAAAACACCAAGCAGTTTTGCTTTTTTTATTTTTACTTTCTCAAGCATCTTTTTAAGATCGGCAAAGCGTGTGCCTTTACTAAACAGAATTGCCATCAAGCCAAAATAAAGCAACATATAACCAAAATAAGTCACGTAAGTTCCCCATTGGTCATGGTTTACAGAAAGTTTGGTTCCCTTTTCATCTGGAAAAAAACTAGCTTGAAAAAAACGATAGCCTTCTTCATCTAGCACATGGTTCATAAAAATTTTGTAATCGTAAGGCGTTTCATTAGGTTTAATGACTGTGATATCACTGGAAAAGGCAGAAAAATTATCTTGAGTTCCTGGGTAGCGCTCTGCTCTAAAATCGTTGAGTTTGATACTAAACGGCAATTCTTTGACTATAGAACCGTATTTGACCGCCACATCTAAACCGCCAACTTTAATCTGTTCAAAGCGTCCGTTAACATATTGTCCGCCCAATAAATTCACCGTTTTAGTTTCGCCATTAACCGTAACATCGGCCACAACACCATCTTCACGACTCGTTAATAAAGCTGATTTTTTAACCACTCCAAACGTCCCTTTTACCACAGGTTTTGGAAATACCATTGCCATATTACCAATTTGATAACGAGAACGCAACATCAAAGGTTGTATGGAATCTTTAACAAGTGTGCCTGAGGCTTGAGTTGCCATGGTTAAATAATCTCCTCCAAATGGCGATTCTATAAATAACTTATCGCCTTCTGTTGTAATATTTATAGCACCTTTTTTAGGATTATTTAAAGTAAAAACAACATTGTGTATGAGTTCATCATCACCATCTTTAATGTAATGACTATGGGAAGCTTCGTCGCCTGCTTCTACTAATTTCAGGTAAGATTCACCAGCATCATCTGCAATAATATCAAGTTCGGCATCTTTAACAAACTGCTTTACTTTTATAGACACAGGAGTGCCATTGTATTCAGTATGTAATTCTAAATCATTATCTAAGCGCTCAGAAAAATCAACACGCTCCTGAATCACACGTCTTTGCTGTTGCCCGTTAACAACCAAATCGCCATCAATAAAAGCTGTAAGATAAATATCGCGTGTTAAAAACGTATTTTCTGTTTCACCTTCACGAATAGGCATCCAACCTTCATAGCCAATATATCGTGTAATTCCGGCACCAATGAAAATAAAAATAAAGGCTAAATGCAAAATTAAAGTGGCCCATTTTTCTTTTCTTAATAAGCGGTATCTAAAAATATTTCCGACGAAATTAATCACAAAAAGCACCATAATCGTTTCAAACCACCAGGCGTTATAGATGTAATGTCTCGTGAAAGGTGTTGGCGAAGTTTCTTGTCCGGCATCTAAAAACGTACCAGTAATCATGGCAATCGCATAAACAATAAATAAGGTTCCGGTAAGTCGAGTAGAAAAGAGAATATTCGCAAGTGTCTTTTGCATGGCAGGAAGGCTTAATTTTTAGTTGTGCAAAGATAACCAATTTAGTTCGTTTAGTCTCCGCTAAAGCGTATCAAATAAGTGTTAAAAATTTAGAGGTTTTGCAATTTTTCAGAATTAATTTCAAGAACTACAATCCAACTACTTAAAAGCGTATAATCAGAGCCTATTTTCGACTTTGTCTGGCCTCAAAAATCTTTAAATACATAAAGGTTCCCATTTTGCGTGCTCTGCGCTTTGCGTTTTCGGTTACTTCGCCTTCAAACAAGGCATCCAGGGTTTCATACCATAAGTTGAGCCAGATACCAAAATGCATTTCGGTAATACTTTTATCATGCGCCTGATCGACCTTTACATGAGCTTCTAAAGGATTGCCATAGTATTTTTGCTCGAGTTTACGGGTCATGAATAAACTCGTTTCCCAAAAGGTGGTCAAGTGTTGTAAATGTGCCTCCCAATCTTTAATGGTTTCATTAAAAAAAGGGCCAAGAATAGTGTTCGCTCTAACTTTATCATAAAATGAGCTTACTAATAAAAATACATCCTCACGCGAATCAATGTCTCTTTTCATAAGTCAAAGATAGCCACAAGTGAGAAAATAATAAATGATATTTATCATATTGTATTTCTATTGTATTTTTGCGTCATGATTTCAGTTGTAATTTTAGGAGCCGGAAATGTTGCTCATCATTTATACAAAGCCTTTTCTTCTTCGGAAAACGTAACCGTTAAACAATGGTATAATCGACATATTGACGCAATATCGTCTTATAAACATGACCTTAACATCACTGATGATATAAGTCAACTCGTTGAAGCCGATGTTTATATCATTGCCGTAAGTGACGATGCGATTGCGAAATTATCGGAAAAACTCCCGTTTGAGAATCGATTTGTGGTTCATACTTCAGGAAGTGTAAGTGCTTATGATATTGACAAAAAAAACAGACGTGGTGTGTTTTACCCCTTGCAAACCTTTTCTAAGGCTGCCGATATCGACTTTTCGAAAGTACCTGTTTGTCTGGAAACCTTGACACGAAAGGATTACATGCCCTTAAAAACATTAGCAACCGCCATTACTCCTATCACCAAACGCGTAAATAGCGATCAACGTGCAGCACTTCATTTGGCCGCAGTATTTGTCAATAATTTCACCAATCAACTGTATAGAGTTGCCCATGAGATCACCGAATCTAAAGGCGCAGAATTTGATTTACTCAAACCCTTAATTTTAGAAACGGCTACCAAAGTACAAGAGCATTCGCCTTTTGTATCTCAAACTGGTCCTGCCAAACGCAACGACAAGAAAACCATAAAAAAACATTTGAAACTGCTCGAAAATGAGCATCATAAAGAACTCTACAAACTACTAACTGCTTCAATACAGAAAACCCATGGACGATAAAAGTTACAAAGAATACTTAGCACAAATTACTACCTTTATTTTTGATGTTGATGGCGTATTAACCGACGGCACTGTGACTGTCATGACCAATGGCGATATGTTACGACGAATGAATATTAAAGATGGTTATGCACTTAAAACGGCCAAGGATGCCGGATTTAATATTTGTATTATTTCTGGCGGCAGCAATCTGGGTGTACAAAAACGACTTGAAGGATTGGGTATCACGGATATCTATTTAGGAGCGCATCAAAAAGTGCATCAGTTTCACGAATATATCTCAACTAACAATATTGATGCAAAAAATGTGTTGTATATGGGAGATGATATCCCTGATATTCCTGTTATGAAATTAGTAGGCTTACCGTGTAGCCCACAAGATGCTGCTATTGAAGTTAAAGGTGTTAGCAAATATGTATCTCATAAAGCAGGCGGAAAAGGAGCTGTAAGAGATATTATTGAACAAATCATGAAAGTTCAAGATAAATGGGATGGTAATTTTGACGCCAAATATGATTAAATCGCTTAAGAACATCAGAATTAACTATTAACTAACAACCCAACCATAGTGCATATTCTTAATCTCATTCGCTGGAAAAACCTACTCATGATTATTGTTGCGCAAGTACTCATCAAATATGCGCTTTTCGAATTTTTTAATACCGCTACTGCACTAACCGATTTTAATTTTACCCTATTGGTTATTATTACCTTGTGCCTGGCTGCTGCCGGAAATATAATTAATGATATATACGACTTAGAAACAGACAGTATCAATAAACCCAACAAAGTAGTAATTGGTAAACAAGTCTCTGAAAAACTAGCATACAACTTGTTTTTTGCGCTCAACATTATAGGAATTGCCTTAGGGTTTTACCTATCACATAGCATCGGTAAGAGTTCATTTTTTGCCATATTCGTGATTATTTCCTTAGCACTTTATGTATATGCGTCGTATTTAAAAGGCACAGTCCTTTTTGGGAATGTATTGATATCCTTTCTCGTGGCCATGAGTCTTATTATTGTCGGCATTTTCGATTTGCTACCAGTGACTTTTACAGATAACAGAACAACACAAATGGCCTTTTTCGATATTGTAATTGATTACGCGCTATTTGCATTTTTTATTAATCTCGTCCGGGAAATTATTAAAGATATCCAAGATATTGATGGAGACTACAAATCTGGGATGAACACCTTACCTATTGTTCTAGGACGTGAACGTGCTAATAAAATTGCATTTGCTGTTAGTATGATTCCAATTGGAATGGTTATTTATTTTATCGTAACTTATCTGTATCAACATCAAATCGCTATTGGGTATTTTTTGGTCTTTGTTATTGCGCCTTTAATATATGCGACTATTAAAATTTTTAGTGCCGAACATTACAAACATTACGAACACATTAGCACCCTATACAAACTCACCATGTTTATGGGCTTACTCTCGTTGCTATTGTATCCGTTTATTATCCAAATTAAGTAAGCATGCTTAACGACAAGCTTCATAAATATCATCTCATTCTAGCCTCTGGATCTCCCAGACGTCAGCAGTTTTTTAAAGATTTAGGACTAAATTTTGAGATTAAACTCATGCCTGTTAAAGAAGAATACCCGCATCGCTTACGTCATTTTGAGATTAGTGATTATCTGGCTCAGTTAAAATCACTCCCTTTTAAAGACACCTTAAGAGATCAGGATATTTTAATCACCAGCGACACCATTGTTTGGCATCAAGAATCTGCCTTAGGAAAACCAAAAGATCATGAGGACGCCTTCCGTATGCTGGCATCAATGAGCAATACGACTCACGATGTCATTACTTCGGTTTGCTTCACAACAAAAACGACACAAAAGACGGTCAACGCTATTACTAAAGTTACATTTAAAGCGCTTACAGATCGTGAAATTGACTACTATATTTCAACCTATCAACCTTTTGATAAAGCTGGTGCGTATGGAATTCAAGAATGGATTGGTCAAATAGGCATTACTGCCATTGAAGGCTCTTACACCAATGTGGTGGGTTTGCCAACACACCTCGTTTACAAAACGTTAAATGCTATGGTTTAAGTAGGTTTCGGTTGTAATTTTACAGAAAATTTTACAGCTATGACTAAGACAACTATGACCTTATTGCTTTTCTTCGGAATGCTGATGTCCTGCAACCAAGCTCAAAAACCAAACGATCAAGCTTTACATTCTGAACCCATTACTGAAACTTCAAACAGGCTTCCTAAAGCTGAAGCCTTTAAGCAATCGGAAGCGTTTAAAACCTATTGGTACAACGGAAAAGCCGAAATATCATCCTATCAATTAGAACAAGCTCGTTACGGAGAATTACGTAAGGGTACTGCCGTTTTAGTATTTGTTACCGAGGATTTCCTTCCTGAAAAACAGGTTAAAGCAGACCAATACAATAAAGCCAACATCCCTGTTTTAAAACTCAATGCAACCAAAAATTTTAATACAGGAATTTATCCGTATGCTACGATGCAATCGACTTTTTATCCTGTGAGCAATAACCAACATGCGCTTAAGGTAAGTTGTTCGGTTCAGGAATGGTGTGGTCATGTGTATTCCCAACTTAATAACAGAGCTCAATTTGAGTTTACTGCACATAGCTATTTTGAATCTGAAGCCGATCAAAATACAACACTAGGCAAAGCCATTTTAGAAAATGAATTATGGACACAACTGCGTTTAGATCCAAATACCTTACCTACCGGAAACATCATGGTGATTCCTTCTTTAGAATTTTTGAGATTTAAGCATTATGACTTGAAAGCTTATCAGGCACAAGCCAGCATAGATGAAAATTATTATACTTTAACTTATCCTGAGCTTGAACGCACACTAACTATACATTTCAATCCCAAATTTCCTTACGAGATTTTAGGATGGGAAGACACTTATCAAGATGGTTATGGTGCCAATAAAAAACGCTTAACAACAAAAGCTACCAAACTTAATACTATAAAATCGGCCTACTGGACTAAAAATTCTAATGCCGATGCAAGCCTCAGAGAAAGCCTTCAATTATCAAAGTAATCCCGCATTTTAATGTATCTTTGATATACCAATTTAAGTAAAATTTAAATGTTTTTTGAGACCTATCAATCGGAATTAATCATTACAGGCATTGTAATTCTCGTACTCTTTATTATTCGTTTAATAAGCCATACAGTTGTTAGAAAAATAGGCAAGAAAAGCGAAATCAACGATGCGCGTATCAAGTTAATTAACAGATATATATCTGTCACTTTTTTTATCATAGCTTTAATCATTGAAGCCTTTGTTTTTGGAGCCGAATTAAAAGACATGACCTTTATTTTTTCGTCTGTTTTTGCGGTCATCGGCATTGCGCTTTTTGCTACCTGGTCTATTTTGAGCAATGTTACTTCTGGAATTATAATGTTCTTTTCTTTTCCTTACAAAGTTGGAGATAAAGTCCAAATTCATGATAAAGACTTTCCTATTGAAGCCATTATAGAAGATATCAGAGCATTTCAGCTGCACCTTAGATTAGATAATGGTGATTTGGTAACCTATCCTAATAATTTAATCTTACAAAAAGCAGTAACCCTTGTTGAAAAAGACGCTATTGAAGGGTTTCATGATGATGGTAGTGATTCTGTGTAACTCTTACCAATAACACAGCAAAACTGAACCAAACTTTAACGTTAAAGAAAAACTAAAAACAACCGCTCGGCTGTAAGACTTCATTATATTTGGTTTTAGCTAACCCTTTTATGATGAAAACAAGATTACGCCTACTCTATTTATTAGTAGTTTCTTCTGCTATTCTATCTGCCCAACAACCTAAAAAACCAACTGCTTCCGAAATTCATGAATCCATTAAAAAATTGAACTTTTTAGGATCTGTTTTATACGTTGCAGCGCATCCAGACGACGAAAACACCCGCTTAATTTCTTATATATCTAATGAAGTAAAAGCCCGAACAGCTTACCTTTCATTGACTCGTGGTGATGGCGGACAAAACCTTATCGGACCAGAGATTAGAGAATTACTGGGCGTTATTAGAACCCAAGAATTACTTGCCGCAAGGCGTACAGATGGTGGCGAACAATTATTTACCAGAGCTAATGATTTTGGTTACTCAAAACATCCAGACGAAACCTTAGCCATCTGGAATAAAGAGCAAGTATTAAGCGATGTTGTTTTAGCGATTCGACAATTTAAACCTGATGTGATTATCAACCGGTTTAATCACCGAAATCCGGGTACAACACACGGTCACCATACAAGTTCTGCGATGCTAAGCCTCGAAGCTTTTGACTTAGTTGGCGATAAAAATGCCTATCCAAATCAGCTATCAAATGTCCAAACTTGGCAACCGAAACGTTTGTTTTTTAATACCTCGTGGTGGTTCTATGGAAGTCGTGAAAAATTTGAAGAAGCCGATAAATCCAATTTATTAGAAATTGATACTGGTGTGTATTTTCCGAGTAGCGGATTAAGTAATCCTGAAATCGCTGCCCTAAGTAGAAGTCAGCATAAATCGCAAGGCTTCGGAAGTACTGGTAGTCGCGGATCGCAAATTGAATATATTGAACTTCTTAAAGGAGATTTACCTTCTGACAAGTCCAACATATTTGATGGCATTGACACCTCCTGGAATCGTATTGAAGGCGGAAAAGCAATTGGCGACATTCTCTATGCAGTGCAAAAAAATTACGATTTTAAAAATCCGTCAGCCTCCATTCCAGAGCTAGTGAGAGCTTATAAAGCCATCCAAAATCTTACAGATCTCCATTGGAAAACAATTAAAACCAAAGAAATTAAAGACATTATTGCTGCTTGTGCTGGATTATATCTGGAGGCAACTACAGCCACAAATCATGCTTCGGCAGGTTCTACTGTCGATTTAAATATTGAAGTTATCAATCGTAGCTCAGCCCAAATCACACTTGCGAGCCTTGTGAATCCTAACGGAATCAAGATTGAAAAGAACCTCAAACTCGATAATAACACCGATTTTGAGTTCAAGGAAACTTTGACCATTAATTCCAATCAAAAAGTTTCGACACCTTATTGGCTCACTAAAAAAGGAACTCTCGGCATGTACGCTGTTGAAGATAGAGCACTCATTGGGAAACCTGAAACGCCTCGAACGCTTTCTATTACCTTTAACTTAAGCATTGAAAATTTACAAATTCCTTATACAAAGCCTTTGGTTTACAAAACGAATGATCCTGTAAAAGGCGAAGTATACAAACCCTTTGAGATTATTCCGGAAGCTTCGGCTAAAATTTCAGAAAAAGTCATTATTCTAGACAGCGACCAGCAACATGACATAGAAGTCGTGGTGAAAGCTGGCAGAGATAATCTGGAAGGCTATGTACAATTAGCCCATCCAAAAAACTGGAATGTTTATCCTGAAAAACAAAAGATTCATATCACAAATAAAGGTCAGGAAGACCGTTTAATTTTTACTGTTATTCCTCCTAAAGAACAAAGCGAAGGACTTTTTACGCCTATGGTTCATATTGGTGATAAAATTTATACCAAAGAACTCATAGAAATCGATTATGACCACATTCCGTTTCAAACGGTTCTATTGCCTAGCGAAAGTAAAATCGTACGCCTAGATATTCAGAAACGTGGTGAAAATATAGGTTATATCGAAGGTGCTGGCGATGTAGTTCCTGAGAGTTTAAAACAGATAGGTTATAATGTAGCCGTATTAAAACCTGAAGATATTTCCGCAGAAAACTTGGAGCACTTTGATGCGATAGTTGTCGGAATTAGAGCCTACAATACTGTTGAAGCCTTAAAATTTAAACAACAAATCCTGTTTGATTATGTCGCTCAAGGCGGAAATATGATTGTACAATACAATACAAATCGCGGACTTAAAGTTGATGAAATTGCGCCTTACGATTTAAAATTATCAAGAGATCGTGTGACTGATGAAACTGCTAAAGTTGAGCTTCTGGCAAAGCAGCATGAAGTTTTAAACGTTCCGAATAAAATTACTGAAAAAGATTTTGAAGGATGGACGCAAGAACGCGGACTTTATTTTCCGAATGAATGGTCTGATGACTTTACACCTATTTTGGCAATGAACGATCAAGGTGAATCCCAAAAAACAGGAAGCTTACTTGTGGCAAAACATGGCAAAGGTTATTATATCTATACAGGATTAAGCTTTTTTAGAGAATTTCCTGCAGGCGTTTCGGGCGCTTATCGCCTTTTTGCTAATATGCTGTCACTTGGAAAAAACAATATAGAGACGAACCTCCCAATTAAAAACTAATCATTACTAAACTACCCAATAATTATGAAAGACTATAAATGGAATAAGATGTACACTTTAGTACTCGCTGCGAATGTCCTCTATATTATTGCATTTTATTTCATAACCAAAGCCTTTTAGCATGCAAACATTAGACTGGATTGTACTTATTAGCACCCTATTACTCATTGTTGCTTATGGCACCTACCAATCAAGAGGTAGTAAAAACGTAAAAGATTATTTAAAAGGTGGAAGCACTTCAAAATGGTGGACGATTGGTTTATCGGTTATGGCCACACAAGCCAGTGCCATTACCTTTTTATCAACACCTGGTCAAGCCTTTAACGACGGAATGGGCTTTGTACAATTTTATTTTGGCTTACCCATTGCGATGGTGGTGATTTGCATGGTGTTTATACCCTTATATCACAGATTAAAAGTCTATACCGCTTACGAGTTTTTAGAAAACCGATTCGATTTAAAAACCAGAACCTTAACAGCTATACTGTTTCTTATTCAACGTGGATTAGCCGCAGGAATTACCATTTTTGCACCTGCCATTATCTTATCTGCTGTTCTAGGTTGGAATTTATTATTACTGAATATTATCATTGGAATCCTCGTCATTATTTACACCGTTTCTGGCGGAACAAAAGCCGTTAATGTGACACAAAAACATCAAATGATAGTCATTTTCACAGGCATGTTAATTGCTTTTTTTCTGATTATTGACAAACTTCCAGAAGGCATTACTTTTTCAAAAGCCTTAGATATTGCTGGTGCCAGCGGTAAAATGGAAGTTCTTGATTTTTCATTCAGTTTAGACAATCGCTATACCTTTTGGAGCGGGATTATTGGTGGTACCTTTTTAATGTTGTCTTATTTTGGCACAGATCAAAGTCAGGTACAACGCTACCTCTCAGGAAAATCGCTGAAAGAAATGCAAATAGGCATGATGTTTAACGGCTTGCTAAAAGTCCCAATGCAATTCTTTATTTTACTCGTAGGTGTCATGGTATTTGTGTTTTATCAATTCAATCCATCGCCTGCAAATTTCAATCCGACAGCTACCGAAGTGGTTCTAAATTCTGAATATGCCGATGACTACAAACGCATTCAGCAACTTCAGGAAGAAGTATTTGACGTTAAGAAAACGACGATTGAAAATTATACTTCTGAAGCGCATTCAGAATCGCTTAAAAATTCTATTGCACAATTAAATACTGCCAACGACGAACTTCGTGAACAAGCCAGAGTGCTTATCGAAAAAGCTGGAGAAGCTCAAAACCTAAAAGTTGAAAGTAACGACAAAGATTATGTGTTTATTCACTTTATATTAAATAATTTGCCGCGAGGATTAATCGGACTCTTACTCGCTGTTATTTTAAGTGCAGCTATGTCGAGTACCTCCAGCGAATTGAATGCTTTAGCGAGTACGACTACTATGGATTTGTACAAACGTAACACATCTGAAAAGTCGGAAACCGAAATGGTAAGCGCTTCAAGATGGTTTACTTTAGCTTGGGGAATTATTGCCATTGGCGTTGCCTGTGTGGCTAATCTCGCCGAAAATTTAATTCAGCTCGTTAATATTATTGGTTCTATTTTCTACGGAAATGTACTCGGTATTTTCCTGCTGGGATTCTTTTTCAAGTTTGTAAAAGCCAATGCTGTATTTACAGCAGCTTTGATAACTCAAGCCGTGGTGATAAGTTTATTTCTTCTTAATGAATACGAATACATCAATCTACCCTTTTTATGGCTGAATTTTGTAGGTTGCCTGATTGTGATTGTGATTGCGATTCTACTTCAAACCTTAAGTACTGACAAAGATTATGCAGAAGCCTAAAATCATCAATTGGGGAATTATAGGTCTTGGTAAAATTGCCTACAAATTTGCGCAGGATTTAATCAACACTAACGATTCTCAATTGTATGCAGTAGCTTCTCGAAGTCAGGAAAAAGCAGATCAATTTGCAACATTATATAAGGCAAAAAAAGCCTACAACACTTATGAAGCTCTAGTCAACGATTCAAATATTGATGCCGTTTATATTGCTACGCCTCATGCCTTTCACAATGAACATTCGATTTTATGCTTAAACCATAAAAAGGCTGTTTTATGCGAAAAACCCTTTGCAATGAATAGTACTCAAGTAGAGGAAATGATTGCTACAGCCAAAGCTAATAACACTTTATTGATGGAAGCGATGTGGACTTATTTTCTTCCGCATTACCAATTTGTACTCAAGCATATTAAAGAACAAACCTTTGGAAAAATTGTAAAAATTAAAGCTGATTTCGGATTTAAACCTGAGTTGGATTTCAGTTCAAGAGTCTTTGATAAATCCTTAGGAGGCGGCAGTTTACTTGATATAGGCATCTACCCTATTTTTGTGGCATTATCCACACTCGGAAATCCCATTCAGATTGAATCGAAAGCCACATTTTTTGAAAATGGCGTCGATTCGTCCTGCTTGATGCTATTTGGTTATGATTATAATGTTGAAGCCCATTTAAAAAGTACCTTATTAGAGAAAACGCCAACCGAAGCAATATTTTATTGTGAACGCGGTACGATTAAAATTAATTCCAGGTTTCATGGTCCATCAAGTGTGACGCTCACTTCCGAAGACAAAGAAGAGACCATCGATTTTAATTACTCAAGCAATGGTTACCATTACGAAATTTTACATTTTAATCAACTCTTAAGAGCTCACAAAACCGAAAGCGATATCATGACTTTTGATTTTAGCAGAAAACTGATACAATTATTAGACACAGTCCGTTTTCAAATTGGGCTTAATTACTGATAAAAAAAAGACCCTTTGAAATTTCAAAAGGTCTGATTATTAAGTTTATACTATCCGAAGAAAATTACATCGCTCCCCATTCTTTTAGAGACGCCATATTTTGCTTGACGTAGTTTTCATTTTCAGCTTCCTTAGCAGCAGCCATTGACTTCTTTGCCAATTCAATAGCCCCTTTTTTATCACCAGCAGCAGCATAAATTAAAGATTGTTGTCTTACTTGCCAGAATCCAGGCTTTTCAATCATAGACATCGCTTTGTCAATCCACTTTTTAGCTTGATTGATGTCTTTTCCAGAGTTTAAATAATATACTGCAGATGCATAATAGTCATTAGCACTTGGTCCTGCCATTATTTTATCGATAGCAGCCGTAACTGTTTTATCTGTTGGTACCGTAAAAGGAATTGCCACATATGATTTATCCCAGATGATATCAATCGTACCACCAGTTGCAGTAATATTATTAATGTCGATAGTCATCGTCTCAATACTAAATGGAACGTCTATAACATCTACTTTAGCAGTTGCCACCACTTTACTGTCGTCCCAGTTTTTAGGAACACCCCAGTTTTCAGTCTCGCTGTAAAACATCACATCCCATTGTTTTGCTGAATTTAATTTTGTAAACATCGCATAAGATCCTGCTTTAACCTCTTGACCAGCAATAGTCACATCATCACTAAACGTGATAATTGTATTTTTGTTAGCGCCTGTTCTCCAAATACCTCCAAAAGGCTCTAAGTCTCCAAAGATGGTTCTTCCTTTGACACTCGGACGCGAATATTCAATCGTAATGTCTGTTAATCCAACCTTTTGTTCAAACTTAGCTGAAGGGCTAGATGCAGGTGTTTCAATTTGTGCATATGAAGTGAAAGACAGAGCAAACACTGCAAATACGAGTAATAATTTTTTCATTGTATTAGATTTAATGATTAGTTTTAAAATTCAAGTAAATTTACGAACAAGCTCAGCCTTTGTTTGTTAATAAAACCTTAAATTAAGGCTCCTACTACTTTATCTAAATTAAAAATTAAGATTGTAAAGAATTTTCAAGCCGTATTCTCGACCCTATAGTTACAGCTCTTGTTAATTTTTGTTTAACGTTACAGGTAAATAATTAAACATTATGTATCTTTACATTATATTTTAAATGTCATGGCTAAAAAAAAAAACTATATCAAAGCAAAATATTGTGACTTTCTATATGGATCACCTGTTAGAACACAATAGTCAACCAAAAAATGTGTATGCATTTGCGAAGGCAAATAATTTTGATGAACCTCTATTTTATGAGCATTTTGGTTCTTTTCAAGCGGTTTCCAAATATATCTTTAAAGTATTTTTTGATAACACTCTTAGCATTTTAGAAACTAATGACGATTACATTTCCTTCAATGCCAGAAACAAACTATTGAGTTTTTATTTTACATTTTTTGAAAACTTAACCGCTAACAGAAGTTATGTAAAGCTGGTACTTGAAGAGCATAAAAACGGCTTAAAAGGATTAGCACATCTTTCAGAATTAAAACAAGCATTTACTAATTATATCGAACACCTTGATATTGATATCATAGAAACAAAACAAGAACACATCGATAAAATTCAACGTCGTGGACTAAAAGAATCAGCATGGTTTCAATTATTGCTAACACTAAAGTTCTGGCTGGATGACAGTTCTCCTGCATTTGAAAAAACAGATGTTTTTATTGAAAAATCTGTGAACACCAGTTTTGATGTGCTTGATGTTGCACCATTAAAAAGCCTTATCGATTTTGGAAAGTTTTTATACAAAGAAAAAATACAAATGAATTAATCTGCGCCTTATGAAAACCATTAATAAAATCCCAACGTCCAAAATACAAAGAGCTACTAAACTTGTTTCTACTGGCGCAAAAGTAGGTGTGAATTATCTCAAATATTACGGTGACAAAATCACTAAAACAGAAATTGAGGCCAAAGAACGTCTCGACCAAAATAATGCTGAAGATATTTATGACGGCTTAAAACAACTTAAAGGCAGTGCGCTTAAAGTTGCACAAATGCTCAGCATGGAAAAAAGCATTTTACCTCAGGCTTATGTAGAAAAGTTTTCTCTGGCGCAGTTTTCTGTTCCTCCATTATCACCTCCTTTAGTTCTTAAAACATTTAAAACTTACTTCGGAAAATCACCAAACGACATTTATGATACCTTCAACGCAACTTCTGTAAATGCTGCCAGTATAGGACAGGTCCATATTGCAGAAAAAAACGGGAAGAAACTTGCTGTGAAAATCCAATATCCAGGAGTTGCCGAAAGTATCACATCAGATTTGGCTATGGTAAAACCTATAGCGATGAGCATGTTTAATATCAAAGGAAAAGATTCAGACAAATATTTTAAAGAAGTTGAAAGCAAACTCATTGAAGAGACCGATTATATTCTAGAAGTTAAACAGAGTAAAGAAATTGCTCAAAATTGTGCTCATATCCCGAATCTTTTATTTCCTAAATATTATGAAGACTTATCTTCAGAGCGAATCATCACTATGGATTATATGGTTGGTGAGCACCTTTCTGAATTTACAGCTCATAATACCAATCAGGAATTTTCAAACCAATTAGGTCAGGCGCTTTGGGATTTTTACATGTTTCAAATTCACAAATTAAAAAAGGTACATGCCGATCCGCATCCTGGTAACTTTTTAGTATCTGAAAGCGGACAATTGATTGCACTCGATTTTGGCTGTATGAAAACCATTCCGAACGAATTTTATAGCCCATATTTTGAATTAGCTGAAAAAGACAATATTAATAATCGTGATTATTTTATTGAAAAACTATACCAACTTGAAATATTACGACCAGACGACACGCCTAAAGAAATTGCTTTTTTTACCGATATGTTCCATGAAATGCTAAGCCTTTTCACACAGCCTTTTCATGCTGAAACCTTCGACTTTTCTGATGGTGATTTTTTTGGAAAAATAGCCGAATTGGGTGAACGTTATTCAAAAAGTACGGAACTCAGAAAAATGAATGGTAATCGTGGTTCTAAACATTTTATTTACATCAACAGAACATTTTTTGGACTATACAATCTGATGTTTGATTTAAAAGCCAAGGACATCAAAATCAATAATTTTAAAACCTTATAATGACTTATATTAGCAATGAAGCGTTGAACAACTTTCATCATGTATACCGCATTAACTTAATTAATAGTTGTTCGGGTTACAAATCGGCTAATTTATTAGGCACAAAATCTAAAAATGACATAGAAAATGTTGCTGTATTTAGTTCTGTGACACATATAGGCTCAAATCCGCCTATGCTTGGATTTTTCTGCAGACCAACAACGGTATTGAGACATACCTATGAAAATATAAAGTCTACAGGATTTTATACCATTAACCATGTTCATGAACCTATTTTAGAAGATGCGCATCATACGTCGGCCAAATACGATTCAGATATTTCCGAATTTGATAAAACACAGCTCATTTCAGAATATAAACATGAGTTCTATGCGCCTTTCGTCAAAGGTGCTCCGCTCCAATTAGCCATGAAATTTGTTGAAGAATATCACATCAAAGCTAATGATACCATCCTTATCATTGGAGAAATTATGGGATTACATGTTGATAATGCATTACTTGAAGATGATGGGTTTATAAATTTATCAAAAGGAAATGTAGCCACAATTAATGGTCTGGATGGCTACGCAATTCCCGAATTAAAATCACGCTTTGCATACCAAAGACCAAAAACTGATTTGTCATGAAAATTCTGGTTACTGGAGCAACAGGTTATATCGGAAAGCGTTTAATTCCGTTATTAGTAAATGACGACCACCAAGTAGTATGTGCCGTAAGAGACAAGTTACGAGCCGATAAAAGTTATGCTGAAGAAGCCTCAATCGATGTTATTGAAGCCGATTTTTTAAAACCTGAAACACTTCATTCTATTCCGGATGATATCGACGTTGCGTTCTATCTCATTCACTCCATGTCTAATTCCTCTAAAGATTTCGAATCTCTTGAAGAACGCTGTGCAAAAAACTTCAAAAATCAACTTGAAAAAACAACAGTTAAACAAGTTATTTATTTAAGCGGGATTACAAACGAAGATAATTTATCTAAGCATCTTCAGTCGCGTAAAAATGTTGAAAATCTACTGCAGTCTGACGCCTACGCACTTACCATTTTTAAAGCAGGAATTATTGTTGGTTCTGGAAGCTCTTCTTTTGAAATCATTAGAGATTTAGTCGAAAAGTTACCGTTTATGATTGCTCCAAAATGGCTAAATACCAAAACACAACCACTTGCTGTAAGAGATATTTTGAGCTTTTTACATCGCAGTGTTGGTTTTGAAGATGTCTATAACAAATCATTTGATGTGTTTGGTCCAGAAGTTTTAACCTACAAACAAATGCTCTTACAATTTGCCGAAGTGAGAGGATTAAAGCGTTATATATTAACAGTACCAGTAATGACTCCAAAATTATCATCCTACTGGCTATATTTTGTCACTTCCACTTCTTATAAACTAGCAACCAGTTTGGTTGATAGTATGGGTGTTCAAATTATTGGAAAACCCAGTCATATAAACACCTTGCTTCAGGTAGATCCCATTTCATATAAAGCAGCTGTAGCACATGCCTTTGAAAAGATAGAGCAAAATAGTATCGTATCCAGCTGGAAAGATTCTATGGTGAGCAGTGGTCGTTTAAAGAATAACCTTCATAAGTATATTAACGTTCCAAAATATGGTTGTTTTCAGGACTATAAAGAGCGTCCGGTTATAAATTCAGAAAAAACTATTGACAAAATCTGGCGTATTGGTGGTACCACAGGATGGTATTATGGCACCTTTTTATGGAAAATTAGAGGTTATATAGATAAACTTCTTGGTGGTATTGGTTTGCGTCGCGGACGAACAAGTCCGACACAACTTGATGCTGGTGATGCGTTGGATTTTTGGCGCGTCATATTTGCCGATAAGGCTCAAAAAAAACTTCTACTCTATGCTGAAATGCGCCTTCCTGGTGAAGCCTGGCTAGAATTTAAAATTGAAGATGGTTTACTCAAACAAACAGCCACATTTAGACCTCGCGGACTTTGGGGGCGCTTGTACTGGTATAGCGTTTTACCGTTTCATGGCTTAATCTTTAAAGGTATGATTAATAAGCTTGTCGATGTCTAATCATAAAAAACAATACCTTCCAGAAAAACAGTGTCCAACCTGTGGCCTCACATTTAACTGGAGAAAGAAGTGGGCAAAGAACTGGGAACATGTAAAATATTGTAGTCAAAAGTGCAGAAGAAACAAGACAACATAGGATTAATTTGGTTTAAAAACGACTTAAGAGTTCAAGATAACTATACACTCAATCAGGCTATTTCAAATCATAAGCACCTTATAGCTTGTTATTGTTTTGATCCTAAACAGTATACCATTTCTAAATTTGGTTTTAAAAAAACCGAACGCTACAGAGCTCAATTTTTGATTGAAACCATCAACCAGTTAAAAACCAACCTAAAGCAACTCAACATCGAGTTGTTTATAACCATAGACACCCCTGAAAACGCTATAAAAAACTTAGTAGATATCTTCTCTATTTCCTCCATATACTTACAAAAGGAATGGACAGATGAAGAAGTCCAAACATTAGCAAGAACAAAATCCAGCTTACCGAATACGATAATATTTCACGAATATTACGATCAGTTTTTATTTCACCCAGATGACATTCAGATGTCGTTTGATGAGATCCCTGAAGTCTTTACCAGGTTTAGAAAAAATGTGGAGTTAAACAGTACAGTTAAACCTGTCACTATCAATTCTCCATCTGAACAAATTAGTGAGATTACTAATGACACTTATGCTCCTACACTTCAGGAATTAGGTTTTGAAGTGTTTGACAAACACCCTAACAGCGCTTTTCCTTTTCAGGGTGGCGAAACAAATGCCTTACAAAGACTTGACGATTATTTTTTTAAATCTAAAAAAATAGCCTCCTATAAAAAAACACGAAATGGATTAGTTGGAGTAGATTTTAGTTCAAAGTTCTCACCTTGGTTAGCCAATGGTAGCATTTCTGCCAGAACCATTTATTGGCAAATTAAAACATTTGAAGACACACACATTAAAAATGAATCAACCTACTGGCTCATTTTTGAACTTATATGGAGAGACTATTTTAAATATATTGCTTTGAAACATCAAAATGACATTTTCAAACTTGGTGGTATTCTCCATAAAGATTATGATTGGTATCAAAATGAAAATCAAATCAAAAAGTGGATTAACGGAACTACACCATCACATTTTGTAAATGCGAATATGATTGAACTCGCCAAAACCGGCTGGATGAGCAATAGAGGTCGGCAAAATGTAGCGTCTTACTTTTCAAAAGACATGCATTTAGACTGGCGTATTGGTGCCGCTTATTTTGAATCCATGCTTATCGATTATGATGTACATAGCAACTACGGAAACTGGATGTATGTTGCTGGTGTTGGAAATGACCCAAGAGACCGAAAATTCAATGTCAAATTACAAGCCGAGCGTTATGATGCCAATGGTGAATTTCAAAACTTATGGTTATAAGACACACTATTTTAAATGAAGACATTAAGACTCATATTAGGTGACCAACTCAACATTAAGCATTCGTGGTTTAAAACCACTAACAAAGATGTGATTTACTGTATGTTTGAAATGCGCCAGGAAACCGACTACGTTAAGCACCACATTCAAAAAGTAATTGGCTTTTTTGCTGCCATGCGTGAATTTTCAAAGACTGTTGCTTCTGAAGGTCATCATATCGAATACTTCAAAATTAACGACACACAAAATACACAAGACCTTACTAAAAACTTAAAGTTACTAATAGAGCGTTACGATATCGAATATTTTGAATATATCCAACCTGACGAGTACCGTTTAGACCTTCAGCTTAAAACTTTATGCAAAGCACTCCAATTTGAATCAAAAGCTGTTTCCGCAGAGCATTTCTACACAAAACGTCAGGACTTAGCTCAATTTTTTAAAGGCAAAAAACAATATCTCATGGAAAATTTCTACAGAGATATGCGCAAAAAGCATGATATTTTGATGATTAGTGATCAGCCAGAAGGAGGACAATGGAACTATGATAAAAGCAATAGAAATACTTGGAAAGGCGATGTTGACATACCAACTTATAAGTTGTTCAAAAATGACGTTTCCAAAGTAAAAACAGATATAGAAACAGCGCAAATTGAGACATTTGGACGCTTAGAAACTAAAACGTTCTCCTACCCTATTACAAGACCTCAAGCGTTAAAACAACTTAAATATTTTTGTGAAACACTTTTAGTTCATTTTGGCGATTATCAGGATGCGATGCACACAGATGAGACGTATTTATTTCATTCACGCTTATCATTTGCTATGAATTTAAAATTGTTATCTCCCAGAGATGTTGTTACTACAGTAATGAATTACTACAGGAAACATGGCGATGCCATTCACATTTCGCAAGTTGAAGGATTTATAAGGCAAGTTATTGGCTGGAGAGAATATATGAGAGGCATGTATTGGGCTTTAATGCCTGAATATAAATCTAAAAATGAATTAGAGAATCACCATTCACTAGCTGATTTTTTCTGGACTGGAGATACTAAAATGAATTGCCTTAAACACGCTATCAATAATTCGCTTGACAATGGTTATGCGCATCACATTCAACGGTTGATGATTACAGGAAATTACGCTTTACTCACGCAAACCAATCCTGATGACGTTGATGCCTGGTATCTTGGAATCTATGTAGATGCCATAGAATGGGTACAATTACCAAATACCAGAGGCATGAGTCAATTTGCTGATGGCGGACAAATTGCCACCAAACCTTATGTCTCTTCAGGATCATATATCAACAAAATGAGCAACTATTGTAAGTCTTGCCACTATAATAAAAGTAAAAAAATTGGTGATGATGCTTGTCCGTTTAATAGTCTGTATTGGAATTTCTTAGATGATAAACGAGATCAATTAGGTAATAATTTTAGAATGGGAATGATGTACAATCTTTTAGACAAAATGAGTCCGCATGAGCTTCAGCAGATAAAAGAAAAGGCGCAACATATTATTACACACCAAAACAGCTACTAACAAGGCTAAATTTTAAAATCAACACAACTTTCAATCATCTGAAAATCAAATATATACATTTAAAATAATAGATTCAACTTATAATTATGTTAATTTTTGTTTAATGATTATTAAAAAATATTAAACATTTCGTAAATTTGAGTCAAATAGTAATTATAATTTGATACTCAATTCCACTCATACTCAGAAAGAACACAAGCCTATCATTGCTGATTTGATTGGTAAGCCTTATTCGTTTTTTGAAGCACTCAAAATGAGAGGCGTTGGTTCTAAACGTATGATTATTGAGCAGGTGAGCCCGAACATGGAACCGTATTTAAATACTGTTTCTGATATCAATTATGCTAATATAGAAATGCGACCAAATGGGATATTAATCTTTATTAATAAAGGTCTTAAAAATTACACTTGGGTGATTCCTTATTATCAGCTCGTTTTGTATAAAACTAATGGTACGAGCATTCATGCTCAGGGAAAATTCATTCATTTTAGCAACACTAAAACATTTAAAGAGAATACTGCTTTCTTTAAAAAACTAATGAATGCCAAAATAAAGCACGATGAACAATACAGTTTTCAGTTTTAAAATGTATGGAATTAGATATAAGAACGACAGATAGAATTATAGAAATGGCTTGGGAAGATCGTACCACATTTGAAGCTATACAATTTCAATTTGGTTTAAAAGAACAAGATGTTATTGAACTGATGCGAAAAGAAATGAAACTGAAAAGTTTCAAAATGTGGCGCAAGCGGGTTCAAGGTCGAAAAACCAAACACGAAAAACTTCGGTCATTTCAAGAAGGTCGTTTCAAATGCTCCAGGCAAAAGCAAATCACCCATAACTCCATTTCAAAACGATAACGTGCTTTGACTTAAGAGATGAGTTCTTAAGGACAGCACACTAAAAAGACATTATGAATACCAAAACTTTAAAATCAAAAATTAACGGCCAGAGCCTTGCAAATTTCTCTACTGAAGACATTGGCGAAGATCATATGTATACTGGTCTGCAAACTCCTATGAAAGCAGACGCTTTTAAATTAAGTGATGACGAAAAAAAACAACGCATAGCTATTCTGTTTGAAGAAGTCATGGATGTCATGGGTTTAGATTTAACTGACGACTCTTTAAAAGGCACACCTAAACGTGTAGCCAAAATGTATATTGACGAAATATTTTCAGGATTAAACCCTAAAAACAAACCACAAATCGCCTTATTTGATAACAAATACCAATACCATCAGATGTTGGTTGAAAAGAATATCACGTTTTATTCAAATTGTGAACATCATTTCGTTCCTATCATTGGCAAAGCTCATGTTGCTTATATTTCTTCCGGAAAAGTTATAGGATTATCAAAACTAAACAGAATTGTTCAATATTACGCTAAACGACCTCAGGTTCAGGAGCGTTTGACCAACCAAATTGCCGAAGAATTAAAAGCTGTCTTAAATACTGAAGATGTTGCTGTCATCATTGATGCTAAACATTTATGTGTGTCTTCCAGAGGCATAAAAGATGATACTTCGGCAACGGTAACGACTTATTATGGCGGACAATTTAATACCGCAGAAAAAATCGCAGAATTACACAACTATATAAACAATTAATATTATGGATATTATAAACAAAGCCTTAGAATTTGAGCAAAGAAAAATGCGATCCTTATCTACTAGCGATCGTGTTAAAATCTCCCGTGAAGCCAAAGCATTAATTTTGGATTTAAATCAAATATACAAGCAGAAAAAAGACCAAAACATCATGGATATCATGAAACGTCTTACTGCCATAAAACAAAAAGTAGAGAAACGTTTAAAAGGCGCTCCTTTAACAGCATAGAGCAAATAATGCTCTAATTATGATAAAGCGTAATAGGTAGTGAATAGTTAATCTATTACGCTTTATCATATAACCAAAACACACATGAAAACATACATCATCATTGGAGGCAGTAAAGGTATTGGTAATGCATTACTAGAGCATTTAATCGAGTATCATAACGTTATCAATATCAGTAGAACACAACCACAGCAATCACATTCAAATTTGATCCATTATGACTGTGATATCCTTTCAGACAAACTTCCTGAAATTAAAAAAGCTGACGGATTGGTTTACTGCCCTGGAAGTATCAATTTAAAACCAATAGGCAGATTGAGTCTCGAAGATTTTAGGGAAGATTATGAAATTAACGTCATTGGTGCCGTAAAAGCTATACAGCATTATTTAGGTAGTTTAAAACATAGCGAATCACCTTCAATTGTGTTGTTCAGTACTGTCGCGGCAAAATTGGGCATGCCTTATCATGCTAGTATTGCTGCTGCTAAATCTGGTGTTGAAGGCTTGGTGAAATCTTTGGGTGCCGAATTAGCGACAAGCTTGAGAATTAACGCAATTGCTCCAACGGTAACAAACACCGAATTAGCATCTAAATTATTACGTAACGATAAAATGATTGAAAATATTACCGAGCGACATCCTATGAAAAAATTCTTACAACCTAAAGAGGTCGCTGAAATGGCAGCATTCTTATTATCAGAAAAGTCTAATTCTATTTCTGGGCAAGTCTTTGAAATGGATTGCGGTATTGTTAGCTTTAAAATTTAAGTCGGATATGAAATTTTTAAAGCTACTTGTCAGCTTCTTGGTTATCAACTTCAGTGCGCTTGGGATTGGCAGTTATCTTATGAATAATGGTCCTAAAAGTGAGTGGTATGAATCGCTGTCAAAAGCACCTTGGACACCTGAGGGATGGGTTTTTGGAGCTGCATGGATAACCATCATGGTTTGTTTTTCAATTTATATGGCTTTATTGTATTCCATACGTCCAACGTCCAACGTCAAGCTATTATTCACTTTACAGTTCTTACTTAATGTAGGCTGGAACTTTATATTTTTTAATCAGAAACTTACCATATTAGGCTTAATTACTATAATTCTTTTAACCGTTATCGTTGCAGCGTTTTTATTGACATACTTAAAAGATTTAAAAGTAAAATCGGTACTCATACTTCCCTACCTTATCTGGTTATGTATAGCCACCTCACTAAATTTATACATTGTTTTATATAACTGATATGAAAATTTACAGACTACAAAAAAAACAAAATTTACCAATCACAGTAGATACTGCTTGGGCGTTTTTGTCAAACCCAAATAATCTTAAGACCATTACACCAGACTACATGGGCTTTCATATTTTATCTGGAGCAGACAGACCTATGTTTGCGGGACAGATTATTCAATATATAGTAACACCTGTTTTAGGTATAAAAACGAAATGGGTTACTGAAATCACTCATAGTATAGATAATCATTACTTTGTTGATGAACAGCGATTTGGTCCTTACGCCTTATGGCATCATAAACATTTTATTAAGGAAATAGAAGGTGGTGTTGAGATGGAAGATATTATTGACTATAAAGTCCCTTTCGGAATTCTTGGACAGCTAGTACATCCTATCTTAGTCAAACCTAAACTGGATGAAATTTTTAACTATCGCACCAAGAAATTAGAAGAATTATTTGGAACCTATACCACTTAAATCCACTTAACACTTATGACACAACCCATAAATATTTTCTGGTTCAGGCGTGATTTACGCTTAGATGACAACGTAGGATTTTTTCAAGCTTTAAAAAGTGAATATCCTGTCCTGCCCATTTTTATTTTTGATTCTGAAATTTTAGAACAACTTCCAAAAGATGATGCGAGAGTAACGTTTATTCACGATACTCTACAAGATATGCGCTCCACGCTTCAAGAAGCGCACGACAGCAGTATTGCCATATATCATGGAAAACCTCTAAACATTTTTAAAGAACTCATAGAAACCTATAGCATTCATACAGTTTATACTAATCATGATTATGAACCTTATGCTAAAGAGCGTGATACTGAGGTGAATGATATACTATCTGAAAATAATATCACATTTAAAACCTTTAAGGATCAGGTAATTTTTGAAAAAGATGAAGTTGTTAAAAAAGATGGCGATCCTTATGTAGTGTACACACCTTATATGAAAGTATGGAAAGAAAAATTCAAATCCCATGATTTGGAAATTTTCTACACCAATACCTATCTCGATAACCTTGTTAAGCATACACGTTTACCTAATTTAAGTTTATCTGATATTGGTTTCCAAACTTCAAATCAGGTTATTGCAGCATATACAGTTACACCAACACTTATCCAATCCTATGAAAGCACCCGAAATTTCCCAGCTAAAGATGCGACTTCAAGATTGGGTCCGCATTTGCGTTTCGGAACCGTGAGTATCCGGAAAATGATTAAAAAAGCGATTGCTGAAAACAACGAAGTATTTTGGCAAGAATTGATTTGGAGAGAGTTTTTTATGCAAATTTTATGGCATTTCCCACACACCACAACAAATGCTTTTAAATCTAAATATGACAGAATTGAATGGCGTAACAATGAAGAAGAATTTAAATTATGGTGTGAAGGAAAAACGGGATATCCTTTAGTAGACGCAGGGATGCGTCAGCTTAATCAAACTGGATTTATGCATAACCGCGTTCGTATGCTAGTTGGAAGCTTTTTATGCAAACATTTATTGATTGATTGGCGTTGGGGCGAAGCCTATTTTGCCGAAAAACTACATGATTACGAAATGGCTAGTAATGTAGGTAACTGGCAATGGGTTGCTGGATCTGGCGTTGATGCTGCTCCTTATTTTAGAATTTTCAACCCAACAACCCAAATTGATAAGTTTGATAAAGACAGGCAATACATCAAAACCTATGTTCCCGAAGTTGATACTGACGAATATATCGACCAAATAGTAGATCACAAAGTCGCCCGAGAGCGCTGTTTAAAGACTTACAAAGCAGCGGTTAGCTAACACAAGATTAACATTCTTTTAAATCTATCTAAGTCATTTTTAAGTAACTTTAAGTACTATTAATCTAAAATCAATTAAAATGAATACCAAAGATGTTGCTCAAAAATGGGTGAGTATGTGCAGAGAAGGTAAAAACCTGGAATGCGTAAACGAATTGTATGCCGACAATGTGGTAAGTAGAGAAATGCCAGGAATGCCAGGAGAAATCACTGAAGGCAAACAAAATGTTTGGAATAAAAACAAAGAATGGCTAGATAATGTAGCCGAATTTCATGGTGGCGAAATTGGAGAACCGACGGTAGCCGACAATCACTTTACAAGTAAAATGACTTTTGATGTGACTTTTAAAGATCGTGGTCGTCAACAAATGGAAGAAGTGGCTGTTTTTGGTGTAAAAGATGGAAAGATTGCCAGTGAGCAGTTTTTTTATTCAATGGAATAAAATGCTAATGAAATTTAAATTATTGTGTCTGGCATTTTGTTGGATCGGAATTGTATATGCTCAAGACGATCAGAGTATTTCGAGTATGGACTTTGTTCAAATTCAGAATAACAACACCGCTGAAGCGAAATACTATTACGAACATAACTGGAAAGTGCTTCGGCAGTTAGCCTTAGAAAAAAAGTATATTGCTTCGTTCCAGATTATGGAAACGGAACCTACAGAAGAGGCGCCATTTCATTTAATTCTGATAACCACGTATCAAAATAAATCGCAATTTGATGCTCGTGAAAAACATTTTCGGGAACTTATTGACGGTTTAGGTGACTTGCAATTATTGAATAACAAGAAACCTACCGAATTTAGGAAAACTCTGTTTGGAACCGACGCCAAACATTTGAATTGATATTAAACAAAAAAGCCTCGAAATTTCGAGGCTTTTTTTATAAGTATTAAAAGACATTAGTTTCCGTCTACTCTAGTGATTTTCGCACCAATTGCACGTAAACGTTCGTCTATATTTTCATAGCCTCTATCAATTTGTTCAATATTGTGAATGGTTGAAGTTCCTCTCGCCGATAATGCTGCTATCAATAAGGACACACCTGCTCTAATATCTGGAGATGTCATGGTAGTCGCTTTTAACTGTGATTTAAAATCATGACCAATAACTGTCGCTCTATGGGGATCACAAAGAATAATTTTAGCGCCCATATCGATTAATTTATCTACGAAAAACAAACGGCTTTCAAACATCTTTTGATGCACCACAGCACTACCTCTGGCCTGAGTTAAAACTGTGAGTATTATACTCAATAAATCAGGTGTAAAACCTGGCCAAGGCGCATCAGCAACTGTTAAAATGGAACCGTCAATATAGTTTTGTACTTCATACCCATCTACATGCGCAGGAATATGAATATCATCACCTTGACGTTCGACAGTAATACCTATTTTTCTAAAAACATTAGGAATTTGTCCTAAGTCGTCCCAACTAACATTGGTTATGGTCAACTCACTTTTTGTCATAGCAGCCAAACCAATCCAACTTCCAATTTCAATCATATCAGGAAGCATTCTATGGTCTGTCCCTCCTAGTTTATCAACACCATCAATAATAAGCATGTTAGACCCAACCCCTTTAATATTCGCTCCCATTCTATTGAGCATTTTACAAAGTTGTTGTAAATAAGGTTCACAGGCAGCGTTATAAATGGTAGTGGTTCCTTCAGCTAAAACGGCAGCCATTACAATATTAGCGGTTCCCGTTACTGAAGCTTCATCCAGAAGCATATAAGTTCCGGTGAGTTTATCGGCTTCTACACCATAAAATAAGTCTTCCTTATTGTATCTAAATTTAGCACCAAGATTGATAAAACCTTCAAAATGGGTATCTAATCGTCGTCGTCCAATTTTATCGCCTCCAGGTTTTGGAATGTAGCCTTTTCCGAAGCGCGCTAATAACGGACCAACAATCATAATAGAACCTCTGAGACCTTTTCCATCTTCTTTAAATTCGGCAGACTCTAAATACTTTAGGTTTATCTCATCTGCTTTAAACGTGTAAGATCCTTTAGAAACTTTATTGATTTTTACACCTAGCTTTTTAAGTAAAGCAATCAGTTTGTTAACATCAATAATATCTGGAATATTATCTATTCTAATTTCTTCAGCAGTTAGAAGAACTGCACATAAAATTTGTAATGCTTCGTTTTTGGCGCCTTGAGGTTGGATTTTTCCTTTTAACTGGTGACCTCCTTCAATAATGAATGTTGACATGAATTGTAATTAGTAGCGTTTTCTGTTTCGGTTAGAGTTGTTCTTTTTGTGATGCGATTTCTTTGTGTTAGAATATTTCTTTTTATTACGCATCAAACTTGTAACATCTGAAAGGTCTTCTTCACTCCCTTTAAGATTAATTTTACCTCCAGACAATTCGTATAAATGATTAAAAATCACATCATCTTCAACAGTATCTTTATTCCAATTCAAGAAGCATTTCTTCATATGATTGGCAATCGTATAGATCAACGCCTCTTTTAATTCGCCATCTTCCCAGGTATTAGCCACGTCTATCATGGTTTTTATATTGTTTCCGTAGAAGCGATATTTAGGGAAATTTTGAGGATATTTTAAAGGTTCTGGGCGCTCATTTAATTCTTCTTTCGAAGGTTTAGGATAAGGCGAATCTGCATCGAGTTCAAAATCGGCAATAATAAAAAGTTGATCCCAAAGTTTATGCTGAAAATCTGGTACATCACGTAAATGAGGCTGTAAATTTCCCATCACATTAATAATGGATTTTGCAACCTTGTTACGTTCTTCTTTTGTTGGTAATTGTTTCGCGTAGTTTACCATTTTTTGGAGATGTCTTCCGTATTCAGGAATAATCAAATGTTCACGCTCTGTGTTGTATTCTATATCGTCTATCAAAATATATATTTGTGTAGTATTTGTAAATCGTGCATGAAGTACTTCTGCATGTCTGCAAAATACAAAAAAATAGTTATTGAAACTCCATTTTACAAAGAAATAACACCTTCTACTGTATTGGCAACTTCTTTATATTTTTCAATTACGGCATCTGGGTCTTTCATTTGTAAATTTACAGACACACTGGTATAGGTACCTTTACCAGATTCTTTAGTCGTAATTACGGCGCCTAAATTATCAAATAAATCTTCTATTTGCTTGATTTTATTAGCCTCTGTAGGCACAATAAATTTATAGAGATATTCTGAAGGCCAACTAGCGGTTTCATACAATTGGCTTCTTAGCTTCTTATAAAATTCTTCTGATTTTTTCTGTGGACTCATAGTATTTTTTCTTCGGAAACAAAGATACATTTTACTTTGCATTTTGCTTTGTCTAATTATTGTTAATTTTACAACCAAAACCTTGCCAAATTGAATACAAAAAAAATAGTTATTACTGGTGGTCCCGGAACCGGAAAATCATCTATCATAAATGAATTAATTTCAAGGGGTTACACCTGTTTTGAAGAAGTATCAAGACAAGTGACACTTGAGGCCAGAAAAGAAGGGATTGATCAACTTTTTCTCACCGAGCCATTACTTTTTAGTGAATTGCTTTTAAAAGCCCGAACGCAACAGTATATAGATGCTCAAGATAATGATGCTCACATTGTGTTTTTAGACCGAGGTTTGCCCGATGTTTTAGCCTATATGGACTATGCTAAAAGTGCGTATCCGTCGCATTTTACTGACGCCTGTGAGAATCATATCTACGATGACGTTTTTGTATTAGCGCCTTGGCAGGAAATTTTTGTTAGTGACAGTGAACGTTATGAAAACTTTGACCAAGCTGTTGAGATTCATGATGCTTTATTAAATACGTACCAACGTTTTGGTTACAAGCTTATCGATGTGCCTTTTGAAAGTATAGAAAATCGCGCTAATTTTATAATAGACCGTTTAAAACTATAGATGTCTCACCCTATAACTATATTAGAACAGTATTGGAATCACACCTCTTTTAGACCTTATCAAGAAGCGATTATCAATTCGGTTTTAGAAAACAACGACACCTTTGCTTTATTGCCTACAGGTGGTGGAAAATCGGTATGTTTTCAAATTCCGGCCCTTATAAAAGATGGCATCTGCATTGTCATCTCTCCCTTAGTCGCTTTAATGAAAGACCAAGTCAATACACTCAAAGAAAAAGGGATCAAGGCGATGGCGATTACGAGTGGAATCAAATATAGTGAGCTTGACACCCTTCTCGACAATTGCATCTACGGAAATTACAAATTTTTATACCTCTCACCTGAACGCTTACAACAAGACATTGTCAAACAGCGAATAGAACAAATGAATGTTAATCTGATTGCTGTTGACGAAGCCCATTGTATCAGTCAGTGGGGAAATGATTTTAGACCCGCTTATAAAAACATTTCTATTCTTAGGCAATTGCAGCCAAGTGTTAATGTGATTGCATTAACAGCCACAGCAAAACCAAAGGTGATTGAAGAAACCATAAAAGAGTTAGATTTTATTGCGCCGCAACTATTTAAAGCCTCTTTTGCACGACCAAACATCTCCTATCAAGTCTTGTTTAGTGAAGATAAACTCTATGATTTAGAGCAGCAACTTAAAAAGTATCGTGGTTCGTCTATCATCTATGTGAGAAGCCGAAAAATGACGATTGAAATTCATAATGTTTTAGAAAAAAAAGGATTCAGTTCGACTTATTTTCATGGCGGAATTCCAACTAAAGACAAACAAGAGCGCTTATACCAATGGATGCATAACCAAAAGGAAATCATGGTAGCAACAACGGCTTTTGGCATGGGCATTGATAAACCTGATGTAAAAACTGTATTTCATATTAATCTCCCTGAAAGTTTAGAAAGTTACTATCAAGAAGCGGGACGTGCCGGACGAAATAGTGAACCTGCTTTTGCTATTGTATTAACCAATAAATCTGATGAGCAAACTTTAAAAAATCAGTTTATAAATAGTTTACCAACGATTGATGAAATCAAACTAGTTTACAGAAAGCTGTGCAACTATTTTCAAATCTCTTATGGCGAAGGTGAATTAACCACGCATCGCTTTAACTTTAGCGATTTTTGTAAGGCTTACGATTTTAAAAGTTCAAAAACATTTAACACCTTTCAAATTTTAGATAGAAGTAGTATTATTAAACTTTCACAGCAATTTAACTACAAAACCAAATTGCAGTTTATCGTGAGTAATCCTGCGATGTTTTCCTATTTAGAAACCCATTCGCAATACAATACTGTTGTAAAAACCATTTTAAGGACTTACGGCGGCATTTTTGAACATCAGCTAGCTATTAACATCGCATTGATATCTGACAAAGCTCAGGTAAGCGAAAAGCAAGTCATTGCGATTT
Source organism: Psychroserpens sp. SPM9 (assembly GCF_025153525.1). Lineage (GTDB taxonomy): Bacteria > Bacteroidota > Bacteroidia > Flavobacteriales > Flavobacteriaceae > Psychroserpens. The sequence continues at coordinate 4,934 of NZ_JANZNR010000010.1, read as the reverse complement.
TACAACAATTACATAAAGATGGTATCGTCGATTTTTTATTTTCTAATACCGATTCTGAAGTTATTTTTCTTCAGCCAAGAGAAGACGATAAAACCATCAACAGAATTGCAAATCTTGTTGAAAAACAACAGGAATTAAAACGCTCCCAAGTGCATTCGGTTTTAGAATATATTACCAATGATTCGGTTTGTAAGAGTCAGCAATTGCTTAACTATTTTGGAGAAGTTTCAGAAACAAATTGTGGCATCTGCTCTGTATGTATATCCCAACAAAATACGGAAGCGCCACCATCTCCAAAAGCTATTCAGAAACAGATTATTTTAGCTTTAGAAAAAAAACCTTTAAGTTCTCGCCAATTAGTAGAACAATTACCTTACGAGAAAGACCAGTTATTAGACATTTTAAAGCTATTACTAGAACACCATATTGTCGAAATGACTTCGGCCAATACCTATAAATTAAAACATCTATGAAGAGAGACACTTTGAGAATTGTATTTATGGGAACTCCAGATTTTGCAGTTTCCACCCTAAAAACACTTGTAGAACAAGATTACACTATTGTTGGCGTAATTACAGCTCCCGACAAACCAGCAGGACGTGGCAGAAAGCTGAATACATCCGCAGTAAAAAAATACGCTGTAGCCCAAGGTTTAAACGTTTTACAACCTACAAATCTTAAAGATGAAGGCTTTATTAAAGAATTAAAAGCTCTAAATGCCAATCTTCAAATTATTGTCGCCTTTAGAATGTTACCTGAAGTGGTTTGGGGAATGCCTAAATACGGCACGTTTAATTTACATGCTTCGCTACTTCCTAATTACAGAGGTGCAGCTCCAATACATTGGGCAATTATTAATGGCGAAACAAAAACAGGCGTCACGACTTTCTTTATTGACGAAAAGATAGATACTGGAGCCATTATACTTCAAAAAGAAATAGATATCACTGCTGAAGAAACAGTAGGTTCACTTCATGACAAGCTTATGACCATTGGAAGCGATTTAGTTTTGGAAACTGTAAAATACATTGAGGAAGGTGACGTTGAAACAACTATACAACCTAAAACTGAAGACTTAAAAACAGCTTATAAGCTAAATAGAGATAATTGCAAAATTGACTGGAATCAAGACCTAAACACCATATATAATATGATACGAGGTTTAAATCCGTTTCCTGCGGCATGGTGTCAACTTGAAAATGGTGATGAAACACTAAATGTCAAAATTTTCAATATCGGAAAAGAGCGCGACACGCATAACTTTGAAAATGGAGAATTAATTGTGAGCAAAAACGAACTAAAAGTTGCAGTAAGAGATGGTTACATCCTTATCGAAGAAATTCAACTACCTGGAAAACGAAAAATGGATATCAAATCGCTTCTTAACGGTTATAATTTTGAGGAAAACGCTAAAATGCTCTAAAACCCTTATATACATTGATATTAAAAAAATATCCGACGAAATGCAAGCCTTTATTAACAAATGCTCTAAGTTATCAACAAAAATTTGCATTTCCCTTGCTATTACTTGCATAGATGGATATTACGTATAAATTTGTAGACGGATTTAACAATAACGTTTAACCCAACTATTTTTTTAACAATTTAAAATTTAAATTTATGAACAAAACAGATTTAATCAATGGAATGGCAGAAAATGCTGGAATTACAAAAGCAGCTGCTAAGAAAGCATTAGATTCATTATTAATTGACATCGAAGGATCTTTACAAAAAGGAAAAAGAGTTTCTTTAGTAGGATTTGGATCTTGGTCAGTTTCTAGAAGATCTGCAAGAGAAGGAAGAAACCCTCAAACTGGTAAAACAATACAAATCAAAGCAAAAAACGTAGTAAAGTTTAAAGCTGGTTCTGATTTAAGTAATGCTGTAAACTAGTATTTCTTTAAATAGATTACGAAAAGCTCACTATAAAGTGGGCTTTTTTGTTTTATATTCTAATCAAATTTATTGGTTATTAGTAAAATATGTTTTAGATTAGTTACATATTTCATAGTCACATGATTATAGCAAAGCCCGAAAAAGGACATCTTTTAATTGCCGAACCATCTATTATTGGTGATATTTCATTTAATCGATCTGTTATTTTATTAGCAGATTATAATGAACAAGGTTCTATTGGGTTTATTTTAAACAAGCCTTTAGAATACACACTTAACGATCTTATTCCAGAAACTGAAGCGCCTTTCAAAGTCTTTAATGGCGGCCCTGTAGAACAAGATAATTTGTATTTTATACATCAGGTTCCGAGTTTAATTCCAGATAGCATCGAAATATCACATGGGGTCTTTTGGGGCGGTAACTTTGAGGTGGTTCTTGAGCTTCTTGAAAATAAAAAACTTACGACTTCCGATATACGTTTTTTCTTAGGCTACTCTGGCTGGGATGCCAAACAATTAGAAAATGAGTTAGAATCAAATGCCTGGATTGTTTCTGAAAACGTTTACAAGAATGAGCTCATTGACAAATGCTGTGATTCCTTCTGGAAAGAAAAAATGCTGGAACTTGGTGGCGATTATTCGTTATGGTCTAACGCTCCTGAAAATCCGAGTTACAATTAAGCCAATCGGAGTTTTATATTAAAACGCTTCAAAATATCTTCGGAAACTTTAGTCGTAAATTCTTTTTTGCGGTACTTTAATATAGGCTGTACGCCTACAATCACATTAGTTATAAATAATTCGTCGGCTTTCTGAAGCTCAAAAGGTGAAATAGAAGCGGTTTCTAACACATAATCTCCCGAATTTAAAATCACATCGATGATTTGTTTTCTCATGATTCCGTTGAGACATCCGTCTTCAATAGGAGGTGTTTTTATAGTATCACCCTTCACTAAAAACAGGTTTCCGTTTAAGGCCTCAACAACAGTTTTATTAGTATTGAGCAACAAACAGTTATCAAAATCATTCTCTTCAGCATAAATACTGCCCAAAACATTAATGGCTTTATTATTTGTTTTTAATGTAGACAGCAAACCTGGAGCAACAAAATAATCTTTAAATAAATCAACGGTATATGAATCGTAAGTTGAAACCGCATAAAAGTCGCCTTCTAAGGCTTCTGCTTTAATGCTATAACTAATTATTTTTTCCTTCGGAAGGTATTTCCCACCATCTCCTCTATCGACATCGAATCTCACCCTTGCTGTAGATGTTGCGAGTCCGTTAACATTAATCGTTTTTAAAATTTCAGCTTCTAAAAATTCCATTGTAAAATGCATAGGAATCTCCATACGCATAATTCGCATAGACGCCATCAATCTAAAATAATGGTCTTCCCAAAACAAAATTTTACCATGTACAACTTTTAAGGTTTCAAAAAGCGCATCTCCATATTTATATCCTCTATTTTTGGTGGTAATACATTTTGAATCTTCTGTAAGTTGGCCATTAAAATTGATCATAAAAAAAGTCTCGATTAAAAATCGAGACAAATATAAAACTAATATGATTTACAACTTCTAAGCAGAACCTAAAACTTGTTTTAAACTTGATATTTGGTTATCCCAAAGCATTTTTGCTTCATCTACTTCATCATCATCAGCATAATCTGTTACAATTATTGAGACATCTTTAGTGATTTCATCAACCTGAATTCGTATTTCGAAAAAATAAGATTCTCCATCTTCTTCATCGGCTAACCATCTAAATTTGACACGCTCGCCGCTTTTTTTACTTAGTAGCTTCGCTTTTTCTTCACTACCATCCCATATAAAAGTGAACAATTCACCTCTAGAGTTAACGTTATCTGCAAACCATTCAGACATACCTGAAGGCGTAGATATATATTGATATAAAAGTTGTGGTGAAGCGTGAATAACAAACTCCATTTCTATTTTAACTTTATCTTCCATAGTAATCTTCTTATAGCGCTCAATATATACATTAATTGTTGAGTTTAAAACTAAAATGTTGAAAAAAATAATTTGCTTATTTTATGTTTGTACAGATAAAATTTGTTTTTATATTTGCACCCTCATAAATGGCGAGGTAGCCTTGGCTGCCTTCACTATAAAATTTTGGCGAGGTAGCTCAGTTGGTTAGAGCGTCGGATTCATAACCCGGAGGTCTCGAGTTCAAATCTCGATCTCGCTACAACAGTTAAAGGTCTTACACTAAAGTGTAAGACTTTTTTTTATGCATAATTACTAGTTGAATTTTTGAATCAATTTTTAAGCAAAAAAAAGGTAATCATATGATAAAACTTCAGGCTTCTAACTAAGAACGGATACTAGCATTTTTATCTAAACTAATTCAATAAATTTCATCAAAATAGAGACTCAAAGCTTCAAAAAATCTTAAGAATTCATCGTTTTGACACAACCAACTGATTAAAAGTGTTTTAAGCTCTTAAGTAATGATTTAAAAATCACAAAAAATGCATTTCAACGGTTTTTTTTGCATTTTATAGATAAAATTTGAAATAAAGTAATATATTAGCAGCCTAAACTAATTGACATAATTCATTAAATCCCAAACTAATGAGAAAAATTACCTGCTTAGTTGTTCTACTATTAATAGTAGTTCAAACTTCTTTTTCACAAGACATTTACAAAAGAGTCACTATTAATAATATAGATGATTCTGTAATCGAAATTTTAGACCACACTGGTGTCGATATGACTTGCGGCGCCATGTTTCTCGATGACAAGCTACAAATTGAACTTAGCGAAACAGAGCTTCGAGAATTATCAAATAAAGGAATCTCTTATACTGTCTTAATTGATGATTTAGTCAAATTTTATAGTGATCGTGCTACTAAAGATCTTCCTCGTGCTCGTTTAGAGTTGGAGCAAGACAAACTAATGTCGCAACAACTTGGAAGACATAGCGTTAGTGAGATTTTAAATAATGTTGGTCAATACGACGACTGTGACGAAATAGATTGGGCCACACCAGCCAACTGGAACTTAAACCCAA